>CAZNKG010000003.1:0-332582 GCA_964573635.1 uncultured Desulfatibacillum sp. | reverse complement strand
ATCAAGCGACCCGTCTGGTGCATGCGCAGGCCCCCCCTTGCCCTCGTGATGCGGAAAACTTCCGCCCGCCCGCAGTCAGGTTGGCACAGGAAAAGAGCCGGGTCAAGCCGTGAGGCTGCCGCCCTCCGCGTGCGGCCATCCCCGCGATGGGACTTTCCCGATTGGAAGCGGCGGCCTTTCTTCACCAAAACGCAAGGGGCTGCAGACCTGAATCTGCAACCCCCTGATTTTCCTGGCGCGCCCGGAGGGGCTCGAACCCCCGGCCTACGGATTCGAAGTCCGGCGCTCTATCCAACTGAGCTACGGGCGCAAAAAGTGGGGTGAGTGATGGGATTTGAACCCACGACAACCGGGGCCACAACCCGGTGCTCTGCCAGCTGAGCTACACCCACCGCAAGCCGAACCGAATTATCGGTCTGACGCTTTAGCAGATTCCCGGCCGCAGATCAATAAGATTCCTGCGGCCCGCCCGGGCCGGGCGTGGCCGGCCGAGGACGAACGATCCATCCGTCCGTGATCCGGCGCTGGCAATGCCCACCGATTATCGGTCGTCAGCCTGCGGGCCTTTTGTCCGGAAAAGGGGAGTTGAAAGCGCCAGCGAATTCCACTAAAAAGAGGCTGCTCGATTGCCGGGAAACCCGCGCTGGGCGAACCGGGGGAGCCGGGAGGGAGGCCGCGATGCACCCGTTCATCCTTTTTTTCATCCGGGCCGTGCTGGGGGTCGCCGTCGCGATCGTCATCACGCGGATGTTCCGCGGGGAGGCCGGACCGATGTATGTCGCCGGGCTGGCCGCGATCCTGGTGGGGCTCGCCTATTTCGCGGAGTACCTGCGCCACCGGCGCAAATCCTAAAAGAGGCGGCGGGGAGGGAATCAGGGGTGAAACAGATCATCCTGGGAACGGCCGGCCACATCGACCATGGCAAGACCTCGCTCGTGCGGGCCGTTACGGGCATCGACACCGACCGCCTGAAGGAGGAGAAGGAGCGCGGGATCACGATCGAGCTCGGCTTCGCCCACCTCGACCTGCCGAACGGTCAGCACCTCGGCGTCGTGGACGTCCCGGGCCACGAAAAGTTCGTCAAGAACATGGTGGCCGGGGCGACCGGGATCGACATCGTCGCCATGGTGATCGCGGCCGACGAAGGGGTGATGCCCCAGACCCGCGAGCACCTGGAGATCTGCACGCTGCTCGGCGTGCGCCACGGCCTGGTGGTCCTGACCAAGATCGACATGGTCGACGAGGAGATGCTCGAGCTCGCCCGGGACGATGTCCAGAGCTTCGTGCGGGGGACCTTCCTCGAAAACGCCCCGATCGTCCCCGTCTCGGCCGTCACCGGCGAGGGCCTGGAGGCGTTCGTGCAAGCCCTGGACGCGATCAGCCGCGAGATCCCGGAGCGCCCCCCCTCCACCCTCTTCCGCCTGCCGGTCGACCGGGTCTTCACGATGAAGGGCTTCGGCACCGTCATCACCGGGACGCTCGTCTCGGGCAAGGTCCAGGTGGGCGATGCGATCATGGTCTACCCCTCGGGGGTCACCTCCAAGGTCCGCGGGATCCAGGTCCACAACCAGAGCGTCCCGGCGGCCGCCGCGGGCATGCGCACGGCGATCAACTTCCAGGGCCTCGACCGGGAGGCGGTCCAGCGCGGGGAGGTCTTGGCCAGCCCCGGCGCCCTCAAGCCGAGCTACATGGTGGACGTGAGCCTGCACTACCTGGCGAGCTGCGCCAAGCCGGCGAAGAACCGCACCCGCGTGCGCTTCCACACCGGGACGAGCGAGATCCTGGGGAACCTCATCCTGCTCGAGAGCGACGAGATCAAGCCCGGGGAGTCCACGGTGGCGCAGCTGCGGCTCGACACGCCGGTCGCGCTCGTCAAGGGCGACCATTACGTCGTGCGCAGCTACTCGCCGGTGCGCACCATCGGCGGCGGCCAGGTCCTGAACCCCATCCCGCCCAAGCACAAGCGCCTGCGGCCCGAGACCATCGCCGGGCTGAAAGGGATCCTCACGAGCCCTCCGGAGGGGTTGATCGCCCTGCACGCCGAGGCGAGCGGCGCGGCGGGGGTGTCGTTCGCCGACTTGCGGCTCATGACGAACCTGACCGACAAGCAGCTCGAGGCCGCGCTGCAGCCCATGCTGAGCGGCCGCACGCTCGTCCTGGTGGACAAGGAGGCCCGCAGCTACGTCCACCGCAAGAGCTTCGATGCCCTGATCGCCGGGACGAGCGCGGGCCTCAAAGCCTACCACAAGGCCTTCCCCCTGAAGTCCGGGATGCTCAAGGAGGAGCTCAAGAGCAAGTTCCCGCCGAACGCCGACCCCAAGCTCTTCAGCCTGGTGCTCAACCAGATGGTCAAGGACGGCCTGATCGTCCAGGAGGACAAGACCGTGCGCCTCGCCGCCCACAAGGTCTCGCTCGCCGGCGACGAGGCGACCCTGCGGCGCAAGATCCTCGCGATCTACCGGGAAAGCGGGCTGCAGCCGCCGTTTTTCCGCGAGATCGTGGCGAGCCTCTCCGCCGACCCCGCCCAGGCGAAGGACGTCTTGAACCTCTTGATCGACGAGGGGCTGATCGTCCGCACCAAGGAGGACCTCTTCTTCGACGCCGCGGCCATCGACTCCCTGCGGCAGCGCCTGGTCAAGTTCTTCGAGCAGAGCGCGGAGATGACCCCGGCGCACTTCAAGGAGATGACCGGCGGGGCCCCGCGCAAGTTCCTGATCCCGCTTCTCGAGTACTTCGATTCGAAAAACGTGACGCTGCGCGTGGGGGACATCCGCAAGCTGCGCAAGGGCTGACCGCTCATGGGGCCTGCGCGGCGAGCGCCGCGCAGAGCGTATCGTGGAACAGCATGCCGCGGCGGGTCGGGGCGATCCGGCCGCCGGATGGCACGAGCAGCCCCTGCGCGGCGAGCCCCGCCGCCGCTCTCCCGAAGACCTCCTCGAAGTCGATCCCGAAGCGGCGCCCGAACTCCGCCGGATCGATCCCCGCGGCGGTCCGCAGCCCCAGCATGAGCGCCTCGAGCATCGCCTGTCCGGAGTCGAGGATCTCGCCGCCCTCCCGCGGCAGAGCCCCTGCGCGCAGGCGGGCGGCGTAGCGCGCCGTCTCCTTGAGGTTCCACCATCGCCGGGGAGGGACAAAGGAGTGGGCCGCCGGACCGAAGCCGAGATAGGGGGCGCGCGACCAGTACTTGGCGTTGTGCCGCGAAATGCGCTCCCCGCCGCCTGCGCTCGGGTCGCGGCGGGCGAAATTCGAGATCTCGTAGTGCCGGTAGCCGCCCGCCTCCAGGTACTCGGAGGTAAAAAGGAAGAGCTCGGCCTGCCGCGCCTCCGAGGCCGCCCGGAAGCGGCCTTCGGCCAGCCCGGCGGCCAGCGGGGTGCCGGGTTCGACGGTCAGCAGGTAGCAGGCGATGTGCTCCGGGCGGTGCTCCAGCGCGGCGTCGAGGTCGCGGCGCCAATCCTCCCGCCCCTGGCCGGGCAGCCCGTAGATCAAGTCGAGCCCGAGGTTTTCGAAGCCCGCCGCCCGCGCCTGCTCCAGGCACTGCGCGGCATCGGCGGCCGTGTGGATGCGGCCGAGGAAGCGGAGGTTCTCGAGGCGGAACGACTGGACCCCGATGTTCAGGCGGTTCACCCCGGCTTCGAGGTAGCCTTTCAACCGCCCGGGCGCAAGCGTCCCGGGGTTCGCCTCGAGGGTGATCTCGACCGCCGCCTCGAAGCGCAAGCGCCCCTGCAGCGCACCGATGATCCGGCCGACATCATCCGGCTCCAGGAGCGAAGGGGTCCCTCCCCCGAAATAGATCGTGTCGCAGGCCGCCTCGAGCGGTTCGGCGAGCGCGATCTCGCGGCCGAGGGCCGCGAGGTATTCCGGCATGCGGCCGATCTCGGTCGTCGAATGGAAGTCGCAGTAGGGGCACTTGCGGCGGCAGAAGGGGACGTGGATGTAGACGCCCGCCGGGTTCACCGTTTGAAGCCGGCCACGAGGTGCAGGTGCAGGTGGAAGATCACCTGCCCGCCGCCGCGCTCCACGTTGATGAAGAGGCGGTAGCCGGAGCGGGCGACCCCCTCGCGCGCGGCCATCTCCCGGGCGGCCATGAACATCTCGGCCAATACCGGGCCGTCCGCGGGCGTCAGCTCGTTCACGCTGCGGATATGCCGGCGGGGCACGATCAGCAGGTGCACCGGCGCGACGGGGCGGATGTCACGGAAGACGACGAGGTTGTCGGTCGCGTGGAGGATCGGCGTATCGGTCGACCCCGAGGCGATGTCGCAGAATACACATGGATCCGGCATGGTTGATCCCATGAAGTTAAAGTTTTGACCAAGACCCGCGGATCGTCTGCGCGGCGAGCGCCTGTTTCATCTCGACCAGAAAACGGCGGCGCGGGATTTCGCGCGCCCCCATCCGCAGCAGGTGCCCGGTGGTCACCTGGCAGTCGATCAGCGCGAAGTCCAGCCGGATCAGGAGCGCGACCAGGGCCGCGAGGGCCACCTTGGAGGCGTTGGCGGCCCGGCTGAACATCGACTCCCCGAAAAAGCAGCGGCCGAGCGCAACCCCGTAGAGCCCCCCGGCGAGCTCCGCCCCGCGCCAGGCCTCGACCGAGTGCGCGTAGCCCGAGCGGTGCAGCCGGCAATAGGCCGCGGCCATTTCGGGGACGATCCAGGTCCCCTCTCCCGACTCCCGCCGCCCGCGGCCGCAGCCGGCGATCACCTCCTCGAAGGCCCGGTCGCAGGTGACCGTGAACGCCCCCCGCCGGATCACCCGGTCGAGCGACCGCGAGCGGTGGAACTCCTGCGGGTAGAGCACGAGCCGCGGGTCGGGGGACCACCAGAGGATGGGCTCGCCCTCGGAGTACCAGGGAAAGATCCCCTGCCGGTAGGCCGCGAGAAGCCGCCCCTCGCTCAGGTCGCCTCCGACCGCGAGCAGCCCCTCCGGCGTCGCCAGATGCGGCGGGGGGAAGGCGTGCTCCGCGGACAGCGCAAAAACCGGCATGCCGACTCAATCGAAGCGCGGCACGATCTTCTCGTCTTCGAGCTCGAGGTGCACGGCGCCGCCCTTCTGGAGGCGGCCGAAGAGGATTTCGTCGGAGAGGTGGTTCTTGACCTCGGTCTGGATCACGCGCGCCAGCGGCCGCGCGCCGAAGCGCGGATCGTGGCCCTTCTTGGCGAGCCAGGAGCGCACCGCCGCGGAGTAGTCGATCGTCACCTTCTTGGCGGCGAGCTGGCCGCTCAGCTCGGCCATGAACTTGTCGACCACGCGCTCCATGATCTCGGGGGTGAGGGCGTTGAAGCCGATCGTGTCGTCCAGGCGGTTGCGGAACTCCGGGCTGAACATCTGTTCGACCGCGCGGCGCCCCTTGGAGCCGGCATCCTTGCTCCCGTCGGCGAAGCCGATGGTCTGCGTGCTCATCTCGCGGGCGCCGGCGTTCGAGGTCATCATGAGGATGACGTTGCGGAAATCGGCCTTCTTGCCGTTGTTGTCGGTGAGGGTCGCGTGGTCCATGACCTGCAGCAGGATGTTGAAGAGGTCCGGGTGGGCCTTCTCGATCTCGTCCATGAGCAGCACCGAGTGGGGGTGCTTGCGGATGGCGTCGGTCATCAGCCCGCCCTGGTCGAAGCCGATGTAGCCCGGCGGGGCCCCGATCAGCCGGGCGACGGCGTGCTTCTCCATGTACTCGCTCATGTCGAAGCGGATGAACTCGACCCCGAGGATGAGCGCCACCTGCCGCGCGACCTCGGTCTTGCCGACGCCCGTCGGCCCCGTGAAGAGGAAGCAGCCGATCGGCTTGCCCGGAATTCCCAGCCCGGCGCGCGAGCGTTTGATCGAGGTGACGAGCGTCCGGATGGCGTCGTCCTGGCCGAAAACGACGGACTTCAGGCGCGCCTCGAGGTTCTCGAGCTTGCTGCGGTCGGAGGTCGAGACGCTCTGGGTGGGGATGCGCGCCATCTTGGCGACGATCTTCTCGATGTCCGCGGGGTTGATCTTCTTGCGCGACGGATTGCCGGCGAGGCGCACGAAGGCCCCGGCCTCGTCCATGACGTCGATCGCCTTGTCGGGCAGGTAGCGGTCGTTCAGGTACTTCGCCGAGAGGTCCACCGCGGCTTTGAGGGCGGCGTCGGTGTATTCGATGCCGTGGTGCTCCTCGTAGCGGCTGCGCAGCCCCTTCAGGATCTGGAAGCACTCGGCGACCGGCGGCTCGGCGATCTCGATTTTCTCGAAGCGCCGCGAGAGCGCGCGGTCCTTCTCGAAGTGGTTCTTGTACTCCTCGTAGGTCGAGGAGCCGATGCAGCGGATCTCCCCGCTGGTCAGGACCGGCTTGAGGATGTTGGAGGCGTCCATCGAGCCGCTGCTCGTCGCCCCGGCCCCCACGATGGTGTGGATCTCGTCGATGAAGAGGATCGAATTGGGCCGGCGCTTCAGCTCGGCGATGACCCCCTTCAGGCGCTGCTCGAAATCGCCCCGGAACTTGGTCCCGGCGAGCATCCCGCCCAGGTCGAGGGCGTAGATGTGGACCTCCTTCAGGAGCTCCGGGACCGTCCCGGCGGCGATCCTCTGGGCGAGCCCCTCGGCGAGCGCGGTCTTGCCCACGCCGGGGTCGCCGACGAAGACCGGGTTGTTCTTGCGCCGGCGGCAGAGCACCTGCATCGTCCGTTCGAGCTCGCTCTCGCGCCCGATCAGCGGGTCGAGCCTGCCCTGCTGCGCCCGCTTGACGAGGTCGGTGGTGAAGGCCTCGAGCGGGTCGTTGCGGCGGCGGCGGTCCTCCTCGCCGTGCCGCGCGGGCCGCTCCTCGCGCTCCGGCTGGGCGCCCTTGCCCACCTTGTGGGAGATGTAGTTCAGGACATCGAGGCGGGTCACCCCTTCGGCGCTCAGGAAGTACTCCGCGTGGGACTCCTTTTCGAGGAAGATCGAGGCCAGGATGTCGCTCACCGTCACTTCGGTCTTGTCGGCCGAGCGGGCGTGGCTGACGGCGCGCTGGATCACGCGCTGGAAGCCGATGGTCTGCTGCAGGACGTACTCGCTGCCCTCGGGGATCTTCTCGATCTTCTCCTCGAAGAAGCTCTCGAGGTTGTTCAGGAGGTTCTCGACGCTCCCCCCGCAGCTTTCGACGATCTCGATCCCGCGCTGGTCGTAGAGCACGGCGAAGAGGATGTGCTCGACGCTCACGTACTCGTGCCGCCTTTTCTTGGCCTCGCGCACGGCGAAGCCGAGCGTGGCGGAGAGCTCTTTGCTGATCATGCTCATTCTCTTTCCATCAGACATTTCAGGGGAAAGCCTTTTTCCTTCGCCAGCCGATCGACGGCGTCGACCTTGGTTTCGGCGATCTCGTAGGGGTAGACGCCGCAGACCCCTACGCCCTGGTGGTGCACGTTCAGCATGATGCGCGTCGCTTCCGGCTCGGTCTTGTGGAACACGTGCATGAGGACATCCACCACGAATTCCATCGTCGTGTAGTCGTCGTTCAGCAGCATGACCTTGTAGAGCGGCGGTTCATCCAGCTGCTGGCTGCGCTCGACCGAAGTGGACTCTTCGTGGATGGGGCGGTTCTCGCTCATGCGTGCGGCCCGGGGTCATGCTGCTGCGGGGGGGCGCCCGGCGCGGGTTTTCCGCGGGATTTCGCGGCGGCCCTCCCTAAAAATTATAGTCGATAATAATCATCCCCTCAAGTTTTTGTAAAGAGAGCGCCCTGCCCGCTCCCGCCGGCGTTCAGCGTCCGCAGCACTTCTTGTATTTCCGGCCGCTGCCGCAGGGACAGGGGGCGTTGCGGCCGACCTTGTCGGGGTTGCGCTTGGCGGCCGGCCGGGGGGGCTCCCCGCCGCTGCCCGAGAAGATGAGCGGCTGCTCGCGGGGGCGGACGAGCGGCTCGACCTTTTCGGGCTGTCCGATCTGCACCCGGAAGAGGATGGCGAGGGTCTCCTCCTCGATCCGGGCCATCAGGTTCTGGAAGAGCTCGAAGCCCTCCTTCTTGTAGACCAAAAGCGGGTTCTGCTGGGCGTAGCCCCGCAGGCCGATCCCCTCCTTGAGGTGGTCCATGGAGAGCAGGTGGTCCTTCCAGAAGCTGTCGATCGTCTGGAGCATAACCATCCGTTCGAGCTGGCGAAAAATATCGCTTCCGACGAGCGCCTCGCGCCCTTCGTAGACCGCCGTGGCCTCCTCGACGAGCATGCCGACCAGGCCGTCGTGGTCGAGGCCCTCGCGGGCTTCCGGGGTGAGCCCCCGCGGCCGGAAGTTGAACTGCTTGAAGACGGCGTCGGAGATGGCCTTGAGGTCCCAGTATTCGGGGTGCGTCTTCTCGTCGGCGAAGCTGTCGGCGATCCCCTCCGCCGCGGAGCGGATCATCTCCAGGATCGAGGATTTCAGGTCCTTGCCCATCAGGATTTCGCGGCGCTGGCCGTAGATCACCTCGCGCTGCTGGTTCATGACGTCGTCGTACTCGAGCAGGTGCTTGCGGATCTCGAAGTTGTGGGCCTCGACCTTGGACTGGGCGTTCTCGATCGCCCGGCTGATGAGCCCGTGCTCGATCGGCTCGCCCTCCCCCATGCCGAGCCGCTCCATGATGCCGGTGATGCGTTCGCCGCCGAAAATGCGCAGCAGATCGTCCTCGAGCGCCATGTAGAAGCGCGAGGAGCCCGGGTCCCCCTGGCGGCCCGAGCGCCCGCGCAGCTGGTTGTCGATGCGGCGGGCCTCGTGGCGCTCGGTGCCGAGAATGTGGAGCCCGCCGAGATCGACCACCCCCTCGCCGAGCACGATGTCGGTCCCGCGGCCGGCCATGTTGGTCGAGATGGTCACGGCCCCCCGCTGCCCGGCCCGCGCCACGATCTCGGCCTCCTTCTCGTGGTGCTTCGCGTTGAGGACCTCGTGCGGGATGCCGCGCGCCTTGAGCTTCTTGCTGAGCTGCTCGGAGACATCGATGGAGATGGTGCCGACGAGCACCGGCTGCCCCTTGGCGTGAAGCTCCTCGATCTCGTCGAGAACCGCTTCGTACTTCTCGCGCTTGGTCTTGTAGATGACATCCGGGTGGTCGATCCGGATCATGGGCTTGTTGGTGGGGATGACGGCGACGTCCAGGTTGTAGATCTTCTTGAACTCGGGGGCCTCGGTGTCGGCCGTGCCGGTCATGCCGGCGAGCTTATCGTACATGCGGAAGTAGTTCTGGAAGGTAATGGTCGCAAGTGTCTGATTTTCATTTTCGATCTTGACCCCTTCCTTCGCCTCGAGCGCCTGGTGCAGCCCCTCGCTGTAGCGGCGTCCGGGCATGAGGCGGCCGGTGAACTCGTCCACGATGATGACCTCGCCGTCCTTGACGATGTAGTCGACGTCGAGCTTGAAGAGGGTGTGGGCCTTCAGGGCCTGATTGATGTGGTGCAGGATCTCGATCGCCTGCGGGTCGTAGAGGTTTTCGACACTCAACAGCTTCTCGCAGCGGGCCACCCCCTCCTCGGTCAACACGACCGTGCGGGCCTTTTCGTCGATCGAGTAGTCGCGCTCCTTCACCAGGCGCGGGATCACCGCATTCACCTGGTAGTAGAGATCGGTCGACTTCTCCGCCGGCCCCGAGATGATGAGCGGGGTGCGCGCCTCGTCGATCAGGATGCTGTCCACCTCGTCCACGATGGCGTAGTTGAGATCGCGCTGGACGAGCGCGCGGCGGTCGAACTTCATGTTGTCGCGCAGGTAGTCGAATCCGAACTCGTTGTTCGTGCCGTAAGTGATGTCGGCGCCGTAGGCCTGCTGGCGCTCGCGGTCGGTCAGGCCGTGGAGGATCGTGCCGACCTTCAAGCCGAGAAACCGGTAGATGTGGCCCATCCACTCCGTGTCGCGCCGGGCGAGGTAGTCGTTCACGGTCACGATGTGGACCCCGCGCCCGGTCAAGGCGTTGAGATAGGCCGGAAGGGTCGCGGCGAGGGTCTTGCCCTCGCCGGTTTTCATCTCGGCGATCTTCCCCTGGTGCAGGACCATGCCGCCGATCAGCTGCACGTCGAAGTGGCGCATGCTGAGCGTGCGCCGGGCGGCCTCGCGCGCCGCGGCGAACGCCTCCGGCAGGAGCTCGTCGAGCGCCTCGCCGTTCTCCAGGCGCTGCCGGAATTTTCCGGTGAGCGCGGGAAACTCCTCGTCCCGCAGCGCCTGCATCCCCGGTTCGAGGGCGTTGATGCGATCGACCATCGGCTGGAGCTTCTTGATCTCCCGCTCGTTCTTGCTTCCAAAAACCTTGGTGAGGACATTGAGAAACATGAGTGCAGCCAACCTCCGGCAGCGCGGTGAACATCCAGCTGCATTATACCAGATATCGGTTCCGGCTCAACCCTTATCCGGCGTTGGACCAACCGCGCCGGGGGGCCGCGGCCCGGCGCGGCGCGGCGCTTGAGGCGGCGGATGTCTGGTCGACCGCATCGAACGCCCCGGCGCCCGCCGGGGGGGGATGGGGGACCGCTGGAATGCCGGGGCCGCGGGGGGGGGTCAGTTGAGAATGTATTTTTCCGGGTTGACCGGCACCCCGTGGAGCTGCACCTCGTAGTGGAGGTGGGGTCCGGTGCTGCTGCCGGTGTTTCCGACCAGGGCGATCGTGTCCCAGCGGCCGACCCTTTCACCGGGGAGCTTGAAGATTTTGCTGCAGTGCCCGTAGACGGTGCTGATCCCGTGGCCGTGGTCGATGACCACCGTTTTGCCGAGGGGGCCCTTGTTGCCGGCGAAGATCACGACCCCGGCGGCGGTCGCGAGGATCGGGGTTCCCTCGCGCGCCGCGAGATCGAACCCCTTGTGGAATTCGCGCTGGTTCGTGAAGGGCGAGGTGCGCCAGTCGAACCGGGAGGACTCCCAGTATTCGGCCTCCGGGTCGAGAGGCCGGATCGTGGGGGTGGCGGCAAGAAGGCTCCGCTGCTTTTCCAGGTGGGCCACGAGCCCCTTGAAGCCGCTCTCCTGCCGGGCGGCGGCGAGATGCAGCTCGCGGATCTGGCCGTACATTTCGCGCACCATGGAC
This sequence comes from uncultured Desulfatibacillum sp., assembly GCA_964573635.1. GTDB lineage: Bacteria > Desulfobacterota > Desulfobacteria > Desulfobacterales > SpSt-501 > SpSt-501. The sequence continues at coordinate 321,616 of CAZNKG010000003.1, read as the reverse complement.
GCCCGCTGCCCGCTCATCGCCGCCTCGGGGTCCAAGGCCGCCGGCGGCGACCCGCCGACCCCGAAGAGATTCACCGGCTCCACGCGCCGGTCGAGGTCCGTCATGACGCGGATTTTCTGCTCGAACTGGTTCAGGGCGAGCAGCCGCTCCCTGAGCCCGTTGATCTCCTGGGCGAACCCGCCGATGTGCCGCTTCTGAAGCTCGGCCTCCTCGCGTTGGCCGGCGAGCAGCCGCGCCACCTCCTCCTCGCGGCTTTGGAGCTTGAAGGCGTGGCGCTTGAGCTGGAGGTAGTCGACGCCCGCCGCGCCGATGCCGGCTAAAACGAGCGCCGCCAGCACGGCGGCGCCGCGCACGGCCCAGCGCGGCGCGCAGAACTGCCGCGCGGGGGCCCCGGTGTGCGTCAGGACCACAAACGATATTTTCCTCGGCATGCGGCGCGCTCCCTGGCGACACCGGCGCCCCGGCGCCCGTGCCCTGAGAAAATGCGTTCGGGAAATATCGTGAAAGCCTGAAGCGCCGGAAGGGATGCGGGTGGGGGGGGTCCGGCGCGGCGCCCGACTATATTGCGGCGCTGCGCGCCTTGTCAAGCGCCGCGCGGAGACCCGCAGGGGGATCGGCCGCGGCCTAGGCGATGCCGAGCTTGAATTTCAACGATTTCAAAGTGTTCTGCATCAGCATGGTGATGGTCATCGGTCCCACCCCTCCCGGCACGGGGGTGATGAACCCGGCGATCTCCTTGGCGGCGTCGAAGTCGACGTCCCCCTTGAGGATCGCGACTTTCTGGCCGGTCTTCGGGCTCACCTTTTCGCCGACGCGGTTCACGCCGACGTCGATCACGCAGGCCCCCGGCTTGATCCACTCCGGCTTCACCAGCCCCGGGACGCCGGCGGCGACGATGAGGATGTCGGCGCGCTTGCAGTGCGCCGCCATGTCCTTGGTGGCGGTGTGGATGACGGTGACGGTCGCGTTCGCCCCCTTCGCCTTCTGGAGCATCATGTTGGCGATCGGCTTGCCGACGATGTTGGAGCGGCCGACGACCACCACCTCGGCGCCGTCGGTGGGGACCCCGGAGCGCACGATCAGCTCCTGGATGCCGGCCGGGGTGCAGGGGGGGAACTTCACCTCGGATCCGCCGATCATGAGGCGGCCGACGTTCACCGGGTGGAAGCCGTCCACGTCCTTGTCCGGATCGATGGCGTTCAAGACCTTCTTTTCGTCGATGTGCTTGGGCAGGGGCAGCTGGACGAGAATCCCGTTGATCGTGTCGTCCCGATTGTATTTGTCGATCAGGGCGAGCAGATCCTTCTCCGTGATCGTCGCCGGCTGGTTGTCCTGGACCTCGTTGAAGCCAAGCCGATGGGCGGTTTTGATCTTGAGCGTCACGTAGGAGATCGATGCCGGGTTCTCCCCGACGAGGATGGTGACCAGCCCCGGGACGACGCCGTGCTTCGCCTTGATGGCCTTCACTTCGGCGGCCAGCTCCTCCAGGATGGTCTCGCGGATTTCGGTACCCATGATCAGCTTGGCAGTCATGTGATCCTCCTTTTCTGCCCTTGAGGTTGGTCACGCGCGGTCGCGTGTTTCACGAACGGGTCTTCAGAGCGCACTGGGGACCTGGTCGAGGCCGGCGGTCTCCTCCAGGCCGAACATCAGGTTCATGTTCTGGACGGCCTGCCCCGCGGCGCCCTTGACCAGGTTGTCGATCGCGGCCATGAGGATGAGGCGGCGGTTGCGCTCGTCCAGGACGAAGCCGATGTCGCAGTAGTTCGTCCCGCGGACGTGCAGGGTGTCGGGCGGAGCCTCGGCCGGACGCAGGCGGATGAAGGGCCGGCCGCGGTAGAAGCGGGCGAGGCAGTCGGCGACCGCCTCCGCCGTGAGCGCCCCGGACGGCCGCGCATAGATGGTGGCGAGCATGCCGCGGGTCATCGGCACGAGATGGGGCACGAAGGTCAGGCGGACGGGACGGCCGGCCTCGCGGGAGAGCACCGCCTCCATCTCCGGGTTGTGCCGATGGGCGGCCACCTTGTAGGGCTTGAAGGACTCGTTCACCTCGCAGTGGTGCACCGTGAGCGCGGGCGAGCGCCCCGCCCCGCTGACGCCCGACTTGCAGTCGGCGACGATCGTCTCGAGGTCGATCAGCCCGGCCTTGACCAGGGGAACGAGCGGCAGCAGCACGCAGGTGGGGTAGCAGCCCGGGTTGCCGACGAGCGCGGCCCGGCGGATCGCGGCGTCATAGACCTCGCTCAATCCGTAGACGGCCTCTTTCAGCAGCGCCGGCGATGCATGCGGCTGGTAGGCGGATGCGTAGACGGCGGCGTCGGCGAAGCGGAAGTCGGCCGAAAGATCGACGACCTTGCAGCCGCGGGCCAAAAGCGGCGGCGCGAGCGCCATCGGCAGCCGGTGGGGCAGCGCCGTGAAGACCACCTCGGCGCGGGAGGCGAGCCGCTCGGGCTCCATCGCCTCGCAGATGAGGTCGACGCGCCCGGCCATGGCGGGGAAGACGCGGTCGAAGCGCTTCCCGGCGAACTGGCGCGAGGTGATCGCGGTCAGCTCGACCCCGGGGTGACCGGAGAGCAGGCGCACCAGCTCGGCGCCGGCGTAGCCGGTCCCGCCGGCAACCGCGGCTCGGATCATCGCAGCCCTCCCCTCTCAGCCCGCGCCCAGGCTCGGCGCGGCGGCGGAATTCGTCGGGAGATCTCTTAGCAGACGATCCGTTGAAGTGCAAGGGATTCGGCCGGCGCCGGCCGGCGGCCGCGCCGGTCAGCCGCAGCCGCCCTCGAGCGCGATGACCCAGCCGGAGGGGGCGCCGCCCGGGGTGAGCGCGGAGACGACCACCCGCAGGCGCCGTCCCTGGAACCCGGCGTGGAAGGCGCGGTGCGGAAGATCGGGCTCGCGGCCGGCGCCCTTGAGCGCCAGGGCGAGCTCGCCGGCGCGGTTGGGCGGAAAGAGGTCGGCGGCCGGGCGGTTCAGGATGTCGGACATCCGCACGGCGAGCAGCTTGAGCGCGGCCGCATTGGCGTTCAGGACGCAGGTGTCCCGGTCGAGCAGGACGACCCCCACCCCGAGCGACTCGAGCACCGCGGAATGGAACTCGAGGCAGTGCAGGAGCTCGAGCGCGTCGCGGCGGGGGAAAACCCCGCCCGGCTGGTCCACCTTCTTTTCGGCGGGCGGCTTGTCGGCGTCGGTTTCGATGCGCGCGACGAAGTCCTCGAGGTAGCGCGCCAGCCGCTCGAGGGGCCCCTTGGCGATGAAATAGTCGGCCTGGATGGCCTCGAGCGACTCCATGTGCTCGAGCATCGTGCCGGAGAGGGCCACGAGCGGACAAGGGCGGCCGTCCGCCTTCTCGCGCACGTAGCCGAAGAACTGCCGGCCGTTGATCTTGGGCATCACGAGATCGGCGAAGACGATGTCGAAGGGCCCGTGCTCGAGGGCGGTGATGCCCTCCTTGCCGTCGTAGGCCTTGACGACCTCGTAGCCGCGCCGCTTCAGCAGGCTCGCCAGGAACTCGACGAAGAAGAAATCGCTGTCGACGAGCAGCGCCTTTTTGTTCATGACAGCCGCCTCTCTCATTCCACGCTGACCCGGCGGACTTCGCGGATGGTGGTGATCCCCTCGATCGTCTTGCGGACCCCGTCCTGCTTCAAGGTCGTCATGCCGTCGGCCGCCGCCTGCCGGGCGAGGTCGAGGGAGGTCGCGTTCTTCTTGATGAGGGCCTTGATCGGCGCCGTCGCCTCCATGAGCTCGTGGATCCCCATGCGCCCCTTGTACCCGGAGCCGTTGCACTTCTCGCACCCCCCGGCCCGGTTCAGCTTGAAATGGCTGCCGTAGGTGTAGCCCGCGGCGTCGAAGGCTTCCGGGCCGAACTCCGCGCGCATGTCGGCGAACTCCTCCTCGGAGGGCTGGTAGCTCTCGATGCACACCGGGCAGATGCGCCGCACGAGGCGCTGGGCGAGCACCCCGAGGAAGGCGTCGGAGATGTTGATGGGGTTCATGCCCATGTCGAGCAGGCGCGTGAGGGTCTCCGGGGCGTTGTTCGTGTGCAGGGTCGAGAAGACGAGGTGCCCGGTCAGGGCCGCCTCGATGGCGATGGCCGCCGTCTCGCGGTCGCGCATTTCGCCGATCATGATGATGTCCGGGTCGAGCCGCAGGAACCCGCGCATCACGCGGGCGAAATCGAGGCCGATCTTCGGCCGCACCTGGACCTGCCGCAGGCCGACCTGGGTGATTTCGACCGGGTCCTCGGCCGTCCAGATCTTGACCCCGGGCTGGTTGATGTGCCCGAGCACGGCGTGCAGCGTCGTGGTCTTGCCGGAGCCCGTCGGCCCGACGCAGAGGATCATCCCGTAGGGGCGCGCGATCAGCTTCTTCAGCAGCTTGAGGTTGCGCTCGTTCAAGCCGATCTCGTCGATCTTCAGGCTCTTCGAGCGCGTGAGCACGCGCATGACGGCGTCTTCGAACTTCCCGGCGGTCGGCATGGTGGAGAGCCGCAGCTCGAACTCCTGGATCCCCTTGCGCCGGACCTTGATCTTGCCGTCCTGCGGCAGCCGCTTCTCGGCGATGTCGAGCTCGGCCATGATCTTGAGGCGCGAGAGGATCGCCGGCGCCATGGCGTTCGGCACCTGCACGTACTCGTGGCAGACCCCGTCGGTGCGGAACCGGATGGTGGTCTTGCGCGTGACCGGCGACGGCTCGATGTGGATGTCGGAGGCCCCGTTGCGGAAGGCGGTGACGAGGATCTGGTCGACGAACTTGACCACCTGGCTGGAGGACTCGTCGATCACCGCCAGGTCGTCGCGGGACTCGTCCTCCTCCTCGAAGCTCACGTCGGGGATGATCTCGTCGAGGTTCTCGACCACCGGGGCATCGGAGACCTTCTCCGCGGCGCGCGGGTCGAAGAAGTGCTGGATGTAGCGCTCGACGTCCTCCTTGATGCCGACCGAGAACTGGATCTTCTGGTTGCCCATCAGGGCCCGGATGTGGTCGGTCTTGCGCAGGTCCTTGGGGTCGTCCACCAGGACCTCGATCCCGCTCTTGTCCCAGCGCAGCGGCACCCAGACGTAGTAGAGCAGGAACGACTTCTTGAGGTTGTTGATCAGCTCGAAGGGGACGGGCGTGTCGGGGTCGAAGGTGCGGAAGGCGCAGCCGTAGAAGAGCGACAGCGACTTGCCCACCTCCTGGACGTCGATCTTGAAGCGGTCCACCAGCGTGAACTCGACGCTTTTGCCGATCCGCTTGGAGATGGAGAGGGCCTCCTGCAGCTGGTGGGTGGTGACGATCTGGTTGCGCACGAGGTAGTCGTAGCGCGAGTTGTTGGAGAGCTTCGACTTCAGGGCCTCGAGCCGCTCGGCGATGCGGGTGTCGGAGGCGTCCAGCTCGGAGGCGGCCTTGTAGAGATCGTGGGCGAGGTCGAACATCTCCTTCTTCTCGACCAGCTGGCCGAGCCAGAACTTGATGCGCGCCGCCTCCGGGTTGGGGAGGTTGTGCTGGTAGATGACCTTGTAGGCCTTCTTGATCACCTCGGGGGGGTTCAGGAATTCGAGCAGGCAGGCGAGGTAGTCCTGGATGATCCGGCCCGGCGAATAGTCCGACTTGGAGTAGTCGAGCGCCGAGTGGTCCAGGCGCAGGATCTTCTCGTACTCCGCCGCGGCCTCCTCCATCAGCCCGAGCTCCTTGAGCGCCGAGGCGCCGTCGGCGAGCGCCGGAATGTCCTCCTGGGCGGCGAGCCGCTGCTTGAACATCGAGATCTGCTCGGCCGAGACCCCGTTCTTCTCCGATTCCTGGGCGGCGGCGAGCTCGCGCTTCAACTTGGCGATCTTGGCCGCCACGCTTTCCAGGAGCGGGGCCGGCAGGGTCTCGCGGCCGCCGGAGGCCACCTCCTCGTAGAGCGCGAGCGCCTCCTCCACCATCCCCATGGCGTGGCAGGTGTCCGCTTCCCTGATCTTGGCGTCGAAGTCCGACTGGCCGAGCTCCTGAGTCAACACGGGTGCCGTTCCATGTTTATGGGTTTCGCGCAAGCGGGGCGATGATCAACTATTTCTTCCTATCGGCCGCGATGCGCATAACTTTAGCCCGCGCGCGCGGCCGCTGCCGGGGCGTCAAGGCGGAGTTCCCAAAAGGGCGGCGGGCTGGTATAATCAGGAAAGATGAGCGGAGAACCGGGCTTCGTGCAGAGGAGGGGCCGCATGCCGATCTACGAATACGAGCACACGGGCCGCGCCTGCGAGCGGGGGCGCGTTTTCGAGCACCGTCAGAGCCTGGCGGAAGCGCCGCTCGAGCGCTGCCCGACCTGCGGCGGGGCCGTCTGGAAGCGGATATCGCGCATCAACATCAACACGCCCAAAACGAACAGCGAGCTTCGCGACCTGGGGTTCACCAAGCTCGTGCGCCGCGACGACGGGGTCTACGAAAACGTCACGGCGCGCCCCGGGGAGAGCCGCGTCATGGAGCGCGGCCGCCCGGAGACGGTCCCGGACATCAGCCGGACGATCGGCGACTGAGCGGGCGCACCGCCGCCGACGGCCTATTTCTTCAGCTTGACCACCATGAACCCGGCGCTGCGCCGCCAGATGAAAAGTGTCACCGGGTCGTCCGCCTTGAGCTTCTTCAGCACGGCCTCGTAGTCGCGCACGCTGTCGACCGCCTGGCGGTTGATCTCCTTGATCAGGTCCCCGGCCCGCAGGCCGGCCTCGTCGGCGGCGCTTCCGGCCTGGATGTCGGTCACGACCACCCCGGTTTTCTCGGAGATGTTGAAGCGCTGGGCGAGCTCCGGGGTCAAATCGGTCACCCGCAGGCCGAGCGCATCGTCGCGCCTGTCGGGGGGCTCGCCGCGGGCGGCGACCTTGGCGTCGTCGCGCTTGGCGATCTTGACCGTGAAGGTCTTGGGCTGCCCGTCCCGCAGGACCTTCACCTTGGCCGACTGCCCCACGGGGATGCCCGCGACGAGAGCGGTGAGCTGCCGGCTGCTGTCGACCTTCTGGCCGTTCACCTCGACGATGATGTCCTTCGGCCGGATCCCGGCGGCCTCCGCCGGGTCGCCCTTGAAAACGTCGGCCACGAAAACGCCCTTCTTCGACTCGATCCCGTAGTACTCGGCCATCTCGGGGTTTACGTCCTGGATGGCGACCCCCAGCCAGCCGCGGGTCACCTCGCCGCCGGCTTTCAGCTGGGCGATGATCCCCCGCGCCAGGTTGATGGGGATGGCGAACCCGATGCCCTGGCCGGTGGCGATGATCGCGGTGTTGATCCCCACCACTTCGCCCTTCATGTTGATCAGCGGGCCGCCGGAGTTGCCGGGGTTGATCGAGGCGTCGGTCTGGATGAAGTCGTCGTAGGGGCCGGAGCCGATCACCCGCCCCTTGGCGCTGACGATGCCGGCGGTGACGGTCCGCTCCAGGCCGAAGGGGCTTCCGATGGCGACCACCCACTGGCCGACCTTCAGCTGGTCGGAGTCGCCGAGCTTCACGGCGGGCAGCTCGACCTTGGTCTTGATCTTGAGCAGGGCCAAGTCGGTGCTGGGGTCGCGGCCGACGACCTGGGCCTCGAACTCCTTGTCGTCGCCGAGCTTCACCTTGATCTGATCGGCGTCCTCGATGACGTGGTTGTTGGTCACGACAAAGCCTTCCCGGTCGATGATGAAGCCCGACCCGAGGCTCGGCTGCTTGAACTCGCGCTGCATCTCGTCGCCGAAGAAGCGCTCGAAGAACTCGTTGAAGGGGTTGTTCTTGCCGAAGGGCTCGCGCTGGAAATGGCGCATGACCGGCCCGCCGCCCTTCAGGGTCTTGACGGTGCGGATGTTCACCACGGCGGGGCCGACCGTCTCGGCGAGCTGGCTGAAGCTTGCCGGCACCATCGGCGGCTCGACCGCCGTCGCAAGCGCCTCGCGGCCGCCGCCCCCCGCCGCCAGCACCCCGCACGCCGCCATCAGCCCGGCGGCGGCTCCCAGCGCCCACCGGCGCCGCCGCGGCGCCCTGAACCCCCTGCATCTCCTCATGACCGATACCCCTTGTCCCGGCCCCCGGGTCTTCCGGGGAGTCCGTGTGGTGTCGAGCCGCCCCGCTGCCCGCCCCCCCCACCGGCGGGGGCCCCGGGCGGCCGGGTTGCGCCCCGGTCCGAATGATAACGCATCCGCCGGGAAAAGCCACGGCCGACGGCCGGGGCTATCCCCCCAGATACGCCTTGCGCACGTCGTCGTCGGCGAGCAGAGCGGCGGATTCCCCCTGCATCACGATCCGGCCGTTTTCGATGACGTAGCCGCGCCGGGCGAACTTGAGCGCGAGGCGCGCGTTCTGCTCGACGAGCAGGATGGTGGTCCCCTCGCGGTTGATCTCCTCGAGCGCCTGGAAGAGGCTCACCATCATGAGCGGCGCAAGCCCCATCGAGGGCTCGTCGAGCAGCATCATCCGCCGGCCGCTCATGTAGGCGCGCGCCACCGCGAGCATCTGCTGCTCGCCGCCGCTCATCGTCCCCGCCTTCTGGTTGCGCCGCTCCTCGAGCCGGGGGAAGAGCGCGAACATGCGCTTCAGGTCGGCGTCGATGCGCTCGCGGTCCCGGCGCGCGAAGGTGGCGAGCTTGAGATTCTCGAGCACCGTCAGGTTCTCGAAGAGCCGCCGCCCCTCGGGGACGTGCGAGATCCCGAGCTCGCTCACCACGCGGTCGGCGGAGTACCCGAGAAGGTCCTCGCCGCCGAAGCGCATGCGGCTTCCCGGACCGGCCTTGACCAGGCGCGAGATGGCCCGCAGCGTCGTGCTCTTGCCGGCGCCGTTCGCGCCGATGATGCAGGCGATCTCCCCCTCGGCGATGTCGAAGGCGAGGCCGTGCAGCGCCTGGATGCTGTCGTAGGACACGCTCAGGTTTTCGACCGATAGCAGGCTCACGCCATCGTCTCCTTGCCGAGATAGGCCTCGATGACCGCCGGGTTGCTGCGGATCTCCTCGGGGGCGCCCTCGGCGATCACCTCGCCGAAGACCAGCGTCTGGATGCGCTCGCAGAGCTCCATCACCACCCGCAGCCGGTGCTCGATCAGGAAGATCCCCAGGCCGATCTCGTCGCGCATGCGCCGGATGATGTCCATCATCTGCGAGAGCTCCTCCGGATTCATGCCGGCGGTCGGCTCGTCGAGGAAGAGGATCTTCGGCTCGGTGGCGAGCGCCCGCGCCATCTCGACGCGCCGCTGGGCGCCGTAGGGCAGGCTGGTCACGACCTGGTCGGCGAGGTGCTCGATGCCCATCAAGGCGAGAAAATGCCGCGCCCGCTCGGCGTGCGCCGCCTCCTCGCGCGCCCGTCCGGGCGTGCCGAAAAAGGCCCCGGCGAGCCCGTAGCGCAGCTTCGAATAGCGCGCGAGGCGCACGTGCTCGAGCACCGTCATGTGCCGCCACAGCAGCATGTTCTGAAAGGTGCGCCCGAGGCCGCGGGAGGCGACCGCGTAGGGCGGGAGCCCGACCAGGCTCTCCCCGGCGAGCGTGATCCTCCCCGCGGTGGGGCGGTAGATGCCGGTGATCAGGTTGAAGACGGTGGTCTTGCCGGCGCCGTTCGGGCCGATCAGCCCGTAGACCCGGCCGGCCGGCAGCGCGAGGCTGTAGTCGTGGACGGCCCGCAGCCCGCCGAAAAAATGGGTCATGTGCTCGACATTCAGGAGCGTCATGTCAGCCGCCTCTCACCCGCGCGGGGGCGCCCCGCCCGGCCCGGGCTTCGGCCGGATCAGCCGCACGGGGTCGAAGTCGCGGAAGGCGATCAGGCCGGTCGGCCGGAAAATCATCACCAGAATGAGCAGAAGCGGGATGATCACCCACTTCCAGATCTCGAGCGGCCGCAGCATCTCGCTCAGCAGGTTGATGCTGACCGCCCCGACGATCGAGCCGTAGACCGAGTTCAACCCGCCGAAGTACATCATCGCCAGCACCTCGGCGAGCATCTGCAGCCCGAAGGTCCCGGGGTTCACGTAGCGCAGCACGTGGGCGAAGAGCACCCCGGCGACCCCGGCCCAGAAGGCCGCGAACAAGAAGGCGGTCATCTTGGTGCGCCGCGTGTTCACCGTCATGGCGTCGGCCGCCATTTCGTTGTCGCGCACGGCGTTCAGGGCGAGCCCGTAGGTCGAGCGCACGAAATTGTTGATCACCCCGACGCAGACCGCGGCGCAGGCGAAGACGACCGGCAGCGTCGACCAGTCGGGTTGTCCGCGCATCCCGCGCGGGCCGCCGACGATCTCGAGGTTTTCGATGACGCTCTTCACGATGAAGGTGAAGGCGAGCGAGATGATGGCGAGGTAGTCCCCGCGCGTGCGGAAGGAGGGGATCGCCACGGCGAGCGCCCCCAGCGCCGCGGCCGCCCCGCCGACGAAAAGCGCGAGCGGGTAGAGATACGGCCCGAGCGCCGCGGGCAGCAGCGCCCGGCCGTAGAAGCTGCTGTTCGTGAAGAGCGCGATGGTGAAGACCGAGCCGGCGTAGGCCCCGAGGGCCATGAACCCGGGGTGCGAGCAGGAGAACTCCCCCATGTACCCGTTCACGACGTTCAGGCTGAGGGCCATCATCACGAAGATCAGCGTGATCTTGACGACGATCGTGCGGTAGTCGCTCACCTCCGTCCAGAGGTGCAGGACGAGGTAGAGCAGCCCGAGGTGCACGGCGAGCGCGGCCGCCGGCGACCGGCGCACGAGGAACCCCGCCGCGCCGTTTGCGGGCGCGCGCAGCAGCCGCGCGACGGCGAGCGCCGGCAGCGCATAGACGGCCGCGATGTAGCCGGCCGTCCCGGGGATGAGCAGCGGGTTTTTCAGCGCGTTCTCGAAGCCGAAGAGCACCGGGATCTTGGGCAGCTCGAGCCAGAACGCGAGCTCCAGGCCGACGAGCTGCTCGGCTACGGCCGCGGCGAGCGCCCCCAAGAGCCACCCGAGCAGGGGAACGCCCCCGAAGAGGCGCTGCCACCGCGCGCCGCGGCGCGGGGCGCCGCCAGGATTAATTGGGGTCGGGCTCATCGTGGTCGGGTCCCGGTTGGCATCCGGCGGGTCCTCCCGCTTTCGGGTTAAAGGCGCAGGCGCACCGAGTAGGTTTCACCGAACAGGCCGTAAGGCCGGAATACCAGAATCAACAGGATGATGGAGTAGGCGATCAGGTCCCGCAGGGTCGAGGGGAAGACCATGGCGACGAAGATCTCGATGAACCCGAGGATGAACCCCGCGAGCGTCGCCCCCAGGATGGAGCCGCGCCCGCCGAGGATCGCGGCGACGAAGGCCTTCCACCCGAAGACGATCCCCATGTAGGGGTCGAGCACCGGGTAGGCGAGGCCGAAAAGGATCCCGGCCGCGGCGGCGAGCGCCGAACCGAGGGCAAAGGTAAGCGCCGCGATCCGGTTGATCGGGACCCCCATCAGCGGGACGATGAGGTAGTCGAAGGCCATGGCGCGCATGGCCATGCCGTAGCGCGTGCGCCGGATGAACTGGTGCAGCGCGAAGGCGAGCGCGAGCGCCACGGCCACGATCATGATCTTCTGGCTGGTGACGAAGACCCCGCCCAGGTCGAAGGTCGTCGACGCCACCATGGAGGGGAACTTGATGCGATCGGCCCCGAGCAGGATGAGGTTTCCGGTCTCCAGGATGATCCCGATCATCAGCCCGGTGATGGCCGCCGAGGCGCGCGGGGCGTCGCGCAGCGGGCGGTACCCCACGCGCTCGATGAACATCCCGAGACACGAGGTGAGCGCCATGGAGATGAGCAGCGTCAGGACCAAGAGCAGCCAGCCGGGCAGCGCCACCGCGCCGGCGGCGCTCAGGGCGAGCAGCAGCGCCGCCACGCCGTAGCCGATGTAGGCGCCGGTCATGAAGATGTCCCCATGGGCGAAATTGAACAGCATCAGGATGCTGTAGACCATGGAGTAGCCGATGGCGATCAGGGCGTAGAAGCTGCCCCACTGCAGGGCGTTGATCAGGTTCTGGGCGAATTCGGTCATGCCGCACGGCCCCCCGCGAGACGGCGGAGGCGCCGCCCCGTCGGCCGGGGCGGCGCGTCGGTGCTCGGATCGTGGCGCGCCGCTACTTCGGGCACGCGGTCTTGTAAAACTCGAACTCGCCGGCGTCGTTGATCTTGACGATGTTGGCGCACTTGAGCGGGTCGCCGCTTCCCGGCGGATAGCTGATCGTCCCGGTGATGCCCGGGAAGTTCTGGGTCGCGGCGAGCGCGTTGCGCACCGCCTCGCGGTCCTTCTTCACGTCGCCGGTGATCTTGCCGGCGTTCTTGATCGCCTGGCCGATGAGCCCGATCGCATCCCAGGTGAGGGCCGCGACGTCGTCGGGGACCGTGCCGTACTTCGCCTTGTAGCGGTCGATGAACTCCTTGGTGGCGCCCTTCGCTCCGGCGGAGGCGTAGTGCGAGACGAAGAAGAAGCCGTTGCAGTCCTTGCCGCAGAGCTTGACGAGCTCCGGCGAGGCCCAGGAGTCGCTGCCGAGGATGGGCTTCTTCCAGCCGAGCTGCTTCGCCTGCTGGACGATGAGCGGCACCTCGTTGTAGTACTGCGGGGTGAAGAGGAACTCCGCCCCGGAGTTGATGATCTTGGTGAGCTGCGAGCTGAAATCGGTGTCCTTCGTCGTGAAGCTCTCATAGGCCACCACCGAGCCGGCGCCGTTCTTCGCCTCCCAGTCCTTCTTGAAGAACTCGGCCAGGCCCTTGGGGTAGTCGCTCGCGACATCGTAGAGCACCGCGGCCTTCTTGAACTTGTACTCGCCGGAGGCGAAGATCGAGAGCGCCGGGCCCTGGAAGTCATCGAGGAAGCAGGCGCGGAAGACATAGGGCCGGTCCTTGGTGGTGTTGGGATTGGTCGACCAGCCGGTGATCATGGGGGTCTTGTAGTTGTTGCAGATCTCGCCGGCGGGCACGGCCTGCTTGGAAGCCTGGGGTCCGACCACGGCGATGACGTCGTCGACGGTGATCAGCTTCGTCGCCGCCTTGGCGGCCGACTCGGCCTTGGCCTCGTTGTCCTCGACGACCAGCTCCACCTTGTACTTCTTGCCGCCGACCTCGATGCCGCCCGCCCGGTTGACGTCCTCGAGCCACATCTGCGCCGCGAATTTGGTCGCCTCGCCCACCTTGGGGATGTCGCCGGTGATCTCGGCGTTGATCCCGATCCGGATGACGGGCGTCTTCTGGGCCCCCGCGGCCGCGGCCAAGGCGACAACGGCCAAGAAAATCACGGAAAAGACGATCCCTCGCTTCATGCCTGCCTCCCTTCGTGAGGTGGTTCTTGCCGGGTCTTCGCGGCCGACCGCTGCGAAAACCCCGCCTCCTTAGCACAGCGCCTGGAGCAATGCAATGCCGACAATTAATAAAAAATCTTTATGGTTGGATCGCCCGGCGCCCCGGGCGCGCCCCATCGCGCGCGCCTTCCGGCGCATCCCGGCAGGCCCGTGCCGCGCTGCGCCAATTCATGATTATTGCTGGATTTAACTTTTTATTAATCTATTCTTGACAGTTTCTTCATTTATCTATAGGTTGAATTGCGAAATCAACAAACAGCCTTCCGAGGACAAGGGCCCGGCCGGCATGCAGATCGATCAGACCAATCTCGCCATCATCCGCCACCTGCGCGACGGGCGCAAATCCTTTAAGTCGATCGCCGACACGCTGAAGCTTTCCGAAAACACGGTGCGCTCGCGGGTGCAGCGCATGATCGACGAGGGGCTGATCGAAATCAGCGCCCTGGTGAACCCCGACCGGCTGGACGGCCACCGGGCGATCCTGATCGGCGTCAAGCTGAAAACCCCCGACCTCGTGGGCAAGGGGGCCGAGTTCAGCCGGTTGAAGGGCGTGGTCTCGGTCAGCGTCGTGACCGGCCGCTTCGACCTTTTTCTCCTGGTGATGCTCCAGCCGGGATTCGACCTGCTCGAATTCTTCACCGAGGAGGTTTCGAAGATCAAGGACGTCATGTCCACGGAGACCTTCGTGGTCTACAAGAGCTTCAACCTGAAAGTGCCCTACGCCTTGCCGTGAAGCGCCCCGGCGCCGCCGCGGCGATCGGGAACCCGACACCGTTGAAACAGAGAGGAGGAGAGACCGCGATGAAAGATCTTTCGGAATTGAAGTTCCCCGACGACCGCGGCTATGCCGAAAGCCACGAATGGGCCTTGAGCGACGGGGGCCGGGTGAAGATCGGCATCTCGGACTACGCCCAGGACCAGCTCGGCGACATCGTCTACGTGGAGCTCCCCGCCGCCGGGAAGACCTTCGCCCGCGGGGCCGCCTTCGGCAGCGTCGAGTCCGTGAAGGCCGTCTCCGAGCTCTACGCCCCGGTCGGCGGCAAGGTGGTGGAGGTCAACGCCGCCCTCGAAGCCTCCCCGGAGCTCGTGAACGGCAGCCCCTACGACCAAGGCTGGATGCTCGTGCTCGAGCCCGCGGATCCCGCCGAGATCCAGGCGCTCCTCACCGCCAAGGCCTACCTGGAAAAACTGAAAGGATAGCCGCGCATGCGCTACCTCCCCCACACCCCCGACGATGTCGCCGCGATGCTCGCGGCCTGCGGGGCCGCCGGGATGGACGACCTCTTCGCCGTCATCCCGCCGGAGTGCCGCCGCAGCCGCCCCATGGTGCTGCCCGGGCCGCTGACCGAATGGGAGCTGAACGCCCACATCGACGCGCTGGCCGACCGCATCGCCGCGGCCCCCGGCCACAAGGTGTTCCTCGGCGCCGGCAGCTACGACCACTTCATCCCGGCGGCCGTGACCTTCGTCGCCTCCCGCTCGGAGTTCGTCACCTCCTACACCCCCTACCAGCCCGAGATGAGCCAGGGGACGCTGCAGGCGATCTTCGAGTACCAGACGCTCACCGCCCGCCTGCTCGGCCTCGAGGTGGCCAACGCCTCGATGTACGACGGCGCCTCGGCGCTCGCCGAGGCGCTGCTCATGGCCGTGCGGGTCACCAAGCGCCCCGCCGTCGCGGTCAGCCGTGCGGTGCATCCCCTCTACCGCCGCGTGGTCGCGACCTACCTCAAGCCGGCCGGGATCCGCATCGACGAGATCCCCTGGCGCGCCGACGGGACCACCGACCCGGAACGCCTCGGCCGGGCGGCGGAGCTGGCCGCCGTCGCGGTGCAGTCGCCCAACTTCTTCGGCGCGGTCGAGGCGACCGCCGCGTTCGCGGACCGGGCGCACGCCGCCGGCGCGCTCTGTGTCGCCGGGTTCACCGAGCCGCTCGCCTTCGCGCTCTTCCGCAGCCCGGGGAGCCTGGGGGCCGACATCGCCTGCGGGGAGGGGCAGAGCCTCGGGCTGGCGGCCGGTTTCGGCGGGCCGGGGCTCGGCATGTTCGCCGCCCGCGCGGCCCACCTGCGCCAGATGCCCGGGCGCCTCGTCGGCCAGACCGTCGACCGGGAGGGCCGCCGCGGCTTCGTGCTGACGCTCTCGACCCGCGAGCAGCACATCCGCCGCGAGAAGGCGACCTCCAACATCTGCACCAACAACAGCCTCTGCGCCCTCACCGCCGCCGCCTGGATGGCCTCTCTCGGCGGCGCGGGGATGCGGGAGCTCGCGCAGATCAACCGCGACAAGGCCGAGTACCTCAAGGCGGGTCTCGCCTCGGCCGGGGCCCGCCTGCCCTTCGGCGCCCCGACCTTCAACGAGTTCACGGCGGTGATGCCGCCGGGCTTCGCCGAAACCCGCCGCCGGCTCTTCGCGAAGAAGATCGTCGCCGGCCTGCCGCTCGAGACCTTCTACCCGGAGCTCGCCGGCCACTACCTGTTCTGTGCGACCGAAACCCTGTCCAAGGAGGACCTGGACACGCTGGTGCGGGAGGTGCGCCCATGACGATTTTTCCCGGAAACACGGGACTGGTGATGAACGAACCGCTCCTGTGGGAGCGCCACCGGCCGGGGCGCTGCGGCTTCTCGCTGCCGCGCCGCGACGTGCCGCGCGCCGAGCTCCCCGCGGCGCTCGCCGGCCCCGTGCCGGAGCTCCCCGAGCTCAGCGAAGTGGACATGGTGCGGCACTACATCCGGCTGTCGCAGTGGAACTTCTCCGTCGATGCGGGCATGTACCCCCTCGGCTCCTGCACCATGAAATACAACCCCAAGACGAACGAGCGCCAGTGCAGCCGGCCGGGGATCGCCGGCGCGCACCCCCTGCTCCCCGCGGAGCTCTGCCAGGGGGCCCTCGAGCTGATCGCGGCCCTCGAGTGCCTGCTCGCCGAGATCACCGGGCTCGACGCGGTCTCGCTGCAGCCGGGCGCCGGCGCGCAGGGGGAGCTCGCGGGGATGCTGATCTTCCACGCCTACCACGCCCACCGCGGGGCCCCGCGCTCCAAGATCCTCGTCCCCGACACGGCCCACGGCACGAACCCGGCGAGCGCCGCGCTCTGCGGCTATCGGGCGGTGCCGGTCGCCTCCGGCCCGGAAGGCGTCCTCACGCCGGAGGCCGTCGCGGCGGTGATGGACGAGGAGACGGCCGGCATCATGGTCACCAACCCCAACACGATCGGCCTCTTCGAGGAGCACATCCGCGCCATCGCCGAGATCGTGCACGGCAAAGGCGGCCTCGTCTACGGGGACGGGGCCAACATGAACGCCGTCCTCGGCATGGTGGACATGGGGCGGATCGGCATCGACGTCCTGCACCTGAATCTCCACAAGACCTTCTCCACCCCCCACGGCGGCGGCGGGCCCGGGGCCGGCCCGATCTGCGTCGGCCGGCACCTCGCCCCCTTCCTGCCCGTGCCGCGGGTGGTGGTCGAAAACGGGGTCTACCGCTGGTCGGAGGACTTCCCGCTGTCGATCGGCAAGCTCCAGGCCTTCTGGGGGAACATGGGGGTGCTCGTGCGCGCCTACAGCTACATCCTGAGCCTCGGCGCCGAGAACCTGAAGCGCGTCAGCGAGCTCGCCGTCCTGAACGCGAACTACATCAAGGCCCGGCTGCGCGGCGACTACGAGCTCGCCTACGACCGGCCCTGCATGCACGAGTGCGTCTTCTCCGACAAGCGCCAGCAGCCGCACAAGGTCGCAACGCTCGACATCGCCAAGCGGCTGATGGACTACGGGTTCCACCCCCCCACGATCTACTTTCCGCTGGTCGTGCCGGGGGCGATCATGATCGAGCCGACCGAGACGGAGTCCAAGGAGACGATCGACCTCTTCATCGCCGCGATGCAGGCGATCGCCGCCGAGGCGCGGGAGAACCCGGAGGCGCTCCACGAAGCGCCGGTCCGCTGCACGCGCCGCCGCCTGGACGAAACCGCCGCGGCGCGCAAGCCGACGCTGACCGGATAGCCGGCGGCGCATGCGAGTCTGCCATGGTTGACCGCCCGCGGCCCGCGTGGTACATCGCCGACCTCGGCACCGTGGACTACGCGCCGGCGCTCGACCTCCAGCACCGGCTCGCCGCCGCGCGCGCCGACGGGGCCCTTCCGGCCGAGCTCCTGATCCTGATCGAACACCCGCCGGTCTTCACGCTCGGACGGCGCGGCGGCCGCGAAAACCTCAAGGTGCCGCCGGAGGTGCTCGAATGCGCCGGGGTCCCGGTGATCCAGGCCGAGCGCGGGGGCGTCATCACCTACCACGGGCCGGGCCAGATCGTGCTCTACGCGATCGTGCACCTCGCGGCGGCGGGCCTCTCGGTCGTCGGGATGGTGGAGCGCCTCGAGGAGGTCATGATCCGGACCTGCGCCGCCTGGGGCATCGCGGCCGGACGCAACGCCCTCAACCGCGGCGCCTGGGTCGGGCCGCGGAAGATCGGCAGCATCGGGCTCGCCGTGCGCCGCGGGGTCTCGTTTCACGGGATGGCGCTGAACGCGGCCGTCGACTTGACCCATTTCGGGTGGATCAGCCCCTGCGGGCTGGACGGGGTCGCCATGACCTCGATGCACCTCGAGAGCGACCGGCCCGTCGCGCCGGCGGCGGTGCGCCGCACGCTGGGCGAGGTCATCGCCGAAGTCTTCGCGGTCCGCCTGGAGCCGATCGGGGCCGCGCGCGTGGCCGAGCTCGCGGCGCGCCAGGGATCGGACGACCGGAGGCTTGCATGACGACCACCGCACCTGAAGCGCCCCGGGGCAAGCCCGAGTGGCTCAAGCGCCGCCTGCCCTCCGGCGAAGCCTTCGGCCAGGTGGAGGCGCTGATCCGCCGGGGGCGCCTCCACACCGTCTGCCAGGCGGCGAAGTGCCCGAACATCTGGGAGTGCTTCTCCAACCGCACGGCCACCTTCCTCATCCTGGGCGGGCGCTGCACCCGCAACTGCGCCTTCTGCGCGGTCGACTCCGGCAGGCCCGAGCCCCTCGATCCGGAGGAGCCCGGCCGCGTCGCCGCGGCGGCCGCGGCCATGGGCCTCGCCTACGTCGTCGTCACCTCGGTCACCCGCGACGACCTTCCCGACGGCGGCGCCGCGCACTTCGCGGCCGTGATCCGCGCCGTCCGGGAAAAGATCCCCGGGGTGCGGATCGAGGTCCTGATCCCCGACTTCCGGGGGGACGCGGCGGCGATCGCCGCCGTGGTCGCCGCGCGGCCGGATGTCGTCAACCACAACATCGAAACCGTCCCGCGGCTCTACCCCCGGGTGCGGCCCCAGGCCGACTACCGCCGCTCGCTCGAGCTCATCGCGGCCGTCGGCCGGCTCGACCCCGCCGTCCCCGCCAAGTCGGGGCTCATGCTCGGGCTGGGCGAAGCCGAAGAGGAGGTGCGCGCGACGCTGGCCGACCTGCGCGCCGCCGGCTGCCGCGTCCTGACGCTCGGACAGTACCTCCAGCCCTCGGCGGCGCATCTGCCCGTCGAGCGCTTCGTCCCGCCCGAGGAGTTCGCGGCCTGGCGCTCCACGGCGCTCGCCCTGGGGTTCGACGCGGTGGCGAGCGGCCCCTTCGTGCGCAGCTCCTACCACGCGCAGGCGAGCTACCAGGCGGTGGAGAAACAAGCGCCCGGCGGCCGGCCGCGACACCGTCCGCCCGCCGGCGGCGGCGGCGCGCGGCGGCCGGGGCCGTGAGGCCGTCGGCCGGGGAAGCCGCGGGGAGGCGGGCGCCATGATCCGCGCCGTGATCGATCTCGGGGCCGTCGGCCGCAACGCGCGGGAGCTCGCCCGCCTCGCCCGGCCCGGCGCCCGGCTCATGGCGGTCGTCAAGGCCGACGCCTACGGCCACGGCGCGGTTCCGGTCGCGAAGACCGCGCTCCAAAACGGCGCCGAGTGGCTCGGGGTGGCCCGGCTCGAGGAGGCCGTTCAGCTTCGACGGGCCGGCATCGGCGCCCCGATTCTCGTCTTCGGCCCCACCCCCCCGGAGGCGGCCGGCCGCCTGGTCGAAAACGACCTGCGCCAGAGCGTCTTCTCCCTGGAGACGGCCGCCGCCTACGCCGCCCACGCCCGCCGCCGCGGCCGGCGGATCGCGCTCCACCTGAAAGTGGACACCGGCATGGGGCGGCTCGGCCTGCTGCCCGCAGCGCTCGCCGCCCCCGGGTCCGGCGACCGGCTCGGCGAAGCCTTCCGCCGCGAGGTTGCGGCCATCGCGCGGCTCTCCGGGACCGAGCTGGAGGGGGTCTTCACCCACTTCGCCTCGGCGGACGCATCCGACCTCTCCGCGGCCCGCGGGCAGCTCGCCCTCTTCGAGGAGATCTTGGCCGCGCTCGCGGCCGACGGCATCGAGTTCGGCCTGCGGCACGCCGCCAACAGCGCCGCGCTGATCGCGCTCCCGGAGGCGCGCCTGGACCTCGTGCGGCCCGGAATCGCCCTCTACGGGCTCCCCCCCTCGCCTGAGATCGACCTCGGGAGCGTGCGCCTCGCCCCGGCCATGACGCTGGTCACGCGCATCGCCCACCTCAAAGCGGTTCCCGCCGGCTTCGCGGTGAGCTACGGCATGACCTACCGCACCCCCGCCCCCACCCTCGTCGCCACCGTGCCCGCCGGCTACGCCGACGGCTATTCCCGGCGCTTCTCCTCGGCGGGGGCGATGCTCGTCCGCGGCGTCGCCGCGCCGGTCATCGGACGGGTCTGCATGGATCTCACCATGCTCGACGTGGGAGGGGTCCCCGGGGTGGCGGTCGGCGACGAGGCGGTCATCTTCGGCCGGCAGGCCGGGGCCGAGATCACGGCCGCCGAGATCGCCCGGCGGCTGGACACCATTCCCTACGAGGTGGTCTGCGCCGTCGCCGCCCGGGTGCCGCGGGAATACCGCGCGGGCGAAACCGGTTGACCTCGGCCCCCGATCCCGCTATGTAGCCCCCGCAGCCGGCGGCGGGACGAAACCCATCCAGCCGGCGGCGGCAACCGGCCCGCATCGAGCCTGCGGAGGGACTCGGCGATCATGCGCGAAATCGTGCTCATCAACGTCACCGGCAAGGACAAGCCCGGCCTGACGGCGCAGCTCACCCGGAGCCTCGCCGAATACGACATCACCATTCTCGACATGGGCCAGGCGGTGATCCACGACTTCCTGTCGCTCGGAATCCTGATCGAGATCCCCTCCGCGCACAAGTCCGCCTCGATCCTGAAGGACCTCCTCTTCGCCGGCCACAAGCTCGGCATCCAGGTGCAGTTCACGCCGATCGACGAGGAGCGCTACGAGGAGTGGGTCGGCCAGCAGGCGCACAAGCAGCGCATCGTCACCCTGCTCGGCCGCACGCTGACCGCCGGCCACATCTCCGCCGTCGCCTCGGTCATCGCCGACTACGGCCTGAACATCGACGCGATCATCCGCATGTCCTCGCGGCGCTCCCTGGTCAACCCCGACCCCGACCCCCGGGCCTGCATCCAGTTCCGCGTGTCGGGCGACCTGAACGACACCGCCGGGCTGCGGAGCCGGCTGATCCGGATCTCCGAGCAGAGCGGGATCGACATCGCCTTCCACGTCGACACGATCTACTCGCGCACCCGGCGGCTCGTCGCCTTCGACATGGACTCGACGCTCATCCAGGCCGAGGTGATCGACCTGCTCGCCGCCGAGGCCGGGGCGGGGGCGGAGGTCGCGGCGATCACGGCGGCCGCGATGCGCGGGGAGATCGATTTCCGCGAAAGCCTCACGCGGCGCGTCGCGCTGCTGAAGGGGCTGCCGGAGTCCGTTTTGCCGGCGGTCGCCGAGCGCCTCACCCTGACCGAGGGGGCCGAGCGCGTCGTCGGCTTCTTGAAGAACTTGGGCTACAAGGTGGGGATCATCTCCGGCGGGTTCGACTTCTTCGGAAAATACCTGCAGTCCCGTCTCGGCATCGACTTCGTCTTCGCCAACCGGCTCGAGATCGCGGATGGACGCCTCACCGGCCGGCTGTCGGGCGACATCATCGACGGCCCCCGCAAAGCCGAAATCCTGAAAACCATCTGCCTCGTCGAGAACATCAACATCGAGCAGACCATCGCCGTCGGCGACGGGGCGAACGACTTGCCGATGCTGAACGCCGCCGGCCTCGGGGTCGCCTTCCGCGCCAAGCCCGTCGTGCGCGCCGGCGCCGACGACTCCCTGTCCACCGTGGGCTTGGACGGCCTGCTCTATCTCATGGGGATCAGCGAACGCAAGATCCGCCAGGCCTGAGCCGGACGCCCGCCCCCGCTCGCCCTCACCCCTGTTCCCGCCGCCGCGCGCGCCAGCGCGCCAGCCGCTCGCCGATCGCCTTCTCCATCCCGCGGTCGCTCGGCCGGTAGAAGATCGTCCCCTTGAGCTCCTCCGGCAGGTGGTCCTGGGGGACGAAGGCCTCCGGGTGGTCGTGGGCGTAGCGGTAGCCGCGGCCGTAGCCGAGCTCCCGCATGAGCCCGGTCGGGGCGTTGCGGATGTGCAGCGGGACGGGGAGCGAGCCGGACTGCGCGACCGCCTCCCGGGCGCTCCCGTAGGCGGTGTAGACGCGGTTGCTCTTGGGAGCGGTCGCGAGATAGACCGCCGCCTGGGCGAGGGCGAGCTCCCCCTCCGGGGGGCCCAAGAAGCGAAAGGCCTCCATCGCCTGCATGGCGAGGACGAGCGCCTGGGGGTCGGCGTTGCCGACGTCCTCGCTGGCGAAGCGCACCATGCGCCGCGCGATGTAGAGGGGGTCTTCGCCGGAGGCGAGCATGCGCGCGAGCCAGTAGAGCGCCGCGTCCGGATCGCTTCCCCGCAGGCTCTTGTGGAGCGCCGAGATGAGGTTGTAGTGCTCCTCGCCGCCCTTGTCGTAGACGAAGGACTTCTTCTGCAGGGCCTCCTCGATCACGGCGAGGGTGATGCGCCGCGTCCCGTCCGGCCCCGGGGCGGCAAGCCCCGCGGCGATCTCGAGGCTGTTCAGGGCCGCGCGGGCGTCGCCGTCGGCCAGGCGCAGGAGATGGGCGCGCGCCTCGTCCTCGAGCGCGGGCGCCAGCCGCCCCAGCCCGCGCTCGCCGTCGGCGAGCGCCTGGTCGAGGATGGCCGAGAGCTCCGCCTCCCCCAGGCGGTTCAGGATGAGAACCCGGCAGCGCGAGAGCAGCGGCGCGATCACCTCGAAGGAGGGGTTCTCGGTCGTCGCGCCGATCAGCGTGATCAGGCCGCTCTCCACGTGGTGCAGAAAGGCGTCCTGCTGGGCCTTGTTGAAGCGGTGGATCTCGTCGACGAAGAGCACCGTGCGGCGCCGGTGCATGGCGAGCTCGTCGCGCGCCGCCGCGATGACCGCCCGGATCTCCTTCACCCCGGAGAGCACGGCCGAGAAGTGCACGAAGTGCGACCGGGACTCGCCGGCGATGATGCGCGCCAGCGTCGTCTTGCCGCAGCCGGGCGGCCCCCAGAGGATCATGGAAAAGACCCGGTCCTCCTCGACCGCGCGCCGGATGAGGGCCCCCGCGCCCGTCAGGTGCGTCTGGCCGACGAACTCCGAGAGGCGCCGCGGCCGCATCCGCTCGGCGAGCGGCCGCGCGGCCGCGGCCTCCCGGCGGGCCTGGTGCTCGAAGATGTCCATCGGGCCTCACCCCCGCCGTTCGCGTTCCTTGAGGATCAGGCGGATCGGCGTCCGGTCGAGCGCCGCCTGCTCGCGGAACTGGTTCAAGAGGTAGCGCCGGTAGGAGAAGTGCACCGCGTCGGGGTGGTTCACGAAGGCGACGATCGTCGGCGGCTTCACGCCGGCCTGGGTGGCATAGTAGAACTTGACCGGACGGCCGCGGGCAAGCGGCGGCGGGGTCCGGACGAGCGCCGCCTCCAGCATGCGGTTGAGCTGGGCCGTCGGGATCCGCCGCGTATACTGGGCGTAGACCTCGTCGACGTGCCCGAAGATCCGCTCCACGCCGCGGCCGTTCAGCGCCGAGGCGGCCGCGACCGGGGCGAAGGGCAAAAACTTCGCCTGGTCGCGCAGCTGCGCCACGCGGTCCTTCTTCTGGATGCCCCGCCGGTCGGCGAGGTCCCACTTGTTCAGCACGACCACGCAGCCGCAGCCGCGCTCAACCGCGTAGCCGGCGACGGTCACATCCTGCTCGGTGACCCCCTCCTCCGCGTCCAGCACCAGCAGGGCGACGTCGCAGCGCTCGAGGCTGCGCAGCGCCTTGATCACCGAGAACTTCTCGAGCTTCTCCGACACCCGCCCCTTGCGCCGGATGCCGGCCGTGTCGATCAGGCGGTAGGTCCGCCCGCGGCGCGTGCACAGGACGTCGACCGCGTCGCGGGTCGTGCCGGGCTTGTCGCTCACGACGAGGCGCTCCTGTCCCAGGATGCGGTTGATGAGGGAGGATTTCCCCACGTTCGGCCGGCCGATCACGGCGAGCGCCACCGCCTCCGGCTCCTCGCCGGCGGCGGCGGCGCCAGCGGGGGGCGGCAGCGCCGCGCGGATGCGGTCGAGCAGGTCATTCACCCCGTAGCGGTGCTCAGCCGAGACCGGCAGCGGGTCTTCGATCCCCAGCCGGTAGAACTCGGCGAGCTGCACCTCCTGCTCGCTCGCGTCGATCTTGTTCACCACCGCGATCCAGGGCTTGCGCGCCCCGCGCAGGAGATCGAGGATGTCGCGGTCGTAGGGCGAAAGCCCCGAGCGGCCGTCGAACATCAGGAGCACGAGGTCGGCCTCCTCCACGGCCTGTCGGACCTGGAAGCGGATCTCCTCCGAGAACTCCTCGCCCGCGGCGAAGCCGCCCGTGTCGACCAGGGTGAACTCGGTTCCGTTCCACGATACGTTGCCGTGGATCCGGTCGCGCGTCACGCCCGGAAGATCGTCCACCAGGGCGTCGCGGCTGCGGGTGAGACGGTTGAAGAGCGTCGATTTGCCGACGTTCGGCCGGCCGACGATGGCCACCATGGGTTTCATGGCCGCTTTATAGCGCGCGCCGGAGTTTTTTCCAAGCCGGCCGGCGGCGGGCGGCGGGGTCTCACGGCCCGGGGCGCGGGCGCAGGACGACGTCGACGACGTTGCGGACATACGCCTCGGGGGCGAGCCCTTCGCGGACCTCGGGGGGAAACTCGCAAAGCGCCTGGAAATGGGCGGCGAGCGCCGCGAAGAGCGCCAGACGCGCCTCCGGCAGAAGCGCCTCGCGGCGCAGCAGCGCCTGCAGGGCCAGGCCGGCCTCGGCGGGGGTGACCTTCTGGCGCAGCCGCGCGGCGAGGTGCGGGCAATCGCGCAGCGAGTTGTATTTTCCCGCGCCGAGCGCCTGCCAGTCCGGCTCCCGGACGACCACCCGCCGCGTCACGACCGTGCCGGCGGCCAGATCCCCCAGCCGCTGGCCGCGCCGGGTCGCCAGGCAGAAGAGCCCCCCCAAGAGGTAGGCGAGCGGCAGGGCGTCCACGGCGCGCAGGAGGTTGCGGACCACGACCTGGCTCGGCCGGAGCTTCAACCCGCCGGCGTCGACGACGCGCAGGTGGAGCAGGCGCTTGCCGATCGTCTGGCCGCGCCAGAGCCACTCGCAGAGAATCGGGTAGGCGATGGAAAAGGCGAAATAGAGAACGGCGCTGACGGCCGTGACCGCGTCCTGGCTGAGCCGGGCGAAGGGGCCGAGCGTCCGCGAAAGGAGCGCCCCGAAGGCGATGATGACGAACGCATCGACCAGCCAGGCGAGGAGCCGCGAGGCCGGCCCGGCGAGCGGCAGCCCGAAGGCGACCCCCTCGGGGGTCGTGATCACGAGCGCGTCGCGGGGGTCCCGATCCGCGGCGGCGGCATCCGGCGGGTTCACGGTAAGGCCTCCGGACGCTCGGCCGCCCGGCCCGCCCGGCCGAGATAGAGGCCGAGCAGGGCGAGCTCGACCAGCCCGAAGCCGATCTTGATTTCATAGGCGATCAGCGGTTCATGGAGCTGCGAGAGAAAGGCTTCGACCACCCCGGCCCAGACGAGCATGGCGGCCGCCCCGAGGATCAGCGCCGTGAGATCCCCGCGCACGGCGGCCAGGCGCTCCCGCAGGCCCGCCTCACGCCCCACGCCCAGAAGCGCGCCGCCCAATACCAGCCCCGCCTGGCCGGCGATCAGGATCGCCGGGATCTCGACGGCCCCGTGGGGCAGGAGCCAGCCGCAGAGAAAACGCCATTGGCCGTGGAGCAGGTAGTCGAGCCCCACGAGGCCCAGGATGACCCCGTTGTAAAAGAGGACGATCAGCGTCCCGATTCCCCAGCTGACTCCCAGGGCGAACGCCTGGATCGACACCTGGATGTTGTTGGCCATCAGTTGGGCGGCGAAGCGGCTCTTTTTCCCGGCCAGGCGATCGGCGCCGGCGCCCTCCTCCTGCGCGACGCGCTCCGCCGGGCTTCCGTGGAGGCCCTCGAAGGGGATGAGCGCCGGTTTGTGCTGCGGGGCCGCCGCCGCGATGAACGCCCCGAAGAGCGCCCCGGCGAGGGTCGCGGCGAGGCTCACCGCGAAGGCCCGGCGCCGGCGGCGGAAGCTCGCCGGGAAGGCGCCGGCGGCCCGCCGGAGCCAGCCGGCGCGGCGCCCCGGCCGGCGGAGCGCGTGGACCTCGGAGTAGGCCCGGGCGACCAGCTGCTCGAGGCGCCGGCGCGTGTGCGGCTCGGCGGCGAAGGTCGCCAGACGCCCCAGGTCCGCCGCGGCCCGCTCGTAGAGATAGTGGAAGCGCTCCAGGCCGGCGAGATCGAGGCGCGTCTCGGGGCGGCGCTCGAGGCGGTCGAGCATGCCTTCGAGCTCGCGCCAGAAGGGGCTTTCGGCGGCGATGAACCGGGGGAGGTCGATGATCATAAGAGCTGCCGCCGTTTGAGTGCGAGGTAGCGCCCCACCACCTCGGCGCAGAGCCGCTCGGAGTCGACCGCCGCCAATCCGATCCTCCGGCTGCGGAGCTGCCGCTCGGTCTCGGCGAGCCGCCGCCAGGAAAGGTGCCCGGCCAGGCGCGTGTAGACCTCTTCGACGGTCTCGACGTCGGGGGCGGCGAAGAGCGGCGCGGCCTCCGGGGGCCGCAGCATCGCGGCGACGACCAGGTGCCGGCCCCGCAGGACCTCGACGCCGCTCAAGAACGACTCGATCAGCACCGGGTCCTCGAGCTGGGTCAAAATGATCAAGAGCGACCGACGGCGCAGGCGCAGGGCGAGGGCCGCGAAGACCTCGGCGTAGTCCGGCGTCACGCGGCGCGCCTCGACCGTGGCGAGCGCCTCGCGGACCGCTCCGAAATGGGCCTTGCCGATCTGCGCCGGGATGAGGAGCCGGAGCCGGTCGTCGAAGAGGGCCAGGCCGAAATAGTCCCCCTGGCGCTCGGCGGCGAGCGCGAGCGTGAGGGCCGCGGTCCCGAAGCGCTCGGCGACGCTCTCGGAGGCCCCGCCGCCGGCGGCCGGCGCGGGAATACGGCGCCCGCTCAGCCGCGAGGCGTCGATCAGGGCGAAAACACGCTGGGTGCGCTCGACCTGGAAGGTCTTCGTGACCGGCCGCGAGCGCCGCGCCGTCGCCTTCCAGTGGATCTCGTCGTAGCTGTCGCCGGGCGCATACTCGCGCAGCTTCTCGAACTCCCGCCCCTGGCCGAGCAGGCGGGCGGCGTGGCCGCCGGGGCCGCTGCGGGTGAAGAGCGCCGGCAGCGCGCGCCGCTCGCGGGCCAGGTTCGGGTAGACGCGGAGCTCGGAGGCGGCGTCGATCTCGCGCCGAAGCGACCAGAACCCGAGCCCCGAGGGCGCCTCGAGCGTCAGCCCCCCCAACCGGAAGCTGCCTTTCTCCCGCGGCAGGAAAGGCCAGCGGAAAAGGGTTTCGCCCCCGCCCGCCGGAAGCCTGAGGTCGGCTTCCGCCTCGGCTGCGACCGCGCGGGGGAAGCGCAAGCCGATCCTGAGCGCCGCCGCCGCCCCGGCCGCGCCGGCGACCTCGACCGCAAGCTCGGCGGGGCGCCCCTTGGCGGCGCGCACGCGCGCCGGCAGACGCACGCTCACCTGCCGGAGGCGCGGCAGCCCGCGGACGGCGTCGATCGCCGCCGCGGCGGCGAGCAATGCGGCGGCCGCCGCGGCCGCCGCGGCCGCCTCCGAAACGACCGGGATCGCGAGCGTGAGCGGCAGCAGCAGCGCGCCGGCGGCGATCAGGCGGTTTCGCGGCACGATCCTCACGGCAGGCTCCGGCTCATCGCGGCACCGCGACCTCTTTCAGGACGGCGGCGACCGCCTCGGCCGCCGTCAACCCCTCGACCTCGTACTCGGGCCGCAGGATGAGGCGGTGTTCGAGCACGGGCCGCGCCATGGCCTTGACGTCGTCGGGGGTGACGAAGTCGCGGCCCTGGATCGCGGCATAGGTGCGGCTCGCCAGGATCAGGGACTGGGTGGCGCGCGGCCCGGCCCCCACGAGGACCGGCGGGTGGCTGCGGGTGCGGCGCACGATCTCCACCGCGTAGCCGGCGAGCTCTTCCTTCAGGCGGATCTCCGCCAGCAGCGCGCGGAGCCTGGCGAGCTTCTCGTCGGTCAGGATCGGCTGCACGGCGCCGGAGGCGAGCACGGCCTCGGGCGCGCGGCCGCCCAGCATGCGCCGCGCGAGCTCGCGCTCCTCCTCCGCCGTGGGGTGCTCCATGACGATCTTCAGCATGAAGCGGTCTTTTTGCGCCTCCGGCAGCGGGTAGGTCCCCTCGTACTCGATGGGGTTCTGGGTCGCGAAGACCGTGAAGTTCGGCGACAGCGCGTGGGTCTCGCGGTCGATTGTGACGCGGCGCTCCTGCATCGCCTGCAGGAGCGCCGCCTGGGTCTTGGCCGGCGCGCGGTTGATCTCGTCGGCCAACAGAAAGCTCGTGAAGACCGGACCCTTGACCAGGTTGAAGCTTCCGGCCTGCAGGTTGAAAACGTGGGTGCCGGTGATGTCGGCCGGCATGAGGTCCGGGGTGAACTGGATGCGGGCGAAGTCGCACTGCATCACGTGGGCGAGGGTCTTGACGAGCAGCGTCTTGGCGACCCCCGGAACCCCCTCGATCAGCGCATGGGTGTTGCTGAAAATGGCGACGAGCGCGAGATCGAGCACGGGCTCCTGGCCGATGACGACCTTGCCCACTTCCTGCTTGATCCGGCCGAGCGCCTTGGCGAGAAGCTCGGTTTTGGCGTTCATGTCCCTTCCCTTCGCGACGATGTCCACTCCCGAATCCGCTCGCCGACGCGGCGATAGCCTGCGGCCGGGTCGGCGATCTCCCGGGCCTCGCGCCGGATGCGCGCGAGGGCCTCCGCCGCGGCCGGGAGGTCCCGTCCGGCGCTCCGGGACCATTCGTCGATGCAAAGCGGGACGATCTCGCGGCTGCCGATGTGGCGCCGCAGCAGGCTCACCCAGCCCTGCACCGCGTCCGGGGCGTCCGGATCCCCCCCCGGGGGTTCGCGCCCGCCCGGCGCCGGAACGAGCGGTGCGGCGCGCTGCCACACCCCGAGCAGCAAGAGCGCCGCCGCGGCGATGAGAAACCAGTGAAACCCGTGCCGGCGGATGAGCGCAGCGATCGTCGGCACATCGACCAGACCGAGGTGGGTTTCGTCGAAGACGACCAGGCCGGGCGGCCCGATCAGGCGCGCGAGAAAGGCGCTCGCGCGCCGCCGGCTCAAGGCCTCGTTGCTGAAGGGGGTGCTGTCCGCCACCACCACGACGCGCCCCGCCCCCCCAAGCCGGCGTTCGACCGCCACCGGGTCGCCCTGCACGTGGGCGAGCACCTTCCAGGACGGATCGCGCAGCTCGAAGCGGATGTCGCCGCGGAAGGCGACCCCGCCGGGGAGCCCCTCGTCCGCGCCGGCCGCCTGATCCGCTGCCGATGCCGGCTTCGGGTCGCCTGCGGCCGCGCCCCGGGGGGCGACGACGATCCTCAGTTTCAGGCGCGCCTCGAGGAGCGCGGCGAGCGAGGCGCCCGGCGGCGGGCCGGATTTTTCCCGGGCGGAATCGCCGTCCGACTCGGCCGGGGCCGGCCCCGCTTCCCCCACGGCCTCGATGCGGCATCCGCCGGCGCGGCGCGCGGACCGTGGGGCGCAGAGCGGGTCGAAGGCGATCACGAGCCGCCCGCCCCGGGACTCCAGCCGATCGAGGAGCGCACCCGGGCGGGTCTTGTCCGGGATCCACCCCGCGTCCGCCCCGAGGAAAAGAAGCGTCGCGGGCCCGTCGACGGCCAGGCGCTGGATGGGATCGAAGTTGCGCCGCACGGTGACCCCCGGCAGCGCCTTCAAGCTTTCGAAGAGCACCGCGGTTCCCTGCGGATCGCGGCGCAGGCTCGAATAGGGCGGGTAGAGGTCCCCGACATCGGACCGCACCGCGAACAGCCGGAGCAGGCCGAAGACGAAGCCTGCTGTCAGCAGCAGGAGCGCGAGGCCCCTATGGCCGGTCCGCCAGCCCAACGATCCTCTCCTGCAGCGCGCGGAAGCCTTCGTAGCCTTCGCGGTCGACCGGGTGCATGCCGTACCAGACGCGCTCGAAGACCGCCCGGCACTCGCCGAACGCTTCGATAAGCCCCCCGCGGTCGTGGGCCCGGCGGCCGAGCTCGCGCTCGTATTCGCGGTTTGAGGCGGCGGGATGGATGGTCACCCAGCCGCGCGCGGCGAGCGCGGCGAGCGCTCCCAGGAAAAGAGCGCGCAAGGCGACCCGCAGCTCCCCGCGATCCGCCATCTCGCGGGCGAGCGCCGCCCATCCGGCCGAAGCGAGCTCGTCGGCCCGCACGTTGTCGTCCGTCAGGTCGGGGGCCGCCGCGACAACGGGCGCGAGCGCCGCGGCGGCCGGGGCCTGCCGCCGCCGGCCGCGGAGGAGCAGGAGCGCCGCCGCCCCCAGGAGCGCGGCCGATAGAAGCGCGAGCAGGATCCGCCAATCGGCGGGCGTTCCGGCCGGCCCGGCGTCGCCGGCCCGGCGCTCGCGGAAAAGCTTCATCAGCAGCCAGGCGGCCGCGCGCCGCACGGCGTTCCATGCCGGCGCGAGCCCTTCTCCGAGCCAGCTCAGCCATTCGCCGAACAGCCCCGGGCGCTCCTCCGCGAGGGGCTTCGATTCCGGGGCGCGCCAGTCGAATTCGGGCCGGGCGAGCACCTCCCCGATCGTCCGCTCGAGATCGGCGGCCGGTATGTCGCCGGCCTCGCCCGGCGCGGGCAGGAGGCACAGGGCCGCGAGCAGCACCCCGGCGGCGGGCCGCCGCAGGCGGTTCAGCTCCGCGAGGAGATCGGCCCCGGTGCGCTGCGACCGGCTGTAGAAAAGGCGCACGGCGTAGGCCGCCTTCACGGCGGGATCGAGGAAAAGATAATAGCCGCCGACGACCGCCGCGGCGGCGAAGGTTGTGCTCGCCAGCGGGATGTCGCTCAACCCGAAGATCGATTCGAGCCCGAGCACCCGCCGCGCGAGCTCGGGCAGGAGGTAGCCGGCGGCGGCCACGTTCAGGAAGAGAAAGGGCCCGGCCAGCGCGAGCATCAGCAGCAGGCGCCGGTTTTGCCGCGGGGCGAAGCCCGCGTGCGCCCCGGCCTCCCGGATCGCCGCCGCCGCCGCGCCGGCCGCGCCGCAGCCGGGAAGGGTGTGGAGGAGCGACAGGTACCAGGGAAGCGGCAGGAGCGCCGCGGCGGCGAGCGGCAGCAGGATCCATCCGGCCGCGCCGGCGAGCGTTTGGGCGGCCGCCAGGCGCAGGGCCTCCCGAAAGGCGAGCCGCCGCGGGGCCTCCCCCTCGAGCCGCGCCGTCAGGCGCCGCGCGAAGCGCGCCTGGCCGAAGCATTTCCAGGCGAAGAGCAGCGCCAGCCCCAGGGAGGCGGCGGCGAGGTTCGCCCCGCTGCGGACGCTCATCTCGTCCCAGAAGAAAAGAAAGCCCAGGGCGAAGGGCAGGGTTCCGAGGTAGTGGGGGAACAGAAGCTCCGCCGGGGCCTGGCGCAGCAGGTTAAGCCCCTCTTCCAGGATCTCGACGCCGCCTTTCTCGACCGGCCCGCTCCCCTGCGCCATCGCCGCCCCCGCTCACCAGACCCGCAGCGCCGCGGGATCGAAGAACTCCGAGGGGATCGTCAACAGCAGCCGCCCCAGCCGGTAAAACACCACCCAGATCAGGAAGGTCCCCAGGGCGAGCTCGCCCGCGGCGGCCAGCGACTCCCAGGCGGCGCGGCGGACCCCGCCGCCGTCGGCCGCGCGCTGGAGGCAGGCGGCGCACAACAGCCGGCCGTCGTGCTCGGTCACGCACTCGCGGCAAAAGAAGCGCCCGCACACCGGGCAGCGCGCCGCGGCCTCGCGGCCCCGGTGGACGTGGCAGCGCCGGGAGGCGAGCGGGTTCACGGCGAACGCCTCGCCGCCGGAAGGCGGCCGGGGCCGCGAGCGGCCTGCATGCCGGACGCGGGCCGCGCCGCTCGGGCCGCCGTCTCTTTCTGGAATCGGAGCGCGGCGGGCCGCAGCGTGTCCATGAAGCGCAGGGCGTTGCGCAGGCGATGGAGGCTGTGGAGCCTCTCGGTCTGGACCGCGGTCGTGATGGTCGCCAGGCAGGTGGGGCCGCGCAGCACGTTGACAACGGCGAGCGCGGCCAGGAGGATGAGCGGCGGGCCGAAAACGGCCGCGCCCCACTCCGTGGCGGCGACCCCGAGCGCCGCCAGCGCGGCGAGGCCGAGCAGGACCAGGGTGGTGACGGCGCCGCGGCGCGTCCGGGCCACGACGACCGCCTGGATGTCCGACAGGTAGAAGCGCTTGTAGTCCTCGACGCCGAAGCGGCTGTAGATCTGCAGCAGATGGTCCTCGGCCAGGTAGAGCTTGTAATAGCCCATCCCGACGCAGCTCTTTTTGCCGCGCAGGGGGCGGTAGCGGGGAGCGGCGGATTTGCTTTCTGAATAAGGCATCCCGGGTGATCCGTCTTCTTTCCGCAATCCCTCGACGGGCTCGCGCCGATGGGCGCCTGCGCCGCGGGTCAGGGTTTCCAGCAAAGCCACGCCCCGATCGCCGCCAGCTGCAGCACCGCGATGCCGGCGGCGAGAACGAAACGGAACCGCGACGTCGACACCACGCTGATCGGCTGCTTCCAGTAGCGCACGACCATGAACAAGACCGCCGGGGCCGCGAAGACCACGCTGTAAATGAAGAAGTTTGAAAGCAGCGCGGTGTACAGCGCCACCTTGTCGTAGCACACCCGCCGGTTTTCGAGGCCGGCGATCCGCCCGGCTGCGGCCCCGCGGTCCAGGCAGGGAGGGCAGAGATGCTCGCCGTTCAGCTCGATGTCGCACAGCCCGCACATGAAGCGCCCGCAGCGGGCGCAGACCCGCACGGCCTTTTTCCGCGGGTGGGCGTAGCAGCCGGCCTCCGTCTCGGTGACCAGAAGCTCCCCGGCGTCGCCCGGCGGCGCCGGGCGGCGCGCGGCCGGAAAGACGTCGGCCCGCAGGGCGGCCGAGCAGCCCGGGCAGGGAACGAGCCCGCCGGCGTTCCAGACCGGCGGGCCGAGCTCCCCATGGCAGCGCGGACAGGCGATCATCGGACCCCGCGCCTCCGGGCCTATTTCCGGATGACGCGCGTCGAGCAGATCCGGTCGTGCAGCGCGCGCTTTTCGCTGTCGAAGGCCGCCATCAGATAGCCGATGCCGAGGATGGCGCCGCTCACGATGCTCGCCAGATAGCGGCAGAAGGCGCGCAGGTAGCTCACCCGACCGCCTTCCTCGGTCACGATGCGCAGCCCGAGGGCGAGCTTGCCGGGGGTGGCGGCGAAGCGGCCGACGAAGAAGGCCGAGTAGCCGACCGCCAGCACGGTCCCGATCAGGTTCACGAACCCGGGCAAGTCCGCCAGGGCGAAGAGGAAGCTCCCCCCCTGCAGCATCGGCGCCAAGATGAAGGGGAGGACCGCGATCAGGTTGAGGAGCCACAGGGCCAGCCCGTCGATGGAGAGCGCGAGGAAGCGGATCCAGAAGCCCGCGTAGCGGAAATCGCCGCGGGCCTGGACCCCCTCCTTCATCATCTGCACGAACTCCGCCTTGCAGACCGGGCAAAGCCATCGGTTCTGGATCCGCACGAGCTCCGAGTGCACGAAATCGACCCCGCACTGGGCGCAGGGGGTCTTCCGGATCGGGGCCTCTTCGTGGGCCGGGGCGGCGCCGTGTGCCGGCGCCGGGGGCGCGGCCGGCCGCCCGCCGCCGTTGCCGCCGCGCAGGCGCGCGAGCATCTCGCCGAGCTCGACCCAGCCGGGGCTGTCGGCCGCCATGATCTTCGTGCGTGCGGTGACTTTGCCGATTTTGACCAGCTCCATGAGCTGCGCTTTGTTGACGGGACCCATGCGGCGGTCCCCCTCGGCGTAGAAATACCCCATCGGCGGCTCCTCCCGGTTGCAAGGTTTCTTTTGAGGGGTCGTCAAACGCGCCCCGACACTCTATCGGCAGATGCCGCCGACGGCTTGAACCGAAATCACGCGGCGGAGCGCGACGGAGCGGACATCGCGCGGCGGC
Organism: uncultured Desulfatibacillum sp.; assembly: GCA_964573635.1. Classification (GTDB taxonomy): domain Bacteria; phylum Desulfobacterota; class Desulfobacteria; order Desulfobacterales; family SpSt-501; genus SpSt-501. The sequence goes on along the minus strand of CAZNKG010000003.1, from coordinate 288,006 downwards.
CGTGCCGGACGCCGCGCGGTCGAACGCGGGGAAGAGCGCCGGCCGAGACCGCGGCGGTCAGTGGATGATCTGGCTCAGGAAGCGCCGGGTGCGGTCGTTCTGGGGGTGGTTGAAGAAGGCCTCGGGGGTGTTCCCCTCGACGATCTGGCCGAGGTCCATGAAGAGGACGCGGTGGGCGACGCTGCGCGCGAAGCCCATCTCGTGGGTGACGACGATCATCGTCATCCCCTCCTGGGCGAGCTCGATCATGACGTCGAGCACCTCCTTGATCATCTCGGGGTCGAGGGCCGAGGTGGGCTCGTCGAAGAGCATCACCTTGGGCGACATGCACAGGCTCCTGGCGATCGCGACGCGCTGCTGCTGGCCGCCGGAGAGCTGGCCGGGGTATTTGCGCGCCTGCTCGGCGATGTGGACCTTTTCGAGGAAGTGCATCGCGGTCTCCTCGGCCGCCTTCTTGGGGGTCTTGCGCACCCAGATCGGGCCGAGGGTCAGGTTTTCGAGGATCGTCAAGTGCGGGAAGAGGTTGAAGTGCTGGAAGACCATGCCGACCTCGGCGCGGACCTTCTCGATGTTGCGGATGTTGTTGGTGAGCTCGATCCCGTCGACCACGATCCGGCCGCGCTGGTGCTCCTCGAGGCGGTTGACGCAGCGGATCAGGGTGGACTTGCCGGAGCCCGAGGGCCCGCAGATGACGATGCGCTCCCCGCGCCCGACGCAGAGGTCGACGCCCTTCAGCACGTGGAAGTCGCCGTACCACTTGTGGACACCCTCCATGCGGATCATGGGCGGTTCCGCCTCGCGCGGCGGGCTCGCTGGGGTCATGGGGTCCATGGGGATCTCTCCGGATGAAGGGTTGCCGTGCGCATGTCCATCGGGTTACCGTCCGAACGAAAGCTCCCGCTCGAGCCTGCGGCTGTAGCTCGCCATGGAGAAGCACCCCAGGAAGTAGAGCAGCGCGACGAAGAGGTAGACCTCGCGGCTGAACCCCATCCACTCGGGGTTGGAGAGCACGGTCTGGGAGGTTTTCAGCAGGTCGAAGAGCGCGATGATGACCACGAGCGACGTGTCCTTGAACGCCGAGATCAGGATGCTGACCGAGGGCGGGATGACGATCTTCAGCGCCTGCGGCAGGATGACGAGGCGCATGGTGAGATAGGTGTTGAGCCCGATGGAGCTCGCCGCCTCGTACTGGCCGCGCGGCATGGCCTGCAGCCCCCCGCGGACCACCTCGGCGATGTAGGCCGCGGTGAAGAGCGTCATCGCCACCATGGCGCGCACGATCTTGTCGAGGTTCACCCCCTCCGGCAGGAAGAGCGGGAAGATGATCGAGCCCATGAAGAGCAGGCTGATCAGCGGCACCCCGCGGATCGCCTCGATGTAGACGACCGCGAGCACCTTGATCGCCGGCATCCGCGACTGGCGGCCGAGCGCGAGCAGCACCCCCAGGGGGTAGGCCGCCGTGAGCGCGAAGACGGCGAGCAGCAGCGTGAGCGGAAGCCCCCCCCACTTCGCGCTTTCGACCGGCTCGAGCCCGAAGACCCCGCCCGCCATGAGGACGCCCATGGCGGCCAGCCCCGCGACCCATCCCAGCGCGAGCGCCCGGCCCCACCAGCCGCGGTTGCGGGTCGCGAACAGCAGCGCGAAGAGGATCAGCATGGCCGCGAGCGGCCGCCACTGCAGCTCGTAGGGGAAGAAGCCGAAGAGGATGAAGCGCAGGTTCCGGGTCACGACCGACCAGCAGGCGCCGGCGCTCTCGCGGCAGAGGGCGGCGTCGACGAACCAGGCGCTGTCGACGAAGACCCACCGGAAAAACGGCAGGAGCACCTTCCAGACGGCGAGCAGGGCGATGAGCGTGAGCGCCGTGTTCAGCTTGCCGCGGAAGAGGTTGGCGCGGACCCAGCCGAGGGGGCCGGTCGTCGCCGCCGGCGGACGGGCGGCCGCTTGCGCCTCTTCCGGCGCCTCGGGTCGGTGTTCCGTCATCGCTCCACCAGCGCCACCCGCCGGTTGTACCAGTTCATGAACGCCGAGGTGGAGAGGCTGAAGAGCAGGTAGACCGCCATGATCAGCGCCACCCCCTCGATCGACTGCCCGGTCTGGTTGATCGTCGTGTTGGCGACCGAGACGAAGTCCGGGTACCCGATCGCCACCGCGAGCGAGCTGTTCTTGGTCAGGTTGAGCATCTGGCTGGTGAGCGGCGGGATGATCACCCGCATCGCCTGGGGCAGGATCACGAGGTGCAGCACCTGCCCGGGCTTCAACCCGATCGCCAGCGCGGCCTCGGTCTGGCCCTTGCCGACCGCCTGGATTCCGGCCCGCACGATCTCGGCCACGAAGGCGGCCGTGTAGAGGACGAGCCCGAGCAGCAGGGCGCAGAACTCGGGGCTGAGCGTGTGGCCCCCCCGGAAGTTGAAACCGGAGAGCTCCGGGACGCTGAAGGCGGCCGGGGCGCCGTTCAGGACCCAGGCGGCCGCCGGCAGCCCGGCCAGGAGCGCCGCCGCCGCCGGCGCGATCGGGAAGGCCTTGCCCGTGCGGGCCTGGCGCCGCCGGGCCCAGCGCCGCAGAAACCAGGCCGCGGCCACCGCCGCGAGCAGCGCCCACAGCATGGCCGCGTGGGCCGGGTGCGGCTCGGGCACGGGAAAGATGAGCCCGCGGTTGCACAGGAAGACCCCGGCGATCGGGTTCAGGGCCGCCCGCGGCGGGGGAAGGTTCTCGTAGAAGACGGCGTACCAGAAGAAGAGCTGGAGCAGGATGGGGACGTTCTGCATCACCTCGATGTAGACCGCCGCCGCCCGCGCGACGATCCAGTTGGAGGAGAGCCGGGCGACCCCGACCAGGGTCCCCAGGACCACGGTGATCAGGATGCCGGCGAGGGCCACCTTGAGGGTGTTCAGCACCCCCACGAAAAGCGCCCGGGCGTAGGTATCGGCCGCCGAGTAGCGGATCGGCGACTCGCCGATCTCGAAGCTCGCCTCCTTGCGGAGAAAACCGAACCCGGTGGAGATGGACTGCTTCTCGAGGTTGGCGAGGGTGTTCGCGACCAGGTACCCGGCGAGCAGGCCCACGAGAATCAGGGTCGCCGCCTGATAGCCGAGGGCGCGCTTGCGCGGGTCGAGCCAGAAGGGGACCTTCTCGGCCGGCCCCGCGGACCCGTCTGGCAGGCTTTTCGACGTGCTCATCGCATCACTCAAGCCGGTGCGTGGCATGCGCCGCGGCGCGCGCCCGCCGCCGCGCCCCGCGGCGGCGGGCGCAAAACCTCCCCGGCGGCCCCCCTCCCGGGCCGGTCAGCGAAACGGGAACGGGTACATCAGGCCGCCCTGGTTCCAGAGCGCGTTTTGCCCGCGCTCGAGCCCGAGCGCGGTGTTCTTGCCCACGTTGCGCTCGAAGATCTCGGCGTAGTTGCCCACCTGCTTGACGATGTGGTAGGCCCACTTCTCCTCCAGGCCGAGGGCCTTGCCCAAGCCGGGGGTGACCCCGAGGAAGCGCTGGACGGAGGGATCCTTGCTGGCCAGCATCTCGTCCACGTTCTTGGAGGTGATCCCGAGCTCCTCGGCCTCGAGCAGCGCATTCACGACCCAGTTGACGATGTCGTACCACTGGTCGTCGCCGTGGCGCACCACCGGCGCGAGCGGCTCCTTGGAGATGATCTCCGGCAGGAGGATGTAGTCCGCCGGGTTGGGGGCGACCGAGCGCTGGGCGGCGAGCTGCGAGAGATCCGAAGTGAGGCAGTCGCAGCGGCCGGCGAAGAAGGCCTTGTTCAGCTCGGCGTTCTGCTCGATCACCACTGGCTTCCACTGCATGTTGTTCTTGCGGAAGTAGTCGGCCGCGTTCAGCTCGGTGGTCGTCCCGGGAAGCACGCAGACGGTCGCGCCGCTCAGCTCCCTGGCGCTCTTCACGTTGAGCTTCTTCGGCACCATGAAGCCCTGGCCGTCGAAGTAGTTCGGGTGCACGAAGTTCAAGCCGTTCGTGGTCTCCCGGGTGAGGGTCATCGTGGTGTTGCGGCACAGGACGTCGATCTCCTTGGCCTGGAGCGCCGGCAGCCGCTGGACGGCGGTGAGCGCGGTGAACTTCACCTTGTTCGCGTCGCCGAAAACCGCGGCCGCGATCGCCTTGGCGGTGTCGACGTCCAGCCCCAGCCACTCGCCCTTCTCGTTCGGCATGCTGAACCCGAAGACGCCGCCGTTCACTCCGGCGATCAGGTGCCCCCGCGCCTTGACCTCGTCCAGGGTCCCCGCCCCGGCCCAGCCGGCCGCGAGCATAAGCGCCGCCAAAACTGCCAGAAAAACGCACCGACGAGTTTTCATGCCTCGCTCCTCCTTTTGGCTTTGTCCGATTCGCACCCCGCGCGACCGGCGGCCCGTCAGCGATTGAACCGCCCGCAGCCGCTGAACCGCCGTCATCGAAGTGCGGACTCTATATCAATGCCGAGGTCGATAAGCAAGCACAATCCGGCCGAGGCGGCGGCCCGCTTTTCATTTGACTGCCCGGGTCAAAACCCCTATACCGGAAACGGCGGGACCGCGCCCGGAAAAGCCCTCCCGGCGGGCGCGGGGGCCCGGAAGCCGGCACCCCGACGGAGAAGACCCCCATGCTGCGGATCGCCGACACCCTGCTGCTGGTCGTCGACCTCCAGGAAAAGCTCTTCCGCACCATGCACGCCAAGGAGGCGCTGCTCGAAAACGCCCGGCGCCTCGTCCGCGGCGCGCTCGCCTTGAAGCTGCCGGTCGTCTGGGCCGAGCAGAACCCCCGGGGGCTCGGCCCCACCGTCCCCGAGCTCGCGGCGCTGCTCGCCGGCCGCGCGCCGATCAGCAAGATGAGCTTCAGCTGCTGCGACAGCGAGGAGATCATGCAGGCGATCCGCCAGGCCGGTTGCGGCCGCGTGCTGCTCGCGGGAATCGAGACCCACATCTGCGTTTACCAGACCGCCGCCGACTTGAAGGCCGCCGGCTTCGAGCCCGAGGTGGTCGCGGACGCCTGCTCGTCGCGCACCCCCGAGAACAAGGCGATCGGCCTGGAGAAGTGCCGCGCGGCCGGCGCCCAGGTGACGAGCGTCGAGACCGCGCTCTTCGAGCTGCTGCGGGTGGCCGAAGGGCCGCTCTTCAAGGAAATCCTGAACATCGTCAAATGAGCGCCGCCATCCGAGGACCCATGACCGCCGCCGAAACCGCCCCCGCCGTCAATCGGGCCGCCGACTCTTCCAAGAGCGTCCTGGTCGTCGGCGGCGGGATCGGAGGCCTTGCGGCCGCGCTCGCGCTCGCGAATGCGGGGGTCGCGGTCGAGCTGGCCGAGCAGGCGGAATCCCTGGGAGGGCATGCGTCCCAGCTCGCCTGCAAGGCCGTCCAAGGCCGCTGCGCCAAGTGCGGGGCCTGCCTGGTCGAAGCGGCCGCGGCGGCGGTCCGCGAGCACCCGGCGATCCGCCTGCGCCTCTCGCGGCGGGTGGCGGCGCTCGCCCGGCCGGGGCGCTTCGCCTACGCGCTCGCCCCGGCGCACGGCGACGGGCCGCAGGAGCCGGGCGAGGCCGACGCGGTCGTGCTCGCGACGGGCTTCGCGCTCTTCGACCCTGCGGCCAAACCCTACGGCTTCGGCCGCTTTCCGGAAGTGATCACGAATCTCGAGCTCGAGCGGCGCCTGCGCCGCGGCGAGAGGATCCGCCGACCCGCGGACGGCGCCCCCCTCAAGCGCGTCGCGTTCATCCAGTGCGTGGGCAGCCGCGACGCGAACCTCGGCCACCCGTGGTGCTCGACCTTCTGCTGCGCGGCCTCCCTGCGCGCGGCCCGCCTGCTCCGGGCGCAGGCGCCGGAGCCGGCGCCTGCCGTCACCGTCTTCTACATCGACATCCAGACCTTCGGCCGGGATTTCGAGTCCGCGCTGGCCCAGGCCCGGGGGGAGCTCGACTTCGTGCGCGCCGTTCCCGCCGAGGCCTACCCGGCCGAGGGCGGCGGGGTGCGCCTCGCCTTCGTGGGCGACGACGGCGCCGAGGCCCGCGAGGAGCGCTTCGACCTCGTCGTGCTCGCGGCCGGCATGGTCCCCTCCCCGGAGACCGCCCGGCTCTCCGGCGGGCTCGGCCTGGCGGCCGACCCGCGGGGATACGGCCCGCTGCCGGGGCCCGGGGTCTTCACGGCCGGTGCGGCGCGCACGCCGATGACCATCGCCGCGGCCGCGGCCGACGCCCGCCGCGCCGCCCGCGAGGCGCTCGCCTGGCTTTCCGCGGTCGCCGGACCGCCGGCCTGCGGCGCCGAGCCCGGCCGAGGAGCTTGAAACCCGAAAGATGGCACCCGCACCCGTTCTCATACTCGGCAATTCGGAGTGCTCCTGGAGGATCGCGGCGCAGCTCGCGGCCGCGGGCGTGCCGGTCGCCGCCGCCATGCGCGAGGCGGCGCCCAGCGCCGCAGGGGCCGCGGTGCTCGCCGCCTGCGGCGCGGGGATCGAAACGCTTGCCGGCGCGCGGCTGCTCGCGCTCGCGGGCGGGGCGGGCGGGTTCACGGCCGCCTTCGCCGCCGCCGGGCGGCGGGTGCACCGGGCGGCCTCCGCCGTCGTGGTCGCCGAGGAGGGCCGGCGCGAGCCGCTCTTTTCCGCCTACGGCCTCGCCCCGTCCGCGTCGGTGGTCCCGATTTCGGCCTTCGATCCGCGCCGGCCTCCGGCGGGCGCCTCCGCGGCCCTCTTCCTGAGCGGACTTGCCGGCGAGAGCGAGCCCGCGATGGCGGCCGAAATGATGGCGGCGGCGCTCGCGCTGCAGCGCCAGGGCGGCGTCCAGAGCATCGTGCTCGCCGGAAACCTCAAGGTCGCCGCCGACGGAGTCGAGGCGCTCTCCCAAGAGGCCCGCGCCGCGGGCGTCCTTTTCTTCAAGTTTCACCGCACGCGGCCGCGGTTCCAAATCCGCGGGGACGGCGGGCTCGAGGTCGCTTTCACCGACGAGTTGATCGGCGAGCCCTTCACCGCCGCCCCGGGGCTCACGGTGGTCGACGAGGCCTTCCGCCCCCCGGCCGGCGCCGCGGAGCTCGCCGCCGCGCTGGGCATCGAGACCGACGCCGCCGGGTTCCTGCAGGCCGACAATGTGCGGCGCGAGCCGCTCTTCACGAACCGCCGGGCGGTGTTTGTGGCCGGGGGGTCGCGGGCCGGCGGGCTCGATCCGGGCGCCGAGGCCGCTGCGGCGGCGATCGAGATCCTGGCCGCACTCGGCGCGGGCGCGGGGCCGCCGGGGGCGAGCGCGGCGATCGATCCCGGCCGCTGCATCCGCTGCCTGACCTGCCTGCGCATCTGCCCGCACCGCGCGGTCGCCTTGAACGGCCGACCGGCCATCCTGCCGGCGGCCTGCGAGCGCTGCGGCCTGTGCGCCGCGGAGTGCCCCCGCGGGGCGATCGCCCTCGCCGGAATGGAGGCGCACGCGCTCGGCGACCGCCTCGCCGCCTGGCCGGCGTCGGGGCGCAGGCCGCGGATCGCGGCCTTCTGCTGCCGCAAATCGGCCCTCATCGCCGCCCGCGAGGCCGCCGCTTGCGGCGGGCCGCCCGCCGTCGAGGTGATCGAGGTCCCCTGCGCCGGGGCGCTTCCGACCGAATGGATCCTGGCGGCCTTCAACCGCGGCGCGGACGGCGTGCTCGTGCTCGCCTGCCACGAGGAGCTCTGCCACTCGGCCGTCGGCAACCGCTTCGCGCGCGCCCGCGCCGAAGCGGCCGCCGCCCGGCTCGCGCCGGCGGGAGTGCCGCCCGGACGGCTCGCCTACCGGACGCTCGCCGCCAACATGGCGGCCGGATTCGAGGCCGTCGTCGCCGAATTTTCCCGCAGCCTGACGCCGCCGGCGCCCGGCCGCGCCACCGCCAAGGAGAAGCCATGAAGCCGCTGAACGATCTGGCCGCCGGCCGCGAGGCGCACCGCCGGGCGTGGCCCTTCCGCCAGGACGCCTGCATGACCTGCGGCGTGTGCGCGAGCGCCTGCCCCGTCGCCGGCGTCGACGGGCTCGACCCGCGAAAGCTCGTCCGCATGGCCGCCCTCGGGCTCGAGGCCGAGCTCGTCGCGTCGCGCTGGCCCTGGATCTGCACCATGTGCGGCAAATGCGAGGCGCTCTGCCCGATGGGGGTCGAGATCCCCGCGGCCGTGCGCCGCGTCCGCGGGCTGCGCGAGCGCGGCCAGGTGCCCGGGATCCTGCACCAGGGGCTCGCGGCGGCCCTCGAAACCGGAAACAACCTGCGCCTCCCGAAGGAGGACTTCCTCTTCATTCTCGAGGACGTCGCCGAGGAGATCCGCGCCGAGCCCGGATTCGAGGGGCTCACGGTGACGGTCGACCGCAAGGGCGCCCGGGTGCTCACGACGATCCACAACAAGCTCGTCAACACCCACACCGAGGACCTCAAGCACTGGTGGAAGATCTTCCACGCGGCCGGGGAGAGCTGGACGGTCGCCTCCGAGAACTGGGAGGGCACGAGCTGGGGCTACTTCACCGGCGACGACGCGGCGATGAAGGTCATGGCCGGCCGCATCCTGCGCCAGATGGAGGCGCTCGAGATCGACACGCTCCTCTGGCCGGAGTGAGGGCACGCCTACCTCGCGACCCGGTCCGGGTTCGAAACCTACTATCCGGAAGCGCTGCGGAAGTACCGCTTCGTGACCGTCTTCGACCTGTTGATCGACTACATCCGCTCGGGCCGCATCAAAATCGACCGCACCCGGGTGACGCGGCGGGCGACCTACCACGACCCGTGCAACTACGGCCGCCGCGCCGAGGCGCGCTTCGGCCACGGCTATTACGAAGAGCCGCGCTGGATCCTCGATCAGTGCCTGGAAAGCTGGGTGGACCTCTACCCCGACCGCCGCCTCCAGACCTGCTGCGGCGGCGGCGGCGGGGCGCTCACCAGCGGCTACAACGCCGAGCGCATCCACTACGGCCGGCGCAAGATGGCGCAGATCCGCGAGACCGGCGCCGAGATGCTGGTCGTCCCCTGCCACAGCTGCCACGGCCAGCTCGAGAACATCAAGGGGCACTACGGCATGGACGGGCTCGAAGTGAAATACCTCTGGGAGCTCGTGGCCGACTGCCTGGTGCCGCCGGCCTGAAAGACGGGAGACCCCCCATGGGCATCGCGCTCCGACTGGCCGGCCTGCTGGCGGCCGGCCTCTTCATCGCCGCCTGCGCCGGCCAGAGTCCCGGGCGGCTCGTGCGCACCGCCCGGCCGACGGCGGCCGAGCTCCGGCAGAACTGGCAGCGCTACCGGGTCTATTGCTTCCCGGATTCGGCCCTGATCTTCAAGGAGCCCGGCGCGGGCGCCATCCTCCTCGATGCGCCCTGGCGGGAGGCGACCGACGCGGCCGCGCTGAACGCCGTCGGGTTCCGGGGCCCGTTGAGCCCGGTTTTCCAGATCACGGGTGCGGGCGGCGCCGCCTTCGGGTACCTTCTCTACACCGTGGGCGACAGCGTCGGGGTGGCGGTCATCGACCCGCAGACCGTCAAGATTTACTACAGCATCCCGCGCAAGGGCGGGCCCTGATCGGCCGCGGCCGGGAGGGGGACGCCCGTCCGCTTTCGGGGCATTTCGACCTGCGGCATATGGAAGGATCCCCCCGTTCGAGATAGTTCACCCAAGCCACGGAGTCATCGGGCGGGACGACCCGGCGAAAAAGCGTGCCGCACCACCTCAAGTGGGCGGACGACTACCGGGAGGGCCAGGTCACCCTGATCTACGACACCATGTGGAACGGGACGAGGGTGCTCGCCGAAAAGATCGCCGCCGGCATCCGGGAGGCGGCTCCCGCAACGACGGTCAAGCTCTTCAACGCCGCCCGCAGCGACCACAACGACCTCGTCACCGAGGTGTTCAAGTCCAAGGCGATCCTGGTCGGCTCCCCCACGGTCAACCGCGGGATCCTGACGGCCGTCGCCGCGCTGCTCGAAGCGATCAAGGGGCTGAAGTTCAAGGGCAAGCGGGCGGCGGCATTCGGCTGCTACGGCTGGAGCGGCGAGGGCAACCGGCTGCTTTCCGAAAACCTTCGCGCCGCGGGCTTCGAGGTGGTGGGTGAAGGGTTCCGCGCGCTGTGGCGGCCGGACGGCCGGGCCGTCGAGGATGCCGTCGCCTGCGGGCGGCGGATCGCCGAAGACTTCCGCTGCGGCCGGCAGGCGCCGCCGCCGGGCTATTCGCCGAACCCCTCGGGATCCAGCGTGTTGTAGCCCTTGATCTCCTTCTTCTTCGCGCCCTTGATCTGGAAGTAATCGCCCGCATAGAGGGCGAACATGCACAGGTCGATCGGCGTCACCTCGGAAGCGTTGAGCTTTCCGATCGCCCCGCCCGCCTCCAGCCCGGCCGCCACCAGCTCCGAACAGAAGAATTTGCTGAAATCTTCCAAGTTGTAGGTGGATTGGCCGAGCAGCGGGACGTTATCGAACGCGTCCAGCGCGGACTTGATGGCCTGCGGCATGTCGTAGGGCTTGTGCTCCTGATGGAGCAGGAAGTCGTAGAACTTCTTGAAGTCGAGCTTCTGCCGCCGCTCCTCGGAGAGCGGGATCCACCAGATCTCCCCGGGGTAGACCGCGACCCGGTCGCTCAGCCGGCTGATGCTCACCCCCGAGAAGCCGTTGATCGAGGTGGACTCGATGATCTGGTTGAAATACCCGGCCTGCGGATCGCCGTCGACCAGGAGCTTGGACTGCAGGATCACGCCGATGTGCGAAACGGTTGAGCGGGTCGCCCACTTGATGATCTCCGAGAACTGGCCCTTGCCGGAAAAGGCGATGACATCGCCCGCACGCATCCGGTCACGCACGCTCTCATACGCAGCTCGCTTCCACGCCATGGCGGCACCTCCTGATGGTTTTTCCGCTTCTTACATCGCCCCGCGGCGGGGGGCAAGGAAAAGCTTCCGTGCCGTTGTTGCCGCGGAGTCGGGCACGCGCCCGGCCGGGGCGGATCGCGCCGCGGAGCGCCCCGGCCGGCGGGCCTCTTCCCGCCGGCAGCCGGCCGAATTGACATCCGATGGTTTGCTCCCATATTCACGCTATTGCGGTCATAAGCGCATCGATTGCGCTCGAACCCACCGCCGCCGGCCCTCCCGGTCGAAAGAGGCTGCCTCACATGACCGACATCTTCATCAGCTATGCGAGCGGCGACCGGCCGAGGATCATCCCGCTCGTGAAGGCTCTCGAAGCGCAGGGCTGGTCCGTGTGGTGGGACCGGATCATCCCCCCCGGCAAGACCTTCGCCAAGGTGATCGAGGAGGCCGTGGAGGGCGCCCGCTGCGTGGTCGTCGTGTGGACCGCGACGTCGGTCGAATCGGAGTGGGTGAGCAACGAGGCCTCCGAGGGCGCCCGGCGGAAGGTCCTGATCCCGGCGCTCATGGACGCGGTGGAGATCCCCTTCGAGTTCCGCCGCATCCAGGCGGCCGACATCGTGGGGTGGGACGCAACCCCCGACCACCCCGGCTTTCGGCAGCTGGTCGAGGCGATCGCCGCGCTGATCGGCCCGCCGCCGGGGCGCGCCGCCGCCGACGCGCCGCGCACCCGCGCGGAAGGCACGCAGGGGCCCGCCGAGGTGCAGCGTGCGGACTTCGATGCGGCGCCGCTGCCGCAAGGAGCGGATCGCGGAGCCCCCCGCCGAGGCGCGGCCGCCGGGAAGCGGTTCGGGATCGCGCTCGCCATCCTGGTTTCAGCGGGCGGCGCCTGGCTCCTCTGGCAGCGCGCTGTCGACCACGGCCGAAGCCCGGCCGAGAGCCGGCCGGCGCCGTCGCAGGCCATGGTGGCGGAGAGCGAGCCCCGGAGGGAGTCTCCGCCGGCGGCGGCCGCGCCGGAGCCGCTCGCAAGGGAGTCTTCCCCGCCGGCTCCATCCGCCGCCGACGCGCCGGCGCCCGTGGCCGAATCGCCGCCCTCACCAGCCCCGGAGGCCGACCGCAAGCCGGATGCCGCCGCGGCCCCGGCGGAGCCGGCGAAGACGCCCGCGGCCCAAACCGAGGCTCGGCCGCAGGCTCCCGAAGCGGCCCCGCCGCCGAAACCCCGCACCCCGGACCCGCCCAAGCCCGCGGCGGCCAAGCCGGCGCCCGCCGCCGAATCGCCGCCCTCACCGCCCCCGGAGGCCGACCGCAAGCCGGATGTCGCCGCGGCCCCGGCGGAGCCGGCGAAGACGCCCGCGGCCCAAACCGAGGCTCGGCCGCAGGCTCCCGAAGCGGCCCCCCCGCCGAAACTCCGCACCCCGGACCCGCCCAAGCCCGCGGCGCCCGCGGCGGCTAAACCGCGGCCCGACGCCGCCCGGCCGGAGAAGCCGGCCCCCGACCCCAAGGCCGTGGCCCCGGCGCCGGCGCCGCCCCCGGCCCTGGCCGTCAAACCCCGGGACGAATCCCCGCCCGGGAGGATGACCAACCGCGCCGGAATGGAATTGGTCCGGATCCCGGCGGCGGCCGCGCCCTTCACCATGGGAAGCCGCCTCGATGAGGCTGAGCTCATCCGGCGCTTCGGCGGGTCGCCCGCCGCCTACCGGGCGGAAAAGCCGGCGCGCAGCGTGCGGATCGGGCGCGCCTTCTACCTGCAGGCGACCCCGGTCACCCAGGGACAGTGGCGCCGGGTCATGGGCGCGAACCCGGCCTCGTTCCAGGCGTGCGGGGATGACTGCCCGGTCGAAGCGGTCTCCTGGAACGACGCCCGGCAGTTCATCGCCCGGCTCAATCAGCTGGAGGGCGAGACCCGCTACCGGCTGCCGAGCGAGGCCGAATGGGAATACGCCGCCCGGGCGGGCAGCGAGGCCGAGTTCTTTTTCGGCGACGACGCCGCGCGCCTTGGCGAGTTCGCCTGGTTTGCGGGCAACTCGGGGAACCGCACCCATCCGGTCGGCCGCAAGCAGCCGAACGCCTGGGGGCTCTTCGATATGGCCGGAAACGTCTGGGAATGGGTCGAGGACGACTGGCACCCGGGCTTCGACGGGGCCCCGACGGACGGCTCCGCGTGGGTCGACGCCCAGCGGGGGGCGAGCCGGGTGGTGCGCGGCGGGGCCTGGGGCGTCGCGGCCCGCTTCTGCCGTTCGGCTGCGCGCTATTACGAGAACCCCGCCGCCGGCAAAAGCTACGTGGGACTGCGCGTCGCCATGTCGGTCAAATAGCCGTCGCCTACCGCTGGCGCCAGAGCGCCTCCGTCGTCGCCGAAACCTCCTTCGCCGCCGCATCCACGGAAAACCCCGCGTTCAGGCTGGAGTACCAGACCCCGATGCGGCGCCCCCCGGGCTCCAGGATCTCGAAGCCCCTCGATACCGATCCCGGCAGCGGAAAGCTTTCGACCAGGCCGACGACCTTTTTGAACGTGGCCGCGTCCGGGTCGAGGGGCACCCACAATGAGCCGGGGATGAAACGGTATTCGCGGTCCAGGCCCAAAATGCCGAACGGGGTGTTCTCCCGGTTCAGGTGCCAGTAGCCGTAATTGGGATTGATCTCGAGCTCCCGGAACTGCCGGTCCACCTCCGCGCTCGGCCGGACGAGCCCGATGCCCATGGCGGCGCAGCCGATCAGCAGGGCGGCGGCCGCCGCCGCGGGCAGCGCCTCAACGACTCGCCAATGCATCCCGCGCATCTTCACCCCTCTTCCGCGGCCGTCGTCTGCGGACGCCGCCGTGGGTCGGTCATGGATTCGCCGCGTCGAGCGTCCATTCCGCGAGCCAGGCCTCGTTTTCGGTCGAGATGGCATGCTCGCAGTCGTCGACGAATTTCGCCGCACGGCCCGGCTCGAGCCGCCCGGGTTCGGCGAGCCATTCGTCGCGCAGCCCCTTGAGGCGGTCGGCCGTTCCGAAGTAGGTCATGGCCGCGTGGTCGTAGCGTCCGGCCGCCAGGTGCGCCGTGACGGCGCCGCCGGCCGTGGTGACCACGGCCACCCACGGGCCGAGGCGCGCGAGCACCGGCAGCCCCCCGGAGGCGGCCGCACCGGCGAGCGCCCCCAGAGCGGCCGCGGCCAGCCCCAGCCAGAATTCCAGGCGGTGCAGCCTGGCGGCGGTCCGGGCGTTCGCCCTGCCCTTTGGAAGGTAGTAGCGCTCGATCTGATCGTTCACGCGTTTTTCGACATAGGCTTCCAGCGTGAGCTCGAGCGGCCGCTCCCGGCGCGCCGGCTCGACGGCGGCGGCATGGCCGCTCAGATCGCGCCCTTTCTCCTTCACCTCCCGGCAGCGCCGGATCAGCTCGGAGGGCGGCGCGCCCGCCGCGAAGGGCGGCGCCTTCACCAGATAGCGGTAGATCGCCTCTTTCAGCGCCTCGGAGATGCACCGGGCGCGCACCCAGTCCCGGACTCTCTCCCGGGAGGTTTTCGTCTTCAGGACGTAGGGCACAACGGCGAGGACCACGGCGCCGACGAGCGCGATGGCCGCCCGCTCGGACGCCCATTCGCCGCCGGAGGCCGGGAGCGAGCCGGCGAGCGTCTCGAGCAGGGCGCCGGCGACCCCCGCTGCGCCCGCGCGGAACCGCCAGGATGAAATATCGGCCTTGAGCCGCCCGGCCGTTTCGGACCACACGGCCTGGTCCTGCCAGGCCGAGGCCACGATCTCGCGCGCGTTCGCCGCGGCCGGCGCCCCGTTCACGGCTTCCCCCTCAGGGCCGCGCGCCAGCGCTCGAAGGCGGCCGGCTCCAGGTTGAGCCACTTCTGCACGCGCTCGAGCCCGTCCTCGATCCGCTTGAGCTCGTCGGCGTTCGGCGCGAGGTCGGCGATCGCCTTCAATTGCGCGAGCATGCCCGGCTCGTCGCCCGCGACGGCGGCGGCCGTCGCGCGCGTGGCGCAGGTCCAGATGTTCTTCTCGCCGACCCGGGCGATGATCTCGGCCGCCCGGCTGTAGGCGCCGCGGGCCTCCTCGATCCGTCCCAGCCGGAGAAGCGTCTGGCCGAGCACGTCGGCGAGGTAGTAGGAATCGGGGTTGTGCTCGAGCGCCGCGCGGTAGGTGTCGGCCGCGCCCTGGAAGTCGCTGCGCTCGCGCTGGAAGCGCGCCTTCAGCGCGGCGCATTCGACGTTGCGGCTGAAGGCCTCCTTGTCGAGCTCGGCGATGCGGCGGATGATCTTCTCGGCCTCGTCGGTCCGGTTGGCGTCCAAGTAGGCCAGGCCGAGGCTGCGCAGGATGAAGATGTCCCGGGGGGCGAACTCGAGCGCGAGGGCGAACTCCTGGACGGCGCGGTCCGGGCGGCGGGCGGCCCGGTAGGCGTTTCCCAAGCGCCGGTGGAGCCGGAGGTCGATCGGCAGCGGCCGCTCGTCGCGGCCGCGGCCGAAGGTCAAGTTGAGCCAGTCGTGCAGGTGCTCGACCTCGGAGAGGCGGTTCGCCGCAGAGAGCTCGTCCAGGCGGTCGCACCACTCGGCCACCGCCGCCTCGGTCGGAAGCAGCGGCGCATCGCGCAGCGCCTTCTCGACCTTCACGAGATAGGCTTCGATGGCCGGACCGAGCATCTTCCCGGCCTTGACGAGCTGGGGGCGGTCCATCTTGGGCGCGAAGTCGTCGATCAGATCGCTCAGGAACCGCTCGATCCCGCTGCGGTCGTCACCGTCCGCGCCCTGGATCCCCGCGAAAGGGGACGGGACCTGGCTGCCGGAGAGCTTGAAGACGAGCGGCCGCACCTTGCGCGCCTGCTCCGCGGCGGAGGCGATCCCGGCCCCGTATACCGCGCCGGCCTCCCACAGGACCCAGGGCTTCTGCGTGGAGCTCGGCGTCAGCAGGATGACGGCGATGTCGGCCGTGCGCACGCGCTCCACGATCCACCGAAACCACTCCTCCCCCGGCTTGATGCCGCCGTCCAACTCCTTTTTCGTCGAGTAGCTGGTGATGACCAGATCGCCGAAAACGCCCTGGATCGCCTCGCTCAGGGAATGGGCGATCTCGGCGTCGGCGTGCGTGTGGCTGATGAAGATTTCGCCGATGGGCATGGCATCCCTCCTCCCGGGAAAGATCCCGGTGCTTCAGAAGGATCGAGCACACCGCGGGTTTGGCCTGCCCGGCGGCGCACACACGAACGGATCGGGCCGGCATCGGTCGCCGGCGGTGGGAAGCGGCGTTTGCCTCTCAGATACAGCAGCCCGGAGCGTTTGTCCAGGCGCTCAGGCGGCCGGCCGCTGCCGGCCGGCGGCCCCCCGGCCCTTCCGGCCGATGACCGCGGCGCCGATCGCGCCGGTGACCTGGGCTTTCCCGGAGACCTCGAGGCGGCGGCCGAGCTTCTGCTCGAGCGCGGCCACCAGCCCCGCGTTGCGCGAAACGCCGCCGGTCATCATCACCGGGTCGGCCAGGCCGATTCGGCCGGCCATGGCCGCCACCCGCGCGGCCACCGAGGCATGGATGCCGGCGATGATGTTCGGGCGCGATTCCCCCTGGGCGATAAGAGAGATCACCTCCGATTCGGCGAAAACGGTGCACAGGCTCGAAATGGCCGCCGGGCGGTCGGCGCGCTGCGCCATTTCGCCGAACCGGTCGAGGTCGACCTCGAGGGCCCGGGCCATCACCTCGAGGAACCGGCCCGTCCCGGCGGCGCACTTGTCGTTCATGGCGAAATCCCGCACCTGCCCCTCCCCGCCCAGGGCGATGACCTTGCTGTCCTGTCCGCCGATATCGATCACCGCGCGAACGGCCGGGTTGAGGAAGTGGGCCCCGGCCGCATGGCAGGTGATCTCCGTGACCGTACGGCCGGCGAACCCGACCCGGCCCCGGCCGTAGCCGGTGGCGACGATGCAGCCGGCCGCAGCGGGCGGCAGACCCAAATCGGCGAGCAGGGCTTCGAAGACGGCGCGGGCGGACTTCCCGGCATCGTAGCCGGTCGCCGCGATCCGGTCGCCCAGCAGCCGGTCGTCTTCGATCGCCGCCGCCTTGGTCGTGATGGACCCGACATCGATCCCGATGGTGAGCATACAAGGATCCTTTCCGATCAGCTCATCCCGTTTAGAGGAACTTCCCGCAAAAGTCAAAAGACGGCCGTCGCCGCGGACGCCCGGTAATTTTGCTTGACTCTGCTACAATGCAGCTTTAATGTAGCCATCAAACCGATCCTCCGGGGTTTTCGCCTGCGACCGGAAGGCCGCCGGCAGGATGCTGCCGTCCCGTCTGCATGCCTTCCCATTCCAGCTGAAACCAAGAGCGCACCACCAGCCGGCAGGCGGCGCGGCGCCGCAGGCCATAAGCCGTTGACAAGGAGAAGCGCACGGTGGCGGAAGAGCGACCAGCACGGGACAACCGGTCGGAGATGGGCGATCCGCCCGCCGCCGCGGAGCAGCCGCCGGCCGCGAGCAGCCGTGTCAAGTTTGAAATCTACGGCGAAGAGATGATAGAGAAGCGGGTCAAGGCGAGCGGCAACAGCGGCCGGGTCTACCTGCCCCCCGACTGGGTCGGGCACAAGGTGAAGATCATCCGCATCGACTGACGGCGCGCGGCGCCCGCCGGGGAGCGCCCGTCGCCTCGGCGCGCAGCGCGCCGACGACTCCTGGGAGGGGAAGCGGCAGTGGAGAACATCCGGATCAGGCGGCTCAAGCGGGAGGACGCGGAGGAAATCGTCCGGATCTACGGTGCGATCACCCGCAAGCCCGTCACCGACGACTTCCTGGGCGCCGTCGAGGAGCTCGCCGGACGCAACGACGGCGCCTGCTTCGTGGCCACGGTGGAAGAGCGCCTCGTCGGGTTCATGTTCAGCTACATCCTGAAGGCCGGCTTCGGCATTCCCACGAGCGCCTGGATCGCGACCCTCGGGGTCAAGCCGGAAAACATGGGCCAGGGCATCGGCGCCGCCCTGGCGCAGGAAATCTTCGCCTTCTACCGCGCGGCCGGCATCGAAAACATCTACACCGCGGTCCGCTGGGACTCCTCCGACCTGCTCTCCTTCTTCAAGAACCTGGGCTTCGACCGCAGCAACTTCATCAACCTGAGAAAAGTGCTGGATTAGCCCGCATCCCGATCGGGCTTTCCGCGCCGCCGTCAATAGAGCTCGTCCAGATCCTCGGCGCCGTCGCCCGGCAGGCGGCCGTCCCGCTGCAGGTGGCGCTGCAGCCACTCGCGCTCGCGCCGGGAGTACATCTCATCCTCCTCGAATTCGAACCAGGCGGCATCCGCTCCGCGTCCAAGCTCCTCGAGCAGGCTACGGCGCAGGTCGTCGGTTCCCCGAATCGCGAGCACCCGGCGCGCGCCGTCGAGCAGCTGGTAGACCCCCGCGGACGCGGGGACCGGCATCAGGTTCTCGGCGTTGAAGGGCCTGGCGTTGGCCGGCGGCGGCGGCGGATTGGACCGCAGCTCGAGCCGAAGGTCGCACTGCAGGCAGCGCTCCGCCTCCAGCCGGGCCGCCTCCGGCCCGTAGCCGAGCACCGCCTCGGCGAAGTCCCGCGCCCGCTCCCGCGGATCGCGCTCGGGCACCGGGACCCGCGGCCGGATGACGGCCTCGCCGCCCCACCCCAGCCGGGGCGCGGCCGGTCCGCGGGCGGCCGCGGGGCCGTCGATCCCTCCGCCGCCGCCGAGCAGCCGGTCGATCGCGGCCGCCGCCCGCCGCCCCGCGGCGAGGGCCTCCACCACCGAACCCGGCGCCTGGACGACGTCGCCGCCGGCGAAGACCCGCGGGTGGCTGGTGGCCCCCTCGGGACCCGACACCATGATCCGGCCGGCAGCGGTCCGTATCGGGCCATCGGACCCGAGGCCGGCGAGGTCCGGCATTTCGCCCACGGCCAAAATGAGGCGTTCGACCGCCAGGCTCCCCCGGCGGCCGCCGCGCTGCGGGCGCTCTCCCTCCGGCGCGCGCCGGAGCCCGGCGCAAACGGAAAGCTCGAGCTCGAGGCGACCGCCGGACGCCTCCACCGCGCGATCGAGCGCCGTCCCGTCCCAAATCCGGACGCCCTCGGCGAGCGCCGCCGCGACCTCCTCGGCGCCGGCAGGCATGGCCGACCGCGGCTCGAGGCAGATGAGATGGACCTCCGCCGCGCCGCAGCGCAGCGCCGCCCGGGCGGCGTCCACGGCGACGTTTCCCCCGCCGACGACCGCCACCCGCGCCGCGGGCGGCAGCGCCGCGCCGGCCGCCGCCTGCCGCAGGAACTCGACGCCCCGCAGGACGCCGGCCGCCGCGCCGCCTGGAATCGCGACCGGCCGGCCCTGCTGCGCCCCGATCGCGATGAAGACCGCCGCGAACCCTTGGGCGAACAGATCGTCCAGCGAAAAATCGCGCCCCAGGGCCTTTTCCGGAGCGAACGCGACCCCCAGCTCCCAGACGGCTTCAAGCTCGCGGTCGAGAAGCGCGCGCGGCAGCCGGAAGGCCGGGATGCCATAGCGCAGCATGCCGCCGGCCGCCTCGCGGGCCTCGAAGACGGTAACGGCGTGGCCCCGGCGGCGGAGGATGACGGCCGCTTCCAGGCCGGCCGGGCCGGCGCCGATCACCGCCACCCGTTTCCCCGACGCGGCGGCCCGCGCCGGCGCTCCGGGCGGCCGCCCGGGCCCGTGGTCGGCGGCCAGACGCTTCAGGGCGCAGATCGCCACCGGCTCGTCCAGCCGGCCGCGCCGGCAGAGCGTCTCGCAGGGACGCGTGCAGACCCGGCCGAGGACCCCGGGAAAGGAGGTGCGCTCGCCGACGATGCGGCCCGCCTCCTCCAGCCGGCCGGCGGCGACCGCGCGCACGTATCCCGGCACATCCATGCCCACCGGGCAGGCGGCGCGGCAGGGCACGCGCGACGGCTCCCGCCCGGCGTCGATTCCCGGAGCGTCCATCAGGGCGCCGGTGGGACAGACCGCGACGCAGGCCGTGCAGAAGCGGCACCCCGAGCTTTCGAGGCTCCCCCCGAGCGTGCCGATCATGGAACGCCCGCTTCGGTCGACGACGAACCCGATGGCCCCGACCCCTCTCAGCTCCCGGCAGGCGCGCACGCAGCGGGTGCAGCCGATGCACAGGCGCTCCTCCCGCACGAAGAGCCGGTGGTCGGCACGCGCGATCCGGTCGGGTGGAACATAGCGCGGGGTCTCCGGCGGGATGCCGATGGCTTCGGCCACCTGCGCCAGCTCGCAGGCCCCGAACTTCGCGCAGCAGCGTTCGGCCTCCGGGACGCCGGCGCTGCAGGCCGTGCGGCTGCACCCCGCGCGCTGGGCGCAGGTCAAGCAGGCGTGCGGGTGGCGCGCGAGGATGGCGGCGAGCCGGGCGCGCCGGGCGGCCAGAACGGGCTCGCCCGCGGTCGAAACCGCCATCCCCTCCTCGACCGGCGCGGCGCAGGACTTCACGAGCTCCGCCCGGCCCGCGACGGCGACGGCGCAGATCCCGCATCCCTCCCCCCGGGGGGCGGCGTTCTCGATCCGGCACCCGCCCCGATAGAGGGCCTCGGAGGGCGCGGCCCCCTCCGCCGGGGGCAGGTCGGGGTGGTGGCAGAGGACCGGGACATAGATCCCCAGGCGCCGCGCCGCTTCGCGGATCGTGGTCCCGGCCGGGACGGCGATATCGCGGCCGTCGATCGTGAGGGCGACCGTCCGGAGGCCGGAGCTCACCGCCGCTCCTTAAGGCACAGGGCGTGGGCGAAGAGCGCGGCGCCCACGGCCCCGGCGATCTGCGGGTCCCAGGCGGTCTCGAGGCGCGGGACGCCGATCTTGGCCGCCACGCGGTCCACGACCCCGCGGTTCTTGGCCATCCCGCCGGTCACGGCGAACCCGGGCGTCACCCCGAGGCGTTCGAGCAGCGCGGCGATGCGCTCCGCGGCGGAGCGGCAATAGGCGGCCAGCACCGCCTCGACGGGCCACCCCCGCCTCAGCAGGGCGGAGGCCTCGGACTTGGCGTAGACGACGCAGGCGTTCGCGACCGCCGCCGGCTCCTCGCCGGCATAGGCGAAGGAGCGTTCGCCGATCGCGGTGACCGGAACGCCGAGCAGCTCGGCGAAGACCTCCATCCCCCTGCCGGTCCCGGCCGCGCACTTGTCGTTCATGAGGAAGTTCACGACCTTGCCGCGCTCGTCGCAGGCGATCGCCTTGGTGTCCTGGCCGCCGACGTCGAGCACCGTGCGCACCCCGGGCCCGAAGAGGTGGTGGGCGCCGCGCGCATGGCAGGCGATCTCGCTCACCGTCCGCCGCGCAAAGGGGACATTCACCCGCCCGTAGCCGGTGCCGACGCAGGCGTCGATCCGCTCCGCGGACAGCCCCGCCACCGCCTGCAGCGCGAAGTCGAGCGCGCGGCGCGCGCTCGCGGCGCTGCCGTAGCCCGTGCGCAGGCTGCCGGTGGCGAGGATCTCCCCGTCGGCCAGGATGACGGCCTGGGAGCTCACCGAGCCCACGTCGACCCCGGCGGCGATGTGCCGCGCCCGGGTCCAGTCGACGGCGGGCTGGCGCCAGTTCGACTCCGGCCAGGAAGCATACCCGCCGCGCCGCTCCTCGTCCATTGGCTCTCCTGCGGACAGCGCGTCCCGCGCGCGTTCAGGGGGCTCCTTCGGCCGCGCAGAGGGCGGCCCCGAGCGCGGCGACGAACTCGGGGCCCGCCGGGATGCGCAGCCGCTCGATCCCGAGCTCACACTCGAGCGCGGCGACGATCGCCGGGTTGCGCGCCAGCCCCCCGGCGAAGACCACCTCGGGCTGGACCCCCAGGCGCCGCACCATGGTGGCCAGGCGCCCGCCGACCGCCTGGTGGATCGCCCGGCTGATTTCGGCCCGCGCGACCCCCGCGTGGATCAGCTGGACCACCTCCGACTCGGCGAAGACGACGCACTGGGCGTTGATCGGCGCCGACTTCCGCGCCTGCAGCCCGAGCGGGCCCATCTCCGCGATGCCCACCTCGAGCGCCCGCGCCATGGCCTCGATGAAAGCGCCCGCACCGGCGGCGCAGCGCTCGTTTGAGACCGCGTCGAGGACCCGGCCGCGCTCGTCGAGCCGGGCCGCGCGCCCCTCCTCGGCGCCGGCCTCGACGACCGTGCGCGCACCGGGAAGAAGGTGAAACGCCCCCCGCGCCACGGCCCGGACCTCATCCACGGCAAGCGCCCCCGGCGCGGCCGCCGCCCGGCCGGAGCCGGTCGCGCCGAGCGCGGCGATCGCCTCCCGGCCGATCGCGGCGGCGGCGGCGGCGCGGGCGAGCGCCTCCCCGGCGGCCCGGGCCAGATCGTACCCGGTCGCCACCGCGGCGCTCCCGGCGAGCCGCCCCCGATTCAGAACGACGGCCTTCGTGCGCCCGGCGCCGCAGTCGATTCCGGCGGCGATCATGGCGGACCGCCTTCGAAGCGCGCGCCGGCGAAGAGCGGCCGGGGGCTTCGGCGGACGGCCGCGATCATGGCCGCCACCTCCGCCGGTGGGGTTTCCGTCCGCCATTGCGGGTAGCCGCCCCGCCGGACGTAGTCGAGAAGCCGGTGGAAAACCGCCCGGCTGAAGCGGTAGCCGCCGATCGCGATCTTGGCGCCGTCGGCCTCCGGGACCGCCCGCACCTCGATCCGGCGGCCGAAGGGCGCGATCAGCTCCTCCATGAGCGCGCGGGTCTTCCACCCTTGCGGGTTCTGCTTGAACTCCTCCGGACGCTGCGGGAACGGAAAGCGGCGATAGACCGCGCCGATGAATCCGGTGGTGCGCACCCCATGGATCGCGCCCATGAGGTCCCCGACATCCTCCGGCGAGTCGATCACGGTCCCCGGCCAGACGGTTTCCCGCAGGGCGGGAGCCTCCGCGAGCGCCGCGACACCGCGGCAGAAATCGCCGGCGAAAAAAAAGGTGCGGTCGAGAAGCAGCATGTCGGATTCGATGTTGAAGAACCCGAAGGCCAGGGTGCCGTGGCTGAGCGATGGGAAGGCAAGCGGCATACTGGGATCCGTCGCCCCGGGGGCCGGGCCGCCGCCGGGGTTCACGCCTCCGCGGCTTCGAGGGTGAAGCGCCAGCGGCAGGTCAGCCCGTCGCGGCGCGGGTCGGGCGGCGCGAAGTCGCAGGCGGTGCGGATGCGCCCGTCGATCGCGCGCGCAAAGCTGTCGAACTCCAGCCGGTGCATTTCCCGGCAGTCGTACTGCTTGAGCCCGCGCCGGAGGCGCGCCTCCTGGGTCGGGCAGCTCGGAACGCAGACGACCACCTCCTCCGGCCGCGCCGCGATGCGGTAGTCGACCAGGATGCACCAGGGCCAGAGGCGCAGGGCGGCGACGAAGGCCTCGAGCCCCTCGCCGTGGATGCCGAAGCGGCGCCGCAGGTCCTTGGCCGCCATCGCGGGGATCCGCCCCCAGACTTTCTCGTTCAGCCGGTCGGCGGTGGGTTCGTCGAAGCGTTCGGCGATGAACAGGTACCAGAAGGAGTCCATCACGCGGTAGTGCCACAGCAGAAAGGCGATGTACTGCCGCAGCTCCGCGGCGCCCATGCGTTCGAAGATCTCGAGGTTCATGCGTCCGTCCTCCCGTTTTTCCCGGCCGCCGGCGGCCGCGGCAGGCCCAGCCGCCTCGCGATCAGCGCCCCGCAGGCGATCAGCGCCCCCAAGAGGGAGATCCCCAGGGCGAAGGAGTGCAGGTCGCCGATCGCCCCGATCAGCGCCGGCACCGCCCCCCCGCCGGCCAGGAAGGCGAGCGGGGTCGTGAAGGAAACGGCGATGTTGCGCGCTTGCGGCGGGGCCACCATGCCGAGCGCGGCGAAACCCGCCGGAAAGAAGCAGACCGCGACCATCGGCTGGAGAAAGACGATCACCGGCGTCCACGCCGCCGGCGCCGCCCCCAGCAGGATGGTGCACAGGCCGGTGAAGAGGAAAACGAACTCCAGGGTGCGCTTGGGCCCGAAGCGGTCGGTCAGCCAGCCGCCCACGAAGGCCATGACGATTCCCGACACGCGCGAAAATCCGACCAGGGTGTTGGCGAACTCCCGCTCGAACCCGCGTTCCTCGACGAGGTAA
The DNA here is from genome assembly GCA_964573635.1 of uncultured Desulfatibacillum sp. GTDB lineage: Bacteria > Desulfobacterota > Desulfobacteria > Desulfobacterales > SpSt-501 > SpSt-501. Next base: position 264,259 of record CAZNKG010000003.1, on the reverse strand, counting down.
AGCGGCAGCATGGTAAAGGTTCCGAGCGTGCCGCTGATCCCCAGGCTGAACAGCAGCACCATGACCCAGAAGGAGGGGGTCGCCGCCAGCACGGCGAGCGACCCGAAGTTGGGGGCCTCGCCGGCAAACCGCCCCACCCGGCCGAAGCGCGCGAAGACCAGGGCGGCCAGGATGGCCGCCGCCCCCAGGATCACCAGGGCCGCACGCCAGGAAAAGACGCCGAGAACCGCCTCCGCGAAGAGCGGCGCCATGACGAAGCTCAGGTTGGGGGCCACTTCGTGCACGGCGACGGCCTTGCCCCAGTGCGCCTGCTCCACGAACCCGGTCAGCGCGGCGATGGCCGACGGCAGGTAGAGGCCGGTGGCGAGGCCCAGGAGAAAGAGCCCGCCGCGCAGCCCCCAGAGGCCCCCGCTGGCCGCCGTCGCGAGCAGCGCCGCCCCCACCGCGAAGGCCGATACCAAAACGTTTCCCCGATGCCCGAGGCGTGCGGAGACGAACCCCGAGCCCATCAAAGAGATGAAATAGCCGATCGATATCGCAAAGAAGAGCGAGCCCGCCGCCGCGTGGGAGATGCCGAGCTCTCCCTCGATCGCCGGCAGGAGCGGGGCCTGGACCACGCGCGCCATGAAGTTCAGGAAGAAGATCGAGGTGAGCAGGAGCAGCGGCCCGACGGCCGCCCCGAAGGCGACCGGGGCGGGGCTTGCGGCGGACGGCTTCATCCCGGAAGCCCCCTTCCCGCCGCCCCGCAGGCGGCGGCGACGGCCGAGCGGACCTGGATCAGCTCGGCGACGATGCTGACGGCGATCTCCTCGGGGGTCTCGGCCCCGATCGGAAGCCCGATCGGGGAGCGCACCCGCGCGAGCATCTCCGGGGGGACGCCCTCCTGGGCGAGCGCGCGGTAGATGATGTCGCGCTTGCGGCGGCTGCCGATCATGCCGATGTAGGCCGGGCTCGTTCGGAGCGCCTCCCGAAGCGCCTGGTGGTCGTGGATGTGGCCGCGCGTGACGATCACGATGTAGGCCGCCGGGGTCACGCGGATCTGCCGGAAGGCCTCCGCGATGGGAGCGACCAGGATCCGTTCGGCCTCCGGAAAGCGCTCGGGGTTGGCGAACTCGGCGCGGTCGTCGATCACCCAGACGCGGAACCCCACGCGGCGCGCGACGGCGGCCACGCTCCGGGAGACATGCCCGGCGCCGAAGAGGTAGAGCACCGGCTCGCCGGCGATCGGCTCGAGGTAAAGGAGCGCCCCGGCGCCCCCCGCGGGCTGCGTCTGGATGAGCGTTCCGCAGCGCAGCCCCTGAACGGACTGCGGATCGAACCCGGGGGCCTCCTCGGGCGCGAGCCCGCCGGCGGCGAGCGCCCCGTCGGGTGAGAGGAGCGCACGCCCGAGCCGCTCCGCGCCCTCCCGCACGGCGGTGACGAGCACGACCCGGCGGCCCGCCTCGACGGCGGCCGCCGCCTCCCGGAAAATCTCCCGCACGCCGCCGTCGGCGGCGTCGAGGGGCTCGAGAAACACCTCGACGCTGCCGCCGCAGAGCATCTCGGTCTCGGCGGCATCCTTTCCGGTGAGCTCGAAGCGCAGGAGCGCCGCGCGCCCGGAGGCCCGCACCGCCGCGGCCTTCTGGAGGACCTCGTATTCGAGCCGCCCCCCGCCGATGGTCCCCTTAAGCGCGCCGTCCGGCCGGACCAGCATGGCGCTGCCGACCGAGCGGGGCGCCGAGCCCCGCTGGCGGATGATGCGCGCCAGGACCAGGGACTCGCCGCTTGAAAGCAGCCGGTCGATCGCTTCGATCATGTTCGTCATGCCTCACCTGCCGGCGGCAGCGCCGCGGCGACGATCGGCGGCCGCGGCCGAAGCGCTCCGATCACGATCCGCTCGACGCCTCCGCCCGCGGTCCGTCCGACCAGCCCGGCGAGACGCCGTGCGGCCGCGATGTCCGCGGGCCCGTCGGCCTGGTTTAAGAATACGATCCGCGCGGCCCCGCGCGGGGCCGATTTGAAGAGCCCCTGCGGGTGGGCGATGACCGCGGCGACCGCCGCCGCGTCGACCATCCCGCCGGGAGCGACCCCGGATAGCCGCGCGACCTGTTCGGGGCGAAAGACCCACACGCCGTCGAGCGGCTTTCCGAGCACGCTCAGCCCCACGACCCCGATCACCCGTCCCGCCACGGCCGGCACGACCGGTTCGTGCGCGGCCGGGGCCTTGAGCGGCCGCCCGGCGGCGCCGTCGGCCTCGACGATGATCCAACGGAAAAGGCCCAGGCGCAAAAGCGCCGCGACCGCCTCGACGGAGAAGCCCGCCAGCTTCCGCCCCCCGTCGGTGATCCCGGCCGCGGCGGTCAGGTGCCGGCGGTCGGCGATCACCGGCGCCGCACGGCGGCCGACCTCCTCGACGGCGCCGCAGACCAGGACCCAGGGGCTCTCGGCGGGCGCGGGCATGCGGATCCGCGTCGTCGTCGTCGTCAGGACCGCGTCGCCCTCGGAGGCGAGCTCCGCCGCCAGCCGGAACATGAGGCCCGTCTTGCCGCCCGCCCCGACGATGGCGACCACCCCGCCCCCGGCCAACCCCAGCGCCTCGCGCAGCAGCCCCACCTTTTCGCCCCCGGCACCCACGCCTCGATATCGCGGCGCCGCTAGCGGTTGAAGACCCGCAGCACGGCCTCCAGCACCGATCCCGAAATGGCGCGGGCCTTGTCCGATATGGTGCCGCAGTTGCCGATGTCCCCCCGCGGGTCGATGTCGCCGACCTTGAGGCCCGCCGGCACGAAGGTGCCCGGGCGGATGAGCCCCCGCAGCACGCCGCCGATCGCGGCGACCACCGGCTCCCCGCCGACCCACCCGAGGATCTCGCCCGGCGCGACCATCGCGCCGATGCGGTGATCGGAGGCGAACGCCCCCGCCGCCGGCGCCCGCAGCACCCGCGCGGCGCTCGCCCCCGCGATCTCCCCCGGGATCCCCGTGTCCGGCTCGGCCGCGCCGGAGGTGATGATCCGGCCGAGGTTGTGGCCGCGGTTGGTCTCGATCACGAAGTGCACGTCGCCGCCGGCGGTGAACCCCGGCCCCAGGCCGATCACGAGCGCCGCCTCCCCGCGGTGCGTGCCGAGGTTGCGTTTGGCGATGATCGCGTCCACGACCACGTCGGGCCGGATCGCCGCGATTAGGCGCCACTCGGGATCGACGGCGACGGGGATCATCCCGCGCTCCCAGGCGCGGGGAATATCGGCCGGCGCATCCACGCGCAGCGCCGCGACCCCTTCGACGGTCTGGGCGCCTTCGACGAGCGCCTCGCAGAAGGAGACCTCGCGCCGCACGGCGAGCGGCCTGGCGGCCTCCATCATGAACACCCGGCGGAGGTTGGCCATGAAAAGCCGCCAGGCGACGGCGCTCGCCATCTCCCCGGCCCCCTTGATCCCGATGATCGTTTCGGCGAGCCCCCCGGGCCGCCGGCCGTCATCGGCTGCGGCTCTTCCCTCGGTCATGGCGCCGCGCTCCTCTGCATCGCACGTCGCCCCCCAACGCTGATCGTGGACAACATCCGTCCTCCAACCGCCCAACGCCCCGAATGCGGACGTCGCCCGGGGCCTGAGTTCAAGGCGCGCGCGCTCCGCTGAGCGCGGCGCACTGCCCGTGCGCCGCAGCGCCGGCGGGGCGAAGCGCCTCGCCGCCGTCGGGCCGCCGGCGGCGTCACCTCAGCGCCCGAACGGGCAGACCGGGTAGCGGCATGTCTCGCACCCCAGACACAGCCCGCCGTGCCCCATGGCGGCGATCTCTTTGCGGGTGACGGGGACGCCCGCGAGCACCCGCGGCAGCATCAGGTCGAAGATGGTCGTGGGGTGGTAGTAGACGCAGGCGGGCAGCCCCATGACCACCGCCGCTCCCAGCCGCGCATAGAGGAACATGGCGCCGGGCAGGATCGGCGACCCGTAGGCCAACACCTGCGCCCCGGCCCGGATCACCCCCCGGCGGGTGACGTCATCCGGGTCGACGGACAGCCCGCCGGTGGTGACGATCAACTCGCAGCCGAGGGCCGCAAGCTCGCCCAGGGCCGCGGCGATCGCCGCCGGATCGTCCCCGACGAGGATCTTGCGGACGACCGTCGAGCCGTAGGCGCCGAGTTTGCTTCCGACGTAGGCGTCGAACTGGTCCTGGATGAGCCCCGCGGCGATCTCCGATCCGGTGACGACCGCCCCCACCCGGAGCCGGCGGTAGGGCAGCACATCGACGACCGGCCGGGCGGCTGCGGCGATCCGTTCGAGCCGCTCGATGCGCCGCGCCGGGATGGTGAGCGGGATGATGCGGGTCGCCGCCACCTGCTGCCCCCCGCGGCAGGGGGTGTGGGTCTTGAGGGTCGAGACGATCAGGTTCCCCATGCGGTTGATCTTGAGCAGCGCCGTCGCGTCCACCCGGAGCAGCCCCTCGCTCCGGGCGAAAATCCCGGATTTGCCCTCGGCCGGATCGCTCCAGCGCAGGCCCGGGCCGCAGATCGCCGCGGCGATGCGCAGCGCGGCGTCGTCCTCGTGCAGCACGCCGGGGGCGAGGCGCAGGACGAAGAGGCGGCGCTTGCCGAGCTTGAGGAGCTCGGGGATGTCCTCCGGCCGCACCACGTGGCCTTTTTTGAATCCCACCCCCTTGGAGCGGCCCGGAACGATGCGGGTGATGTCATGGGCGAGGACGTGGCCCACCGCGCGGTGAACATCGATCTTTTTCATCATCTACGGGCCCCCGATCTCGATCACGTCCTCTTTCTCGAATTCGCGCGGCGGCGCGCCGCCCCCGGCGGCTTCGAAGGCCGCGATCCAGGAGCGCACCCGCTCGCGGCCATAGGCCGCCTCCCAGCCGGCGACGATGCGCTCGACCGGGACGTCCGCGAAGGTGCCGTGGTCGGCCACGTACTCCATGAAGAGCCGCCGCTCCGCGTTGTAGGGATGGAAGATCGAGTCGTGCAGGCCGTCGAACTCGAGCGGCGCCACCCGGTGCCGCTCGCAGAGCTCGCGGTTGAAGGCCGGGGTGGCCTTGACCCAGCGCGAGCGCAGGTAGAGCTCCGTGTAGCCGTGGTAGACGAAGAGATCGCTTCCCATGAACTCGACGAGCTGCCGGGTCGCGAGGTGGTTGCGCACGTCGGCGAACCCCAGCCGCGCCGGGATCCCGGCGGCCCGCGCGAGGGCGCAGAGCAGCCCGGCCTTGCCGACGCAGAACGCCTGGCCCTTCGCGAGCACGCCGCTTGCGCGGTAATGCTCCGGGCGGTAGAACGGGAGATAGGGGTTGTAGCGGATGGGGTCGCGCACCGCGTGGTAGAGCGCGACCGCCCGGCAGACCTCGTCCGCCGAAACCCCCGCGAGCGCCCGCCCCGCGGCGGCGATCACGGCCGGGTGGTCGCTGTCGATGATCGCCGTCGGCGCGAGATAGATGGCCAGCGGTGCGCTCATGGCGCCGATTCCTCCCCTCGGATAAGCCGAATGGACAACGCGTTAAAGGTTGGACTATACTTGCCGCAGACGGTGCTTTCAAGAGGCATATGCCGCCCGAATCGATCCATCCCATCGCCGGGATCGTCCTGGCGGCCGGCCGCGCGCGGCGGTTCGGCCGCCCGAAGCTGCTCGCGCCTCTCGCCGGCCGCCCGGTGATCGAGTGGGTGCTGCGGGCCGCGCTCGCCTCCCGGCTGGACCGCGTGCTCCTCGTCGCCGCGCCCGCTCCGGAGCCTCTGGCGGAGGCGGTCGCCGCCATGGACCTTCCGGCCGCCGTGGAGATGGTCCTCAACCCGGCGCCCGATGAAGGGCAGAGCGCCTCGCTGCGGGCCGGCCTGGACCGGGTCGCGGGGCCGTGCCCGGCGGTCGTCTTCCTGCTGGGCGACCAGCCCCTCGTCAGCCCGGCCCTGATCGACCGGGTGATCGCCGGGCTCGAGGGCTCCGGGCGCTCCATCTGCCTGCCGGTCCACCGCGGCCGCCTGGGCAACCCGGTCGCCTTCACCCGCCGCCACTACGCGGAGATCCTCGCCCTGCGCGGGGATGTCGGCGCCCGCAGCGTCGTCGCCGCCCACCCGGAGGCGCGCGTCGAGGTCGAGGTGGCGGACCCGCGCGTCTTCCTCGACGTGGACACGCCCGCAGATCTGGCGGCCGCCGCGGCGCTCCTCGCCGCGGGGGCGCCGCCGGCCTGAACGGCCGCCGCCCCGCCCGCCCGCCGCGCGTTACTTGACCAGCGCGGGCAGCGTCGTCGCGATCCCCGGGAAGATCGTGAGCAGGATCATGCTCGCGACGCAGGCAAGCAGGAAATAGGACACGCTGCGGTAGATGACGCCGATTCCCACCTCGGGCACGAGCGCCTTGACCACGTAGACGTTGACGCCGACCGGCGGGGTGATGGCGCCCATGGTGGTGACCATGGTGAGCATGATGGAGTACCAGATGGGATCGAACCCCAGGGCCGTCCCCAGCGGGAAGAAGATCGGGATGGTGAGCACCAGGAAGCCGAGCGAGTCCATGAAGCAGCCGCCGGCGAGGTAGATCAGCAAAACCAGGCCGAGGATGAGGTAGCGCGACACCGGCAGCCCCGCGGCGAACTCCGCCACCTCGAAGGGCAGGCGGGTCACGGCGAGAAAGCGGCCGAAGATGATCGCCCCGGCGACGAGCATGTAGACCATGCAGGCGATCTTGAGCGTCTCGGCGAACGATTGCACCAGACCTTTCCAGGAGATCCGCCGGGTGACCGCGGCCACGGCGAGCGTGAAGAAGACCCCGACGGCGCCCGCCTCGGTCGGGGTGAAGACGCCGGCGTAGAGCCCGCCGATCACGAGCAGGAAGATGGCGAGCGCCTCGAGGACCCCCCCGAGCGAGCGCAGCCGCACGGCCATGCCCTCCTTCGGCCCGGCCGGCCCGAAGTGCGGGTAAATCCGGCAGAGGACGACGATCGTCAGCACGAAGAGCAGCCCGAGCAGAATCGCCGGAAGGATCCCGCCCAGGAAGAGCTTGGCGATCGACTGCTCGGTCTGCAGGCCGATGATGACCATGACCACGCTCGGCGGCATGACGGTCCCCAGGGTCCCGCCGGTGGCGATCGTGCCGGTGCTCAGCCGCGGGTCGTAGCCGTACTTCTTCATCAGGGGCAGGGACACCGCCCCCATGGTCGCGCTCGTCGCCGTGTTGGAGCCGCAGATCGAGGCGAAGAGCTCGTCGGCGCCGATGGTCGCGATGGCGAGCCCTCCGCGCCAGTGGCCGATCCACCGGTAGGCGGCGTCGAAAAGCCGCTCGGCGATCCCGGCGTGGAAGGCGACATAGCCCATCAGGATGAAGAGCGGGATGACGGTGAAGCCGTACTTGGAAAAGGTGTTCCAGAGGTCGGCCCCGACCATGTTGACCGCAGCGGGAAAGGAGACGGCGGCGGCGAACCCCAGGAAGCCCACGGCCGCCATCGAGAGGCCGACCGGCATCCCCAGGACGAAGAGCACGAAGAGCAGCGCGAGGATGCCGAGAACTCCCAGGGCGCCGGGATCCATGTCAGCGGGCCTCCCCGCCGGATCCAAGCATCCGCAGCACCTCGACGACCAGCACGAGGGCCATGACCGCGCATCCCAGGGCCACGGCGAAGACGACGGGGTGGTAGGCGATGCGCAGCGTCTCGGTCAGCTCGCCCGTGCGCCACAAGGTCGTGCCGTAGCGCACGAGCTGCCAGCCGGCGACCAGGAAGAAGGCGGCGCCGAGGATCCGGTTCAGGCCTTCGAGCCCGGCGCGGGTGCGCTTCGAGAAGCGCTGCGTCAGGATGTCGACCGCGATATGGCTGCGGTGCACCTGCGCATAGCCCAAGGCGAAGGCCGCCGCGACCGCGCCGAGGAAGCCGATCAGCTCCACCGAGCCCTTGATCGGCTTCCACAGGATCCGCAGCCCGATGTTTCCCACCGTGAGCGCGATCATGCCGGCGACGGCGGCCGCGCCGATCGCCGCCAGCAGCTGGGTGAGCCGCCGGCTCCATTGGTCTAGCGTCGACATGGCGTCGGCCTTTCGGGAAAAAGGGTTTCAGCGCAAAGGCCGCCGCCGGACCGGCGGCCCGGCGGCGGCGCGGTGCGGCCGGCGGCTCACTTGGAATGCTTGGCCACCAGCGCCTTGATGTCGGCGACGATCTGCTCGGCCGGCAGGCCCTTCGCCTTGGCCTCGTCGACCCACTTGGCCGTGAGGCCCGCGAGCTTCGCGTTCCAGGCGGCCTTCTCGCCGGCGGAGAGCGTGAAGACCTCGACCTTCTGCTCGGCCTTCGACCACTCCATGGCCGCCTTGACGTGGTTGTCCATGTAGACGCCGGTCCACTCCGACTGCTCGACCCGCAGGTCGTCGAAGACCTTCTTCACCTCCGGGGGCAGCTTGTTCCAGCTGTCCAGGTTCATGATCACCGTGAACGGGTAGATCGAGGTGTCGGTGATCGTGACGAACTTGCAGGTCTCGGCGAACTTGAAGTCCTTCATGACCTCGAGCGACGAGAAGAGCCCCTTCACCACCCCCTTCTGCAGCGCCTCGACGGTCTCGGGCATCGGCATCCCGACGGGGTTCGCCCCCCAGGCGCCGAGGACCTCGGCCGCCCCGCCCGAGGCGCGCAGGTCGAGCCCCTTCAGGTCCTCGAGCTTCTTCACCGGCACCTTGGACATGATGTTGTTCGGCGCGGTGGTGAACATGGCGAGCACCTTCACCTTGGAGAACTCCTCGGGCTTGTACTTCTCGTAGAGGTCCCAGAGGACGAGGCTGCCGACCTTCGCGTTCGGAATCCCGAAGGGCAGGCTCGTCGCGTTGGTGACGATGAAGCGGCCGGGCTGGTAGGCCATCGAGAGGCAGCCGATGTCGGCCGTCCCGGCGATGACCCCGTCCATCATGTTCTTGGCGTCAAGGAGCGTCCCGCCGGGGAAGGTCTGGACGGCGACCTTGCCGCCGGTGCGCTTCTCGACCTCCGTCTTCCACCGCTCCATCTGCACGCACGGGAAGGTCGGGGCCGGCGGGAAGTTGGCGTACTTCAGCTTGATCGGGTCGGCGGCCGCCGCCCCGGGGATCCCGGCGCCGACGAGAACGGCCCCGGCTGCCAATGCGATCAGAATCAGTGCCAGACTCCGTTTCATAAACGCTCCTCCTCTCATGGGTGAGGGTTGCCGGGGAGACCGCCGCCGGACCCGTTCCGCCCGGAGGCTACTCCTCGATGACGCAGGCCGCCGCGTCGCCCGCGCCGACGGGCTGGCCGCAGAGATCCAGGCCCTTCTTCTCGCGGATCGCGGCCAGGACCCGCTCGGGGGTGATCGGCAGATCCTTGATCCGCACGCCGACCGCGTCGCAGATGGCGTTGGCGATCGCCGGGGCGGTCGGGACGCAGCCCGGCTCGCCGATGCCCTTCGCCCCGAAGGGGCCGTCCGGGTCGTGGGTCTCCAGGACCGGCGCCTGGATGGGAAAGGTGTCCTTCGCGGTCAGGATCTTGTAGTCCCGGAAATTGGGGTTCATGCACTCGCCCTTCTCGAGGATCACCTGCTCGCTCAGGGCGTAGCCCGCGCCCATCAGCACCCCGCCGTAGACCTGCCCCTCGAGGAGCAGCGGGTTGATGGCCCGCCCCACGTCGTGGGCGGCGACGTAGTCGAGAATCCGCACCTTGCCGGTTTCCTCGTCGACGTGCACGCGCACGCCGTGGCAGCCGAAGGTGTAGGTCATCGACATGTTGCCGCGGAAGTCCTTGCCCATGTTCTCGTTGGCCGGGTCGTAGAAGTGCTCGGCCATGAGCATCTGGCCGTTGTGGCTGAAGTGGGCCTTGCGCAGGAGCTTGGCGATTTCGATCTTTTTTTCGGGGTCCTCGCGGTGGGCGATCAACCGCCCGCGCAGGACGAGCTTCTCGAGGGGGGCGTTCAACTCCTTGGCCCCCATCTCGAGGATGCGCGCCTTGATCTTGCGCGCCGCCCCGAGCGCGGCGTTGCCGGCGACGAAGGTCGTGCGGCTGGCGTGCGAGCCGACGTCCCAGGGGCAGATGTCGGTGTCCGAGTGGATCACGTGGATGTCCTCGACGGCGAGCCCCAGCTCCTCGGCCACGATCTGGGCGATCACGGTGTCCGAGCCCTGACCCATGTCGGTCGCGCCGGTGAAAACGTCGACTTTGCCGAAGTCGTCCATCTTGATGATCGTGCCGCAGCCGTCGGATTTGTAAACCCGCGCCCCCCCGCCGACGTGGATGAGCGCGGCCATCCCGACCCCCTCGCCCGGCCGGCGCGGGCGCTCCCAACCGAGCCGCTCGCGGACCGCCTGCATGCACTCGGTCAACCCGCAGGTCGTGATCCGCAGCCCCTGGGTCGACTCGTCGCCCGGCTGGTTCGCGTTCAAGCGCCGGAACTCGGCGCGGTCGATCCCGGCGGCGTCCGCCAGCATGTCCATGGTGCTCTCGATCGCGAAGGTGGCCTGGGGGTTGCCGTAGCCGCGCATGGCCTGGGAGTAGGTGTTGTTCGTGTAGACGCACTTCGCCTGGTAGCGGACGTTCGGGACGCGGTAGAGGGTCGTGATCGGCATCATCATGACCGACGGCGTCGTCGCGCCCCAGGAGGTGTAGGCCCCGTTGTCGAGGATCATCTCGATGTCCCGGAACAGGAGCTTGCCGTTCGCGTCGCAGCCCTGGGAGATGTAGGTGACGGTGGGCTGGCGGGTCGAGGTGGCGATGAACTCCTCGGTGCGGTCGAACTCGACCTTCACCGGACGGCGGGTGTGGAAGGCGAGCAGGATCGCGATGTACTCGTAGGCGTAGGTGTCGAGCTTGCTGCCGAACCCCCCGCCGATGACGGGCTTGATCACCCGCACGCGACGCTGCTTGAGGCCCATCGCGCCGAGCGCCTCGAGGAAGTCCTTCTGCGCGAGCGAGGGGATCTGGGTGTTCGTGTGGATCGTGAGGTTGTTCGCCGGGTCGAACTCGGCGAGCGCCCCGCTCGTCCCCAGGCAGCAGTGGGTCACCCAGGTCGTGCTGAAGCGCTCGCTCACCGTGAAGGCCGCCTCCCTGCGGGCGGCCTCCACGTCGCCGTAGTGGAGCTTCCAGGGCATGCGCAGGACGTTCGTCTTGTGCTCCTCGTGGACGAGCGGCGCCCCCTCGCGCATGGCCGCCTCGGGGTCGAAGACCGCCGGCAGCGGTTCGTAGACGACCTCGATCAGCTTGAGCGCCTCGGCCGCAGTCGCGGCGTCCACGGCGGCGACCGCGGCCACCTCGTCGCGGAAGGAGCAGACCTTGCCCTTCTTGATCGGCCGGTTGTCCTTGTAGACCCCCATCTTGATGTCGGGGATGTCCTCGCCGGTCAGCACCGCCCGCACGCCGGGCAGCGCCCGGGCGCGGGAGGCGTCGATCCGGACGATGCGCGCGTGCGCGTACTTGCTGTAAAGGATCTTGCCGTGAAGCATCCCCGGGACCTTAAGGTCCTGGATGTACCGCGCGCGGCCCGTGGCCTTGTCCGCGGCGTCGATCTTGGGGACCCGCTTGCCGACGCTGTCGAGATGGTGCATCTGTCCCGTTCTCCTTCCTGATCACGCCGACTGCCCGCGGTCGGCGTCCTCCGAGCGCCAGGCCACGACGTGCGGCTCCGCCTGCGCGCGGCGGGAGACCGCCTGGATCGAGTCGATGATCTGGACGTACCCGGTGCAGCGGCAGAGGTTTCCGGAGATCGCGTTCTTGATCTCCTCCTCCCCGGCCGCGGGGTTTTCGTCGAGCAGCGCCTTGGCCGACAGGATCATCCCCGGCGAGCAGAAGCCGCACTGGATGCCCCCGTTTTCGACGAAGGACTGCTGCAGGGGATGGAGGGTTCCGTCCGGCGCGGCCAGCCCTTCGATCGTGGTGAGCCGCCGGCCGTCGATCTCGACGGCGAGGAACAGGCAGGAGTTGACGGCCGCCCCGTCGACGATCACGGTGCAGGCCCCGCACTCCCCGCTGCCGCAGCCCTCCTTGGTGCCCGTGAAGCCGAGCTCCTCGCGGATCAGGTGCAGCAGCGTCCAGTGGTCCTCGACGGTCACGGTCGTCGGGTTGCCGTTGAAGGTGAAGGTGATCTCCCGGGCCATGGGGTCGCTCTCCTCAAGGGTGGGTTCGGATGGTTCTCAGGCCTGCAGCGCCCGCTCGCGGGCGAGCAGCCCCATGCGCTTGACAAGCACCCCGACCATCTCCCGGCGGTACCAGGCGACGCCGCGGATGCTGTCGCGCACTTTCGATTCGCCGGCCGCGATCCGCCCGGCCTCGGCGAGGGTTTCGGCGTTCACGGGCTTGCCCGTCAGGAACCTCTCGGCGCCGAGCGCCCGGAAGGGGGTCGGCGCGGCGACCCCCAGGCAGATGCGCACCCGCGCGCAGGTCTCGCGGTCCTCGGCGAGCGCAAGCTGCACCCCGACGCCCAGCATCGGCAGCTCCATCGCCTCGCGCCGGCCGTGCTTGACGTAGGCGCCGCCGGAGCGCGGGGGAAGCGCCGGAATGACGATCTCGGTCAGGATCTCCGCCCCCTGGACGTCGCACTGCCCGGGGCCGAGGAAGAAGCGCGTGAGGTCGAGCGTGCGTGCGCCCTTCGGGCCGTAGATGCGCGCCTTGCCGTCGAGCGCGATCAGGGGGATCGCCCCGTCGGCGGAGGGGACGGCGTTCACCAGGTTCCCCCCGATGGTGGCGACGTTGCGGATCTGCACGGAGCCGATGTTCTTGACCGCGTCATGCAGGATGGGGTAGCGGGCCTGGACGAGCGGCGAGCGTTCGATGGCGCGGTGGGTCGTGAGGGCGCCGATCGCCAGCTCGCCCGTCTCCGCGTTCGGCTGGGGCCGGTCCGCGGCGGGGATGCGCTTGAGCGAGATGAGGTAGTCCGGGGCGAGCTTGCCCTCCTTCATCTTGACGATGACGTCGGTCCCGCCGGCCAGGTACTTGGCGCGCCCCTCGTGGGACTGGTGCATCGAAACGGCCTCGTCCAGGGTGCGGGGCTGCAGGTAGGTGAATCGGCGCATGATCGTCTCTCCCATGGGTTCCGGCGGCCGCCGCGGCGGCTAAAGCTCCCGGCGGTCGAAAATCCGCTTGGACTTGCGCTCCGAGCGCGGCAGCGTGCAGGCGTCCAAGATCTCCACCTCGGGGCTCACCATGACCTGGCTCTTGACCCGCTCGGCCACCGTGCGGGCGAGCGCGGGCTTGCGGGACGCCTCGAGCCCCTCGCAGCACTCCAGGCGGATCGTCATGTGGTCCTTGCCGTCCGGCCGGCGCTCGAGAACGACCTGGAACTCGCAGCCGGCCTCCGGGATGGCGGAGAGCACCTGGTCGATCTGCCCCGGGTAGATGTTGACGCCCCGGAAAATGATCATGTCGTCGGAGCGGCCGAGGATGCGGTCGTGCATGGGCAGGAGGCTCCCGCAGGAGCAGGGCCGGTCGATCGCCCGGGTGAGGTCCCGCGTGCGGTAGCGGATGAGGGGCGTCGCCTGCTTGCAGAGCGTCGTCACGACCATCTCGCCGATCTCTCCGGGCGCGACGGGCGCCAGCGTCACCGGGTCGAGGATCTCGAGCAGGTAGTAGTCCGCCCAGTAGTGGATGCCCTCGTGGCGCGGGCAGTCGAGGCCGGTCCCCGGCCCGTAGAGCTCCGTCATCCCCACGATGTCGAACATGTCCTCGAGGCCGAGAAGCTCCCGGATCCGCGCCCGCATGGCGTCGCTCGAGCGCTCGGAGCCGAAGATCATCTTGCGCAGCCGGATCCGCTCCCGCAGGCCGCGGCGCGCCACCTCCTCGGCCAGCAGCAGCCCCATCGAGGCCGTGCAGCACATGACCGTCGACTGGAAATCCTCGAGGAACTGGCACTGCAGCTCGAGGTTTCCCGGCCCGATGGGGATGGCCATGGCGCCGAAGCGCTCGCAGCCGAGCTGGAACCCCACCCCGGCCGTCCACAGGCCGTAGCCGACGGCGATCTGCACGCGGTCGGCCGGCGACAGACCCGCCATCTCGTAGCAGCGCGCGAAAAAATGGGCCCAGTCGGCGACATCGCGCGCGGTGTAGGCGAGCACCTTTTTCTTGCCGGTCGTCCCCGAGGAGGCGTGGATGCGCACGACCTCGCGTTCATCGACGGCGAGCAGCGGGAAGGGATAGCCCTCCTTCAGGTCGTCGGCCGCGGTGAAGGGCAGACGCGCGAGGTCTTCGAGCGACCGGATCGCCTCCGGCCGCACGCCGGCCGCCTCGAGGCGGCGCCGGTAGAAGGGCGAGCCGTGGTAGGCGTGGGCGACCGTCCACTGAAGGCCCGCCAGCTGGTGGCCGCGAAGCTCCTCGCGGCTCGTGAAGGCGGGCATGAATGTCTTACTCATGCGTTTGATCCTTGGCGGGAGCTCCTGAGTTTGCGGGTCGCCTCGGCATCGACCGCGAAGGTCCGCGGGTCGACGACCACCCCGTAGTCCGCGGCCGCCCGCTCGATCGACACATAGCCGTTTTCGACGTCGGCGGCAACCGCTTCGGGGTCGCGCTCGAAGGGCGGGCCGCAGCCCCCGCCGCCGGCGCTGTAAAACTCGATCACGTCCCCGCGGCCGCAGAGGGTCAGGCCGCTCGGGTCGGCGGGCTGGCCGTTTTTTTCGAAGCGCGCCCGCGCCCCGGGCAGCCCGCCGAAGAGGCCGGCCGGGGGGTAGCGGTAGCGCCCGGCCTGGATGGCCACGGTGACCGGGGGCTGGGGGCCGTGGTCGTCGTCCGGAACCCGGATCGCCATCCGGCGCCCGAGCCCCCCGCGCGTGCGCCCCGGGCCGCCGGAGTCGGCGACCAGCGCCCGCTCGAGGACCAGAAGCGGGGTGTCGCTCTCGAAGATCTCGACCGGGGTGTTCGCGCCGTTCGCCGGGAAGATGGCGCAGTGGTGCCCGTCGGCGCGCCGGCTCGCCCCCAGGCCGCCGCCGCGGATGATCATCGTGTGCCAGGGCTTGCCGTCGGCCCGCCGGCCGTAGAAGATGTTGGTCTGGGCCGGGGTGCCGCCGGAGCCCGCGATGATCCGGTCGGGGGCCGCCGGCGCGAGCGCGTTGAAGACCATCTCGGTCATGAAGTGGCCGATCTGCATGCGCGCGGCGACCGCCGCCGGGAAGCGGCAGTTGACGACCGAGCCCTCGGGGGCGGTCATCTTCACCGGGCGGATGGCGCCCTCGTTGATCGGGATGTCCGGGTCGAAGGCGCTCTTGACGGCCATGAAGACGTAGGCGTAGGTGAAGTTGTAGACCACGTTGCCGCCCCAGTCGACCTGGGGGGAGGTGCCCGCGAAGTCGACGGTGAGGTCGCTCCCCTTGACGCGCACGGCGAGCTGGATCGCGACGTCCTTCCGGCGGCCCGCCCCCTCGATCACCCCCGCGTAGGGGTAGACCCCGTCCGGGATGCGGGCGATCGCCGCGCGCATGCTCGCCTCGGTGCGGGCGATGATCTCGTCGCCCAGCTCGTCGAGTCCGTCCAGGCCCTCGTCGGTCAGCATCTCGACGACCTTCTGCGCGCAGACGTGGTTCGCGGCCACCTGGCTGCGGATGTCGCCGATGACCTCATCGGGGGTGCGCACGTTCCAGCGGATGAGGTTCAAGACCGCCTCGTTCGGCCTGCCGGCGTCGTAGAGCTTGGTGAGCGGCAGGAAGAGCCCCTCCTCGTGGACTTCGCGGTTGTCCGAGGCGACCCGGCCGCCGATGTCGGCGTGGTGGAAGACGCAGGCGGTAAAGGCCACCGGCCGGCCGCGGTGAAAGATGGGGCTCAGGACGCAGACGTCGTTCAGGTGCCCGGCGAGCAGCCAGGGGTCGTTCACGATGAAGACGTCGCCCGGCCGATAATCCTCGAGGGGGATCGAGGCGATGATCCGCTTCACCCCGAGCGCCATGGCGCCGGCCTGCCCCGGGGTGCAGAAGGTCCCCTGGACAAGCTCCTGGCCGCGGCTGTCGGTGAACATGCAGGTGTAGTCGTGCGCGTCGCGCAGCAGGCTCGAGAAGGCCGTGCGCGCGACCGAGGCGTCGGCCTCGTCGACGATCGACACGAGCCGCCGCCAGAGGATCTCGAGGGCGATGGGGTCGAACGGGCCGCGCCGCCGGGCTTTCGCGGCACGCCGGCGCGGCGGGGTCCTTTTCCGGTTGGGCATGATCCTACTCCGCCTTGCGGGCGCCGCCCGCCCGGGGCCGGCCGGCAGCGCCGATATCGATCCATACGAACCCGAAGTCGTCGACCCGGGCGCGCGCGTCCTCCCCCACGATGACGGTGGACTCCTTCTCCTCGATGATCGCCGGCCCCGCCAGGCGCGCCCCGGGGCCGAGCGTCAACCGGTCGTAGACCGTGAAGGGGATGAATTTCTTCTGAAGCAGGGAGAACGCCGGCCGCCTTCCCTTGATGCTGGCCTTGAGCGCGCCCGGCTGGCGGGCAAGGGGCGGCAGGCGGAAGGGGCGCTCCGGGAGGCTGGCGCGCACCTTGAACGTGACGAACTCCACCGGGTGGTCGGGGTAGGTCCGGCCGTAGAGCCGGCGGTAGGCCTCGTCGAACAGCCGCCGGATCTCCTCCCGCCGCCACGCGGTGAAGGGCTTGCGGCCGATCGGCAGGTCCGTTTCGGCGCCCTGGCCGACGAAGCGCATCATGAGCGTGCGCTGGAAGGAGATTTTCTGCCGGGGGCCGGCCGGCTTGAGAACCGCCGCCCCTTCCCGCTCGAGCTCCTGGAAAAGCGCCTCGATCTCGCCGAAGTCGGCCTCCTCGAGCGCCGCCCGCCGGCTGCGCGACATGTCGAAGGCGACCGGCGCGGTGAAAAAGCCCATGGCGGACCCGACCCCGGCGAGCGGCGGCACGATGATCCGCGGCGCGCCGATTTTCTTCGCCAGCCCGTAGGCGTGCACCGGCCCGGCGCCGCCGAAGGCCGCGATGGTGACGATCTTGGGGTTCCCGCCCTTCTCGGCGATGTGGGTCTTGGCCGCCGCGGCCATCGTTTCGTTGATGAGGTCGTGGATGCCGAAAGCGGCCTCGACCGCGCTCGTGCCGAGCGGGGCGGCCACGCGCGCGGCGATGGCCTTCTCGGCCGCCGGCTTGTCGAGGGGCATGGTGCCCCCGAGGAAGTAGTCGGGGTCGAGGTAGCCGAGGACCAGGTCCGCGTCGGTCACCGTGGGCTCTTCGCCGCCGCGGCGGTAGCAGACCGGCCCCGGCTCGGCCCCGGCGCTCTCCGGCCCGACCTGGAGCAGCCCCATGCGGCTGATCCGCGCGATGCTCCCCCCGCCGGCCCCGATCTCCATCAGGTCGACGACCGGGACCTGGATCGGCAGCCCGCTGCCCTTCTTGAAGCGCTGCACGCGCCCGACCTCGAACGTCGAGACGAGCCCCGCCTGCCCCTTCTGGATCAGGCAGGACTTCGCCGTGGTGCCCCCCATGTCGAAGCAGAAGATGTCGCGGATGTCGAACAGGCGGCCGTAGTGCTGGGAGGCGATGACGGCGGCCGTCGGCCCGGACTCGATGATGCGCACGGGGTACTCGCGGGCGGTTTCCACCGAGGTGATCCCGCCGCTCGACAGCATGATGTAGAGCTTGCCGCCGAAGCCGAGGCCCGCCAGGCGGTCGGAGAGCCGCTTCAGGTAGCGCGCCGTGATGGGCTTCACGTAGGCGTTGGTCGCCGTGGTGCAGGTCCGCTCGTACTCGCGGATCTGGGGCAGCACCTCGAAGGAGGTGGAGAGGAACAGCTCGGGGGCCTCGGCCGCGACGATCTGCTGGATCGCCTTCTCGTGCACCGGGTTGCGGTAGGAGTTGATCAGGCAGACGGCGAGCGACTCGATCCCCTGGGCGCGCAGCTCGGCGAGCACGCGCCGCACCTCCGCGGGGTCGAGCGCCTGGAGCACGCGCCCGTCGCTCGCGACGCGCTCGTCGACCTCCCGGCGCAGCGCGCGCGGCACGAGCGGCTGGGGGTATTCGGCGAAGATGTCGTAGGCGTCGTAGCGCAGCTCGCGGCCGAGCTCGAGCACGTCGCGGAACCCCCGGGTGGTCATGAGGCCCGTCCGGGCGCCCTTGCGCTCGATGATGGCGTTGATCACGAGCGTCGTGCCGTGGATGATTTCGTCGATCGGCGGCTTCGGGCCGTCCATCTGGTCGAAGAGCGCGCGGATGCCCTGCTCCACCGCCTCCGAGGGGTCCTGTGGCGTCGTGAGGCACTTGTAGACGAAGAAATCGCCGGCGCGGTCGTTGACCAGGACGAAGTCCGTGAAGGTGCCGCCGATGTCGCAACCCAGCCGGTAGAATCCCTTGGCCACGCGTCCTCCCTGGAAACGGACGGAATCCGCCCGCCCGCACTCAAAAGATGCTCGGCTCCTCCCACTCCCCGAAGACCTGCCGGAACACCCCGGCCATTTCGCCGACGGTCGCGTAGGCGCGGCAGCAGGCCACCAAAAGCGGCATGACGTTCCGCCCGGTGCGGGCCCCGCTCTCGAGCGCCTTCAGGGTGCGGGCCACCTCGCGGTTGTCCCGGGTGCGGCGCAGCTCCTTCAACGCGGCGATCTGCCGGTCCACCCAGGATTCGTCGTAGGCGTGCAGCTCGACGTCGGGCTGCGCCGCCTCGCCCTCGGTGTACTTGTTGACGCCCACCTTGACGTATTCCCCGCTCTGCAGGCCCTTCTCGAACTCGTAGGCCTGGCGGGCCACCTGGCGCTGGATGAACCCGGTCGCCACGGCCCGGCGCATCCCGCCGACCTCCCGGACCGCCCGCATCTCGGCCAGGATGCGCTCCTCCATCTGCTTGGTGAGCGTCTCGATGAAGTAGGAGCCGGCGAGCGGGTCGACCGTGTCCCGCAGGCCGACCTCGTCCATGAGGATCTCGAGCGTGCGCAGCGACAAAAGCGCCGCCCGCGGGGTGGGGATCGTGTAGGCCTCGTCGAAGGAGCAGAGCGCCGTCGTCTGGGCGCCGCTCAGCGCGGCGGCGAGCGCGTAGAACGCCCCGCGCATGATGTTGTTCTCCGGCTGCGCCTTGGTGAGACCGGAGCCGCCGCCGCCGAAGAGCCCCCGCAGGAAGAGCGCCTTCTTCTGGACGACCCCGTACTCCTCGCGCAGCATCCGCGCCCAGAGCTTGCGCGCCGCGCGGAATTTCGCCACCTGCTCCCAGAGGTTCCCGAAGACGTTCAGGTTGAAGGAGAAGCTGCCGACGAACTCCTCGGGCTTGAGCCCGCGCGCCTGGACTTCCTCGATGTAGACGCGGGCGATCTCGAAGGCGTAGGCGATCTCCTGGGCGGGGGTCGCGCCGGACTCGCGGATGTGGTAGCCGCAGACGCTGACCGGGTTGCAGCGCGGCAGCGAGCGCACGGCGTACTCGATCGCGTCGCCGACCAGCCGCACCGCCGGGTCCACCGGGAAGATCCAGGCGCCGCGGCCGATCATCTCCTTGAGGATGTCGTTCTGCGGGGTGGCGCTGATCCGCTCCCGGGGGACGCCGGCCTTCTCGGCCACCGCCTCGTACATGGCGAGCATGATGGCCGCCACCGCGTTGATGGTCAGCCCCGAGCCGATGCGGTCGAGCGGGATGCCGCGGAAGGCGATCTCGAAATCGCGCAGCGAGTCCACCGCCATGCCGACCCGCCCCACCTCGCCGAGGGCCTCGGGGGCGTCCGAATCGTAGCCCATCTGGGTCGGCAGATCGAAGGCCACGTTGAGCCCGGTCTGCCCGTGGGAGATCATCAGGTGAAAGCGCCGGTTGGTCTCCTCCGGGGTGCCGAAGCCGGTGTATTGGCGGGTGGTCCAGGCGCGGCTGCGGTAGCCGAGCGGGTGGATGCTGCGGGTGAAGGGGTACTCGCCGGGCTCCCCGAGGTCGCGGGCGTAGTCGAAGCCCACGGCCTCCAGGTCCGCCGGGCCGTAGGCGGGCTTGACCGTGATGCCGGACTGGTAGACGACCTCGCGGATGCCGTCCTTTTCGTCCCGGATGTACTTGGCGACTCCCATGGTCTCCTCGCTGGCGTGAAGGCGTTGATCCGCCCGGGGTGCCGCGCGCCGGCGGGTCAGGCCGCCGCGGCGGCGGCGGCCGCCCGGATCCCGTCGACGATCTCCGCAAACGGCGTCCCGCCCGGGAAGACGCCCCGGACCCCCAGCTCCTGGAGCTTGGGCACGTCCGGCTTGGGGATCACCCCGCCCACGACGACGGGCACCTCGCCGATCCCGGCCGCGCGCATGAGCTCGAGCAGCCGGCGGGCGATGGGCAGATGGGCGCCGGACATGATGCTCAGCCCGACGACGTCCGCCCCCTCCTGGACGGCCGCGGCGACGATCTGCTCGAGGGTGCGGTGCAGGCCGGTGTAGACCACCTCCATGCCGGCGTCCCGGAGCGCGAGCGCCACCACCTTGGCGCCCCGGTCGTGCCCGTCCAGTCCGGGTTTGGCCACAATGATCTTGATCCGGTCTCGCGCCATGGTCACTCCCTGTCCGCCGCGGGTGGAAGGTTCTCCTCGAACTCCTCGAGGACGATGGCCTGCCCTCTCAGGATGTGCTCCCGCACGAGCCGCTCGACGCCCGCCGCGTCCCGGCGGCGGATGTGCTTCAGCATGAGCTTGTGGTCCTCGTTGCTGATCCGCGCCCGCCGGGCCTCCTTGAGGATGATCTGCCGGTAGCGGAAGATCTGGTCGCGCAGCGCGGCGATCATCGCGATCAGCCGCGGGCTCTTGCTCAGCCGGTAGAGCAGGTCGTGGAAATCGGTGTTCACCTCCGCGAGCGCCTTGAGCTGGCGGCGGTCGAGCAGGCGCTGGAACTCGTCGATCTTCTCTTGGAGGGGCCGCAGCTCCTCGGGCCGGTGGTTCACGGCCGCGAGGCTCGCCGCGTAGCCCTCGAGCACGCTGCGGATCCCGAAGGTCTCGACGATGTCCGCGCGGTTCAGGCCGAGGACCACGAACCCGCCGTGGGCGAGCTTTTCGACGAACCGCTCGCGCTCGAGCTTGTGGAACGCCTCCCGCACCGGGGTGCGGCTGATGCGCTGCGCCGCGGCGACCTGGCTTTCGACCAGCCGCGTCCCCGGGGCGATGCCGCCGCGCACGATGGCCGTGCGCAGGCTCTCGAAGACGATCTGGCCCAAGGGCTTGCGCTCCGCGAGCGGCAGCAGCAGCAAATCCCGTGCGTCGGTCGTGGGTTTCTTCGCCGGCATCGCGTGCGTCGCCCGGTCCGGGTTAGAGGATCCCGCGCGTCTTCAGCTCGGCCAGGCGCTCCTCCGGGTAGCCGAGGCGCCCGCCGTAGACCGCGCGGTTGTGTTCGCCGAAGCGCGGCGGAAAGGAGAGCTCGCGGCCGGCGGCTTCGAGAAACGGCGTCATCACGGGCGGCGGCGCGAGCGTGATCCGCGTCCCGGTCACCGGGTCCTGGGCCGCGAGAAGCCGGCCGCGCACCAGGGGATCGGCGATCACCTCCGGGATGGTCTGAATGCGGCTCACCGGCACGGTGATCCCGTTGAAGATAGCGATCAGCGCATCCGAACTCTGGGTGCGCGTCACGGCGGCGATGGCCGCGTTCAGGTTCGTGACGTCGGCGATGCGCCCGGCGTTCTTCTCGTAGGCCGGCCGGTTGAGGGAGGCGAAGAGGGGCTGGGAGACCATGGCCTTCCACTGCCGGTCGTTGCCGACCGCGAGATAGATGAAGCCGTCGGCCGTGGGGTAGACCGAGACCGGGCAGAAGAACTCGTGGGTGTTGCCGCGCCGGGTGATGGTCTTGCCGAAGCTCGCCGTGAGCGTGATCGGGACCGTCAGCCAGGAGGCGGAGGATTCGAACATGGACAGGTCGATGCGGCTGCCTTGGCCGGTCGCCTGGCGCCGGTAGAGCGCCTTCATCAGCTGCCCGTAGGCGTGCTCGCTCGTTCCCATGTCCGGCAGCGGTATTCCGAGCACCTGGGGGTCCGCCCCGCTCTCGCCGGTCAACTCCATCAGCCCCGAGCGCGCCTGCAGGATCGGGTCGTAGGCCCCCTCGTTCACCTCCGGGCCGAAGCCGGTGACCCCCAGCCAGATGATGTCCGGCTTGATCCGGCGCAGCCGCTCGTAGTCGATCCCGAGCTTCGCGTAGTTGCGCGGCAGCTGGTTGGTGGCGAAGACGTCGACCGGCAGCCGGGTGATCAGATCGGCGAGGATGTCGCGCCCCTCGGACTCTCCCAGGTTCAGCGTCAGCGCCTGCTTGCCGGCGTTGATGCACAGGTAGTAGGCGTTCATGCGCTCTTCGCCGAGCACGTTGTCGCCGATCAGGCGGTTGGGGTCGCCATAGACGGGGTGCTCCAGCCGGATGACGCGCATCCCGTCCTGCGCCAGGCGGTAGGTGAGGTAGGGCAGCACGGTGGCCTGCTCGAGGGAGAGGACGGTGAGCGTGCGGAACAGGTCCATGGTTCCTCCCGGGGTGCCGCGCCGGCGAGAGGGGGCCGGAACGGGTGAGGGTCCGCCGGCGGACCGCCGACGATTTTCTGTATACGGTATACACCGAGCGCCTGTCAAGCCCGGAATGGCCGCCGCGCCGCCGCCGGGAGCCGTTGACAAGTTGATTGTGTACAGTATACAGTTGCGGCCCGCAGGGGCCCGGCGCCCCGCCGGGCCGCACCGCAAACGGGGAGGGGGGACCCACCATGGCGACGAACGGCAAGACCCATCCGAGCGAGATCGAACGGCTGGCGGCCCTGGAGGCGCGGTCCGAGTCGGGCGGCGGGCCCCAGGCCCTCGCCCGCCACCGCGAGCGCGGCAAGCTGACGGCGCGCGAGCGGCTGCAGCGGCTGTTCGACCCGGGGAGCTTCACCGAGGTGAACCGCCTCGCCGAAAGCCAGGCCGTCGACTTCGGCATGCAGGCGAAGAAAGTGCCGGGCGACGGGGTGGTCACCGGATTCGGCCGGGTGAACGGGCGGCTCACCTTCGCCTACGCCCAGGACGTGACCGTCCTCGGCGGTTCGGTCGGCACCATCCACGGGCAGAAGATCTGCCGCATCATGGACGAGGCCATCAAGGTGCGGGCGCCGCTCGTCGGCCTGATGGACTCCGGCGGCGGCCGGCTGCACGAGGGGTTCTTCGCCTCCCGCGGGGTCGCCGGCATGTTCTTCCGCAACACGGCCGCCTCCGGCCTGATCCCCCAGGTCACCGGCATCATGGGTTCGAGCGCCGGGGTCGCGGTCTATTCGCCGGCGCTCACGGACTTCATCGTCATGGTGAAGGACACGAGCCACATGGTGATCACCGGCCCCGGGGTCATCAAGGCGGTGACCGGCGAGGAGGTGAGCCTCGAGGCGCTCGGCGGGGCCAAGGTGCACAGCGAGATCACCGGCCAGGCCCACGCGGTGGCCGACGACGATGCCGGCGCGGTGCGCCTCATCCAGAAGATCCTGAGCTACCTTCCGGCCAACTGCTTCGAGCGGCCGCCGGCCGCCGACACGGGCGACGACCCCGAGCGCACGGACGACTCCCTGGAGGCGATTGTGCCGGCCAACTTCAAGAAATCCTACGACATGCACCGGGTGATCGAACGCATCGTCGACCGCGAAAGCTTCTTCGAGCTTCTGCCGCGCTTCGCCCCGAACATCGTCATCGGCTTCGCCCGGATGGCGGGCGAGGTCGTCGGCCTCGTCGCCAACCAGCCCCGGATCAAGGCCGGCTGCCTCGATGTCGACGCCTCCGACAAGGCCGCGCGCTTCATCCGCTTCTGCGACTGCTTCAACATCCCGCTGATCAACCTGGTGGACGTCCCCGGCTACTTCCCGGGGGTCGCCCAGGAGCACGCCGGGATCATCCGCCACGGGGCGAAGATGCTCTACGCCTACGCCGAGGCGACGGTGCCGAAGATCACCCTCGCGCTGCGCAAGGAGTACGGCGGGGCGGTCATGGCCATGTGCTGCGTCGGCATGGGGGTGGACCTGATGCTCGCCTGGCCGATCGCCCAGCTCGTGGTCCTCGACACGGCCGCGGCCGTGGACCTCATCTTCCGCCGGGAGATCCAGGAGGCCGCCGACCCGCAGGCCTTCCGACAGCAGAAGATCGCCGAATACGACTTCAAGTACTCCAACCCCTTCCACGCCGCCTCCAACATGCTGGTCGACTCGGTCATCCGGCCCCGCGAGACCCGCCCCCAGCTGATCCACGCGCTCGCGATGCTGCGGGACAAGGAACGCCCCATGCCGGTGAAACGCCACGGGAACATCCCCCTGTGACGGGGGGCGGCCCCGATCGAAAAGGAGCGACATCGATGGATTTTGAACTCAGCCGTGAGCAGAAGGAGATCCAGAAGGCCGCGCGGGAGTTCGCGCGCGGGGAGTTTCCCAAGGTCGCGCTCGCCTGTGACGTGCAGGAGCAGGTGCCTTTGGAGATCGTCGCCCAGGCCCGCGCGCTCGGGCTCGTGGGGCTCTTCGTGCCGGAGGCTTACGGCGGCCCGGGGTTCGGCTTCCTCGAGCAGGCCATGGTCCTCGAGGAGTTCTGGAAGGTCGACCCCGGCATCGGCCAGCAGCTGAGCTCGGTCAGCTTCGGCGCCGAGGAGCTGCTGCTCTTCGGGACCGAGGCGCAGAAGCAGAAATGGCTGCGTCCGCTCTTCGAGGGGACGGCCATCATGGGCTTTGCCATCACCGAGCCCGACGCCGGCAGCGACACGGCCTCGGCCGCCACGACCGCGGTCAAGGACGGCGATGAGTACGTCATCAACGGCTCGAAAATCATGATCGGAAACGGCACGGTCGGAAGCTTCCTGCTGGTCTACTGCCTGACCAACCCGGAGGTGGCGCACAAGACCGGCCGCCACAGCATCCTGATCGTCGAGACCGACCGCCCCGGCTACAAGGCCGAGCCGATGCACGGCAAGATGGGGCTGCGCGCCTCGGACACCTCGGCGGTCTACTTCAACAACGTGCGCGTCCCGGCCGAGAACCTCCTCGGCCGCGAAGGCAACGGCTTCATCCAGCTCATGAAGTTCTTCGACCACTCGCGCGCCTACGTCGCCGGCCACGGGGTGGGGATCGCCCAGGGGGCGCTCGACCTCGCCGTGAAGCACGTCAAGGGCCGGCGGCAGTTCGGCCGGCCGCTCGCCGCCTTCCAGGCGACCCAGTTCAAGATCGCCGAGATGGCGACCAAGATTGAAATGGCCCGCAATTCGGTGTACAAGTCCGCCTGGCTGCTCGACCGGGGCCGGCCCGACACCCGCTTGACCGCCATGGCGAAGCTCTTCGCCTGCCATGTCGCCGTCGAGGTCGTGGACGAGGCGCTCCAGCTCCATGGGGGCTACGGCTACTTCAACGACTACGACATCGAGCGCTTTTACCGGGCCGCCAAGGTGCTCGAAATCTACGAAGGGACCAAGGAGGTCGAAAAAATCGTGATCTCAAGGGAGATATTGGGAAAATACTGATAACCGGCCGGCCGCCGCCGACTTCGCGGAGGCGGCCGCCGATCCGCGGAGCTCGCCCACCCACCCGCCCAAGCGAGCCCCGCTTCCACCCGGGTCGCCGGCGGCGACCCGGAGTGCGACCGCTGTCCGGATGCGTTCCCCCGGCGGCTGACAGGCTGGAAAGAAGCCCGTAAGGGGCCGTCCGCCCGCGGCGCGCGGCGACTTGGAACGCGCGACCTTCTATATAATGTGCGCGCATTACCAAGCGTCTTGCCGCACCGGCTCACGGCCTGAAGCGCCGGTCATCCGCAGACGGTTAAACCCGTTGCTCGCATTGCCGATAGATCCTTGACGACAGATGCTTGAATCGGACTGAGCGCGCAAGTGGCGCGGACCAACTCGGAAGCGGGGCCTGAAAAATGAATCGGGATCAGCAACTCCTCAAGCCGGACGGCGGACGCGGCGAATGGCAGTCGCACTTCGCGAATCTTCCTCTCCGGCTGGCCTACAAGTCCAACATCCGGCCGGCCTTCTGGGACTACACGAGCGCGCTCGTCTACGACCTGAGCGTCTACCAGAGCGCCTTCGACCGCTTCGACGGCGAAATCGCCGGCTGCGTGGCGGGCGAGCGCCGACGGCTCTGGGAGGAGATGCTCGCGGCCGAGGGCCGCCGGTTCATCGACTTCTTCAACCGCACGCTTACGGAGCTGCGCGGCCTGGTCGACGGTTTTTCCGAGACCGAACACCAGCACCATGGTTACTTTTTCCGCCGCCAGGTTTGGAACATCATCCTGCACATCCCCTTCCTCACCCAGACGAACCTCAAGCCCCGAGGCTACCCCGGCGACTCGGAGCTGATGCAGATGATCTACCGCAACGACTACGAAGGGCGCTCGACGTTCGGCCGGCTCCTGCACAAGGCCTGCGTGGAGCTCCCGGCCGCCCAGTCGGTGCGCAACCGCAAGCGGATGCTGGTCGATTTCATCCGCAGCCTGCGCGCCTCCGGCGGACCGCCCCCCGGCGCGCCCATGCGGCTGCTCTCCATCGCCTGCGGGCCGGCCTTCGAGCTGCGCGACCTGTTCGGCTCCGCTGCCGACTGCGGATGCTTCGAGGTCAGCCTCATGGATCAGGACGAAAAGGCCCTCGCGGAGGCCGCCGCCGTCCAGGCCGAGGTGGCGGCCCGGGTGGGGGCGATGCCCCCGGTCACGTTCCTGAACGCCTCGGTGCGCACCATGCTGCTCAGCCGCCGCTTGTCGGAGACCTGGGGCCGGTTCCACTTCATCTACGCCCTCGGCCTGTTCGACTACCTCAACCCCCCGGTGGCCCGGGCGCTGCTCAAGCGCCTGCTGCCCCTGCTCGAGCCCGGCGGGGAGATGCTGGTCGGCAACTACCACGTCGGCAACGTGACCAAATCCTCCATGGACTATTGGGCCGACTGGGCGCTGCTCTACCGGACCGAGGAGGAGTTCCTCGGCCTGCTGCCCGAATCGTCCGACACGGCCGCCCGGCTGCTGTTCGAGCCGACCGGCTGCCAAATGTTCCTCCACATCCGGAAAAGCTGAGCCGCCCCGCCGCCGCCCGGCCGCGACCCCGGGCCCCGGAGGCCCGCCGAGGCGATCCCCGCGCTCGATGGGGCTAAAGCTCTGCGCCGATCGGCGGATAATACCCTCATGAACGCAATCACGCCGCGCGTCCCGCGGCCGCCGCGCTGTCCGCGCCGGCTCCGCGGGGCAGGCGCCGACGGCCGCCCCGGGAAGGCGGCGCGAGGAGGACCGCCATGACCCCATCCCTGAATCTGAGGTTCAAGCCGATCAAAGAGAAGATCGAGGACGCCGGCCGCCGGGCCTCCCGGCACCTCGCGCGCCTCGGTTTCAGCGAGGAGGCCGTCCGCGTGCAGCTGGAGATTCTCCGTGAGCTCATCGCCAACGCCCGCGCGCTCGACGCCGGCCGGCGCAGCGGCCGCAGCCTCGCGGTGCGGATGGCGGTCGGCGAAAGCGCCGTCACGACGGAGGTGAGCCTGCGGGTCGACGCCTCCGACCGCCCGATGATCGATCGGCTCGAAAAGACCATCCTGCGGCTGCGCGGCTCCCAGAGCCCCTTCGAGGCCTACCTCGCCGCCTGCCGCGAATCCGACGGCGGCGCGGGGCTGGCGCGGATCGCCCTGGAGAGCCAGGCAACGGTCGACTTCTTCATCGACGAGGACCAATCGCTGACGCTCTCGGCGGTCGGGCCTTGCCGGCGCGCGGAGCCCCCCGCCGGCAGCGGCCGCCGCGCCGCCCGGGAGCCTGCCTCCGGCAAGGCGTGTTGACCCGCCGGGCGAATTCAGGCGCCGCCCGGGGGAGGGACCGGACCGTGGGGACCAGCGCTTTCGCGCCAGCCGGGCAAACCCGGATGAACTGGCTCACCCTCGCCTTCCCGCCTGAGCTCGAACGGGAGTTCCGGGAAAGGCAACTGCCGTCCTGTTTGCGGCAGATGCGCGCGGCGACGCTGCTCGGCATGCTCCTGTACGGCCTGTTCGGCTTTCTCGACGCCTGGGTGGCCCCCGCTGCCAAGACCGCGTTCTGGTTCATCCGCTTCGCCGTCGTCCTGCCCTTCAACCTCTCCATGATGGCCCTCACCTTCACGCCCCTCGGCCGCCGCCATCCGCAGCTGCTGACCGCGGCGGCGGTCCTGGTCCCCGGCCTGGGGATCGTCGCCATGATCGGTCTCGCCCCCGGCGACGCGGGCCAGATCTACTACGCCGGGCTGATCCTCGTCGCCATTTTCGGCTACACCTTCACGCGCCTGCGGTTCATCAACGCCTCGATCGTGGGCTGGGGGCTCGTCCTCGCCTACGAGGCGGCCATGCAGCTTTTCGTGGCCCCCCCGTTCTATGTGCTGCTCAGCAACAACTTCTTCTTCCTGGGCGCCAACCTGATCCTGATGTTCGGCTGCTATTCGATCGAGTTCTACCGCCGGCGCAGCTTCCTCCAAACCCGCGCGCTGGAGAACGAAAAGGAGAAGGTGGAGGCGGTCAACCGGGAGCTCGAGGCGCGGGTCGCCGAGCGCACCGCGGAGCTCACGGCGATCAACGCCGACCTCGTGCGCGAAATCGCCGAGCGCAAACAGGCCGAAGCGGAGCGCCGCGCGCTGGAGGCGGAGCTGCGCAAGTCCCAAAAAATGGAGGCGGTCGGCGCGCTCGCGGGCGGGGTGGCCCACGACCTGAACAACATCCTCTCCGGGATCGTGAGCTACCCGGAGCTGATCCTGCTCGAGCTCCCCGAGGAGAGCCCGCTGCGCAAGCCGATCGCCACCATCCAGGAAGCCGGCCAGCGCGCGGCCGACATCGTCCAGGACCTCTTGACGCTCGCCCGCCGCGGGGTCGCGGCGATGGAGCCCGTCGACCTGAACGCGATCGTGCGCCGCTACCTGCAGAGCCCGGAGTTCCTGAACCTCCAATCCTGCCACCGCGCCGTGCGGGTGGAGAGCTTCCTCGAACCGGAGCTGCTGCCGGTCACCGGGTCGCCGGTGCACCTGGGGAAGAGCCTCATGAACCTCGTCACCAACGCCGCCGAGGCCATGCCCGAAGGCGGCCTGGTGCGCATCGTCTCCGAAAACCGCCACCTCAGCCGGCCGGTCCACGGCTTCGAAACCGTGCCCGCGGGCGAGTACGTGGTATTGACCGTGTCCGATACGGGCAGCGGCATCGCGCCGGAGAACCTCGAGCGCATCTTCGAGCCCTTTTTCTCGACCAAGAAGATGGGCCGCAGCGGCACAGGCCTCGGCATGGCCGTCGTCTGGGGGACGATCCGCGACCACGGCGGCCATATCGACATCCACACCGCCACCGGCCGCGGGACGACGTTCACGCTCTACTTCCCGGCGGCGCGGGGAGGGCTGGCGGGAGCGCCGGCGCCGAAGCGCGCCGTGGAGGACTACCGCGGCCACGGGGAGTCGGTCCTCGTCGTCGACGACGTCCGCGAGCAGCGGGAGATCGCCGCGGCGATGCTGCGCCGGCTGGGCTACCAGGTCCACGTGGCCGCCAGCGGCGAGGAAGCCGTGGGCCTCGTGCGGGAGCGGCCGGTGGACGTGCTGCTCCTCGACATGGTGATGGACCCCGGCATCGACGGCCTCGACACCTACCGCCGGATCCGGGAGATCCGCCCGGGGCAGAAGGCCGTGATCGCCAGCGGCTACTCCGAAACCGACCGGGTCAAGTCGGCCCAGGAGCTCGGCGCCGGCGCCTACGTCCGCAAGCCCTACACGCTCGAGAAGATCGGGCTCGCGCTGCGCGCCGAGATCGCCGGCCGCCGCGCGGATCCGCACCCCGAGGCGGTTTCCTTTCCGGCGGTTTCCTGATATCCGAGGGCGGACGCCCCGAACTCGATAGCCGACGGCCCCGCCGCGCGGAGGCGCCCATGCCCCTCGTCCGCCACGACGACATGCGGCCGTGGATCCGGCCGCACTACACCCCGGCCGCCGTGCGTGCGCTCACCGCCTTCCTGCGCCGCCGCGGCACGCTCGATTTCAAGCCGCTGCCCACCGGCCTTTTCCCCGCCGCCGCACTGGACCCCGCCGCCGCGGCCGCCAGCGGCTACGGCCGCGCCTGGGTCCGCGACAACGTCTACGTGGCGCTGGCCCATGCGGCGGCCGGCGACCTCCGCACGGCGGCCGGCGTCGCGGCCGGGCTCGCGGCGTTTTACCGCCGGCACCGCCGTCGGTTCTCCGACATCGTCGCGGGCCGCGCGGACCCCGCGGAGGCCATGAACCGGCCGCACGTGCGCTTCGACGGCGCGCGGCTCGCCGAGCTCCCGGAACCCTGGCCCCACGCGCAGAACGACGCGCTCGGCTACTTCCTCTGGCTCACCGCGCGCCTGGCCGCCGCGGGGGTCATCCAACCGGAGGCCGAGCTCCTCGCGCTCGTGTGCCGCTACCTCCGGGCCATCGCCTACTGGCGGGACGCCGACAGCGGCCACTGGGAGGAGGGCCGCAAGGTCCAGGCCTCGAGCATCGGGGCGGTCGTGGCCGGCCTGCGGGCGCTGCGGGCGTGGGCCTCGGCCCCCGCCGGTTCCGCGCGGCGCTCGGCGCGCGCGCCCCTCCCGCCGGCGGATTTGGACGACCTGATCGCCACCGGCGAGCAGGCGCTCGCGGCCATCCTGCCCGCCGAGTGCGTTCAGCCCGACCCCCGGTGCGCGCGCCGCCACGACGCCGCCCTGCTCTTCCTCGTCTACCCCCTGGAGGCGGCCGGCGAGGCCGCCGCCCGGGCGATCGTCGCGGAGGTCGTCGCGCACCTCATGGGGGAGCACGGGATCCGGCGCTACCGAGGCGACTCCTATTGGACCGCCGACTACCGGGAGCGCTTCCCCGCCGCCGAGCTCACCGCCGACCCGAGCGAACGGCTGGCGCGCCGCAACGCGCTGCACCGGCCGGGCGAGGAGGCGCAGTGGTGCCTCTTCGACCCCATTCTCGCGGCCATTTTCGGGCGGCGCTACCTGCGCGGCGGGGACCGCGAGGACCGCGAACGGCAGGTGTTCCACCTCCACCGCAGCCTGGGGCAGCTGACCGGACGCGGCTGCCCGCAGGGAGAGCTGCGCTGCCCCGAAGCCTACTGCCTCGCGGGGGGGCGATGGGTGCCGAACGACCACGTTCCCCTGCTCTGGACCCAGGCGAACCTGTGGCTCGCGCTCGCGGCCCTGGAGAAGAGCGCCGCCCGGGGCTGAACGCCGTCCGCCGTCAACGCCGGCGGACCACCAGACGCTCGGCCGAGAGCGAGTCGATCTCGAGCTCCTCCGCCGCGCCCGCCCCCTCGCGCTCGAGCTTCAGGCGCCCGTTCGGCACGAGCCGCCAGCGGCCGGCGACCGTGACCGGCGCGTCCGCCGGCCCGATGGGCGTCTCCACCAAACTGCCGTCGGCCTTGAGCTCGAAGGCGCGCCGGCCGCGGGAGGGGGGGAAGGCGAACCCCCCCGGCCGAAACACGGTCCGGCCGGGGGAGTCCTCTTCGTGGGAGTGCACCCAGCGGCCGATCAGGTCCTTTTTCTGAAACGGCGCGTCCACGATCACCCCCCGACCAACGCCGGGTCCCGGCCGATCGTCTTGCGCGGGCCGTCCAGCGTCGCGTGCATCCGCATGACCTGCTGCGGGGTGAACATGAACATCGCCTCGTCGTCGACGTAGTCCATGTAGTTCATGAACATGTCGCCGTTCGGGCCGTTGCTGCAGGAGATGTTGGGAAAGCTCGGCTTGCCGTAGTTCGGGCCCTCCTGGTTGGGCGTGTCGTCGACGTGGTCCGACCCCTGGCAGGCGAAGGGGGCCGCGTCGTCGCCCCAGATGTGGCGCAGGTTCAGCCAGTGCCCGACCTCGTGGGTGGTGGTGCGGCCGAGATTGAAGGGCGGCCGGGTCACCCCCTTCCGGCCGAAGGCGGAGTTCAGGATGACGACCCCGTCGGTGGCCGCCGGCCCCCCGGGAAACTGCGCGTAGCCGAGAAGGCCGCCGCCCAGGGTGCAAACCCAGATGTTGAGATACTTCGCGGAGGGCCAGGGAGGCGCGCCTCCCGAGGCGGCGGACTTGACGCCGTCGTCGTGGGTGAAGAAGTTCCGGTCGGTCTGGGTGCGGGTGATCCCGGTGGTGGGGTTCCCCGCCGGGTCGCGCTTGGCCAGCACGAACTCGATCAGCGCATCCGCGGCCAATCCCTTCCACACCGCCGGGGTTTTCTTCCGGTCGGCGTTGCGGCCGCGGAAATCGCGGTTCAGCACCGCGATCTGGCTGCGGATCTGCGCCGTTGTGATGTTCTCCGCCGGCGTTTTGTAGACCACGTGGACGACCACGGGGATCTTGGTGACGCCTTCGCGGAACCCGGGGGCGCCGGCGGCCATGCGGCGCAGGGCCGCGCCCTCGATGTCCGCCAAACGCTGCCGGAACTCGGGATGGGCTTCCAGGAGCCGGTGGTGCACGGACATCGTGCCGCACTGGCGCCGCTGCGGGGGGGTTTTGGCGTTGGGGCTCATGGTCACCTCCTTGCGGGTTGGGCCGCCGGGGGGTCCGGCGGCGAAGGTGGTGGGAAAGTGGTGAGAGAATAATCACTTCCCGGCCGGTCGGAAAGCCGGGCTCGAAAAACGGCCGCCCCATCGACCGCTCGGCGCCGGCCGCCCGGCCGATGACGGCGGCCTCCGGTCCGCGCGGGACGGCCTCACCACCCGCCCCCCCCGCCGCCGCCGCCGCCCCCGCCGGAGGAGCCGCCGCCGCCCCCGCCGGAGCTCGACCCGGGGGCGGCCGCCGCCGCGGCGATAACCCCGCTCAGGGCGCCGCCCATCGAGCCGGCGAAGCTCGCCGGCCGCAGGCCGTCCCAGGCCGGACCCGTGTACCACGCCGGACGGTAGGCGCGGCCTGCGGGGGCGGCCGCGGCCGCGGCGGCGAGCGTTTCGCTGAACTGCTGCGCCCATTGCTGCTCGACCCCGAGCGCGAGCGCATAGGGCAGGAACTTCTCGAAGAGCTCGGGCGTACGCCCGGCGGAGAACATGCGCTCGAGCCGGTCGGCCTCGGTGGCGGCGAGGAACATCTTGAAGCCTTCGATGCGGTCGAGGATCCGGCGGCCGAGCATCGTCGGCGCCTTGAGCAGGTGGTAGAAGAGGAGGTTGATCCCCGCGGCCGCGAGGCAGAAGAGGGCGAGCGCGGGCGACTGGCGTGCGAGCAGGACGAACGCGAAGATCTCCGCACCGAAAAAGGGGAGGGCGAAGGCGGTCGTGAAGAGCGCCCGTCCGATGGCTCCGGCCCTCACGCCCGGGCCGCCGCCGCCGGCGAGCGCCTGCCGCCAGAGCTTCGCCGCCGTGGCGGCCAGAAAGAAAACGCCGACGCTCCAGATCGTGAGCCAGACCCCCAGAAACGGCGCCTCGCCCTGTCCGCGGGCCGCGAGGAAAGCTGCGGCCATCGCCGCGGCCGAAAGCGCGACCCCGGTCAGGAAGGCCTTGCGGTTGTTGAGGAAGTGAGTCTTCGCGTAGGTCAGCGCGAGCGCCTGCTTGAGGGCGCTGCGGCCGGCCGCCACGCGGGCGTGGTTGCGGCGCTCGAGCTCGAGCGTCTCTGCACCCCGGAAGAGCGCGGCCGAAAGCTTCTGCTCCTCAGGACTCAGCCCCGCGAGCGCGCCCGTCCGGCGCCGCAGGCGGTATCTCCCCCGGTCGTCCGTGATCTCGAGATGGCCCTTGACCGCCATGTCGATCACCGCCGCGGCGAAGGCGCGGTCGTCGTAGCCCATTTCGGCGACGAAGCGCATCGCGGCCGGCGAGAGGTTGTCCGGGGGCGTGTAGATGGGCATGATCGCGCCCTTCGCCGGGTCGCGCCCCACCGCCCGCCAGACGACGAGGTAGTAGGCGAGGATGACGGCCAGGCCGAGGGCGCTGGCGGCCGTGCTGAGATGGTCGCGCAGGAAGTAGCGCGCGCGATCCGGCGCGGAAGGCGCCGCCACGAACCCTTTCGGCCAGCCGACCGCGATCGTGAGGCCCTCCCGGGGGGCGAGCGGCCGGGTCGTGCGGAAGAGCGCCCGCCCCTCCGGGGTCACCGCGGCCTGGACGTGGCGCCCCTTGGCCCCCGCCGGTCCGGTATAGGCCTCGAGCGCGAGGCTTTCGGCCGGGACCCCCGGCGGCGGCTCGACGAGCGCCTCGGCCGCCTCGATCGGAAACGACCAGTCGTTGCCGGTCACGTTCCAGTAAAGCTCGTCGTGCTGCGCGAAGAACCCGAGCTGGCGCGCGGTCGTGTAGGCGATGGTGTAGGTGTGCTCGCCCGGGGGGAGAAGGCGGTCCTGGCGCCCCAGGTAGATCCGGACCCCGTTTGCCAGGCGCTCGGTGTGATGGTCTTCGGGGCGGCCGTCGCGCTCGACCGTAAGGAGGTCGAAGTCGACGGTGACGCGGCCGCCGGCCCGGTCGGTGTAGGTCGTGGGAAAGTCGCGGAAGATGCCCCGGCGGATCCGGTCGCCGGCGGCGACGACCCGGATCGTTTCGGTCACGGTGAGGGTCGCATCCGGGGAGACGCGGATGCGGCTTCCGAAGGAAAGGATCCGCTCCGCCGGGGCCCCCGCCGCCGCGCTGCCGAGAACCGCGGCGGCGAAAAGCCAGGCCGCCGGCCGGAGGACCCGGCGCAGCACCGCGCCCCCGGCGGTCGACAGGCGCTGCCGCGCGCGGCGGTCGCTCATCATCGCCCCCCGGTCAGAAGCCCACGCGGACGGGCTTCTTCTCCTCGGCCGGCGCCTCGAGCTCGAAGAACTCCCGGCGGCCGAACCGGAACCCGGCGGCGACCAGATTGGACGGAAACTGCTCGACGGTCGTGTTGTAGTCCCGCACGACGGCGTTGTAATAGCGGCGGGCCGCTTCGATCCCGTCCTCGATCTCCTTGAGCTGGGCCTGCAGCTCCAGGAAATTCCGGTTCGCCTTGAGCTCGGGATAGGCCTCGGCCACGGCGAGAAGCTGCCGCAGCCCTTCGCCGAGGGCGGTCTCGGCCCGGGCGCTCTCCGCCGGGTTCTGCGCGTGCGCGGCGCGCGCGCGCGCGTCGGTCACCCGCGCGAGCACCTTCTGTTCGTGGCCGGCGTACCCCGTCACGGCCGCGACCAGGTTCGGCACGAGGTCGTGGCGCTTCTTCAGATGCACGTCGATGTCCGACCAGGCCGACTCCGCCGTGTTCCGCAGGCGCACGAGGCGGTTGTAGAGCCACACCCCGAAGCCCAGCGCGGCGGCGAGCGCCGCCAGGATCACCCCGGCCGTCACCATCGCAGGTCCTTTCGTCGGATGAGGGATTCCGTCAAACGCTCCGGCCGGCGGCCGGGTCTCATGCGAGCTTGGCGAGCAGCGTCAGGATGACGCCGCCGAACTGCTCGGCGTTGGCGACGATGCGGTTGATCTTCTCGTGGCGGTCGCCCGCACGCTTGACGATCGCCATCAGCTCGGCGAGCCGGCGCACGTCGGCCGGATCGGGAAAGAGCTTGCGGACCTCGTCGTCGGTCAGCCGGGTGATGGCGGCGATCCGGCCGGCGAGCTGCCGGTCGGTCCGCTCGCCGGCCGCCTCGATCGCCTGGTCGAGGTCGTCCTGGAATTTGTCCCAATCGATCGCCATCGCGTCTCCTTCAGCGCTTCAACCGGTCGACGATCTGCCGCACCCGCCGGAGGTATTCCTCGCCGTCCCGTGTGCTCTCCTCGAGGCTGCGCGCCCCGCCGGCGAGCAGCGCCACCGCCTGGTCGGTCTCGGTCACGAACGCGTCGACCGCCTGGTCGGTGATCCCCACCAGCCCGAGGTAGCGGCGGCGGTTCTCGTCGACCTTGGCGGCCGAAAGCAGGAAGGCGGTGAGCGTGTGGTTGATGGCGCGCGAGTCGTCGTAGTCCGATTTCAACCGCCGGCGGATCACGGCTTCGAGATCCTCGAGCGGCTGGATCAGCTCGAGGCGCTTGCGGTTGATCTTGGCCTGCAGCCGGGGGCCGGCGCGGGTGATGAATTGGACGCGGTCCTGGGGGTCCGGCGACTGCACCACCTGCCGCCAGACGGCGTCGACCTTGGGGTCGTCGAAGAATTCGCGGGCGAAGACGGGCACCCAGACCTCCTCGACGAACCGGTCCACGCGCGCCTTTTTTTCGGAGAAGAATTCGTCCAAAAGACGCAGGTGCGCCGCTTCGAGCGCGGCGATGCGGCCGCCCAGCTGCGCGGAGAGCTCCGGCGCCTCCGGGGGGATCGCGGCGCATCCGCCCGCGATCAAGGCGGCCGCCCACCACCACAGCAGTCTGCGCTTGGCCATGCGGGGCGCTCCTCGCGGCGGGGGTTGCGGGCGGCGGCGCCGCGATAGGCCGCGGCCCCGCCTGCGAACGCATAGCGGCAATCGCCGGCATTGTCAAATGGCGGCACCCGGCCCCGGCGGCATCAGGAAGCCGCGGCGAACCCGGCGTCGAGCGCGGCCCGGAAGGCCTTGAGCTGGCCTTCCCGCCCCCCGAAGCGGCGCTCGACCACCGCGGCGACTTCCGCGAACCCGCAGAAAAGCGGCGGCCGCGCCGCCCCCCCCTTGGCGGACAGGGCGAGCGCGAAGCCCAACATGAGGAGGTTGAGCGATTTGACGGCGCCGGTTTCGAGGGCGAGCGCGTCGGCGTCGAGCGTGAAGGCCGCCCCGGCCAGGTTAAGCTCGGCGCCGTTCGGCGCGTTCACCGCGGCCCAGCCGCCCGCCCGCAGGAAGGGCCCGTGCTGGCGGACCGTCTCGGCCTTCAGGGCGATCAGCGTGTCGGCCTGAGCGGGTCGGATCAGCGGGCTCGAAAAATCGCCGACCTTGAGGTGCGAGACGACGGTGCCGCCGCGCTGGGCCATGCCGTGGGTCTCGGAGGTGAAGACCGGGATGCCGCGGGCGATGGCCGCCTCGGCCAGCAGCCGCGTCACGAAGAGCACCCCCTGGCCGCCGAGGCCGCTGATCAGGATCTGCTGCTTGACCGCTTCCTTCATTGGCCCTCCTTGACCCGGATCGCGCCCTTGGGGCAGACATGCACGCACACCCCGCAGCCCGCGCACAGCATGCGGTCGACGGTGGTGTGCTTATTCTCCTTGTCCTCGTCGTGCAGGACGAGCGCCGGGCACTCGAAGTGCTGCGTGCAGTAGCCGCAGCCGTCGCACTCCGCGGTGATTTCCACCGGGATGAACTCCCCTTTCCCGCCGCGGCGCGCGCGGTCGATGACGCAAGGGTAGCGGGCGATGACGACCGCCGGGCCCTTCTCGCGGCTGTAGGCGACGGCCGCCTTCATCACGGAGAGGAACTCCTTGAACGCGTAAGGGTTCCCCGTGCGCAGGAAGCCGACCCCGCAGCCCTTGACGAGGCCTTCGAGATCGACGGTGGCGAGGGTTTCCCCGGCCGCGCCCCACCCGCTCTGGGGGG
Organism: uncultured Desulfatibacillum sp.; assembly: GCA_964573635.1. Lineage (GTDB taxonomy): Bacteria > Desulfobacterota > Desulfobacteria > Desulfobacterales > SpSt-501 > SpSt-501. Next base: position 227,166 of record CAZNKG010000003.1, on the reverse strand, counting down.
TGGGCTGGTTGCCGGTCATGGCGGTCGTGCGGTTGTCGAGGATCACCAGCACGAACTTGACCTGCTGCACCACGGCGTCGATCAGCGCCGGGACGCCGGCGTGGAAGAAGGTCGAATCGCCGATGGTGGCCACGATGTCCGGCCGCTTCGGGGCGAACTGGTGGGCCTGGTAGAACCCCGCCGCCTGGGTGATGGCCGCCCCCATGCAGAGCACGGTGTCGACGGCGCCGAGGTTGAGGCCCAGGGTGTAGCAGCCGATGTCGCTCGTGTAGATCCCCTTGGGAGCCGCCTTTTTGATGGCGAAGAAGCTCGCGCGGTGCGGGCAGCCGGCGCACAGCGTGGGGCGCCGGCCGGGGGCCGGCGGGAGGCTCACCGCCGCGACCGGCACCCCGGCGAACTCCCCGATGATCGCTTCGGCCTTCTCCGGAGAGAGCTCGCCCACCCGCGGCACCGCGCCGGACCACTTGCCGCGGACCTTGCCGCGGTCGGCGAGCTGCATCTCGATGACCCCGGTCGTCTCCTCGAGCACCAGGATCTCCGCGTAGGCGTTGAGCAGGTGGCCCACGAAGTCGGTGTGCAGCGGAAAGGGCTGCAGGACCTGGTAGAACGGAAGCCGCTCCCAAAGGCCGAGCTCCCGCAGCAATTCGCGCGCGTGGGCCGCGGCGACGCCCGAGGCGACGAGCGCCCGGGGGCCGGAGGCCTCCGGGTTCAGGCGCCGGGGGGCGGTCGCGCCGTGGGCCGCGAGCGCGGCGAGCTTGCCCTCGAGCTCGCCGTGCAGGGTGAACCGGAATTTCGGGGTCGCCGCCCAGCGCGCGGGGTCCTTCACGAACTTCACCGCGCCGGCCTGGGGGGCGACCGTCCCGAGGACGATGTCCTGGCGCGCGTGGCAGACCCGTGTCGTGGGGCGCAGCATGACCGGGGTGCGGAACGCCTCGGAGACGGCATAGGCCAATCCGGTGAGCTCGAGCGCCTGGCGCGGGGAGTCCGGGTCGAGCACCGGGATCTTCGCCATCATGGCGAGCATGCGGCTGTCCTGCTCCGTCTGGGAGGAGTGCGGGCCGGGGTCGTCGGCCGAGATCACGATGAACCCGCCCACCACCCCCATGTAGGCGGCGCTCATCAGCGGGTCGGAGGCGACGTTCAGCCCCACCTGTTTCATGGCGACCGCGGTCCGCAGGCCGGTCATGCAGCCGGCGTAGGCGATCTCGAGGGCGATCTTCTCGTTCACCGCCCACTGGGTGTGCATGGCGAGCTTTTCCTCGCGCTGGAACGCGGCCACGGCGGCGAGGATCTCCGAGGCCGGGGTCCCGGGGTAGGAGGTCGCCATGCGGCAGCCGTTTTCGATCAGGCCGCGGGCGATGGCCTCGTTGCCCAGCAACAGTCTCACGTCGCTCACGCGCGTCTCCTTATGGCGTCGGGGGCCGCGGCCGGGGCGCCGCAGGCGCGGCGCCCCGCGGTCGCGGGGGTCACAATTCGAAGGGCATCACCTCGATGATCAGCGGCAGCCGGCGCAGCTTTTCCATGAGCGCCTCGGGGATCGGGTCGTCGGTGCGGATGAAGATCAGCGTGCGGTCCGTCCCCTCCGCCTTGCCGACGCGCATGCGGGCGATGTTGATTTGGTTCTCGCCGAGCAGGGTCCCGATGTGGCCGATGGCGCCGGGCTTGTCGTGGTTGTGGATGATCAGGAACTTCCCCTGGGGGGTCAGCTCCAGCCGGAAGTTGTCGATGTTCACGACCCGCGGGTTCTTGCGGCCGAAGATCGTCCCGGCGACCTTGTGCACCGTCCCGTCGACGCGGGCGGTCACGGTGATGAGGTTCACGTACTCCTCGGACTGCGACCGCGCCTCGGAGACCTTGATCCCGCGCTCCCCGGCGAGCACCTTGGCGTTCACGAAGTTGACGGCGTCCTTGACCATGTGGGCGAGGAACCCCTTCAGGATGGCCGTCGTCACCGGCGCGAGGTCCGCATCGGGGAACTCGCCGCTGTAGTCGATGGCGATCTCGCGCGCCGGGGCCTTGCAGAGCTGCGCGAGCAGGCAGCCCATGCGGTCCCCCAGGTGCAGGATGGGGCCGATCTTGGCCATGAGCTCGCCGCTCACCGCCGGCACGTTGACCGCGTTGATGATGGTGCCGGTCTTGAGGTAGGCGATGATCTGCTCGGCCACCTGGACGGCGACGTTGGTCTGCGCCTCGAGGGTCGAGGCCCCCAGGTGGGGCGTGCAGATCACGCGGTCGATTTCGAAGAGCGGGCAGCTGCCCGGCGGCTCGGTCTCGAAGACGTCGAGCGCGGCCCCGGCCACCTTCCCGGAGCGCAGCGCCGCGTTCAGGTCGGCCTCGTTCACGATGCCGCCGCGGGCGCAGTTGATGATCATCACCCCGTCCTTCATCTGGTCGAAGGCGGCCTTGTTGAGCAGCCCCACGGTGTCCTTGAGCTTGGGGACGTGCAGCGTGATGTAATCCGAGCGCCGGTAGAGCTCCGCCAGGCTCACCGCCTCGAAGCCCGCCTTCTCGATCACCTCCGGCGCGACGAAGGGGTCGTGGACGATCACCTGCATCTTCAAGCCGCGGGCGCGGTCGGCGACGATCGAGCCGATCTTGCCGAAGCCGATGACTCCCAGCACCTTGTTGAAGACCTCGCGGCCCTGGAGCTTCTTCTTCTCCCACAGGCCGGCCTTGGTCGTCGACGTCCCCCAGGGGATGTTGCGGGTGAGCGCCATCAGCATGGCGATGGCGTGCTCGGCGGTGGTGATGACGTTGCCGGTCGGGGTGTTCATGACCACGATGCCGCGCTTGGTCGCGGCGGGGACATCCACGTTGTCCAGGCCGATCCCGGCCCGGCCGACGACCTTGAGCTTCCGGGCGGCCTCGAGCAGCTCCTCGGTCACCTTGGTGGCGCTGCGGATGATGAGCGCGTCGTAGTCCCCGATGATGGCCTTGAGCTCCGCGGGCTTGAGGCCGGTGCGCACGTCGACGTCGATCCCGGGCTCCTCCCGCAGCAGCTTCACGCCGGCCTCTTCGAGGTTGTCGCTGACGAGAACTTTCATTTTTCCCCCCTGATAATCCGGTTGATGGATGGCGGACGCGGCGCACGGCCGTGCACGCCGAGCACTCATACCCGATTGCCCCCCGAAACCCAAGAGGCCGGCTCTCAGGCCCCCGGGTCTTCCTCCGGCTTCCGGGCCCGGGCGGCGAGCTCCACGAGCGCGGCGATCTTCGGCTTGGGCCGGGCGGCCATCAGGCGCTGCAGGCGCTCCGCGGTCAGGTGGTCCTCCAGGTAGCGCACGACGTCGAAGGTCTCCCACCAGCAGTCGATCACCTTGCCGCAGGCCTCTCCGGCTTCGCAGGCCATGCAGTATTGGAAGGCGACCGGCCCACCGAGGCGCGGGCAGCGTCGGGTGAGCGGATGGGACCGGGTCTCCATGGGAACCCTCGGGAAAGCCGCCCGCCGCGCCCCCCCGGGGGGGGGCGCGGCGGGCGCAGGGGTTTTGCGGTTCTATCGGCTCTTCACCAGGGCCGGCTTGGGGTATTGGGCCAGGATCTTCTCGGCCTCCTCGATGTCCTTTTCGGGATACTCAAAGTCCTTGATCTGACCCGAGAGGTACTTCTCGTAGGCGCCGAGGTCGATCAAGCCGTGGCCGCTCCAGTTGAAGAGGATGACCTTCGCCTTCCCCTCCTCCTTGGCCTTCCGCGCGAGGTCCACGACGCAGGCGAGCGCGTGGGCGGTCTCCGGGGCCGGGATCACCCCTTCGGTGCGGGCGAGCAGCAGCCCGGCCTCGAAGGTCGCGATCTGGCCGTAGGCCTTCGGCGTGAGCAGCCCCTCGGTCACGAGCTGGCTCACGGTCGGGGCCATGCCGTGGTAGCGCAGGCCGCCGGCGTGCATCGGCGGCGGCACGAAGCTATGGCCGAGGCTGTGCATCGCCAAGAGCGGGGTGTAGCCGGCCGTGTCGCCGTGGTCGTAGGCGAAGGGGCCCTTGGTGAGGGTCGGGCAGGCCGCGGGCTCCACGGGGTGGATGTCCACCTGCTTGCCGTTGAACTTGTCGTAGACGTACGGGAAGGCGAGCCCGGCGAAGTTGCTGCCGCCGCCGGCGCAGCCGATGACGACGTCCGGGTACTCCCCGATCTTCTCCATCTGCTTCTTGGCTTCGAGGCCGATGATGGTCTGGTGGAGCATGACATGGTTCAGGACGCTGCCGAGCGAGTAGCGGGTCTGGCCGGAGGTGTCGGAGACGGCCGCCTCGACCGCCTCGCTGATGGCGATCCCCAGGCTTCCCGGGGTGTCGGGGTCTTTGGCGAGGATGTCGCGGCCGGCCTTGGTCTCCGTGCTGGGGCTCGGGATGCAGTTCGCGCCCCAGGTCTGCATCATCGTTTTGCGGTAGGGCTTCTGGTCGAAGCTGATCCGCACCATGAAGACCTTGCACTCCAGACCGAACTGGGAGCAGGCGAAGGCGAGCGCGCTGCCCCACTGGCCGGCCCCGGTCTCGGTCGTCAGCCGCTTGATCCCGAACACCTTGTTGTAATAGGCTTGGGGCACGGCGGTGTTGGGCTTGTGGCTCCCCGGAGGGCTCGTGCCTTCGTATTTATAGTAGATCCGGGCCGGGGTCCCGAGGGCCCGTTCGAGGGCGTAGGCGCGCACGAGCGGCGTCGGCCGCCAGATGGCGTAGATGTTCATCACCTCGTCGGGGATGTCGATCCAGCGCTGGGAGCTCACCTCCTGCTCGATGATGTTCATCGGAAAGACCGGGGCGAGCATGTCCGGGCTCACCGGTTTTCCGTCCGGGCCGAGGGGAGGGTTCATCTTGATGTCGGCGAGCACATTGTACCATTGACGAGGGATTTCATCTTCGGTTAAGAGAACCTTCTTCCTCTCCATGGAGCCCTCCTCCTTGCAGTTGGGGTTTGGCGGTGTCGGCCTTCAACCGAAAGACGACGATGGACCCATCCCGGCGGCCGGCAAACGGCGCTTGCGGCCGAAACCCTGCGCCGCGCGCCCCGGCGGGCCCGGCGGCGAACGTCCCCGCCGGGCCTGAAACCGATTCATTAACTGTGTTGACCTCATTCTGTATACAGTATACAGAGGATAGTCAAGAGAATAATTCCGGCACCCCCTTCAGCGAAAGGAAGACGCCATGGCCCGACGCAGCGCCCTCTACCGTACGGCCCGCAACCCCCTGCTGATCGCCCCCGGCCGGCCGCTCCCTGCGGCGGCGGCCGTCATCGGCGCCGGCACCATCGGCCCCGACATCGGCTACTACCTGAAAAGCGCGATGCCGGCCTGCCGGCTGGTGCTGGTGGACGTCGCCGAGGCGCCGCTCAAGCGCGCCGAGCAGCGCATCGCCGACTACACGGCCAAGGCGGTCGAAAAGCGCAAGATGCGGCCGGAGCAGGCCGCGGCCGTGCGCGAGAACATCATTTACACGACCGACTACGGCCGCATCCGGGACTGCGGCCTGGTGATCGAGGCGGCGACCGAGAACATCCCCCTCAAGCACCAGATCTTCGCCGCGGTGGAGGAGATCGTCACCGAGGACGCCGTCATCACCTCCAACACGAGCTCGATCCCCGCCGCCCGTCTCTTCGACCGCCTGCGCCGGCCGGAGCGCGCCACGGTCACGCACTTCTTCGCCCCGGCCTGGCGGAGCCTGCCGGTGGAGGTCGTCAACTGGCCGCGGGTCGCTCCGGAGGTGCTCGACTACCTCTTCTGGTTTTTCGCCCGCACCGGCAAGGCCCCGATCATCACGGCCGACGCCATCTGCTTCGTCCTCGACCGGATCTTCGACAACTGGTGCAACGAGGCGGCCTTCCTGCTCGCCGAGGCGACCGCCGCCCAGATCGACCGCGTGGCCGAGGAGTTCGTCTTCGCCGGCCCGTTTTTCGTCCTGAACCTCGCCAACGGCAACCCGATCATCGTCGAGACGAACACCCTGCAGATGGAGGAGGGGCGGCACTACCGGCCGGCGCCGATCCTGCAGTCGGTCGACCGCTGGCTCACCCGGCGCCCCGGAACGCCGGTGGAGGTCCCGGAGAAGTCCGCGCGGCGGATCCGCGACCGGCTGCTCGGGATCCTCTTCTCCCAGACGGTCGACATCGTCGACCGCGGCATCGGCACCCCCGAGGACGTGAACTTCGGCTGCCAGGTGGCGCTCGGCTTCCGCCAGGGGCCGCTCGACCTGATGGCGCAGATGGGCGCCCGCGAGGTCGCGCGCATCATGAAAAAGTTCAGCCGGGAGCGGCCGGGCTTCCCGCAGCCCCGACGCCCCCTGCCCGCCTACCAGGATTTCCGGCGCTTCGTCCTGGTGGACGAGGTCAACGGCGTCAAGGTGATCACCATCCGCCGGCCCCAGGCGATGAACGCCCTGAACGACGCCGTCACCGACGAGATCCTCGCCGTGCTGCAGGCCTTCGCCGACGACCCGAAGGTCAAGGGGTTCGTCATCACCGGCTACGGCACGGCCGCCTTCTCCGCCGGCGCGGATATCGGCCGGTTCCCCCGGATGCTCGGCAAGCCGAAGGCCGCGGCCCAATACGCGCGCGACTGCGCGAAGGTCCAGGCGTTCATGGACCGTTTGCGCAAGCCGGTGGTCGCGGCCGTGAACGGCTTCGCCATGGGCGGCGGGCTCGAGCTGGCCATCCGCTGCCACCGCATCGTGGCGACCGCAAACGCCGTGCTGCAGTTCCCGGAGATCACCCTCGGGATCCTCCCGGGGATCGGCGGCTGCGTCGTGCCCTACCGGCGCTGGCCGCAGGCCGCCCAGCTCTTCCACGAGATGATCTGCGCCGCGCGGCCGCTCAAGGCCGCCGAGGCGCAGGCGATCGGCATCGTGAGCCGCATCGCCGACGACGCCGGCCATGCCGTGCGGCTGGCGGTCGAGGAGGTCGAGAGCCTGCGGCGCGACGGGCTGCCGCCGCTCGCCGAGGAGCCGGTCGCGCTGCCCCCGCTCGAGGCCCCCGAGGCGCCCCGGGCCGCCTCCGGCCAGCCGCTCAGCCGCGAGGCGGTGGCGGTCACGGTGCGGACGATCGCCGCCGCCGCGGCCAAGCGCCGCCTGAAGGAGGCGCTCGAGGTCGGCTACCGCGGTTTCGGCGAGATCGCCTGCACGGAGGCGGCGCGCGAAGGGATCGCGGCCTTTCTCGAGAAACGCCGGCCGGAGTTCCGCAAATAGCCGCCGCCCCGGAGAGGCGCATGACCGCCGATCTTCGCAAAACCAAGGCCGAGCTCGCCGGCGAGATCGCCCGCCTGCGGCGGGAGGCCGCCCGGGCGGAGCGGCTCCATCGGCGGCTGGCGGCGTGCGTCGCACGCCGCCGGGAGCTCGAGGCGCGCTGCCGCAGGGAGGCGCGCCGGCACGACCGGGAGTGCGCCCTGCGGGACGAGGCCCTCGAGGCGCTGCGCCTCGCCGAGATCATCATCGACCGCAGCCCGGCGGTCCTCTTCCGCCGGCTCGCCGGCGACGACCCGCGCCTCGTCTACGTCTCGCGCAACATCCGCATGACCGGCTGGAGCGCCGAGGAGTTCCTCGCGGACCGGGTGCGCTTCAAGGACATCGTCCACCCGGAGGACAGCGAACGCCTCACCGCCGAGATCCGGCGCTATGCGGAGGAGGACCGCGAGGCGTACACGCAGCACTACCGCATCGTGACCCGCGGCGGCGAGGTGCGGTGGGTCGAGGACCAGACCTCGGTCGTGCGCGACGCCTCCGGCCGCAAGCTCTACTACCAGGGGATCGTCGTCGATGTCACCGCGCGGCGCCGGGCCGAGGAGGCGCTGCGCAAAAGCGAGGAGAAGTTCCGCCGCATCGTCGAATCGGCGGGCGAAGGGTTCGTGATGATGGACCAGTCGCTGCGGATCACCGACGCCAACGACGCCTACTGCCGCATGCTCGGCTACGGCCGCGAGGAGCTTATCGGGAAAACGACGCTCGACCTCGCCTCGGAGGGCTTCCGCAGCTTCCTTCTCGCCAACCGGGAGCGCCTGCTCACCCTGGAGCACCGCCGGTTCGAGGGGACCCTCGTCGCCCGGGACGGCCGGCCCGTGCCGGTCCTCGTCCACGCGAACACCCTGCGCGACGACGCCGGCCGGCCGATGGGCCACGCCGCCTTCGTGGTCGATCTGACCGAGCAGAAGAAGGCCCTGCAGCTCGCCGGTGCGGTCCAGAGAAGCCTCGCCCCCGCCGAGCCGCCCCGGATCCCGGGGCTCGACGTCGCCGGGCGCAGCGACGCCTGCCAGGAGGTGGGCGGGGACTACTTCGACTTCCTCAACGGTCCGGGATTCCCCACGGACAAGCTCCGGGTGGTGGTCGGAGACATCTCGGGCCACGGCGTCGACGCCGCGCTCCTGATGACCTCGGCGCGGGCCATCATCCGCACGCGCGCCGCCCGCCCCGGCACCCCGGAGGAGCTCGTCGCCGGCATGAACCGGCACTTCACCCGCGACCTGGGCGAGAGCGGCCATTTCATGACGCTGTTTCTCGCCGAAATCGATCCCGTGCGCCAGAGCCTCTGCTGGGTCCGGGCGGGCCACGAGCCGGCGTTGATCTACTCGCCGGCGGAAGACCGCTTCGAGGAGCTTCTCGGGCCGGGGATCGCCCTGGGGATCGACCCGGAATGCACCTTCTCGGAAACCTGCCGGCCCTGGCTGGCGCCTGGATCGATCATCGCGCTCGGCACGGACGGGATCCGGGAGACCCGCAGCCCGGACGGGCGTCTGTTCGGCAAGACGGGGTTCCAGCGGGTTTTGAAGCGCACGGCCGCGCGGCCGGCGGCCGAGATCGTGCAGGCGGTCTTCGAGGAGCTGGCGGCTTTCGGGCAGGGAGTCCCGCCGGAGGACGACGTGACGCTCGTCGTCGTCAAGGTGGGGTGAGGTCCGCGGCCCGGCACCGCTCCAGGCGCTCGCGCAGCCAGCCGGGGATCTCCCGCTTCGTGAAGCTCTCCATGTCGAGGCAGACCGTCACGTTGTGGCCGACGATGCGCGGCAGATCCTCGCCCGGCTTGAACACGCGATAGCCGAAGGTGATCGCGCTGCGGCCGACCGCGCGGACCCGGACCTCCACCTCGATCACGTCCCCGTAGCGCAGCGGCCGGTGGAAGTCGGTTTCCAGATGCACCGTCGGCAGCCCGATGCGGTGATCGTTCACCAGGACGGGGTACTCGATCCCGAGCAGGGCGGGAAAGGCCTCCTCGAGCGCCACGTGGAAGTAGTGCAGGAACCGCGGGTAATAGACGATGCCCGCGCGGTCGATGTCCCCGAAGCGGATCTTCAGCAGCGAGCGGAAGGCCATGCCCCCCCCTGCCCCGGCGGCCGAAGGCGTCAGGCGAGGTCCTGGCGCCGGGCGATGAAATCCGAGCGGAACGGCTTCAGCCGGTATGCGCCCGCCATCCAGTCGATCAGGCTGACGATGTCGAACACGGGCACCCGGAAGCGCTCCTGGATCGCGGCGCGGAAGGAGGCCAGGTTGGCGCACTCGAGGAGCACGGCGCCGATCGGCTCCTCCGAGCCGAAGAGTTCCTCGACGGCCGCGAGCACGCCGGCCCGCATGGCCTCGACGTCGAGCCGCAGCCCGCGCCCGATGACGACGGATTCGAACTCCCGGCAGGTTTCCATGCCGCGGACGACCAGCCGGTCCGGGTCCGCGCCGACCGCCGACAGGTGCTCGGTGCGCAGCAGCCGGGAGTCTCCGGCGACCACGCCGATCTTGAAACGCACCGGCAGGAGGCCGGCGAGCAGCGGCAGGAGGCTGAGCGCCGAGCCGACGAAGGGCACCGACAGGGCGTCGGCGATCTCGCGCTGAAACACCGAAAAGAGCCCGCAGTCCGCCGCGACGAAGGCCACCCCCTCGCGCTCGAGCTCGCGGGCGGCCTGGATCGCCAACGCCAGCCGGTCGCGCCGCCCGGCGACCAGATCCTCGAAGGGAAAGCCGCGCAGCACGGCGTAGCGCACCGGGAACGGGAAGGTCTCCGCGTGCCCGGGGTCGCCCGGGATGCGCGGAATGGCGGAATCGAGCATCAGGATCCCGGCCACGTGGCCGTAGGTCGCCTGCCCCCCGAAGACGACGTTAGGCTCCACCCGCCCCCTCCTTCCCCCTTCGCCGTCGGAGCCGCGGGATGCGCTCCCGCGGCCGGCCGTTCTCGTCCCAGCCTTTCGCCGCGTAATACTCCCCGACCATCCGGCGGATCGGCACCACCTGGCCGGCGGAGGCGCCCTGCGGCAGCGGCTCGTCGGTGAACCGCCGGGGGAGCGTGTCCGCGGAGGCATCCACGCCGAAGTCGATGTTCATCAGGCGGTCGCGGTCGATGACCCCCCGCAGGGCGGCGTTCAACCGGTCGGGGGTGAAGGCGAGGCCCGTGCCCGCCTGGAGGAGCTCCGCGCCGAGCTCGAAATCGAGGATGTCCATGCTGAGGCCGATGTTCTTGCAGACGGTCAGGCAGTCGGTCAAGAGCGCCTGGCGCTCGGTGTGCTCCACGAGCACCGCCTTGCCCGTGTCGGCGAGCCGATCGGCGATTTCGCGGATCCCCCAGCGTTTCTCGGCCTCGTCGTAGCGCCCGGTCAGCTCGAAGAAGGGCTCGGCCCGCAGGTGGTCGGCCCCGCGGGAGGCGATGGCGTAGGTCAGGCCGAAGGCCTTGATCCCCCGCGGGTCCCCGCAGATGACGTCGAGCCCCTTCACGTGCAGGGCGTACGCCTCGGTTCCGCGGCCGAAGTGCCGCGCCAGCTGCCGCGTCCCCTCCGCGAAGAGGTCCCCGATCCCCTCGCGGCGGACGATCAGGCCGAGCAGCGCCTCGATCGCCTCGCGGTTGCCCCAGCGCAGATCGAGCCCCCCCAGGTCCGCCGGCGAGAGCAGCCCCCGTTGCCGGCACTCCATCGCCCAGCCGATGGTCTCGCCGGAGCTGAGTGCGTCCACCCCCATGCGGTTCAGGAACGCGATCATGCGCAGCGCGAAGGCGAGGTCGTCGTTGCCGATGCGCGAGGTGTAGCTGCACAGCGCCTCGAATTCCGGACCCTCCGACTCGGCGCCGGGGGCGAGGTAATACCGCGAGCAGTGGATGCTGCAGTTGAAGCAGGACTTATGCTTGACCTTATACTCCGCGGCCAGCCGCTCGCCGCTGATCTTCTCGACGTAGTCGCAGACGCCCTCCTGAAAATGGCGCGTCGGCAGGATCCCGATGCCGTTCAGCGCCCGCATGAGGAGCGTGGAGCCCATGGCCTGACGGCGTGCGTACTCGGGGTGGGTGAGAATCCGGCGGTCGAACTCCCGGCAGAGCTCGAGAAACCGCGGCGGATCGGCGATCGTCACGCGGCCGCGCCCGCGGACGGCGATCGCCTTCAGGCGCTTGGCGCCGAAGAGACACCCCATGCCGGTGCGCCCGAACGTGCGCGAGTGGTTGCAGGCGACCGTCGCGTATTTGACCAGGTTTTCCCCCGCCGGCCCGATGGCCGCCACCTGGACCTCCGGGTCGCCGAGCTCGCGGCGGATGGCGGCGGTGGCTTCCCAGATATCGCGCCCCCAGAGGTGGTCGGCCGGGCGCAGCTCGGCACGGCCGTCGGCGACGAAAAGGTAGCAGGGCTGCGGCGCGCAGCCGGAGAGGACGATCTGGTCGAATCCGGCCTGCTTGATCTCGGGGCCGAAAAACCCCCCGGCGGCCGAGTCTCCTAAAATCCCGGTGAGGGGGGACTTGCCGGAGATGGTCAGGTAAGCCGAGGCGGTGAGCAGCGACCCGGTGAGCGGCCCGACCCCGATCACGAGGAGGTTCTCCGGACCGAGGGGGTCGGCCCCGCGCGGGAGCTCCTCGTAGAGGCGCAGCGAGTTCAACCCCCGGCCGCCGATGGCCTCGAAGAGCTCCGCGCGCTCCACCGGCTCGACGCGCACCTGGCCGGCCTCGAGATCCACCCGGGCGATGCGCCCGCCGTAGCCGTAAAGCATCTACCGCCCTCCTCCTGCCACGCGCCGCGCCTCCCATTGCCGCCGCAGCGCCTCGAAGCGCGCCGCGGCGAAGCGCAGGCGCTTCGCCTCCGGCGAGAGGCCCCGGCTTCCGGGGCGGAATTCCGCCAGGCTGACCGCCGCGGTGAGCTCGGGCTCGTAGCGCACGGCGCCGAGCGTGCAGGCCGCGACACATCGCGGGTCCCCGCCGCACAGGTCGCAGACGACCGGCAGCCCCCCCGCAAGCTCGATGGCGCCGATCGGGCAGCGCGCCGCGCAGGTCCCGCAGCCGGTGCACAGGGTGTCGGAGACGACGATCTCGCCGAACGGGCCGACGCCGAGGGCCTTTTCCGGGCACCGCCGGCAGTATCGCTCCCGGCACTGCTGACAGACGACCGGGACGTCCAACCCGCAACCCTCCTCCTTGACGACCCGGATGCGGGCCGCGCTGCGGCCGACGGCCCCGGAGTGGAAAAAGGCGCAGTGCACCTGGCAGCGGCTGCAGCCCGAGCAGCGGGTGAGGTCGATCGTGATCATGGAGCGGGCACCTTCTCGATGCGGTAGTGCACCCCGCCCCGGGGGTCCGGGCAGACGAGGGTCTGGCGCCCGCGGCTCGACCAGTCCCCTTCCCGCGGGTCGGTGCGCTGCATCAGGACGAGCATCGGCAGAAGGCTCTGCAGGGCCCACAGGCACATGGGCCGCCCGGGGGGAAGGTAAAGGCGCCCGCGGGAGTCGACCGTGAAGCCGTCGCCCACCAGCATAGGCAGGTTGCAATGGCCCTCGATCCGCTCGACGCTGACGCGGAGTCCGTGCATGGAAACCTCCCGAAAGGGCGTGCGGTTCGGTCTGCTATAGTGGGATACCGCTGCCATGTCAAGCGCCGCCGCAAGGCTGCGGCGGCCGAATACCCGCTTGACATTCGCCCCCTGGTATACTAGTGGTATGCCGGATCGCACCCGGCCCCACCGGAGACGCATGAAGATCGTCCATCTGCACCAGGGCATGCCCGAATCCCTCACGGAGCGCGTTTACCGCGAATTGCGCACGCTGTTGATCACCGGCGGGGTGGCGGCCGGCAGCCGGCTGGTCGAGTCGACGCTCGCCCGGCAGATGCAGGTCAGCCGCACCCCCGTGCGCGAGGCGCTGCACAAGCTCACGCTCGAAGGGCTGCTCTACTCCATTCCGCGCGCCGGCTACATCGTGGCCGAAATGTCCGACTACGATATCCAGGATCTGTTCAACACCCGCATGGCGATCGAGCAGCTGGTGGCTCGGCGCGCGCTTGCCCACATCACCGCCGAAGAAATCGCGGCCCTCGCGGAGAACCTCAAGCAGACCGACCGCGCCATCCGCACCGGGCGCACGGAAATGATGATGGAACTGGATACCGAGTTCCATCTCATCATCTACCGGGCCTGCCGCAGCAAGGCGCTCTACCACATCTGCCGCGGGTTGAGCGACCACACGCTGAAATACCGCCTCGCCTGCATCCACGAGCCGGACATCGCCCGGCGCGCCCGGAAGGGGCACGCCCGCATCCTGCAGGCGCTGCGCCGCAACGAGCCCGCAGACCTCGACCGCGCGATCGCGCTCCACCTCGCGCAGGTCCAGAAGGACATCCTGGCCCATTTGACCCGGTCACGCCAGATCCCTATCGCCGGCCCGGGGTAGCGCCGGCCGCCGGCGCCCCGGAACACCATCCACCTTTTCAACCACCGAGGGAGGTGCCGCATGAAAGCAAGATGGACGATCGGTTTGGCCCTGTTCGGCGCGCTCGCGCTCGCCGGCCAAGGATTCGCTGCGGACGCCGCCAAGGTCATCCGCGTGGGCAACGCCGGGGCTTTCACCGGCGACGCCGCCGCCCCGTGCATGGAGATCTTCAACTCCGCCCAGATCGCGGTCGACGAATGGAACGCCAAGGGCGGCATCCACGGCATGCGCATCGAGCACGTCATGGGCGACGACGCCATGGACCCCGCCCAGGGCCAGAATGTCGCCCATAAGTTCGTGGCCGACAAGTTGCTCTTCGGCGTCATCGGACCGCCGATGAGCCACATCGCCCAGGCGACGCTCAAGATCTACGGCGACGCCCACCTCGCCTGCATCACGACGGCCGCCTCCAAGCCCGAGCTGACCGACCAGGGCTTCAAGCACTTCTTCCGCGTCAACGCCCGCAACGACGCCCACGGCTACAACAGCGCGCTTTTCATTCAACGCAACCTCAAGGCCAAGAGGGTCGCGATCGTCAACGAGAAGGTCGCCTATTGCGAGAACATGGCCAAGGAGACCGTGGCCGGCCTCAAGAAGCTCGGGGTCCGGGAGATCCTGCAGGAGACGATCGTCGGCGGCGCAAAGGACTACTCGGCCGTCCTGACCAAGGTGAAGGCTTATGCCCCGGACGTGCTCTTCTTCATCGCCACGACCGCGCCGGACCAGGCCATCGGCGTGCGCCAGGCGAAGGAGCTCGGCATCCAGGCCGCCTTCTTCGGCACCGAGGGCGCGCGGGACAAGAAGGACTTCATCCAGGCCTCCGAGGGGGCGGCCGAGGGGGCCTATGTCTACCATTTCGCGCCCGACATCTACGCCATTCCCGAGGCGGCGGGCTACGTCAAGAAATATGAAGACAAATACGGCCCGCTCAGCGGCTTCGGCCCGCCGGCCTACGAGGCGATGAACATCCTGCTCACCGCCATCGACCGGGCGGCTACGGACGGCAAGATCACGCGCGAGGAGGTCGTCCAGCAGCTGCACGCCATCAAGAACTACAAGGGTATCCTCGGATTTCCCGTGTCCTTCGACCCGAAGGGCGATCTCGTCGGCGGCGCCACCTATTTCTTCCAGGTCGTCGGGAAGGACTTCAAGCAGCTCGCCGTCCTGACGGGCAAGTAACGCGCGCGCCGGCCGGCAGCCGGTGCGGTCATGGGGGGTCGAGGGGCCGCGGGGCCCGGGTTCGAGAAAAGGCAGCTCCGGGGTCGATGACGGGATGCCCGGGCCCCGCAGCGCTCGGCGGCCGCCGGATAGAGGCGATGGACCATTATTTCCAGCAGCTCCCGCAGCAGCTGATCAATGGCCTGACCCTGGGCGGGGTCTACGCCCTGATCGCGATCGGCTACTCCATGGTCTACGGGATCCTCGGCATGCTCAATTTCGCCCACGGCGAGATCTACATGCTCGGCGGGTTCACCGGCTGGTGGGTCCTGCACCTGATGAGCCGCGACAGCGGGCTCATCGCCGGCGCGGCCGTGGTCATCGCCCTGATGCTTGCGGCGGCGATGGCCGTGTCGGCCCTGGCCGGGCTTCTGACCGAGCGCCTGGCCTACCGGCCGCTGCGCCGGGCGCCGCGCATGAATCTCCTCCTGAGCGCCCTCGGGGTGTCGATCTTCCTGCAGAACCTCGTGCTGAACTACCAGGGCGCCAAGGTGCGCTCCTTCCACGTGGCGGCCCTTATCCCCGAAAGCCTGCGGGCGATCGAACTCGGGGGGGTCGTCTTCTCCTTCATGCGCCTGCTGGTGATCGCCGTGAGCTTCGCCGCCATGGGGCTGCTCGCGCTCCTCGTCAAGCGCACCAAAATCGGCAAGGCCATGCGCGCGACGGCCCAGGACATCGAGGCCGCGACCTTCATGGGGATCGACGTCGACCGCATCATCGCCGCCGTCTTCCTGATCGGATCCGCCCTGGGGGGGGCCGCGGGCGCACTCGTCGGCCTGCTCTTCACCCAGGTCGACTATTATGTCGGATTTCAGGCCGGGCTCAAGGGGTTCACGGCCGCGGTGCTCGGCGGGATCGGAAACCTGACCGGCGCCATGCTGGGCGGCGTCCTGCTGGGGCTGGCGGAGTCCCTGGCGGTGACGTTTCTGCCCTCGGCCTACAAGGACGTCGTCGCGTTCGTGATCCTGATCGCCGTCCTGCTCGTGCGCCCCTGGGGCCTGATCGGCCGCCGAGTGCCGGAGAAGGTGTGATGGAAGCGGCCCATCCCTCCGACCGCAGCCGGCGGCGCCGAACGGCTTGGATGGCGGCGGCCGGCGCCATCGTCCTCCTGGGCGCCCCTCACCTCATGCCGAACAGCTACTGGCTGCGCATCTACAGCATGGCGGGCCTGTGGGTTATGCTCGCCCTGGGGCTGAACGTCGTGGCGGGCTTCGCCGGGCTTCTCGACCTCGCCTACATCGCCTTCTTCGGCATCGGCGGCTACACCTTCGCCCTGCTCTCCTCCGAGCAGCTCGGGATCCACCTGCCCTTTTGGCTCGTCTGGCCGCTGGCCGCATCGTTCGCCGCGGCGGTCGGCTTCGGGCTGGGGGCGACGAGCTTGCGCCTCAAGGGGGACTACCTCGCCATCGTGACCCTCGCCTTCGCCCAGATTTTCCGCCTGCTGCTCGTCAACCTGGACAGCCCGGTCAACATCACCGGCGGGGTGAACGGCATCTTCAACTTCGACCCGATCCGGCTGTTCGGGTTCGTCCTGCGCTCGCCCGAAGCCTACGCCTACCTGATCTGGGGGGCCGCCGTCGCGACCGCCGTCGGCGTCTCCCGGATCCGACGCTCGCGGATCGGCCGCGGCTGGGAATCGATCCGCGAGGATGAGCTCGCCGCCGAGGCCATGGGGGTGGACACGACCCGCATGAAGCTGCTCGCCTTTGCCGGCGGAGCCTTCGTCGCCGGGGCCGCCGGAGCGGTTTTCGCCTCGTTCCAGGACTCGGTCTTCCCGAACAGCTTCGACTTCCCGCAGCTCATCATCGTCTACTGCATGGTGATCCTGGGCGGGCTCGGCAACATCGCGGGGGTGATCGCCGGGGCGATCCTGCTCGCCATCCTGCCCGAGTTCCTGCGCGAATACGGGGCCTACCGCATGATGGCCTACGGGCTGATCCTGGTCGTCCTGATGGCGCTGCGGCCCCAGGGGCTCATGGGCGACGTCGACCGGCTGCTCAAAAAAAAGCGGCGCCCCGACAAGGACGAAACCGGGCGGCTGCGCGCCTCGACGGAGCTCTATTACGCCGCCGCCCCGACGGGCTCGACCGCCAAGCCGCCGGCGGCCCCGGCCACCCGGCCGACCGGAACGGTCATGCTCGCGCTCGAGGAGGTCACCAAGGAGTTCGGCGGGCTGAAGGCCGTGGACGGATTGAGCCTCACCCTGCGCGCCGGAGAGATTTTGAGCGTGATTGGGCCGAACGGCGCCGGCAAGACCACCGTCTTCAATATGCTCTCGGGGATCTATCCGCCGACCCGCGGCGCCATCCGCTTCGAGGGCCGCGATATCGCCGGGCTCAGGCCGCACGAGATCACCGCGGCGGGCATCGCCCGCACGTTCCAGAACCTGAGGCTCTTCGGCGCCCTGAGCGTTCTCGACAACGCCAAGGTCGCGCGCTTCTGCCGCACGCGCTCCGGTCCGCTCGCGATCCTCCTGAAGCTGCCCGCCAGCCAACGCGAGGAGGCGGAGACCGACCGCCGGGCCCGGGAGATCCTCGCGCTTTTCGGCGCCCGGCTGACCGGCTACCGCCTCGGGCAGCCGGCGGGGACGCTCTCCTACGCGAACCGCCGGCGGCTCGAAATCGCCCGTGCCATGGCCACCGGGGCGCGGCTGCTTTTGCTCGACGAGCCCTCGGCCGGCATGAATCCCCAGGAGACCCAGGAGATCACCGAGTTCATCCAATCCCTGAGGAACGATCACGGCTACACCATCCTGGTGATCGAGCACAAGCTGAACGTGGTGCGGACGGTTTCCGACCGGGTCATCGCCCTGGATCACGGGGTGAAGATCGCCGAGGGGTCGTTCGAGGCGGTCGCCGCCGACCCGCAGGTCATCGAAGCCTATCTCGGCCGCAGGCAGCGCCGGACGGCGGCGTAGGGCGAACGGGGATGATGAGCCCAGAGCCCCTGCTGGAACTCGAGCACGTGGACGTCTGCTACGGCAGCCTCCAGGTGCTCTACGACATCAACCTCAAGGTCTTCGCGGGCGAGCTCGTCTGCCTGCTCGGGGGCAACGCCTCGGGCAAGTCCACGACGCTCAAGACCATCCTCGGCATCTGCCGGCCCGGCCGCGGGGCCGTGCGCCTGAAGGGCGAGCGCATCGACGGCCGGCGCACCCAGGAAATCATCGCCGGCGGGGTGGCCATCGTACCGGAAAACCGCCGGATCTTCCCCTACCTGACGGTGCTCGAAAATCTCGAAATGGGCGCCTACCTGCGCCGCGACGGCGCCGGCGTCCGGCGGGACATCGAGCGGGTCTTCGAGCTTTTCCCGCGTCTGCGGGAACGCAGCCACCAGGCCGGGATCACCTTGAGCGGCGGCGAGCAGCAGATGCTCGCCATGGGCCGCGCGCTGCTCGCCAAGCCCGACATTCTGCTGATGGACGAGCCGTCCATGGGGCTCTCGCCACGGCTCGTCGACCAGCAGTTCGATCTCATCCAGGAAATCCACCGCCAGGGAACGACGGTCTTCATGGTCGAGCAGAACGCCAACATGGCCCTGGCGATCGCCGACCGCGGCTACGTGCTGCAGACCGGCAGCATCGTGCTGGCCGACACGGCCGAAAACCTGCTCGCCAACGCCATGATGCGCGAGGCCTATCTGGGCGGCGGGGACGGCTGAACGGAGGAACCGCATGCGCAGCTTTATCACCGGAGGCGACATCGAGCGCGCCCGCTCCCAGGGCCTATCGCAGATCGAAATCGGCCCGGTCGACGTGGTGACCGGTGTGGCCCGCGAGCGAGCGGACAAGCTGGGAATCCGCATCGTCGTCGGGCGGGCGCCCGGCGCAGCGGCGGGTCGGGCCGCGCGGCCGGAGGCCACCGCGGAGCCGGCTCCGGGCTACGACCTCGAGGCCTGGCGGCGGAAATTCCCCATCCTGCGGGAGAAGATCCACGCGGCCAACTGCTCGCAGGCGCCCCAGTCGGACTTCACCCGCGAGGCGGCCCAGGCCTATCTCGAAAACTGGAACGCGATGGGCATGGACTGGGAGCGCTGGATGGAGGAGGTCCGGCTCGCCAAGGCCGAATTCGCCGCGATCATCGGCGCCGCGCCCGCCGAGATCGCGCTGGCGACCTCGGTGTCCGAGGCCACGGCCGTCGTGGCGAGCGCCCTCTCCTTCCAGGGCCGGCGGCGCAAGGTGATCGCCACCGAGGCCGAGTTCCCGACGGTCGGTCACGTCTGGCTCGCCCAGCGGAAGTTCGGGGCCGAGGTCGGGTTCATCCCGGTCACGGACGGCGAGATCGACCCCGAGGACTACGACCGCCACGTGGACGAGTCGACCCTGATCACCTCGATCTGCGACGTCTACTACTACAACGGCTTCAAGCAGGACCTGGCGGCGATCGTGCCCCGGATCCACGCCCGCGGCTCGCTCGTCTACCTCGACGCCTATCAGGGGCTCGGCACCCATCCGATCGACGTGAAGGCGCTCGACATCGATTTCCTCGCCTCCGGCAACCTCAAATACCTCCTCGGGGTCCCGGGCGTCGCGTTCCTCTACGTCAAACCGGAGCTCATCCCGCACCTCGAGCCGGCCTTCACCGGCTGGTTCGGCCGCCGGGAGCCGTTCGCCTTCCAGGTGCGCAACCTGGACTGGGCCCCGGACGCCCGCCGCTTCGACACCGGCACCCCGCCCGTCATGGCGGCCTACGTCGCGCGCGCCGGCATGCAGGTCATCAACACGATCGGGGTCGCGAACATCCAGCGGTGGACCGACCGGCTCTCACGGCGCTGCCTCGAAGAGTCGCGCGCCCGGGGCCTGGAGGTGGCCAGCCCGCTGGCGGTCGCGAAGAAATCGCCCACGACCGCCATCCGCATTCCCGGCGGGGACTCTCACGCCGTGGAGCGGGCGCTGCGCGAGAAGCACGTCATCGTCTCGGCGCGCGCGGACGTAATCCGCATCGCGCCGCACTTCTTCACCCGCGAGGAGGACATCCTCGCGATCCTGGACGCGCTCACGGCCGTCATAAAGCCGTAGCGGCGCGTCGGGCCAAGGAGAGGCACCATGAAAATCTGCAGGGTCATCGGAAACGCCACGGCGTCCATCAAGCATCCCGGATTGGAGGGGCTGAAGCTTCTGGTCGTCCAGGAGATCGACGCCGAGGGGCAGACCGCGGGCCGGATGCGGCTGGCGGCCGATGTCGTCGGCGCGGGGGCCGGGGACCTGGTGGCGCTCGTGCGCGGGGCGGCAGCCGTCCGGCATGCCGGCCGGGGGGAGCTCCCCTGCGATGCGGCCGTGGTCGCCATCCTGGATCAGGTCAGCGTCAACGATCGATCGATCACACCGAAATAAATCATCGAGGAGGGTGCAGATGAAAGCATTGGGCATGATCGAAACCCGCGGTCTGGTCGGCGCCGTCGAGGCGCTCGATGCGATGGTCAAATCGGCCAACGTCGAGGTGCTGGGGACGAAGGAGGTCGGCGGCGGACTCGTGTCGGTGTTCGTCCAGGGCGACGTGGGGGCCGTCAAGGCGGCGGTGGACGCTGGCGCCGAGTCGGTCAAGAAAATCGGCGAGCTCGTCTCCGTCCACGTCATCCCGCGTCCGAGCGAGGAGACGCTCGCGCTGCTGCCGATCGCCCCCAAGGCGAAAAAAGCCTGAGGCCGCGGGCCGGATCGGTTCGTGCGCGGATCCGTGAAACCGTGTCCGCCCCCCCCCCGGCCGAGAGCCGCGCCACGCCGGATCG
Organism: uncultured Desulfatibacillum sp.; assembly: GCA_964573635.1. Taxonomy (GTDB): domain Bacteria; phylum Desulfobacterota; class Desulfobacteria; order Desulfobacterales; family SpSt-501; genus SpSt-501. The sequence continues at coordinate 206,611 of CAZNKG010000003.1, read as the reverse complement.
CGGCCTCTCGACGCCGTTTATCCTCAGCCGGCTGAACGGAAAGGGTGATCCATGCCGGACGATGGGTTCCAACTGCGGGCGTATGTCTTGATCGACAGCATGCAGCCCCAGTACGCCGCCTTTCTCGGCGCCGAGCTTGATGGCGATGTCCCGCTCGCCGGGATGGCGGAGCTGTGGCTCGAGCTCGCGCCGGGCAGCGAGGTCTACAACCTGCTCGACTCGGCGCTCAAATCCACGGATGTCAAACCGGGGCTGCAGATGGTGGAGCGCGAGTTCGGCCTGCTCGAGCTGCACGCGGAGTCGGTCGCCTCAGTGGCGGAGGCCGGGCGATCGATTTTGGACGCCTGCGACCTTGCGGTCACGGACCGTTTGAGGCCCCGGGTCGTTTCCGCCAAGGTCATCTCCAAGGTCAGCCCCTACCAGGCCCAGCAGATCAACAAGCACCGCAAGGGCAACCTGCTCCTGCCCGGGCAATCGTTGCTCGTACTGGAGGCGGAGCCGGCGACCTATATCGTCCAGGCCGCCAACCAGATCGAGAAGGCGACCGGGATCCGCCTGGTCCACTTCAACCCCTTCGGCCGCTTCGGCCGGCTCTTCGTGGCCGGAGACGAGTCCGAGATCCGCACCGCCCTGGACGCCGGCCGGGCGGCGCTCGAAGGGGCGTGAGACGGCATGGCATCGGATGCCGACACCCGCCGCGGCCGGGGCCGACCCTTCGTCCCGGACTGGCTCGGGACCGCTCCCCCCGCGATCGACGCCCGCCAGGGCGTGGCGCCGGTCTTCGTCCCGGACTGGATGCGCGCCGAAACGGGCCCGGTACCCATCGATCGGGGCCCGGCGGCCGGACGCCCGGCCTCGGAGGCGCCGCCGCTTGTCGTGCGCGGCGGCCGCGTGGTCCTGCCGGGGATGGGCGTTTTCGATCTCGAGCTGCGCCTCGAGTCGGGCCGGGTGCACGCCATCGGCCGGGACCTCGACCCTGCCGGGGCTGCGGTCTTCGAGGCCGCCGGGGCCTATGTGCTTCCCGGCCTCATCGACCCGCACACCCACGTGGGCCTCTTCGCCGGCTTTGCCGAGGAGGCGGCGAGCGAGTCGCGCTCGGCGCTGCTGAACGGCGTGACGACGATGGGCGTCTATCTCGCCAGCCACGAGTCCTATCTCGAGGTCCTCGACGCAGCGATCGCCGCGGTCGACGAACGGGCGGCGGCCGACATCTTCTTCCACCTGCCGATCTTCTCGCGCCGGCAGCTCGAGGAGATCCCGCTCTACCGCGCGCGCTACGGGGTCACCTCCTTCAAGGCCTACATGAGCGGGATCCCCGGGATGATCCCGAGCCTGGACGACGGCTTCCTGGCGGAGCTGATGCAGGCCGTGGCGGAGTTGGGCCCCGAGGCCGTCCTCAACATCCACGCCGAAAACCCCAACCTGGTCGCATCGGCCACGGCCCAGGCGCGGGTGCGCCGCCCGCAGGAGATCCGACTGACGGACTGGGCCGCGACCCATCCGCCCCTGGGAGAGGCCGAGGCCGTCCGGCGGGCCGCCTTCCTCGCCCGTCCGAGCGGGGCGACGCTTTACTTCGTCCACATCTCAGCAGCCGAGACGGTCGAGGCCATTCGCGGGCTCAAGTCCGAAGGATGCCGCTTCTTCGCCGAAACGACCTCGCCCTACCTGACCCTCACCGACCGCACCGCGCTCGGGGCGCTGGCGAAAATGGTGCCCCCGATCCGCACCGAAGCCGACCAGGAGGCCCTCTGGCGGGCGCTCTCCCAAGACCTGATCGATGCGATCGGCTCGGACCACACCCCGCTCACGCGGGCCGAAAAGAAGGCGTCGGGCCCTCTGTGGGAGGCTCTGCCCGGCTATCCCGCCGTCGGGACCCACCTGCCGAGCCTCCTCGACGCCGCCGGCCGCCGCGGCTATCCGCTGGCAAAGCTGGCCGAGAAGACGGCGTGGAGCCCGGCGCGGATTTTCGGGCTCGCCCCGCGCAAGGGCACCCTGCTGCCCGGCAGCGACGCCGACCTCGTGGTGGTCGATCCGAACCGTGTCCGGCGCGTGGAGGCCCAAGCCGCAGGCTCGCGCTCGGACTTCGCCCTGCACGAAGGCTCCGCGCTCACCGGCTGGCCGACGGCGGTGTTCAAAGCCGGCGCGGCGGTGGTGATGGACGGAAAGCCATGCCGCGGGGCGGCGCCGGCGGGACGCTACCTCTACCGCGGCGGGCCGCCTTGATGCCGAGCCTTCAAGCGGCCTTCCCCCTATCCGGCCCCAACTTGCTGTGGATTTTTTCCGCCTTTTGCTATAGGAAACGCATCCACTGATCGGTTCGGCTTTTTCAGTTCAACGCGCACCGCGCCGGAGGTCGCTTTCCTATGGCCCAGGTCCGCCGAAGCACGGAAGTCCGCAAGCAGCAGATCATCGACGCCGCCCGCAAGCTCATCATCAAGAAGGGCAGCGAACACCTCACCGTCCGCAGCATCGCCGCCGAGGTCGACATCACCGAGGCCGCCATTTACCGGCACTTCCGCAGCAAGCGCGAGATCCTCTCTTTTCTGATGGACCATATCCTCAAGTCGATGCTCCAGGAAACCGAGCGGCATCCGGCGGGCAGCGGCGGCGCGTTCGAAACCGTGGGCGCGATCATGCGGCAGCATCTCTCCGAGATCGAGCAGCGGCGCGGCATGTCCTTTCAGGTCATCGCCGAAATCATCAGCCTCGGCGACAAAAAGCTCAACAAAGAGGTCTACGCCGGCCTCAAGACCTACCTCGGGCGCCTGCAGGACCTTACCGCCGAGGCCGTGCGCGCCGGGTCCATGCGCGAGGACGTGGACCTCGAGGCCGCAGCCATGCTGCTCTTCGGCATGATTCAGGGGCTGGTGACGCTCTGGGCCCTCGGCGCCTATCCCTTCGACCTCCTGCAGCAGTTCGACCGCCTCTGGGCGATTTTCCGCCGCGCATTCGAGAACTAGCCCCCCGCCCGACGCTTTTCCCTTGACAAGCCGGCCGGCCTTCGTTGTATACGTGATCGTACACTTACATTCTGATAAGTGATCATTTACCGATTTATTCATGCCGCCCCGCCTGCGCGGCGTCGGCGGCGGGCGAATCCAACCGAGGAGGGACCATGACGCGTCCTGTCGCTGATCAAACGGCGGCGCCGGCCGCCAAAGGCGGAATCCTGCGCCGGGTGATTCAATGGGGGGTTCTCGCCCTGCTGCTGTTCACCGGCATCATGGCGGCGATCCGCAAATTCGGTTGAACCGTTTTCCGCACGAAAGAGATGCGTCTTGGAGATGGGTGCCGTGATCGGTATCGCTTTTGGTTTGGGGAGGCTGGCGTTGGCCGTTTTTCTAGGGGCGGTTCTGTACAAGTGACCGCCGCCGCCCGCGCGGGGCGGGCGCAACGCCGGCCGCTCGCCTCCGGGCTCGTCCTCAGGGCTCGCCGGTGAAGTCGAAGCTCATCCGCGTCTGCAGGCTTCCGATTCGCAGGAAGATCTCTTTCAGCAGACGCTGCTCGATCCCCGAGAGCTCCCGGGGGTTGATGTAGTTGTCCGGCTCCCTTTTCTCGTCCTGGATGGCGGCCACCTGGCGCGCCAGCCGCAGCTGCATCAGGAAGCCGTACCCCTGCTCGACCTCGCTCACCTCGCGCGGCGGCAGCACCTCGCGCTCCTTGAGCCGATGCAGGCGCGCGAGGGTGTTGGTCTCCTCGATCCCGTGCTTGAGCGCGTAGAGGCGCGCATGGTCGACGATCGGCATCATGGCGTGCTTCACGTCGAACTTGTTGCGCTGCTCCCCCTTGGATTCCACCACGAAGTTGCGGAAGAAGCCGAGCGGCGGCTTGGCGAGGAGCGCGTTCTGGGCCAAGTGCCGGAAGAACCCCGACCACCCCTCCAGCTCCGCGGTGAGGTGCACCCGCAGCGCGTGGATCAGCTCGGGATTCCCGCAGCCGGCCCGGAAATCGAAAAAAATGCTGGCGTAGAGGAGATCGTCCGCCTCGGCCGTGTGGATCCACTCGGAGAACCGGCGTTTCCACACGGCCAGGGGCTGGCAGAGCTTCGGGTTGCGCGCCATGACGTCGGCCTGGCAGAACCGGTAGCCGCACGCGTGCAGCGCGTCGCAGACCCGCTCCCCGAGCGCGAGGAAATAGGCGTGAACGGCTTCCAGCCGCCCGGCCTCCACGTCCTCGAAGACGATGGCGTTGTCCTGGTCGGTTTTGAGGGTCTGCTCCTTGCGGCCCTCGCTTCCCAGGACCATGACGGCGAAACGCGCCGGCGGGGGCGCCATGTCGCGCAAGGCGAGCGCCACCACCTTTTCGAGCACCGCGTCCGAAACGGCGCTGATGAACCGGTTCGTGTGTTTGGCGGGGGTGCCGGCGGCGAGCAGGCGCTGCACCATCGCCGGCAGGCGCCGCTGCAGCGCCTGGATTTCCGGCACCCCGGCGGCCTTGGCGATTTCCTGGACGAGGAAGAGCGGCGAGTCCCCCTGGGCGGCCGCGATGTCGTGGTGGGTGACGACGCCCGTCACCTCGCCGCGGGCGCCGGTGACGGCGAGATGCTTGACGTTGCTCCGCATCATGGTCATCAGCGCCTCGGAGATCAGGGTCTCCTCGGCCACGCCGATCAGGGGCGTGGACATGATCGTGCCGACCGGCTGCTCCACCCCCCGGCCCTGGACCACCACCCTGGAGCGCAGGTCGTTGTCGGTGACCACCCCCTGGATCCGGCCGTCCGCGCCGCGCACGAAAATGCTGCTGCAGCGCCGCTCGCTCATCATCGCGGCCGCCTCGCGGATGCTCGCCGCCGCGCTGCAGACCAAGAGGTTGCGGCTGCAGATGTCGGCCACCGGCTGGTTGAAAAACGGCAGCTCGTCGGGCTGGCGCTTGACGCTCTTGGCGATGACCGCCGCATAGGAGCGGTCCAGCATGCGCTTGCCGAAGGCGTCGGTGAAGAATTCGCTGAAGACCTCGTAGCGGCGGCACCAGTCGAAGAAGAGCTCGTGCGGCACCCGGTAGAACTGGGTGTCCTCGACGGTGCGCAGCGTCCGCACGGCGAGCATGTCGTTCACCAGCATGGAGATCCCGCCGAAGATGTCGCCCTCCCCGAGCACGCTGTGCAGGGTCTTGCGCCCGCCCGCCTCGAAGTAGCGCTCGGCCGCGCCGCTGCGGATGACCATCAGCCCGTCCACGCGGGATTCGCCCTGGACGAAGATCACCGTGTCCCGCGGATAGAACCGGGCCGAGATCCGGTGCGCCTGCTCCTGGAGCTCCTCTTCGGGCAGGAACGAAAAGGGCGGGATGCGGGCGAAGAACCCGACGATCTGGGGGGCGGCGATGGCCTCGGCGTAGGAATCGTTCTGCATGCGTTCGGCGAAGGCCGCGGTGAAGTAATCGCGGAACCAGGCGTAGCGGCGGCAGAGGTCGAGAAACGCCTGGCGCGGCAGCCGGTAGACCTCGGCGTCGGCCGCGACGCGCACGCTGCGGATGGCGAGGCCCGCGTTCCATAGGATCGAGATCCCGCCGAAGACCGCCCCGCGCCCGAGCTTTCCCTGAAGCGACCGGCGGCCGTGCCGCTCGAAGTAGAGCTCGAGCTCCCCGCTCTTCAGGATGGCGAGGTGCTCGAGGGTCGTGCGGCCCTGGACCGCGAGCATGCTCCCCCGCGGAAAGCCCATGAGGCTCAGTTGGGCGCTGATCTCGGCGCGCACCTCGGGCGGCAGGCGGGCGAAGGGCATGCTCGTCGCCAGCAGCTGCAAGGCCTCAGACGGCATGGCGCCTCCCGGCGATTGACAGCGCGCATCGCCTTCCGCTATAACGCATCCCACACCCGCGACCCCGCACGACCGGGGACATCCTCGCAAACCCTTCACCACGGCAGACGGCGGCGGCCATGACCCCCGACAGCCTGAGAAGCCGGCGGTTGATTTTCCTGTTTCTCGTCGGCGCGGTCCTGTTCAACTACCCGGTGCTCTCCATTTTCAACCTGCCCGCCGCGGTCAACGGTGTGCCGCTGCTGTTCCTCTATCTCTATGCGGCGTGGGCGGCCGTCACGCTGTTGCTCTTCGTGGTCACCCGTTTCACCCGGCGCGGCTGAACCCCATGCTGACCACCCGAGCGATCCTGGTTTTCGCCTTCGGCTACATGGGGCTGCTGTTCGCCATCGCCTGGATCGGCGACCGGCGCGCCGCGCAGGGCCGCAGCCTGATCAGCAACCCCTTCATCTACGCGCTGTCGCTCGCCGTCTACTGCACCGCCTGGACGTTCTACGGCAGCGTGGGGCGCGCCGTCACCAGCGGCGTCTTCTTCCTGCCCGTCTACATCGGCCCGACCCTCGTCTTCTGCCTGGGGTGGCTCGTCGTCCGCAAGATGATCCGGATCAGCAAGGTCCACCGCATCACCTCCATATCCGATTTCATCGCCTCCCGCTACGGGAAAAGCGGTGGGCTCGCCGCCACCGCGGCCGTGATCGCCGTCCTGGGGATCATCCCCTACATCTCGCTGCAGCTCAAAGCCATCTCCATGAGCTACCTCATCGTCACCCAGTACCCGCTGATCGTCATGCCGCGCTATCTCGCGGACATCCCCGTCACCCAGGACACGACCTTCTACATCGCCATGATCCTCGCGCTGTTCAGCATCCTCTTCGGCACCCGCCACCTCGACGCCACCGAGCGCCACGAGGGGCTGGTGGCCGCCATCGCCTTCGAGTCGATCGTGAAGCTCCTCGCCTTCCTGGCGGTCGGCGTGGTCGTCACCCACGGCATCTACCGCGGCCCCGGCGAACTCTTCACGCGGGCCGAGGCCCTGCCGGAGCTGCGTCAGATGTTCACCCTCCCGACCCGGGCGGGCGACTACTTCGGCTGGACGCTGCACATCCTGCTCGCCATGGCTGCGGTCCTCTTCCTGCCGCGCCAGTTCCAGATCGCGGTGGTGGAAAACGTGAACGAGGAACACCTGAAGAAGGCGATCTGGCTGTTTCCGCTCTACCTGCTGGCCATCAACCTGTTCGTCCTGCCCGTCGCCTTCGGGGGGAGCCTGCATTTCCCGAGCGGGGTCGAGGCCGACTCTTTCGTGCTGACCCTGCCGATGGCGATGCGCCAGCAGGGGCTGACCCTGCTCGTCTTCCTCGGGGGCATGTCGGCCGCGACCGGCATGGTGATCGTCGAGACCATCGCGCTCTCGACGATGATCTCAAACGACCTGATCATGCCCGTGTTCCTGCGGCTGCCGATGGTGCGCCGCTCGCAGGTGCGCGACCTGAGCCGGCTGGTGCTCAACATCCGGCGGGGCAGCATCGTGATGGTCCTGTTGCTCGCCTACGGCTACTTCCACTTCATCGGCGAATACTTCGCGCTCGTCTCGATCGGGTTGATCTCCTTTGCGGCGGTCGCCCAGTTCGCGCCCGCCATCCTCGGCGGCATCTTCTGGAAGCGCGCCACCGCCGCCGGCGCCATGAGCGGCCTGGTGGCCGGCTTTGCCGTCTGGGGCTACACCCTCGTGCTGCCCACCCTGGTGCAGGCGGGCATCCTCGCACCGGAGATCATCACGCGGGGGCCCTTTGCCCTGGCGGCCCTGAAGCCCTTCGAGCTGCTGGGGCTGCGGGGTATGGACCCCATCGCCCATGCCGTTTTCTGGAGCCTGCTGATCAACACCCTGAGCTATATCGGGGTTTCCCTGTTCACACGGCAAAGCCCCATGGAGCACTCCCAGGCGACGCTCTTCGTCGACGTGTTCGCCTACTCGGCCAATCCCGAGGACGCCGCCATCTGGCGCGGGACCGCGCTGGTGAAGGACCTGCGGTCGCTGCTCGAGCGTTTCCTCGGCGCGGAGCGGGCCGCGGAGGCGCTCGCGGCCTACGGCGAGAGCCGCCGCAACCGCCGGGGGCTGCGGGCCCAGGCCGACCCGGGGTTGGTGGCCTACGCCGAGAAGCTCCTCGCCGGAACGATCGGCTCGGCCTCCGCCCATGTCATGGTCGCCTCGGTGATCAAGGAGGAGCCGCTCGGCATCGACGAGGTCATGCATATCCTCGAGGAGACCCGGCAGGTCATCGCCCACAGCCGCGAGCTCGAGCGGGTCACCGCCGAGCTCAAGGCCGCCAACCGGCGGCTGAAAGAGCTCGACCGCCTGAAGGACCAGTTCATTTCGACCGTGACCCACGAGCTGCGCACCCCGCTCGCCGCCGTGCGGTCGATCGCCGAAATCCTCAACGCGAGCCCCCACCTGCCCGAAGAGCGCCACCGGCAGCTGACCGGCATCGTCGTCGCCGAAAGCGAGCGGCTGACGCGGCTGATCGACCAGGTGCTCGATTTCCAGAGGATCGAAACCGGGCGGATCCAGTGGCAGAGCGCACCGGTCGATGTCCGCGAGATCTGCCGCGACGCGCTCGAAGCCGTCCGGCAGCTGATCGAAAACCAAGGGATCGCCGTGGCCGTGGACCTGCCGGAATCGATCCCGCCGATTCGCGGCGACCGGGACCGGCTGATCGAGGTGATGATCAACCTGCTGTCCAACGCGGTCAAATTCAGCGTAACCCCGGGGGGGCGGATCGAAATCCGCGCCGCGGCCCAGCCGGGCCGGCTGCGGATCGAGGTCCGCGACAACGGGATCGGGATCCCGGCGGAGGAGCTCGAGTCCGTCTTCGAGGAGTTCCGCCAGCTGCGGCACCCCGCCCGCGGCCGGCCCGCCGGCAGCGGGCTGGGGCTCTCCATCGCGCGGCGCATCGTCCAGCACCACGGCGGCCGGATCTGGGCCGAGAACAACCCCGGCGGCGGCGCCGTGTTCGTCTTCACCCTGCCCTTTCCCGACGAACCCCCGGGCCCCGCCGCGCCCGGGTCCGGTCAATAGGTGCGGCGGGCGTAGTAAGTCTTCCGCGATCCCTCGCGCGCCTGCTTGAGCGTCGCCATGCCGCGCTCGGAGAGCAGCGGCACGAGCTTCAGGAACACCTCCGCGGTCACCATGGCGTCCCCCAGCGCCGTGTGCCGCCCGATGACCGCGATCCCCAGCCGCGAGGCGATCGCCTCGAGCCCGTGCTCTTCCTGGGAGGGGTGCAGCGCCGCCGAAAGCAGCATGGTGTCGAGCACGGGGTTGACGAAGCGCACCCCGGTCGCCTCCTCCTTGAGCTGCAGCAGCCGCATGTCGAAGGCCGCGTTGTGCGCGACCAGCACGGTCCCCTCGGCGAACTTGTGGAACTGCCGCAGGACGGTTTCGATCCCGGGCTGGTCGGCGAGGACTTCGGGCTGGATGCCGTGGACCTTCACCGATTCCCAGGGCACGCTGCGGCGCGGGTTGACCAGCCGATCGAAGACCTCCTCCGCCAGCAGGCGGCCGTTCACGATGCGCACGGCGCCGATCGCGATGATCTCGTCGCCGCCGCGCGGGTCGAGCCCGGTGGTCTCGGTATCGAAAACCGTGTAGGCGAGCTCCGCGAGGGGCCGGTCGTCCAGTTCGGGGACCTGCCCGGGCTGGTTGAAGAGGTCGAAATCGAAATAGACCGGCCGCGCGCTCGGCAGCAGCGTGCGCCGGTTGGCGGGCGGGGACTGGAGCGGCGCGACGGCCGGAAAGAGCAGGCGCAGGTAGGCCTCCGGCGCGGCGGATGCCGCCTGGGACCAGAGCTCGATGCCGTGCCGCTCGGCGATCTCCTTGAACGTCGGGGAGGCGGGGCTGTCCGCCGCCGCGGCCGGCAGGCCCTCCCACTGCCGGATCGTCTCCAGGCGCAGCGGCGGGCCGCGCCAGAGGAAGTCGAGCTCGACGAACCCCGGCCGGGCGCGCGCCCGGCAGCGCAGGCTAGCGACTCCGACCGTCTCCCGCAGGCGTCCGAGGAGAAACGTGAGCCCCAGCACGAGGGTGTAGCTGTCGACCCGCACCCAGAGCCCCTCATCGGGGGGCTCGCCTTCCAGCTGCACCCCCAGCGCTTCATCGGCCTTCCGCCGCAGGGCGGCCAGGAGGTCGCGCATCCGCGCCGGGACCAGCGGACCGCGGTGGCCGGCGATGCGCTGGTGCTCTGCGGTGAGGCGCGCGAGGCCCTCCCCGGCCGCGAGCGTCTCGGCGTGGATGATCCGGTTGAACTCGACGAGCTTCGCGGCATCGAGCCCGGGATGGTCGCGGATCACCTCGGCGGCCGCGCGGATGCCGCCGAGCGCCCCGCGCAACCGGGTGGCGACGGTTTGCAGCAGGCCGTCGAACTGCCGCTCGGCCTCCGACTGCCCGGAGACGTCCGCCAACACCAGGACGAAGCCGGAGAGCTCCCGATGAGGGCTCAGGATGGGGACCAGCGTGGCCTGCAGGAGCCGCGCCCCCCCGCCGACCGTCATGAAGGCGGCGGAGGGGGTCTCGCGCCCCCCGCGAAGCTTCACCTCGATCTCCTCGAGGCCGTGGCGGACGAGGCCGGCCGGGACCACCCCGAACACCGAGCGCCCCAGGCCGACGAAGCCGGCCTCCGGGTCATCACGCCCGGCGTCGGCCGACGGACCGCTTCCCGCCAGGAAATGGCGCGCGCGCTCGTTGTAAAGGGTGATGCGGCCCTCGGCGGTGCAGACGAGGACCCCCTGGGGCAGCTCGGCCAGAACCGCCGAGAGAATGTTGCGCTCGGCCTCGGCCCGCGCGCGGGCCGCTTCCATGCGTTCGTCGACGGAGCGCCGGAGCTCGTCGAAACGGTCGGCCGCCTGATTGACGGCGCGCGCGAGGCGCACGGCGTCCTCGCCTCCCCGGGGCTGAATGCGGTGCCCGGAATTGGCGCCGTAGATGATGGTGGTCTCCTCCGCAATCCGGTTCAGCGGCAGGATGTAGAGCCGGTAGAGGAAGTCCACCGCGAAGGCGAGCGCGGTGAGCAGGACCAGCCCGATGCTGATGAAGTAGCTTCCGTAGCTGTGAAACAGGGCGCCCACGAGCTCGCGCTCGGGGAGGGCGAGCTGCTGCCAGACCATGACGGCGAAGCCGGCGGGGACCGCCGTGAAGAACAGGGCGCAGACGCCCAGGAAACACGCGAAGCTGCCGTGCGCCTTCAGTCGGGACATGCGAGCAGTTCGTTGACTTTGGCGACGAGGTCGGCGTTGGCGAAGGGCTTGGTGACGTAGGCGTCGGCGCCGAGGTCCAGCCCCTTGGTGACGTTCGCCTGGCTGCCGAGCGCGGTCACGAGCACGATGCGGATATTGCCCCACTCGGGATTTTCGCGCACCCGCTGGCAGACCTCGAAGCCGTCCACCACCGGCAGCATGATGTCGAGCAGGATCAAGTCCGGCCGGTGGCGCGCGACGGCCTCCATCGCCTCCTCGCCGCTGAAGGCGACCAGCGTCTCGTAGCCCTGCTGCTCCATCAGGAACTGCAGGGCCACGATGATGCTGGGCTCGTCATCCACGATCAGGATCTTCTTGGGCATGGTTCGTGCGTCCAGGCGGCTGCCGGGCTGCGGACCGACAGGCAACCGGCCGTCAGCCGGGGCGCGCGGCGATCCGGGCGGCGCAGCCGATTCGATCGGATGCGAGCTTTTCCGCGCGCCGCGCATCGCCGGAGCCCGGCCGCAAGGCGCCGTTAATCACCAGCCGGCTAGCCCTTGCGCCCGCGGGCATAGCCGATGGCTCCGAGCGCCTCGGTGATCTCGTCCAGGATCGCCGGGTCGTCGATCGTGGCCGGCATCTTCCAATCCTTGTTGTCGGCGATCTTCTGGATCGTGCCGCGCAGGATCTTGCCGGAGCGGGTCTTCGGCAGCCGCTTGACCACCGTCGCCGTCTTGAAGGAGGCGACCGGCCCGATCCGGTCGCGGACCATCTGGACCACCTCCCGCACGATCTCCGCGTGGGGCCGGGTCACACCGGCCTTGAGCACGATGAAGCCGATGGGGACCTGGCCCTTCAAGGGGTCGTCCACGCCGAGCACCGCGCATTCGGCGACGTCCTTGTGGTCGGAGAGCACCTCCTCCATCGCGCCGGTCGAAAGGCGGTGACCGGCGACGTTGATGATGTCGTCGGTGCGCGACATGACATAGACGTAGCCGTCGGGGTCGATGAACCCGGCGTCGGCGGTCTTGTAGTAGCCCGGGAACTCCTCCATGTAGGACTTGAGGAACCCGGCGTCGTTGTTCCACAGGGTGGGAAGCGCTCCCGGAGGCAGCGGCAGCTTGACGACGAGCGCCCCGATCTGCCCGGGCTCGGCCGGCTGCTTGTCGGAGTCGAGCACGGCGAGGTTCCAGCCGGGGGCGGGCTTGGTCGGCGATCCCTCCTTGACCGGAAAATGGTGCAGCCCGAGGCAGTTCGCGGCGATGGCCCAGCCGGTCTCGGTTTGCCACCAGTGGTCGATCACGGGAATGTTCAGCCGGGACTGGGCCCAGCGCAAGGTGTCGGGGTCGAGCCGTTCGCCGGCGAGGAAAAGCGCTTGGAAGCCGGAGAGGTCGTATTTCTTGAGCAGCTCGCCGTTCGGGTCCTCGCGCTTGATCGCCCGGAAGGCCGTCGGGGCGGTGAAAAGGCACTTGACCCCATGCTGGGAGATCACGCGCCAGAAGGCTCCGGCGTCCGGCGTGCCCACGGGCTTGCCCTCGTAGAGAATGGAGGTGCACCCCTTGAAGAGGGGGGCGTAGACGATGTAGGAGTGCCCGACGACCCAGCCGACGTCCGAGGCGGCCCAGTAGACGTCCCCGGCCGCCACGTTGTAAATCGCGCCCATCGTGTACTTGAGCGCCACGGCATGCCCGCCGTTGTCCCGCACGACCCCCTTGGGGATGCCGGTCGTTCCGGAAGTGTAGAGGATGTAGAGCGGATCGGTCGCCGCCACCGGGACGCAGTCGTGGGGCTTCGCCTTCTCCATGACCTCGTTCCAGTCGAGGTCGCGGCCGGGAGTCATCTCCGCCTTCTGCATCGGCCGCTGGACGATGATGCAGCGCTCGGGCTTCACGCTCGCCATGCCGATCGCCCCGTCGAGCAGCGGCTTGTAGGGGATGACGCGGTTGATTTCGATCCCGCAGGAAGCCGAGACGATCAGCTTGGGCTTGGCGTCGTTGATGCGCACGGCGAGCTCCGGCGCGGCGAAGCCGCCGAAGACCACCGAGTGGACGGCCCCCAGGCGGGCGCAGGCCAGCATGGCGATGACCGCCTCGGGGATCATCGGCATGTAGATGACCACCCGGTCGCCCTTCCCGACCCCCTGGGCCGCGAGCGCGCCCGCGAAGCGGGCCGTGAGGTCGCGCAGCTCGAGGTAGGAGAAGGGGCGCACGGTCTGGGTGACGGGGCTGTCGTAGATCAGGGCCGCCTGCGCCCCGCGTCCCCGGTCGACGTGGAAATCGAGGGCGTTGTAGCAGGTGTTGAGCTCCCCGCCCGTGAACCAGCGGTAAAAGGGCTTGCGGGAGTCGTCCAATACCCGGTCCCACTTCTTGGTCCAGTGGCACTCCTCGGCGATCCGGCCCCAGAACCCGTCCGGGTCCTGGATCGACTGGGCGTGGGCGGCATCGTAGGGGTTGGTCATGGAGATCCTCCTTCGTTGTCCGGGTAGCCGGCGGTGAAAAGGCGCCGCGAGGCGGCAGGCGCTGCCGCGCCCCGGAGGTCGGATGCGGGCAGCGGCCCTGGCGGCCGGGTTCGATGCCCCCTGCCTCCCGTTGTCGGGGATCCGGGCGGAGGGGGCACCGATCGAGGTCTCTTACTTCAGCTCGGGATAGAACGCAAGCGGCGTCAGCCCCACAGGCCCCAGCCGAAACTCGCGGTGAACAGGATGCAGAAAAGGACGATGCCGATCATCCAGAGGTCTTCGGGTTTCATCGTTTGCGGTCTCCTTTCCGTCGGGAGGGGAAAGCCCGGTCGGGCTCACGCTTCCTTGACGACGATCATGGTTTCCTTCTCGGCGCGCTGCAGCTGCACCTCGGTCGTCGTCGCCAGCTCGCACTTGAAGCACAGCGCCCACATCATGACGATGCCGACGATCCACCAGGCGATCTGCCAGGACCACAGCGGCGGGAACCCGGCGAAGGAGAAGGCCGTGTTGCCGAGGATGCAGGCCGGGCCGATGGCGAAGAAATACCAGATCGGGGTGCCGATCTTCATGACGCCGCGCCACTTTTTGGCCGCCTCGCTCGGGGCGTCGATGCTGTCGAGGAAGGCGCGCACCTCGTTCTGGCGCTTGATGGTCTCCTCCTTGTCCTTCAAGCCGAGTCCCCGGCAGGCGAAGGCGACAACGAGACCGGTGAAGGTGCCCCAGAAGGCGCAGTGCATCGTCAGCAGATTCGGCCAGACCGAGTAGGTCAGGTAGACCGCGATCATGCCGGAGAGGACGCCCAGCACCGCGCCGATGCTCGGGAAGCGCACGCCCCAGCAGACGGCGATCAGCAGAACATACATCACGAAGCCGAAGGCGGTCGCCAGCGCCCCGAGGATGACGAGGGCCGCTTTGGAGTTCAAGCCGATCAGGACGGCGGAGATGGTCAGGATGGTCGCGAAGAGCCGGTTCAGCCAAATCTGCTCGGCGTGCGAGCAGTTCTGCTTGCGGATGTAGCGCCACCAGATGTCGCGCAGCAGGATCGATCCGCCGGTGTTGATGTAGGGGGCGGCGGTCGAGTGGATCGCGGCGATCGCCCCCAGGAAGACGACCCCCAGCACGAAGGGCGGGAGGTAGTTCGCCATCAGGATCGGCACGACGTCGCTGTCTTTCGTGAACTTGAGCAGCCCGCTCACCTCGAGGACCTTCGCGCCCATGCCCTGGATGGCGGTGAAGTAGAAGAGCGCGAAGCCGACCACGAAGGTGGACATGAAGGCCTGCTGCCAGCCGAGAACCTTGGGGCTCTTGATCCCGAAGAAGTTCATGGTGAAAGCCGGCGAGGACTGGATCCCCATGAGCGAGAACATGTAGGTGAGCGCCATGACCGCGGTCCAGATGGTGGTCTTGTTCGCCTTGGCGTAGGCGCCGGCGTCGCTCGTGATGAACATGACCGCGGGGACCTCGAGCAGGCTCTTGTTCAGCTTCTGGACCGCGGCCGAGAAGCCCGACCAGCCGCCGAACTCGGGACGGTTGATGACGAAGTAGCCGAGCAGGACGATGCCGCCGACCAAGAAGATGAACTGGAAGACGCCGACCCAGGCGCTCGCCTTCATGCCGCCGGTGCAGACGTAGAACCAGACGATGAAGGCCATGATCCAGGCGCCCCAGACGAAGTCGATGCCCGCGACCCATTGGAAAAGCGCGGCCGAGGCCATCATCTGCACGGCCGAGTAGAACAGCGAGTACAGGCACGCCACGATGACCACCAGGAAGCGCAGGAACTCGTTGTTGTAGTAATAGGCGTATTGGTCGCCGGGGGTGATGAACCCGTAGCGCTTGCCGAGCAGCCACTGGCGCTTGGCGAAGAAGGTGCCGGTGATGGGGATGGTGAGCACGTAGAAGGACGCGAAGGCGTAGGCCAGGCCGTCGCGCCAGATCAGGCCGGGGTGCCCGATGAAGGTCCAGCCCGAGAACGAGGCCGCGGTCGCGGCCATGAGGAAGGCGATGAAGGGCACCGACCGGCCGCCGATGGCGTAGCCGGCCGAGGTCTTGGCCTGGAAAAAGCCCTGCAGGCCCTGCCAGAACGCGTAAACCACGTAGATGCCGAGCATGATGTAGACCCAGGTAATCCCGCTCATAGCTGATCCTCCTTTATCGTGGATTCCATCGCCCCTCACTGCGGGCAGAGCAATTCCGGACGAAGGCACGGCATGCGGTCGGGGCACCTCCTTTCGCGTGCGGGGCGCCGGCGCATCGCCCGCCGGCGCCGTTCGTCGATGGTCTTACCGGGCCATCTTGCGGATGTCCTCGACGATCTCCGGGTTGGCGAGCGTCGTCACATCGCCGACATCCTTCTGGTTGGAGATGGCGGCCAGCACCCGCCGCATGATCTTGCCCGAACGGGTCTTCGGCATGTCCTTGACGATCCACACCCGGCGGGGCTTGGCGATCTTGCCGATTTCGTTGGAGATGGCGTCCGAGATGCGCTTTTCAAGCTCGGGGCTCGGTTGGAATCCGGGCTTGAGGGCGACGTAAAGGTCGGGTTCGCGCCCCTTCACCTCGTGGGCGACCGGCACGACCGCGGCCTCGGCCACCTCCGGCACGACGAGCGCCGCCGACTCGATCTCCTTGGTCCCCAGCCGGTGGCCGGAGACGTTGATGACGTCGTCCACGCGGCCGAGGATGCGGTAGTAGCCGTCCGGGGCCTCGACGGCGGCATCCCCGGTCATGTAGGGCCAGTCGCGCCAGTCCTTGCTCT
Organism: uncultured Desulfatibacillum sp.; assembly: GCA_964573635.1. Classification (GTDB taxonomy): domain Bacteria; phylum Desulfobacterota; class Desulfobacteria; order Desulfobacterales; family SpSt-501; genus SpSt-501. Next base: position 190,419 of record CAZNKG010000003.1, on the reverse strand, counting down.
TGGGGTTCTTGCAGTAGCGCTCGAAGTACTGCCGCACGAAGCGGTCGCGGTCGCCCCAGATCGTCTGGAACATGCCCGGCCAGGGGTTCTGGATGCAGATGTTCCCGGCCCGCCCCGCCCCCGGCGGCACCACGTTGCCGACGTCGTCGTAGATGATCGGGTGGATCCCCGGCATGCCCGGGCCGGCGCTGCCCGGCTTCATCGGCTTGATCGCCGGCAGCGTGCTCGCCAGGAATCCGCCGGTTTCGGTCTGCCACCAGGTGTCCACGATGGCGGCCTTGCCCTTGCCGACGACGTTGTAGTACCAGCGCCAGACCTCGGGCTCGATCGGCTCGCCGACCGTCGTCATGTGCTTGAAATGGTAGTTGTACTTCGCGGGCTCCTCCGGGCCGATCTTGCGCAGGGCGCGGATCGCGGTCGGCGCCGTGTGGAAGATGTTCACGTCCAGGTCCTGGGCGATCTTCCAGGCGCGGCCGGCGTCCGGGAAGGTCGGCACCCCCTCGTAGACCACGGTCGAGGCGCAGATGGCGAGCGGGCCGTAGACGATGTAGGAGTGCCCGGTGATCCAGCCGATGTCCGCCATGCACCAGTAGACGTCCTCGGGGTGGATGTCCTGGACGTACTTGGAGGTCCCGGCGACGTAGGCGAGATACCCGCCGGTGCCGTGCTGGCAGCCCTTGGGCTTGCCGGTCGTCCCGCTCGTGTACATGAGGAAGAGCGGCGCCTCGGCGGGCATCTTCTCCGGCTCGACCCGCGCGCCGTAGAACTCCTTGAGCACGTCGTTTACGAAATGGTCGCGGCCCTTGACCATGGGGGTGGGGCTGGAGGCCTTGCCGGGGTAGCGCTGCCAGACGAGGACCGTGTCGACCTTCTGCCCGTCCTTGCCGGCCAGCTCGCAGGCGATGTCGGCGTTGTGCTTGTGGTCGCCGAGCGTTCCGTTGCGCCAGTAGGCGTCCATGGTGATGAGCACCCGACTCTGGGAGTCGACGATGCGGTCGGCGCAGGCGCGGCCGGAGAACCCGCCGAAGACCTGCGAGTGGATGACGCCCAGCCGCGCGCAGGCGAGCATCGTGATCGGCAGCTCCGGCACCATCGGCATGTGCAGCGTCACGCGGTCGCCGCGTTTGAGCTTCGCGAAATCGCGCAGCAGGGCGGCGAACTCGTTCACCCTCACGTAAAGCTCCTGGTAGGTGATGTGCTCGTACTTCTCGTCGATCGGTTCGGGGACGAAATGGATGGCCGTCTTGTTCTTGTTCTTGGCGAGATGCCGGTCGACGCAGTTGTAGGAGGCGTTGATCTTGCCGCCGACGAACCACTTGAAGCAGGGGGCGTCGCTCGTATCGAGCGTCGTGTGCCAGTACTCGTACCAGTCGAGCAGATCGGCGTATTCCTTGAAGCAGTTGGGGAAGTTCTCCAGGCTGAACCGCTTGTAGATGGATTCGTCGGTCATGTTGGCCTGGGCGATGAACGCGGGGCTGGGATGGATCAGCCCCTCCTCGCCCCAGTGTACGGCAATTTCAGCTTCGGATGCACCGGTGACTTCTTTCTCCGCCATGCCTGACCTCCTTTTTCCTCGCTTGACGTTTTGCTGCAGCCAGAGGACCCCACGCATGTCCAAACTGCCGGATGGATGCCGTCGGCGGCCTCCTTTCGGTTGTCGGGTTGACTTCGCCGCAGCGATTCCGCCGGCGCATCCGCGGGGGGGGACGGCGGGCGCTGCCGCCGGCCCGTGCGGCGGCTGCCTGTCATCGGGCGATGCCCCGGCCGAATATATCGAAGGCCACATCCAATGTGGCCTTCAGGAAGTCCTTGCGCGGGTCGAGGGCGCGCTTGCTCTCTTCCCAGAGAACCAGCCCGGAGAAAAGGGAGAGCAGGATCAGAGCGTCCTGGCGGGGATCGCGTTCCGGAAGGCCCGCCGGATCCGTATCCGTCGTCTTCGAAAAAATCTCGGCCAGCGTGTCGACGCACCGGCGCGAAAGCCCCAAGATCTGGTCGAGGAGATCGGGCGAAATGTTCTCGAGCATCTCGCTCGCCTGCAGGCGCATGAGCGCGATGAAAACCGGCGGGTCCATCTCGTAGGCGTCGCAAAGCGCCTCCTTCACCGCCGCGATCCTCTCCGTGTGGGAGAAATCCTGCCGCTCCTTCACGCGCTGCAGCCTCAGGCTCAAATGTTTGAGCATCCGGATGGAGAGGGAGGAGTAGAGCTCGTCCTTGTTTTTGAAATAGATGTAGAGCGTCCCCGGGCTGAGCTCCGCTTCGGCCGCGATGTCCTTGATTGTGGCCTTGGAAACCCCCTTGGCGACGAAAACCCGCTTGGATGCCGCGATGATCTGCTGGCGGCGCCTTTCGCGGTCTCTTATCTGTCGTTCATGTATTGGCATTTATTTACTGAATTATGTTTATCGTATAAAACACTATAAAGAAACTGCTCAATGTTTGTCAAGAAAAATCTTTTCATTCATTTGAACTTGATCTAATTAACAATCAATTATATGGCCAGGCAGGGGAATTGCGAAATAATTTGATTAAAAAAAGATTGTTATGCGATTTGCGCCAGCGCCGCATAGCGCGGTCCGCGGAGCGCGGAAGAGGCGGGATCGGATGCGCGGCGGTTGAGACCGCTTGCAAATGGGGCCGGACGTGGTGTAACGATAGCGGCCGGTTGATGAGGCGGCGCCGGTCGCATGGCCGCGCGAGGGAAAGGAGCTTGCATGCCGAACGCTTCGAAGAGCTGGGCCGCAATGCCCTCCACCGTCAAAAGGGCCATCGCGGCGCTGCTGGTCGGCTGGACCGCCCACTATGTCTTCTATTTCGGCTTCATTGCCGAGGGCCAGCCCGAAAGGGTCGCCTACCTCAACCTGGGGGTGGGCATCGCCATCTGCTACTGCGTCGCGACCATCCGCAAATGGGCCCGGAGGCTCTGCCTCTACTTCAATTTCATCATGGTGGTCATGTACGCGCTGTTCGCCCTCGCCTTTGCCTGGGGCGGCAAGCCGGGCTTGTTCGTTCTCACCGCCGGCACCTCGGCGGTCTTCGGCTATTCCCTTTTCATGCTGCTGAAAAAAGAGACCGCGGCGTTCTTTTCACCGCCGGAGGAAGCCTCCGGCGCGGAGGGGCTCCCTCCGCCGCGCCCCCCCGGAAAACCGGACAAGTCCGGCTGACCCGGCCCCGCGGCGAAAAAAATCCCCGGCAGCGAACCGCGCAACCCCGAAGGAGGTGATCGTGGAACTCGCACCCAGAGAGATCGCCTGCGCCTGCGGACACGTCACCACCCTGACGAGCCGCAAGCTTTTGTGCATCAAATGCGGGAAATACGTGTTCTATGACGAGAAGGAAAAAAGGGTGCACCGCTTCCAGAGCTGGTACGTCACCGCCGTCATCGTGGGCGCCCTGGCCTTGATGGTCTACTTTTTCGTGGAGCTGGTCATCCACCCGCTGCGGCTGCTGGAGTGACGCCCGTTCCGCCCCGCGCTACCACAGCCGGCTGATGCGCCGCAGCATCTTGACCTCCTCGGGCCGGATATGCTGCTTGGCATAGTTGGCGACGTAGGTCGGGATATGGCCGGTCTTCAGGTAGGCGTTGAAATCGGATTCGATCTTGGAGCGCGAGAACCGCCAATCGCCGCCCGAGCGGCGGAACAGCTCGTAGACGCTGCACTGGCGGGTCATGGCCAGGCTGGACAGGTACTCGTCGTTGGTGATGAAGGCCCTCCGGGAGTGCGCCCTTTCGAAATAGGCCAGCGCAGCGAAATAGGCCGCCACCAGTATCACCAGAAAAACCGCGTTTCCATTCACCATGACACCCTCGCTTGGCTATCGATTCTCAGCCCGAAGCCGCTTCGGCGCTCCCGGCGGAAATCCAAGGCAACCCATCCGATAGCGAACACTATGCCCGATTTCCCCGAATTCAAGCCCGCCGCCCCGGTTTGGGGAAACCACCGTGCCGCCGCCGGGGCGGGTCTCGCGGCGCGGCAGCGCCGCTTCGATCTCTATATCGGCCGAAAGCGCCGGCCGCTTTAACGGCCGGGGGGATGATGGCGGGATGCGTCGAGGCCGATATCAGGCCGTCAAGCCAAGGCGCGCCGCGATTCGGCCGGCGGGGAGGTGAGCCTGAAATCCTTCCAGGGGGGTGCCGGCCCGCACGGCGGCAGGCCGGCCGGCATCGACTACTGCTTCGGGGCGGCGGGAGCGGCCTGGCCCTGGGCGGGCGGCTGCTCGGCCTCGGCGGCGGGTTTCTGGCCTTCTTTCTTCCCCTCGTCCGAGCCGTCAACGTTGGCGATCGCCCCGAGGCTGGGCGGGGCCTTCTTGGAAAGATCGCTCGGCTGCCCCCCTTCCTGGCCGCAGGCGAGAAGCATGGCCGCCGACGCCATCCACATCAGCGCGAGCCCCAGACGCAGCGTGTTTCTGAACCGGTCCCCCTTTTCCATGGCGGCTACCCTCCTGAGCAGTTGAGTGGTCGTCACCCCGGCCGCCCTTCCGGCAGGCCCGCGGACTCGGAACCGCTTGGGGAAAAGGCGGCGTGTCGGGGAGCCGCTGCCAGCGGCATGGCCCGCATGCTATCCGCAACGCAAAAAAAGATCAAGCGCCGGAGTTATCGGCCGGCCTCGGCCCGGCGCGTTTCGCGGGCGAGTCGGATTTCGAGATCGCATTGCAGACAGCGGCGCACCTCGGCGATGACCTCCGCCTCGCCATAGCCCAGCTCGACCTCCTGAAATCCGCCGCGCCGCTCGGCGACCGGAAGCGACGGCACCGCCGCCCGCGCGAGCTCGGCGAATCCCTTCGCGCGCCGGCCGTCGTACGCGCCGCCGTCGACTTCCTCCGGGGGCTGCCTTCCGGCCGCGATCCTGCCGTCGCCCCCGAGGTAGCGGTCGATCGACGCCGCGGCCCGCCGCCCGGCCGCGATCGCCTGGACCACCGTGGCCGGGCCGTTGGCCGCGTCCCCGCCGGCGTAGACCCCGCGCAGCTCGGTGGCCTGGCTGACGGGATCGATCGCGATGAGCCCGCGGCTGACCGCAAGCGCCCCGCCCTCCTCCAGGAAGCAGAAATCCTGGCAGAATGCGGTTTCGCTGGCCTGCCCGATGGCCAGAATCACCTGGTCGGCCGCGATCGTCTTGCGGACATCGTCGAAGCTCGGGCAGAACCGGCCCTGGTCGTCGAAGACCGAGGTGCACCGGACGAGCTCGATCCCGCAGACCACCCCGTCCTTTCCCAGGATGCGGCCCGGCCCCCAGGCGGGCAGCAGCTCGACGCCCTCCTCCCGAGCCTGCGCGATCTCCCAGGGATTGGCCGGCATCTCCTCGAGCTTCTCGAGACAGGCGAGCGTCACCTGCGCCGCGCCGAGCCGCAGCGCGGTCAACGCCACGTCCACGGCCACGTTGCCCCCGCCGATGACGACGACCCGCGGCAAGACGGACACGGCCGCGCCCGAGGCCACCCGGCCGAGGAACTCCACCCCCCAGAGCACGTTCTCGAGGTCGATGCCGTCGATGTCGATCCGGCGGCTGAGCTGCGCGCCGACCGCCACGAACACGGCGTCGTAGCCGCGCTCCCGCAGCTCGTCGATCCGGAAGTCCACGCCGAGCTTGGCATTGAGCTCGAGCGCGATCCCGGTGGCGAGGATCCGCGCGATGTCGCGGTCGAGCGCCTCCTCCGGCAGTCGGTAGCGCGGAATCCCGTAGCGCAGCATGCCGCCCGGCTTGGGCCGCGCCTCGAAGACCGTGACGCCGTGCCCCTTCAAGCGCAGATAGAAGGCCGCCGTCAGCCCGGCCGGGCCGGCGCCGATCACGGCCACGCGGCGCCCCGTCTCCGGCCCGGCCGCCAGCCACGCGCCCAGGTCGCCGCAGTGGTCCGCGGCGAAGCGCTTGGCGGCGCAGATCGCGATCGGGGCGTTCACCTCGCCGCGCTTGCAGGCGCTTTCGCAGGGGTGGGGGCAGACCCGGCCGAGAACCCCGGGAAAGGGGGCCTTCTCCATGATGAGCTTCGTCGCCTCCCCGCTTTTCCCCTCCCCGATCAGCCGCAGGTAGCCGGGGACGTCGATCCCCGCCGGGCAGGCCCGGATGCAGGCGGGCGCCTCCGGAAAACGCTCCGGCGGCCCCAGGGCCCGGAGCGTGCGGGTGATGTCGAGGATGCGGATGTCGTTCGGGCAGGCGTCCTCGCAGCGGCCGCAGGCCGCGCAGAACCACGGCATGCCCGAGCCGGCGATCTCATCGATCAGGTCGAGCTCCACGTGCCGCACCAGCCGGCGGATGTTGAACCCGTCGATCCCGGTGATCGGGCAGGCCGAGCTGCAGCGCCCGCACTGCTCGCAGAACCGGAACATCTCGATCGCGTTGAAGCGCTCGGCGAACTTGGTCTTGGCTTCCATCTCTCAGGGTTTCCGCTTTTCGTTTTCCGTTTGCCGTTTTCCGCCTTCCCCTACAGCCCCAGCGACTTCACCATCTCGCGCATGCAGTTGGCGAACTTGGGCCCGTCGGCGGCCGAGCACCAGATGTTCCAAAGCTTCTCCGGGTCGAAGCCGGCCTTGGCGAGCTTCTTCTTGGCGCGCTTGACCCGCGCCTCGGCGGCGTAGTTGCCCTCGATGTAGTGGCAGGTGGGGAATTCGCACCCGGCGACGAGGACCCCGGCGGCCCCGCCGGCGAAGGCCGCCTGCATCATCTTGATCGAGACCCGCGCCGAGCACATGACGCGGATCAGGCGGGCGTTCGGCGGGTACTGGAGCCGGCTCACCCCCGCCATGTCGACGCCCCCGAGCGCGCACCAGTGGCAGACGAAGGCGATGATCTTCTTCGCCGGCTCCTCCTCGAGGGCCGCGGCCACCTGGGCGAGCACCTGCGCGTCGGTGTAGTGCACGATGCTGATGCACTCCCGGGGGCAGTCGGCCGCGCACAGGCCGCAGCCCTTGCACAGGGCCTTGATCACGTGCGGGTAGTCCTCCGCGTCGACGCGGATCGCGTGGTAGGGGCAGCGCTTGGCGCACAGCCCGCACTGGCTGCACTCGGCGAGCGCGATGTCGGCCACGATGCCCTCGGTCTCGATGTAGCCCCGCTTCATCGGGATCGAGGCCTTCATGGCCGCCCCGATTCCGGCCTCGCAGCTCTCGCGGAAGAACATCGGCGCCTTGGCGCACCCGGCGAGGGAAACCCCGTGGGTCGGGAATTCGAGGGGCCCGAGCTTGACGTGCGCCTCCTGGAAAAAGCCGTCGCGGTTGGCGGAGACCTTGAGGAGCCCCTTGACCCGGTCGACCGATTCGTCGCCGCCAAGCGCGGTGGCGAGCACCACGAGGTCGGCCGGGATCTCCAGCTCGCGGCCGAGCAAAAGGTCGGTGACGGCGACCTTGAGCTTCCCGTCGCGCGGCTCGACCGCGGGGTAGCGGTCGTCCGGGAAGCGCAGGAACTTGACCCCGAGGCGCTTGGCCTTCTCCTGCGCGCGGCCCTCCTCCCGGACCAGGCTCATGTCGCGGTAGAGGACCGCGACCGCGGCCTCCGGCCGCAGCGTCTTGACGGCGATGGCGTTTTTGACCGACACGTGACAGCCGACGTTGCAGCAGCCGCGGGCGTCGTTCTTGGAGTTGACGCAGTTGATCATGACGACCGAGGAGACCGCCCCGAGCGCCTTCGCCCGCAGCCGCTCCTCGAGCTCGAGCTGGGTCACGACCCGCGGGTCGGCGCCGTAGCCGAACTGGCCCTCCGGCTTGATCTCCCGCATGCCGGTGGCGACGATGACGGTGGAGATGTCCATCGGCGGGAGCGCCTCCCCGCCCTCCGGCCGCAGCGTGACCTGGTAGTTGCCGATGTAGCCCTGGACGGACTCGACCCGGGTGCCGGTGAAGACCCGGATGCGGGGGTCGGCCTCGACCCGGGCGATCGTCGCGTCGAGCGCCTTGGCCGCCGGGAGGCGGGCCTGGTCGTGGGCGAGAAAGCAGATCCGGTTGAGAAGCCCGCCCAGCCGGGGCTCCTTTTCGACGAGAACGGCGTTGAAGCCCTGGGCCGCGACGCTGAGCGCCGCGTTCATGCCGGCCGCCCCGCCGCCGATGACCAGGCAGTCGGTCTTGACCGGCAGCCGGATCTCCTCGCCCTCCTCCAGGAGCGCCGCCTTGGCGACCCCCATCTTGACCAGGTCCTTCGCCTTGGCCGTGGCCACCTCGGGCTCGCGCATGTGCACCCAGGAGACCTGCTCGCGGATGCTCACGAACTCGAGCAGGTAGGGGTTCAGGCCGGCCTCGCGCGTCGTGCGCTTGAAGAGGGGCTCGTGGGTGCGCGGGGTGCAGGAGGCGACCACGACGCGGTTCAGGCGGTGCTCCCGGATCAGCTGCTGCATCCGTCCGAGATAGTCGACCGAGCAGGACCACTTGCCCTCGTCGGCCATGACCACGTGCGGCAGCCCCCGCGCGTAGCGCACCACCTCCGGCACGTTCACGACCCCGGCGATGTTGGTGCCGCAGTCGCAGACGAAGACGCCGATGCGGATTTCCGGTTTCGTTTCCTCGGTCATGGAACAGCCTCGCAGCGATTCGATGTGCTAGGAATGGCAGACCGCCTTCATGGCGGCGGCCGTCGCCTGGGCGACGGACTCGGCGATGTCGATCGGGCCGGTCGCGCCGCCGCAGAGATAGATCCCCGCCGCGGTCGCTTCGAGCGGGGCGGCGATCGGGTCCCGCTCCTTGAAGAAGCCCAGGTGGTCGAGGTCGACCTGAAGCACCTTGGCCAGGCGCTCGTTGCGGCGGCTCGGAATCAGGCCCGTCGAGAGGACGAGCAGCTCCACCTCGAGAAACCGCAGCTCCCCGGAGTCGATCTCCTCGTAGCGCACCGTGAGGTTGCGCGTCGCGGGGTCCTCGGCCACCGCGTACGGCCGGCCGCGGACGAAGCGCACCCCGTTTTCGCAGGCCTTGCGGTAGAATTCCCAGAACCCTTTGCCGTAGGCCTTCAGGTCGTTGTAGAGGACGGTGGCCTCCACCGCCGGGTCGTGCTCCTTGGTGATGATGGTCTGCTTGGCGGCGATCATGCAGCAGACCTTGGAGCAGTAGGGGGTCCCCCGCTGATCCCCCAGCCCGCGGCCGGCGCACTGCACCCAGGCGATCCGGCGGGCGTGCGCGCGGTCGGAGGGCCTGAGGATGTGGCCGGCGGTCGGGCCGCCGGCGTTCATCAGCCGCTCGAACTCGGTGTTGGTGATGACGTTGTCGAACCGGTCGTAGCCGAGGAGGTCGCCCGCGGGCGGGGCGTTCTGGATGCCGGTCGCCACGACGATGCTCGCCACCTCGAGGTCGATGTTCTTGCTCGCCTGCCAGAGCATGACCGCCTTCTTGCCCTCCTTTTCGCAGGCCTTGACGCAGTGGGCGATGGGGCACTCGCGGCACTGGCTGCAGTCGACGGTGCAGCCGCCGACGCAGGCCCCGGCACCGCGCATCTCGCCGCTGCGGCAGCGCGGATCGAGGGCGACCACGTTCGGCACGGCCTGGGGGAAGGCCATCGAGATGAGCTTGCGCCGGCCGCCGACCTTGCCGTCGAGCTCGTCGGGCAGGCTCACCGGGCAGGCCTCGACGCAGGCGCCGCAGCCGGTGCACTTCTCCTCGTCGATGAATTTCGGCTTCTTGACCAGGCGCACCTTGAAGCCGCCCCCGGCCTTCTGGACGCGGCGCACCTCGGTGTTCGTGAGGATCGTGATGTTCTCGTGGTTGTCGACCTCGTACATCTGCGGGGCCTCGATGCAGATGGAGCAGTCGTTCGTGGGAAAGGTCTTGTCGAGGCGCGCCATCATCCCCCCGATGCTCGCGGTGTCGTCCACGAGGGTGACCTTCGCGCCGTATTTCGCGGCGTTCATCGCGCAGTTGATGCCCGCCACGCCGCCGCCGATGACGAGGATGGAATGGATCGCTTCCGCCATGGTGCACCTCAGATTTCCGTGATGATGATCGCCTGCGACTTGCACAGGGCCACACAGGTCCGGCAGCCGAGGCAGTTCACCGGCCGGACCGGCACCGCTTTGTGGGGCATTTCGAAGACCTCCACCGGGCACATTTTGATGCACTCCCCGCAGGAGTCGCAGCGCTCGGCCTCCACGTAGACGAGATAGACTTCGTAGTCCCGGCGAACCTTGCCCATGACCCACCCCCTTGGGATTTCAGCGGAACCGGCGGATGGCCCGCTCGAAGCCCGGCATGGCGTTTTCGATCGTGGCGTCGTCGCAGCAGAAGGCGATCCGGAAATGGCCCGGCCCGTGAAAGCCGCTGCCGGGGACGACGAGCACCCGCTCCTCCTTGAGCGCCTGCACGAAGGCGACGTCGTCGGGGATCGGCGAGCGCGGGAAGAGATAGAAGGTCCCCGCCGGCTTGACGAACTCGTAGCCCATGGCGGCGAGGCCCTCGCAGAGCCGGTCGCGCTTGCGCTTGTAGAGGTCGATGTCGACCGACAGCCCCTGGAGGCAGGCGACCACCCGCTGCATCAGGGCCGGCGCGTTGACGAAGCCGAGAATGCGGTTGGCGAGCGCCATGCCGGCGGCGAGCGCCTGGCGGTGCGTCGCGCGCGGGTTCACGGCGACGAAGCCGATGCGCTCGCCGGGGATGGAGATGTCCTTGGAGTAGGAGGTCCCGATGATGCTCTCGGGATAGGCCGCGAAGATGCTCGGCACCGCGACCCCGTCGTAGACGATCTTGCGGTAGGGCTCGTCGGAGATGAGGTAGATCGTGCGGCCGAACTCCCGGCTCTTCTCGGCGAGCAGCCGCCCGAGCCCCGCGATGGTCTCCTGCGAGTAGACGACGCCGGTGGGGTTGTGCGGCGAGTTGATCAGGAAGGCCTTGGTCCGGGGGGTGATGGCCCGGGCGGCGGCCTCGAGGTCGAGCTGGAAGTCCGGGCGGGTGCCGACGGTGGTGAGCACCCCGCCGTGGTTGTCCGCGTAGAAGCGGTACTCGACGAAGCAGGGCACCGGGACGAGCACCTCGTCGCCGGGGTCGAGAATGGCCTTCAGCGCCACGTTCAGGGCGCCGGCGGCCCCGCAGGTCATGAGGACGTCGCGGTCCGTTACCGGCACGCCCTGCTCCTGGGAGATGAAGCCGGCGACCGAGCCGCAGACATCCGCGTAGCCGGTGTTCGGCATGTAGCAATGGGCGTCGAGGCCGCAGGTGCTCACGATGTCCCGCAGCGTCTCGACGAACTTGTCCGGCGGCGGAAGGTTCGGGTTTCCGATGCTGAAATCGAAGACGTTGGCGGCCCCGTATTTCTTCTTCAGCTCCGCGCCCTCTTCGAACATGCGGCGGATCCAGGAGGAGCCGGCGATCGTGGCCTCGATCTTCTTGGCGATGGTCATGGTGTCGGCCCCCCTATCGGTTTTCGAACTCCCGCCACTTGTAGTCGATGATCTCGAGCAGCACCCCGTTCATCTTCTTCGGGTGGACGAAGGCGAACTCGCAGTCCCGGAAGGGGCGCGCCCCGCCGATGAAGGGGTAGCCCTTCCCCTGGAGCTCCGCCATGGCGGCGCGGGTGTTGTCCACGTTGAAGCTGATCAGCATGACCCCTTCCCCGCGCTTCTCGATGAATTTGGCGACGTCGCCGTCGGGGGTCGTCGACTCCATGAGCTCGAAGCCCACCTCGCCGACCCAGTAGCGCGCGACCTTGATCTTCTCGGGGGCGTCGATGTACTCGTCGTCCGGCTTGGTTTTCCCGAGGACCGGCTCCCAGACCTTGCGGGCCTCCTCGAGGTTCTTGACGGCGATGCAGATGTGGTCGACCTTGTTGACGTTCATGCTCTCCTCCGCAGGGGCGGGCCCGCCGCCGGCGGCCTGACCCCGGCCGCCGGCGGCGGGCGCGCTAAAAGGTCACTTTTTCGAGGGGCACGCGGATGGCGCTGTCCGGGCAGACGCAGCCGCACTCGTTGCAGTCCTCGCACAGAAACTCGGTCACCACCGGCCGGCCGTCCTGGACGCGGATGGCGCTGTCGGGGCAGATCTCGACGCACAGCGGCTGAACGATCCCGCCGCACATCCGGCACTTGGTCATATCGATTTGAGCAGCCATATGTGAGCTCCCTGTTGGAATGTTGGGTTTCGGACGCCCGCCCCGCGGGAGCGCGGCCCGCGGGGTCTGTTGCGGTCAGGCCGCCTTGCGCAGGCGCATGACCGTCTCCCCCTGACCGCGCGGAATCGCCCTCTCGAGCGCGATCGTGAGGGGGATGTTGAAAAAGACGCTCACGTCCGCGAGGATCGCCTGGAACATGCGCTCGCGGCAGAGCGCGACCTCCTCCATGGGCACGCCGTACTCCTTCGCCCAGCTCGGCCAGGGGTCGCGCGTGCAGCGGATGACGACCTCCCCGGCCTTCTCGCCCTTCTCGGCCGTGGCAAGCCCCCCCTCCGTCACCCAGATGTCGGCGAGCTGCCGGCCGAGGCTCAGCAGGAAGGCCTCTTCGCCCTTCAGCCAGTTCAACCGCGGCAGGAAGCTCTTGCCGATCTCCCGGCCGAAGGCCTCGGCGGCCTTGAGCCCCACATCGAGCGGCTGGACGTCCGGTCCGGCGCACGCGATCGCCACCTGCCGCCAGCGGTAGAAGGTCTTGCCGATCTCGTCCTGGGCGCCGTGCAGCGCCCGCCACAGCCGGGTGATTTCCTTTTCAGCGTCTACGGACATGGTCGACCTCCTTTACACGCGCATACCGATGCGGTAACCGTCATGGACGGCGCTCGAGAGGTTCCGCGGAACCAGGGCGTCGCCGATCACGAACAACTCGATGCCTTCCGACTGCACCGCCTGCTTGAGGGCCGCGTTGGCCTCGCGGTCGGCGATGACCACCGTGTCGCACGTGACCGGCCAGCTGTAGCCGTCGTAGGAGCGGACGACGATCCCCTCGTCGCTCACCTCGGCGATGTCGCAGTCGTTGTAGGCGTTGATCCCGTTCTGGCGCATGTAGATCATGTAGCGCCACTTGAAGGAGGGGTTGATGTCGAAGCCGGCCGTCTTGTCGCGTCCCACGAGCGTCACCTTCTTGCCCTGCTTGGCGAGGAACAGCGCGCAGCCGATGCCGGGCTTGCGGTTGCCGTAGACCACCACGCGTTGGCCGACGGCCGCCTTGCCGGTCATCACGTCCTGGAGGAGGACGACCTTCGGATGGTCGCCGCCCTTGGCCTTGAGGCGGGGGAAGACCGGGCCGGTCGCGAGAACCACGGTGTCGGGAAGCTCCTCCTGGATGAGCTGCTCGGTCACCTCGGTGCCGAGGTGCAGCGTCACCCCGTATTTCTGGCACATCGCCTGCTGGAAATCCACGCAGGTCCACAGCTCGTCGTCGCCGTAGGGGGCGTGCCGGGCCTCGTTCAGGGTCCCGCCGACCGACTCGCGCTTGTCGTAGACGTGCACCTCGTGCCCGCGGCGCGCCGCCATGTAGGCGCACTCGAGCCCCGCCGGACCCGCGCCGACGATCATGATGCGCTTTTTCTCCTCGGCGGGCTTCGGGTCGACGAACTCGGGCTGCGACTCGTGGGCGCACATCGGGTTGATGTAGCAGGTCATCGGCGCGTCGCGGAACAGGCGCGCGAGGCAGAGGTTGCAGGCCACGCAGTGCCGGATCTCGTCCTCCTTGCCCTCGAGCACCTTCTTCGGCATGAAGGGGTCGGCGATCATCGGGCGGCACATCTCCCAAACATCGAGCTCGCCGGCGCCGATCTTGGCGTTCGGCAGGTCGGGCTTGAAGAGGCGGTAGGCCATCTGGATGGGGATCTTGACGTGCTCCTTGGCGCGCTTGGCCAGATGGATCCAGTTGCCCATGGGAATGTCGCGGCTGATGACCGGGTAGATCGACTCCTGCCAGCCGAGGGTGCAGCTGATGTAGTCCGCCCCGGCCTCCTCGGCGATCTGGTAGGTCCGCATGGACTCCTCGGGGGTGTTGCCGCGCACATCGTCCAGAAGCTCCTCGGAGCAGAGGCGGATGCCGACGGGAATCCCGGGGCCGCAGACCTTCTTCACCTCCTGGATGATCTCGACCACCATCTGCATGCGGCCGCGGATGTCGCCGCCGTATTCATCGGTGCGCCGGTTGGTGTAGCTCGAGATGAAGTTCGAGATGAGGTAGCCGACGATGCCGGAGATCTCCATCATGTCGAACCCGGCCTCGACCCCGCGCCGGGCGGCATCGGCATGCTGCCGGATGACCTCCTTCACCTGCGCGTGGGTCATCTCCTCGACCGGCTTGAAGATCCGCAGGCGCTGGGGGACGGCAGAGGGGCCGTGGCAGTAGTCCACGTCGACCGCACCCACGCGGCCGCAGTCCATGAGCTGGAAACCGGCGACGGCGCGCTCGGCGTGGATCGCGTCGGCGATGCGCTTCAGGCCCGGGATGAACTTGTCGTCCCAGCAGGCCGCCTGGCCGACGTAGCCCTGGCCCTGGCGCCGCTCGTCCATGTAGACCCCCTGCATGAAGCACATCCCGCCGACCACCCCGATGGCGCGGTCGCGCATGTAGGCGACGTCCGCGTCGGTGATGAACCCGTCGTGCGTGTTGAAATTGTCCTCGGTCGCCGCGTACTTGATGCGGTTGGGGATGATGAGGTCGCCGATCTGGATGGGCTTGAAGAGGTGGGGGTAGCGCTTCGCCCCCGGGTAGGCGGAATAGTCCCATTCAAAGAGCAATCTGGCCATCTCGATTCCCTCCTCCTTGTGGTTGGCTGTGGCGGACGTCGCGTCGCATGGATCTCAAGGCGCTTCCCGCACCGACGCCCCGGCGGGCGTCTCGGCGGCTGGAGGCTCGGTCACCGGCGCCTCCGCGCGGAAGGCGCATGTCATCAGCTCGAAGAGCATATCCAGGTTGTCGAAGATGGAGTAAGCCATATCCTTCAGCAGCCAGCGGGTGATGACGTGGTCCATGGTGCCGACGAACACATCGCGCGCCAGATGCGGGTTCAGGTCCGCTCTGAACTCGCCGCTCAGGCGGCCCTCTTCGAAGATAGCGAGCAGGTGGGCGTAGAATTTCTTGACGTTGGCGTAAACCGGGGTATTCAGGAAGTTCGCGTTGGTTTTGAGAAAAAGGTAGACGATCTTGGCGTCGAAAGGCGCCTGCTCGATGCGCCGCAGGTACCACCACAGGAACTTGCGCAGCCGGTTGACCGCACCCTTGACGCCGAAAAGCTGCTCCTCGATGTCCCGCAGCATCGCCGAGACCCATAGATCCGGGATGGTGAGCAGCAGGTCCTCCTTGCCCTGGAAATACTCGTAGAGCGCCGCTTCGGAGAGCCCGGCCTGCCGCGAGATGTCGGCAATCGTGGTCTTCTGGAAACCCTGTTCGGCAAAAAGCTTCTTGGCGGAGTTGATGATCCGCTCGCGGGTGTTCTCCTTGCCGTTCTTAGCTGCCATGGCTTACCGGATGATATTCGGAAACCACATTTCAGAACCGCTTACGTTTAATATAACAATCTGTATATTCGATTTATAATTTCACTTAACTGATATCGATCATTCTAATTCTGAACGGCTGAACGGTTTTCCACCGAGCCCGCCCAGGCCCTCCGGCAGCGGCCGGAAGCGCTTGTAAACGAAGATAACTCGATTGTAACCGGCTGTAATTAAGTTTTTAACCATATGTAAATTAATAAGAAAAATAGATGCAGCCCAAAAATACTGTTAGTTTCCGAATACCATTTGATCATTTCCCTGTCAAGATCTTTTCCGCCCGTCTCAGGATGACCGGCGGCGGAAGAAGAGGCGTCAACCCGTCCGCCAAGGCGCGCGTCGATCTGTATATGAATCATTTTCAATAAGATGTGATCATCTGCAAGCGCCGCGCGCCGCCGGATCGCGGCCTCAAGGCGCACGTTTGTTTACCGCCTGGCACCCCCCCTGGGAATTGCCAAGCGGCCCTCGCCGTGTTATGACCGCACCCGGCGATGGATTTCCGGAATCGACCGCGTCCGCCAACCCCCCTGGAGCGCCGCGCATCATCCACGGGAGAGGGCGCATCGCCTTTGGCGGATGGACGGCAGGTTGGCGGGAGGGGGAGCGCGATGAAGCGATGGCAATGGTTGGGGCCGCTTTTGGCCTTGCTGGTCCTGGTCGGCTGCGCTGCGAAAACCAATCAGATCCGGCTCGGCATGACGCGGGAGCAGGTGGTCGACGTCATGGGGACCCCGGCCAGCACCAGTGAAATGGGGGACACCGTTTACCTCAAGTACCGGCTGTACGGCGACTGGATCTTCCCGGAGCGCTACTTCGTCCGGCTGGTGGACGGCAAGGTGGACGCGTTCGGGCGGGTCGGGGATTTCAACCTGGGCTACTGACCCGGCGTCTCAACCGGCCGGTGCTTCTTTTCCGGAGCCTGTCAACCGGAGACGGGGGCTTTTTTCTCACCGGCAAAGCGCAGGACCCTGCGGACGTAGTCGCGGGTTTCGGTATAGGGGACCTGGCCGTCGAACTTCTCCACCGCACCGGGGCCGGCGTTGTAGGCCGCCAGCGCTGTCTCCAGCCGGCCGCCGAAGCGGTCGAGCATCTGCCGCAGATAGCGTGCGCCGCCGTCGATGTTCTGGCGGACGTCGAAAGAGTCGGTCACCCCGAGCTCCGCAGCGGTCTCCGGCATGAGCTGCATCAGCCCCCGGGCCCCCGCCGACGAAACCGCCCGGGCGTTGAATCCGGATTCGGCGCGGATCACGCTGCGGATGAGCTCCGGGGGGAGATTGTACTTGGCGGCCGCCTGCCGGATGCAGCGCTCGATGGTCTCGTCGGCGCCGCCGGGGATCTGCGCCGAGCGCGGCATGCGTCTTCCGCGGAGCCGAGGCTCCCCGCCGGAGTCGGCACGCGCGGCGGCGGACGCTGCCGCATGGCCCTCCGCCGGTTGCACCTCGCCCGAGGGCTTCTCCGCGGAGAAGTCGTCCCGGGCGCTCCCGGCGCGGCCCATCACCACCCGCTTGGCAAGGTAGTCTTCGATGGTCAGCCCCTGTGAGGCGGTCTTGGCCGCGGCGGCGGCGTCGCCCCCGCGGGCGAGGGACTTCAACAGCGTCTGAAAGCTTTTCCGGGCCGCCCCTGAAAGCCGCCTCCCGGCAGCGGCCGCAAGCTGCGGTTCGAGATAGTTGCGGATCGACCCGGTTTTGTTCACGGACATGCGCTTCACCCGAAATGGAATTGATAGATGGCGACAACCCTGGCCGATCGTCCAACAAGCAAATAACGTTCCATAATTCCGAGACCTCCGCCGCCGCTTTTCTTTCTTGAAAAAAATAAAATCGTCTCAAATATTTTTATGACAACACCTATTTTTTACATTAAGGTCAGAGGCGCTTGGACCGACAAAAGCGCGGCAGAATCTGCCGCCTCGCGGCAGGCCCGCCGATGAAACCAACGGCCCCCGCGCTGGACGCCATGCGCCGCGACGCCCGGAGGATCTTCGCAGCCGCGCTGGCGGCAGCCGATCCCGAAGAGGCCGTCCGCCGCGCCATCCGCCGGGAGGGTGCGGTGCTGCGCCTCGACCGAAAGGACTATGACCTGCGTGGGTACGAGCGCCTGCTGGTGGTGGGCGCCGGCAAAGCCGCCGCCCCCATGGCGCGGGCCCTCGAGGAAATCCTGGGCGGGCGGATCGACGACGGGATCATCGTGGTCAAGGACGGCCACGGTCTGCCGCTCAAGCGCATCCGCACGATCGAGGCCGGCCACCCCCTCCCGGACCGGCGCGGGGTTGCCGCGACCGAGGAGATCCTCGGCCTCGCCGGGTCGGCCGGGGAGCGCGATCTTCTCATCTGCCTGATCACCGGCGGAGGCTCCGCGCTGCTCGTCGCGCCCGCCGAGGGGATCGGGCTTGCCGACAAGCAGTCGGCGACGCGCCTGCTGCTCGGCAGCGGGGCGACCATCCACGAATTCAACACGGTCCGCAAGCATCTCTCGCGCGTCAAGGGCGGGCGGCTCGCGCAGGCCGCCTTTCCGGCCGAGGTGCTCACCTTGATCCTCTCGGACGTGGTCGGCGACGACCTCGACGTCATCGCCTCCGGCCCCACGGCCGCCGATGCGAGCACGTTCGCCGACGCGATCGCGATCCTGAAGCGCCGCCGCGTCTGGAAGGATGCGCCCGCTTCCGTCCGCGGCCATCTGGAGCGCGGCGCCGCCGGGGAGCTCCCCGAAACCCCCAAGCCGGCGGACCCGCTCTTCGCGCGCGTCGCCCACCGGCTGGTCGCCAGCAACCTGCGCTCGCTCCGCGCCGCCGCGGCGGCGGCCGAAGAGGCGGGCTACCACCCCCTGATCCTCACCTCGGCCTTGGAAGGCGAAGCCCGCGAGGCCGCCCGGGGATTTGCGGCCATCGCCAAGGAGGTCCGCAGCTCCGCTCACCCCTTGGCGCCGCCGGCCTGCATTCTCGCCGGGGGCGAGACGACCGTCACATTGAAGGGGACGGGACGCGGCGGACGCAGCCAGGAATTCGCGCTGTCCGGGGCCATCGCCCTGGAGGGCCTCGAGGGGGTCGTGCTGCTGGCCGCCGGAACGGACGGGACCGATGGAACGACCGAGGCCGCCGGGGCGCTCGCCGACGGCGAGACGGCCGTGCGCGCGGCCGAGCACGGCATCGACCTCCGGGACCACCTGGAGCGCAACGACGCCTACAACGCCTTCCGCCCGCTCGGGGACCTGGTCGTCACCGGGCCGACGCGCACCAATGTCATGGACGTTTACCTGATTCTGGTCGCGGCCGCCGGACCCGCGTCCGCGCGCGGGCCGCAGCCATGACCGGCCGGCGCCTCTGGGTCCTGGCCGCGGCGGCCCTCCTCCTGGGAGCGTGCGCTACCGGACCGCGGCCGGAGCGCCCGCTCCGCCCCGAGGGGCTTGCGCTGCGCAGCGCCATCGGCGCCGTTCCGTTTTACCCCCAGGAGGAATACCAGTGCGGGCCGGCGGCCCTGGCCATGGCGCTTTCATGGTCGGGGGTCGATGTTCGTCCGGAGGAGCTCGCGCCGATGGTCTTCACGCCCGCGCGCCGGGGAAGCCTGCAGCCGGACATGATCGCGGCCGCCCGCCGCCTCGGCCGGCTCGCCTACACGATCGCGGGCGAAGAGGCCCTGCTGCGGGAGATCGCCGCCGGGCACCCGGTCGTGGTTCTGCAGAACCTGGGGCTTTCCTGGTATCCGGTCTGGCATTACGCCGTGGCCGTCGGCTACGATCTCGAGGCCGGAGAGATAACGCTGCATTCGGGCCTGAGCGCCCGGAAGCGCACGGCGCTCAGCCTGTTCCGCGCCACCTGGTCCCGCGGCGCGGAGTGGGGGCTGCTCGTCCTCCCCCCGGACCGGCTTCCCGCCACCGCCGAGGAGGCCCGGCTGCTCGAATCCCTTACGGCCCTTGAAGGGGCTCGCCGGCCCGAGGCGGCCGCGGCGGGCTACCGCGCCGCCCTCGAACGCTGGCCGGGCAGCCTGACCGCCATGATGGGGCTGGGCAACAGCCTCTATGCCGTCGGGGATCTGGAAGGGTCGGCGCAGGCCTTCCGCCGGGCGGCCGAGAACCACCCCGAGAGCGGCGCGGCCTTCAACAACCTGGCGCACGTGCTCGCGCAGCTGGGAAGGAGGACCGAGGCGCTCGCGGCGGCGCTGCGGGCGGTCGCGCTCGGCGGGCCTCTCAAGGAGACCTACGAAAAAACCCTGCTGGAAATACGTTCCTCCTCCTCGCCCTGAATCCGGGCGGCGGGCGGCGATTCGGGAAGCACCGCGCAAGTCCGCCGAGCCACTCCCGCAAGGTTCGAAGCTGCGGGCGGGCTACCCCGGCGCGGCCGCCGCGTTGCGCTTTGGCGCCTCCGGCCGGGAGAAAAGGCGTCCGGCGATGAAGTACCAGGCGAGGCAGGCCCCCTGCAAAACAAGCAGGAGCGCGAAGCTCGCCCGGTAGCCGTCGGGCGAATAGCCTCCGCCGGCCGGTGCCGGAAAAAGCCCGATCACCGCCCCGGCCCCCCACTGGGCGGCAAAGGCCGCGACGAAGACCAGGAGATTCAGCCCCGTGCTGACCCGGCCGGCAAGCTGCGGCGGAAAGGCCTGGGCGAGGGCCGGGTAGGGGATCACCCCGGTGGTCCCGACGAACCCGAAGAGCATCCACAGCGGCAGCGCCCAGCTGACCGGCCCCCAGGCGATCAAGGCCTGGATCCCCATGAAGATGGACATCCCGGCGATGCCGGTGGTCAGCGGCGCGATGCCGGCCTTGTCCAGCCGCTCGGTGATGAACCCGATGAGCGCATAGCCGGCGGTCATCGCCGCCGCGGTCCACAGCAAGACCGCCGCCGCACCCGCCCGGTCCATCCCGGCCACGTCCCGCAGCCAGGGGCCCGACCACAGCCCGTGGACGGCCATGAAGGCCACCTGCGAGGCGACCGTGATCGGCGTCGCCCGCCAGAAATACCGGTTGGTGAAGACCCGCACGACGCCCCTGAGCTGTTCCGCCAGCCGGATGTCGGCGCCGACCGACCGTTTCTCGGGAACCACCCCGAAGACGGCCGCCGCCACCAGCGCGCTCAGGGCGGCGAGCAGCATGAAGACCCCGCGCCAGTCCGTCAGCCGCAGGGCGGCCTCGACCGGCATGGTCGCCGAAAGCGCCCCCAGGCCGCCGGCGGCGAGGTGCAGCCCGTTGATCCGCGGCCACAGCCGCGGCGGGAACCAGAGCGTGAAGGCCTTGATGGCGGCCATGTAGCATGCGGAGACGCCCAAGCCGATCAGCGCGCGGCCGGCCGCCAGGGTGAAGAGGCCGTGCGCCGAGGCGAAGGTGAAGGCGCCGGCCGCGGCGAAGACGAGAAGGCCGGCCTGGATGCGCCGGGGGCCGAAGCGGTCGAGGAGCACGCCGAGCGGCAGCTGAAACGCGGCGAAGGCGACGAAGTAGGCCGAGGTGAGCAGCCCGAGGGCGGCCGGGCCGATGGCGAGCTCGGCCGTCAGGTTGGGCGCGATCACGGCGTTGATCACGCGGTAGAGGTAGGAGAGGAAATAGGCGGCCGCAAAGGGCAGGAAAACCCTCAGCCGGTTGGGGGCCCCGTTGTCCATGGCGGCGCCGGCAGCTCAGTTCTTCAGGGCGAGCAGGTTCGGGGCGAAGGCGAGGGTGGCGAAGTAGTCCGCGACCGTCTCTTCCCGGCGGATGAGCTCCACGCCGCCGTCGGCGCGCAGCAGGAGCTCCTTCGGCCGCAGCTTGCCGTTGTAGTTGAAGCCCATGGCGTGCCCGTGGGCGCCGGTGTCGTGGATCACGAGCAGGTCGCCGTCCTCGATCGCCGGCAGCTCGCGCTGGATCGCGAACTTGTCGTTGTTTTCGCAAAGCGAGCCGACGACGTCCACCGGTCCGACCGGCGGCCATTCGAGCTTGGCGGGCACGGTGATGTGGTGGTAGGCGCCGTACATCGCCGGGCGCATGAGGGCCGCCATGGTGGCGTCGACGCCGATATAGGTGCGGTAGATCTCCTTGCGGTTGATGGCCCGGACGACGAGGGCGCCGTGCGGGCCGGTCATGTAGCGGCCGCTCTCCATGAAAAGCCGCGGCAGGTAGCCGTGCGCCTCCCGGAAGCGGCGGCAGAGGGGTGCGATGTCGCGCGCCAGGGCGGCGATGTCGAGCGGCTCGTCCCCGGGCCGGTAGGGGATCCCCAGGCCGCCGCCCATGTTCATGAACTCGAAGCGGATGCCGAGCGCGGCCGCTATCGACTCGATCAGCTCGAGAAGCATGGCCACGGTCTGGACCATGTAGCCGTGCTGCCTTTCGTTGGAAACGAGCATGGTGTGGATCCCGAAGCGCCGCGCCCCGCGCTCAGCCGCGAGGCGGTAAGCCTCCACGATCTGGTCGTGGGCGACGCCGTACTTGGCCTCGACGGGGTTTCCGATGATGGCGTTTCCGCTGCGCCGCGGGCCGGGGTTGTACCGGAAGCTGATGAGCTCCGGGAACTCGGGCACCTTGGGGACGAGGCGGATGTCGTCCAGGTTGAGGATGCAGCCGCCGTCCGCGGCGGCCGCGGCGAAGTCCTCGCGGGAGGTGTTGTTGGAGGTGAACATGATGTCCTCCGCCCCCGCCCCGGCGCGGCGGGCCAGGATGAGCTCCGCCACCGAGCTGCAGTCGAAGCCGAAGCCCATGTCCCGCATGATCCCGAGGATCCGCGGGTTGGGCAGGGCCTTTATGGCGAAGAACTCGCGGAAGCCGTCGAAAGCCGCGAACACCCGCTTCAGGGTCTCGCCGGTCCGGCGGATCCCGGCCTCGTCGTAGATGTGAAAGGGGGTGCCGAAATGGGCGGCGACGTCCTCCACGATCGGGTAAAGGCGCTTTTCGAATTCAGCGGACATCGGCATGTTCAGGGGCTCCTTTTCTTGATCCGCAGCCGCGGCAGTCCCTTCAGCGCCCGCTCGTCGAGCGGGATGCGCGCGGTCTCTTTGAACGTGAGCAGCGCCGGAAGCGTGCGCGTCCCCCGGACCCCGGGCAGGCGTGCGACCCTCTCGCGGCGGAGGCGCTCGAGCTCGACCGTGTCGGATACCCTGATTTTGACCAGGAAGCAATCCTCCCCGCAGAGGTGGTGAACCTCCTGAACATCGGGGATCTCGGCCAGAGCGCGCCCCAGGGCGTGCTCGTCCGCCCGCGGCTCGGGGGCGACCAACATGAAGGCGACCAGCCCCCGGTTGAACCGCTCAGGGTTCAGCCGGACTTCATAGCCGTCGATGATGCCCTGCTTTTCGAGCTTGCGCACCCTTTCGAGCACCCCCGAGGGCGCCATCCCCAGCTGTCGGGCCACCTCGATGTTGGGCACCCGGGCCTTTTCCTGCAAAATCCTCAATATTTTGAGGCTGACATCGTCCATTTTTTATTCGTATTGTAATATTCCTTTTAGTTTTTTTATTTTGTTATTTATTAATTGTCAAGAATTTTGTTCGAAATAATATCAAAAAAATTGAACTGAAAGGCGGTGCGGCAAATCCGCCCCCTCCGGAAAGGGATTTCCATTTCTTGAGCAGCGGGCTTCCCAGCTGATCGATCGGCCGCCCTCGGGCCGCGGGATCCAGGCTGTGGATAAACGGCGTCTTGAGGCCGGGGTCCGGTGTGGCGTCGTCCTCGGTAATGCTCAGATCTTACCGTAGATGCTGCGCCGCCAAATCGCCGCGCGCCTTGGCGGACGGCCGAAACAATTTTCCCACAGCCTGATGGCGCCGGAACTTCGAGGGGTCCAGGTGGATGGGGCCGCTCTGCACGGTTTTTGCTTCTTATTCGCCGCCGCCGCAATTTGCTTGAATACCGGCGCCGGGGATGCCATAATACCCACGAATGCAAGCTCTTTTTTCATCGCCTGCAAAGGAAGCCTTCCATGTATCTGAATCACTTCGGCCTGAAGCGCAAACCATTCGACATCAGCCCGGACCCCGATTTCCTCTGGATGGGTGAAAAGCACCGCGAGGGGCTCGCCATCCTCAAGTACGGGATCCTGGAGAACAAGGGCTTCCTGCTGATCACCGGCGAGGTCGGAACGGGCAAGACCGCGCTGATCCGCTCCATCGAGCGGGAGATAGACGCCCACGCGATCGTGGTCACCATCCCCGACCCCGGCATGAGCCTGATGGATTTCTACAACTTCCTCGCCGCGGAGCTGAAGATGGACCGCGGCTTCAACAACAAGGGGGAGTTCCTGGTGCGCTTCAAGCGCCTGCTGATCGACGCCTTCTCGGTCTACAAGCGGGTGCTGTTGATCATCGACGAAGCCCAGCGCCTGGACCACTCGCTGCTCGAGGAGATCCGGCTGCTTTCCAACATCGACCTGGGCGGCAAGGTGCTCATCAACATCTTTTTCGTCGGCCAGAGCGAATTCCGCACCCTGCTCGCGCGCGAGGAGAACCGCAGCGTGCGCCAGCGCATCACGGTGAGCTACCACATCGCGCCCCTCACCCCGGAGGAGACCCACCTCTACATCCAGCACCGCCTGAAGGTCGCCGGGGCCGCCCGCGAGATCATCTCCCCGGCCGCATCCAAGGCGGTTTACCACTTCTCCCGGGGGTTCCCCCGGCTGATCAACATCATCTGCGACAACGCCTTGATGTCGGCCTATTCCCAGGGCGCGGAGAAGGTCGGCCCGGAGCTCATCAAGGAATGCGCCGAGGAGCTGCGGATCACCATCGGCCTGGATGCGCCGCCGGACAAGCCCCTGGCGCCGGCCGCCCCGGGGACGCCTCCGGCCAAGCGTCCCGCCCCCGCCGCCCCCATCCCGCCGCCGTCCCCGCGGCGCGCCCGGAGCGCCTGGGTTTTCATCATCTGCCTGCTCGCCTTCGGAATGGCGTGGTACATCTGGCAGGATGCGATCTCCGAATACCTCGCCCGGCTGGGCCGGCCCCCGGAGCGCGCCGCGCTCGAGCCGGCCGCCGCCGGAGCGCCCGCCGAAAAGAAATTCAGCCTGCCGCCGCTCGCATCCGAGCCGGCGAAGGACCCGGCGGCCGCCAAGGCCGCGGGCGGCGGCGCCGAGGCGGCGGCCGCCGAAAAAGCGGGCGCAGCCGAGAAAACGCCCCCGGCGGATCCCCGGGCGCCGGTGCCGGCCGCCGCCCCGACCTTGGCCCCGGTTCCCGCCCCTGCCCCTCCTCCGGCGGCCGCATCCCAAGCGGCGGCTCCGCCGCAGCCGACAGCTCCGCCACAGCCGGTGGCCGCCGTTTCCGCCCTGCCGCGGGAATTCGTCGTCTATTTCACCCAGAACTCCTCCGAAGTGCCCATCTATGCGTTCGAGATCCTGGGCCGGGCGGCCGCCCTGCTGAAAGAGCAGCCCCTGGCGGAGGCGCGCATCGAGGGCCATTCGGACGCCCTCGGAAACCCCTTCCTGAACCAGGTCATCTCCGAGGCGCGCGCGAACGCGGTCAAAAGCCAGCTCATCAAGAACGGGATCGCGGCCTCGCGGCTCACCGTCTTCTATTTCGGCTCCGACCGTCCGATCGACAGCAACGAGACCGCGGAGGGCCGCAGCAAGAACCGCCGCGTCGTCGTCCGCGTCGCCGCACCGCCGCCGGGATGAACCCGGCGGCGGCTCACCGGAACCAGAAGAGCATGCCGGCTCCGGCCACGGCGACCGCCGCCCCGGCGGCGGCCCGCAGGCTGATCTTCTCACCGGCCCAGGCCGCCATCGGCAGGATGAAGAGCGGGCTGGTCGAAAGCAGGGTCTGCGCGACCCCGGCCGGCGCGAGCTTCAGGGAAAGCTGCTGCAGCGTGAGCCCGAGATAGGTCCCGATAAAAACGGTGAACGGGATCAGCAGGGCGAGCCGGCGGAGCGTCCACCCGGAGACCGCCGGCTTCCGCGCGCGCTCGAGCGGCAGGAGGAACGCCACCGCCGCCGTGCCGCCGGCGAGCCGGATCAGGGCGCTCGTCAAGGCGCCGGTTTCCGCGTGCAAAAAAGCCGCGTGCGACAGCACCGCCCCCGCCGCCTGGCCGAGGACCGCGAGCGCCCCCAGGCCGACCCCCGCGCGGGTCACCGCGCCGGAGGCCGACGGGGCGGTTCGCTCGCCGATCACCCACCCCACCCCCGCCGTCGTCACCAGGACACCCGCCGCCGCGCCGGGCGCCAGCCGCTCCTCCAGAAAGAGAAAGGCAAGCACCGCCGTGAGCGGCGGGGCCATCACCAGCATGAGAAGCGCCCGCCGCGCACCCAGGGTCCTGAGCGCGCCGAAGTAGGCGCTGTCGCCGACGCCGATCCCGATCGCGCCGCTCGCGAGGAAGAGCCCGGCGGCGGCGGGGGCCACACCGGAGGCCAGGCCGCCGGAGAAGGCCAGGGTCGCCGCGAGCATCAAGGCGGCGAGCAGGTTTTTCAGCAGGTTCATCCTCAGCGGCGGAACCGCTTCGCCGATGCGCCGGAAGCCCATCGTCGCCGCGGCCCAGAGAAAGGCCGCCCCGAGAGCGGCGGCTTCGCCCCCAAAGCGCCCGAGCCCGGTCAGCAGCGCCTCCACGGCTCAGGGGGCCTGCGCGTGCGCCGCGTCACGGGCGCCGTTCAGCACCGTGATCTGGTCGTTCAGGGTCCAGAAGTCGTAGATCACGCCCACCCCGAGGAACCCGGCGGTCAGCAGATAGAGGATCCCCGAGATCCATTTGCCCAGGTACATCCGGTGAACCCCGAAAAATCCGAGGAAGGTCAGCAGGATCCAGGCGACGCTGTAATCGATCGGCCCGGCGCGGAAGCGCAGGTCGGCGCGGCGCGCGAGCGAGGGGATCAGGAAAAGGTCCACCAGCCACCCGATGAGCAGCAGCCCCAGGGTGAAAAAGTAGATGGTGCCCGAGATCGGGTGGCCGAAGTAGAACCGGTGCGACCCGGTGAACCCGAAGATCCAGAGGATGTAGCCGATGGCTTTGCTGTGGGTGGGCGTCGCGTTCATGGTCGAACATCTCCTTTCGTTGCCGATGAGGTTGCCGCGAGCCTCAGGCGCACGAAGAGCCAGGGGCCCCCGAAGCTCACCCAGGCCCCGAGCGCGAGGTAGCGCAGCGCGCGCCACAAAGCCGGAGGATCGAGGCCGGCAAACGCGGGCTTGAGCCCGGCGTCGAGCGCGAAGAGGAGGAGGGCCCCCACCGCAAAGCGCGTCAGGCGCCGGAGAGCGCTCCCCCCGCTGTCGAACCCCACGCGGCGCTCCTCAAGGACGAAACCGGCGCCCATCCCGGCGAGCGCGGCGGCGGCGGAGCCGGAGCCGCCCGCGCCGGGGCTCGCGGCGAGGAGCGCGAGCGGCAGGCCGAGCGCCGCGGCGAGCCGCAAGCCTGAGGAGAGCCGGGCGAACCGCACCGCCGCCGGCCCCGCCCAGCGGGCGAAGGCGGCGAGGCAGAGCGCCCCCAAAAGCGCCCCGCCGGCGAGGTCCGTCGGAAAATGCGCCCCGAGGTAGAGGCGCGAGACGGCGACCGCGAGCGTCAAGAGGGCGGCGAGCACCCACGCCCAGGCCCGGCGGAGGCGCCAGGCGAGGTAGCCGTAGACCAGGACGGCATTCTGGGTGTGCCCGCTTGGAAGCCCACCGGCCGCCGCCGCCTCGAGCTTGGCGACGAGCGGGCTGTAGTCGAAGGGCCGGGGCCACCCGAGGAGCTCCTTCGCCGCGGCGTTCAAGAACGCGGAGAGCAGGAAAAAGAGAATCGCGCGCCGGCCGAGCGCGCGGTCGCCGCACCAGTAGAGCAGCGGCAGGAGCAGCATGAACCAGGTCTGGCTTCCGAAGAAGCTGAGCAGCGTGAAGAGCGGGTCCAGCCCGGGGCTGAAGCGCTGCAGCCAGAGCACGGGGCCGAGGCCCCAGTTCAGCATGCCGTCCATTCCACCGCCTGCGCGGATCAGGGCCGGGGATCGGTGCGCTACTCCCTCAGCTTCCAGCGCACCACCTGGTTCGCGTAGTCGATGGTGTACTCCACCTGGCTCAGGAAATCCATACCCAGCAGACCGCCGTAAGGGGGGCGCGGCCCCTCGAAGGCGATGACGGTGACGTGGACGTCGCGGGCCTCGATCGGCCCGATGCGCATGACGTCCACCCTGCAAAGCTCGGTGGCCACCGTCTGGCCCCCGGCGACCGTCGATCTCCCCTTGGCGAGCGTGATGATGTTGAGCGGCGCGGCGGTCGCGCGGTGAAGCACCGTGTGGCTGGCGCCGGTGTCGAGGATGAGCTGAGTGGCCAATTCGCGTCCCTGGTGGGCGAAGGTGACCGGAACGAGGATCTGGTTGTTGACGATGGCGACCCGGGTCTCCATCCCGGCGAGCGCCCGGCGGCGATCATGATCGGTGCGCTGGCGATTCTCGGCCGCTTCGCGCTCGGCGAACTCCTTGATCTGCTGCTCGGTCAGTCGCTGCCGTTCGATCTCGAGGGCCGTCTGGCGCTTCCGCTCCTCCTCGATGGCCTGGGCCTTGACCTCCTCGGGGAGGTGGTCGTACCTCTCGGCGATGCGGCCGACCTGTCCGCGGTACTCAGGCGGCACTTTCCAGATCTCGTCGACGTAATGGGTGCGCCCTTGGCGGTCGGTATACTTAAAGAAAGCGGCCTCCGCCGCCGTCCACCCGAGGAGAACGGCCGCCGCCGCCAGGAGAGCCGGCCAGCGCCTCCGGCATGAATCCGGAGAGCGCCCCGGCGCTGCGGGAAAAGGGGGAAAAACGCCGCCCGAACTGCGCATGCCCTGCTCCGCCTGCCGCTTTCCGGGTCCGGAGCTTGGCTAAGCTCCAGCCGCACCCCGCACCCCGGGTTCAAGGCCCCGATTCAGGCTTCCCGGCACGTAGCCTTCGAGGTCGAGGGCCACGTGCCGAAACCCGATCGACCGCAGCCTCTGGACGATATCGGCCTTTTGGGGGCTGCGCATGAGCCTTTTGAGGCCCCGCGGGTCGAGCTCGATACGCGCGACCTCTCCGTGGCAGCGGACCCGGCAGAGGGCGAACCCGAGGCCTTCCAGGTATTCCTCGGCCGCCTCCACCATGGCGAGCGCCCGTGCGGTGATCGGCGTCCCGTAGGGGATGCGCGAGGCGAGACAGGCGCGGGCAGGCTTGTTCCAGGTGGGCAGCTTCATCCGGCGGGAGAGGCGGCGGATCTCGGCCTTCGTCAGGCCGGCCTCGAGCAGCGGCGCGAGGGCCCCCATTTCGGCCGCGGCCGCAAGCCCGGGGCGGTAGTCGTCCGGATCATCGGCGTTGGCGCCGTGCGCGACATGCCGAATCCCCAGCTTCTCCGCCGCCCGGAAGACCTCGGCCAGCACGTGGCGCTTGCAGACGTAGCAGCGCTCCGGCGGGTTCGCGGTGAATTCGGGCAGCCGCATCTCGCCGGAGGCGATGATGTGGTGGGGCGCGCCGATCCGCGCGGCCAGCGCGGCCGCCTCGCGGGTCTCGCGCCCGGGATGCACGGGCGAGGCCGCCGTCACCGCCGCGACCCGATCCCCCAGTACGCGCTTGGCCGCGGCGAGCAGGAAGGTGCTGTCGACCCCCCCGGAGAAGGCGACGACCAGCCCGTCCAGCCGGCCCAGGATTTCCGCCAGGCGCCGCTGCTTTTCCTTGAGGTCGGCGAGGTCGGCGCGCATGGAGCCTCCGCAGCGAGGGGTTTACAAAACCGGGCTGTTTTCTTATAGCAGCGGGAGATAGAAACCATGATAAGACAGCTCGCCGGGACGCGCAAAGGAGATCTTTTTTGACCACCCGCCGCTTGCTGCTGCTCCTGCCCCTCGTGCTCGGCGTGGTCCTGGTGCAATCCTTTTTCTGGGTCCCGACCTACGAGGAGCAGGCCCGCGGGAACCCGGGACGCCTCGAGAAATTCATCAGCGCCTCGATCGGCGACGCCGGCATCCTCAACCCCATTCTCGCGGCGGATTCGGCGAGCTCCGAAATCAACAACCTGGTCTTCGAGGGGCTGATCGACCGCGACGAAAACCTGCGCTTCCGCGGCCGGGTGGCCGAGAGCTGGCAGATCACCGAGGAGGCCTACTTCTATGTCGACCCGGAGGCGCCCGGCGGCCCCCCGGCCGTCCTGGAGCGCATCGCGGCCGCCCGCCGGTCGGACGAAACACCCGCGGCGCGGCGCCGCGCGCTCCAGAATATCGTCGCCGCGGAGGCGCTCCCGCCCCGGCGCCTCGAGCTCGCCCGCCGCATCCGCCGGCCGGACGGCGCGCCGCTGCAAGACGTGGCCGTCGAGATCGCCGCGCCGGCCCGCATCAAGCTCACCCTCGCGCGGGTCGACCCGGACCTGTTCACCCATCTCGAAGCGATCCTCGGGGCGGGCTGGTTCAGCTCGTTCCGGCCGGGGGCGTTCGTGCGCACCGAGCCCGGCCTCGACCCCGACGCCGCCGAGGCGCTGGCGGCGGAGCTCCTGCCGGCGACCGAGCACAACCCGGTGATCGAATTCCGTCTGCGGCCGGGGGTGCGCTTCCACGACGGGCGGCCGGTCACCGCCGCCGACGTGAAGTTCACCGTCGACGCCATCATGGATCCCGCCAACCTCTCGCCGCGGGTCTCCGACTACGAGCCGGTCAAAGAGATCCAGGTGCTCGACCCGCTGCGGCTGCGGGTCGTCTACAAGCGCCTCTACTCCCCGGCCATCACCGCCTGGACCATGGGGATCCTGCCCGCCCACCTTCTGGACGCCGAGGCGCTCCGGCGGGAGGCCGTGCGCGCCGGCGAAGACCCGAAAGGGTTCGGCATGCGGCGCAGCGGGTTCAACCGCCGGCCGGTCGGCTGCGGCCCCTTCGCGTTCCGCGAATGGAAGTCGGACCGCCACATCGCCCTCGAGCGCTTCGACGACTACTGGGAAGGGGCACCGAACTACCGCCACTACCTCTTCCGGGTCATCCCGGACCTCCTGACCCAGGAAATGGAGTTCTATGCCGGGACCATCGACGCCTACGCGGTCCAGCCGCACCAGGCGGCGCGCCTCGCGGCCGACTCCCGGTTCCAGAGCTTCTCGGGCACCGCGTTCAGCTACACCTACATCGGGTTCAACCTGCGCCGGCCGCCCTTCGACGACCTGCGGGTGCGCCGGGCGCTCGCCATGGCGATCGACGTCGACCCGCTGATCGCCTACGTGCTCCACCACCAGGCCGAGCGCACCACCGGGCCCTTCCCCAAGCAGACCGATTTCTACGACCCGGCCGTGCCGGCCGTGCCGTACGACCCCGCCGGGGCCGCGCGCCTGCTCGCCGAGGCCGGGTGGCGGCCGGACGGCGAGGGCCGTCTGGCCAAGGAGGGCCGTCCGCTGCAATTCACGCTCATCACCAACAGCGGCAACGACATCCGCCGCACCGTTCTGGCGATCGCCCAGGACGCCTGGAAGCGGCTGGGGATCGATGTCCGCACGGACCTGGTCGAGTGGTCGGTCTTCATCCAGGAGCGGGTCAACAAGCTCGACTTCGACGCGCTCGTCCTCGGGTGGACCACCGGCATCGACCCCGACCTCTACCAGGTCTGGCACTCCTCCCAGACGGGCCCGCACCAGCTCAATTTCGTCGGCTACCGCCACCCCGAGGCCGACGAGCTGATCGAGCGCATCCGCCGGGAGTACGACCCCGAGCGCCAGGCGGCGCTCTGCCACCGGCTGCACGCCCGCATCGCCGCGGACCAGCCCTACATTTTCCTCTACGTCCCCAAGTGGACCGCGGTCCTCGACCGCAGAATCGTCGTGCGCGAGGTCGGTGCGGACGGCGCCGCCCGTCACCGGCCGATCACGCCGACCCGCACGGGCAGCTACATGTTTCACTTCAACCAGTGGGTCAAGCTCGCGGAAATGCCGACGTTCGAGCGATGACCCCGCCGACGGGACTGCCGCCCATCAGGGGGCGTTGACGCGATGACCGCTTTCATCGGCCGAAGCCTCGTGCAGAAGATCGTGACGCTCTTCTTCGTCTCGGTCGTGTCGTTCGCCATCGTGCACCTCGCCCCCGGCGAGCCGAGCCAGGTGGACCCCCTGAACCCCAAGTTCACGCCCGAGATGGTGGCGCGCTTCCGCAGCGCCTTCCACCTGGACCGGCCGCTACACGTCCAGTATGCGCTCTTCTACCGTGATCTCCTCGCCGGGCGCACGCTCTCCTGGAAGGACCACCAGCCGGTGCTCGGGAAGATCGCGGAGCGCTTCCGCAACAGCCTGCCGCTCTTCATCGTCGGGACGCTGATCACCTGGACCGTCTCCTTCCCGGTGGGGATCCGCTCGGCCGTCGCCCGCGGGGGGATCTACGACCGCACGGCCTCCCTGCTCGCCTACGTGCTCATCTCGATCCCCGGCTTTTTCTTCGCCTACATCCTGATCATCCTGGCGGTGACCCGCCTGAGCGTCCCGGTGATCGGCATGGAGACTTTCGGGCTGGAGGGCGCCTCCGCCTGGCAGCGCCTCATGGACCGGCTCTGGCACATGCTGCTCCCCGCCCTGCTGGGTGCATCCGGCGGGATCGCGGTGCTTTCGCGCTACGTCCGCAGCCAGATGCTCGAGGTCGAAGGCCAGGACTACGTGCGCACCGCCCGCGCCAAGGGGCTGCCCTGGGAGATGGTCCACTACAAACACGCCCTGAGGAACGCCCTGCTGCCCTTCGTCACCATGTTCGGTCTGATCCTGCCGGGGCTGATCGGCGGGTCGGTGATCATCGAGTCCATCTTTTCCTGGCCGGGGCTCGGGCGGATGGCCTACGAGGCGATCCTCGCCCGCGACTACCCGGTCATTCTGACCCTGAACTTCATCGCGGCCGTCCTGGTGCTCTTGGGGACGCTCATCTCGGACATCCTCTACGCCGTGGTGGACCCGCGGATCCGTCTATGAACACCCCGCCCGCCCCCGTCGATCTGATCGAGCCCGCGGCGCCGCCGCGCCGACCTGCCGCGGAGCTCTGGCGGGGCCTGCGACGCAACCGCGCGGCCCTGGCCGGGCTGGTGATCTTCACCGCCTTCCTGCTTGCGGCCGTCGTGGGTGCGGCCCTGACCGCCGGCCCGCGGCCGGTCTGCGACCCGGCGCTCGTCCGGCTCCAGGAGAAGCTCCGGCCCCCGCTCGCCCGGCCCAACCTGGAAGCGCTCCCACCGCAGGAGGCCCCGGCCCTGGGGGTCTACCTGTTCGGCACCGACGACCTCGGCCGCGACCTCTTCGCGCGCATGCTGCAGGGGGCCTGGGTTTCGCTCACCGTGGGGTTCGTCGCCGTGGGCATCTCGGTCGCCATCGGGATCTTCGTGGGCGGGATCGCCGGCTATTTCGGCCGCAGCGCCATCCGGCTCGACCACCTCCTGCTCACGCTGATCTTGCTCGGCGGCGCGGCCGCCTGGGCCGCCGGCGCGCGCGCGTGGGGCGCCGGCGCGCTGATCGTCGGACACGCTCTGCTCTTCTGGTCCGCCTCCCCCTGGGGCCCGCGCCGCCTGCGGCCGGGCTCGGGCTTGGCCCGCTTCCTCTCCCGTCCGACGCTCCTCGTCGACACGGTGATCATGCGCTTCGTCGACATCATGCTCTGCTTTCCAAGCTTCTTCCTGATCCTCACCGTGGTCGCGCTGCTTCCCGCGAGCATCATGAACATCATGGTGGTCATCGGGCTGACGAGCTGGGAGGGCACCGCACGGTTCGTCCGCGCCGAGTTCCTGTCGCTGCGCGAGCAGGACTTCGTCGCCGCCGCGCGGGCCCTCGGCCTCGGGGACCTGCGGATCATCTTCCGCCACATGGTGCCGAACGCCGTCGGACCGGTCCTGGTCTCGACCACGATCGGCATCGCCTCGGCCATCCTGACCGAGGCGGGCCTGAGCTTCCTCGGTTTCGGAGTCCCCCCGCCGCATGCCACCTGGGGCAACATCCTCTCCGACGGCAAGCGCTTCATTTTCGATGCCCCCTGGCTGACCTTCGTCCCCGGGACCGCCATCCTGATCGTGGTGCTTGCATTCAACCTTTTCGGAGAGGGGTTGCGGGACCTCCTCAACCCCAAGCTGCGAGAAAGAAATTAAACCAAATGATTATAGGTAGCTAAATCTCGTTGCATGAAGCCTGGAATTAAGAACGGCGCCGAACCCTCCGAGGTTCTCCTGGCGGTGGAGAACCTCCGGGTCCACTTCCGCGGCGAGGGGGAGATCGCCCGCGCGGTGGACGGGGTGGACTTCGAGGTGCACCGCGGGGAGACGGTCTGCCTCGTGGGGGAGTCGGGGTGCGGGAAGACCGTGTCGGCGCTCGCCGTCATGGGCCTGCTGCCGGTGCCGCCCGCCGAGGTCGCCTCCGGGCGCGCGCGCTTCGACGGAACCGATCTCCTCGCGCTCGGGGAGGCCCAGCTGCAGCGGGTCCGCGGGCGCCGCATCGGGATGGTGTTTCAGGAGCCGATGACCTCGCTCAATCCGGTGCTCACCATCGGGGAGCAGATCGCCGAGACGCTGGAGGTGCACGCCGCCGCGGAACGGCACTCGATCCGGCAGCGGTGCATCGCGCTGCTCGAGGACGTGGGCATCGCCTCGCCTGCGGAGCGCCTGGGCGACTACCCCCACCAGCTCTCCGGCGGCCAGCGGCAGCGGGTGATGATCGCCATCGCGCTCGCCTGCTCGCCGGCGCTGCTCATCGCCGACGAGCCGACCACCGCCCTCGACGTCACGGTCCAGGCCCAGATCCTCGGGCTGCTCGACCGGCTGCGGCGGCAGCGCGACATGTCTGTTCTCTATATCACCCACGACCTCGGGGTCGTCGCGCGCATCGCCGACCGGGTCTATGTCATGTATGCCGGCGTCATCGTCGAGCAAAGCGGCGCCAAGGCGCTCTTCGGGAACCCCCGGCATCCCTACACCCGGGCGCTGCTCGCGGCGCTGCCGTCCCGCGAAAAGCGCGGCCGGCCCCTTTACAGCATCCCGGGGTCGGTCCCGCACCCGGCCTACAAGCCGCCGGGCTGTCCGTTCCACCCGCGCTGCCCGCTGGCGGAGGCGGCCTGCCGGGTGGCGTTTCCCGCCATGGTCCGCTTCGCCGCGGGCCACGAGGCCCGCTGCCCGGTCGTCGCCGCGCAGCCGGCGCGCACCGCCGGAGGGCAGGCGCCATGACCCCGCCTGAGGCCGGAGCCGAGCCGATCCTCAGGGTCGCGGGGCTGCGCAAGCACTTCCCGGTGCGGCGCGGGTTCCTGCAGCGCCCGGTCGGCTGGGTGCGCGCGGTCCAGGACGTCGGCTTCGCCATCGCCCCCGGGCGGACGCTCGGCCTGGTGGGGGAGAGCGGGTGCGGTAAGACGACGGTCGCGCGCCTGATCCTGAACCTGCTGCCCGCCGACTCGGGGCGCGTTCTGTTCCGCGGCCGCGACATCCTCAACCTCGGCGCCGCCGCGATGCGGCCGCTGCGCCGCGAGATCCAGATCATTTTCCAGGACCCCTACAGCGCGCTCAACCCGCGCATGACCGTGGCGCAGACCCTCGGCGAAGGGCTGCGCATGACCGGGCTGCGCGGGCGCGCGGAGCGGCGCGCACGCCTCGAGGAGCTTCTCGCGCTGGTCGGCATGTCGCCGCGGGCGCTCGACCGCTACCCCCACGAGTTCAGCGGCGGCCAGCGCCAGCGGATCGGGATCGCCCGCGCGCTCAGCGTCGGCCCGTCGCTGATCGTCTGCGACGAGCCGGTTTCGGCGCTCGACGTCTCCATCCAGGCCCAGATCATCAACCTGCTCAAGGAGCTGCAGGACCGGCTGGGGCTGAGCTATCTCTTCATCTCCCACGACCTGAACGTCGTGGGCTATCTCTGCCACGAGGTCGCCGTCATGCGCGCCGGCCGGATCCTCGAGATGGCATCGGTCGAGGAGATCTTCGAAGACCCGCAGCATCCCTACACCCGGGAGCTGCTCGCGGCCGGCTTGGCGGGCCGCGGATAAACGGCCCGGCGCCGGTTCGGCCGCCCCCTGGCGGGTCGGCGCGCCGGGCAGCCCCCATTTCCCACAGGAGCGCAAGCGATGTTCGACAGGACCTTGACGACCCCCCGGGAGGAGATCGACGCCCGCATCGCCGGGCTTCAGCGCGTGCTCGCCGTTCAGGGGCTCGACGCGGCGCTGATCATGCAGCGCGTGGACCTTTACTACTTCACGGGCACCCTGCAGCAGGGCTGCCTCGTGGTTCCGGCCGAGGGCGACGCCCTGCTCCTGGCGAGCAAGAGCTCGGCCCGCGCCCGCGCCGAGTCGCCGCTTCCCCGGGTGCGGCCCCTGGCGACCCCCCGCGACCTCCCCGCCGAGCTCGCGAAATCCGGCATCGGACCGCTCCGGCGGGTCGGGCTGGAGCTCGACGTCCTGCCCGCCAGCCTCTTTTTCGTTTACCGCGACATGCTCGCCCCGGCGGAAATCGTCGACGTCTCCCCGGCGGTCAGACGCCTGCGGGCGGTCAAGAGCGACTACGAGATCGGGCTCATCCGCGAAGCGGCGGCCTACTCCGACCGGGTCGCCGCCTGCGTCCCGGAGATGCTGCGCGAGGGGATGACCGAAATCGAGCTGGCCGGCCGGATCGAGGCCGAGGCGCGCCGCATGGGCCACCAGGGCATCGTGCGCATGCGCCTGTGGGGCAGCGAGATGTTTTTCGGACACCTCCTCTCCGGGCCCTCGGGCGCGGTGCCGAGCTACCTCTCCTCCCCGACCGGCGGCAGCGGTGTGAGCCCCGCCGTGGCCCAGGGGGCGGGGTTTCGCGCCATCCGGCGCCGCGAACCGGTGCTGGTCGACTACGTCTTCGCCTACCGCGGCTACCTCTCCGACCACTCCCGGATCTTCGCGATCGGGGCCCTGCCGGAGGAGTTCGAGCGCGCCCACCGCGCCATGCTCGGCCTGCAGGCCGAGGTCATGACCCGCGCGCGGCCGGGAACCGCCGCCGGCGCCGTCTGGGATTTCTGCCTGGAATACGTCCGCGAAATGGGGTATGCTGATCAGTTCATGGGGTTCGGCGCCGAGCGGATCCGCTTCGTCGGCCACGGACTCGGACTCGAGCTGGACGAGTACCCGTTTTTGAACGCCGGGCAGAGCATGCCCCTTGAGGAAAACATGGTGATCGCGCTGGAGCCCAAGCTGGTCTTCCCCGGCCGCGGCGTCGTCGGCATCGAGAACACCCACCGGGTGGCCGCCCACGGCCTCGAGCGGCTGGGGAATTTTCCGGACGAGATCACCGTCATTTAACGCGGATGGCCGGCGGCGGGGCCCCCACCGAAGACCGCACCGCCGCCGGAGCCGACTGCCAACCCCGCATGCCGATGCTTGCGACCAACGGGCTTTACACCCGCCTAGAGAGCTGGTTCGCGGACTACGTCGCGGGCTTCGACCGCACGGACCGCCGTCGTCGTCCCAAGTACGACCTGAAGGAAGCCCACAGCCGCCGGGTGGCCGAGGAGTGCGCGGCCATCGCCGCGGCGGTCGGGCTCGACGCGGAGGAGGCGGCCCTTGCCCGCGCGGCCGGGCTGCTCCACGACATCGGCCGCTTTCCCCAGGTGGCGCGCTTCGCGACGTTCGACGACCGCGTCTCGGTCGACCACGGCGCCCTCGGAGCGGAGGTCATCCGGGACCATCGGCTGCTGGAGGAGCTCGAGGCGCGCGACCGCCGGGCGCTGGAGAGCGCCGTCCGCCTGCACAACCGCGCCCGGCTGCCGGCGATCGCCGACGAGCGCACCGCGCGCCTCGCCCGGCTGGTCCGCGATGCCGACAAGCTCGACATTCTAAGAGTCGTCGGCGAGCGGCGCGACGCCGCGGGCGCGCTCCCGCCGGGCCGCGACCTCTCCCCGGAGGTCCTCGCCGACATCGCCGCCGCCGCGAGCGTCCGCAAGGAGCATATCCGCAGCCGCATCGACTGGGTCTTTTTCCGGATCGGCTGGCTTTTCGACGTCAATTTCGACCCCGCCCTCGAGCGCATCCTCGACCGCGGCCACTACGACATGCTGCAATCGATGCTTCCGCAGACCGAGAACGTCGCAGCGGGCCTGGCCGCGGTCGAGGCCTATCTCGAGCGCCGCCTGCCGGCCGGCCGCCGCGTTGCGCCTCGAGGACCCCATCCCGCAAAGGAGGAGCGCCATGCGACCCGACGCCCACCCCCGGGAACTCCGTGACCGCATCCGCCGCCGGCAGTGGGGCCGGCCGACGAGCGGCCTGTGCCGCGGGTTCCTCCAAGCGAACCTCGTGATGCTGCCCGCGGAGCGGGCCTTCGACTTCCTGCTCTTCTGCGTGCGCAACCCCAAGCCCTGCCCGATCCTCGACGTGCTCGAACCCGGCCGGTTCGAGCCGGCGATCGCCCCGGGGGCCGACCTGCGCACGGACCTGCCGCGCTACCGCATCTACGCGGAAGGACGCCTGCGGGAGGAGGTGGAGGATGTGCGCGGCGCGGCGCACGACGGGATGGTGAGCTTCCTGCTCGGCTGCAGCTTCTCTTTCGAGAACGCCCTGCAGGCCGCGGGGGTGCCGGTGCGCAACATCGAAGAGGGCAAGAACGTCTCCATGTACGTCACCGGCCGCGACTGCCGGCCGGCCGGCCCCTTTGCCGCCAAGCTCGTGGTCACCATGCGGCCGATGACCCCGGCGCAGGCCGTGCGGGCCGTCCAGGTCACGACGCGCTTCCATCTGACCCATGGCGCGCCGGTCCATCTGGGAGACCCGGCCGCCCTCGGCATCCGCGACCTCGCCCGGCCGGAGTTCGGCGATCCGGTCACGATCCGCCCGGGGGAGATACCGGTCTTCTGGGCCTGCGGGGTGACCTCCCAGCTGGCCGCGACCTCCGCGCCCCTGCCGCTCGTCATCACCCATGCGCCGGGGCACATGTTCGTCTCCGACCTGAAGGACGAAGAGCTGACCATTCTGTAGCGGCCCGGCCGGGCGCTTTGCCGCCTTGGCCGGGCGGGTCGGCTCCGTCTCCGAGGGCCCGACCGCCTTTTTCATCGAGCGGGGCGAACGCAAGAACCTGGAGCGCGCCGCAGGCGTACGGCAAGCAGCTTGCGGCCGAAAATCTGTTTCCCCGCGCCCGCCGGGCGGATCTTTATCGGGAGCTGTCTCCAGCCGCCGACGCCCAGGCCGCGAGGAACTCCTCCATGCGCCGCAGGGCCGCGACGGCCTCCTCCAGTTCGACCGCCTCGAAGCGCACCTCGTCTCCGGGCTTGATCTGGCCGAGCAGCGGATGGTCGGCGGCGATCACCACGGCGATTTTGCGGTAGCCGCCGGTGGCGGTTTCGCGCAGCAGGATGATCGGCCGCC
Organism: uncultured Desulfatibacillum sp.; assembly: GCA_964573635.1. Lineage (GTDB taxonomy): Bacteria > Desulfobacterota > Desulfobacteria > Desulfobacterales > SpSt-501 > SpSt-501. Next base: position 151,939 of record CAZNKG010000003.1, on the reverse strand, counting down.
CGTCCCCGGGAACCTGGACGGCCCCGGGAAGAACCCCCTCGGAGATGATCGACTCCCCCGCCCCGGGCCGGCCCGCGATCGCGGGGCCCTCCAGGCGGATGCCGGTGCGGTCCGATTCGGGGCTGACGCGGTAGAGGCCCCCGGTAAACGCCGCACGGGCCGGCTCCGTGAAGTAATCGTCCTGCGGCCCCCAGACGACCCGCAGCCGGAAGGGCGCGGCATCGAGGGGCAGGAGGTCGCCGGGGTCGAAGCGCCGGTCGTGCGGCACCTGCCGGCAGGCCTCCGCCGGGCCGGCAAAGAGGCGGTCCCCCGCCCGCAGCGGCCGCCCGTCGTAGCCTCCGAAACCCGAGGCGAGGTTCGTGGCGCGGCTTCCCAGGACCGCGGGGACGTCGAGCCCCCCGGCCACGGCGAGGTAGGCGCGAAACCCCCGCCGGGGCCCCGCGAAGGCGAGCACCTGGCCGGCGCGCATGTCGAAGGCGCTGCCGGCCGGAATCGGCGCCCCATCGAGCCGAGCCGCGAGGTCCCCGCCGGCAACCGCCGCGCGGATATCGCCGAGCGCCCGCAGCCTGAGCCCCATCAGGGTCGTCTCGAGAGCCGCCGCCCCCTCGGGGTTTCCGACCAGCAGGTTCGCCGCCCGCAGCGAAAGCGGGTCCGCCGCCCCGCTCGGGGCGACCCCCCAGCGCGCCCAACCCGTTCGTCCGAGATCCTGCACGGTGGTCAGGATCCCCGGGGCGAGCACTTCGAGGACGGCTACGCCCGCCATCGCCCGGCCTCCTCCAGCCCGATGGGGGTGAACCGCACCGCGTCGCCCATCTCGAGCAGCGCCGGCGGCTGCCGCCGGGGGTCGAAGAGCTCGAGCGGCGTCCAGCCGATGATCTGCCAGCCGCCGGGGCTGTCCACCGGGTAGATCCCGGTCTGGCGCTGGGCGATGCCGACCGACCCCTTCGGCACGCGGGTGCGCGGGGTGGAGCGGCGCGGGACGGCGAGCTCCGCGGGAAGCTCGCCCATGTAAGGGTAGCCGGGGGTGAAGCCGATCATGTAGACGCGGTAGACCGCTTCGCTGTGGCGCCGGACGACCTCGTCGGCCGGCAGCCCGAGAAGCCGGGAGACCTCCGCCAGGTCCGGCCCCTGCGCGCCGCCGTAGACCACCGGCACCGTCACGGTCCGGGGCGGCGGCGGGCTTTCGCCCGCGGCGCGCCGGGCGAGCGCGCCTATCTGCCGCACGAGAGCGGCCCGCGAGACGACCAGCGGATCGTAGACCACGAGAAGGGAGCGGTAGGCGGGCGCCGCCTCCAGGACGCCGGGGATCGGGGCGGCCTCGAGGAGCTGGAAGAGCGCCTGGACGCGGCGATTGACTTCGGCGGAGATCCCCTCGCCCAGCTCGACGAGGAGCCCGCGGTCCCCCAGCGTGCGGAATTTCGGATCGGTGGTGACCATGGACCGCTCCGCTCCGGCGGCACCCCTTAGAGGAAATCGGCCGGCGGCCGGACGGCGACGCCCTCCGCCTCCAGCGCCGCCCGGATCCGCCGCACCAGCGCGAGCGCCTCGGGGTTGTCCCCGTGGACGCAGATCGTATCAGCCTTGAGGGCGATCGTGCTGCCATCGATGGCGGCGACCCGGCCCTCGCGCACCAGCCGGAGCGCTTTCGCCGTCACGTGCTCGTGGTCGCGGACGACCGCTCCCGGAAGCCGCCGCGAAACGAGGGACCCGTCGGGGTTGTAGGCGCGGTCGGCGAAGAATTCGAAGGCGAAGCGCACCCCCCGCCGCGCGGCGATCTCCTCGAGCGGCTGCCGGCTGCCGCCGGCCAGGACGAAGACGATGAGGCCGGGGTCGATCCGTCCGACGGTCTCGGCCACCGCGTCCCAGATCTCCGGGTTCTTGACCGCCATGTTGTAGAGGGCGCCGTGCGGCTTGACGTGCTTCAGCCGCAGCCCCTGGCAGGCGGCGATCGCCTGCAGCGCGCCGACCTGGTAGGCGACCATGTCCCGGATCTCGTCGAGGGACACCTCCATATTCCGCCGGCCGAAGCCGACGAGGTCCGGCAGGCCGGGGTGGGCGCCCGCGGCCACCCCGTGGCGGCGGCACAGCGCGATCGTGCGGTGCATGACGGACGGGTCCCCGGCGTGGAACCCGCAGGCGATGTTGGCCGAGCTGACGAGCGGGATCACGTCGGCGTCCAGCCCCAAGGTGTAGGCGCCGAAGCTCTCCCCGACGTCCGCATTGAGGTCGATGGCCGTCTGCGCCATGGAGGTGTCCCCGATTTGGCAGGCTGTGGGTTATCGGCTGCGCCTCCAAATCGCCGCACGCCCCGGCCGGCGGCCGGAGGCTTGATTTTCCTCGGCCTGTCAGGCGGCGGAGGGCTCCACCGATGAGCGGCCGGCGGCTGCGGGGCGGGAAGCGGTCGGCCGCCCGCCCCGGCGAGGTGGGAGGATCGCGTTAACGCTTGGAGAACTGGAACCGCGCGCGCGCGGAGCGCTGGCCGTATTTCTTGCGCTCCTTGACCCGCGGGTCCCGCTTGACGAAACCGGCGCGCTTCAGGGTGGATCGCAGGTCGGGGTTGGCGGCGATGAGCGCCCGGGTGATCCCGTGGCGGATCGCCGCGGCCTGGCCGACGGGCCCTCCGCCCTGCACGGAGACCTTGACGTCGAAGGCGCCGAGCGTGTTCGTGAGCTTGAGCGGCTGGGCGAGCTCCATGCGGGTCGTCTCCAGCGGGAAATACTCCTCCACGGGGAGATCGTTGACGACGATCGCCCCCTGCCCCGGCTTCAGCCAGGTCCGGGCGATCGAGGTCTTGCGCTTGCCGGTGGCGTAGAAAAAAACTTCCTTTTCCATCCAGTCCTCGGGATCGGTATATTAGACTTTGAGCGGCTTGGGGTTCTGGGCCTGATGGGGGTGATCGCCGCCGGTGTAGACCTTGAGCTTGCGGAACAGCCGGCTGCCGAGCTTGTTCTTGGGCAGCATGCCCTTGACCGCGCGGCGGATGAGCTCTTCCGGCCGCTTGGCAAGGACTTCCCGGGCGGTCTCGGTCTTGATCCCGCCGATGTAGCCGGTATGGCGGTGATACTGCTTCTGATCGAGTTTGCGGCCGGTCAGCCGGATCTTCTCCGCGTTGACGACGACCACGAAATCGCCGGCGTCGGCATGCGGGGTGAAGAGCGGGCTGGTCTTGCCTCTCAGACGCGCGGCGACCGAGGATGCCAGACGGCCGAGGACCGCGCCGTCGGCGTCGACCAGGTACCATTCACGTTGAACGTCGCTGTCTTTGGCGCTGCGGGTGGTCTTTTTCACGGGGGCTGCTCCTGATGTTTTTAAATCGCACATATTTATGCAAAGAAAACCGTCTTGTCAACAAAAATCAGAAAAATTCCCTTTACATGGATTCACGTTTTTTCCTATAAACCGGAAACCGGCCCCCGGTGCGCGCGGCGGCCGGTCAACCCTTCCGGACGGTGCAGATCCATGCCGGCGATGGAGACCGAAGTCAAGTTCCACGTGGCCGATCGGGAGGCGATGCGGCGCAAGCTCCTGTCGATCGGCGCCGACTCCCTCGGGCGCTGCCACGAGCACAATCTGCGGTTCGAAGACCGCGACCGCGGCCTCGGCCGCCGCGGCATGCTCTTGCGCCTGCGCCGGGACCGCAAGGCGACCCTGACCTTCAAGTCGATCCCGGCGGGCGCCGACCCGAACTTCAAGCAGATGCATGAAATCGAAGTGGAAGTGAACGACTTCGAGAGCATGCAGCGCCTTCTCGCCGCCCTGGGTTTTCTGCCCGTGCAGCGCTACGAGAAATGGCGCGAGAGCTTCCGCTACGGGGAGGCGCTCTTCTGCCTGGACACGCTCCCCTACGGCGATTTCCTGGAGATCGAGGGGCGCCCGGAGGAGATTCCCGGCCTGGCCGCCCGCCTCGGCCTGGACTGGCAGCGGCGCATCGTCGGCAACTACCTGGAGATCTTCGATCTCATCCGTGCCCGGCACCGCCTCGATGCGGCCGACCTCACCTTCCGCGGCCTCGCGGGGGTGGCGCTGGATCTCGCCGCCCTGCTGCCGCTGATCGAGTCGGGCGGCGCTCAGCCCTCCTCGGAAACGATCTTGACGGCGAACTCCTTTTCGAACAACACCCCGCCGTCGCGGTCGAAGACGTAGAGCACGGCCGCCCTCAAGTCCGGAAGCGGCCTTGGCGCCGCGGCGCTCAGCACCAGGCTCTTCGAATGCCGGATCTCGAAGGCGGCCCCGCGGCGGCCTCCGGTCGGCCGCCCCGCCGAAAGCGGGACGTTCGGCAACGCCAGCCATTTTTCGACCGGAAGGTCGTCGTTCTTGAGCACCACGACCGCGTGCCCGGCGATCGGCCCTCCCCCGGGACGCACGACGGCCAGGGTCACCCGCGCCTCCACGGTTTGGGAGCGGCTGTTCAGCCTCACGGCCAGGCCGCGCCCGGCAACCCCGCCCGCGGCCGCGGCCGCCCCCGGTCCGGCGGGCGGCGCCGGGGAAGCCGCCTGTCCGGCGGCCTCTTCCGGAGCGGCGGGCGGGTCCGGAACGGGCATGGAGGGCGCCGCCGCCCCCGGCCGCCCCGCGAAGACCGGCCGGCCGGCGCCCGCGAGGGTCTCCCGCATCTTGGCCTCCACCAGGAAGAGCTCGGCCGTCAGGCGCTCTTTTTCCCTCCGCAGCTCGCGCGCCTGCCGCTCGGCGAGCGCGAGCGCCCCCGCGAGCTCCCGCTCGCGCTGATGCAGCCGGCTGTTGACCACCGCGAGAAAGACCGCCGCGGCGAGCGCGAGAAGGAGGGCCGAAGCGGCGAGCGCCAGGATGGCGCGCAGGTGCCGAAAGGCGATTACCCGGCCCTGATCGCCGATGAAGATGACCCGCCAGCGTTTGTCGGGGCGGGGCCCGCCGGCGGCGGCGGGCGGCCGCGACGCGCCCCGGCCGGTCATGGGGAGACCCGCACGGGGTCGCCCCGGCGGGAGCGGAAGAAGTCCCGGGCGCTTCCCGAGTTCACGGCGATCTCGAGAAGGCCGCGGCTGCCGATCAGCGTGAGCGGCCTTCCGGCTTCGACCCGCGCGTAGGTTTCGCTCACGCCCCGCAGCCTCCGTCCGCCGACTTCGATCCGCGCCGCCGTCCCGGGGATCTCCACCCCGGAGGCCGCCAGGAGATCGCGGTGGATGTTGGTGATCAGGTTCCCGAAACGGTCGATGTGCACGATGCGGCCGATGACCGCGCCGTCGGGGGCCGTCTCGGCCTCCATGCCGGCGAGCCGGAGCGCTGCCTCGCGGTCGACCGCCGGCCCCAGCCGTTCGGCCGGAACCCCGCGGGAGAGGTGGGCGGCGGCCGGCGCGAGGATATCCCGGCCGTGGAAGGTGGGGCTGACCTCCGGGCGCCGCAAGGCGGGGTTCTGGAGGAGACGCAGGCCGCTTTCGGGCGCGCGGCGAAGCGGCGGGGTCAGAACGCCGTTGTCCGGCCCGAGAAAGAAATGCCCGTCGCTCTCCAGGCAGAGCAGGCGGCGTTCGGTGCCCACGCCGGGGTCGACGACCACGACGTGGATCGACCCCGGCGGGAACTGCGGATAGGCCGCCGCCAGGGTGAACGCCGCCTGGGCCGTGTCCCGGGGCTCGATCGCATGCGTCACGTCGACGATGCGGGCCGCGGGGTCGATCCCGAGGATCACCCCTTTCATGACGCCGACGTACTCGTCCGCAAGGCCGAAGTCGGTGATGAGGGTAATGATCGCCATGCTCCGAGCCCGGGGCCGCCCCGCGGCGCCCGCGAAGTCATCCGAAGAGCTTCGGCTGCGGCAGCGTGAGGCCGAGGTGCCGGTAGGCCGACTCCGAAGCCTTCCTTCCCGAGGAGGTCCGGACGATGAACCCGATCTTCAGCAGGTAGGGCTCGACGATGTCCACCAGCGTGTCGGTCTCCTCCTGCAGCGTCGCCGCGATGGCCTCGATGCCGACCGGGCCGCCGCGGTAGAACTGGATGACGGTCCGCAGATAGCGCCGGTCGAGATCGGTCAGCCCCTGCGCGTCCACCCCCTCGAGCGCGAGCGCCGCGGCGACCGTCTGCGCGTTGATCACCCCCCCAGCGCGGACTTGGCCGTAGTCGCGCACCCGCTTGAGCAGGCGGTTGACGATGCGCGGCGTCCCCCGCGAGCGCCGCGCAAGCTCGACGGCGGCCTCCGAGCCGAGCGCCATTCCCAGAAGCTCGGCCGAGCGCCGCGTGATCGTCACGAGGTCCTCGAGCCCGTAGAAATCGAGGCTTCTGAAAATCCCGAAGCGGTCCCGGAGCGGCGCCGACAGCAGCCCCACCCGCGTCGTCGCCCCGACCAGCGTGAAGCCCTTGAGCCGAAAGCGGTGGCTGCGCGCGTGGACCCCCTTGTCGAAGACGAAGTCGATGGCGAAATCCTCCATGGCCGGATACAAGAGCTCCTCCACCGGCTTGGGCAGCCGGTGGATCTCGTCGATGAAGAGGATGTCGCCGCGCTCGAGGTGGGTCAGGAGGCCGATCAGGTCCCCCCCCTTTTCGAGCGCCGGGCCGGAGGAGAGCGTCAGGTTCGCGCCCATCTCGTTGGCGATGATGTGGGCGAGGGTCGTCTTCCCGAGGCCGGGAGGCCCGTGCAGCAGGACATGGTCGACCGGCTCCCCGCGCTGCGCGGCGGCCTCGATGGCGATCCGCAGGGTCTCGACCGCCTCCCGCTGCCCGACGTAGTCGCTGAGCCGTCGCGGCCGCAGCGACACGACCTCGGGCGCCAGGTCCTCCTCCTGCAGGTGCTGCGAAACGACCCCCGCACGGTCGGAGGAGAAGGAGATGATGTCGTCGGGCATGGTCAGCCTCCCGCGCCCGAGCCGGCGCCGGACTGCTCGCCGCGGTAGACCTCCTCGAAAAGCTCCTCGGGCGTCGCAATGCCGGGGTTACGCTTCAGGGCCGCGGCGATCATCTGCCGGGCGTCGGCCGCGCGGTGGCCGAGCTGGTGCACCATCACCGCGATCACCTGCTGGGCGAGGTCCTCGGTCGATGGGGGCGGGGGCGCCGGCGCGTCGCGCCGCAGGGCGAACTTTCCCATCCGCCCGGCCAGGGTGGCGATGATTTTCTGGGAGGTCCGCTGCCCGACCCCCTTCAGGCGCGCGAGCGCCCGGACATCGCCGCTTTCGATCGCCCGGGCGATTTCGCCGATCGGGAGCGTGAGCGCCTTGACCGCTTTCAGGGGACCGATGTCCTCCACGCTGATGAAGTGCTGGAAGAATTCCTTCTCGATTTCGGAAGTAAACCCGATCAGGACCGGCTTGGGCTGGCGCTCCGTCTGCTGGTGGAAGATGTACAGACCGACCTCGTCCCCGTCGCGCTTGTCGGCCAAGGCCGCCATGACGAACGCCGGCAGGACGACCTCGTAGCCGACCTGGTTCGCCAAGACCAGCAAGCGGTCCTCCTGCCGGCTCAAAATCGTTCCGCGGATGTATCCGATCATACGGAGGCGCACCCCTTGCCGCCCGCGCCGACCCCGGTCAAGCCGCCGCCGGGATAGGCGCTCACGACGGCTTGCGGCCCGCCGCCCGCGCGTGCCGAGCCGCGGCGGCCGCCATGCCGCCGGAGCGGTCGAAGCCGATGATGGCCAGCCCCAGGGCATCCGAGGCGTGAAACGGACGGATGGGCCCGGGATGCGCCAGTCGCCGTCGAACGGCCAGCTCGAGCTGGTCTTTCCCGGCCGTCCCGCTTCCGGTCAGCACCCGCTTGGCTTCGCGGACCGGGACCTCGGTCCAATCCAGGCCGGCCTGCGATACGGCGAGCAGCACGATGCCGGAAACCTGGCCCAGAGCAATACCCGATTTGGGGTATTCCTGCAAGGAGAAGACATCCTCCACCACGACCAGGTCCGGGGATTCGGCGGCGAAGAGCCGGTTCAGGCGGGTGAAGAGCCGCTCGAGGCGCTGCGGCAGCGCAGCGGCGGCCGGCGTCGTGATGCAGCCGAAGCCATAGCCCTCGATCCGCCGACCCCGGCCGTAAACGACGCCGAGGCCGGTCGCCGCGAGGCCGGGATCTATGCCCACGACCTTGAGCATGCGCACCCGCCGGCCGCAACGCGGATGCGCAGCGGCCCGCCGCGCATCATTTGAGCTCCTTCAGCTTTTCCGCGGCCGCCTTCGCTTCGGCCGTGTTGGGGTGCTTGCGGATGAGCTCCTCGAAAATGAGCCGCGAGTTCACCTTGTCCCCCAGGCCGAGGAACGCCATGCCCTGCTTCAGCAGCGCGCCGGGCACCTTGTTGCCCTTGGGATACTTCTCGATCACTTTCTGGTACTCGAGAATCGACTTTTCGAACGCCTTCTCCCGGAAAAACGTCTCCCCGATCCAGAACTGGGCGTTGTCGGCGTTCGGCGAGGCGGGATACTGCTGGAGAAGCTCCTCGAAGCCCTTGCGGGCCGCGGCGGTGTTGCCCTGGTCGAAGGCGAGCTTGGCGCGCTGGTAGAGCTCCTCCTCGCTGGCGCTCTTCGGCGCCGGGGAGTCCGGCCGACCCTTGGGGTCGGGTTTCGCGGCCGGCACCGGCGCGATCGCCTCCAGCTTGAGGTGCTGCTCGATCCTCGAAAGCCGCTGGTTCTGCTGGGCTCCCGACTCCTCGAGGCGCGCCAGGCGCTCCAGCCGCGCCTTGTCGCCGCCTTCGTCGCCGCCGGCGCGGGCCTGGCGCTGGCCGTGCTCCAGTTCCTCGAGCCGGCCGCGCAGGGAGCGGATTTCATCGCGCAGCTCGTCGATCTGCGCCCGCAGGGTCGCCGCCTGCTGGCGCAGGGCCTGTTCGTTGGCCTCGCGCAGCCGGGCCATGTCCTGCAGGCGGCGGCGCTCCTCGGCGTCCCGGAGCTCGATTTCGCTCAGGCGGGTGTCGATGGTGGTGACGTCCCGTTTGGTGACGCACCCCGCCGGACCGAGCAGCGCCGCCGCCAGGAGCAGCAGCAGGATCCGGGTACGCCGGTGCAGCACGGTTCTTTTCATTCTGGGTCCTCGCGCGCGGCGGTCCCGGCGCATCAAACGGAACAGACGGCAACCCAGGCTTTCAGCCGCAGGCTTGCCGTCTGTTCCGATCGTTCACACTCCCTCTCCGCGGCGGCGGGCCGTGCGGCCCCCGGCCGGCCGGAGAGCCATCCGGTCTAGTTCACCACGAACTGGGCGCGGCGGTTCTTGGCCCACGCCTCCTCGGTGTGGCGCGGATCCATCGGCCGCTCCTCGCCGTAGCTGATGGTGGTCAGGCGCTTGCCGTCGATGCCGAGGTCGACCAGGAACTTCTTCGCCGCATTGGCGCGGCGCTCTCCGAGCGCCAAGTTGTACTCGTTGGTGCCGCGCTCGTCGCAGTGGCCTTCGATCGTCATGCTGACGGCCGCATTGGCCTTCAGCCACTCGGCCTTCTTCTTCAGGACGGCCTGGGCCTCGGGCTTGATGACGGCCTTGTCGAAATCGAAGAAAATCATCTCGGTCATGAAGGCCGGGACCTGCAGCTTGGCCGGGGCCGGAGCCGGAGCCGGAGCCGGAGCCGGGGCCGGCTTCGCGGGAGCGGCGGCGGGGGTCACGGCCGCGACCTTCTTCTGGCACGAAACGGTGAACATCAACCCCGGCAATGCGATGAGCAACGCCAACACGATCCACATCTTCTTCTGCATGGTGTACCTCCCTTTCCTTTCTTTTTAGTATGAGGTTGGGTGGATTCGGATGCTAGTCGAAGACCGCCGGCGACCATTTCGGGCTGGTCTGCTCGCCGTTCAGGAGCAAAAGGCGGCGTTGGTCGGTGCCGAAAGCCGTCATGACGTAAAGCCGCGATGGCCCCTCGCGCGTCGAGCTGAAGACGATCAGGCTCCCGTCCGGCGACCAGGAGGGGGACTCGCTGTCCCCGCCTTCCCGTGTCAGCTGGACCGGGTTCTGACCTTCGGTGTCGATCACGCAGACCTGGTGGAAACCGTTCACCTGGGAGCTGTAGGCGATCTTGTCGCCGCGGGGAGACCAGCTCGGCTGGGTGTTGTACTTCCCCTCGAAAGTCAGCCGCCGCTCGCTGCCGCTCTCCAAGTCCATGATATAAATCTGCGGGCTTCCCGTTCGGGCCGAAACGAACGCCAGCCTGCGGCCGTCCGGCGACCAGGCCGGGGAGACATCGCTCCCGCGACTGTTGGTCAGCCTTTTAATCATTTTTCCCTGTCCAGTCAACAAGTAAATTTCCTGGTCGCCGGAGAAGGAGAGGGTGGCCGCGAGTTCGAAGCGCCCCGGCGCCCAGGCCGGCGCGATGTTGACGCCCTCGCTCGTGATGGTGGTTTCCCGCTTGTCGGCCAGGTTGCGGATGAAGATGTCCGGCTTGCCCGACTTGTAGGAGGTGTAGGCGAGGTGCTGCCCGTCGGAGGACCAGGACGGGAAAAGCGTGATCGATTCGTTGTAGGTCACCCGCGCCGGGGCGAACCCGTCGAACTCGCAGACGTAGATCTCCTTTTTTCCGGATCCCGTGGAGACGAAGGCGATCTTGCTGTTGAAGACCCCCTTGCTGCCGGTGAGGTAGTAGATCACCTCCGCGCAGAACCGGTGGATCATCTTGCGCGTCTCGGAGGCGCTGCCGGCATAGCGCTTGCCGAGGATCTGGCGGCCGCGGACCGGGTCGAACAGCCGCAGCTCGACCTGCACGCTGTCGCCCGACTGCTCGAACTGGCCGGTGATCAGCAGCTCGGCGCCGACCACCGTCCAGTTCTGGAAGTTGATGTCCCCGGCGCCGACCCCGCTTTTCTGCGGATCGAAGAGAAAGGCCGAACGGTCCAGCAGTTTGAAGTAGCCGGTGAAATCGAGGCTGCCCGCCAGGAGGTCGGCGGCCTTGCGCGCGCTGTCCTCCTCGCGGGCGCCCCCGGCCGTCAGCTTGAAAAGCGGCACGGCGAGGGGGATTTTGCGCATGAAGGGGTTGCGGATGTCGATATACTGATAGGCCTCCCCCGTGCCCTGCGCGGCCGCGGGGAGAGCTGCCGGCCCCGCGGCGACGCCTACCAGAAAGCAAACCCAAATCCGTAGCAATCGCATTCTCTATCCTTGGACGGCTGCGGCTTAACGGCGCGTCAGGCCGTGGTCCGGCGTGGCGCGGCGCTTGCAGCGGGTCCTTGATTTGGTGAGTTTGTGCGGCGCCTTCCAAAGCGCCGCGCGCCTTGGCTGACGGCCGGGTGCTTGTTCAGCCACCGCCGGTCAGCCCCGTGATGTGCACCGGTCACGCGGCCCCGAACGCCGCCCGCTGCCGGCGGCAGCGCAACCCTCCGGCCGGCCCGCGCCGAAGCGGCGGTGTCATTTCGGCGGCCACTATATGCCATCCACGGCCCCGGCGCAACGCCGCGGCCGAACTTTTCTTCCCGGTCCGCTCCGGCCGCCTCCATCAGCGGATGCCCTCCGGCGTGAACCGGATGGCCACCTCGACGTAGGGCGCGCGCACGGCGGGCGGGTGCGGCGCCACCGGGTTGGATTTCATGATGGCCTTGTAGGCGGACTCATCGAGGTAGTTGTTGTTCGAGCGCTCCGTGTAGCGCACGTCGGCGATCTCGCCGTTCGGAAGCACCTTGAAGACCAGACCGACCCTCAGGTTCTTGTTCGGCCCGGCCAGCTGCGGCGAAAAGGCCCAGTTTTTTTCCACCTGCGCCGCGACCGTCACGCGGTAGATGTCGACCGGCTCGATCGCTCCGGCTCCCCCGCCCCCGCCGCCGCCCCCGCCGGTCCCGGCGCCGGCCGCGGCTCCGCCGCCGCTGCCGGCCGCCCCCCCGGCGGCCGGTCCGGCCGGCCGCGGTTCGCTTTCGCCGAGCTTCCGGCGGATGCGGTCGATCGCCGCCGTCACCGAGGCGGGATCGGGTTCGTTCACTTTTCTTTCGATGCGCTCGATCGCCCGCTCGATCAGCTTCTGGTTGTCCTTGGTCTGCTCCTTGAGAGACTTCTTCTCCTTGACGATCGGCGCGAGCGACACCTCGGCGCGGGGGGCTTCCGGCACCGGCTTGGGAGGCGGGGCCGGGGGCACGGCGGCGACGGGCGCCGGCTTTTCGGCCGGAGCGGGCTTGGGCGGCTCCTCCGGGCGGGGCTTCTCCGCCGGGGCCGCGCCGCCGCCCCCGCCGCCCGCCGGAGGGCCGGGCGCATAGACGAGGTCCACGCTAATCGCCCCCGGCGGCAGCCGGGGGCCGGAGGCGCTCGGCGGCACCCAGATCAGGGCGCCGATGATCAGCGCATGCAGGCCGAAGGCCGCCGCCGCCGAGGACCAGAGCATGCCGATGGTCGCCTCCGGCTCGGCCTCGGCGCCGCGGCGCTGGGCGTATCGGGATTTCATTTGCGCTTCGGCTTGGCCCCTTTGGCCTCTTTGTCGGGGGCGGCCGGCTCGGTGACCATTCCGAGCTTGCTCACCCCGGCATCCTTGATCTGCGCCATGACCTGGGCGACCAGCCCGTAGGCCACGTCGCGGTCGGCCTTCAGGTAGACTTCCGGATCGGTCCGCCCCTGGATGATTTTGGAAAGCTTGTCCTGCAGGGTGTCGAGGCCCACCGCGAAGTCGTTGATGAATATCTCACCGCCCGGCTTGACGGTGATCATCAGATGCTCCTCCTTGGTCTCCAGCGGCTTGGTGGTGACCTGCGGCAGCGCGACGTCCACCCCCTGCATCATCATGGGCGCCGTCACCATGAAGATGATCAGGAGCACCAGCATGACGTCCACGAACGGGGTCACGTTGATCTCGGACATGAGGCTGTCGTGATTGTCGCCGGTTTTCAACCCCGTCTCCTTTCGAGCCTCAGGATGTCGCGCTCGACGATGTTCAGGAAATCCGCCGAAAAGCTCTGGAACTCCGTTTCGACGATGCGGATTTTGCTCATGAAGTAGTTGAAGGCGATGACGGCCGGAATGGCCGCCGCCAGCCCCGCGGCAGTCGCCACGAGCGCCTCGGAGATGCCGGGGGCGACGACGGCGAGGCTGGCCGTGCCCTTCTGCCCGATGCCGTGGAAGGAGTCCATGATTCCCCAGACGGTGCCGAAAAGACCGATGAACGGCGTCGTGTTGCCGGTGGTCGCAAGGAACGGCACGAGCTGGGTCATGCGGGTCATCTCGGTGTTGATCGCCCGGCGCAGGGCCCGCTTGACGTTATCGGTGGCGGCTTGGCGCGCGCCCAAGGCGAAGCCCGCCCCGGCCGCGGGGTCGCCCGCCTCGGCGGACTCGCCGGCCTGGCTCGTCTTCTTGAGCTCGAGGTAGGCGATCCGGAAGATCCGCGCGAGCGGACTGGCGGGCAGGGCCTTGGCCTTGGCGAAGGCGCTCGAGAAATCGCGGCTCTTCCAGAAGAAGTCGCTGAACTCGGCCGACTCGCGCAGCGCCCGGCGGATGTAGCGCGCCTTCACCAGGATGATGGTCCAAGAGGCGACCGAAAAGAAGAGCAGGAGCATCAGCACGCCCTGGACGACGAGGCCGGCATTGCGGATCATGCCGAGCAGATCCAATTGAGCAAAGTTCATGAATCTCCGGGTTCTCCTTGGCTGTCCGGCCTGGCGACCGGTGGTTTAAAAATCAATCCCTTAGTATACGCCGAGGGGATTAAATGTCAAACGCCACCGGCGGCATGCCGGATCATCGCGCCGGCTGCGGCGGCATCCAGGCCCCGCCGGCGTCCGGGTCTCCGGGGCGGGCCGGGCGGCGGAGGGGTTGCTTTTGCGGCCAAGGCGGGCGTAGATACCGCCGGGGAGGTCGCCGGCCCGGCCGCGCCCGGCCGGTGGAGGCGCCCCCGTGAAACGACATTGAGGAGTCCCGATGAAACGCATCGCCGATCTGCTCTTCGAGGCCCGCATGCTCAAGGAGATCCCGCGCTCGGGCTTTCACTTCCTGGGGGCCGGGCGCGAGTCGGTCGCCGAGCACGTTTTCGCGGCGACCTTCATCGCCTACGTCATGGCCCAGCTTAACCCCCGGGTGGATGCCCTGCGGCTGATCAGCATGTGCCTCGTGCATGACCTGGCCGAAGCGCGCGTGGGGGACCTCAACGCCGTGCAGAAGGCCTATGTGCGCGCCGATGAAAAACGGGCGATCGCCGACGCCGCAAACGGCGTCCCGTTCGGAACGTCCCTCACCGGGCTCGTGGCGGAGTACCATGACGGGGTCACGCCCGAGGCGCAACTCGCCCGCGACGCCGATCAGCTGGCGCTGATCCTGGAGCTGCGGGAGCTCGAGGGGGTGGGCTTCGCCGTCACCCGCGACTGGCTGCCGCACGTGCAGGCCCGGCTGAAGACCGAAACCGGCCGCGCGATCGCCAAAGCGCTCTCCGCCGCCCGCCGCGACGACTGGTGGTGGGAGACGGCCGCCTCCCGCGAGCCGCCCCCGGCGGACGCCGAGTGAAGGCGGCGCGGCGTTTCCGGTTGACTGATCCGCCGCCTGGTAATATAGGTTTTAGTTTCGGTCGATCAATTGAGGCAACCGTGAACCTCCGGAGAGGCTCGGCATGAACTGGATCGCAAGCACGCTCGGGTCGTCCATCGGCAAGAAGCTCATGATGGCGCTCACCGGCCTGGCCTTCATCGGGTTCCTGGCCGCCCACCTGGCCGGCAACCTGACGATTTACGGCGGCAAAGGCGCCTTCAACGCCTATGCCGAAAAGCTCCACACCCTCGGGCCGCTGCTCGCGGTGATGGAGCTCGGGCTGGCCGCCTTCGCCCTGGTGCACATCACAACGGGGCTGTGGCTTTTCATTCAAAACCGCCGGGCCCGCCCCGTGCGCTACACGCTGGACCGCTCCCGCGGGGGGCGGACGCTCGGCTCGCGGACCATGCCCTACACGGGCCTCATCATCCTCGCCTTCGTCGCGCTGCACCTCACCAACTTCACTTTCCGCGACAAGACCGGCACCACGATCTACGACATCGTCGCCGCGGCGTTCTCCAGCCCGTGGACCGTCCTGCTCTATGCGGCGGCCATGATCGTGCTCGGGCTCCACGTCCGCCACGGCTTCTGGAGCGCCTTTCAGACCATCGGCGCCAATCACCCGAAATACATGCCGGCGATCGAGGTGTTGAGCGTCGCGCTGGGGGTGGTCGTCGCCCTGGGATTCGGCCTGATCCCCATTGTCGTGATGGCGCGAACCTGATTCGCTGCGGCCGGGAGCGGCCCGCGGCCCTTCCCCCGATCCTCCCGGCACGCCCCAAATTGGAAAGGGACACCCCATGGCTCTGGATGCCAAGATTCCGGCCGGCCCCCTGCCCCAGAAATGGGACCGCCACCGCTTCGAGCTCAAGCTGGTCAACCCGGCGAACAAGCGCAAGTACACCGTCCTGGTCGTCGGCACCGGGCTTGCCGGCGCCTCGGCCTCGGCGAGCCTGGCCGAGCTCGGCTACAACGTCAAGACGTTCTGCATTCACGACTCCCCGCGGCGCGCCCACAGCATCGCCGCGCAGGGCGGCATCAACGCCGCCAAGAACTACCCGAACGACGGCGACAGCGTCTGGCGGCTGTTCTACGACACGGTCAAGGGCGGCGACTTCCGCGCCCGCGAGGCGAACGTCTACCGGCTCGCCCAGGTGAGCAACCTGATCATCGACCAGTGCGTCGCCCAGGGAATTCCGTTCGCCCGGGAATACGGCGGGCTGCTCGCCAACCGCTCCTTCGGCGGCGCCCAGCTTTCGCGCACCTTTTACGCCCGCGGCCAGACCGGGCAGCAGCTGCTCCTGGGGGCGTACGGCGCGATGATGCGGCAGGTGGCGGCCGGCAAGGTGACGCTTTTCCCGCGCCGGGAGATGCTCGACCTCGTGGTGGCCGGGGGCCAGGCGCGCGGGATCATCACGCGCCATCTGGTGAGCGGCCAGATGGAGCGCCACGAGGGGCACGCCGTCGTGCTCTGCACCGGCGGCTACGGCAACGTCTACTACCTGTCGACCAACGCCAAGGCCTGCAACGTCACCGCGGCCTTCCGGGCGCACAAGCGCGGGGCCTTCTTCGCCAATCCCTGCTTCACGCAGATCCACCCGACCTGCATCCCGGTGCACGGCACCTACCAGTCCAAGCTCACCCTGATGAGCGAAAGCCTGCGCAACGACGGCCGGGTGTGGGTCCCCCGGGAGCCGGGCGACAAACGCCCGCCGCGCGAGATCCCCGAGTCGGAGCGGGACTACTTCCTGGAGCGCAAGTACCCGAGCTTCGGCAACCTCGTCCCGCGCGACGTCGCCTCGCGCAACGCCAAGGAGCAGTGCGACCAGGGCAAAGGGGTCGGCAGCACGGGGCTTGCGGTCTATCTCGACTTCAGCGACGCGATCGCCCGCGACGGGCGGGAGACCATCCGCAAGAAATACGGCAACCTCTTCCAGATGTACGAGAAGATCACCGGCGACGACCCCTATCAGACGCCGATGATGATCTACCCGGCCGTCCACTACACCATGGGCGGGCTCTGGGTGGATTACAACCTGATGAGCACGGTCGACGGGCTCTTCGTCCTGGGGGAGGCCAATTTCTCAGACCACGGCGCGAACCGCCTGGGGGCGAGCGCCCTGATGCAGGGGCTTGCCGACGGCTACTTCGTGATCCCTTACACGATCGGCGGCTATCTCGCCGGCACGCGCTTGCCGGAGGTCGCCACCGGGCACGCCGCCTTCGCCGACGCCGAGAAGCAGACCGGGGAGCGGATCGCCCGGCTCCTGTCGATCGGCGGCCGGCGCACCGTGGACGATTTCCACCGGCAGCTCGGTCTGATCATGTGGGATGCCTGCGGCATGTCGCGCAGCAACGCCGGGCTCGAAAAGGCCCGCGGCCGGGTGCAGGCGCTGCGGGAGGAGTTCTGGCAGAACGTCCGGGTGCCCGGCGGGGCGGCGAGCTTCAACCAGAGCCTGGAAAAAGCCGGGCGCGTCGCGGACTTCATGGAGTTCGCCGAGCTCATGATCATCGACGCGCTCGCCCGCCAGGAGTCGTGCGGCGGGCACTTCAACGAAGCCTTCCAGACCGAGGAGAACGAGGCCCGCCGCGACGACGAGAACTTCTGCCACGTCGCGGCCTGGGAGTTCACCGGGGAGGGGCGCGCCCCGAACTTCCATAAGGAGCCTCTCGTCTATGAAAACGTCTCGCTGACTCAAAGGAGCTACAAGTGAGCCGAACCATCCAGCTGACGCTGAAGATCTGGCGGCAGGAAGGTCCCCGAGACAAGGGCCGCTTTGAGGTCATCACCGCGAAGGACATCTCCACGGACATGTCCTTCCTGGAGATGCTCGACGTGGTGAACGAAAACCTGACGCTCGCGGGCCGGGAGCCCATCGCCTTCGAGCACGACTGCCGCGAGGGGATCTGCGGGGCCTGCGGCGCGCTCGTCAACGGCCAGCCCCACGGCCCGCTTCCCGGCACCACCCTCTGCCAGCTGCACATGCGCCATTTCAAGGACGGCGACACGCTGGTGATCGAGCCGTTCCGCGCGCGGGCGTTTCCAGTGATCCGCGACCTGGCGGTCGACCGCAGCGCGCTCGACCGGGTGATCCAGGCGGGGGGGTTCATTTCCGTCAACACGGGCAGCGCCCCGGAGGCCAACACCCTGCCGGTGCCGCCGGCCGCCGCCGAGGCGGCCATGGACGCGGCGGCCTGCATCGGCTGCGGGGCCTGCGTCGCCGCCTGCCCGAACGCCTCCGCGATGCTGTTCGTCAGCGCGAAGATCTCCCAGTTTGCGCTCCTGCCGCACGGGCGCCCGGAGGCCGCACGGCGCGCGCTCGGCATGGTCCGGGCCATGGACGCCTGCGGCTTCGGCAACTGCTCCAACCACCGCGAGTGCGAAAAGACCTGCCCCAAGGAGATCGGCATCGTGCACATCGCCCGCTCCAACCGGGAGTTTTTCAAGGCGAGCTTCGCCTCGCCGGAGACGTGACCGGCGGCCGCCCGTTCAGCCCCCGGGCAGCAGCGCGGCGACGGTGGCGAGCAGGCGCGGGATGTCGAAGGGCTTCTCGATGACGTGGGTGAAGCCCAGGGCCGCGATTTCGGCCAGCTTGGGATGGTTGGGATAGCCGGTGGTCACGATCACCTGCATGCCGGAAAGCGCGCTTTCGTTGCGCAGGTGGCGGCAGACCTCGAGGCCGTCCATCTCGGGCATGAAGACATCCAGGATCAGCAGGTCCGGCCGGTAGGTCCCGATGCGCAGCGAGCCCTCGATGCCGTTCGATGCCTCCTCGATGCGGTAGGCGCGGTTCAGCAGCAGCGCCTCGCGCAGGATCTGCCGCACCTGCGGATCGTCGTCGACCACCAGGATCTTCGGGGCGCGGCGATTGAAGGCGGTCGGCAGCGAGACGATGAAGACCGTCCCGCCGCCGGGCCGGTCCTCGAAGCGGATCTCGCCGCCGTGGGCCTGCACGAGCCGGAAGCTGACGGATAAGCCCAAGCCCGTCCCCCCCTGCGCCTGCTTGTCGGTCACGAACGGCAGGAAGATCCGCTCCCGGATCCGGGGGGAGACCCCCCGCCCGTTGTCTTCGATCTCCAGCCGCGCGCGCCCGTCCTTGCTCGAATACCCCGTGCGGACCACGATCTCCCCGTGGTCGTGGTCGATGGCCTGGGCCGCGTTCACCAGGATGTTGAGAACCACCTGCTCGATGTTCGGCAGGTCGCCCTCGATCTCGGGGATCGCCTCGTCCAGCTCCGTGCGCAGGGAGATCCCGGCCTTCTTCAGGGTGGCACGGGCGAGCCGCAGCGCGTTTTGGACCGCGGTGTTCAGGTTCAGAGGATGCCGGTCCGCCGCATCGGACTGCCGGCAGTAGTGCTTCAAGTCGGCCACGGTCTTGGCGATCCGACTCGCGGCCAGCTCGGTGTCCGCGAGCATCTGGGCGAGGTTCTCCTTGAGGAAGCCGATCGCGAGCCCGCCGAACTTGCGCTCCCCCGCCGACGGCCCGAGGTCGAGCAGCACCGGCAGCAGGTCGGACCACACTTGCCGTAGCAGCGGCAGGTTGTAGAGAATCAGGTTGAGGGGGTTGTTGATCTCGTGGGCGACGCCCGCCACCAGCGTGCCGAGCGTTTCCATCTTCTGGGCCTGCTGCAGCTGCTGCAAAGCCTCATCACAGGCGAGCCGGGCCTTGCCGAGCTCCGCCTCCAGCCGGCGGATCGTCTGCGCGGCGGCCGCCGCCTCGCGGTGCAGCGGGTCATGGTCGTCCGTCATGCGCGATGGCCTCCAACCATTCGAGGTCCGCTTGCCTTCCGAGCAGGATCCCGGCGCTCCGCCGCACCCGCGGGGTCAGCTCCGAGACCGTAAGGCGCAGCCGCGGGGCCGCCGGCGGGGCGCCCTCCCCCGCGGCGCGGCGCGCCGCGACCCGGCGCGCGACGGCGGCGCTCAGCTCCGCGGCGCCGTCGACGACGACGACCCGCGCCCCGAGCTTGCGCTGGAGCACCGGCCGCAGGGCCACGAGATAGCTGCTTCCCAGCACGACCGTGTCGACCTGCGCCTGCCGAAGCGGCCGGATGCAGCGCTTGACGAGCAGGGCCGCTTCGCGCCGCCCGGCGAAGCCTTCCTCGACGAGGACGGGCAGGGCCGGACAGGCCACGGCGGTCAAGCGCACCCGCGGCGCCCGCGCGGCGAGCCACCCGCCGTAGCGGCCGCTTTCGACGGCGGCCGGGGAGGCGATGACGCCGAGACGCCCGGAGCGTGTCCGCTGCACGGCCGCCTCCAGGCAGGCGGCGGCGATGTCGAAGACGGGGATGCCGAGCGCGTCCCTCCAGGCGGCGGGCTCCGCGCAGGCCATGCTGTGGCCGGCCACCACCAGCACCTGCGCCCCTTGCGCGCGAGCGAGCCGGGCGCCCGCTGCGGTTAAGCGGGCGATCCGCTCCGGGCCGCGGGTCCCGTACGGGGCGCGCGCGGTGTCCCCGAAATAGGTGATGTCCGCCTCCGGCAGCGCCCGGTGGAGCGCTGCGACGACATGCAGCCCCCCCAGCCCGGAGTCGATCACGCCGATCATGTCGCTTCGGGCCGGCCGGCGGAGAGCACCGCCGCCGCGCAGGCGCGCACCCGTTCGGGCGAGACATCGGTGCGCATGCCGGGGCAGCAGGAGGCCATCTGGTGCCAGTTGGCCGGGTCGACGAGCAGGCTTTCGATGAACGGCCAGCGGCGGCACATCCGCGGCTTCACGGGGTGGATGGCGCACAGCCCGTCCCAGAAGACGCAGTAGCCGTTCGGCTGCTGGGCGAGGATCGGGCGGCCGCCGGAGCGCGCGCAGTAGCGCGCGATGAACTCGTCCTCCCCGATCCCTAAAAAGCGGGCGACCGCCTCGATATCCCCGGCGCTGAGATAGGTGCCCCCGTACCCGCGGCAGCAATCCCCGCAGCGGCGGCAGGCGAAGAGCGCCTCGGCCCGCGGCTCATCCGACGACACGGCGGGCCTCCATGGCGCGCCTCAGCGTCACCTGGTCGACGTATTTCAGGTCCCCGCCCATCGGCACACCCGAGGCGATGCGCGTGAGGGCGACCCCTCGGCCCTTCAGCCGTTCGGCGATGAAGGCCGCCGTGCTTTCGCCCTCGACGCTCGTTCCCGTGGCGAGGATAAGCTCGCGGACTCCGCCGGCCTCGACCCGGGCGAACAGCTCGCGCAGGCGGATATCCTCCGGGCCGACCCCGCTCAGGGGGGCGAGCACCCCGCCGAGGACATGGTAGCGGCCCGCGACCCCCCCCGATTTTTCGAGCGCCACCATGTCCGCCGGCTGTTCCACGACACACAGCACCCCCGTGTCGCGGGCCGGGTCGGCGCAGATGGCGCACTGCGGTCCCTCGCTCAGGGCGAAGCACCCCGAGCAAAGGCGCACCTTTTCCTTGACCTCCGTCAGGCTGCGGGCGAGCTCGGCCACCTCGCCGTCGGCGGCGCGCAGGAGATGGAGCGCCAGGCGCTCGGCCGTCTTCTCCCCGATGCCGGGCAAGCGTGCCAGGCGTTGGATCAGCCGGCGGATAGGCGCTGGGTAGTAGTCCATGCCGTCCTTCCTTCGCGGACCGTCGCCAAGAGGCGCCGGGGCCGGGCGATGGCCTCAAGGCGCGCTCGGCGGCCTCGTGCTACATGAACCCCGGCAGGTTGAAGCCCCCGGCGAGCTTGTTCATTTCGGCGCTGACCATCTCCTGGGATTTGGCGAGCGCGTCGTTGACCGCGGCGAGGATCATGTCCTGGAGCAAATCGACATCCTCCGGGTTGACCACCTCCTTCTCGATCGCGACCGACACCACCTGCTGCCGGCCGTTGGCGACGACGCGCACCATGCCGCCCCCGGCGGTGGATTCCACGGTCCGGCCCGCGAGCTCCTCCTGCAGCTTCAGCATGCGCGCCTGCAGCTTCTGCGCCTGCTTGACCATGCTTCCCATGCCCTTCATGCCTCGTCCTCCTCGATCACCTGAACGCCCAGGAACTTGCCTTTGAAGATCTCGATGGAATCGGTCACCAGCGGGTGGCTGAGCGTCCGGTGCTCCAGCCGCCGGTTCTGGTCGCGCCGGCCGGCCCGCCCGGCGCCTTCCTCCGGTCCGCCGGCGATCGCCACCTCCTGGGGCTGACCCAAGATGTCGCTGCAGATCCGGCGCAGGAGGGCCAAGTTCTTCTCGCGCTTGAGCACCCCGAAGGCGAAATGGTTCTCGGGCACCACGACCTCGATGCGGCCGGGCTCGGTGCGCCCCAGGCTGGCGCGCTTCAGGTTCGCGGCCAGGCTCGGCTGCTCGCGGCCGACCCGCTCGAGGATCTCCGCCCAGAGCGCCTCCGGCCGCTCCGGCGGCTTCCCGGCGCCTTCCGCGGGATCCGGGGGCGGCGCCGCCCCGGGCGCGGCGGAGGGCGGCGGCGCGGCCGAATTGGCCGCCGGCGGAGGCGGCGCGGCCGCCGGGCCGATCTCCCCGCGCAGCGCCTCCAGCCGCTCGATGAGGGTGTCGATCGCCACCATCCGGGGCGCCCGATGGATTTTAAAGAAAGCCATCTCCACGGCGAGCCGCGGCCGGGGCGACAGCCGCACGGCGGCCTCCTCCTGGAAGAGGAGCCCGAGCGCCTGGTGCACCTCGTCCGGCGACGCCAGGGCCGCGACCTCCCTCAGCCGCTCGATCTCGTGGGCCGGCAGGTCCATCGCCGCCTGGGGGGTTTCGCAGGTCTGCACGACCAGGATGTCGCGAAGGAGCTCGAGGAGGTCGGCGTAGAGCTTCTTCAGGTCATGGCCGCGGTCGAAGACCTCGTCGAGCACGGCCAGAAATGCCGGCGCATCGCGGGCGAGGAGCGCGGCGGCGAGCGCGTGCAGCTGGTGGCGGTCGACGGCCCCCAGGAGCTCGAGGACCTGCCGGTACCCGCCCGCGCCGGCCGCCGCGGCGAGCACCTGGTCGAGCAGGCTCAGCGCGTCGCGGATGCTCCCGGCGGCCTCCCGCGCGATCAGCTCCAGGCTCTCGCGGTCGATCGAAACCCCCTCCCGCCCGCAGACCCGCTCGAGGTGGTCGGCGATGACCCCCGCACGGACACGCCGGAAATCATACCGCTGGCAGCGCGAGAGGATGGTGATGGGGATCTTGTGCGGCTCGGTCGTCGCGAACATGAAGAGCACGTGCGCCGGGGGCTCCTCGAGAGTCTTCAGCAGCGCGTTGAAGGCCGGCGTGCTGAGCATGTGGACTTCGTCGATAATGGTGATCTTGTAGCGGCTGCGGGCGGGCATGTACTTGATGGTCTCGCGCAGCTCGCGGATCTGCTCCACGCCGTTGTTGGAGGCGCCGTCGATCTCCAGGACGTCCACGCCGTTGCCGGCGGTGATCTCCCCGCAGGAGCGGCAGCGGTTGCAGGGCTCGGGCGCCGGGCCGGCCTCGCAGTTCAAGGCCTTGGCGAGGATCCGGCCGACGGTGGTCTTCCCCGTTCCCCGCGGCCCGGTGAAGAGGATGCCGTGCGCCACCCGCCCGGCGGCGAGGGCGTTCATGAGCGAGCGCGTGACATGGTCCTGCGCGACCACGTCGGCGAAGCTCTGGGGGCGGTATTTCCGCGCTAAAACCTGATAGGACATCTATGCGAAATCCACGGCGGCGAATTCCGGCCGCAAGCGCCGCCGCCGCATGAACGTTCCGGAACGCTGGGGTCTTGAACACGCGCCCGTCGAAGGCTCTCCTCTGAGGAGCGCCGTTTTGCCCGGATAGTAGCACAAAAAGATCCGGGATCAAATCCCGGCAGTCGACGCCCAGCAAGTCAAGCTGAACAGCTTTTATGGCCACAGCGGGGGACCCCGGGAGGCGCTGCGGCGGCAGAAAGCCCTGCGGGAGGTTTTTCGGCTTTCGGGTCGAGGGGGGGCAGGCTGCGGCGGATGATTTGGGTGCAGTCGGGCAATGCATCGGCCCGGCTCGCGATCGGCAGCGTTGGGGATCTGGATGGGGTGGATGGGCGTTCGGGCTCTTGAGCCACCGGCGGGCTCTAATCTCATCCGGGTGAGCGACATGGCGCAGAAGGTGTTCGAAGTCGTCAAAAAGCAGCCACCGGTCGGCGACCCGCAGATTGTTCCACTACTCTTGCCGCGAGCTAAAGCGGCTGCGGCAGTATTGGCAGTTCAGGTCGCATGGCTCGAGAATCTGGTGAATGAAAAAGGCGAGCAAATTGAGCGCAAAGGGGAAGCCCCTGGTCAAGCAACCGTTTCATGGCTCAAGGGCAGCTCGACGATTCGGTCATCCCGGTAGGTGGCCACATAGGTCAGCGCTTGACGGATATCCTCATCCTCAAGCTCGGGGTATTCCCTCAGCAGCTCCTCGCGGTTGGGATACAGCGCCGCCAGCTCCACGACGCGCTTGACGGTCAGGCGCATATTTCGAACGCATGGCTGCCCGTTCATTTTTTTCAAGGTCTATCGTGATGCGGTCCAGCTTCATATCGCAGTCCTCCTACGGCTATTGTTCTTGGACCACATCGGTAAAAAATGAACCAGCCGCATGGCAAAGTATAAGGCGGATGCGCAGAAAAAAGAATCAGGCGGGGGGCGAAATGAAGGTGCTCAAAAGGCCGGCGGACAGCGCCCGGCAGATGAGGCGCATTGCATTCGATTTGCACCTCAAGGGCACCCCCATTGTCAATAGATAAGGAATTGATTCAAAAGTTGATGGCGGAGAGAGTGGGATTCGAACCCACGGTGCCGTTATTAGCAGCACACACGATTTCCAGTCGTGTTCCTTCGGCCAACTCGGACATCTCTCCGCAATCGGACCGCGCGATCGGGCTGGGGCGCCGCCCGGGGTTGGCGGAAAACGCCGGTGATCGCATGGATTCCGCGGCCGCAGCGCTTCCGGGCATGCTGGCGGAGAGGGTGGGATTTGAACCCACGATCCCGGTTCTGCCGGGATACCGCTTTTCGAGAGCGGCGCCTTCAGCCACTCGGCAACCTCTCCGTTGGGCGACCGCGAGCGTATCTTGTTTTTATATCGGCTTCGCCGATCGTTGTCAATCAGGGCCGAAAGATTTCCTGGGCCCGCTCGGTGTATTCGCCCGAGTCCGAATACAGGATGAAGGGCGCCGAAATGGCGATCCCGGGCCGGGCGCCCTTCACCCCCTCGACGAGGATGAGCTTGGCGGGACTCGAGCGCCGGGAGTGCACGGCCTGCAGCCGCTTGGGCTCCAGGCGCTGGCCGCCCATGCACCCCAACAGCTCGGTTAGACGCTCGGCGGGGTAGATCGTCGCAAACCGGCCGCCGTTTCGGAGCAGCGCGGCCGCGGCGCGCACGAGCTCCGGAAGGGTCAGCGCGATCTCGTGGCGCGCGAGCGCCCGCTCCGCATCGGGGTTGATCCGGCCGGAGCTCGCGCGGCGGTAGGGCGGGTTGGCGGCGGCGGCATCGAACGGCCCCCCTGCGCCCGTCGCGGCGAGCTGGCGAAGGTCCCCGGAAAGGACGGTGATCCGGTCCTCCATCCCGTTGCGGCGGACGTTCGCGGCCGCGATGGCGGCGAGCGCCGGCTGGATCTCGATCGCGGTGATCGCCAGGCGCGGGTGGCGGTGGGCGAGGATCAACGGGATGATCCCGCAGCCGGTCCCGAGGTCCACGAGGCTCCGGCAGCCCGCCGGCCGGAAAAAGGCGGCCAGCAACAGCGCATCGACGGAGAAGCGGTAGCCGCGCCGCGGCTGCTCGACCAGAAGGCGTCCGCCGAGCACGGCTTCGGTGGTGCGCTCTTTCATTTGGGGCTACAACGCGGCGATCGTGAACTTGATGTCGCCGACCACGGCGCGGTCAAGCAGCCGGTTGATGCGCGCGACCAGATCGGATTTCTGGAAGTGAAGATGGTGCAGCCAGGTCGAGCTGTCCACGGCCACCAGCAGCACCTGCCCTTTGAAACCGGAGGGCTGCGCGTGCCGTGCGGCCTCATCGCCGACAGCCTGCGCCCAGACCTTCCAGACATCCAGGATGCCGGCCGCCGTCTCCGGGCGCAGGTTCTCGAGCAGCGGGGTGAGAATCCGCCCGATCGGAGCGGCATCCGTGGGTTGTTTTTTCGCCATATCCTCAACTGCGCGCCGACCGCAGACCGGCGGCATGCGGGCATTATGCCGCGAGCTGGCCGGAATGGCAACGCCGGCGGCGGCTGCCGCGGCCAAAAGACCGCAAGACCGGCGGGCGCATCGGCGGCGGCAGCGGTCGCTTTTTGCTTGACTTGACTCGGTGCCTCCCTTAACTTGGCAGATATTGGCTTGCGCGCCGCCGCCTTGCAGCCCGCTCTCCCGGAATGGGGAGCGGCGCATCGACGGGGACCTCACCGAGCCGGCATGATTGAGGTAATCCGATGAGTTGGGACTGGGAAAAGCTGAAACAGCAGCAGGGCCGGGGCGGCGTACCGCCCCAGATGGACGATATCGTCAAGCAGTTCAAGAAGTTCAAGCTGCCTGGCGGCCCGTTGGCCGTTGGGGTGCTGGCCCTCGCGGCCATCGCCTTGACCTCCGTTTACACGGTCAACCAGGATGAGGTCGGCGTCATCCAGCGCTTCGGCAGGTATATCGAAACGACCCAGCCGGGCCTCAATTTCAAGCTGCCGCTCGGCATCGACACGGTAACCAAGGTGAACGTCAAGCGGGTCCAGTCCGAGGAGTTCGGCGTGAGCGCGGTGGAGCCGGATTTCCGCGCCCGCCAGCGGGCCGCCGCGGACGACACCACGCTGGCGCTCATGCTGACCGGGGACCTGAACGTCGCCGTGGTTCCATGGGTGGTGCAGTACCGCATCAAGGACCCCTACAACTACATGTTCAAAGTGAACAACGTGCGCCGCCTGCTGATGGACATGTCCGAGGCCACGATGCGGCTGGTCGTGGGGGACCGGAGCATCAACGAAGTCATCAGCAAGCGCGACGAAATCGCCGTGGAGGGCCGGGAGCTCCTGCAGCGCGAGCTTGACCGCGCCGATGCCGGGATCCACATCGTCACGGTCGAGATGAAAAAAACCAACGTGCCGCCTCCGGTCCAACCCTCCTTCAACGAGGTCAACCAGGCCACCCAGGAAAAAGAGCAGTTGATCTACCAGGCCAAGGAAGAGTTCAACAAGGCCATCCCGGCCGCGCGCGGCGAGGCCGACCGCATGATCAAGGAGGCCGAGGGCTACGCCTTGAACCGCGTGAACCGCGCCAGCGGCGACGCCGCCCGTTTCAACTCCCTCTACGCCGAGTACGCCAAGGCGAAGGACGTCACCAAGCGGCGGCTCTACCTGGAAAACATGCGCACGGTTCTTCCCAAAATCGGATCGAAGTACATCGTCGACTCCGACCAGAAGAACATGCTGCCCTTCCTGAACCTCACGAACCCGGGTGCCCGCGAAAAATGAAACTCAAGGGAATTGGAATCGTGGTGCTGCTCGTGGCGGCGGTCGTCGTCTACGAGTCGGCGTTCATCGTGGATGAGACCGAACAGGTCGTCATCACCCAGTTCGGCCGGATCGTCGGTCAACCGGTCACCGATCCCGGGCTGAACTTCAAGCTGCCCTTCATCCAGAAAACCCATTTCTTCCAGAAGAACCTGCTGGAATGGATCGGCGACCCGGGGCAGATCCCGACCCTGGACAAGACCTTCATCTGGGTCGACACGTTTGCGCGCTGGCGCATCGTGGATCCGGTGCGATTCTTTCAAACGGTCAACAACCGGATGAACGCCATCAGCCGCCTGAACGATATCATCGACCCGGCGGTGCGCAATTTCATCACCTCCCACCGGCTGATCGACGCCGTGCGCAAGTCCAACCGCGAGCTCGACACGACCGAGATCGGCCTCGAGGACGAGGAGCAGAAGCCGCAAAGCGCCTACACCATCAGCGTTGGACGGGAGAAGATCACCCAGGGCGTTCTGGAGCAGGCCCAGCCCAAGCTGCGCGAGCTCGGCATCGAGCTGGTGGACGTCAAGATCAAGCGCATCAACTACGTCGAGGAGGTGCGCAAGTCGGTCTACGACCGCATGATCGCCGAGCGCAAGCAGATCGCCGAAAAATTCCGCTCCGAGGGCCGCGGGGAGGCGCAGAAAATCCTGGGCGACAAGGACAAGGAACTCCAATCGATCATCTCCGGCGCCTACCGGGTCGCCCAGGAAATCAAGGGCCGGGCCGACGCCGAGGCGACCCAGATCTACGCCCGGGCCCACGGCCAGGACCCGGCGTTCTACTCATTCGTCCAGTCCCTCGAAGTCTATAACGAAACCATGGACAAGTCGAGCGCGCTCGTGATGACCACCGATTCCGAGTTGTTCCGCTTCCTCAAGGACTCATCGGGCGCCAAATGAAACCGGCGGGCGGCTCGCTCCGCGGTCGGCGCGCGGCCTCGGGCGGAAACCGCCCCGCAGCGGGCGGAAATCAAGACCGCCGGCCAAGCCGTGCCGGCGGTCTTGCGAGGGTCGTGATGGGTATCGTCGGGCGCTAGGCGCGGTCTTCGGTCTACTTGCTTCGGCGCTGGTGGCGGGTCTTGGCGAGGAGCTTTTTATGCTTGTGTTTCCTCATCTTTTTTCTGCGCTTCTTGATGACGCTGCCCAATCCATCACCCCCTTATTCGCCGGGCGGTCCGGCTTTAGGTCGCGGATCCAAGCAACCCGCATAACCTTGATCTTCTAGCACAGCCGAATCATCTTTGTCCATATTTTTTTTCACTTCCGCCTCGCGGATCGCTTCGACGGCATCGGGATAGCCCCCACGGGGAGAAAGGGCGTGCCTCCGGCCTGCGCCGCAATGGACCCCGGAAGCCGCCCGTGGTATAATGAGTTGGCGGGATTTACTCCCCGAGATCGATCAGGCAGCGAGCGAGGTGCGGGAGACGATGGAAAACGGCGAGATGTTGATGACCAGCGTGGCAGTGGGCGGCACCGTTTTTATCGGATTCATCCTCATTTGGTTCATCGGCGCCTACGTGAAAAAACGGATCCGACAGGGTGCGGACGCCGAGGCCGGCCTGGCGCTCGAACCGTCCGTGTCTTGGGAGGAAAAACGGCAGACGCCACGGCTGGCCGTCTCCTGGCGCGGCACGATCCATCTGCCCCAGTCGACCATTCCCGTGCAGCTGCGGGACGTGAGCACCGGCGGAGCGTTCGCCGCCACCGCCAACCCGCTGCCGTTGAACGAACGCTTCGTCCTGAGCCTCGAGCTCCCCGAAATCGGCGTCCTGCGGCTCAACGCGGTCGTGGTCTGGTCCAATGCCGGCGTCCCCGCGAACAAGGTGGTGAACCGCGGCATGGGGATCCGTTTCGTCGACAACGACGAGGCGTCGCGGCGGCAGCTGAAGCGGGCCGTCGGCATCGCGCTGGCCGCCACCCAGACCCTTGCGGCCTGAAGCCGATGATCAACCCGAATGGCAACGGCCCCCACACCCAGCCGAAGGTCCCGAAGCGCCGCCGCCCGCCGGGAACGATTCACTCCGCGGCAGGTGGCGTTGGTCACCCAGGCGGCCGGGATGGCCGAGGAGCTGGTCAGCATCCACTACAAGATGTCGGCCAGTGAGTGGCTGCGCCCCAAGTACGACGTCAAGACGCTCGCCGGGCTCTTGCCGCACGAGGTGATCGACGGCCCGTTCGCTCAGATCATCCGCTATCGCGGTCAGCCGCGCGAAGCCTCGCTCGGGTCCGCCACCTACGATTTTTACAAGATCTGCCTGCAGGACCACACGATCCTGGCGGCGCTGCGGGCGAACGCGGCCCTCGGCCTGCTGCCGTTCGCCTTGTACATCATTGCGCACGAGCTGATCCACATCGTGCGCTTCAGCCGCTTTCTCCAGGGCTTCGATGCCTCCCCGGCCGAGCGCCTGGAGGAGGAGCGGCGCGTGCATGCCGTGACGAACGATATCCTGAGCAGCCGGAAGATCGAGGGGCTTCCGGCCGTGCTTGATTTTTTCAAGGATTGGCGTCTGGTTTACGAGCGCGTCGACAAACACCCTTGACAATATCCCACGGCTTGGTATGGTGGCGAATTGCCGGCAGGAAGTCTCCCCGCGCCGGGGATGACGCGGCCGGCCCATGACCGGAACACTGAAGGAACCCTGGCCCATGCCGCTTTACGAGTACGAATGCGAAGGCTGCGGAAAGATCATCGAGGCGCTGCAGCGCTTCTCCGACAAGCCCCTGGCGAAATGCGCGCACTGCTCGGGCAAGCTCCATCGCCTGATCTCCCAGAGCACGTTCCACCTCAAGGGATCCGGATGGTACGTTACCGATTACTCCGGCAAATCCCCGGGCGCGGCCGCCAAGCCCAAGGCCGCCGAGCCCTCCACCAGCCCACCGGCCGCTTCGAAAACGTCGGAATAATCTGCGCCCTTGCGGACCATCCCGGAACCGAGCGGGTCACCCGCGGGGAACCGGTTGCGGCGGACTGCGCCCGGGGATGCGGCGCACGCCCGCCGTGGAAGCCTGCCGCGCGGCCTCCCGGTCAAGGACGGCCCGCCTGCTGGACGGCCTGGTTGCGGTCCGCCGCAAATTATTCGCGCCACCGTATTTACAAAACAAAAAGCGTGCTTATCATCAGGCCTATGAAAATCGGGTTTTAAGATTTTTCTAATTAATTCAATAATCTAATTAATACGGAACGTCCCGGCATCGGAAAGGAGGTGAACCATCCCCCCTCGGAAACCGCCCTGAGCATTCGCCCCGAATTTGCTAGACCAATGCAACTGCCAAACAATTCGATTGGTGATGAAGGAGACCGGGTATCATGAAACTGAGACCGCTTCAGGATCGCATTCTGGTTCAACGCGTCGAGGAAGAGAAGACCACCAAGGGAGGCATCATCATCCCGGACACCGCCAAGGAGAAACCGGTCGAGGGGAAGGTGGTGGCCGTGGGCACCGGCAAGGTCGGAGACGACGGCAAGCGCATCGCGCTCGAGGTGAAGAAGGGCGACCGGATCCTTTTCGGCAAGTACTCCGGCACGGAGGTCAAGATCGAAGGGGAAGAGTACCTCATTCTGCGCGAAGACGACGTTCTCGGAATCATCGAATAGGACAGGGAGGATAGCGAACGATGGCAGCCAAAATCATCAAGTACAGCATGAGGGCCCGCGAGGCCATGTTGAACGGTGTCAAGACCCTGGCGGACGCCGTGGTGGTGACCTTGGGCCCGCGGGGCCGCAACGTGGTCATCGATAAAACCTGGGGTTCCCCCACGGTGACCAAGGACGGGGTGACCGTCGCCAAGGAGATCGAGCTCGAGGACAAGTTCGAGAACATGGGCGCGCAGATGGTCAAGGAAGTGGCCAGCAAGACGAGCGACATGGCCGGCGACGGCACCACGACCGCCACCGTGCTCGCGCGCTGCATCTACGAGGAAGGCCAGAAGCTCGTCGCCGCCGGCAACAACCCGATGGCGATCAAGCGCGGCATCGACAAGGCGGTCGAGGCCATCGTGAAGGAGCTCCAGAACCTTTCCAAGCCCACCAAGGACCAGCGCGAGATCGCCCAGGTCGGGACCATCTCGGCCAACAACGACGAAACCATCGGGAACATCATCGCCGAGGCGATGAACAAGGTCGGCAAGGAGGGTGTCATCACGGTCGAGGAGGCCAAGGGCATGGAGACCACCCTCGAGGTGGTGGAGGGCATGCAGTTCGACCGCGGCTACCTCTCGCCCTATTTCATCACCGACCCGGAGAAGATGGTCTGCTCCCTCGACAACCCCTTCATCCTGATCAACGAAAAGAAGCTGAGCAGCATGAAGGACCTCCTGCCGATCCTGGAGAAGGTCGCCAAGATGGGCAAGCCGCTTTTGATCATCGCCGAGGATGTCGAGGGCGAGGCGCTCGCGACGCTCGTCGTGAACAAGCTGCGCGGGACGCTGCAGGTCGTGGCCGTGAAGGCCCCGGGATTCGGCGACCGCCGCAAGGCCATGCTCGAGGACATCGCGATTCTGACCGGCGGCCAGGTGGTTTCCGAGGACCTGGGCATCAAGCTGGAGAACGTGACGGTCCAGGACCTGGGCCGCGCCAAGCGCATCACCGTCGACAAGGACAACACCACGATCGTCGACGGCGCCGGCTCGCGCCAGTCGCTCGAGGGCCGCGTGAAGCAGATCCGCGCCCAGATCGAAGAGACCACCTCCGATTACGACCGCGAAAAGCTTCAGGAGCGCCTGGCGAAGCTGATCGGCGGCGTCGCGGTGATCAACGTCGGCGCCGCGACCGAGACCGAGATGAAGGAGAAGAAGGCCCGCGTCGAGGACGCCCTCAACGCGACCCGCGCCGCCGTCGAGGAGGGCATCGTCCCGGGCGGCGGCGTCGCCCTGGTGCGCTGCCTGGAGGCCCTCGACAAGCTGAAGGTCAAAGCCGAACAGAAGCTCGGCGTCAAGGTGGTCGCCCGCGCGATCGAGGAGCCGCTGCGCCAGATCGCCAACAACGCCGGCTTCGAGGGCTCGGTGGTGATCGAGAAGGTCAAGGCCAACAAGGGCGCCTTCGGCTACAACGCCGAGAAGAACGAGTACGAGGACCTGCTCGAGGCCGGGGTCATCGACCCGAAGAAGGTCGTGCGTCTCGCGCTCCAGAACGCCGCCTCCGTGGCCGGGCTGATGCTGACCACCGAGGCCATGGTGGCCGAGAAACCCGAGGAGAAGCAGGACCACCCGATGCCGGGCGGCGGCGGCGGCATGGGCGGCATGGGCGGCATGGGGGGCATGGGCGGCATGATGTAATCCCCTTCCCCGCTGCCTTCTGCATCCAAGGCCTTTGCGGCGGCAAGCCGCAAGGGCCTTTTTTTTAAGTGTTTTCCAATCGCGACGGCCGTCCCGGGCCGTCCCCCGAACTTGCCTTTTCGCCCTTTCTCGGATAAAATTTACTATCGGAAGCAGTGAACCGGACCCGGCGGACCGGTGTCGCCCGCCGGTCGAATCCCTTCAACCACTTGGAGTCGCATATGAATTGCAGGACCTCGTTGGCAGGCGTCGCACTGGCCCTCCTGGTCGGCATCGCGGCCGTCGGCGGTTGTTCCGCAACGGCGGCCGAACCCGGCAGCATCGTCGAAACCGAGAACGGATTTTATTACACGGTGCAGAAAGGCGACACGCTCTGGGGGCTCTCCCAGCGCTTCGCCGCCTCGCCCTGGGTCTGGCCGGAATTGTGGGAAGAGAACAAACAGATCGCCAACCCGCACCTGATCTACCCGGGCCAGAAGCTCCGCCTCGTGCGGAAAAAAGGCGCCGCGGGGTCATCCGAGGGCGGAAAAGAGGCGGACTTCATTCATTTCTATTATGCCTCGATCGACCGCGTCGGCTTCATCCGCCGGACGCCGGTTGCGCCCCACGGAACGATTTTCAAGCTGCGCGACCGCGCCCGAACGATGATCAGCCACGGGGACATCGTCTACATCAAGCCCGAAGGCGGCGCGGCGCTCGCCGCCGGCGAACGCCATACCATCTTCCGAACGTTCGACCCGATCTATGCCGCCGACAGCCGGGAGCTCATCGGCACCCAGCATCTGCTCTGCGGCGTGCTCGAGATTCTGCAGCGCGAGCCCGACTACGCCGTCGCCAAGGTCGTCGCCGCCTACCGCCCGATCTTCCTGAACGACCGGCTCATGCCCTACAGCCGGCGGCTGCCGCGCATTCCGGTCGCCCCCAGCGCCGAGGGGATCGAGGCGGTGATCATCAAGCCCGAGGAGAAGCACAGCATGGTGGCCGAGACGCAAATCGCCTTCATCGACCGCGGCAGCGCGCACGGCATCCGGCCCGGCCAGCTCTACCGCGTCTACTACCGCGACGTCCATGAACTCGGCACTCCGAGGGCGCCCCACAAGGTGACGACCCCGGTGGATTACGGCGAGCTGCTGATCCTGCACGTGGAGGATAACACGGCGACCGTGCTGATCACCGACTCCGAGAAGGAGTTTTTCGCCGGCACGCGCGTACGCACCCCGCTGAAGTAACGCGGAAAAGAGCCGAAAGACGCCCTCCCCGCGCTGCCGGGGAGGGCGCTGCGGCGACCAGCCCCCCTTCCCTCGGCACCCCGCCCGGATGACCCTCGATGGCATCGGCCCGCAGGGCCCCTGCCAACAGCCCGCTCGTCCGGGCATCCCGTCTAGACGACCTCCGGCTGACGGAGCCGCCGGTTCTGGAAAGCAAAACGCCCCCCCCGGCGCGTGCGGGGAGGGCGTCCTTCCGACCGACCCGCGTCAATACCCCACTTTAAAGACTTTGGACAGCCGCACCTGGACGCTCTGGGTGGGGGTGTTGTTGGGAACGACCCGGGAGGTCACTTCGTAATAAAAGCGGTCGAACCCCTTTTCGTTTCCGGCGAGCGAGGCAGTGTCCGCGCTGATGCCTTCCGCCAACGGGTCAAGGTATTCGACGCTGTAGTAGTAGGGGATGCGAAGGTGGCCGTAGGGCTCCGGCGTCTGCCCCGCCGGCGCCGGCTGGAGGTTGTCCGGGGTGAGCCCGCTGAAGTCCGCCGGAATGACGGCATTGGCGGCCGTGTCGGCCCCGAAATTTTTCACCAGGTTGTTCCCGGAGTTGACCCACATCGGGGGAGCGCCCCGGTTTTCGACCCACATGGCGCCCTGGCGCCAGCCGCTGTCGGCGAGATAGAATTCCATTTGGGCGCTCTGGTTGTTCGTGGCGATCTGGACCTCGGTCGTGCTGGTGGTGGTGCTGGAGATCCCGATCAGCGTGAGCAGCGCGAGGAGGATCAGCGCCACGGCCATGATCGACCCGCGCTCGTTCTTCAGAATTCTGATGGTCGCGTCCATGGGTCCCGATTCCCTGTTAGCGCCCCGGCGGCCGCATGGCCGCGTTCAGAGCATGTTGCCGCGGATGAAATTGAGCCGCACGTCCCGCTGCTGCCCACCGCCCAGGTTCGAGGTCACCCGGACCTCGATGCACTTGTGCCCCTGAAGGGCGTCCCCCAGGCAGTCGTCGGCCACCGTCCAGCTCAGGGTGGCGTTGGCCGTCTCGCCGGGCTCGTCGATCAAGCCGTCCATGTCGTTGTCGATTCCGTCTTCCGTGACGGCGGGGGCATGCTCTCCGGCCGCGAGGCGATCGTCGTCGAAGGCGATCAGGGCGAGCTCCTCGGCCTTGGCGGAGGCGATCGTCGCGCTGTCGGTCACCCGGCGGGCGGTGGCGTTGCCCTTGATCGAGGTCATCTGCATGCTGTAGACGGCGAGTATCCCGATCGAGAAAATGCCGAGTGCGATCATCACTTCGGGGATGGTGAACCCGGCGTTTCCTGGCGGCCGGGAAGCGGTCCTGCGGCGCATCATGTCTCGCTCCTCGAGAGAGGGGTCTTTCCGCGGATCAAAGCAATCCGCTGTTGCGCAGCTTCACGAGGGCGCTCAAGCGGCTCTCCGCCTTGTTTCCGGCCGCCCCCGTCACCTGTCGCGGGGGGACCGAGACCACGGTCACCTGGACCGAGCGCACCTGATCCAGCTGGGCTTTCGTCTCCAGGTTGGTGATGGCGAGCCCGTTCTGATCGAAGTAAGCGAACTCCAGGGAGGCGATGTTCTCGGCGACCTCCCGCCAGCCGCTTGCAGCCCCGAAGCGCTCGATCGTGCGGTTGGCCGCGTTGTGGCGGAAGGCCACGACCTCGGTGTCGAGCCTTTCGATGACCCCGATGCCCGCTCCGGAGCCATCACCGTTCCAGTCCAGCGTGAAGGCGATGGCGCTTGCGCCGGTGCCGACGGTGCCGGGGTTGTTGCAGGAAATGGCGGTGCAGAGGTTGGAGAGGTTGGTCGCCGTCAAAAGGCCGAGGCGTTTGTTCGCATCCGTGCGGCTCGCGTCGCTCGTGCGCACCACTCGGCTCGGGTCGAAACCGGCCATGCGGAGCGAGCCCTGGATGAAATAGATGGCGTTGCGCAGGTTCTGCTGGTTGTCGACCACGGCCGACTGAGTGACGTGGGCCTTCATCTGGGCGTTGTAGACCCCGTAGATCCCGGCCATGGCGATCCCGCCGACCGCCAGGGCCACCATGAGCTCGACCAGCGTGACGCCGCGATGATTGCGAGTGATCCGCTGCATACGCTTGCTCCCGTTGTCCGCACCGGCTGTCCCGGGCTCCATCCGCCGGCCGGTTCAGCCGATGATCCGCACGTTGCCGCCGGTGCGCACCTGGATCGATTTGTCCGCGTGCTTGCCGTCGCGGACGAGCAGGTCCCCGGTCGCGCTGGGGATCCCCTGGTTGTTGAAGCTGAAGCTCGTCCCGAGCGCGCCCGAGGCGGGCTGCACCAGCCGCACGCCCGCCGCGAGCTGGGTCCGGCGCTGTTGGGTGGTGCTGCCGTTGGCCGTCAGCTGGACCGTGACCACATTGTTGCCGACGATGGTCACCGTGGCGGTGCCGTTTCTGCGAATGGCGATCGCGCGGGCGAACTCCATGGTCGAGAGGACGTCCCGGGCCGAGGTGCTCTGTTTGCGGCGGGAGAGCCAGTCGATCATGTTCGGGGTGGCGATCGCGGCCGTCAACCCGATGATGGCGATCACCACCATGAGCTCGGTCAGGCTGAACCCGCTGTTGCGGCGCATCATAAACCCGCCCCTTCGCGCAAGCGTGCCGGTTGCATGGGTGACGAAAGATTCCATACCGCGACCCTTAGCAAGCGGTATGCCATCCTGCGGATGGCCGCCGGAGAGATCGCAGGGGGTCTCCGAAGCGCACCGGATGGGGAGTTATCCTGCGGGTATCCATTGTTTTTTTCAAACCGCCGGCCGTGACGGCCGCCATCCGGCGAATAAGAACGGCGGGCGGCGGGGGCCGCCCGCGCCCCCCGCCGCCCGCCGTCATTAAAAAGCTTTAGCCCGGCATTAAGAGTTTTAATATGCGGCGCTCTCGGGGCCTCTTTCCGCGAGCATCCGGGCGGTGCGCCGCGCGAGCTTGCGGTCGCGCTTGGTCGTGGGCTTCTTCGCGGGCGCAAGCTTCGGCTTCTCCTGGGGAAGCTTTGCGAGCAGCTGGATCGAGGCGGCCGCCACGAACCCTTCGTCGTGCAGCCAGCCCTTCACCCGCACGAGCTGGCCGCGATGAAAGATGGAGTGCCCCAGGGGCTTGCCTTCGGTGTCGAGGTAGGCGGTGCGGATGGTCCGCTCCCCGGCCTTGACGTCCATCGGCCGGATCTCCTTTTCGGCCACGACCAGGGTATCGGCGACCGGATCGACCTCCATCACGGGGCCGCGGGTCTCGAAGGGATCGCACGCGTCGAAATCGAGCTCCGTCAGGAGGACTTTTCCGACGGTCTTTTCCTTCTCCCGTGCGCCGGCCGGATCCGCCCCGGCGCACACGAGCAGCATCAGCGACGCGGCGATCAGGACCGGGGTGAGGCGAATGGCTTTCATAGGATCTCTCCCTGTGGAATCAA
This sequence comes from uncultured Desulfatibacillum sp., assembly GCA_964573635.1. GTDB lineage: Bacteria > Desulfobacterota > Desulfobacteria > Desulfobacterales > SpSt-501 > SpSt-501. The sequence goes on along the minus strand of CAZNKG010000003.1, from coordinate 115,286 downwards.
AACACCTGGTTCCAGAAGTAGCGGATCATGTCCTGGGTGGCCACGGCCGGGAGGCTCACGATCCCGCCCTCGACCCCCACGAATAGCCGCGCCCCCCCGCTCAGGATGGCGATGACCGGCGCCGAGGGGATGGCGGTGCCGAGCGCGAGCGCCCGGTCCTTCTTGCCGAGGCTCACGGCGTTGCCCGCGGCGTCGGTTTCGGCTTCGGCGCTGAACGCGTGCACGGAGGCGCCGGTCTTGTAGTCCAGCGCATAGAGCCGGCCGACGCCGCGCACCGTCGAGGCCGCGCAGGGGTCGTCCGGGTCGGGGCCGCCGCTCTGCGTCGGGGTGTAGGTGGTGAAGTAGACGACCCCGCCGTAGACCCGCGGCGTCGCGACGACCTTCTCCCCGGGGTTTTCGAGGCGGATGAACCAGCCCTTGGCGCTGGCGAGCGCGCTGCGGGTCTGGGCTTTCTGCTCCGCGGTGCCGAGCTGGATCAGGTCGTCGGTCACATCCACCAGGTCCGCCTCGGTCAGGGTTGCGGTGCCCGTCCAGTCGTTCTGCAGGGCGTAGAAGCGGTTCACGACGGCGGTGCCCCCCGGCCGCTCGCGGTCGCCGGTCCCGAAGAAGAGGAACTCCCCGATCACGCCGGAGGAGAACTTCTCGGCCACGGCGTCCGGGGCGTAGAGGATTTTTCGCTGGACGCCGTCGGCCGAGGCGTTGAAGAGGTAGCGCCCGGACCAGACCCCGTCCACGATGCTCTTCGTGATGGTCTGCGTGCCGACCGTGAAGCTCTGGAGCTCGTCGTCCTTGAAGGCGAACAGATGGCCGCCCAGGTCGCCGCAGTAGACCCGGCTCGTGATCCCGTCGCCGTCATGGTCGAACCCGGAGGCGTCGATGATCGAATGGGTCATCCCGAGGCTCGGGTGGGTGACCGCGCTGAACTTCAGCCCGTTCAGGAGCTGCCCCGTCGCCGCATCGACCGCGAAGAGCGCCCGGCCGAAGAGGTCGTTCGGGTTGGGGGTCGTCTCGTCCTGGTTTTCATCGTAGCCGCCGGCGATGATCAGGGCGTCGGCGGTGGCCACACTCACCTCGATCCGGCCGTCGACCGTCGCCACCGTGCTGCCGGTGGCGAGGGTCACCCGCTCCGGCCGGCTCCAGGACTGCCCGAGATGCTCGTAGCTGTCGGTGTCCGGGGAGTTCGCCGGGTCGGGGTCCAGGATCTTCGGCCCCACGCTGTAAAGATAGCGGGGCGCATGGTAGTCGGTCACGTCGAGCGCCGTGTAGGACTCGCCGCCGCGGCGCGAGCCGATCACCAGGACCGCCTGGCTCGGGCCGAAGTAGACGGTCGGCGAGCCGTCGACGAAGTAGTCGTGGTCGGCGTTCTGCAGCAGCTTGAGGCGCCCGAGCTGGTCCCGCGGAATGAAGCTCCACAGCTCCTGGCCGGTTTCGTCGTCGATCGCGCGCAGCATCCCGTCGTTTCCGCCCACGTAGATCACGGTCTTGTCGGCGTAGAGCACGACGGCGGGCTCGGAGTGGATCACGTCGCCGAAGAGGCCGGTGCGCACCGCGTTGAAGAGGCTCGTCCGTTCGGCGTCGGAGGAGACGCCGAGCTGGCTGTTCGTGATGGCGGCGTTGCCGGCGACGAAGGCGTTCGCGCTGTCGGTGAGCAGCGCCTGCGAGCCGGTGTAGGTGTAGATGTTGCGCGCCGCCCCGGACTCGATCGCCAGCTCCAACACCTCCGCCGCTCCGCCCTTTTCGACGGCCGGCCCGTCGTTTCCGAGGCTCGTCCACCAGGAGCGGGCGTTGTCCTTGATCAGCCCGTCGGGGGTGGTGACGACGTCGCCGTAGGGATAGGGCTGCTTGGCGTCGACGAGCGTCCCGTCGGGCTTCAGGCCGTAGCGCTTGATGTTCCCGAGCCAGCGGCCGCTCTGCTGGGGCTTGAAGAAGCCGAGGTAGATCTTCTCGCCGGCGAACGTCCGGTTCATGCGGCTGATGGGCACGACCGGCGCGACGAAGCAGGCGTTCTTCTCCTCGATGAGCGACATGATCTGGACGAAGGCTTCGGAGAGCTCGGAGTAGTTCTCCGCGGTGAAGTATTCGCCGCCGCCGTTCGCCGCGGTGCGCTCGAGCAGCGCCTGCTCGGACTTCAGCCCGATCGTGAAGGTCGTGATGTTCTGCTTGTCGAAGGCCGTCCCGTCCCCCATGTCCGGGTTGCAGTCGTTGTCGTAGAGGTATTTCGCGACGTCGTCCAGGTAGTGCGAGCCGTTGCTCGGAAAGCTGTCGTACTCGAGCCCGCCGCCGTGGTCGCCGTCGTAGTCGCCGATGATGTCGCCGTTGATGTAGGGGGTGGAGTAGAGCCGGCTGTCGCGGTCCTGGGTGGGCTCGCCGTCGGTCATGATGATGATGTAGTTTTTCTGGCAGCGCTGCTGCATCGGCGAGCTGTAGGTGAGGGAGCCGTTGTACCAGGAGCGTTGGCCCGCGAAGTAGAGCCCGGCCTCGGCGAGCGTTTCGGCGAGCGGGGTCCAGCCGTTCGGCGTGGCCGCCGCGATGGCGCTGAGCAGGTCCGCCTTCGGGGTGCCGCAGGGAGCCACGAGGCGGCCGCCCTGGTCATAGTTGAAGACCATCATGCCGAAGCGCACGTTGTCGGTCTGGTTGATCAGGCCGGTCAACACCTCCTGGGCGACGCTGATGCGGCTTCGCGGCGCGCCGATCCCGGAGGCGTCGTAGTTCATGTAGTTGCCGAGCCGCAGGCGCCGCCGGGTGCTGCCGCCGCAGGTGTAGGCGGTGGCCCCGCGGATATAGCCGACGGCATATCCGGTGAGGAGCAGCGCCTCCTTGATGTCGGCGCAGGCGAGGCTGTCGATGCTGCTCGCGAACAGGTCCCAGACATAGGTGCCGTTGCTGAGCGTGCGCCGCACGTAGACCGCGTTGGTGGCATAGCCGCCGCTGTAGACGGTCGCCGGGTCGTAAGGTTCGCCGGGGACGTCGACGGTTCCCATGCTGCCGGAGGTGTCGAAGATGATCAGGACGTTAGGCTGGATCGACGGCAGGGTGACGGTGCCGTAGATCTCGGTGTCGTCCGCCCTAAGCAGCCCGGCGCCGCCGGCGAGGACCAGGACGGCGATCAGGATGGCTCGCTGCATAACCCACTCTCCTTTGCGGTGGAGACGGTCGTTTCCGCTAGAATTTGTTGAAGACCTTGTAGGCGCCGATCTGCACACGCGTGTTGCCGGTGCCCGAGGTCGCCGTGACGCCGTAGCGGCGCACCTCGAAGTGCTTCAGACTGAACCCCGAGCCGGGCGGCGGCGCGGAGATGTGCCGCTGCTGCGGCAGCGTGTTCGCGGCCGCGCTCAGCCCGGCGACCGTGGCCCCGGTGTTCTCGATGCAGCGCACCTCCACCCGGGCGAGCACCCTCCCGTCGGCGGCGACCGACTGCACGACATTGCTGGCCGTCGTCGGCGCCGAGGCCAGGAAGGCGTCCGTCAGCCAGTTCGTCGCACCGGTGTTGTAGTTTTCGAGCGCCTCGACCGCGCCCCCCTCGGCGTTGTAGAATTCGAGCGTGAGGTCGTTTTCGTTGCGCACGACATGCATCTCGGTCGTCGAGGTCCACAGCGCGAGCACCCCGGCCAGGATCAGGATGGCGGACATGAGGATCGAGGCGCCGAGCACGAACCCGTCCTGGTTGCGGAGGATTTTTGCGATCATGGCCGTCATGGGGCGTCTCCCGCGTTCCGGTTTCACACGTTGCGGCAGCGCACCTGGGTCGTGTAGGTGCGGTTCAGGACCTGGCCGCGGCCGGCCGGCCGGTTGAGCGTGAGGGTGATCACCACCGTGCGGACGGCGCTCACGTCCACGGGCCAAGCGAGCGCCGCCCCCGCTTCGTCCAGGTAGGCGAACGCGAGGTTGGCGACGTCGGCGATCATCACGGCCTGCCCGAGGTGGTTCGTCTGCATGAGGTTCGAGCCCACCAGTTCGTAGCGGATGTTCTCGAAGGGGTCGTCGACATCGCCGTCGAAATTGGCATCCGCGGTGAAGTGGAAGACGGTCGGCGTGGCGGCGAGGATCTGCGCCCCGCTCGTGCCGAGCGGGTCGAGCCCGGCGAGCCGGATGTCCTGGACCATCATCTCGACCCCGACCCGCGCGGTCTGCTGCATGCCGGCCTTCACGTTCTCGGCCGTGTAGGCGCGGGTCAGGCGCTCGAACCCACCGTACATGGCTCCGAAGAGAATGGCGAGGGCGGCGAGCGCCGTCAGCATCTCGACCAGCGAAAACCCCGCCTGTTTGGATGGCCGCCTTCCGACGCTCATACCCCGTTCCCCTTGGTGTTCGAGGTCAGCACCACCTCCCCCGGCTGCCCGAGGCGGTTCCAGCGGACCGCGACGGTGATCCGGCGCGCCCCCGCGCCGAGGTTCTCGATGGACCAGCTGCGGTTGAAAATCCCGCCCGTCACGCCGTCGGCATTCAAGGGGTTGTTCGGATCGGAGAAGTCGAACACCACCGCGAGGTCGTCGACGTCCTGGTTCTTGAGCGCCTCCATCTGGGCCTTGGCGAGCATGTTCGCCTGGGTGTAGATGTCGCCCTTGGTGTTGTTGCGGCTGGTGCCGAACTGCATCGAGAGCGCCGCCATCATGCCGATCGCGACGATCGCCATCGCGATCAGCAGCTCGATGAACGTGAACCCGCGGGCGCCGCCCCAACGGGCCGTCCGCGTGCGCTGGATTGCTTTTCCCATCGCTCCTCTCATCCGCGCTCTCTCATCCGCTGGTCGCGCTGCCGAGACGGTTCACCCGCACCTCGCGGCGGCCGGCATCGCTCACCAGGGGGATGACCTCGGTGCCGGCGACCTCCGGGGGGATCCCGCGCCCGTTGAAGCGTATCCGGTAATTCTCCGCGACATCCAGCCGCACGCCCGCCGGCAGGGGCCGCTCCAGGATGATCGTCTCGGTGCCGTTCTGGATCCAGTCCCCGGCGACTCCGCCGAGCAGCGCCCCGCCCGCGCCGTTGTCCACCAGGATCCGGTAGCGGTTGGCTTCGAAGAAAACCGCGACGAAGGCGTTTTCCCGCATGGCGCGGATCTTGGCCATCTCGACGTCGGCGAGCAGGTTGATCGCCGCCCCCCGCAGGCGGTGGCCCTGAAGCCACTGCAGGAACCCCGGCATGACGACGGAGGCCATGATGGCGATGATCGCGAGCGTGACCGCGACCTCGAATGCCGTGAACCCGGCGTTGCGTCGCATGATTGGACTCCTCTGGTCTATTGACCACCGCATTACAAATCCTGTGCCACTTTATCCCCGCTTTGCGGATGGAGGCCGCCGGCGCCGCGCGCGGCCGCGACCTTTATCGGCTGAACGGGGCCTTTTCATTAGGGAAAAGATCGGCGCACCGCGGCGCCGCGGAGCGGTGCCGCAGCCGAGCGTGGAAACAGAAAAATCAACGAGTCGTGCAGGTTGAATCGATGACGGGCGGACGCGGGGGGCCGGGCGCCGGCCGGCGGTCTTTGGCGGTTGACCGAGCGCTATCGGGGGCGGGGCCGGACGGAAAAAGCGGCCGCGGGGGTAAAACAAGTTAATAGCGGCCGAAAGCTTTTTAATAGCGCCGCGGTCATGCGGATGACCGCCGCGGGGCCCCGGACGCCCCGCGGCGGGAGCGGACGCGGCGGCCTGGATTTCGAAATGGGGATCCGCATTACCGTCCGCGGATCAGCTGAAATAGTGCACGGCGTTCGCGAGGATCCGGATCCCGACGGTCGGGCCTTCGCCGAAGGCCCCCCCGCGGCGCGCGGCCTCTTCGCGCCGCCGCGTCCAGTCGGGATGGTTGGTCCAGTCGTTGAACGCCTCGGGGTGCGGCATCAGGCCGAAAACCCGGCCGCTCGCATCGCAGATCCCGGCGATGTCGCCCAGCGAGCCGTTCGGGTTGTGCGGAAAGGCCCCTTGCGCGGGGCTCCCGTCGGCCAGCGCGTAGCGCAGCGCGACCTGGCCGGCGGCCTCCAGGCGTTCCAGGGTCTCGGGCGCGGCGTAGAACCGCCCCTCGCCGTGGCGCACGGGAAGCTCCGCCGCGGGGATCCCGCGGGTGAAGACGCAGGGCGAGCGGGGATTCACCTGGAGGTTGACCCATTGGTCGCGGAAATTCCCGCAGCGGTTGGCGAGCAGCGCGACGCTGCGGCTGGCGTAGTCGCCGTCGAAGCCGGGGAGCAGCCCCAGGTTGACCAGGGTCTGGAATCCGTTGCAGATGCCGATAACCAGCCGGCCCCGTTCGACGAAGCGGACCAGATCCTCGCCCAGCCGCGTCTTGAGGCGCACGGCCTGGATCACCCCGGCCCCGTGGTCGTCCCCCCAGCTGAACCCGCCGATGAAGGCGAGAATCTGGAAATCCTCGAGGCGCACGGCACCTTCGATCAGCGCGTTGATGTGCACGCGGTGCGGCGCGGCCCCGGCCAGTCCGAAGGCGTGCGCCGTCTCGACATCGCAGTTCAAACCGAACCCCGTGAGCACGAGCGTCTTGACCGGCGGCATGGGCGGCTTCCTTTCAGATCAGATCCCCGAACGTCGACTGCCAGGCGGCCTTCAGGGCGGCGGTCTCCGCGGCGAGGACGGCCTCGCCCGCCAGGCCGGTGACGCGCAGGACGGCCTCGGCCGTCACCTCGCCGATGCACCGGCAGGGCAGGCCGTCCGTGAGGGCCTCGAAGGCGGCCCGGTGCCGGGGGGCGATGGTCACGATCAGCCGCCCGGCCGATTCCGAAAAGAGCAGGGTATCGTCGCGGGCGACCCCCTCGGCTGGCAGGCGGCCGAGGTCGAGGCGGGCGCCGCAGCCCCCGCCCATGGCGGCGAGCGCGAAGTGCACCCCCAGGCCGCCGCGATAGACCCCGTGGGCCGAGGCAACCAGCCCCGCGGCGATCGCCTGCGCGAGCGCCCGGTAGGCCGGGATGAACGCCTCGGGCCGCACGCGGGGGACGTTCAAGCCGGTCGCGCCGAAGTGCGCGTAGTATTCGGAGCCGCCGAGCTCGTCGCGGGTCGTCCCGAAGACGTAGACGAGGTCGCCCGCCGCCTTGAAGTCCATCGTCACGCAGCGGCCGATGTCCGGGATCACCGAAACCGCCGAAAACTGCATGGTCGGCAGCGCCGAGACCTTGTGGGTCTCGCCGTAGCGGCCCGGCAGATGGCCGTCCACGTACATGCTGTCCTTTCCGGAGAGCAGCGGGATGCCGTAGGCGAGGCAGAGCTCCTTCAGCGCCCGGCAGGCGCGCACGAGCTGAGCGGCTTTGAACTTCCCGTCGGGGTTCTTTTCCGGGTGGAATTGGATGTTCGGCCAGCAGAAGTTGTCGACCCCGCCGATGTGTTCGAGGTCGCCCCCGACGGCGAGCAGCCGCCGGACGGCTTCGTCGATCGCGCCGGCGGCCATGGCGTGGGCGTCGATCGCCGCATAGGCGGGCAGCAGCGCCTGCGCGAAGGCGAGCCCCCGGCGCCCGTCCAGGACCGGCCGCAGCACCGCGGCGTCGCTCGGGACGTCGCGCCCCACCCCCACCAGCGGTTTGACGACGCTCGTCCCCTGGACCTCGTGGTCGTACTGGCGCACGATCCACTCGGTGGAGGCGATGTTGGGCCGCGCGAGCATGTCGGCGAGCAGCCGCCCGAAGTCCCGCGGCGGGCCGATCACCGGCTCGCAGAGGCCGCGCCGCTCCGGCGGGATCCACTCGGCCTCGAACTCCCACTGCGGAAAGCCGGCGGCGAGAAGGTCCATGTCGACGTAGGCGCAGGTCCTGCCCGCGTAGCGGATGTGCAGCACGCCGCTGTCCGTGTAGCGCCCGATGACGGTGCTCTCCACCGCATGCCGCCGGGAGAGCGCCGCGAACCGCTCCCAGTCCTCGGGGCACACGGCCACCGTCATCCGCTCCTGGGACTCCGAGACCCAGATCTCCCATTGGTCGAGGCCGCTGTATTTGAGCGGCACCTTCTCGAGCTCGATTTCGGCCCCGTTCGAGAAGCGCGCCGACTCGCCCACCGAGGAGGAGAGACCGCCGCCGCCGTTGTCCGTAATGAAGCGGATCAGGCCCGCGTCGCGCGCCTCGAGCAGGAAGTCGTGCATCTTCTTCTGGGTGTAGGGATCGCCGATCTGCACGTGGCCGGCCGGCGTGTGGGCCGAAAAGACCTCCGAGGAGGCCGTCACGCCGTGGATCCCGTCCTTCCCGACCCGCCCCCCGCACATGACGACGAGCTCGCCCGGGGAGGTCTTCTTCCGCTCGGCCGGCTCGCCGTTCACCTCGGCGGGCATCAGCCCCACGGCCGTCACGAAGACGAGGCACTTGCCCAGGTAGCCGGGGTGGAAGAGCACCTGGCCGAAGGCGGTGGGGATCCCGCTCTTGTTCCCGCCGTCGCGCACCCCCTCGATCACCCCGTCGAGCAGCCGCCGCGGGTGCAGCCGCGGCGTCAAATCCCCGCGGTAGTCGCGGGGCCCGACGCAGAACCCATAGCTGCCCATGACGAGCCGCGCGCCCTTGCCGGTGCCGAGGGGGTCGCGGTAGACGCCGACGATGCCCGTGAGCGCCCCGCCGTAGGCCTCCATGTTGGAGGGGGAGTTGTGCGTTTCGCCGGTGATGACATAGTAATGGCCCTCGTCCAGCCGCCCCACCCCGGCGTTGTCCCAGAGCACGGAGACCACCCAGGGCTTCCGCCGCGCGAGCGCGAGCGTCGGCGCCTCGATGCAGGTCCGGAAGAGGTTGTCGACCACCTGCGTTTCGCCGCTCGCGGCGTCGCGGTAGCGGAAGAGGCCGCGGAAGGTGTTGTGGTTGCAGTGGTCGCTGCGCGCCTGGGAGATGTACTCGAGCTCGACGTCGGTCGGGTCGCCAAGCCCCACGGCGGCGCGCCGCGCGCGCACCTCGGGGTCGAGGAAGTAGGCGCGGATGACCGGGATGTCGTTCGGGTTGAGGGCGAGGTTGCGCGCGTCGCTGATGCGCGCCAGCGCCGCGTCGCTCTCGATCGAAATCGCCGCGACGGTCGGGGTGTGGTCGAGGATCACCTTGGGCAGGATGATGCCGATTCCCGTGGCCGGGTCCCATTCCGCGGCGGAATAGACCCGCCACTGCTGGACGATGTCGTTCGCCAAAAGCTCCGCGGCGATGCGCCGCACCGCGCCGGCGTCGAGGCCCGGGGCGGCGAGGACGTAGCGCTTCGAGGTGTAGACCGCCTCGCCCGCCCCCAGGCGGATGCCGAGAAAGTCCTCGATCGCTTCGACCGCGGTCGCCCCCGGGTTGTCCCGCACCCCGGGACGGTAGCCGACCCAGATCACCCAGTCGCCCGGGATGGCGAGGGGCGTGTAGGCGGAGACCTGCGTCACCGGGTTGGTGAAGATGCCGGTGCGGATCCGCTCGAGCTGGTCCGCGTCCAGGGATGCGTCGAGGGTCAGGACCTGGACGGTCCGGACGGCCTCGATCTCGATCCCGAAGTAGGCCCGGGCTTTCTGGCGCAGCCCCTCGCCTTCGGGGTCGGCGAGGTTCGCCTTCAGGGAGATCTCGAGTCGTGCGGGCATGGCCGGCCGCCTTTTCCCGGCGCTTTCAGCTGAAAAACAGCCGGGTGATGTCGTTGTAGAAGACGAGGATCATGAGCATGATCAGCAGGACCATGCCCACCTGCTGGGCGATCTCGCGCACCTTGAGGTTCACCGGCCGCCCCTTGACCGCCTCGATCAGGAAGAAGAGCAGGTGGCCGCCGTCGAGCACCGGGATGGGCAGGAGGTTGATGACCGCGAGGTTGACGCTGATCACCGCGATGAACTGGAAGAGGCTCCCGACGCCGGCCTTGGCCTGGTCGCCGGCCATCTGAGCGATCATGATCGGCCCGCCGACGGTGTCGACCGAAATGTCGCCGGAGAAGAGCTTGACGAGGATCACCACCATCAGCTCGACCACGTTGTAGGTCTGCCGCAGGCTCTCCCCCAGGGCCTGGAGGAAGCCGAGCTCGCGGGCGAAGGTCTCCCCCGCGGTGCCGATCCCGATGGCATAGCGCCGGACCGCTTCGCCGAGGAGGTTCTTGGTGGTGATCAGCTCGGGGGCGGCCTGAAGGCGGACCTCGCCCTCCGGACGCCGGACCGTGATGTCGATCGCCCGGCCGCCGCTTCCGGCGATTTTCTCGGCCATCTCCTCCCAGCTCGCGACCGGCCGGCCGTCGACCGCCACGACCTGGTCGCCAGGCCGCAGCCCCGCCGCCTCGGCCGGAGAGCCTTCCTTGACGGTCCCCACCGTGGGTTTGAGTACCAGCAGCCCGCTCGTCCAGCCGATGACGAAAAAGATGACCACGGCCAGCAGGACGTTGAAGGCCGGCCCGGCGAAGACGATCAGCATGCGCTTGAAAACGTGCTTGTGGGTGAAGGAGAGCGGAATGAGCGCGGGGTCGAGCGTTTCGTCGGGCTCCTCGCCGACCATCTTGACATAGCCCCCCAGCGGGATGGCCGAGAGGCGGTAGTCGGTCAAGCCGATCTTCCTGCCCAGCAGGCGCCGCCCGAACCCGAGGGAGAACTTCTCGACGCCGACGCCGAAGAGGCGGGCGACGATGAAATGGCCGGCCTCATGGAAAAAGATGAGCACCCCCAGGACGATGACGAACGCCACGACGCTGTAACCGAACATATCGATACCCTGTCCCGATGGCTGGCTGCCATCGCGTGCGCATCCCGGGCCGCCGCCCGGGTTTTCAGACCGCCCGCCGCCGGCGGTCGGCCACGAGCGCGGCGGCGCGGTCCCGGGCCCAGCGGTCGGCGGCCAGGATCGCCTCGAGGTCGCCCGCCGCCCCGCCGGCATGCGCGCCCAGGACCGCGGCGACGACCGCCGGGATGTCCGTGAAGCCGATCGCCTCCTCCAGAAACGCGCCCACCGCCACCTCGTTCGCGGCGTTCAGCACGGCCGGAAAACTCCCGCCCCGGCGCGCCGCGTCGAAGGCGAGTGCGAGGCAGGGGAAGCGCTCGAAATCCGGGTCCTGGAACGTGAGCCCCTCCCCCCCCGCGAAGTCGGGCAGCGGCTGGTTCAGGGGCAGCCGCTCGGGGTAGGCGAGCGCATAGGCGATGGCCGTTTTCATGTCCGGAACCCCCAGCTGCGCCATGACCGATCCGTCCCGGAAAGCGACCATGGAGTGCACGATGCTCTGCGGGTGGATCAGGACGCGGATCCGATCGGCCGGCACGCCGAAGAGCCAGGTGGCTTCGATGACCTCCAGCCCCTTGTTCATCAGCGTCGCCGAATCGATGGTGATCTTGGCCCCCATCTGCCAATTGGGGTGCTTCAGGGCTTCGGTCTTGGTGACGGTGTCGAGCTCGGCCCGGGTGCGGGTGCGGAACGGCCCGCCGGAGGCGGTCAGCAGCAGCGTCGCGACCGCCTCGCGGCGCTGCCCTTGGAGGCACTGGAAAATGGCCGAGTGCTCGCTGTCGACCGGCAGAATGGCGACCCCCTTCGCGGCGGCGCGGGCGGTCACCACGGCGCCGGCCATGACGAGCGTCTCCTTGTTCGCGAGCGCGATCGTCTTGCCGGCATCGATCGCGGCGAGCGTCGGCATCAACCCGGCCGCGCCGACAACGGCCGTGAGCGTGGTTCCGGCCGAAGGCCAGGCCGCGGCGGCGGCGACCCCCTCGGCGCCGGAGAGGATCTCCGTCCGGCACCCCCGCGGCAGCCGCGCGGCGAGCCGGCGGGCGGCGTCCGCTTCCAGGACCGCGGCCGCCTCCGGCTGGAAGGCGCGGATCTGCTCCGCCAGAAGCCCCGCGTTGCTGCGGGCGGCCAGGGCCTTGACGGCGAAACGGCCGGGGAACATCGCCGCGATGGCGAGCGCGTTGCGTCCGATGGATCCGGTGGACCCGAGGATGGCGAGGTGCGTCCTCCTCTGAGCGCCGGAAGCCGGCTGCGTGGCGGCATCTTGCGGGTTCATCGCCGATCCTAAACCATGGCCACCCGGAAGAAATAGGCGACGGGGGCGGCGAACAAAAGGGCGTCGATGCGATCGAGAATGCCGCCGTGCCCGGGCAGAAGCCCCCCGGAGTCCTTGACGTTCGAGACGCGTTTCAGCCCCGATTCGAACAGGTCGCCGGCCTGGCCGGCGAGCCCGATCGCCAGCGCGAAGAGCCAGCAGGTCCCCCAGCCGAGCTCCGGCAGGAAGAGCGCCTTGGCCGCGGAGGCGGTCAGCAGGTTGGCCGCCAGGCCGGCGAGCGCCCCCTCGACGCTCTTGCCGGGGCTGATGGCGGGGCTCAGCTTGTGCCGCCCCCAGAGAGTGCCGGCGTACAGCGCGCCGATGTCGCCGGCGAAAACCACCGCGCAGACGACGAAGATCCAGGCGATGCCGTCCGGCAGGGCGCGCAGCATGATGAAAAACGACAGCAGCAGGGGAATGTAGCACACCCCCTGGACCTCCCGGGCCGCCCACTCGGGGCTGCGGCGTTCGCCGGCGAAGCGCCCGATCGAAATCAGCCCGCCGGCGAGCACGTTGGCCGCGAGCACGCCGACGATCAGCTCCGGGCGCCCCGCGTGGGCGGCGGCGACCACGAGGATCCCGGCCAGGTAGCCCGCCAGCCGGAAGGGGTCGGCGCGCCCGACGGCTTCGGCGGGGTAGACGATCCGGAAGAACTCCCAAAGGCAGATCAAGACGGCCGCGCCCACGAGCAGGGAGAAAACCCAACCGCCCAGAAGCACGCACGCGATCAGGACCGGCAGAAGCGCCAGCCCCGTCACCCAACGCTTGAGGTGGGCTTCGCGTCGCGGCTCCGGGCTCATACGCGGCCGAAACGCCGTTGCCGGCGGTTGAATTCGTCCAGGATCTTGAGGAAGTGCTCGCGGCGGAAGTCCGGCCAGAGCGTGTCGGTGATGAACAGCTCGGCATAGGCCATCTGCCAGAGCAGGAAATTGCTGAGGCGCATGTCGCCGCCGGTGCGGATCAAGATGTCGGGGTCCGGCATCCCGGCGGTGTCGAGGTGCGCGGCGAGGAGCTCCTCGGTGATCCCGTCCGGCTCCAGGCCCCCGTCGCGGACCCGGCAGGCGATTTTCCGCGCCGCGCGCACGATCTCGTCCCGCCCGCCGTAGCTCAGCGCAAGCGTCAGCTGAAGCGCACGGTTGCCGCGGGTTTCCGCCACGGCCTTTTCGAGGTCGGCCTGGATGTCCGGCGGCAGCCGGAAACGCTGCCCGATGATTTCGAGCCGGATGTCGTTCCGCCGGAGATCGGCAAATTCGCTCGCCAGAAACCGCCGCAGCAGGCTCATGAGCGCGTCGATTTCGGATGCGGGCCGCTGCCAGTTCTCGGTCGAGAAGGCGTAGAGCGTCAGGTACCGGATGCCGAGCTCGCGGCAGGTCCGCACCGCCATGCGCACCGCCTCGGCGCCCCGCTCGTGCCCCATGACGCGGGAGAGCAGCCGCTTCTGCGCCCAGCGGCCGTTGCCGTCCATGATGATGGCGACGTGCACGGGCAGCCGCACGGTGTCCGTCGGCGGGTCGCCGCGCGCGGGCTGGTCAGAACTCAAGAATCTCCTTCTCTTTTTCCTTGAAGCACTGATCGACCATCTTGATGTGCTCGTCGGTGATCTTCTGGATCCGCTCCTGGGACTTGAAGGCGTCGTCCTCGGAGATCTCGCCCTCCTTCTTGAGCTCCTTGATCATCTCGTTCGCGTCCCGGCGGATGTTGCGGATCGACACCTTGTACTCCTCGCAGATCTTGTTGACGACCTTGACGAGCTCCTTGCGCCGCTGCTCGGTCAGCGGCGGGATGGCGATCCGCACGATCTTCCCGTCGCTCGACGGCGTCAGCCCGAGGTCGGACTTGAGGATCCCCTTTTCGATCTCCTTGATGACCGTGGCGTCCCAGGGCTGGATGGTGATCAGGCGGCTCTCCGGGACGGCGAGCGTCGCCAGCTGGTTGAGCGGGGTGAGCGTTCCGTAATAGTCGACCTTGATGCCGTCCACCAGGGAGAGGGAGGCGCGCCCGGTGCGCACCCGCTTCAGCTCCTTGTTCAGCGCGGCAATGGCCTTGGCCATGCTGTCCTGGGTCTCCTGATAAACGGATTCGATCATCGCCTTCTCCTGGGTCGCGGGCCTCTCAGGCGAAGATGCGGGTGCCGATCGGCTCCCCGCAGATCACCTTGCGGATGTTGCCCTTGGTCTTGAGCCTGAAGACCGCCAGCGGCAGGTCGTTGTCCATGGCGAGCGAGATGGCGGTCATGTCCATCACCTTGAGCTGCCGTTCGAGGACCTCCATGTAGCTCACCTGCTTGAAGAAGCGCGCCTGCGGATGGGTCACCGGGTCGGCGTCGTAGACCCCGTCCACCTTGGTCGCCTTCAGCAGGATCTCCGCGTGGATCTCCTGCCCGCGAAGCACCGCGGCCGTGTCCGTGGTGAAGTAGGGATTGCCGGTCCCGGCGGCGAAGATGACGACGCGCCCCTTTTCCAGATGGCGGATCGCCCGCCGCAGAATGTAGGGCTCGGCCACCTGGTGCACGTTGAGCGCGCTCTGCACCCGGGTCTGGATGCCCTGCTTCTCGAGCGCGTCCTGCAGGGCGAGGCTGTTGATCACCGTCGCGAGCATCCCCATGTGGTCGGCCGAGGTGCGGTCCATGCCGTAGGAGCTCGCGGCGATGCCGCGAAAGATGTTGCCGCCGCCGACGACGACGGCGGTCTGGACCCCGAGCTCGACGATGGAGCGGATCTCCTCGGCCACATAGCGGATCATCTCGGGCGAAATCCCGAATTCCTGATCCCCCATGAGCGCCTCGCCGCTGATCTTGAGAAGCACGCGCTGGTATTGGGCCTGGAGCACGGCGGCCTACTCCCCCACCTGGAAGCGGACAAACCGGCGGATGCCGATATTCTCGCCGATCTTGGCGATCAGGTCGTTCATCAGATCCGCCACGGTCACGTCCGGATTGCGCACGTAGGGCTGGTTGAGAAGGCAGCTCTCCTGGAAGAACTTGGCGAGCTTGCCCTCGACGATCTTCTCGATCACCTTTTCCGGCTTGCCGGTCTCCCGAGCCTGCGCGGCGTAGATCTCCTTCTCCTTGGCGACGACCTCGGCCGGCACATCCTCGGGGCGCACGCCGAGCGGGTTGGCCGCCGCGATGTGCATGGCGATGTTGTGGGCGAACTCCCGGAACGCCTCGTTCTTGGCCACGAAGTCGGTTTCGCAGTTGACCTCGACCATCACCCCGAGTTTCGCCCCCATGTGGATGTACGTCGCGATCACCCCTTCGCTCGTGGCACGGCCGGCGCGCTTCTGGGCCGTCGCCAGCCCCTTCTTGCGCAGGAACTCGACCGCCTGGCCGAGGTCCCCGCCGGAGGCGGCGAGCGCCTCCTTGCAGTCCATCATTCCGGCCCCGGTTTTGTCCCGCAGCTCCTTGACCAGCTTTGCGCTAATCTCCGCCATGATCGTCACTCTCCTGGGGTCGCTTCCACGGTTGAACGTCGGATGATCTCCACCACCGGCCCTTCGGTCCCGTCAGAGACCACCTTGCGCTCCCCGGGCTTCAGGTCCGCGGCCGCAGCGATCGGCCGGGGCTCCTCGGGGACGGCCTTGTCGGCATCGGCCTGCAGGCGCTCGGCGAGCTTCTGCCGCCCTTCGATGCAGGCGTCGGCCATGCGCGAGGTGAGCAGGCGGATGGCCCGGATGGCGTCGTCGTTGCCGGGGATCGGGTAGTCGATCAGGTCGGGGTCGCAGTTGGTGTCGACGACCGAGACGATCGGGATCTTCAGCCGTCGGGCCTCGTGCACCGCGATGGCCTCGTTCTTGGGGTCGATCACGAACATGGCGCCCGGCAGCTGGCTCATGGCCCGGATCCCGCCGAGGTTGTCGTCGAGCTTCTCGCGCTCCTTGGCGAGCTTCAACCGCTCCTTCTTGGGGAAGAGGTTGATCGAGCCGTCGTTGTGGATGGTGTTCAAGTAGTTCAGCCGCTCGATGCTCTTGCGGATGGTCTGGAAGTTCGTGAGCATGCCGCCCAGCCAGCGGTTGTGCACGTAGAACATTTCGCAGCGGTTGGCTTCCTCGTAGATGGCGTCCCTGGCCTGCTTCTTGGTCCCGACGAAGAGAATCGACTTGCCGCTCGCCGCCGTCTCCGCCAGGAAATCATAGGCCGGCTTGAACATTTTGACGGTTTTCTGGAGGTCGATGATGTAGATCCCGTTGCGGGCCCCGAAGATGTAGGGCTTCATCTTCGGGTTCCACCGCTTGGTCTGGTGTCCGAAATGAACGCCGGCTTCCAACAGCTCCTTCATGGTGACATAGGCCATCTGCCGCTTCCTCCTCGCGTGGTTTTTCCTCCGCCGCCGTCAACCCCCGCCTCCTTCCCCGCCGAGCGGGGCACCGGGAGGAGGGTCCGGTGGCGTGCGTGGTCCCGTCACGGACGGGCCTTGAGATTTCAAAACGCTATTTATAACAAGAACCCTGCGGGTTGGCAACTTTTTTTTCGAGGATGACGACCCGGTCGCGCCCCGAGAAGTCCGGTAGGCAGCGGCACCCGCTGAAGACGCCGGCGGCTTCCGCGAGGGCGCAGACCGCCTGCCGCTGGTCGCAGCCGATTTCGAGCATGAGCGCCCCGCCGGGCGCCAGCCGCGCGGCCGCCCCGGCGATGATCCGCCGGTGGCACTCCAGGCCGTCCGGTCCCCCGTCGAGGGCGAGCCGCGGCTCGAAGCCCGCGATTTCGGGCTGCAGGGCGTCGATCGCGCCCCGGGCGATGTACGGGGGGTTGCTCACGATCAGGTCGAAGGGCGGCGCAGCGGCCCGGAAGGCATCGAACCAGTCCGCCGCCGCGAAGGCGACCGCCGCCGCAAGCCCCGTCCGACGGGCGTTCTCCCGGGCGACGGCGAGCGCCGCCGGGCAGCGGTCGGTCGCAAAATGGCGGCGCCGGCCGGGCTCCGCGGCGATGGCGAGCACGACGGCCCCCGAGCCGGTCCCGAGCTCCAGCACCCGCAGCTCCCGCCCGCCCTCGGCCTTGGCCAGCCAGTCGATCGCCGCCGCCACGAGCCGCTCCGTCTCCGGCCGGGGGATGAGCACCGCCGGGGTCACCGCGAGATCGAGCGTCCAGAAGCCCTTGCGCCCGACGATGTAGGCGACCGGCTCGCGGTTGAGCCGGCGGAGCAGCAGCGCCTTGAAGCGCGCGAGCTCCGCGGGGGAAAGCGGCTTGTCGTGATCGAGGTACAGCCGGAGCCGATCGGTCGCCAGGGCGTGGGCGAGCAGGATCTCGGCCGTCGCCCGCGGGCTGTCGATGCCGCGGTTTTTCAGGTAGCCCGCCGCCCACCGGAGCAGGACCATGACGGTCCACCCCGGGTCAGCGTCCTCCGACGGCCTCGGCATGGCGCAGCGCCTCGGCCTGGTAGTGGGTCGTCAGGCCGTCGATGAGTTCCTGAATGTCGCCCTGCAGGATGCTGTCGAGCTTGTGGATCGTCAGCCCGATGCGGTGGTCGGTCACGCGGTTCTGAGGGAAATTGTAGGTGCGGATCCGGCCGCTGCGGTCGCCCGTGCCGACCTGGCTCTTGCGTTCCTCGGCCCGCTGCCGCTCCTGCTCCTGGGTCTTCAGGTCGAGCAGGCGCGCCCGCAGGACCTTGAGCGCCTTGTTCTTGTTCTTGAGCTGCGACTTCTCGTCCTGGCAGGTCACCACCAGCCCGCTCGGCAGGTGGGTGACCCGCACGGCCGAATCCGTCGTGTTGACGCTCTGGCCGCCGGGGCCGGCCGAGCGGTAGACGTCGATCCGCAGGTCGTTCGGGTTGATCTCGATGTCCACCTCCTCGGCCTCCGGCAGGACCGCGACCGTGACCGCCGAGGTGTGGATGCGCCCCTGGGCCTCGGTGACCGGAACGCGCTGGACCCGGTGGGTGCCGCTCTCGTACTTGAGGGCGCTGTAGGCCCCCGAACCCTGGACCATGGCGATGACTTCCTTGAACCCGCCGGCCCCGGTCGGGTGGTGCGAGAGGATCTCGATTTTCCAGCGCCGGTCCTCGGCGTAGCGGCAGTACATGCGGAAGAGGTCGCCGGCGAAAAGCGCCGCCTCCTCTCCGCCGGTGCCGGCGCGGATCTCCAGGATGACGCTTTTCTCGTCGTTCGGATCGCGCGGGAGCAAAAGCAGCCGCAGCTCCTGCTCGAGCGCGTCCCGGCGGGCGGCGAGCGCGGCGATCTCCTCCTTGGCGAGGCTGCGCATCTCGGCGTCGCCGTCGTTCAAAAGCTCGCGGCACTCCTCCAGGCGGGCGGCCGTCTGCTTGTAGTCCCGGAACACCGTCACGACGCGCCCGATCTCGGCGTGCTCGCGAACGGCTTTCTGGTAGCGTTCGCGGTGGCCGATGACGGCCGGGTCGCTCAGCTCGCGCTCCAGGTCGGCGTAGCGCTGCTCGACCCCTTCCAGCTTGTCGTACATGGGTTCCGGTCCTGAAACGGCAGCGCGCCGCCCCGGGATGCCGGCAGGCCCCACGCCTTCCGGGTGCTCCGGGGGCGCGGAGATCATGGCGGGCCGTGCTGCCTCAACGCCCGACCGCCGCTGCCGGGCGGGGCCCGGTGCGGCGGCTGGCGATAATTAAAGGGGAGGTCGCGGGGCGGCTGTCAGGCCGGCTTGTCCGGGTTCTGGTACTTCTGGTACTTTTTCCGGAACCGCTCGATGCGGCCGGCGGTGTCCACCAGCTTCTGCTTGCCGGTGAAAAACGGATGGCAGCTGGAGCAGATCTCCACCGCGATATTCTGCTTCGTCGACCCGGCTTCGATCACGCTGCCGCAGGCGCAGCGGATCTGCGTCTGGTGGTATGGCGGATGGATGTCCTTTTTCACGACGTCTGGCCCCCCTTCGGCGATGGCGGCGATGCCTCACGCATTCATCGAGTTGAGAAAGTCCTTATTATTGCGCGTCCCTTTCATTTTTTCAAGCAGAAATTCCATGCTGTCCACCGTGTTGAGCGTGGTCAGGAGCTTGCGCAGGATCCAGACGCGGTTCAGCACCTCCTCGGGCAGCAGCAGCTCCTCCTTGCGGGTGCCCGAGCGCTTGATGTCGACAGCCGGGAAGACGCGCTTGTCGGAGAGCTTGCGGTCGAGCTGGATTTCGGCGTTGCCCGTCCCCTTGAACTCCTCGAAGATGACCTCGTCCATGCGGCTGCCGGTGTCGATCAGCGCGGTGGCGATGATCGTGAGGCTGCCGCCCTCCTCGATGTTGCGGGCCGCGCCGAAAAAGCGCTTGGGACGCTGCAGGGCGTTGGAGTCGACGCCGCCCGACAGGATTTTGCCGCTCGGCGGCACGACGGAGTTGTGCGCGCGCGCCAGCCGCGTGATGCTGTCGAGCAGGATGACGACGTCCTTCTTGTGCTCGACGAGGCGCTTGGCCTTTTCGATGACCATTTCGGCCACCTGGACGTGGCGCTCGGCGGGCTCGTCGAAGGTCGAGCTGATCACCTCGGCGTTCACCGTGCGCTCCATGTCGGTCACCTCCTCGGGCCGCTCGTCGATCAGCAGCACGAAGGGGACGACGTCCTTGTGGCTCTTGATGATGGCGTTGGCGATCGCCTGCAGGAGCATCGTCTTGCCGGAGCGCGGCGGCGAGACGATCAGGCAGCGCTGGCCGAAGCCGATCGGCACCATCAGGTCCAGGATGCGGGTCGAGAAGTTGTCGGGCTCGCTCTCCAGGTTCATCTTGCGGTTGGGGTAGAGCGGGGTCAGGTTGTCGAAGAGGATCTTGTCGCGGGCGACCTCCGGATCCTCGAAGTTGACCGCCTCGACCTTGAGCAGGGCGAAGTAGCGCTCGGACTCCTTGGGCTGGCGGATCTGGCCGGAGATCGTGTCCCCGGTGCGCAGGTTGAAGCGCCGGATCTGGGACGGGGAGACATAGATGTCGTCCGGGCCCGGCAGGTAGTTGGAGCTGGGCGAGCGCAGGAAGCCGAACCCGTCGGGCAGGATCTCGAGCGTTCCCTCGCCGTAGATCTGGCCGTTTTTCTCGATCTGGCCCTGGAGCAGCGCGAACATCAGCTCCTGCTTGCGCATGTTGGAGGCGCCGTCGATGTTGAAATGCTTGGCCATCTGGACGAGTTCGTTGATCTTCTTTTCTTTGAGTTCGGCGATGTTCATTCGGCGGGTTCCTCTAAAAGGGGATGGAGTGAAAATTGGGAGTTATGTGAGCTTGATCGCATACGCATCGCTTGAGCGCCGAGGGGCGCAGATCGTTCACCGACCGCACCGCGATGGCGGGGCGCACGTCCATGGCGGTCGCCCCGTGGGGCCTTTAAGCAGCCTGCAAGTTGTCAGTCCAGAAAGGATAAAAATATACAGCAGACCTCTAATCGTGGAATGGTGCCCGTGTCGGTCATGGCGGAGGATTGTACGGCGTCAGAAGTAAGTGAATCCTCGCTGGTGGCGGGTCGACCTTGGCATCCAGAATATAACGAAGCCGGCAAGGGTGTCAAGCATATTCGTTCGCGCCTCCCGGGGGAGGCTGGCGCAAAAAAGTCCCGCCGCCGGCCGGCGGCGGGACCCGGAGCGTTTGGGGGGGCGTCCGCGCGGCTACTTCAGCTTGGCGAGCGCCGCGAAGATGGCATCCCGGATCTCCTCGACTTTACCGACCCCGCGGATGTAGATGTAGCGCGGAGCCCGCCGGTCGCCGGAGGCTTCCCATTGCTTGTAATAGGCGATCAGGGGCTCGGTCTGGCTGTGGTAGACTTCCAGCCGCTTCTTGACCGTCTCCTCCTTGTCGTCGTCGCGCTGAATCAGCGGCTCGCCGGTCACGTCGTCCTTGCCCGCGACCTTGGGGGGATTGAAGACGAGGTGGTAGGTGCGCCCGCTCGCCAGATGGACCCGCCGGCCGCTCATGCGCTTGATGATCTCCTCGTCGGGCACGTCGACGTCGACCACCGCGTCGATGTCGACCCCGGCCGCCTTCATCGCGTCCGCCTGCGGGATGGTCCGCGGAAACCCGTCGAAGAGAAAACCCTTCTGGCAGTCGGCGTCCTTGATGCGCTCCTTGACCAGCCCGATGATGACCTCGTCGGAGACGAGCTTGCCGGCATCCATCAGCACCTTGGCCTGCTTGCCGAGCTCGGTGCCGGCCTTGACGGCGGCCCGCAGCATGTCGCCGGTCGAGATCTGGGGGATCTGGAACTTCTCCTTGATGTAATTGGCCTGGGTGCCCTTCCCCGCCCCGGGCCCGCCCAGCAGGATCAAACGCATGAGGGAACCTCCTTTTCAGCGATTTTCGGTTGAACCAACGGCGCTCAAGTCGAAAAAAAGGCGTGCGAATTTCGGGCGGGGAGTATGGCGAAAGGCCCGCGCCCTGTCAAGCGAATTGTACCCGCCGGCGGAAGGGCCCCGCAACAATTTGCTTGCCAAGCCGAGCGATCTTTTGTAATACTGCATTCCGACGAGGCTCATGAATATCCGCGGCCCGTGATCTCATTGCATCACCGGCGGACGGCACGAAAGGGGCGATACATGTGAAGGAAATCGAGGTCAAGGTCATCGATAACGACATCGAAAAAGCAATGCGCGTTCTGAAGAAAAAGATCCAGAACGACGGCCTCTTCAAGCGCTTGAAGCTGAAGAAGAGCTACGAAAAGCCGAGCGAGTTCCGGCGCCGCAAGCAGCGCGAGGCCCAGCGGCGGGAGCGGATCGCCGCGGCCCGGGCCGCGCGCCGGCGATAACCGCAGCTTCGGGATACCGACCCGGCGGGCATCCCGCCGGGTTTTTTTTGGCCCATGCGCACCCCCCCAACCACCCAGGCCTGCCTCGAGGAGATGTTCGCCCTGCGGCGCTTCGGGATCAAGCTGGGGCTTGAGACCGTCCGCCGCATCCTGCGCCATCTGGACCACCCGCAGCGCCGCTTCCGCAGCCTGCACGTCGCCGGGACGAACGGCAAGGGGTCGGTCGCGTCGCTGCTCGCGGCGATCCTGCAGGCCGCAGGGTACCGCGTCGGGCTCTACACCTCGCCGCACCTCGTGCGCTTCAACGAACGGATCCGCGTGAACGGGCGGGAGATCGACGACCGCCGCATCGTCGCGCTCTATCGCCGGGTGCGCCGGGCCGCGGCCGGCGGCCGCGAGCCCACCTTCTTCGAATTCACCACCGCGATGGCGCTCGCCGAGTTCGCCCGCCGGAAAGTGGACTGGGCGGTGATCGAAACCGGAATGGGCGGCCGGCTGGATGCGACCAACGCGATCCTGCCCGAGGCCGCGGTCATCACGAACATCTCGCTCGAGCACCGCGACTATTTGGGCGGGACGCTCGCGCAAATCGCCTCCGAAAAGGCCGGGATCATCAAGCGCGGGCGGCCCGTGGTGACGGGGGTCCGCCAGCCCGCGGCGCTGGCCGCGATCACGGCCGCGGCCGCGCGTCAGTCGGCGCCGCTCTACCGCCGCGGGGACAGCTTCCGGGTCCGCGGCCGCCCCGACGGCACCTTCACCTACATCGGCATCGCCCACACCTGGCGCGGGCTCGCGACGGCCCTGCCCGGCGATTACCAGCGGGACAACGCCGCGCTCGCCCTCGCCGTCTGCGAGCTCCTGCGGGACCAGGCCCCGCGGCTCGACCTCGCGGCCGTCCGCGAAGGGCTGCGCCGCCACCGCTGGCCGGGGCGGCTCGAAGTCGTCGCCCGCCGCCCCCTGGTCATCTTCGACGGCGCCCACAATCTCGACGCCGCCGGCAAGCTCGGCCGCTGGCTGGCCCAAAACCGCGGCGGGCGGCCCCTGACGCTCGTCACCGGCATCCTCGACGACAAGCCCTACCGGGCCATGCTGCGCCGGCTTCTGCCGCACGCGGCCCGGGTGATCGTGACCCGCGCCCGGATCGACCGCGCGCTGCCCCCCGAAACGCTGGCGGCCGCCGCGCGGCCGCTCGTCTCCGAGGTGCGCATCATCCCGCAGGTGGCCGAGGCCCTGCGCTACGCCGTGGCCACGGCCCCGCCGGAGGGCCTGGTGCTCGTCGCCGGCTCGCTCTACGTCGTCGGGGAGGCCCGCGAGGCCGTCGAGCAGGGCCGCATCCGGCTGGCGCGCTCCGCGTGAGGCCGCCGCGATTCGCGCTTGACTAACCCGCGGCGCTCGCCTAATAATGTCACGTTATCGCGCCCGTAGCTCAGGGGATAGAGCGTCAGCCTCCGGAGCTGAAAGTCGCAAGTTCGAATCTTGCCGGGCGCACCAGAAACCAAAAGGACTTGGGTGGAGCGCCCAAGTCCTTTCTCATTTCAATCGTTTCGGCCCGGCAGGCAACCGGAAGCGAGGGGACGTGGCGGACAAGCCGGCAGGCGAGGCCGGAAGCGGCGGAGGCGGCGCGTTTCCATGAAGCTGAACGAACGGATCCAGGCCGCCCGGGGCGGGCGGCCGAGCGATTTGCTGGTCGTAAACGCCCGCATCGTCGACGTCTTCACGGGCGCCGTCTTTCCCGGCAGCGTCGCCGTGGCGGAAGGCCGCTTCGTGGGCTTCGGCGACCACCCGGCGCGGGAGGTCCTCGACCTCGGCGGCCGATTCCTGGCGCCCGGCTTCATCGACTCCCATGTGCACATCGAAAGCTCCATGATGGCGGTCTCCGAATTCGCGCGCGCGGTGGTCAGCCGGGGGACCACCGCGGTCGTCGCCGACCCCCACGAGATCGCGAACGTCCTCGGCGCCGAGGGGATCCGGTACATGCTGCGATGCGCCGCGGGCCAGCCGGTCAGCGTGCACTACGCCCTGCCCTCCTGCGTCCCGGCGACCGACCTGGAGACCTCGGGGGCGGTCCTGCGTGCCGCCGATCTCGAGGAGTTTTTCGCCGACCCGCGCGTCGTCGCCCTGGGGGAGATGATGAACTTTCCGGGCGTCCTCGCCGGCGACCCCGAGGTGCTCGCCAAAATCGAGGCCGCCCGCCGCGCCGGCAAGCCGGTGGACGGGCATGCCCCCGGCCTTTCGGGAAGCGACCTGATGGCCTACGTCGCGGCCGGGATCACGAGCGACCATGAGTGCACGTGCGCCTCGGAGGCCTTGGCCAAGCTCGCGGCGGGCATGCACGTCATGATCCGGCAGGGCACCGGGGCGCGCAACCTTGACGATCTGCTCCCGGCGGTCACGGCGGCCAATTCGCGCCGGATGATGTGGTGCACGGACGACCGGCATCCGCACGACCTCGTCGCCGAGGGCCACATCGACGCCATCGTCCGGCAGGCCGTGAAAAGCGGCCTCGATCCCGTGACGGCCATCCGGATGGCCACCCTCAACCCGGCGGAGCGCTTCGGCCTGCACCATCTGGGGGCCGTCGCCCCGGGACGCCAGGCCGATTTCATCGTCTGCGCGGACCCCGCCGCCATCGAACCGGAGGCGGTCTATGTCCGGGGCAGGCTCGCCGCGGAAAACGGAGCGCCGGCGGCCGGCCTCGAAAAGCCGCCCGCCGTCGAGCCGGCCGCCGCCATGCGGATCGCCGCCGGTGCGCTCGATTTCAGCGTGCCCTGCGCGGGGCGCTCGGCGCGCATCATCGAGGTGGTCCCCGGCCAGATCATCACGCGGCAGTCGCAGGCGCCCGCGCCGTGCGCGGGGGGATTCCTGGCTGCCGACCCCGGCCGGGACCTCCTGAAGATCGCGGTCGTCGAGCGGCACCACGCGAGCGGCCGCGTCGGGATCGGGCTCGTGCGCGGAATCGGCCTGAAGCGGGGCGCGCTCGCCTCGAGCGTCGCCCACGACTCCCACAACATCATCGTCGCCGGCGTGGACGACGCCGACATGCGCGCCGCGGTCGCGGCCGTGGCGGCGGCGGGCGGCGGGCTGGCCGCCGCGGCGGGCGGCCGCGTCCTGGCCGCGCTGCCGCTCCCGGTGGCCGGGCTCATGTCGCGCGAGCCGCTCGCAACCGTCTGCGCGGCGCTCGACCGGCTGCTCCAGGCGGCGCGCGGGCTGGGCGCCGCGCCGGGCGACCCGTTCATGACCCTCTCCTTTCTCGCGCTCCCCGTGATCCCGGAGCTCAAGCTGACCGACCGGGGGCTGGTCGATGTGGCCGCCTTCCGGCACGTGCCGCTGTTTCTGTAGCCCCAGCGGCGCGTTGACATCCCCGGCGCGCTTTTTCTATAATCCCCGTCGACGCCATCCCAAGGGGCCGGCGCTTGCCGGCGGACCGCCTGCGCGGCGGGGGCTCGCGATGCGGATAGAGGAAATCCTGCGTCTGCTCGATGCGGCGCCGGTCGGCGCCGTGAAGCCGCCCGAAATAGACATCCGGCGCTGCGGCGCCAGCGACCTCATGAGCGACATCCTGGCGGGGCTTGCCGAGGAGAGCCTTCTGCTCACCGGGCTGGCGACGCTCCAGACCGTGCGCACGGCGCGCATCGCCGGCGTCGGCGCCGTCGTCTTCGTGCGCGGAAAAGAGCCGCCGCCGGAGGCGGTCGCCGCCGCCCGGGAGGCGGGGCTCCCACTGGCCGTTTCGCCGCTTTCCATGTTCATCGCCTGCGGCCGGCTGCACGCCGCGGGCCTCACCGGACTGAACGGCGGCCGATAATCGTTCCCGACGATCTCGGGGTTAACTCCCGAGGCGAGGGGGTCCTCCATGGCCGGGCTGCGGAAACGCTTCGGCATCGCCGCGCGCGATTTTGTCCATGCCGGAGAGGCCTCCATCCAGGTCCAGAACCTGCTCAAGTCCCTGAACATCGACCCGCAGATCGTCCGCCGTGTCGCCCTGTGCAGCTACGAGGGGGAGATGAACGTCGTCATGCACGCCGGCGACGGCACCCTCGAGGTCGCGATCGAAGACGACGAGCTCGCGATCGAAGTGCGCGACCCGGGGCCCGGCATCGCCGACATCGATCTCGCGATGCAGCCGGGCTTTTCGACCGCCCCCGACGAACTGCGGGAAATGGGGTTCGGAGCCGGCATGGGGCTGCCCAACATGAAAAAAAACGCCGACGCGCTGTGCATCGAGTCGGCCTCCGGCCGGGGAACCTGCGTGCGCATGCGCTTTGCGCTGCGCCGCGGCGGCGGCGCGGGAGCGCCGTGATAGGCGCCGGGGCGCTCGAATACGTGCGCTTCCGCGCGGAGCGCTGCACGGGCTGCGCCGCCTGCCTGCGCCGCTGCCCCACCCGGGCGATCCGCATCCGCCGCCACAAGCCGGTGCGCATCGTCGGCCAGTGCATCGGCTGCGGCGAATGCCTGCGCGCCTGTCCATCCGGTGCGGTGACGGCCGCCGCCCGTTCGCCGGAGGGGGTCGGCCGCGACCACACCGCCATCGCGCTCGTCTCGCCGGTCCTCTATGCCCAGTTCCACGGGGCGGAGCCCGCGGCCGCGCTGCTCGGCCTGCGCCGCATGGGGTTCCGCCACACGATCGACCTGTCGTTCTTTCTCGAGATGTTCCAGCGCGCGGCGGAGGAGTTCATCCGCCGAAACCGCACCACGCGCGAGGCCCCCTGGCCCCTGATCTCGCCGGTCTGCCCGGTCGTGGTCCGCCTGATCGCCTTTCGGTTCCCGAGCCTCCTCGGCCACATCCTGCCGGTATTGAGGCCGGCGGCCCTCATGGCGCGGGAGGTTCGCGAGCAGATCCTTCCCGACTGCGCCGCCCGAGGGGAGCCGGCCGTCCTCTACTACCTCAACCCCTGCCCGACTCTTTCCGCCAGCCCGGTCCGCCCGAAGGCCCGGAAGGCCCCGGCCGCCGAGGCCGCCATCGGCATCAACGCGCTCTTCCCCGCCCTCAAGGCGCAGGTCGAGCGGATTCTGGCGGCCGGCACCCTGCCCTTCAGCGGCAGCCGCTTCGAATTCGAGAGCTGCGCGAGCGGCAACGCGCTGCTCGGGGCCATGACCGGCGGCGAGATCGAAGCCATGGAGATCGAAAACGCCCTCGCCGTCCACGGCCTGGAGGAGACCATCGCTTACCTGCACAAAATCGAGATGGGGCTTCTCGACGACCTCGAGTACATCGAGTTCCGCACCTGCCATGAAGGCTGCCTGGGCGGACCGCTGACCGCGGTCGACAAGTACGTCGCCAAGCGCAACGCGCAGGCCATGGTGCGGGTGCTCGGGCTGGGCCGCCGGCTGCCCCGGGAGGCGGTCCGGCGCCAGGTCGACGCGGGGCGCTTCCGGCCCGAGACGGGCCCCGGAGAGCTCCTGCGGCTCTTCGGCCGCCGCCAAGCGGCCCTGTCGCTCGAAGCGCTCGGCCGCATCGAGGCGCTGCTCGAGGCCATCGCCGGCCGGGACTGCGGCGCCTGCGGGGCGCCGGACTGCCGCAGCTTCGCCGAAGACGTCGTCCGCGGCGAAGCCGGGTTGGAGGAGTGCATCTGGCTGCGCGCCGGCATCGAGGCGCCGGGGTCCGCGACGCGCGCCGAGAAGGGGGAAGACAGCGCATGATCGTCCGGGAGCTGATCGCGCGGTTGGGGCTCACGCCGGCCGCGGGCGCGGCGGGTTTCGAGCGCGCCGTCCGGGGGGGCTACTGCGGTGACCTGTTGAGCGAGGTCATGGCGCATGCGCCGCCCGGCTGCGTCTGGGCGACGGTCCAGGGGCATCCGAACATCATCGCCGTGGCGCTCCTGCGGGAGATGGCGGCCGTCGTCGTGGCCGGCGGAAGGCCGCCGGATGCCGAGACGCTCGCCAAGGCCGACCGGGAGGGCATCCCGCTGCTCACCGCCGGGGAATCCGTCTACGTTCTCGTCGGCCGCATGCATGCCGTCGGGATCGGTGGGGCGCCGGCCGATTGAAGCGGCGCCGGGAGGCCCCATGCTGCGGGAGTTCCGGGTCGACCTGCACGTCCACACCTGCCTGTCGCCCTGCGGGGAGTGGGAGATGAGCCCGCAGAACATCGCCCGGCGCTGCCGCGAAACGGGGCTGGCGATGATCGCCGTCTGCGACCACAACTCCTGCGAAAACGCCGCGGCGGTGATGGCGGCCGGACGCCGGCACGGCCTGGCGGTTCTGCCGGGGATGGAGGTCTGCACCCGCGAGGAGGTCCATGTCCTCGCCCTCTTCGGCGAGCTCGCACGCGCGCAGGCCATGCAGCAGATCGTCTACGAGCGCCTCGGCGGCCGGAATGTACCGGAGATCTTCGGCTTCCAGATCGTGGCGACGGCGCGGGACGAAGTCCTTGGCCAGTGTCCGCGGCTGTTGATCGGCGCCGCCGACATCGGGCTCGAGGAGACCGTCGCGCACATCCATGCGCTGAAGGGGCTCAGCCTGGCGGCCCACATCGACCGGCCGGTCGGCGGCATCGTCGGCCAGCTCGGATTCATCCCGCCCGGACTCGGCCTGGACGGGGTGGAGGTCTCGCCGCGCACCCCCCCGGAGCGCGTGCCGGAGCGCTTCCCCGCCGCGCGGGGCCTGCCCTGTCTCTCGTTTTCGGATGCCCACCGCCTGGAGGAGATCGGGCGGGCGTTCACCCGGCTGCGCCTGGGCCGGCCGACTTTCTACGAGCTCACCCTCGCGCTGCGGGGAAAAGCCGGGCGCCGCGTCCTGCCGGGCGCCTGAGAAACGGAGCGGCCATGCGCGAGCTGTCGCTGCACATCCTGGACCTGGCCGAGAACGCCGTGGCGGCCGGCGCGACCCGCATTCGGATCCGGGTGAAGGAATCGTCGGCCGCCGACCGCCTGACGATCGAGGTGGAGGACAACGGGTGCGGCATGCCGGCCGAAAAGCGCGAGCGCCTCGACGACCCCTTCGTCACCACGCGCCGCAGCCGGCGGGTCGGCCTGGGGCTGCCGCTGTTATGGGCCGCCGCACGGCGCTGCGACGGGGATCTCACGGTCGCCAACGCTCCGGGCGGCGGGACGTTCGTCGCGGCGGAGTTCCGCCGCAGCCACATCGACCGCGCCCCGCTCGGGGACATCGCCGCGACCCTCGGGACCCTGCTGGCGGCCCATCCCGATATTGACTTTACCTACTGCCACGCGATAGATGAAGAGTCTTTCGAGCTGAGCACCCGCGAGCTGCGGGCGGAGCTGGGCGACCGGTTCCTCGGAGACCCCCTGGTCGTCCACCACCTCGCCGCCGCCGTCCGCCGGGCGCTCAATCGCTTGACCCCCGCCACGGGCGGGTCATCCGCGCGGGAGGAACCCGATGGCCAAACTCACCCATGACGACCTCGTCCGCATCCGGCAGGCGGCCGGCGAAAAGATGGCGCTGCGGCTGGACCGGAGCGCGGCGGCGGTCACCGTCCACCTGGGAACCTGCGGCATCGCCGCCGGCGCCCGCGACGTGATGCAGGCCCTGCTCGCGGCGCTCGCGCAGTCCGGCGGGGGCGGCGTTCGGGTCCTTGCGGCCGGCTGCATGGGGCGCTGCGCGACCGAGCCCAACGTGACCGTGACGCTGCCAGGGGCCGCGCCGGTCACCTACCAGAAGATGGACGCCGAAAAGGTCCGGCGGGTCGTCCAGGGCCACATCCTGGAGGGCCGGGTGCAGTCGGAGTACGTGCTCGCGTGAGCCCCGCGGCAAGCTCCCCCCGGCCGATCCGCATCGACCCCCAGGCCGGAACGGTCGCGGTGATCGACCAGCGACGCCTGCCCCATGAACGGGTCGAGATCGCGCTCGACACGGTGGAGGCCTGCATCGCGGCGATCCGCACGCTCGCGGTGCGGGGCGCGCCGCTCATCGGGGTGACCGGAGCCTGCGGGGTCGCGCTCGCCGCGGCGGCCTCCCCCAGCCCGGATTCGATGATGGCCGCCGCCGCGCGCATCCGGTCCGCCCGGCCGACGGCCGTCAACCTCGCCTGGGCCGTGGAGCGCGCGCTCGCCGCCGCGCTCGCCGAACCGGACCCGGGGCGCCGCGCCGCCGCCGGCTTCGCCGCCGCCCTCCGCCTCGCCGAGGAGGAGGCCGAGAAGTGCCGGCGCATCGGGGAGCACGGGCTGCCGCTGATCGCCGAGATTTCCCGCCGGAAAAACCGCGCCCCGGTCCAGATTCTCACCCACTGCAACGCCGGCTGGCTCGCCTGCGTGGAGCACGGCACGGCCACCGCCCCCATCTACGCCGCCTTCGCGGCCGGCATCGACCTGCACGTCTGGGTCGACGAGACCCGCCCCTTGAACCAGGGCGCCCGGCTGACCGCCTGGGAGCTCGGCGAGGCCGGGGTGCCGCACACGGTCATCGCCGACAACAGCGGGGGGCACCTCATGCAGCACGGCCGCGTCGATCTCGTCATCGTCGGCAGCGACCGCACCACCGCTTCGGGCGACGTCGCGAACAAGATCGGCACCTATCTCAAGGCGCTCGCCGCCCACGACAACGGGGTGCCCTTCTACGTCGCGCTCCCCTCGAGCACCTTCGACTGGACGATGCGCGACGGCCTCGCCGAAATCCCGATCGAGGAGCGCGACCCGGAGGAGGTGCGCCGGGTCGAGGGGTGGGACGGCCGCGGCCTCGCGCGCGTGCGCGTCTGCCCGGAAGCCTCCCCGGCCGCCAATTTCGCCTTCGACGTCACCCCGGCGCGCTTGGTGACCGGCCTGATCACCGAGCGCGGGGTCTGCCGCGCCGCGGCCGAGGAGATCCGCCGGCTTTTCCCCGACAAGGCAAGCTGAGGTGCTGACCGATCTCGAAAAGCGCGTGATCGCCTCGATCCAGCAGGACATCCCCGTCGTCGAGCGCCCCTACCTCGAGATCGCGCGCGGCCTCGGCATCTCCGAGGAGCTCCTCCTCGACACCCTGCGCCGCCTCTGCGCCCGCGGGGTGATCCGCCGCCTGGGGGCGACGCTGCGCCACCAGCGCACCGGCTACCGCGCGAACGCCATGGGGGCCTGGAAGGTCCCCGAGGCGCGCATCGAGGCGGTCGGCCGCACGATGGCCGCCTTCCGGCAGGTCTCGCACTGCTACCGCCGCGACCCCACCCCGCAGTGGCCCTACAACCTCTACACCATGATCCACGCCGAGGACGAGGCGGCCTGCCGCGAAACGGCCGGGGCCATGTCCCGCGCGGCCGGGGTCGAGGAGTACGTCCTGCTCTTCAGCCGCCAGGAGCTCAAGAAGACCTCGATGGTCTACTTCCCCTCCGACGACGAGGAGGGATGAGACCGGCGCGCGGCGGGCCGAGACCGGAGCGCGATGCCCCGCTCGTCCTGCTGGTCAACCCCTGGATCCACGACTTCGCCGCCTACGACGCCTGGGCGAAGCCGCTCGGCCTTCTGACGCTGGGGGCGGTTCTGCGGCAGCGGGGATGCCGGCTCGCCTACATCGACTGCCTGGACCGCTTCCACCCGGCCGCCGGACCGCCCGCCGCCCGCGGCCGGTTCGGCGCCGGCCCCTTCCGCCGCACCCCGATCGCCAAGCCGGCCGCGCTCGCCGACGTGCCCCGGCGCTATGCGCGCTACGGAATCGACCCGGCGTGGATGGCGGCGGCGCTCGACCGGCTGCCGCCGCCGGACTTGGTCCTCGTCACCTCCGCCATGACCTACTGGTACCCCGGCGTTTTCGAGGCGATCGCGGCGGTGCGCGGGCGCTTCCCGGCCGCGCCGGTTTTGCTCGGCGGCGTCTACGCGACCCTCTGCACCGAGCACGCGCGGCGCTTCTCCGGCGCCACCGAGGTGATCGCCGGACCGGCCGAGGAGGCCGTGCTCCGCTGCGTGGAGCGCCTCACCGGCTTCCCGGCCGCCGCCGGCTTCGACCCGGACGACCTCGACGCCTATCCCTTTCCGGCCTTCGACCTCGAGCGGCGCATCGATTACGTGCCGCTCATCACCTCCCGCGGCTGCCCGTACGCCTGCGCCTACTGCGCCGCGCACCTCCTCGAGCCGCGGCGCCTGGCGCGCAGCGCGGCCTCGGTCCTCGCGGAGGTGGCCCACTGGCACGGGCGCTTCGGCGTCGAGGATTTCGTGCTCTACGACGACGCCTTCCTCGCGGACCCGCCGGGCCACGCGCTGCCGGTCCTCGAGGCGCTCGCCGGCCGCGGGCCGGCGGTCCGCTTCCACACCCCGAACGCGCTCAACGCACGCTTCGTCACGGCCGACGTCGCGCGGCTCCTGCGCCGCGCGGGCTTCCGGACCGTGCGCCTCGGCCTGGAGACGGCCGACTTCGAGGGCCGCGCGGCGCTCGACCGCAAACTGACGGCGCCGGAGTTCGCGCGCGCCGCCGCCGCCCTCACGGCGGCGGGGTTCGATCCCGCGGAGATCGGCGCCTACATTCTCGCGGGGCTTCCCGGGCAGGACCCCGCGGAGGTCCTCCGGTCGATCGCCCTCGTCCGGCGCGCGGGCATCCGGCCGATTCTCGCCCACTACTCGCCCATCCCCGGGACCGCCCTGTGGCCCTCGGCCGCCGCCGCCTCGCGCTACGACTTGGCCGCCGACCCGCTTTTCACCAACAACTCCATCCAGCCCTGCTCGCGGGAGCCCTTCTCCTGGGAGCGGATCGCCGCCTGGAAGCGCGCGGCCGCCGCCCCGTTTGACAGCGGGGAAGCGCCTCCACTATAAAATGAGGCGCGCGCCGCGCCGCGCCGGATCACCACCGCACGACGCCGGCGTCCGCAGCCGGCCCAACCATCGAGGAGACGCCATGCCCGACCCGTTTCAGGTTTTCGCCGAGCGGATGCTGCACCCCGATTCGCAGATCATTCCCCGGATCCTGGCGGCCATGATCACCGCCTCCCAGGCGGAGCTGCTGCTCGCCCTCCCCGGAACCGCCGCCCGGATGGCGGAGAAGCTCGGCCGCCCCGCGGCCGAGGTGGAGGCCGATCTTAAGGACATGTTCCGCAAGGGGCTTACCTTCAAGCGCATCCAGGGCCAGGAGGCGACCTGGCGCGCCCCGGCCCACCTGCCGCAGTTCCACGACGGGACGATCGTCTGGCCCGAGGCGACCCCGGAATTCTACCGCCTGTGGCGCGAGTACATGGAGACCGAGTGGCCGAAGCTCGCCCCGCTGCTTGTGAAATTCATGCCGCGCCCCTACACGCGGGTCATCCCGGTCGCGAAATCGCTCGACGCCGGGCGGGTTCGGGTGCTCGCGCCCGAAAGCGTGCGCGACATCATCGCCGCGGCCAAGCGCCTGGCGGTGACGAAGTGCACCTGCCGGCTCACGATGCAGCACTGCGACGCCCCGATCGAGGTCTGCCTGCAGGTCGACCGCGCCGCGGACTACACGATCGAACGCGGCACCGGCCGCGAGCTCACCGCCGCGCAGGCGCTGGAGGTCGTCGCGCAGACCGAGGATGCCGGGCTCGTCCACGTCACCATGAACAAGGCGAGCGTCGGCCACTTCATCTGCAACTGCTGCGGCTGCTGCTGCCAGAGCTTCACGCTGCTGATCTCAGACGGCCTGCCGCTCTGCGACCCCAGCCGCTACCGGCCGCAGGTCGACGCCGCGGCCTGCACCGGCTGCGCCGCCTGCGAAGCGCGCTGCTGGTTCGATGCCATCGCCGTCGGCGAGGAGGGCGTCGCGGCGGTCGCCGCGGAGACGTGCGTCGGCTGCGGCCAGTGCGCCATCGGCTGCCCGGAGGGGGCCATCGTCATGGCGGCGGTGCGCGCGCCCGAGTTCATCCCCGAATAACCCCATGGGCAGGCAAAGACCATGATCCGGCTCACCCCCCTCGATCTCGGCCGCGACAAGGTCAAGACCCTTCTCGTTCTGGTCGGCGAAAAGCGGCCCCTCGCCGGCGATCCGCTGCTCCGGGAGCTCTCCCTCCGGGCGCTCGCCGTGGACGGGTTCCAGGGGAAGCAGGACGAGGAGCTCGTCCTCTTTGCGCCCGCCGGCACGGCGGCCGGCCGCGTGCTCTTCCGGGGTGTCGGCCCGCCGGAGAAGCTGGCGGCCGAATCGTTCCGCGAGGCCGCGGGGAAAACCGTCGCGCAGTGCATCAAGTCCGGTTTCGATCGGCTCTGGGTGGCCGTGCCGGAGCCCGTCGCCGGGGTCGGCGCCGCGGAGCTCTTGCGCGCGCTGATGGAGGGCGCCTTTCTCGCGAACCACCTCTTCGACCGCTACAAGCAGGAGAAAACGCGCCGGCCGCTTCGCCGCATCGACTTCGTCCTGCCCCGCGCAGCGGCGCGCCGCTTTCGCGCTCTGCCGGCGCGGGTCGCGGCCGTCTGCGGCGGGACGCTGCTCGCCCGCGACTGGGTCAATCTTCCCTCGAACGACAAGCCGCCGGAGCGGCTCGCCCGCTTGATGGCCGCCGCGGCGCGGAAGGCCGGCCTCGGCGTCGAGATCCTGGCCGAAAAAGAGCTCCGGCGCCTCAAGATGGGGGCGCTCCTGGCCGTCGCGGCCGGAAGCGCGCACCCGCCGGCGCTCCTCGTCCTGCGCCACCGGCCGCGCGACCGGCGCCGGCCGCTGCTGCTCGTCGGCAAGGGGGTCACCTTCGACTCCGGCGGGCTCAACCTCAAGACCGGCGAATCGCTGCCGCACATGAAGGCCGACATGGCCGGGGCGGCGGCGGTCGCGGCCACCCTGACCGCCGCGGCCGCCCTCGGGCTTCCGCGCCCCTTGGTCGGGGTCATCCCGCTGGTCGAAAACCTCATCTCCGGCGCTGCGACCCGGCCCGGGGACATCGTCACCGCCTACTCGGGGAAGACCGTCGAGATCGGCAACACCGACGCCGAGGGGCGCCTCATCCTGGCCGACGCCATGGCCTGGGCCATCGGGCGCTTCCGGCCCGAAACCCTGGTGGACCTCGCGACCCTGACCGGCGCCTGCGTCGTCGCGCTGGGGGAGAAGCTCGCCGGCGTCTTTTCGAACGACGAAGCGCTGCAGGCCGAAATCGTCGCGGCCGGCCGGCGCACCCACGAGCGCTGCTGGCCCCTGCCGCTCGTCGACGACTACCGCGAGCTTTTGAAAAGCCAGCACGCCGACATCAACAACGCCTCGAAGACCCGCTGGGGCGGCGCCATCTCGGCCGCCCTGTTCCTCTCCGAGTTCGTCGGAAAGACCCGCTGGGCCCACATCGACATCGCCGGGCCGGCCTACTTCGAAAAAGAAAGCGCCACCTGCGGCGCCGGCGGAACGGGCTTCGGGGTGCGGCTGCTGCTCGACTGGCTCGACCCCGGCCGGCCTTGAAACCGGCTCGGCGTCCCTCCCCCGGACCGTCCCCGGCCGCCCCCCCCGCTCAAGTCTTGCGGCCATCTGCCGATAAAGCGTTGAGAGCTTCATCGCTTCTGCCAGCAGATCGCACGCCGCCAGGGCCGGGAGCAACCGATGTCCGCCAAGCCGCTATCCGCCAAGCCGCCGCCGGCGAGCTCCCGGATCACCAGCGAACTCGAGGCCGCTTCGGGTCGGCGGCGCATCACGATCCCCCCGCCCGCCCCCGGCTTCCAGGAGACCCTGCAGATGGTGTTGATCCACGCCGCGGCGGTCATGGCCCTGGGCATTTTCTACTGGTTCATCGCCGCGGTCCTGCGCGCCCCGCAGGTGGACGCCGCCGCCGTTTTCCTCGCGACGGTGTTCGTCCTGGGCCCGGTCGTCTATGGAATGATCCTTGTCGCCGCCTTCGCCTACCGCCAGCTCCGCCCGGCGCTTCCGGAGGTTTTCGTGCTGGGCGAGTCCACGCTGACCTGGGACCCGGGCACCGCCGCCCGCCGGGGCAAATGGTCGTGGAACGACCTTTTCCCCCGCGAGATCTGGACCGCTTTCTTCCCCCATCGAACGGTCCGGGAGTTCGACGCCGTTCAGCTCCTCTCCCTTAAGCTCGGCGACGGGGCGTCCGGCGGCGCCCGCCTGACGATCGACCAGGGCGATAAACGCTGGCACCTCGCCGCCGCCGCCTCGCCCGGGGAGCGCCAATGGCTTTTCGCGGTGCTCGGCGATCACTTCCGGCTGCCCTCCGCCGCGGCCGGGGCGGACGCCGCCCGCCAACCCGCTGCGGTGCAGGAGGCGCCGTCCGGGATCATCGTCGAAACCGACTCCGGAAACCGCAAAATCACGGTCCCCTTCCCCGACCTTGGCTGCCGCCGCGCCGTCCTGAGGCTCGGCCTGGTGCTGGCGGTCCCGGGGTTGGCGGCCTGGGCCTGCGGGCGCTTCGCGGACCTCTGCGCCGCGCCGACCGGGTGGCTCCCGGTGCAGATCCCCTTTTTCCTGCTCCTGCTCCTCCTCGGCGCCCTCATCCTCGTCAAGGCCGGCCAGTATGCCGGCCCCCTTCGGCCCGAGGTTTTTCTGCTGGCCCCCGCCAAGATGATCTACGATTCCGGGACCCCGTTTCTCCGGCTCCCGCTCGACTTCGGCCGGAGCGGCTGGCGGGACCTGGCGGATTCCTTTTTCCGCCGCCGCGTCCGGACCGAGTTCGACCCGGTGGAGCTCGAATCGCTGCGCCTCGAGGAGACGAAAACCGGCAGCCGGTTGATCCTCGCGCGGGGCGGGAGGCGATACGAGCTCGCCGGCGCGGCGGGCGGTCCCGAAAAAGCGTGGCTGTGCCGGGTCCTGCGCGAGCATTACCGCCTCGCGCCCCCGGAGCGGCCGGGAGAACACCCGGCACCGCCCGTCAAGAGCGTTCGCATGCCGCGGGCGGCCGCGAGCCATTGAACCCGGCAGGCGGTCGCCGCGATCGCGGCGCCCCGCGCCGGCGATCCGGCCCGCAGCCCGGCCGGATGGATTCCACGATTGACAGCAGCGCCGAATTGGGCGACTGATGACCGTTGTCCGGCAGGCTCGCGGAGAAACGGGCATCGGGCCGCCGGGCGGAGGCGAGGATGCGCACGGCGGCTCAAATCGATCGGGATCGCAAGATAGCCTGGAAGCCGGGGAACCTGCTCGCGCCGGTGCCGGCGGTGCTCGTGAGCTGCGGCGGCTTCGGGGGCTGGAAGGCCAACCTCATCACCATCGCCTGGACCGGGAGCGTCTGCAGCGACCCGGTGATGCTCTCGATCGCGGTGCGGCCCGAACGCTTTTCCCACGGGATCATCCGCGAAACGCGCGAGTTCGCCGTGAACCTGCCCGCGGCGAAGCAGGCGCGGGCGGTCGATTGGTGCGGGATGGTCTCGGGGCGCCGCGTCGACAAGTTCGCGCAGGCCGGCCTCGCGCCGGCGCCCGCGATCGCGCTGAAATGCCCGGTCGTGCGGGAGTGCCCGATCAACATCGAGTGCCGGGTGCGGCAATGCCTCGAGCTCGGCTCCCACACCCTCTTTCTCGCCGCGGTGGAGGCGGTGCAGGTCGGCGCGGCGCTCATCGACCGCACCGGCCGGCTGCGGCTCGACCGCGCCGGGCTGCTCGCCTTCGCCCACGGCGAGTACTTTTCCCTGGGGCGCATCATCGGACGGTTCGGCTTCTCGGTCCGCCGCAAAAAAACGCGGACGCCTCGGCCGGCGGCCGGGAAGGGGGCCGCATGACGGCGGCCGGCATGGGGCGGTCGGGTTACTTTCGCCGGCCCCTTTTCCTGCTTGCGCTGGTCGCGCTCCTCACGGCGGCGACCGGCTGGGATCCGCCGGCCGGAAGGCTCAACTGGTTCCTCGAAGTGATCCCGGGCCTCGCGGGGATCGCCGTCCTGACGGCCGCCGCCCGGCGTTTCCCGATGTCGCACTTCGTTTACGTCGGCTGCTTTCTGCATATGGGCATTCTCTTCTACGGCGGCTACTACACCTATGCCGCAACCCCGCTCGGAAACTGGTTCCAGGAGGCGTTCGATCTCGGCCGCAACCACTACGACCGCGTGGGGCATGTCGCCCTCGGGGTCTTCCCGGCCTTCGTCATCCGCGAGGTGCTGCTGCGGCGCACGCCGCTTGAGCGCGGGGGCTGGCTCTATTTCATCGTCGTCTCGATCGTGCTCGCGGTGGCGGCCTTCTGGGAGCTGCTCGAATGGTGGGTGACCCTGATCGTCGCCGCCGACGTGGGGCAGGCCTACCTCGGATCCCAGGGCGACGTCTGGGACGCGCAGTGGGACATGCTGCTCGCGCTCATCGGGGCGATGGCGGCGCTGCCGCTCTGCGGCCAGGCGCACGACCGGTCGATGGCGCGGGTGCCGGGTGCCCGGCCGCGGGGCTGACCGCCCCGCCGCGCCTCACGCCAGGCTTTCCAGGAATTCCAGGATGTCGGCGGCGCACGCGCGCGGCTGCTCCCAGGGGAGCGCGTGGCCCGTGTCGGCGTAGATCTTGAGCCGCGCCGCCGGCAGCGCGGCGGCGAGCGCCGCCTGCTCCTCCCGCGGAAACACGCTGTCCCGATCCCCCCAGAGCACGAGGGCCGGAACCCGCAGCCCCCCCAGGCGCCCGGCGTCCTGCGCCGCGAGCAGACCCGCCAGGGCGCCGCGCCAGACGCGCGCCGGCGCCTTCACGCTCTCGGCGACGATGCGCTCGAAGAACTCCTCGGGAAGCGGGCGGAAGCTTCCCCCGGCCTGGAACTCGCGCGCGAAGGCCGCGGGCACCGGGTCGGCGAGATCCCGCAGGGCGTCCTGGAAGGCGCGGATCCCCTCGTTGGCGGGATGGAGCGCGGAGCCGATCAGGACGAGCCCGGCGGCGCAGCCGGGGGCGGCGAGCGCGGCCTGCCGCGCGATGAAGCTTCCCATGGAGTGCCCGATCAGCAGAGCGGGCGGAAGCGCCCGCGCCGCCAGGAAGGCCGCCGCGTCGGCCGCGAAATCCTCCATGGCATAGCCCGCTTCGGGCTTGTCGGAGTCGCCGTAGCCGCGCTGGTCGAGCGCCAGGGCGTGGACCTCCTCGGGGAGCGCCGCCATCACCGCGCTGAAGGAGAACCAGGAGTCGCCGTAGCCGTGCAGGAAAAGAAGCGGGGTCCCCCCCGGCCGCCCCTGCTCGGCGTAGCGCAGGCGCAGGCCGGAGGCGAGCGTGATGTCGCGAAAGCGAGGATTAGGCATGCGAAGTCCTCCGGTGTCGTTCATCGCCGCCTGGCCCCGGGGGTCGGCCGGCCGCGGAGCATGACGCACGCGGCCGCCGGCCGGGGCGCGCGGCGATGCTGAAAGCCGAACCTGCCCCCCTCACCGCTTGGCAGGCCCACGCGCCGCGCCGCGCGGGGCCGCGGCCTCAAGGCGCCGTTGATCCAAAGCCGGCTACACCTCGGTCAGGCTCGGCAGCGCCGGGGCCGGCGCCCCGCGGCCGGCTTCCCGGTAGCGGGAGCGGTCGCGGGCGACCAGCATGTAGACCGAGGGCACGACGAAGAGCGTGAAGCAGGTGCCGACCGCCATGCCGCCGACCAGGACGAGGCCGATCGAGTTCCGCGCGGCCGCGCCCGCCCCGGTGACGAGCACGAGCGGGAAGTGCCCGGCGATCGTCGCCGCCGTCGTCATGAGGATCGGGCGCAGGCGGGTCATGGCGGCCTCCCGCACGGCCGCGCGCTTCGGCAGCCCCTCCTCCTGGAGCACGTTGGCGAACTCGACGATGAGGATCCCGTTCTTCGCGACCAGCCCGACCAGGGTGACGAGGCCGATCTGCGAGTAGATGTTGAGCGTCGTCGTCACCCCCTGGGTCCAGAAGGGGACGTTCGGGTCGGGCATCTTGAGGAAGGTGAAGAGCAGCGCCCCGAAGAGCGCGAGCGGCACCGAGCCGGCGAGGATCACGAAGGGGTCGCGGAAGCTGTTGAACTGCGCCGCGAGCACGAGGAAGATCAGGACCACCGCGAGCGCGAAGGTCGGCAGGAAGCGGTTCGCCTCCGAGCGCAGCTGCCGGGACTCCCCGGTGTAGTCGACGACGTAGCCCTTGGGCAGGATCCGGGCGGCCTCCTGCTCGAGCAGCCGCAGCGCCTCGTCGAGCGGCCGCACGGAGACCCCGCTGATCTTGACGGCGTTCAGCTGCTGGAAGCGGTTGAGCGACCGCGGCACGGTCGTGTTGCGGATCGTCGCGATCGTGCTGAGGGGCACGAGCTTGCCGCCCGGTCCGGTCACGTAGATGTTGGCGAGCTGCTCGGGGGTGAGCCGGTCCATGCGCTGGATCTGCGGGATGACCTTGTAGCTGCGGCCGCCGATGTCGAAGCGGTTGACGTAGTTGCCCCCGAGCATGGCGCCCAGGTCCGCGCCGACCTGGCTCAGGTCGAGCCCGAGCTTGGCGGTCTTGTCCCGGTCGACCACGATCTCCGACTGCGGCTGGTCGATCTTGACGTCGATGATCGGCGGGAAGGCGAAGAGCCCGCTCTGCATCGCCTTCGCCTGGAGCTCGCGGGCGAAGGCGAGGATCTGCGCCGGCTCGGCCGTCGCGGCGAGCACGAACTCGACGGGGAACTGCCCGCCGCCCGGAAGCGCCGGCCGCAGCACCGGCAGCGTGCGGACCCCCGGGACGGCGGCGACCTTGCGCTGCACCTCGGGCAGGATCTCGAAGATCGTGCGCTGGCGCTCCCCCCAGGGGGCGACCACCATGCCGGCGAAGCCGAAGGTCGGCCGCGTGAGCTGGAAGGTGTGGCGCGTCTCCGGAATGCTCATGTAGGCGTCGTTCACCGCCTCCGCAAAGCGGCTGGTCTGGTCGATGGTCGCATCCGCCGAGGCGTCGAGGATGCCGAAGATGACCCCCTCGTCCTCGGTCGGCGCGAGCTCCTTGGGCGACATGATGTACATGGGGATGGCCGCCAGGCCGACCAGCAGCCACACGAGGGTGACCGCCGGCCGGGAGTCGAGGGTCGCGTTGACCAGGCGCCCGTAGAAGGCCGTGAAGCGCTTGAAGTCGCGGTTGATCCGCCCCGCGAGCCCGCGGTCGGCGATCCCCGGCTGCAGGAGCTTCGCGGACATCATCGGCGAGAGCGTCAGCGCGACCACCCCGGAGATGATCACCGCCCCGGCGAGGGTGAAGGCGAATTCGCGGAAAAGCGAACCGGTCAGCCCGCCCTGCAGCCCGATCGGGGCGTAGACCGCCGCGAGCGTCACCGTCATGGCGATGATCGGCCCGACCAGCTCGCGGACCCCCCGCAGCGCCGCCTCCTTGGGCGCGTGCCCTTCGCCGAGGTGGCGCTGGACGTTTTCGACCACCACGATGGCGTCGTCCACGACCAGGCCGACCGAAAGCACGACGGCGAGCAGCGTCAGCAGGTTGAGGGTGAATCCGAAGAGCTGCATGAGAAAGACGGCGCCGACGAGCGACAGGGGGATGGCCACGACCGGAACGATGACCGAGCGCAGCGACCCGAGGAAGAGGAAGATGATGACGATGACGATGAGCAGCGTCTCCCCGAGGGTCTTCAGCACCTCCTCGATCGCGTTCGAGATGTAGCGGGTCGCGTCGTAGGCGATCCGCCCCTCGAGGCCGACCGGCAGCTGCCCCTGGATCGCCGCCATCTCGGCGCGCACGCGCTTGATCACGTCGAGCGAGTTCGCCGTGGGCAGCGGAAAGATCCCCATGAAGACGGCGGTCTGCCCGGAGAAGCGCACGACCGTGTCGTAGTCCTCCGCGCCGAGGACGACCTCGCCGATGTCCTCGAGGCGCACGACGGCGCCGTCCTGCTCGCGGATGACGAGGTGCTTGAACTCCTCGACCGAGCGCAGGTCGGTGTTGGCGGTCAGGTTCACCTGGACGAGGGCGCCTTTGGTCTGGCCGACGGCGGCGAGGAAGTTGTTGGCGGCGAGCGCCTGGCGCACCTGGGCGGGGCTCACGTTATACGCCGCCATGCGTTCGGGCTTGAGCCAGACGCGCATCGCGAACGTGCGGCCGCCCAAGATCTCGGCGCGCTGGATCCCCTCGAGGGCCGACAGGCGCGGCTGCACCACCCGCACCAGGAAGTCGGTGATCTGATTCTGCCGCAGCACCTCGGAGGTGAAGCTCAGGTAGGCGGCGGCGAACTGGCTGTCGGCCGATTCGACGTTCAGAACGGGCACCTCGGCCTCCGGCGGCAGGTCGCCGCGCACCTGGTCCACCTTGCTGCTGATCTCCGTGAGCGCCTTGATCGGGTCGTAGTTGAGCTTCAGGCGCACGCGGATGGTCGACAGCCCCTGCGTGCTCTCGGAGGCGATGTAGTCGATCCCGTCGGCGGCGGCGACGGCGCGCTCGAGCGGGGTCGTGATGAACCCGCGCACGAGCTCGGCGCTCGCCCCGACGTAGACGGTGCTCACCGTGACGACGGCGTTGTCGCTGCGCGGGTACTGGCGCACGGTGATCGACCGGATGGCCTGCAGCCCGGCGATGAAGATGAGCAGGCTCACCACGAGCGCGAGCACGGGGCGCTCAACGAAGATGTCGGTCGGTTTCATGGCCACCCGCGGAACGGGGAGGATCCGGCGCTGCGGCCGGTCAGTCGTTGTTCAGTTGCGGCGCGAGCTTGAACTCCGGGGCGAGCGTGTTGTCCACGACGACGGCCTGGCCGTTTCTCAGCTTGAAGACGCCGGTGCTCACCACCGTGTCGCCCTCGCTCACCCCGGAGAGAACGGCGACGAAGTCTCCGCGCCGCTCGCCGAGCTGGGCGATCCGCTGGCGCACGACGTGCCCGGGGGGCCCGCCGCCTTCGGCCGGCGCCGCCTCGAGGACGAAAACCGAATCGCTGTAAGGCGCGTAGAGGACCGCCGTCGCCGGGACGGCGAGCACCCGCTCGCGGGCGGGCAGCACCACGGCGACGTTCACGTACATGCCCGGCCGAAGCTGCTCCTGGCGGTTGGCGACCGTCGCCTGGAGGCGGATGTTGCGGGTCGCGGCGTCCACCTGCGGGTCGATGGTCGTGATCCGTCCCTCGACCGTCTGCCCGGGAAGCGCATCGGTCGTCACCCGCACGGTCAAGCCCGGCTGCAGGCGCCGCAGGTGCTGCTGCGGCAGCGCGAAGTCGACGTAGATCGGGTCGAGGGACTGCAGGGAGACGATCGGCTGGCCCTCGTTGATCACCTGCCCGAGGTTCACCAGGCGCACGCCGAGCCGCCCGGTGAAGGGCGCGCGGATGGTCTTCTTGCCGATGGCGGCGCGGATCGCGTCGGCCTGCGCGACCGCCTGCTTGTAGCTTGCCTCGGCGTTGTCGAACTGGGACTGCGCGACGGTCCGCTCGGCGAGAAGCTTCCCGAGCCGCTCGAGGTTGAGCTTCGCGAGCGCGGCCGTCGCCTCGGCCGCCCGCAGCTGCGCCGCCTCGGAGGCGGTGTCCTGCTGGACGAGGAGCTCGCCCGCCCGCACCAGAGCCCCCGGCGTGAAGGCGATGTTCACGATCTTGCCGGTCAGCTCGGCGGTCACGACGACCCCCTGGACCGCCGAAAGCGAGCCGGTCGCCGTCAGCACCGACTCCCAGGACTGGGCCGTCACCCGCGCCGTCGTCACCGTCTCGGGCGGCGGCGCGCCCTGCTTGCCCTGGGCGATCATGCGCTCGATCTGCAGCCCCTTGATCCCCCCCAGGACCCCGAAGAGGACGAGCAGACCGACGATGGCCATGAGTATCCGCTTGATCATGCCG
Organism: uncultured Desulfatibacillum sp.; assembly: GCA_964573635.1. Classification (GTDB taxonomy): domain Bacteria; phylum Desulfobacterota; class Desulfobacteria; order Desulfobacterales; family SpSt-501; genus SpSt-501. Next base: position 72,244 of record CAZNKG010000003.1, on the reverse strand, counting down.
CGATCCCGCCGCTTGAAAAAAAAAGGCTCCGGGGCGATGGCCGGAACCGTTGGATGCGCAATCCATCCCCTGACCGGCAAGGAGCCTTCGCCTCACCGGCGACCCGGGCTATCTTAGCAATCCTGCCGGGCATGTCAATCCAGTCGCCGGGCCCCGCCCGCGGCGCGCCGGCAGGCCGCCGGCATGGATTTTCCGATCGATCGCGCCGCCGGCTGGCCGGGGTCCGAGGACGCTCCCGGCGCCTCAGCGGCGCAACAGGAAGCGCCACAGCGGGAGGGTGCGCTCGCGATAGATGCGCTCGTCGACGCGCACCAGCCGGGCGCCGTCCAGCCGGCCGGCGAGCTCCACCTCCGAGCGCGTCCCGAACGGCGGCGCCGGCGCATCGCGCCACTCGCTCTCGCCGGATGCGCGCATGACGACCCGCGTCGGGCTGGGAACGAGGCGGATCCCCTGCCACAACTCGGCGTGCTTTTCGGCGACGCGGACGGCCTGCGTGCGGCCGTCGCGCACATCAAGCGCAATCGACTGGACGCTGGAGAACCCCGGCACCCGCTGCATCTTCACCTGCCCGGCGCGGCGCAGCCACAGCCCGCCCGCCTCGCGGGTCTCCCGGGCGGCCATCCCCAGCCACAGGTCCCCCTCCGGCGACCAGGCGACGGCGAGCCCGCGCGCGGGTGAGGCCGGCCCGGCGGCCCCCTCGCGCGCCACCCACACCGGGGAGAGATCATCCACCTCCTCGGCCTCGATCCGCGGGCCTTCGGCCACGGCGACGACCGCGCCCTTCACCGTCGGAATCGGCGTTCCAAAGTCGTGCGCGCGGTCCGTCGCCTCCTCGATCTCTTCCTCCGTGGGCGCGAGCGGCACGACGATGACGAAGCGGCCCGCCTCGACCTCGGCCGCCAGCGCGGCCCCCGCCGCCTTGCGCGCGGTGACGGCGCCGAGGTCGACGGCGGGGATGCGGCCGCGCTGGCCGGCGGGCAGCAGCGCGAGCGGCAGCAGGCGCCGCGCGAAGGCGGCCTCCTCGAAGCTCACCTTGGGGGCCTTCCCCAGGGCGTCGTCCATAATCTGGATGTAGTCGCGGAAGCCCTGCGGCCCGGCCCCGCGGTAGCGGGAGGCGACCCGCAGCCTTCGGCCGTCGGCCTCGGCCGCGATCGCGGGAATCGATTCGCGCCCGATCCGGAGGTCCAGTTTTTCCCAGTCCGCGAGCGGCAGGTTGAGGAGCGCCGCGGGCGGCAGGAGCGCGAGCAGCACGAAGGCGCCCGCCCGCCAAAGCGTCCGGCGCAGGTGCCAGTTGCGCAGGGCGCGCAGGTCGACTTCGGCGACAAAGGCGAGCAGGCGCAGGAGCTCGAGCTTGACCCCCAGCCCGAAGAGCCCGAGAAGACGTCCCCGGCGCAGGTCGTGGACGCGGAACTCGGCGCCGGGGACGAGCCCGCGGCCGGCCGCCTCCAGGCTTCCCTTTCCGCCCACGACGGCGACCGCCATGCGCCCCGGCTCGTCCCGCTCGCCGAAGAGCCGGATCTCCCGCTGCACCCAGCGCGACTCCGCCGCGGCCGGCGAGTGGCACACGACCAGCGTCCGCGCCTCGGCCGCGGCGCGCCGCAGCTCCTCCTCCAGGCGCCCGCCGCGGATGTCGGTCTCGTCCAGGAAAACCTTGAGCCTCCGGCCGGTGCGCCGGTCGACCCAGCTTTCGAGGAACCGCTGCACCCGCCGGGCGCGCCGCCGGTCGGCCGAGGCGTAGGAGATGAAGGCGTCGTAGCGCCGAGCGGCTGGATCCGCCATGGGATTCTCCGATCTCGCCCACAAGATAAGGCCGCACCGCCGGCGGGGTCAACGGATGCGGATCGGAAGCCCCGGGCGGAGCGGCGGCCGGCGATCCCGGGGGCGGCGGCGCGCGGCGCGGCATCCGCCTCCGCCGCCGTCTCAGTGGGTCAGGATCTTGCTGAGAAACGACCGGGCCCGTTCGCTCTGGGGGTGGGCGAAGAACTCGCCGGGCGGAGCGACTTCGATGAGCTCGCCGAAATCCATGAAGGCCACGCGGTGCGCCACCTCGCGCGCAAAGCCCATCTCGTGGGTGACCACGACCATGGTCATCCCCTCCCGCGCCAGGTTGCGCATGACCTCCAGCACCTCGTTGATCATCTCCGGGTCCAGCGCCGAGGTGGGCTCGTCGAAGAGCATGATTTTCGGCCGCATGCACAGCCCCCGGGCAATGGCCACCCGCTGCTGCTGGCCGCCCGAGAGCTGGGCGGGAAACCGGTTGAGCTTGTCGCCCAGGCCGACCTTTTCCAGCACGTGGCGCCCGTAGTCCTCCGCCTCCTTCTTCGGCACCTTGCGGACCTTGATCGGGGCGAGCGTCACGTTCTGAAGCGCCGTCATGTGCGGGTAGAGGTTGAACTGCTGGAAGACAAACCCGATTTCCGCCCGCAGCCTGGTCATGTTGGTCTTCGCGTCGTGGACCTTCATGGCGTCCACGACGAGCTCGCCCTGCTGGATGCGCTCCAGCCGGTTGATGCAGCGGATGAGCGTGCTTTTTCCCGAGCCGGACGGGCCGCAGACCACCAAGACCTCCGCCGGGGCGATCTTGAGGTTGATGCCCTTGAGGACGTGCAGCTCGCCGAACCACTTGTGAACATCCCTGAACTCGATCATGCGCTACGCGTTTCCCTTGGCATCGCCGGCCGACATGCGTTTTTCCAGTCGGTTGGAGAGCAGAATGAGCGGGTAGCAGATCACGAAATAGAGCACGCCCACCAGGCCGAAGACCAAAAGCCCCTGCGGGATGCGCTGCACCGTGAGCCAGCCCACCCGGGTCACGTCGATGACGCCGATGGCCGAAACCACCGAGGAGTCCTTGATCAGCAGCACGTATTGCCCCACGAGCGGCGGCAGGATCATGCGCATGGCCTGGGGCAGGATGATGTGGCGCAGCTGCTGGAACCAGTTCAACCCGCTCGCCACGGCGGCCTCCCGCTGGCCGCCGGGAACCGCGGCGATCCCGGCGGCGACGATCTCGCAGATGAAGCACGCCGACAGGTTGGTGAGGGCGATGACGGCCGCCGGAAAAGCTTCCAGATGGATCCCGATCTCCGGCAGAATGAAGAAAATCGTGAAGACCTGCACCAGAAAGGGGGTGCCGCGGATGATGTCGACCCAGGCTCCCAACAACGGCTTGAGCAGCCGCACCGGTTTGGCCCGGAGGATGCCCCAGACGAAGCCGATCAGCGTTCCGGCGGCCAGGCTCAGGCCGGAAACGGCGATGGTCATCCCCAGCCCTCGGAGAAACGAGGGCAGCGACGCCGTCAGCTGATCAAGATAGAACGCCCACATACCACCCCGGGGTGCTTCCGGTCGCCGGGGGCGAAGCGAAGCCGAATTCGCCGATCGGCGGCGACCTGCCGCTCATGGCTGCAGGTAAATGAGCCGGCGCTGAGACCAATGGGTCAGCGCCTTCAGCGCATAGTAAATGATGAGGTAAAAAGCGGCCGAGGTCAGGAACCCTTCGGCCGGCATGAACCGCTCCGAGGTCATGATCTGGCCGGCGCGGGTGAGCTCCGGCAGGGAAATGAGCGAAAGCAGCGCCGAGTCCTTCACCAGCACGATGGCCTGGCCGAGCATCGGGGGCAGCGCGACGCCGATCGCCTGCGGCAGAATGACGAGCCGCATGCGCTGGAAGTAGGTCAAGCCCGAGGCGACGGCCGCCTCGAGCTGGCCGTTCGGAATCGACTGGATGCCGGCGCGGACGATCTCCGCCATGTAGGCGCCGCTGTTCAACGTCAGCGCCAGGATGCCGGTGGCCGCTTCCGCCAGGCGGAACCCCAGCGACGGCAGACCGAAGTAGAAGAAGAACAGCTGCACCAGCAGGGGGGTCGAGCGGATGCTTTCGATGTAGACCACCGCGGCGGTCGACATCAGCCGCGACCGGCTGATGCGCATGCCGCAGGCGAGCGTGCCGATCGCCAGCGAGCCCGCCAGCCCCGCGGCGGACAACCACAGGGTCGACAGGAAACAGCTCAGGAAGAACGGCAGGTATTCAAGAATCACCCGTAAGTTGAACGTCTCGAGCATGACGGCACTCTCGACCTCGGCGGTTCGGGGCGGGAGGCGGCGTTCGCCGCCTCCCGCCCCGGCCCCGCCGCGCCCCGGCCGGCTAGTGATCCTTTTTCCAGTCCAGGGTGTTCACCCAGTAGTTCAAATTGGCGTCCAGGCGGCCGTCGAGGCCGGCGTTGTGGAAGAAGAGGTTCACCACCTCCAGCAGATCGAGCGAATCGTAGCGCACCGCGAACGCCAGCGGCTCCTTGGAGAGCAGGTCCGGCAGGATGCGGATGCTGTTCGGCGGATAGTTCGCCAGCCCGCCGACGACCGCCGAGGAATCGTTCACGCCGAAGTCGGCCTGGCCCTGCATGACGGCGTCGAGCAACAGCGGCCCCCCGCCCTTGTAGGATTTGAGCTCCGCCTGGGGGAACGCCTTCTTGGCGACGCCCTCGCCGGTCGAGCCGAGCAGCACGGCCGCCTTCAGGCCGGCCTTCTTGGCGTCCGCGACGGTTTTGATCGGGCTGTCGGCCTTCACGAAGACGACGCTGCCCGTGTACATGAAGGGCCGGCTGAAGGCGATCTTCATGGCGCGCTTGATCGTGGGGGTCATGTCGGCGGCGAGCATGTCGGCTTTCTTGGACAGCAGCGCCGGGATGAGGCCGTCCCAGTCGAAGTCGAGGAAGACCACCTTGACGCCCATGTCCTTGGCCAGCATTTCGCAGAGCTCGATCGAGCTGCCGGTGCGCTTGCCGTTCTTGTCCATGAAGCTGAAGGGCGGCCCCTGGGTCTGACAGGCCACCCGAAGCTCTCCCCGCTGCGCGATCTCCTCCAGCGTCCCGGCGGAAGCCGCCATGACTCCGGCTGCCACCATCCAGACCGCCATCGTCCAACTCAACCATCTGCGTGCCATGATTCCACCTCCTTGTCCGAACGGGTTCAACTTTCGAGCACTTCCTCCCTGACGACGAGGCCGCGCTCCGCCAGGGCCTCCAAAAACGGCCCGTGCGGCAGATCCACGGCCGGATTGAGCAGGCCGCGGCCGGCGATGCGGCCGTCGGCCAGCATCTGGCTGGCGATGCTGGCCGGAAAACCGACCCCCAGCGCCATGCCGAAGAGCCCGGAGCGCAGGTCCCGGCGGATGGTGAGCGATGAGACGATCCGCCGCCGCCGCCCGCCTTTCAGCCCTTCGAAAATATTGAGCATGAGCACCAGATCGCGCTCCTGCGGACCGTACTGCAGCTGCGGCTCCAGCAGCCTGGCCAAGAACTGCCGCGGGCTGAGCGGGCAGGGCAGACCCGGAAGCGGCGCGGCGGAGAGCAATCCGAGGCGCTTCATGGGCGCCCAGATCGCCGACCAGCCGGGCCAGCGCAGGGAGTAGCGGCCGGCCTCTCGGACGGTGCCCGCAACGCCGAGCAGATCGGTGTAGGCGGCGGCATCGCCGTTGGGAATCGCTTCGAGGGTCCCGACCCCGGGGAAATCGATCGCATGCACCATCTCGGTCTCGTGCTGCTCGGAGGCCGGTATGGCCACCCGGCGGCCATCGCGGATCACTACGGAATCGCGGTCCTGGCTGCCGAGCAGCATCTCGAGGTTCCAGCTGATCTTGTAGCGGAGCGGGTTGGCGGCGGCGCTGTTTTCCGGAATGCCGCCGCAGTAGCAGTTCATCACGTGCAGCTCGTCGAACCGGCGGACCGCCCGGCCGCAGATGACGAGGTCGATCCCCGGGTCCAGGCCGCACTCGGGCAGCAGCCGGGCGCCGGCCGCCCGGGCCCGCGCCTCCAGGTGGCGGACGCTCCGGGCGTAGTTGGTGCTGACCAGCGGGACGCCGGCCTCGATGGCCGCCTCGAAGGCGGTGGGCATCAGGGGGAGCGGCAGCAGATCGATGGCGGCGTCCACCCCTTGCGCGAGCAGGTCGACCGTCGCCCGGCGCGAGGAGGCGTCCAGCTCGACGGGCGTGATCTTGGAGGTGTCGGTGATGCCGGCCAGCGCGTCCCAGCCCCGCAGGCTCGCGTCCACGCAGAGGACTTCATGGACGCGTGCGCTGCGTGCCAGGTCGAGCAGCGCGGCCCGGCCCTGCATGCCCAAGCCGCCCAGGACGGCGATTTTCATCCCGCCGCCCCCCCGTGGCACGGATGCGAGGCGCCGCCGCGACCGGAAGGGGTCTGCGGCCGTTCGCCGGTTTCAAGAAATTGTTTCAGCTCCGGCGGGGTCAGGCCGGCAAGCCCCAGGGATTCAACGGTGCGCAGGCCCTTTTGGAAATAGTCTGCGCCCATCAGGATCCCGCCCATTTTCACGACCGCTTCGCAGGTCGGCGTGGGAACGGCGAGCATCCTCCCCAGCGAGCAGAAAAACACGAGCCCCATGCCGATGTCTTCATGGAAGTACCGGTTGTCGAGCGTGTTGGGGTTGCGGAAGGCCTTGAAGCCCGGGCCGTTCTTGTAGCAGGCGAAGTAGTCGGTGCTCGAGGCATAGCCTTGCTCCACGGAGGTCATCGGGTCGGACTGCGCCGGATAGCCGAGCGCCCGCAGAAGGGCCATGCGTTCTTCATCCAGTTTTTGAATCAGGCGGGCCACCGTCGGCGAAACGCCGTCCCCGTAGAAGAAGGTCCGCTCCCCTTCATTCTCGATGCGCGCCGCGTTCAGCATGGCGATCGCCGGGTGAATGACCGGGTTGGCATTGTTCAGGCCGGCCTCGAGCACGCTCTGCGCGCGCACCAGGCCGGGATAGAGCGCCTCCAGCTCGCCGGCGACCCGGCAGAGCGCCGAACCCGGCAGCGTCCCGTAAACGACCCGGTTGGCTTTCACGGCGATGTCGACCCGCGCCCCCTTGGCCCGACAGCCATAGGTCAGGGTCGCGGTTTCGACGAAGACCGGCAGCCGCTGCCGCCCGGCTTCGCGGAAGATTTTCGCAAAAAGGAGCGATCCTCCGGTCGAGCCCGGGTTGAGCACGATGAGCTGATGGGGCTGGACCAGGGGGGCGAGCGCCCGGGCGAGCCGATCGTGCACGAGCGCCTGCGTGCAGATCATGATCGTGTCGACGCCCGCCACGGCCGCCGCGATGTCCGTGGTCACCAGATCCAGGCGTGCTTCGCCTTCAACCGCCCCGGCCGCGGTCAATTTCGGGTCGGCCTCGAGGCCCTCCAGGTTGCCGCGAAACTCGGGGAATTCAAACAGGTGGACCTTCTTCCCGCGAAGCGCGAGCTCGGCGGCGCTCGCTTTTCCGCCGTTTCCGGCGCCGATGACTGCGATCCGGTCGATCATGACGGGCGGCTCCATCCCGGACAGGGGGATTCCGGGTTATAGGGTCATTTGGTAAAAAGGGTCAAGCGTCGGCGAACACGGCGTGGATTCTCTCCATCGCCCAATCGATTTCCCCCCGGGTGATGATCAACGGCGGGGTGAAGCGGATGGTGTCCGCGTGGGTCTCCTTGCAGAGCACGCCGCGGGACATCAGCCGTTCGCAGAACCTGCGGGCCCCGCCGGCCTCCGGGTGGAGCTCCAGGCCGATCATCAGGCCTCTGCCGCGCACCTCCTTGATCGCGGGGCTCCGGACCTGCCGCAGCGCTTCCAGGAAATAGCCGCCGGCATCCGCCGCATTTTCGATCATCCTCTCCTCCACCAGCACGTTGAGCGCGGTCCGGGCCACGGCGCAGGCCAGCGGATTGCCGCCGAAAGTGCTCCCGTGCTCCCCCGGCTTGAGGACCCCCAGGACCTCGGTGCTCGAAAGGACCGCGGAGACGGGGTAGAACCCCCCGGACAAGGCCTTGCCGATCAGGGTGACATCGGCTTCGATCCCCTCGTGCTCCTCCGCCAGAAGCCTGCCGGTGCGGCCGAGACCGGTCTGGATCTCGTCGAGGATCAGCACCACCTGGTTTTTCTCGCACAGGGCCTTCGCCCGCTTCAGGTAGCCTTCCGGCGGGATGATGATCCCCGCTTCACCCTGAATGGGTTCAACCAGGAAGGCGACCGTGCGGGGGGTGATGGCGGCGGCGAGCGCCTCGGCGTCGCCGTAGGGAATGATTTTGAACCCCGGCGTGAAGGGCCCGAAGGAACCGCGGTAGTGCGCGACCGTGCTGAAACCCACCAGCGTGATCGTGCGGCCGTGGAAATTGTTCGCGCAGACGATGACTTCGGCCTGGTCCCGGGGAACGCCCTTGACGGTGTGGCCCCATTTCCGGACGGCTTTGATGATGGTTTCGACGGCCTCGGCGCCGCTGTTCATCGGCAGCACCTTGTGGGAGTTGGTCAGCGCGCAAAGCTCCCGGCAAAACAGACCCAGCTGATCGTTGCGGAAGGCGCGGGAGGTCATGGTGAGCTTGGCGGCCTGCCGCGTGAGGGCGTCCAGGATTTTGGGGTGGCAGTGCCCTTGGTTGACCGCCGAATAGCCGGCGAGGCAGTCCAGGTATCTCCGGCCCTCGACATCCCAGACCCAGACCCCCTCGCCCCGGCTCAGAACGACGTCGAGCGGCTGGTAGTTGTGCGCCCCGTAGGTCTCTTCCAGGTCGATATACTGCCGCGTTTGCATCCATGAACTCGCCGGATCCGGGTAACGCCGTCCCGCCGGCCGTCTGCTAGTCGAGCTTGGGCCGAATCCAATTGCCGATGGACTTCATGATCACGAACGATTCGCTCCGAACCACCTCCCCCTGCTTGAGGATGGTGTCGGTCGTGAAGCGGTACAGCTCGTTCTTCCCCCCCGATATGAGCACCTCGGCGATGATGTCGTAGCGTCCGGTGACGACACCCGCCCAGACCACATTGGGAAGAGCGGCGATTTTCTCGAGGATGCGGTCCATCCGGCCGCGGGACTGGATATTCATCCCCACCAGCGCGGTCGTCATCTCCGGGTGTTTTTCCGGATCGATGAGACCCGAGACCTTGAGCAGGCCCTCTTTCTCGAGCTTCCGCATCCGCTTGCGCAGGGTCGGGGCGGTCACCTTCAGCCGCGCCGCAAGCGCGCCGATCGGAATCCGCCCGTCTTCGACCAGCAGGCGGGTGATCTCCTGGTCCAGCGGATCGAGCCGGGTGCGGCGCGGGTTGACCTTCGGCGGCATCGGATTGCAATCAACGCGATTTATTTTTCTATTAAAAATTTTATGGCCAGATTAATTTTTTATTAGAATGAATGTCAAGCAATATTTTTTTAATAGAAAAATTCGTGACGCTAGACGCTAAGGGAAAGAGGCCGACGATTCCATGGGCGCCGAGAGCCGGGAGCGGGGTGTTGATCGCCCTCGCGGAAAGCCAGGGGGGGATGCTGCGGCCGCCGGGCGCGCCGGCTGGGCCGGGCGCCGGTGTGCAGGCAACCGGAAGCGACTGCGCGCCCCGGGCAGGGGCCGGCGTCCGGCCGAAGCCGATTGCCGCGCAGCCCGGCGAAACCGGCCCGGGCGCGCCGGCGGATCGGCGCTCCCAAGACCGCCGCGCGGGGCCGCAGCGCTTCAGGCGCGCAGGCGCTTGAGGATTTGGCTCGCCGCGCCGCGGTCGAGGTCGTCGAGCGCGTGGGCGAGGGCGGCCTCGAGCAGCGCGGACTTGTTCCCCACGGCGGCGCCGGCGAGCTTGAGCTCGTAGAACTTGCGGTCGAAGCGCTGCACGAGGGCGGCCGAGATGTAGAAGCCGGCCTTGCGCTTGGCGGCCGCCGGCCGGGGGCCGCCGCCGGCGGCCGCGACCGGGTCCGGGAGGGTGTCGGCGAACAGGTCAGGGGTCTTGCGGCGTCGCGTCGTCATCGTCCAGGATCCTCCTCACCAGCCGGTCGTAATCGCGCGCGGCGGGGCTCGCCCCGTCGTGCTCGAAAATGGTCCGCCCCCGCAGCGGGGCCTCCGACAGGCGCACCGTGTAGCGGATCGGCGCGCAGATCTGGCGGTGGAAGTAGCGCGTGATCTGCGCGAGCATCTCGTCGCTGTGGCGCGTGCGCCGGTCGTAGAGCGTCGGCAGGATGTACTTCAGGCGCAGCTCGGGATTGACCCTCTGCGCCGACTGCAGGTAGCCGAAAAAGACCTTCAGGCCCTCGACCGCCGGCCCCTGGAGCGCCACGGGGCAGAGCACCTCGGTGGCGGCGACCAGGATGTTGACGCTCAGGACGTCCCAGCCGGGGGCGCAGTCGAAGATGAGGTAGTCGATCGTCCCCGGCCGGGGGGCGAGCTGGTGCTTGAGCACGCTCAGCCTGAGCTCGCGGGGCTGCTCGCCGAGCCAGCTCTTCAGCTCGACCAAGCGGATCCCGCCCGCGAGCACCCAGAGGTTCTCGCGCGCCGGGTGGACGGCCTGGTTGCGGGAGACCGCCGTCCCGTCGCCGGCGCGCTGCGTGACGAACTCGAAGAGCCCGTGGGCCGGCCGGACCCCCAGGAAGCGCGCCACCTGGTCCTGGGTGTCGCAGTCGACCAGCAGCACGCGCTTTCCCCGGGCGGCGAGCCCCCCGGCCAGGCTCACGGCCGTCGTGGTCTTGCCGACCCCTCCCTTGGCCATGGCGACGGCGATGGCCCGCATGGTCGTATCCGCGATCCTTTCGTGTTTTCTTCTATTCGTATTTTATCGAATTCGTCTGGTCGGGGCAAGCGCTTTTTCCGGGGGGGCGGCCGGCCGCGGTTGATCGGCGCCGCCCCCCGGGTGTAGGATGGCGGGCAAAGGCCGGCCGGCGCTCATCCGGCCGCCGCGCCGGCGCAGGAGGCCACCGCCGGAAGGAAGGGGGTCGCGATGTTCACCCACATCCTGCTTCCCACGGACGGCTCGCCCCGGTCGGAGCAGACGATCGCCCGCGGGGTCGAACTCGCCCGGCAGCTCGGCGCAACCGTGACCGGGCTGTGCGTCGTGCCGACGCCGCCGGCCATCGTCTACGACACCGAGGTCCCGCTGGAGGCCCGCGAGAAGTCCGCCGCCGCGGCGCGCGCATACGCCGCGCGCAACCTCGAGCAGGTGGCGGCCGCGGCGCGGCTGGCCGGGGTCCCCTGCGAGACGCTGATCGAGACGGGCGATTACCCCTACGAGGCGATCATCGCGGTCGCCACGCGCCGGGGGTGCGATCTCATCATGATGGCCTCCCACGGCCGCCGCGGCGTGAAGGCGCTTTTGCTCGGCAGCGAAACCCAGAAGGTGCTGACGCACTCCACCATCCCGGTGCTGGTCTTCCGCGGCTAGATCAGGGCTTCTCCGCCCTTCGCCCGCGGGGCGCGCGTTTTTTCTTCGTTGCTTCGGTCCCCTTGGCGGCGCCGAGGCGCTCGAGGCGCCGGCGCACCGAGGCGGCATGCGCGCCGAGGCCTTCCACCGCCGCGAGGGCGAGGACGGCGTGCGCCTCGGCGGCGAAGGCCTCCGGCGAATACTGCAGGACGCTCGTGCGCTTCAGGAAATGGTCGACCGAGAGCGCCGAGGCGAAGCGCGCCGTCCCGGCCGTGGGCAGGACGTGGTTGGGGCCGGCGATGTAGTCGCCGACCGGCTCGGGGGTGTAGGGCCCGAGGAAGACCGCACCGGCGTGGCGCACGCGGTCGAGGTGGCTGAGCGGGTCGGCGACGTGCAGCTCGAGGTGCTCGGGGGCCAGGCGGTTGGTGATCGCGAAGGCCGCCGCGAGGTCGGGGACGAGGAAGATCGCCCCGTAGCGCGCGAGCGACTGCCGGGCGACCGCCGCGCGGCCGAGGTCCGCGAGCTGCCGGTCAAGCTCGGCGCCGACCGCGCGGGCGAGCGCCCGCGCGGGGGTCGCGAGCACCGCCGAGGCGAGCGCGTCGTGCTCGGCCTGGGAGAGCAGGTCCGCGGCGATGAACTCGGGGTCGCCCGTCTCGTCGGCCACGATGAGGATCTCGCTCGGCCCGGCGATGATGTCGATGCCCACCGTGCCGGCGACCAGCTTCTTGGCGAGCGTGACGTAGAGGTTTCCCGGACCGACGACGACGTCCACCCGCGGGACGGTGGCCGTGCCGAAGGCGAGCGCCGCGACCCCCCAGGCGCTGCCCGCCTTGAAGACGGCGTCGACCCCGGCCCGGCGCGCGGCCGCAAGCAGGTGGGGGCTCACCGTCCCGTCGGCGCGCGGCGGCGTCACCGCGACGATCTCCCGGACGCCGGCGACCCGCGCCGGGATGGCCCCCATGAGGACCGAGGAGACGAGCGGGGTGTCGCCGGCGCGCCCCCCCGGCACGTAGATCCCGGCGCGCTCGACGGGGGCCACCCGCTGCCCGAGAAAGGTCCCGGGGCGCTCCGTCGAAAAGAACGAGGCGCGCGCCTGCCGGCGGTGGAAGGACTCGATCTGGGCGGCGGCGCGCTCGAGCGCCGCCGCGAAGCCCCGCTCGACGGTGCGGGCGGCGCGCCGCATCTCGCCCTCGGCCACCCGGAGGTCGGCGGCGGTGAAGGCGGGCGCATCGTAGCGCCGCGTGTAGTCGACAAGCGCCGCATCGCCCCGCCGGCGCACCGCGGCGAGGATGCGCGCCACCCGCCGCTCGTCCTTGAGGGAGTAGCCGAAGGCGCGGCCCTGGATGCGGGCGAGCCTCCTTTCGGCGGCCGCCGAGGGGTACGCGAAGATCTGCATGGACGGCTCCTTCCGTCGCGGTCGTCTGCTGCCGACCGCCGGCCATCTTTACGAGGAGCCCGTCGCCTTGTCAATCGGCGCGCCCGACGGACCCGATCCGCGACCCCATCCGTCGGAAATACTTTGCGATTGACAACCGGACGAATGTCTGTATTAGTGCCGGCGGAGGCTCTGACGGTATACGGTATACCAACCGGCGCACCGAGAGGAGGGACGACGATGAAAGCGAACAGGATCCACAACTTCAACCCCGGACCGGCCGCGCTGCCCTTGAGCGTGCTCGAGGAGATCCAGTCCTCTTTCCTGAACTTCGGCGGCGCCGGCATGTCGATCGTCGAGATGAGCCACCGCGCCAAGGAGTTCGATGCGGTTCTGAACGACGCCGTCGCGCGCGTGAAGCGCCTGCTCAACCTCGACGAGCGCTTTCACGTGGTCTTCGTCCAGGGCGGCGCGACGCTGCAGTTCACCATGGTCCCGATGAACCTGCTCGCCGACGGGCGCTCGGCCGACTACGTCAACACCGGCACCTGGTCCACGAACGCCATCAAGGAGGCGCGCGTGCTCGGCAAGCCGATCCAGGTGGTCGCCTCCTCCGAGGACCGGCAGTTCACCTACATCCCGCAAAAGATCGCCTTCAACCGCGACGCGGTCTACGCCCACATCACCTCGAACAACACGATCCGCGGCACCCAGTGGGCCGCGTTTCCGGACACGGGGGGCGTCCCCCTCGTCGCCGACATGTCCTCGGACATCATGAGCCGCCCGGTCGACTGCCGGCCCTTCGGCCTGATCTACGCCGGCGCCCAGAAAAACATCGGACCGGCCGGGGTGACGCTCGTCATCATCCGCGAGGACCTCCTCGCCCGCGTGCCCGAAAACCTCCCGGTGATGCTGAAGTACACGACCTACACCGCCAAGAACTCGCTGCACAACACCCCGCCGTGCTTTGCGATCTATGCCGTGCAGATGGTGCTCAAGTGGCTCGAGGAGACGGTCGGGGGGCTCGAGAAGATGGCGGCCGTGAACCGCCGCAAGGCCGAGCGGGTCTACGGCGTGATCGACGCCTCCGGGGGGTTCTACCGCGGCACCGCCGAGCCCGGCAGCCGCTCGCTCATGAACGTGACCTTCCGCCTGCCGAACGAGGAGCTCGAAAAGCGCTTTCTCGAGGCGGCCCTCCAGGCCGGGTTCGCCGGGCTGAAGGGCCACCGCTCCGTCGGCGGATGCCGGGCCTCGCTCTACAACGCCGTCACCCTCGAGGCGGTCGAGGCGCTTTCCGGGTTCATGCGGGAGTTCGCCGCCAAAAACGGCTAAGCTCTGCCATTTCTGGCATATATTGACACGCCTCAGGCGAACCGGTAAGTAAAGGCAGGCAACCGGAAAGGGCTTCTATCACCCGGAGATCACTTTCAATCGACGAAGGAGGCGGTCATGGACAAGATCTTGAGGATCGACATGGGGGCGGCCGGCGGCCCGAAGTTCAGGACCGAGCCGGTCGGCGCCTACGCCGGGATGGGCGGCCGGGCGTTGACGACGGCCATCGTCGCCAAGGAAGTGCCCCCGCTCTGCCACGCCCTCGGGCGGGAGAACAAGCTCGTCATCGCCCCCGGCCTTCTCAGCGGGTCGGCCGCGGCCATGTCGGGGCGCGTCTCGGTGGGCTGCAAGAGCCCGCTCACCGGGGGGATCAAGGAGGCCAACGCCGGCGGACAGCCCTCGCAGATGCTCGGCCGGCTCGGCTACGCCGCCATCGTCCTCGAGGGCCAACCGGCCGACGGCAACCTCTACCGCGTCTACATCAGCAAGGACAAGGTGGAGATCACGGCCGACAACAGTTTGAAGATGCTCGGCAACTACGCGGTGGCCGACAAGATGAAGTCCCTTTACGGCGACAAGATCGCCTGCATCTCCATCGGCCAGGCGGGGGAAATGAAGCTCGCGGCGGCCTCCGTCGCCTTCACCGACATGGAGCTGCGCCCCACGCGGCACGCCGGCCGCGGCGGGGTCGGGGCGGTCATGGGCGCGAAAGGCGTCAAGGTGATCGTGGTGGACGACGCGGGCTGCGGCGTCCGCGCCCCGAAGAACCCCGAGAAGTTCAAGGAGGCGAACAAAGCCTGGGTCGCGGGCCTGCGCAAGCACGCGGTCACCGGCCAGGGCCTCCCGGCTTACGGCACCAACGTGCTCACCAACGTCATCAACGAGGCGGGCGCCTACCCGACCAAGAACTTCATGTGGGGCCGCTTCGACGGCTGCGCCAAGATCAGCGGCGAAGCCCAGGCGCAGCTCGAAAACGAGCGCGGCGGCGAGGGTTCCGCCACCCACGGCTGCCACCGCGGGTGCGTCATCCGCTGCTCCGGGACCTTCTATGACAAGGACGGCCACTACCTCACCAAGCAGCCGGAGTACGAGACGGTCTGGGCCCACGGCGGCAACTGCGGGATCGACGACTTGGACGCCATCGCCATGCTCGACCGCCTGGACGACGACTTCGGGCTCGACACGATCGAGATGGGGGCGACCGTCGCGGTGGCCATGGAGGCCGGGATCGCCAAGTTCGGCGACGCCCAGGCGGCCATCCGCCTGGTGAAGGAGGTCGGCCAGGGCACTCCGCTCGGGCGCATCCTCGGAAGCGGTGCCGCCGTCACGGGCAAGGTCTTCGGCGTCGAGCGGGTGCCGGTGGTCAAAGGCCAGGCGATGCCGGCCTACGACCCGCGCGGCATCCAGGGGATCGGCGTCACCTACGCGACGAGCACCCAGGGGGCCGACCACACCGCGGGCTACGCCGTGACGGCCAACGTGCTCGGCGTCGGCGGCAGCGTGAACGCCCTCAAGCCCGAAGGGCAGGTGGAGCTCTCGCGCAACCTGCAGATCGCCACCGCCGCGATCGACTCGACCGGGATGTGCCTGTTCATCGCCTTCGCGATCCTCGACCAGCCGGAGACCTTCCAGGCCCTGCTCGACCTGATCAACCATTTCCACGGCCTGAACCTGACCGGCGACGACGTGACCGCCCTCGGCAAGTCCATCCTCACGATGGAGCGCGAGTTCAACCGCCAGGCGGGGCTGACGGCCGAGCACGACCGTCTGCCGCACTATTTCTACCGGGAGAAGCTCCCGCCCCACGAGGTCACCTTCCAGGTGAAGCCGGCCGAGCTCGACCAGGTCTTCAACTGGTAGCCGCGCCTGTCCGCCGGGGGCCTCGGCCGCGGGGCCCCCGGCTGTTCCGCCTGCCGGCCCTTTTTGGATGAGAGGCTGAACCGCATGCCGACCGCCCCCCCTGCCCCGGCGCCTCCGGAGCTCGTCCTGACCGTGGCCCCGGAAGCCGCCGCACAACTGCTTCCGCTTTTCGGCGAGGGCATCGAGGTTGCGGGCCGGGAAGGCGGGAGCCTCGAGGAGTTCCTGAACCGCGAGCTGGGGATCCCCGTCGCCTACCTGCGCGAAAGGGTCCAAACGGCCTTCCTGGACGGCCGGGCGATCGACGATCTCGCCGCGGCCCGGGCCGCGGACGGCGCCACCGTCGCCCTCTCGGCCGCCATGCCGGGCCTGGCCGGGGCCGTCCTCAGGCGCGGCGGGTTCTACGCCGACATGCGCCGCCAGATCTCCCATGCGGCGCCCGGCGCCGCCCCGGGCGTGGCGCAGATCCGGGTCACGGTCAAGCTGTTCAACCTGGTGGCGCGCGAGCTGGGCCGGGAGCTGCTGGCGCGGGGCGTCACGGTGCCCGCCGCGCGCCTGCGAAGCCTCCTCGGCCGCCGGGGCCCGGCCTTCTGGGATGCCTGCCGGTCGGCTGCGATCGACGGCCGGCCCTGCGACGGCCGGTCCGCCGCGGGCCGTCTGCCGGCGGAAGGCGCCGTGCGCCTGAAGGTGCGGACCGGCGCCTGAGGCTCGCTTTCCGCGGCCGGCTAACGGGCGCCGCCCGCGGCGGCCGAGCGCGCCGGCGGCGCAGCGGGGCCCGCGTGGAAGCGCTCGGGATGCGCCCCTTCCGGCGCCGCCGGCGGCAGCCGGCAGGGACCCTCCCCGGCGGCCGCCATCGACTCCTGCTCCTGCAGGAGCTTCTCCCGGCGGATGCGGTCGAATTCGCCCTCCAGCCCCAGGAACACATCCACCACCAGCGGGTCGAAATGGTTCCCCCGGCGCGCCAGGATGATCTCGCGGGCCTGCTGGTGCGTGAGCGCGTCCTTGTAGAAGCGCTTGGTGGTGAGGGCGTCATAGACGTCGGCCAGCGCGACGATACGGGCCGCGAGCGGGATCTGTTGCCCTTTGAGGCCCCGCGGGTAGCCCGAACCGTCCCACTTCTCGTGATGGCAATAGGCGATCTGCCGGCCGGTGTCGAGAAATGAGCGGCCCTCGATCCGGGCCTCGATCGCGGAGATGGCGTCCCCGCCGAAGAGCGTGTGGCACTTGATGACCTCGAACTCCTCCGCGGTCAGCTCCCCGGGCTTGAGCAGCACGGCGTCCGGGATCCCCACCTTGCCGATGTCGTGCAGGATGGCGGACTGGAAGACATCGTCGACGAACTTCTGGTCGATCCGCCCCTTCCAGGGGCTGCGGCGGGTCATCTCGTCGGCGAGCAGCCGGGCGTATTCGCGGATCCGCTCCAGGTGGGTGCCGGTGCCCTCGTCGCGGTATTCGGCGAGCTTGGCGAGCCCGAGGATCGTGGCCGCGCGCGCGTTCTGGAGCTTGCGGGCGGACTCGAGCAGGTCGAGCTCGAGCTTTTTCTTCTCGGTCCGGTCGCGCAGCATGCCGCGCAGGCCGATTGGCTGGGCCCCGTGGTTGCGGAGCGGCGCCACCGACGCCTCCAGCTGCAGGACCGCCCCCCCCTGCTCGAGCTCGCAGTCGAAGGCCTTGACCGAGCGCCCCGTCCGCAGGCACTCCCGGAACGTCTCGGCGACCTTGCGGCCCTGGTCCGCGCCCAAGAGCTGCGCGAACCCCAGGCCGCAGAGCTCGGCCTTGGGACGGCCGAAGATGCGGCTGGTCGCGTCGTTGACGAACGTGATCTTTCCGTCCAGCCCGGTCTCGTAATAGCCCTCGTCGATGTTTTCGAGGATGGTGCGGTATTTCTCCTCGCTTTCCCGAAGCGCCCGTTCCGCCTCCCGGCGGTGGTTGATGGTGTACTGCACGTGCGAGCCGAAGATCATGAACAGGCACAGCGCCACGATCCGGGTCCCCATCCCGCCCACGTTCGGCCCGAAGATCTCGCGGTAGAAGCTGATGTCGTTCGGCGAGAAGAGGTTGATCAGGGCTTCCAGCCCCCAGTAGGCCACGGCGAGGAAGATCCCGGTCAGCACCATCGAATCGGCGAGCTTCCGGTGCCAGCGCCCTTGTTTTTCGAGCTCGACCATCGCATCGCCCTTCGCCCCGGAGCCGCGCCGGGACCGCCGGGGGGCCGCCCGCCAAAATTGACCCGGCGGCCCAAGGCTGGTAAAATGGGAATGACGGTTTGAGAGGTAGTCTACCAGATAACGGGTCGGAAGGGAACCATCTCGATATGGCCTCGCGGATAAAACAGTACCTGCTCATCGCCGCCGCCGGCGCGGCCGTCTATTTCCTGATGAGCCACCACATCTTCATCTTCAGCCACCAGTTCTGGCCCAACGATATAAAATTCCTCAAGAAGACCAAACTCCACCTTCACGACACCTTCAACAGCGTGAACACCGTGAGCGAGGACCGCAACCGGCAGGTCGAGGTGGAATCCCTTTTCAAGAGCAAGTGGCTCCGCCAGGCGGGGATCGGGGAGAGGCTGGTCGCCTGGCAGGTCATCAGCGAAGAGCGCCGCCGGGAGCTCGAGAGCCGCTATCGGTGACCCCCGGGGCGGCCGGCCGCCGTCACGCCTCCTGGGCGCCGATCGCGTTCAGCTCGAGGGTGATCGGCCGCTCCTCCTCGCTTTTCCCGGTGAAGCGGATCGGGCCGGGCCGCCGGTAGCAATCCTCGCCCGGAACCGCCGCCAGCCACGCCTGCTGGTTCGCCTTGAAGACCTTCATGGCGATCGAATCGACGTCCACGAGGCTTTTCTCGATGACGAGCGCCAGCTTCCCCTTGCGCTCCTCGAGGTGCATGAGCGGCGCGATGGGGATGCCGATCGGCTCCCACGCGGCGAAGTCGTGCTCGATGTTGCGGATGGCGGCCATCTGGCCGGTCGCGCCGTTCGCCACCAAGCTGAAGACCGCCCGCCCCAGGTTGTAGGTGTAGATGCAGTCGAAGCGCGTCGGGTCGTGGCCGCGGCCGTCGTAGCCGTAGAAGTGCTCCTGGGTCTTGAAGCTCGGCACGCTCTTCTTGTAGATCTTCTCCACGGCCGCGGGCAGCTTCTCCTCGGGCCGCAGGAGCCCCGCCCGTTCGAGCGCCTGCCGCAGCGTCTTGGCGGAGATGATCTCGACCCGGGTGAGCAGCTGCTCGGAGCGGCCGTAGTTCTCGAATATCGCCTGGCCGTAGCGGTCCGGGTCGAGCCCCTCCGCCGCGAGCGTCTTGCGGAAATACCCCGCCGGGATCCCGATCTTGTAGAGGCCCTTCTCCTTGAGGATGTTCAGGTAGTCGTGCACGAGCCCCATCAGGACCTTCTCGGTCTGGATCTGCGAGAACTGGAAGTTCCCGTGGCTGTCGCGCTCGGTCAGCAGCCCCTCCTGGAAGAACTCGGGCAGGTCGTTGAAGAGGTCCTCGTCGCGGGTGCTCCACAGCCGGAAGCCCGCGTCCTCGCGCGAGCGCTGGGCGAGGCGGTGCAGGTACTCGAGCTTGTCGGAAAGGCGCGGGAAGGCCGAGTGGAAGTCGCGGTCGTGGGTGCGGTTGTAATCGGCGATGATGGTGCTCAGCTTCATGATGAAGAGCTCCACCTCGTTGATGAATTCGAGCACCCCCTCCGGGATGACGATCACCCCGTAGTTCTTCCCGGCCGCCGCCCGCTGGACGATGCCCTCGCAGATCACCCGCGACAGGTGGCGCAGCGTCATCCCGTAGGCCGTGTAATCGGTGCGGTTCTCGCGGCGGGCCTTCTCCAGGCGCTCCTCGTCGACGAAGTCGACGAGGTCTTCGCCGATGACCGTGATGTTGGGGTGCGCCTGCAGCGCGACCTCGAGGGCGAGGTGGCTCGCGACCCGGCCCATGACCTTGCAGACGTGCCAGTACTTGACATCCGAGCTCGCGTCGTTGCACAGCCCGCTGATCGCGCTCGCGAAGGCGCGGGCGGCCGTGTGGAAGCCGAAGGAGACCGCGCAGAGCACGTGGCCGTCGTCGTCGCGGACCTGGATGTCGCCGTCGATCGTCTTGGGGACGCCGATCACCTGGATGCCGTCGGCGTAAAACTGCTCGGCGAGAAACGCGGCGTTCGTGTTGGAGTCGTCGCCGCCGACGATGACGAGCGCCTCCAGCCCGAGCGCCTTGCAGGTCCGCCGCGACAGGTCGACCTTCTGCCGGGAGTCGATCTTGGTGCGGCCGGTCTTGATCATGGTGAACCCGCCGAGGTTGCGGTAGGCGTCCACCCGCTCGGCGGTGATCTCGACCGCCTCGTTCTCGATCACGCCGTCGGGCCCGACCAGGAACCCGTAGATGCGGTTTTCGGGGTTCGCCCGCTTGGCGGCGTCGAAGAGCCCGGCGATCACGTTGTGGCCGCCCGGAGCGGGGCCCCCCGAGAAGACGATGCCGATGTTGCGGCGGCGCCCGTAGCGCTCGGCCGCCTCCGGCGGGAGCTTCTTGCGGCCGCGGATCACCTGCACCCGGTTTCCGATGATGTGCGGCAGGAGGCGCTCGGCCTCCGGGTCGATCGTGAACCGGAAGCGCTCGGTCTCTTCGAGCACGGTGTAGGGCTCGCGGAAGGCGCGGCAGACCGGGGGGCGGTAGGCCCGCCGTTCGAGCAGCTCGCGGTTGACGTGGTCGACGGCTTTGCGGATGGTGGGGTGATCGAGGATCTGCTCGAGGCTGAGATCGGTCCGGACCGGCATGGGCCTCCTCCTTCAAGGGATTGCTTTTCAGGATAACGGGCCGCCCGGCGCCCTGTCAAGCTGATTCGGGCAGCTGACCCGGGCGGCGCCCCGACGCGCGCTTTACTTCCGGGATCTTTTCCGATAGGGAGGGTCGAGCGCTTTCCGGACGGGTAAGGCCCCCGGCCCATGAAAGCGCTCCGAACGCGGGAGGCGGTGCATGCCGAAAACCACGGAACCCGTCGAGGTCGTCTGCCCCAAGTGTCGGCGCACCCAGATCGTCTACATCCCCAAGGAGGCGATTCCGCACTGCCCGGACTGCCGCACCCCGATGGTGCTGCGCGAGCTGCTGCGCGAAGGCAAATCGACTTGAGGCGGGGCCGGCCCGCCCAGTCGCCTCAACGCAACTCCATCTGACCTAAAAGGAGGAACGCATGCGAAAGCAAACTGCCCTGGCGGTGCTGGCGGCGCTCGTTTGGCTGGCCGCGGCGGCGGCCCCGGCGCCCGCGGACGACATCGAGCTCGCCAAGAAGTCGACCATCGAGGAGATCCTGAAGAACGGGGAGCTGCGGGTGGGGTTCGAATCGGGCTACATGCCCTTCGAGATGACCGACCAGACGGGGAATTTCGTCGGCTTCGACATCGACATGGCCAAGGAGATGGCCAAGGCCATGAACGTCAAGTTCGTCCCGGTGAACACCGCCTGGGACGGCATCATCCCGGCGCTGCTCACCAAGAAGTTCGACATCATCATGAGCGGCATGACGGTCACCCAGGAGCGCAACCTCAAGGTCAACTTCGCCCAGCCCTACATCGTCGTCGGCCAGACCGTCATCATCCACAAGAAGCACGAGGGCAAAATCAAGTCCTACAAGGACTTGAACGACCCCAAGTACATCGTCACCTCCAAGCTCGGCACCACCGGGGAGCAGTCGGTCAAGCGCCTGATCCCCAAGGCCCAGTACAAGTCCTTCGAGGAGGAGGTCACCGCCGGGATGGAGGTCGTCACCGGCAAGGCCGACGCCTTCGTCTACGACCTGCCGTTCTGCGTCGTCTTCATGGCGCAGCAGGGCAAGACCGGGCAGCTCGTCTTCCTGGACAAGCCCTTCACCTACGAGCCGCTCGCCTGGGCGGTGCGCAAGGGCGATCCGGACTTCCTGAACTGGCTCGACAACTTCCTCGCGCAGGTCAAGAACGACGGGCGCTACGACCGGATCTACGAAAAGTGGATCAAAAAGACCGACTGGATCACGCAGGTGAAATAGCGTGTTCGAGGTGAACCCATGAGCCCGCCGTCGGCCCCCGTCCGGCGGCGCCCGGGCAGCTACTACCTGGGCGCCGCCGCCTTCTTCACGCTCCTCTGCGGACTGCTGGCGGCGCTCTACGTCGCCACCGTCAAGGTGGACTACGCCTGGGGCTGGAACCGCGTCCCGAAATACTTCGCCTACCGCGAGAAGCTGGAGTTCCGCGCGGAGCACGCGGGCGAGGTGGCCGGGATCACCGGGTCCGGGGAGCGGCGCACGGTCGTGATCCGGGACGGCGCCGAGGAGCACGCCGTGGAGGTGCCGGCCGCGGGGCTGGCCGTCGCCGCCGGCGATCTCCT
This sequence comes from uncultured Desulfatibacillum sp., assembly GCA_964573635.1. Lineage (GTDB taxonomy): Bacteria > Desulfobacterota > Desulfobacteria > Desulfobacterales > SpSt-501 > SpSt-501. The sequence goes on along the minus strand of CAZNKG010000003.1, from coordinate 50,206 downwards.
CTCGCCGGGCGACATCCTCGCCACCGAGGAGCGCTGGCGCGCGGGGCTTCTCCTGCAGGGGTTGTGGCTCACGATCCAGGTGAGCTTCATCGCGACCGTGTTCGGGGTGCTGATCGGGCTTTTCGCCGGCATCGCGCGCGTCTCGGCGAACCCGTTCTTCCGCTGGTCGGCGCTCACCTACGTCGAGATCATCCGCGGTTCGCCGCTGCTCGTGCAGATCTTCATCTGGTATTTCGTCCTGGGGACGCTCATCAATTCGATCCTCGCGGTCTACGCCGTCGACCAGATCCCCCCCTTGTGGTACGGGGTCGCCGCCATGGCCACCTTCGCGGGCGCCTACGTCGCGGAGATCGTCCGCGCCGGGATCCAGTCGATCCACCGCGGCCAGAACGAAGCCGCTCGCTCGCTCGGCATGAGCTACCCCCAGGCCATGCGCCACGTGATCCTGCCCCAGGCCATCCGGCGCATCCTGCCGCCGCTCGCCGGCGAGTTCATCAGCCTCATCAAGGACTCCTCGCTTCTCGGCATCATCGCCATCCGCGAGCTCACCAAGGCGACGCGCGAGGTGGTCACCGTGAGCCTCCAGGCCTTCGAGCTGTGGTTCGTCTGCGCGCTGCTCTACCTGATCCTGACCTTCACGCTCTCGATGGGCGTCAAGTACCTGGAACGCCGGATGGTGGCCTGATGATCGAGGTCCGCAATCTCTACAAGACCTTCTGGCTGCCCCACGAGCTGAAAGCGCTCGTCGACGTGAGCGTCTCGATCGCCGCCGGCGAAGTGGTCGTCGTGATCGGCCCCTCCGGCTCGGGGAAGAGCACGCTTTTGCGCTGCCTCAACCGCCTGGAGACCGCCGACGCGGGCCGCATCACGATCGACGGCATCGACGTCCTCGATCCCAAGACCAACATCAACAAGCTGCGCGCCGAGGTGGGGATGGTGTTCCAGTCCTTCAACCTCTTTCCGCACAAGAACGTGCTCGACAACATCACGCTCGCCCAGAGGGTGGTGCGCAAGCGCTCCCGGAAGGAGGCGCACGAGAAGGCCGAGGCCCTGCTGCGCAAGGTCGGGATCCATGAAAAAGCCCGGGCCTACCCCGACCAGCTCTCCGGCGGCCAGCAGCAGCGCGTCGCCATCGCACGGGCGCTCGCCATGGACCCCAAGGTCATGCTCTTCGACGAGCCGACCTCGGCGCTCGACCCCGAGATGATCGGCGAGGTCCTCGACGTCATGAAAGCCCTCGCGGCGGAGGGCATGACCATGGTCGTGGTCACCCACGAAATGGGGTTCGCCCGCGAAGTGGCCGACCGCGTCGTCTTCATGGACGGCGGCGCCGTCGTCGAGACCGGTACCCCGGAGCATTTCTTCAAGGAGCCGACGCACGCCCGGACCAAGCTCTTCCTGAGCCAGATCCTCAAATGAATCCGCGCTGAACCCGCCCGCCCTCTCCCACTATATCTGGTGGATCCGGTTGAAAAACACACCGGTAGTTGTGTTTTTTCTTTACATCCGGCCGCCTTCCTGGTAGGATGCGGGCATGGTTCCAACCGAAGCGCCCAAACGCCTCGCAGCCTGGGGAGATGCGTTGTCATGAAGTTGAAAAAACTCGAAATTTCAGGCTTCAAGTCCTTCTACGACAAAGCGTCGATCGAATTCCCCTCCGGGATCACGGCGGTGGTCGGCCCGAACGGCTGCGGCAAGAGCAACGTGATCGACGCCATCCGCTGGGTCATGGGCGAACAGAGCGTCAAGCAGCTGCGCGGCAAGTCCATGGAGGACGTCATCTTCGCCGGCACGAACGGCAAGGCGCCGCTCGGCATGGCCGAGGTGTCCCTCACGCTGTTGAACGACAACGGCAGCGCGCCGGAGGAGCTCAAGGATTTCACGGAGATCGAGCTGACCCGGCGGCTTTACCGCTCCGGGGAGAGCGCCTATTTCATCAACCGCCGGCCCTGCCGCCTGAAGGACATCCACAACATCTTCCTCGGCAGCGGCCTCGGCTCCAAGTCCTATGCCTTCATCCAGCAGGGCAACATCGGGATCATCACGGAGGCCGGCCCGGAGGAGCGGCGCCACTTCGTGGAGGAGGCCGCCGGAACGACCCGCTACAAGGCCCACAAGGCCGAAGCGCTGCGCAAGATCGAGTCGACCCAGCAGAACCTGCTGCGGGTGAGCGACATCATCGCCGAAATCCGCCGCCAGATGGAGAGCCTCAAGCGCCAGGCGCGCAAGGCGGAGCTCTTCAACAAGTACCAGAGCCGCGTCAAGGCGCTCGACATCCGGCTCGCCAACCGGCAGTTCGAAAGCCTGACCGCGCAGATCGAGGCCGCGGCCGCGGTGCTCCAGGAATTGAAGGACGCCGATGTCGGCCACACCGCCGAGCTCAAGCAGCTCGACGCCGCCGTGGAGCGCATCAAGCTCGACCGCTCGCGGAAGAACCAGGCCATCTCCGACCAGAAAAACCGCCGCTTCGAGCTGCAGCGCGGCATCGACCGGTTCGAGAAGGACCTGGAGCACCTGCGCGCCGAGCTCGAGCGCCTCGGCCGCGAGACCGTGGAGCTCGAGGCCGCGCGCCAGTCGCTCGATCAGCAGAGCCGCGGCATGCAGTCCGAAATCGCCCAGCAGGAGGCCGAGAACGACGCGCTCCGGGAGGCGATCGCCGCCGTGCGCGCGCGCGCCGAGCAGGCGCGCGCCGTGGAGGAGCAGATGAACGCCGAGCTCGCCGCCCTCACCCAGGAGAGCGAACGGGCGAAGGCGCGGCTGATCAACCTCATGTCCCAGGAGGCCCAGCACCGCAACCGCCACCAGAGCGCGGCGACGAACCGCGACAGCCTCACGCGGCGCCTGAAGCGCGCCGACGAGGAGGAGGCGCTCGCCCGCCAGCGGATGGCCGAGGCGCAGGAGCGCGAAGCGCGCGCGCAGGCGCGCGCCGCCGCCTTGAAGGCGGAGCTCGAGGAGCTTGCGGCGCGCCAGGCCGAGGTCCGCGGCCGGGTCGAGGAGAAGTCCCGCGCGCTCGCCGCCCAGGTGAAGCTCGCCCAGCGGCTCGATCTCGAGCGCAACACCGCCCGGTCGAAGCTCGCCGCCCTGAAAAAAATGGAGGAGAACTTCGACTGGTACAAGGACGGGGTCAAGGCCGTCATGAGGCGCGCCCGCGCCGCCGGGCCGGAGGAGGCGCTCGGCGGCATCGTCGGGCTGGTGGCGGACGTGATCGAGCCCGAACCGGCGGTCGCCTCCGCCGTGGAGGCGGCCCTGGGGGACGCGCTGCAGTACGTCATCGTGGCCGACCAGGAGGCCGGCGCCGCGGCCATCGCGGACCTGAAGGCGCGCGGCGCCGGCCGCTGCGGCTTCATCCCCGCCGCCGGGCGGCACGATACCGCGCCCGCCCCGGCCGAACGGCCCGACCCGCAGCGGCTGCTCCTGCGCCACGTCGCGGTCAAGCCCGGCTTCGAGGGGATCGCCGCCGCGCTGCTCGGAAACGCCGTGCTCGCGGAATCCCTCGCCGAGGCCCTCGAGCTCTTCCGCCTGAACGGCCGGGTTCAGACCATCGTCACCCGCCAAGGGGACCTCGTCTCGCCCAAGGGCTTCCTCATCGGCGGCAGCGGCGAGACGGCCGGCGGGATCCTGTCGAAGAAGAACGAGCTGCGCGAGCTCGAGCGCCAGGCCCGGGCGCTCGAGGCCGAGCTCGAGCAGGCCCGCGGCGTGCAGAAGGCGATCGAGAGCGAGGTGCGCCGGCTCGACACCGAGCTGCAGCAGCTGATCGAAAAGCGCAACCGCGGCCGGGAAGAGGAGATCGACGCCGAGAAGGCGCTCTACAAAGCCGCCGAGGAGCTCAAGGGGCAGCGGCGCCAGCTCGAGATCATCCAGCTCGAGCAGGAGCAGCTCCTCGGGGAGGCGAGCGATCTCGACGACGAGATCGGCCGGGCCGACCGGGCGCTCGCGGCGATCGCCGCCGACATCGCCGCCGCCCAGGCCGCCGCGGCCGAGCTCTCCCAGGGCCGCGCCGCGTGCGAGGAGCGGCTGAAGAGCCACAGCCGGGGGATCGTCGACCTGCGGCTCGAGCAGACCGCCCTCCAGGCGAAGCTCGAGAACAGCAGCGGCAGCCTCAAGCGGCTGCGCGACTTCCAGGCCGACAGCCTGCGGCGCCTCTCCCAGCTGGCGCAGGAGATCTCCCAGAAAGCCGAAAAGATCCGCTCCGGCCGCGGGCGCACGGCGGAAATCGAAAGCGCCCTCAAGGAGATGTACCGGCAGCTCGCCGAGCTCGACCGCGTCATCGAGGCGAGCGAGGCCGACTACGCCGCGATCGACATGCGCCTCAAGGAGAGCGACGAGCGGATGAGCGCGATCCAGGGCGAGCGCGAGAAGAACCTGGAGCGGCTGCGCCTGCTCGAGCTCGAACGCGCCCAGCTCGCCCTCAAGCGCGACCATGCGGTGAGCCAGATCGAGGAGCGCTACCAGAGCCCGTTCGCGGAGCTGCGGACCCTTTTGCCGCCCGAGGCGGAGCCCGCGCCCGACACCGAGGCGCTCGAGGGCGAAATCGCCCGCTTCCGCACCAAGATCGCCCGCATCGGCGAGGTCAACCTCGGCGCCATCCGGGAGTATCAGCAGCTGCGGGAGCGCTGCGATTTCCTCACCACCCAGAAGGAGGACCTGGAGAAGGCCGTCGCCGACCTGCACAAGGTGATCCACAAGATCAACACCGTCTCCCAGGAGCGCTTCATCCAGACCTTCCAGGCGATCAACGAGAAGCTGAAGGAGGTCTTCCCGCGGCTGTTCAACGGCGGCACCGCCGAGCTCATCCTGACCGACCCGGACAAGCCTCTCGAAACCGGCGTCGAGTTCATGATCCACCCCCCCGGAAAAAAGCTCACCCGCATGAGCCTGCTCTCCGGCGGGGAAAAGGCCATGGCGGCGATCGCCTTCATCTTCGCCATCTTCCTGATCCGCCCGGCCTCCTTCTGCCTGATGGACGAGATCGACGCGCCGCTCGACGACGCGAACGTCTACCGCTTCAACGACCTGTTGCAGCACATCGGGGGGAATTCCCAGATCATCATGATCACCCACAACAAGCGCACCATGGAGTTCGCCGACACGCTCTTCGGGGTCACGATGGAGCAGAAGGGGCTCTCCAAGATCGTCTCCGTGAACCTCAAGCGGCCCGAGTCGGCGGCCGCCTGAACGGAAAGGCGGACCGCGCCTTGAGCTGGTTCAAACGCAAAAGCGGGCCCCCGGCCGAAGGCCCCCCGGAGGAGCCGGCACCCGGCGACCGGCCGCCACCGCCGCCGGAGGAGGGCGCCGCGCCGCGCCGCGGGATGTTCCGCCGGCTGCGCGAGCGCCTCGTCAAGACGCGCCGCAGCTTCGCCGCGGGGATGGAGCGCATCCTCGCCGGCCGCAGCCGGATCGACGCCGCAACCCTCGAGGAGCTCGAGGAGCTGCTGATCACCTCCGATGTCGGCGTCCAGACCGCCACCGAGCTGATCGCGCGCCTCGCGGCCGCCAAGGCTTCCGATGGGGCCGGCCTCGCGGAGGCGCTCCGCGCCGAGATCCTCGCCATCCTGAAGGCCGCGCCTCCCGCGGCACCGCCCCCCGAGGCCCGTCCGCTCGTCGTCATGGTGGTCGGCGTGAACGGGGTCGGCAAGACGACGACCATCGGCAAGCTCGCGGCGCGCTACGCCGCCGCCGGCAAGCGCGTGCTCATCGCGGCCGCCGACACCTTCCGCGCCGCGGCCGCCGACCAGCTCGCCATCTGGGCCGAACGCGCGGGGGCCGCGATCGTCCGGCACCGGGACGGCGCGGACCCGGCGGCGGTCGCCTTCGATGCCCTCGACGCCGCGCTGGCGCGCGGCGTGGACGTCGTCATCGTCGACACCGCCGGGCGGCTGCACACCAAGGTCAACCTGATGGAGGAGATCAAGAAGATCAAGCGCTCGCTCGCCAAGAAGCTGCCGGGCGCCCCGCACGAAATCCTCCTGGTCCTGGACGCCACGACCGGGCAGAACGCCATCTCCCAGGCGCGGCTCTTCCACGAGGCGCTCGAGCTCACCGGTATCGCGCTCACGAAGCTCGACGGCACCGCCAAGGGCGGCATCGTCATCGCCGTCTGCCGCGAGTTCAACATCCCGCTGCGGTACATCGGGATCGGCGAGGGCATCGAGGACCTGCAGGACTTCGACCCGGAGCAGTTCGTGGAGGCGCTCTTCAGCTCCGAAGGCGCGGTCCCCGCGAGCCCTTGACGGGCGCGGCTGCGCGCAGATAGGTGTTGACAGCGTTAGCCGCTTTCGATATGGAGCCTTGAAAATTAAAGGTTTGCGCGCGGTACACCATCCACCCACGAGAGGCCGCTTCGCCGGAGCAAGCCTCGGCCGGTCGAGCGGCTGATCCTTACACGAAGGAGAACGGAGAACATGACCAAGGCGGAATTGATCGAGAAAGTGGCGAAGGACGCCGGGATTTCCAAGACGGCCGCCGGCGCGGCCCTGCAGTCCTTCATGACCAATGTGGCCAAGGCGCTGAAGAAGCCGGACGGCAAGGTGACGCTGGTGGGGTTCGGCACCTTCAGCAAGTCCAAGCGCAAGGCCCGCAAAGGCCGCAACCCGCAGACCGGCGAAGCCATCAAGATCAAGGCCTCCAACGTGGTGCGCTTCAAGGCCGGCAAGGCGCTGAAGGACAGCCTCTAATCCCCGCCGCGCGGGATCGTCATCCGGGAAGGCGGCTGCCCGATGCGGGCGGGCCGCCTTCCGCTTTTCGGCGGCCGCCGCGGCTAACGGGCGATGGTGAAGCGCTCGAACTCCCCGGTCGCCGGTGCGTGCTGGACCTCGACGGCGGTGACCCGCGCAAGCCCCGGTCCGCGCCGGCACCAGGCGATCATCTCCTCGACGGCGGCCGGGAGTCCCTCGAAAACCGCCTCCACCCGCCCGTCCGCGAGATTGCGCACCCAGCCGCGCACGCCGATCCGCTCGGCGGCGCGCTGCGTTTCATAGCGAAAGGCGACGCCCTGCACCCGTCCGCTCACCAGGACATGCGCCCGCACGTTGGCGCTCATGCACCCCTCCCTTCCCCGCCTTCCGGCCGCCGGCGGCCGGCGGTCAGGCGGCCCCGATCATCGTCAGCCATTCGCGCTCGGTCCAGACGGTCAGTTTGAGCTCCCGCGCCTTCCGCTCCTTGGACCCGGCCCCCGGCCCGACGACGACGATGTCGGTCTTGCGGGAAACCGTGCCGGCGACCGTCGCCCCCAGCGCCTCGGCGCGCGCCTTGGCCTCGCTGCGGCTCATCGAGGCGAGGCTTCCGGTGAAGACCACCGTCTTGCCGGCGATCGGGGATGCGGCGGCGGGCGGCTCGACGTCGGCGACCGCGACGAGCGGCGGCCCCGCGTCCCGCGGCCGGGTGAGGGCCTCCAGAAGCTCCTGGTGGTGCGGCTGCGCGAAGAAATCGAGGATGTCCGCCGCGACGGTCGCGCCGATGCCGTCGATCGCCAGCAGCTCGGCGCGCTCCTCCGAAGCCGGGTCCTGCGCCGCCCGCATCGCCGCCGTCAGGCGCGCGAGCGAGCGGTAGCGCCGGGCGAGGAGCCGGGCCGTCGCCTCGCCGACCTGGCGGATCCCGAGCGCGAAGATGAAGCGGTCCAGGGGGACCGCGCGCGCGCGTTCGATCGCGGCGAACAGGTTGGCCGCCGACTTCTCGCCCCAGCCGTCCCAATCCCGCAGCGGGGGCAGATCGCGCCCGTCGCGCGCGGCGAGGGTGAAGATGTCGGCCGGCGTGCGGATGAGCCCTTGGGCGTAGAAGAGCTCGATGTTCTTCTCGCCCAGCCCCTCGATGTCGAAGGCGCCGCGGGAGGCGAAGTGCTTCAGCCGCTCGACCGCCTGCGCGGCGCAGACGAGCCCCCCGGAGCAGAAGAAGTCGGCGGCGCCCGCCTCGCGGACCAGGCGGCTGCCGCACTCCGGGCAGCGCTCCGGGAAGCGGTAGGGCCGGGCGCCGGGCGGCCGCCGGGCGGCGAGCGCCGCGACCACCTGCGGGATGACGTCCCCGGCGCGTTGGACCACGACCGTGTCCCCGACGCGGATGTCCTTGCGCGCGATCTCGTCGGCGTTGTGCAGCGTCGCCCGCCGGACGAGGACGCCGCCGATGTTGATCGGCTTGAGGTGCGCCACCGGCGTGATCTTCCCCGTGCGCCCCACCTGGCAGCGGATCTCCTCGACCACCGTGATCCCGCGCTCCGGCGGAAATTTCCAGGCGACGGCCCAGCGCGGCCGGCGCCCGGCGGCGCCGAGCCGCTCCTGCCAGTCGAGGCGGTCGATCTTGAGCACCAGGCCGTCGATGCTGTGGCCGAGCAGCGCGCGGCGCTCCTCGAGCTCGGCGAAGAAGCGGGCCACTTCGTCCAGGTCGCCGCCGCGCACGGTGATCACGGCCGCGGGCTCGCTCGAGCGGAACCCCCAGGCGCGCAGCCGGCCGAGCGCCTCCGAATGGGTCGCGGCGAAGACCGCCGAGGTCTCCCCCCAGCCGTGGGCGGCGAAGCGCAGCGGCCTTCCGGCCGTCGCCGCGGGGTCGAGCTGGCGCAGGCTCCCGGCGGCGGCGTTGCGCGGGTTGGCGAAGAGCTTGCCGCCGTTTTTCTCCTGCTGGGCGTTCAGCGCGAGGAAGTCGGCGTCGGTCATGAAGACCTCGCCGCGCACCTCCAGGATCTGCGGCCAGCCGGCTCCGGCGAGCGTCGGCGGCACGTCCCCGATCGTGCGCACGTTCTCCGTGACCTCCTCGCCCACCTCCCCGTCGCCGCGGGTGGCCGCGAGGACGAGACGCCCCTCTTCGTAGCGCAGCTGGCAGGAGAGGCCGTCGATCTTGGGCTCGCAGGCGAGCGCGATCTCCGCCCCGGGGTCCTTCAGCTCGCGCAGGAAGTTGCGCACGCCCTCGAGCCATTCGGCGACGCCCGTCCGGTCGAAGGCGTTTTCGAGGGAGAGCATCGGCCGGGCGTGCGGCACCTTGCGGAAGCCCGCGGCCGGCGGGGCGCCCACCCGGCGCGAGGGGCTGTCCGGCCGGACGAGCTCGGGGAAGCGCGCCTCGATCGCCGCGTTGCGGCTTCTCAGCCGGTCGTACTCGGCGTCGGTGATCTCCGGGTCGTCCTGCTCGTGGTAGCGCCGGTCGTGGGCGGCGATGAGGCGGGCGAGCTCGGCGAGCTCGGCGGCGGCCTCCGCGCAAGTCAGGCGCTCCGGCTCGACGTCGAAAAGCGTGGTGCGGCCGCGGTCCATGGGGCGATTATAAAGCATTTCCCGCCGGCGCTTCAATCCCGCGGGCGCCCCCGGCGGCGCGCCGGGGGGAGGCGAAGAGCGTGCGGCCGGGGCCGGTCGGCGAGGCGCCGGCGGCTACGGCGGCGGCTCGCCGCCGGGTGCGGCGAGCCGCTCGATTTTCCGCGGGCCGATCTCCGCGATGCGCCGGGCCCCGATCAGGAACATCACCGCGCGGATCTCCCGGCCGAGGGCCTCGATGGCCGCCACCACCGCCGCGGTGGATTGGGTCGCCGGCTTCAAAAACGGCAGCGCCATGCCGGTCAGGACAGCCCCCAGGGCGAGCGCCTTGACGATCTCGATCGCGGTGCGGATGCCGCCGGAGGCGATCACCGGGATCGCGACCGATTCCACGCAGGCGACGAGCGACTCGGCGGTGGGGATGCCCCATTCGGCGAAGAGCGCGGCGATGCGGCTGCCCCGCCGGCTTTCGACCCGCGGCCAGGAGGTGCCGCCGGCGCCGCCGGTGTCGAGCGCGGCCGCCCCCGCCGCCTCGAGCCGGCGGGCGGCCGCGGCGCTCAGCCCGCAGCCGGTCTCCTTGACGATGACGGGCCGGTCGAGCGCGCGGCAGAGATCGCTGATCGCCTGAAGGACCCCGCGCCAGTCGGTGTCGCCCTCCGGCTGGCAGAGCTCCTGGGCGGGGTTCAGGTGGACCGTCAGCGCGTCGGCCCCCACCGCCTCGAGGCCGCGGGCGATGCGGCCGGGGCCGAACTCCCGAAGCTGGGCCGCGCCGATGTTGCCGGAGAGGAAGATGCTCGGGGCGCGGTCGCGCACGCGGTAGGTGGCGGCCGCGGCGGGGTCGAGCAGCATGGCGCGCTGCGAGCCGAGCCCCATGCCGATCCCGCAGCGCTCGGCCGCCTCGGCCAGGCGGCGGTTGATGCGCGCCGCCTCCGCCGTGCCGCCGGTCATGGCCTCGATCATGATCGGCAGCGCGAAGCGCCGCCCGAGAAAGGTCGCCGCGGTGTCGATCGCCGCCAGGTCGGCCTCCGGCAGCGCGGCGTGCACGAGGCGGTAGCGCTCGAAGCCGTTCGGCCGGCGGAAGGCGACGTCCTGCTCGAGGCAGATGCGGATGTGCTCGGCCTTGCGGCGGGCGACGGCGGCCCCCCGCCCGGCGCCCGCGGCGCGGCTGCGGGAGGCGGCGCCGCGGCGGGGGAGGCGGGGGCTACCCACGGCCCTCGCCCGCGCCCCAGCGCCGGAAGAGATCGTGCCGGATGCCCATGTAGTCGAAGACCTTGCCGATGGTCTGGTCGATGATGTCCTGGATGGTCTTCGGCTGGTGGTAGAAGGAGGGGACCGGCGGCAGGATGTGGGCGCCCATGTCGGCGGCGAGCGTCATCAGGCGCAGGTGCCCCCGATGCAGCGGGGTTTCGCGGACGACGAGCACGAGCTTGCGCTTCTCCTTGAGCGTCACGTCGGCCGCGCGCACGAGCAGGTTCGTCGTGTAGGAGTTGGCGATCCCCGAGAGCGTCTTGATCGTGCAGGGGGCGACGATCATCCCGTCGGTCAGGAAGGAGCCGCTCGATACGGCCGCGGCCATGTCCCCGTCGTCGTAGGTGCGGGTCGCCATGGCCGCGACCGCCTCCGGGGTGTAGTCGGTCTCGATCTCGATGTTCACCCGGCCGGAGTTCGAGATGATGAGGTGCGTCTCGATGTCCGTCTGCCGGAGCAGTTCGAGGATGCGCACGCCGTAGATGACGCCGCTCGCCCCCGAGATCCCGACGACGATCCGTCTGGTCATGGATGCGGGTCCTCCGATTCTCCAGGCGGAAGCCGCCGCTCGGCAAGCAGGCGGGCGATGATCATCTCGACCAGCCGCACGCTGTTCGCCTGCACCGCGCGGATGCCCTCCGCGTCCAGGTTGTCCCAGTGGATCCCGGCGGTCACCACGGCGGGGGCCTTCAGGCGCGCGGCGATGCGCTCGGCCGCCTCCCGGGCCAGCGCGTCCTCCTTGTGCCCGAGAAAGCAGAAGACCGAGGTGGAGGCGCTCGTGCGGCCGGGGTCCCGCAGGCTCGGCCGCGGCTGGGCGACGGCCACCGCGCCGATGTGGGGCCGCTCCCCGCCCCAGATGGCGACGAGGAGATCGCCGCCGATCACGCGCACCGCGGCCTGGATGTCGAAGGCCCCGGTCGTGGTCGCGAGGGTGAACTCCATCGCCCCCCCTTCACCTCCCGGCGGCCGCCGGGCGATCGGGCCGCGGAAAGATCCGCCGGGCGGCGGCGTGCACCGCCGCGGCGAAGGCCGCCTCCTCCAGGTTCGCATCCACCTCGACCACCTCGATCCGCGGGTCGAGGCGCCGGCGCAGCTCGGCGGTGAAGACCCGGTCTTCCTCCGGGTCGTAGGTCGGGTTGCCGGGCGCGTCCACCGAGGACCAGCCGCGGGCGGGGACGAGGACCGCGACCGGCCCGCGGGCGCCGTTCAGCTTCGCGGCGAAGGCCTCCGCGACGCGCGTGAGCTCCTCGGGGTTCAACCGCAGCCAGGAGCGGAACTTGTCGAGATCGTACTTGCGCCGGGTGTGGAAGTCCGGCCGGTACTTGTTCTTGGCCGGGGTCATGTGGTTCACGCTGCAGGTCGACACCACCTGCGGGATCCCCATCCGCCCGGCGTTCTCCATGCGGTCGGCCCCGGCGTCGCGCATGAACCCGAAGAGGTGCTCGCCGACCCCGCCCGGGGCGAGGTCGACCACACCGTGGAACAGCCCCTGGGCGATCATCTGCTCCATGGCGCGGTCGCCCACCCCGGCGGCCGAGAAGCCGATCACCTGGAAGCCGTCCTGCTCGAGCGCCGCCCGCACGCGGCGGGCGCACTGCTCGCAGGGGCCGAGCATGGTGAGCGCGATCGCCCGCGCCGCCCCCGCGGCGGCCGGCTCGCGGACGGAGCCGGAGAGCATGCCGGCCATGGCGGCGGCCGCGCGGTCGATGACGTTGCACAGCAGGTCGGAGAGGCCCGCGATCTCGATGACGGAGTGGAAGAGCATGATGTCGCCGGTGCCGATGTAGCGCGTCGCCAGCCCCGGCAGCGCGGCGGTCGAGGAGATCATGAGCTTGGGGACCCCGAAGGGGAGCGTCCGCATGATGTCGGTCGCCATCAGCGAGCCGGTCGAGCCGCCGATGCCGAGCACGCCCTGGATGCGGCCGGAGCGCGCGAGGTCCCCGGCGATGCGGCTTCCGCCGGCGATGGTCACGTCGGTGACCCGCGAGCGCTCCCGGGAGGCGCGGATCGCCTCCAGGCTCGACCCGGCCGCGGCGGCGACCTCCTCGGGCGGGATCTCCGCCCGGAAGGCGCCCGCGCCGCGCATGGAGAGGTCCATCACCAGGACGCGGAGGCCGAGCGCTTCGAGCGCCTGCTTGAGGCGCAGCGTCTCGGCCCCCTTGGTGTCCAGGGTGGCGATGAGGAGCACCGTCCGGGACATGGCGCTACCCCGCCTTCACTTTTGCGGCGATGTCCTTTTTCAGGGCCTCCTTGTTGACTTTGCCCGAGTCGCCGACGGCCGGGAACTCCGCCACCACCTCGAGGCGCTCGGGGAGCTTGAACATGGCGAGCTTCTTCGCCTTGAGGAAGTCGACCACCTCCTCGAAGGTGATCGTCTGGCCCTTCTTGGGGATGACGTAGGCGCAGGCCCGCTCGCCCATGAGGCGGTCGGGATAGCCGACGACGGCGACCGAGGCGATCTTGGGGTGGTCGTTCAGCAGCCCCTCGATCTCCGCCGGGTAGATGTTCTGGCCGCCGCGGATGATCATGTCCTTCGCGCGGCCGAGGATCCACAGGCAGCCCTGGTCGAACTTGACGATGTCGCCGGTCGTGGTCCAGCCGTCGGGGTCGAAGACCGTCGCGGTGAGCGCCTCGTCGCGGTAGTAGCCGGCCGGGGCGTGCGGGCCGCGGAAATAGAGGACGCCCGGCTCGCCCTCGGGCACCTCCTGCTTGGTGTCCTTGTCGAGCAGGCGCACCTTGTTGCCGGGCAGCATCCGGCCGACGGTGCGGCGGCGCAGGTCCTTGGGGTCCTCGACGCGGCAGCCGGAGACCGATCCCATGTCCTGGGTGCCGAGGTCGCTCGTGATGGAGGCCCCGAAGGCGTTCTCCGCCTCCTCGGCCACCTGGGGCGACAGGTAGCCGCCCGCCGAGCGGATGAAGCGCAGCGAGGAGAGGTCGTATTTGGAGACGTCGCACTCGAGCATGCGGATCAGGTGCGTCGGCACGACCCCGATCGCCGTCGCGCGCTCCTTCTGGATGAGGGCGAGCGCCGCCTCCGGGGAGAACTCCTCGAGCATGACGGTCTTCGCGCCGACCAGCGGCGCGGCGAAGTAGGTGAGCGTGCCCGCGGCCCCGCCGGCGTGCGGGGCGATCGCCATGGTGATGTCGTCCTTCGTGAGCCGCCAGATGTCGACCCGCCCCTTGGAGGTGCACACCCGCGGGGCGGTCGGCCACTCGACGAGCTTGGGGATTCCCGTCGTTCCGCTCGTGGTCGTGAGCAGCGCGACGTCGGCGGTCGCGCTCAGGCGCCGGGCGGCGAGCTTCGCCGCGTCGACCGGCTTCTTCGCCCGCTCCTGGACCATCGCCGTGAGCGAGAACGTCCCCGCCGGGGCGCCCGCCGGCACGGCGTCGTCGAAGAGGAAGAAGTACCGGAGGTGCGTGAAGCGCTGCTGCAGCCCCCGGTACATGTCGAGGTAGTCGAAGTTGCGGTAGACGTTGGGAATGACGACCGCGGTCGCCTCGGTCTTCTCGAGCATGTACTCGAGCTCGAGCTGGCGCAGGTAGGGGTAGACCGTGAGCGAGATCAGCCCCGCGCGCTCGCAGGCGATCCGCGCGAGGAACCCGTAGACGCTGTTCGGCGACTGGATGATGACCCGCGCATCGCGCGGGATCCCGAGCTCCACCCAGGCGATCGCCATGGCGTCGACGAGCTTCTTCGCCTCGGCCCAGGTGACGCGGTACTTCGAGTCGACGAGCGCCTCGCGGTCTCCGTACTCCCGGGCGTTGCGCTCCCAGAAGTCATAGAAGAGCTCCTGGGTCCAGTAGCCCTCCCGCAGGAACTCGTTGATCATCTTTTCGGTGTAGCGGATCGGTTTCACGGCTGCCTCCTTTGGCGAGGTTTTCCGAAGCCCATATCGGCGCGGCGCGCGGGCGCCCTCCTTCAGAAGCCGAGCTCCGACCAGCGCGCCTCGACCCGCTTGACCACCTCCGGGTCGAGGGCGATCGGGATGGGTTTCTGCTTCCAGTCGTAGGGGATCGTGGCGTCGAGCAGCAGCCGGCCGGTGATGTCGCGCGCGTTGATCGGCAGCGAGGGGTCGAGCGGGGTGGAGCGGCCGCGCTTGATCACCTGGCAGCGGTTCGGCTGGAACCGGAAGCTCAGCGCGTAGAGCACGCGCGGGATGTCCCAGGCGTCGATGTCCTCGTCGACCACGATGACGGTCTTCAGGCCGTAGGCCCCCATCTCCGTCGAGATGGCCGCGGTCAGCACCTGGTCGGCGTGCCCCGGGTACATCTGCTTCATCGAGATGATGGCCAGGAAGCGCCCCGAGCCTTCCGGCGGGCAGTAGACCGACTTGATGCCCGGGATCTTCATGTCCGTCAGCTGGTGCCACAGGGTCGCGCCGTAGGAGAGCGCCATGGTCATGTGGGTGTCGGTCACCGCGCGGCCCACGGTCGTGCCCCAGAGGATCGGGTTGTCGCGGAAGGTGACGCAGGTGACGTCGATGAAGTTCCGCGGGTCGGTGCCCACCCCGGAGTAGTACCCGGTGTATTCGCCGAACGGCCCCTCGTCCATGAACTTGTCGGCGTCGACGAAGCCCTCGACGACGATCTCGGCGTGCGCCGGGACCGGCAGGTCGACGGTTTCGCCCTTGACGACCTCGACGGCCTCGCCGCGGATCGCCCCGGCGACGTCGTACTCGCTCACGAAGGCCGAAACCCGGGCGGCGCCGAGGACGAAGAGCAGCGGGTCGCAGCCGACGACCGAGGCGCAGGGCATGGGCTTCTTGAGGGCCTGGTATTTCTTCAGCATGATGTCGGCGTGCTTGCCCTTGATGAACTGGGTGCCGAGCTTGTCCTTGCCGAGCAGCTGGCTGCGGTAGGTGCCGAGGTTGATCCAGCCCGAATCGGGGTCCTTGGTGACGATGAAATGCGCCGTGCCGAAGTAGCGGCCGCCGTCCTTCGGGTACCAGTGGGGGGCCGGGAAGATGTTCAGGTCGACGTCCTTGCCCTTCATGATGTTCTTCTTGACGGGCGCCTTGGACTTGTCCACCTCCTTGGGCTTGATCGTCTTGTCGCCGACCGTCACCCACTGGCGCATGAGGTCGGTCATGGTGGATTCGAGCGGCATCCCCATGATGATCGCCAGCCGCTCGGTCGTCGTGCAGGCGCTGGTGAGAACCGGGGTTTTGTAGCCTTTCACGTTCTCGAAGAGCAGCGCCGGCCCCTGCTTCTCCTCGTTCAGCTTGGCGATGTGCGACAGCTCGAGGTAGGAGTCGACCTCGGCCTTGATGCGCTTGCCCTGCCCCTTGGCTTCACACGTCTCGAAAAAGTCCCGCATGCTTTTCATGGCGATACTGGCCTCCGTGGGTTTAAGGGTTGTGCGTTTTCGACCCGGTCCGTCGCAGGCCGGAAGGCGTCGCGGCACGGGGTTGATGACGGGTGGATGCGTGCCTCGAAAATCTCACGGGGCGCCGCCGGAATCAAGATAAATAATTTTATGCTCGATATAATCAGGATTCATGTAGAGAAGCTGTTTATTCGTATATAATAAATGCGTTGGAATTAAAGATCATTTTGATCCGGAAACGCGGATTAAAATTCTAATTGATTTTTAACACGGACCGTTGTATCCCTTTCCCGATCCCGCGCGGCGCGCCGCCGCCGGCCGCACCCCGCGATCCGGAGCGACCCGATGAATCTCAGCCGACTGCTCACCTTCCACGAGGCCGCCGAAGCGCTCAACTTCTCGCTCGCCGCGCAGAAATTGAACATTACCCAGCCGGCCGTGAGCGCGCAGATCCACAACCTGGAGGTGGACCTCGGCGTCAAGCTCTTCAACCGCATCGGCAAGATCATCTCGCTCTCCGAGGCGGGCGAGGTGCTGCGGGGCTACTCGCGCCGGATCTTCCGCCTGCTGGAGGAGGCCGATGCCGTGATGGACGAGCTGCGCCAGGTGCGGCGCGGGACCCTTAGGATCGGCACGACCACGACCTACGCCGGCCACATCATGCCGCCGCTGCTCACGCGCTTCAAGGCGGAGTTCCCCATGGTGAAGGTGATCCTGCACGAGGGCAGCTCCTCGGAGATCGCCAAGCGGGTCTCCCGGCTGGAGATCGAGGTGGCGGTCGTCGCCTACTACGGCAAGCTCAAGAACCTCACGCTCAACCTGCTGCGCCAGGAGGAGCTCGTGGTGGTGCTCCCCCCGCAGCACCCGCTCGCCGCGCGGCGCTCGATCCCGGTCAAGCTGCTCGCGCGCGAGAAATTCATCCTCCGGGAGAAGGGCTCGAGCACCCGGCTGATCACGCGCGACCTCTTCCGCCGCCACCGGATCGCCCCGCCGGTCGTCTTCGAGACCAGCAACGTCGACTTCATCAAGGAGCAGGTCGCCAGCGGCATGGGGCTCTCCTTCCTCACGCGCTCGGCGGTGGCCGAGGACCTCGCCTCCGGCCGCCTCGCCGCGGCGCGGCTGAAGGAGGAGAAGCTGCAGCTCGAAATCTTTTCGGCCATCCGCACCGGCCACGCGCTCTCCCAGCCGGCGCGCGCCTTCCTCGATATCGTGACCCGCTCGATGCCGCCAGCCCCGGCGTTATAATTTTCCTTGACGCTCTCCCCCGCCGCCGCATCCGGCCGCAGCGGCCGGATGCGGATGCAGCGCGCTGCGGGGATATTCAAAACATGCTATTTTGACTCGATTAATTACCGCTTCGGGCGCGGGCCGGGCGGCCGCGCAGCGAATGGCGATCGATAATTAATTCTTATATCAAGCATAATTACTTTTCTTTTGACAACGGCGGCCCGCGCTGGTAAAAGGTGCTGAAGCCCGTTCATTTAGTATGATTTTTTTATTTTTTCATTATTTGACCTTTTCTTAAACGGACATCGGCGGCAATCCCGCCCGCACGCTTGCGTCGGCATCTGCGGAAAGGAAGACAGGGCGAACCGGCCTCGCGAAGCCTCACCCCGGGGCGGCTCCGAACCAACCACGACACACGCTACCACAAAGGGGGACCAAGATGGCAGAGTCGAAACAGTTTCCGTTTGCAGAGGACGTCGCGATCCCTCCCGGCTTGCAGGGATGGGAGGAGATGTACGCACCCCAGCGCCTTTTCAGCCCCGACCGCTCCCAGTGGGAGAAGCGCCATTTCTGGTACCAGGACAAGATCCACGCGGCCGACCCCCTCTACCCGCTCGACGACATCTTCCAGGAGGCCTGGCAGATCGCCCTCTCCCAGTACACCACCCGGGTCTTCTGCATCCCGCCCGCTCAGGGCGTCGCCCAGCGGATCCTCGGCTGCTACATGTACATCACCCCGGTCGAGGCGCCCCCCGGCGAGGTGATCCAGAAGAAGGCCGAGCTCTTCGGCCAGCGCGTCCCCTACACCTTCCAGAACTACGAGCGGCAGTTCAAGGAGTGGCTGGAGAAGTTCCACAAGCTCGGCCGTGAAATGGAGGCGATGGTCATCCCGGAGAAGCTTTACACCTTCGTGCCCGAGGAGGAGGTCATCCCCTCCCCGAAGGGCTACACCGACGCGAACATCCTGATGGAGAACTTCAACACCATCATCAACCTGATCTTCCGCGCCTGGCAGTACCACTTCCAGTACCTGAACCTCGCCTACCTCGCCTACCTCATGTTCGTGGACACCGCGCGCAAGCTCTTCCCCGACATCAAGGAGGGGACCATCGGCAAGATGGTCGCGGGCGCCGACGTCTCGATGTTCCGCCCCGAAGAGGAGCTCTGCCGGCTGAGCCGGCTCGCGTCGCAGAGCCGCAAGGTCGCCGAGATCCTGAAGCGCAAGGCGAGCGCCGCGGAGAAGACCAAGGCCCTGGAGGCGATCCCCGAGGGGCAGGCCTGGCTCGCCGAGCTCGAGAAGGTGAAGAACCCCTGGTTCTACGTCTCCTGCGGCAGCGGCTGGTTCCATTACGAGGGCAGCTGGATCAACACGATGGACCTGCCCTTCAGCTACATGCAGAGCTACGTCGAGCGGCTCGAGAAGGGCGAGAAGATCGAGCGCGAGCTCGGCCACATCTCCGAGGAGCGCGAGCGGCTCGTCTCCGAGTACAAGGCCCTCATCGCCTCCCCGGAGGACCGCAAGAGCTTCGAGGACGCCTACCACGTGGTCCGCGCGATCTACCGCTACGCCGAGGACCACCTCTTCTGGGTCGAGCACTGGCTGCACACGATCTGGTTCACGAAGATCAACCAGTTCGGGCAGATCCTCACGAACCACGGCCTGCTCGGCCAGGCCGAGGACATCTACCTCTTCAACCGCTTCGAGGTGCCGATGCTCCTCGAGGACCTCGCCACGGCCTGGGCCCTCGGCGAGAACGCCCCCACCCGCGGACCCTTCTGGAAGGCCAAGGCCGAGAAGCGGCGCCAGATCATCAAGGCGGCCGGGGACTGGAACCCGCCGCCGGCCATCGGCGTGCCGCCCGCGGAGATCGCCGAGCCCTTCACGCTGATGCTCTGGGGGGTCACGACCGACCTCGTCCAGGAGTGGCTCAAGGGGACCGGCGCCCGGACCGGCGACTTGAACCAGATCAAGGGGTTCCCGTCGTCGGCGGGGGTCGCCGAGGGGCCGGCGCGCGTGCTCAAGCTCCTGGCCGACGTCGCGAAGCTCCAGCCCGGCGAGATCATGGTGGCGCCCACGACCAACCCCTCCTGGGCGCCGGTCTTCACGAAGATCAAGGCGGCCGTGACCGACATCGGCGGCCTGACCTCGCACGCGGCGATCGTCTCCCGGGAGTACGGCCTGCCCTCGGTCACCGGCACCGGGGTGGCGACTTCGGTCATCAAGACCGGCGACATCATCCGCGTCGACGGCGGCGCGGGCACCGTGACGATCGTCAAACGGGCGTAGCCGCCCGCCTCGTCCCCTTCCCCCGCCGGAGCCGGGGGCCCGCGCCCCCGGCTCCGCGCAACCGTTCCGCCGCCCGCCCGAAGGAGGAGCGCACATGTCGCAGAAATGGATTTACGGCTTGAGGGAGCTCAGCAAAGATGATAACGACCTGGTCGGGAAGAAGTGCGCCAACCTCGGGGAGCTCACCCGCGGCGGGTTCCACGTGCCGCCGGGCTTCGCCCTGAGTGTCACGGCCTACGAGCGCTTCATGAAAGAGACGGAGGCGACCGAGCGGGTGCTCCGGATCCTCTCCGATTTCAAGGCGGACGCCGAGGACATCGCCGACACGGAGAAGTTCGACCGGCTCTCGCAGCGGGTCCGGGAGGCGGTCGAGTCCGTGCGGATGCCGCCCGACATGGAGCGCACCGTGCGGGAGTATTACGCCGGGCTGTGCCGCGAGACGGGCCGCGACAACCTTTTCGTGGCCACGCGCTCGGCCGGACCGGTGAGCCATCCGGGCCAGTACGAGACCTTCCTGAACGTGAGCGGCGCCGACGAGGTCGTCCGGCACGTGATCCGCGTCTGGGCGAGCACGTTCAACACGCGCTCGATCATCGCGCGGGCGCGGCTGAACCTGCCGCTGCACTACGACCCGATCGGGGTCGCGGTGCTCACCATGGTCGACTCCAAGGCCGCGGGGGTCATGTTCACCGTCAACCCCGTGAACGGCGACCGCTCGAAGGTGGCGATCGAGGCGGGGTTCGGCTTCGGCGAGGCGGTCGTCTCCGGCAGCGTCAACCCGGACCACTACCTCGTCGACAAGGTGACCCTCGAGATCGAGGAGCGGGTGGTCTCCGACAAGGGCAGCGAGTTCGCCTACAACCCGGCGACGCGCGAGATGGAGTACCGGGAGCTGCCGGCGGAGCGCCGCAACCTCCCCTGCCTGGAGGACCGGGAGATCGTCGAGCTCACGCGCATCGCCAAAAAGGTGGAGGCCCACTTCGGGGTGCCGCAGGACATCGAGTTCGCCATCTCCGGCAGCCTCGCCTTCCCGGAGTCGATCTACCTCGTCCAGGCCCGGCCGGAGAGCGTCTGGGGCAAGAAGAAGCCGGAGTCGGTCCTGGGGCAGAAGACCGGCTTCCAGCTGCTGTTCGAGAAGGCGACGACGCCGATCAAGCTCAAAATCGACTAGGGGGATCCGACCATGTCAGAAGGCAGTCTGTTGAAGGGCAAAAAAATCCTGATCGTGGATGACGAAGCGGACGTCCTGGAGACCCTGGAAGAGCTGCTCCCCATGTGCCGGACCCTGCGCGCCTCGACCTTCCAGGAGGCGAAGGCGCTCCTCGAGACGGAGAGCTTCGACGCCGTGGTCCTCGACATCATGGGGGTCCGCGGCTACGACCTGTTGAAGATCGCGACCCTCAAGGAGATCCCGGCCCTCATGCTGACGGCCCAGGCCTTCACCCCGGCCGACATGATCAAGTCGGTCAAGGAGGGGGCGGTCTCCTACATCCCCAAGGAGGAGATCTCGCGGATCGAGGAGTTCCTGAACGACATCTTCGTCGCCCGGGCCAAGGGGGAGAGCCCCTGGGCCACGTGGCAGAAGAAGCTTCCCAGCTCCTACTTCCAGATGCGCTTCGGGGCGGCCTGGAAGAGCGCCAACCCCGAATTTTTGGAGGCGCTGCGCAACGCGATCCGCAACCGCCCCCCGGACGACCACAAGGAGTGAGGCGCAGGCTCCCGGCCTTAAGGCGCCGTTCGCCGGCCGCCGCCTAAGCGGCGGGGCCCAAAAGCGCCGCCAGACGCAGCGCCGGCCAGGCGTGCGCCGCGGCCTGCGGCGTCAGGCGCCCGGCGCGCTCGAGGAGCGGGCCGATCGCCTCCTTGCGCCACATGGCCCCGATCAGGATTCCGATCTCGTCGGCGAAGCGCCCGATCGCCTGTCCGCCGATCACCCGGCCGTCGAGCAGGATGACCCGCAGGTAGCCGTCCTTCTCCTCGCGTTCGATCACCCGCTTGTCGCCCAGCAGGCACTCGGTCCCGCGCAGCGTCTTGCCGAAGGTCGCGGCGTGGGTGTCGAAGAAATGCGCCCGGGCGAAGGTGTAGGCGCCGAGGTACTTCACGTTGCCGCCGAGAAGATTCCGCGCGACGACCTCGCCCTGCTCGATGGCGTTGTGCTTGAGCTGGAACATGGCGACCTCGCCGGTGCAGGCGTCGACCGTCTCGACGCAGTCGCCGCAGGCGTAGATGTCCGCCACCGAGGTCGCCAGGCGCCGGTCGACCTGGATCCCGCGGCCGACCGCGATCCCGGCGGTTTTCGCGAGCGCCGTCCCGGGAACCACCCCGGTCGCGACGACCACCGTGTCGCAGGGGATCTCGCGCCGGTCGGTCACGACCCCCTCGACCCGGCGCGTTCCCAGAATGCGCACCACCTTTTCGCCGGTATACACCCGGATCCCGTAGCCCTCGAGCGCGGCGGCGAGCCGCGCGGAGGTGGGCGGGTCGAAGAGCGCCGGCAGGATCCAGTCGAGCAGCTCCACGATCGCCACCGCGTAGCCCTTCTTCTTCAGCGCCTCGGCGGCCTCGATGCCGATCGCCCCCGAGCCGATCACCACCGCGCGGCGGCCGCGGTGGGCGCGCAGCCGCTGGGTCTCGGGGAGCTGCTTGCAGCTGTGGACCCCGCGCAGGCCGATCCCCTCGATCGGCGGGATGAAGAGCGCCCCGCCGTGGGCGAGGACCAGCTTGTCGTAGCCGATCGCCTCCCCGGCCTCGGTCGTGACGGTCTTCGCCTCGGGCGATATGGCGACCACCTTGCACCCGCCGCGCAGCGCGATCCGCGCCCGGCGGTAGTCCCCGGCCCGGCGGCGGAACACGGCCCGGCGCGCGCAGTCGCCCCCGAGGTAGTAGGGCAGCGAGCAGGGGTCGACCTCCGGCGTCGACTCGGCCGAGAGGATCACGATCTCGACCTCCCGGCTCAGCCGGCGCAGGCCGAAGGCCACCTGGTTTCCGGCGATCCCGTTGCCGACGATGACGACTCTCATGGCCGCGGCCCTCCGCCGGCCGCTGCGGGCGCCGCCGGCCGGCGTCCGCGCCCGGCGGCCTCGCGGGCCGCCGCGCGCGCCGGGCAGCCGCCGGGGGGCAGCGTGAGCGCCCCCTCGAGCCGGCAGGCGCGGACGCACTCCGGCCCGGCGGGGTTCCCCCGGCACATGTCGCAGGTCATGCTCCGGCCGCTGCCGGGGTGGATCGTCGGGCTGCCGGCCGGGCAGATGTAGACGCAGGCCCGGCAGCCGATGCAGAGCTCCGGGTCGGTCACCACGGTTCCGTTCGACTCCCGCACCCGGGCGTTCATCGGGCAGGCCTTGATGCAGGGGGCCTGGTCGCAGGCCATGCAGATCACCGGGACGTTCAGCGCCGGGCGCGGAAAGCGCAGCAGCCGGATACGCGCGAGCCGCGGGTCGAGCCGGCCGTGGTGGTGCATGCTGCAGGCGAGCAGGCAGCGGCCGCAGCCGGTGCACCGGTGCGGGTCGATCCGCAAATGTTCGCGGCGGGCTTCCATGGTCTCGGACCTCCGTCGCCAAACGGTTCGGGCGGTTCGCGGCGGCCGGGAAGAAGACGTCCGCCGCCAACCGCAGGCCACTTCGTTCACTATAGTGAACCAACGCGACCCTTATAGGCTGTTTGCCGGGACCTTGTCAAATGAAAATTCTTTAGTTGATTATAAACCGCGAAAATCTCCTTGACAGCCCGAAGGCGGTTGGGGTATGTAAGTTCACTATAGTGAACCTTTCGCAGCGTCTTTCCAACTCGCCCAACCAAGGAGCGCGACCATGAGCATCAGCGGCGAAAAGTCCTCGGCGTCGGAATCGCTTCGCCAGACCCGGACCTACGGCAAGGTGCGGTGCCACAACCCGAGCTGCATGGGGCGCATGGCGCCCGAGCCGGGCAGCCGCGAGATCGTCTGCCCGACCTGCGGCATGGCCTACCGGCTCTTCTGGGTGACCCCGGAGCTGCCCCGGATCCGCGGCCCGGTCTGGGACGTGAACCGCAAGCTCGCGGAGACGACCCTCAGCCGGAAGCTCGAACCCCCTGCGGACGGATCCCGTTCCAAGTGACCTAAGAGGAGAAACGTCATGGCCCTGGACCGCAAAATCGCCTACATCGACCTGTCCACCGGCAGCATCCAGACCCGCTCGATCCCGCTCGAGGTCCGCAAGAAGTTCATCGGCGGCCGCGGGCTGGACGCCTACCTGCTCTACAACCACGCGCCGAAGGGCTGCGACCCCCTCGGCCCGGAGAACCCGCTCATCGTGAGCGGCGGCCTGCTCACGGCGACCTGCGCCTCGGCGACGGCGCGCACCCACTTCATGGCCAAGTCCCCGCTCACCAACCTGCTCGGCAGCTGCAACATGGGCGGCTTCTTCGCGCCGGAGATGGCCTGGGCCGGGTTCCACCACCTGGTGATCACGGGCAAGGCCGCCAAGCCCGTCTACCTCTGGATCCACAACGGCGCGATCGAGATCCGCGACGCCGCGCGCCTGTGGGGCAAGACGACCACCGAGACCCAGTGGGCCATCCGCCGGGAGCTCGGCGACGAAGAGGTGAAGAGCGCGGTCATCGGGCCGGCGGGCGAAAAGCTCGTCGCCTTCGCCAACGTGATGACCGGGATCAAGAACTCCGGCGGCCGCACCGGCATGGGCTGCGTCATGGGGTCGAAGAACCTGAAGGCCATCGCCTGCCGCGGCACGCTCGACATCAAGATCGCCCACCCGGTCGAGGCGCTCGAGTTCAACAAGAAGTTCATCGACCAGATCACCAGCGCCAAGGTGAGCCAGATCCAGGGATCCCTCGGCACCCCCTTCATCTGGGGCGCGACCAACTGCTGGGGCGGGGTGCGCACGCGCAACTTCCAGTACAACCAGATGGAGTACGCCGACGAGATCGAGCCCGAGTCGATCGACGAGGTCGCGACCGAGACCACCGGGCCGCACCACATGACCGGCTGCTTCGGCTGCCAGGTGCACTGCCGCGCGAAGTACAAGATCCCGACCGGCCGGTACGCCGGCCGCTACGACGAAGGGCCGGAGTACACCTCGCTCGGGGCCTTCGGCGCCGAGCCGGACTGCAAGAGCATCGAGACGCTGCTCACCGGCAACCACCTCGTCAACCAGTACGGCGTCGACAACCTCGAGATCGGCAGCCTCATCTCCTGGGCGATGGAGCTCTACGAGCTCGGCATCATCGGCGACCGGGAGACCGAGGGGCTCGAGCTGCGCTTCGGCAACGACGCGGCGCTGCTCGAAATGGTCCACCGCATCTGCAACCGCACCGGCTGGCTCGGAAACGCGCTCGCCGACGGCGGCATCCCGGCCGCGAAGGCCATCGGCAAGAACTCCTTCGACTACCTGATCCAGGTCAAGGGGATGAACAACCTGCACTCCGACGAGCGCGGGACGCCGGGGCTCGCGCTGAACGTCGCCACCGCCTCGCGCGGCTCCGACCACCTGCGCAGCCGGCCGGCGATCGACCTCTACCACCTCCCCGAGCCCGTCCTGCGCAAGATCTACAGCAGCCCGATCCCCTACGACGGACCGCTTTCCTCGGAGCACACCGAGTACATCGGCAAGGCCTGGCAGGTCTTCTGGCAGGAAAACTGCTACATGGCGGTCGACTGCCTGGGGATCTGCAAGTACCACACGGTCTTTCTCGGCGCGACGCTGCCGAACTTCGAGGACTGGCCCAAGGTGATCTTCTACAACACCGGGCTCGAGTTCACCCCCGAGGAGATCTGGACCGTCGCCGAGCGCTGCAACAACCTCGAGCGGCTCTTCAACCTGCGCGAGGGGCTGACGCGCAACGACCCGGTCAAGGGCGACACGCTCAACCACCGCTACTTCGACGAGCCCTGCCGCCGCGGCGCGCCCGACGTCATCGGGGCCAAGATCGACCGCGAGAAGTTCGACCGCATGGTGGACGAGTTCTACGAGCACCACGGCTGGGACAAGAACGGGGTGCCGACGCCCAAGACCCTCAAGCGCCTGGGACTGGACCAGGAGCCGAGCCGCCTGCTGTAGCGCGTGCGGCGCGCCGAAGGAGATCGTGATGGACAAGTTTCTGACTGTGATTGCCGAGAAGTGCACGGGCTGCCGCCTCTGCGAGCTGGTCTGCTCGGTCATGCACGAAGGGGTGTCGAACGCGGCCAAGAGCCGCATCCAGGTCGTGAAGTGGGAGGAGGAGGGGCGCTACGTCCCGGTGATCTGCCAGCAGTGCGAGGACGCCCCCTGCCAGAACGTCTGCCCGGTCGCGGCCATCTCGCGCGACAAGGACTTCGGGTTTCTCAAGGTGAACCCGGAGGTCTGCATCGGCTGCCGCTCGTGCGTCGGCGTCTGCCCCTTCGGGGCGATGAACTACAACCCGGACACCCGGCGGGTCTTCAAGTGCGACCTGTGCGGCGGAGACCCCCAGTGCGTGCGGTTCTGCGACGTGAAGGCGGTGGACTTCGTAAGCGCCGGGGCCGTGGCCGCCTGGAAGAAGCGCGCAAGCGCGCTGCGCCAGTCGGAGGCGAAGAAGCAGGCCGCCGCCGTGGCGGGCGCCTGACCGGCCGAGGAAAAACAAGTCGTCCGGCCGTCGGGGTCGGCGCGGGGCGAGGGGGACAGCGCGGCCTGCCGGGAGGTGGGGTCGGCGGGCGTTTCCCGGCGCCGCGCCGCGCCGGATCGCGGCCTCAAGAGGCCGCTGAGCCCCCCCCGCGGGGCAGGCCGTTTTCATCCAGGGCCGCGCGCAGGCGCTCGGCGGTCTGCATGACGACGGCGGCGATGCGCTCCATCTTCTCCGCCGTCAGGTGCGCCGCGAGCCCGACGACCCAGATGGCCGTCGGCAGCCCGCGCCGGTTGTGCAGCGCGGCGGCGACCGCGCGGATCCCGGGGAGGTACTCCTCGAGATCGAGCGCGTAGCCCTGCGCCCGCACCCGCTCGAGCTCGCGGCCGTAGGCCTCCGGGGCCGCAATCGTGCGCTCGGTGTAGCGCGGCAGCCCCGTGGCCCGGATGAGCGCCGCCGCGGTGTCGGGGTTTTCGTCCGCGAGGAACGCCTTGCCGACCGCGCCGGCGAAGAGCGGGATGGTCGCCCCCAGGGGAACCGAGATCTTGAACGAGTCGATCGCCTCGGCGCTCGCCATGATCAGGACGCGGTTGCGGATGCGCGCCCCGAGGATCACCGTCTCGTTGACCTCGTCGCGCACGGCGTTCAAAAGGGGCTGGGCGAGCTCGACCACCTGCTCCTGGTGCCAGTTGGAGAAGAGCAGCTCGGCGATCGCCGGCCCGAGAAAGAGCTTGCGCCCCCCCGGCCCCTGGGTGAGGACGCCGTCGCGCAGCAGCGCGTGCACCAGGCCGTGGGTCGTGCTCTTGCTGAAGCCCAGCCGCTCGGCGAGCTCCACGATCCCGAGGCTCTGGGGCGATTGGGCGACCAGGCGCAGCAGCTGGAACGTCTTGTGCACCGCCGGGGCCTTGTAGACGGTCGGCGCGCTCTTCTTCCGGCGGGGTCGGGTTTCGCGTGTGGTCACGGGGAGTGCCGTCTGCCGGGGCGGCCTTTTGCGACGCCGGCCCGCCCCGGAGCTGGATTTTTTGGGCACCCTAACGACCCGCCGAAGAAAAGTCAAGCGCGCGCCGGCGCGCCGCGAGGGGGTAACGCCATGGCACCGATCCTGTCGGCCGAAGAGCGGGAGCGCTACGACCGCCAGATCCTGATCGCCGAGATCGGGCTCGGCGGCCAGGCGGCGCTGCGCAAGGCGCGGGTGGCGATCTGCGGCGCCGGCGGCCTCGGCTCGCCCGCCGCCATCTACCTCGCCGCGGCCGGCGTGGGCGCGATCACCCTGATCGACGACGACCGGGTCGCGCGCAGCAACCTGAACCGCCAGGTCCTGCACGGGGACGCGGACATCGGCCGCCTCAAGATCGACTCGGCCCGCGAGAAGCTCTCCCGGCTCAACCCGCACCTCGAGCTGACGACCGCCGCCGTGCGGATCACGGCCGCGAACGCGGCCGAATGGTTCGCCGGCCACGACGTCATCATCGACGCCCTCGACAACCTGGAGACCCGCTACGTCATCAACCGCGCCGCCCAGAAGCTCGCGGTCCCCTTCATCCACGGCGCGGTGAACGGCTTCGAGGGCCGGGCGCTCACGGTCCTGCCGGGAAAGAGCGCCTGCCTGCGCTGCCTGCACCGCGGCCCGGTCGCGGAGATGGGCAAGTTCCCCGTGATCGGCGTCACCCCGGGCGTCATCGGCGTCCTGCAGGCCGCCGAGGCGGTCAAGCTGATCACCGGGATCGGGACGCCGCTCGCCGGCCGGCTCGTCGTCTACGACGGGCTGCACGCGACGTGGCGCGAATTCAAGGTCGAACGCAACCCCGGCTGCGAGCACTGCGGCCCGGGGGCCGAAAGGAGGGGCCCATGAGCGCCACCATCCACCTCCATCAGACCCACCGCGCTCTCGCCGGCGGCCGCGCCGCGGTCGAGGTGGAGGGCGCGACCGTCGGCGAATGCCTCGAGGCGCTCGCCGCGCGCTTCCCCGGCATGCGCGCGGCCCTCTGGGACGAAAGCGGGCGGCTCAAGAACCAGATCGAGATCTACCTGAACGCGGCCAGCGCCTACCCCGACGAGCTGAAGAAGCCGGTCAAGCCGGGCGACGAGATCCATCTCACCGTCATGCTCGCCGGGGGCTGACGGCCGGGGGCCGGCGGCCCGATGCCCGTCTTCCGCGGCGCGCGGAGGTTAGCGAACCATCACCCAGCCCGACAGGCTGACAGGAGGTGCCCCATGGCGTCGACCGGCGTACCGGTGTTCAACTGGCTTCCCTGCCCGGTGGTGTTCATCACGACCGCCCACGGCGGCGAGCGCGACATCATGACCGCGACCGCCATGTTCGTCTCGGAGAAGGAGCCCCTCGTGCAGGTGAGCGTCGCCGCGGGGCACCTGACCGAGAAGCTCATCCTCGCCTCGGGGCGCTTCACGCTCTCGATCGCCGCCGAAGAGCAGGCGGCGCTCGCCCAGACGGCCGGCGGCGTCAAGGGCGGCGAGGGGGACAAGTTCGCGCGGCTGAAGATCGCGCTCTCGCCGGCCGCCCCGGCGGAGCACCTCGTGCCGGAGGGGGCCGCCGCCTGGATGGCCTGCACCGTCGAGCGCTCCCAGGCGATCCCGGGCTACCGCCTCTTCATCGGCCGCGTGATCGACCAGGGGACGCTCGGACGGGCGCCCCTCGTCTGGCGCGACAACGCCTACTTCGGCCTGAGCCCCGTCTGACCGCTTGGCGCCGCCGGGAGGAGCTTCCCGATGAAACCGTCCCCCGTCATCGCCGTGCTCGGCACCTACGACTCCAAGGCCGCCGAGCACGAGTTCCTGAAGGCGCGCATCGAGGCGCGCGGGTTCGCGGCCCTGACCGTCAACATCGGCACCCGGGCCCCCGCGCCCGTCCCGGTCGCCGTGGACCTCTACCCGGAGGTGATCGCCGCGATGCGTCCGCCTCCCGCCGGCCGGGATGAAGCCATCGCCGCGGTCCTCGCCGCGGCGAAGCGGCGCGTCGGCGAGCTCTGCGGCCGCGGGGCGATCGACGGAATCGTCTCCGCGGGCGGCGGGACCGGCACCCATCTGGCGACCGGCGTCATGCGGACGCTGCCGCTCGGCTTCCCCAAGGTGATGGTCTCCACCGTGGCCTCGCGCGACATGCGCCGCACGGTGGGCACCAAGGACGTCGTCATGATGCACAGCGTCGTCGACATCCTGGGGGTGAACAGCATCCTCGGCATGATCCTCGACCAGGCCGCCGCGGCGGTCTGCGCCATGGCGGAGAGCCGCTGGCGCCCCGCGGCGGCGC
This sequence comes from uncultured Desulfatibacillum sp., assembly GCA_964573635.1. Taxonomy (GTDB): domain Bacteria; phylum Desulfobacterota; class Desulfobacteria; order Desulfobacterales; family SpSt-501; genus SpSt-501. The sequence goes on along the minus strand of CAZNKG010000003.1, from coordinate 21,056 downwards.
GCCCGCGCATCGCCCTGCCCTTCTTCGGCTTCATCACCCCGGCGGCCGAGGCGGTCGCGGCGGCGCTCGCGGCGCGCGGCTACGAGGTGGTCCCCTTCCACGCGAACGGCACCGGCGGGATGGCCATGGTGGAGCTCGCCGCCGAGGGCTTCTTCGCCGGGATCCTCGAGCTCGCGACCCACGAGCTCGCCGACGAGCTGAAGGGGGGCTACTGCCGCGGGATCGGACCGGAGCGCTTCGCCCCCATCCCCGGACGCGCCGTCCCGCGCCTCGTCGTGCCCGGCGGCCTCGACTGCGCCGTCCTCGAGTTCACCCGCGACAGCGTCCCGGAGGCCTACCGCGGCCGCAAGATCTTCTATTACGACTTCCGTTCGGCCATCCGCCTCGACCGCGCCGAAACGCTCGAGGTCGCCGAGCGGCTGGCCGCGGCGCTCAACCGCGACCCCGCCCGCGCCGCCTGCCTGATCCCCGCCCGCGGCTGGTCCGAGGCCGACCGCGAGGGCGGCCCCCTCCACGACCCGGAGACCTCCCGGCTCTTCGTCGAACGGCTCCGAGCGCGCCTCGACCCGGCGATCGCGGTGCGCGAGGTCGACCACCACATCAACGACCCCGGCTTCGCCGAGGAAGCGGCGGCGGCGATGCACGCCATGGTCGCGGCCGCGGGGAGGACGACATGACCCGGAAGCCCGCGGCGCTCGTCGTCGCCACCATGGACACGAAGGGCGAGGAAGCCCTCTTCGTCGCCGGCTGTCTCGCCCGCCGCGGCGTCGAGCCCCTCGTTCTCGACGGCGGGATCCGCGGCGAGAGCCCGGCCCCGGTCGCCTTCGACCGCGCGGCCGTGGCGGCCGCGGCCGGCACCACGCTCGCGGCGGTGCGCGCGATCCCCAACGAGGGCGAGGCGCTCGCGGCGATGTGCCGCGGGGCGGCCGCGCTCGCGGCGGCCTGCCACCGCGAGGGGCGGATCCAGGGGATCTTCGGCCTGGGAGGCTCGATGGGGACGACGCTCGGCACCGCCGTGATGCGCGGCTTCCCGGTGGGGTTCCCGAAGGTCATGGTCTCGACCATGGCCTCCCGCGACACGCGCGCCTTCGTGGGGACCAAGGACATCCTGATGCTGCACTCGGTCTGCGACCTGATCGGACTGAACCGCATCTCGCGCAAGGTGCTGCGAAACGGCGCCCACGCGCTCGCCGGGATGCTCGCGCCGGAGGCCGCGGCGCCCGAGGCGGCGCAGACCGCCGCGCCGGTGCTGATCTCGACCCTGGGGACGACCGAGGCCTGCATGCAGCAGGTGCGCGCGGCGCTCGGCGCGCAGGGCTTCGAGGTGGTCGTGTTCCACACCGTGGGCTCCGGCGGCCGCGCCATGGAGGAGATCATCGCCGAAGAGGCGGTGGCGGCGGTCGTCGACCTGTCGCTCCACGAAATCGCCGACCACCTTTTCGGCGGCGACTACGACGCCGGCCCCGAGCGCGGGCTCGCCGCCCTGCGCCGGGGCGTTCCGACCCTGTTCGTGCCCGGGAACCTCGACTTTCTCGTGACCGGCCCGCTCGAGGCCGCGCAGCGGCGCTTCCCCGGCCGGCCCTGCCACGTGCACAACGCCGCCATCACCGTCTGCCGCACCAGCCGGGAGGAGATGCGCCGGCTCGCCGAGCGGGTGGCCGCGATCGCCGCCGAAGCCCGCGGGCCGGTCGAGGCGGTGCTGCCGATGGGGGGGTTCTCGGCCTTCGACTCGCCGGGCAGCCCGCTCCACGACCCGGAGGCGCGCGCGATCTTCGCCGCGCGCCTGGAGGAGCTCCGGCCGCCGGCGCTCGCAATCGCCCGCCTCCCGGAGCACGTGAACGACCCCGCTTTCGCCGCGTTCATCGCCGGCCGCCTGAACCGGCTCTGGGAGAGCGGCGCCCCGCAGCCGTGATCCAGCGCGGCGCGTCAGCCCCGCGCCTCCCGGCGCCGGTGCCCGAGAAGGGCGCGCGCCGCGCGCCGGGCGGTCGCGGTCAGAAACCACCGCCCGAGGTGGTCGCCGAGCCGCGCGAGCCCCTCGGCGCGGGTCTCGCCGAAGCGCGCGGCGTCGATCGAAAGCCCCTCCCGCGTGTAGCGCCAGAGCTTGTCGGCGTCCTTCACCAGGCGGTCGTTCCGGGAGATCGGCTCCGGCCGCGAGTCGTGCCCGTCGATGATCGCGAGGATCTCGGCGACGTGCGGGCACTGCGGCCAGGCGGCCGCGAGCAGCCCGGCCGCGATCTCCACCCCCGCGACCTCGTGCACCCGGTTGAGCGCCGGGTCGCAGGCCTTCGGCCCGAAGGCGCGCAGCTGCTCGGACTCGGGCACGCGCTTCCAGCCGACGTCGTGCAGGATCACCGCCGGCAGCACCACCGCCGCCTCGCCCCCCTCGCGGGCGAGCAGCCGCAGGGCGAAGCCGACCGCGATCCGGGTGTGGACCGCGTTCTGCCGCGTGTCGAGGAAGGGCTGCGCCGCGCGCCACAGCCGCCCGCAAACCCCCCTGCCCCCGAGCAGCCCCGTGGCGGCATCCCGGCGGCGCATGCGATCAATCCTCCCGAGCGGTGGGCCCGGCGGCCGGCCGCTCTGCATCAGGTTCTCGAGCCCGCGCCCGTTCCCCGGCCGAGGCCGGCGGGCGGGGTGGGGGCGCGGGTCACACCCGGCCGCGCGGCATCGGAAGTCCCGGATCGCGCAGATCCCGCGCCCGTCGCGGCTCCGAGACCTTCGTCCGCTGGAAACCGGCGGACATGACGCCCGCCGGCCGCGCCCTCAGCCCGCCGCGGGGCGCGCGCGCTTCAGCCCCTCCACCGCCCGGCGCTCCCCCAGGACCACCAGCCGGTCCCCCGGGCCCAACCGCTCGCCCGGCCCCGGGGATAGGATGCGCGCCTCCCCGCGGCGGATGCCCACGACGGTCACCGCGAAGTTCTGGCGGAACTTGAGCTCCCCGAGGCTCCGCCCGACCATGCCGGAATCGCCGGGCACCGGCACCTCGTCCACCACGAACTCGTCGGGCTCGGCCGCGGGCGCGGCCGCCATCTGCCCGAGCAGCTCCTCGGCGCGCTTGAGCTCGCCCAAGTCCCCCATCACGACCAGCCGGTCCCCGGGGTAGACCCGGAACTCCGGACCGGGATCGTAGACCACGTTGCCGGCCCGGTTGACGGCGAGGATCCAGGCGCCGGTCGAGCTGCGCAGCGGGATCTCCTTCACCCGGCAGCCGGCGAACCGCGCGCCCGAGCGCAGCCGGATCTCGCGAAAGGCGATCGGCCAGTCGATCTCGGCCGGAAAGACCCCCATGGCGTGGGTGAGCGCATCGGCCGCCTGCTCGGCGGCGTCGCTGAAGGGCCGGAGCACGACATGCGCCCCGGCCGCCGCGTAGGCGGCCGCCTCCTGCGGGGAGGCCGCCGTGAGGGCCACCCGGCCGGAAAAGCGCCGGCGGGCGAGCAGGGAGAGAAGCGCGAGGTTCAGCTCCTTGGCGCGCACCGTGCTCACGACCCACTTGGCCTTGTCGAGCGGCAGCTGCTCGTGCAGCTCCGGGTCCCCCATGTCGCCGTAGAGCACCGGGACCCCGCGGGCGCGCCAGCGCTCCAGCACGCGCGGGTCGAAGTCCACGGCCACGAGGCGCCGTCCCCGCTCCAGCAGGTGCTCGGCCACCCCGCTGCCGTAGTTGCCGAGGCCGACCAGGATCACGTCGACGACCGGCGCGCTGACGGGCCCTTCGCCGGCCGCCGCCTCCCGGTAGGGGTGCCGCTTTTCGAAGACCCGCAGCGGGCCGGAGCAGAGGCGGTAGAGCGGCTCGGAGTAGAGGATCATGTAGGTCGAGGCGAAAATGGTCGCCACCCCGACCAGCGTGATCAGCCCCATGGTCTCCGGGTCGATGTGCCCGAGGCTCAGCCCGAGCGCGGCGACGATGAGCGAGAACTCGCTGATCTGGGCGACGGTGAGCCCCGCCATGAACCCCGTGCGGCGGCGGTAGCCCATGACCCCCATGATCGCGAGCACGATGAGCGGGTTGCCGATCAGGACGAAGAGCGAAAAGAGCAGGGAGCGGCCGAGCTCGGCCCCGACGGTGCTCCAGTCGAGGCGCGCCCCGAGGTCGATGAAGAAGAACAGCAGGAGGAAGTCCCGCAGCCCGGTCAGCCGCGCCCCGATCGCGTCGCGGTAGGGCGTCGAGGCGAGCGACACGCCGGCCAGGAAGGCCCCCACCTCCTGGCTGAACCCCAGCGCATCGCTCGCCGCCCCGAGCAGGACGGCCCAGGCGATGGCAAAGACGTTCAGCAGCTCCGAAGAGTCCGCCAGGCGCCGGAAGAGCGGCGGCAGCAGGAAGCGCATGCACAGGGCGACGGCGGCGAGCAGCCCAACGCCCTTTGCGGCGATCGCCGCGGAGGCGGCGAGCGCGGAGCCCTCCTGCTCGAGCGGCGCGCCGAAGGTCGTCAGCCCGACGAGCGCCAGGATCGCGGCGATGTCCTGGACGATCAGGAACCCCACGGCGATGCGGCCGTGGAGCGAATCGATCTCCTTCTTGTCCGAGAGCAGCTTGACGATGATGATCGTGCTCGAAAAGGTGAGGGCCACGGCGACGTAGGCCGCGGGCACGACCGCCAGGCCGCAGCCGAGCGCGAGGAGAAACCCGATCGCCGAGGTGAAGACGATCTGCCCCAGGCCGGTGGCGAGCGCCACGGGCCCGGTGGTGCGGATGAGATCCAGGTCGAGCCGCAGCCCCACGATGAAGAGCAGCAGCGCGATCCCGATCTGCGCGAGAAGCTCGATCTGCCGGTGGCTTTCGATCACCCCCAGGCCGGCGGGCCCGGCGGCGATCCCGGTGGCGAGAAACATGATGATCAGCGGCTGGCGCAGCTTCTGGCCGAGGGCGCCGAAGGCCGCGGCGAGCGCGAGGATGACGGCGATCTCGGTGAAGGTGTCGCCGACGATCACCGCGCCCCCCCCGCGGCGGGAGCCGCGGCCGCCAGGCGCGCGAGCGCATCCGCCGCCGCCGCCCGTCCGGCGGCGAAGCGCGGCGACTTGAAGCCCGGCCGCCAGGTGAGGCTCGCGAGCTCGTCGGAGACGACCAAAAGCGCCGCGGCCGCGGCCCCGCGGAAGGCGGCGACGGTGAAGAGCGCCGAGCACTCCATCTCGACCGCCAGCGCCCCGCGCTCCCGGAAGGCGAGCACCTTGGCGGGGGTTTCGCGGAAGGGGGCGTCGGTCGTCCACACCGGCCCGCGGCGCGGACCGGCGCCGGCCGCGGCGGCGGCGAGCGCCGCAAGCAGCGCCGCCGAGGGGGCGGAGGCGTCGCGGCCGGGCAGGTAGTGGCGCGAGGTCCCCTCGTCGATGAAGGCCGCCTCGGGCAACAGCAGGTCGCCGGCGGCGAGCCCGGGCGCGATCGCCCCGCACCAGCCGAGGAAGATGAGCGTGCGGCTCCCCCAGGCGATCAGGGTCTCGGCGATCATGGCGGCGAGCGGGGAGCCGATCATGGGGCCGGCGAGCGCCGCCCCGGGGTGGGTTTCCGAGCCGGTCAGAAGCCGCCCGGTGAAGAGCCGCCGGGCCGAGCCGCCGCCGTAGCCGAGCAGGCGCTCGAGCGCCTCCATGTCCGGCTCGGTCGCCGCGAGCAGCGCGAGCGGCGGCAGCGCCGGCGTGCGTTTCCCCCGGCGCGGCTCGATGATTCCGGCCGCCTCGCCGGCCGGACCCGGGTTTCCGGGCGATGCCTCGGGCGGCCGCATCGCAGGATCGCGCCCGCCCGGCCTACTCGGGCCGGTTGAGGCGGCTCATCTCATCGCGGATCTCGTCCATGATGTCGTAGAGCCAGAGGAAGTCCTCCATGGAGAGCCGCCCGGCCTTGGCCGGCGCCCGCTCGGTCCCGTCCTGCTTCATCAGGATCCGCGGGCCGATCTGCAGCTTCGCCCCGCCGCCGGCGTATTGGTTGATCGAGACGACAAGCCCCGTCTCGGCGCACTTCCACTTCTTCAGCACCTTGTCCTTTTCCGGGTCGTAGGGCATCGCAGGCTCCTTGTGAGGTTGGGGACGCGCGCCGGCGCCGCAAAGGGGATCGGCCGGCCTACGCGGTGGCCAGCTTCGAGAAGTCGGCGAACCGCTCGAAGACCCCGGCGATGCGCGCGAGCAGCGCCAGGCGGTTGCGCCGCACGCGCGGCTCCTCGGCCATCACCATGACGTCGTCGAAGAAGCGGTCGACCGGCGGCCGCAGACCCGCCACCCGGCCGAGCGCCAGATCGAAGCGCCCCTGGCCGAGATCGGCCTCCACCTGGGCCTCGACCGTGCCGAGCGCCGCGAGCAGCTCCCCCTCGGCGGGGTGCTCGAAGAGCGCCGCGTCCACCTCGCCGAACCCCTGCCCGCCGGCCGCGTTCTCCCCGGCCTTGCGGATGATGTTGACGACGCGCTTGAAGGCGACCGCGATCGGCTCGAAGCCGGGCTGGCGCTTGAGGCGCTGGAGGGCCTCGGCCCGCAGCCAGGCCGAGGGGGCGTCCCGCAGCCCGGCGCCCAGGACCGCCGCGACGGTGTCCTTGTCGAAGCCCTCCTCCGCCATGATCCCGGCCGCGCGGCTCTCGAAGAAGGCGAGCACCTTGGCGGCGGTCGCTTCCGCGCCGCCCGCGGGCGCGAAGGCCTCGAGGCCGGCGGCCACCAGCGCGGCGAGCGGCAGCGCGATCCGGCGCGCGCGCAGGATCTGCAGGACGCCGATCGCCTGGCGCCGGAGCGCGTAGGGGTCGGCCGCACCGGTGGGGATCAAGCCGGCGTGAAAGCAGCCGCAGATGGTGTCGAGCTTGTCGGCGACGGCGACGAGCGCCCCGGTGCGGCTCTCCGGGAGGGCCGCCCCCGAGGCGACCGGCCGGTAGTGCTCCTCGATCGCCGCGGCCACCTCTTCGGGCTCGCCCTGCAGCGCCGCGTAGACCCGCCCCATGACGCCCTGGAGCTTGGGGAACTCCCCGACCATGTGGCTCACCAGGTCGGCCTTGCACAGCCGCGCCGCCCGCTCGGCCCGCCGCGCCTCTTCGGCGCCGCCGCCGGTATTCCCGGAGAGGAAGACCGCCAGGCGCGCGACGCGCAGCGATTTGTCGTGGAGCGAGCCGAGCTGGGCCTGGAAGAGCACGTTCTTCAGCCGCTCGGCGAAGGCGTCGAGGGGGGTCGCCTTGTCGGCGTGGTAGAAGAACTTGGCGTCCTCCAGCCGGGCCCGGAGAACGCGCTCGAGCCCGCGGGTGACGACGGCCATGTCGCGCGCGGGCGTGTTGCTGACCGCGATGAAGTGGGGCATGAGCCGGCCCGCGGCGTCGACCACCGCGAAGTATTTCTGGTGCTCGCGCATGGCGGTGATCAGGACCTCGTCGGGAAGCTCCAGGTAGTCGGGCGCAAAGCGCCCGACGGCGGCGGTCGGGAACTCGACCAGGTGGGTCACGGTCGCAAGCAGCTCCTCGTCGGGCAGCACGCGCCCGCCGACCGACGCGGCGGCCTGGGCGAGGCCGGCGGCGATGAGCGCGCGGCGCTCCGCCGGGTCCACGATCACATAGGCCTCCCGCAGGGCCTCGACATAGCCCTCGGGGCCGTCGATCTTGACCCGGCGCGGGTGCATGAAGCGGTGGCCGAAGGTCGTGCGGCCGCTGCGCAGGGGGCCGAGCGCGAAGCTGACGACGCTCTCGCCGTAAAGGCACAACAGCGAGGCGATCGGGCGGGCGAAGGCGATCGTCAGGTCGGCCCAGCGCATGCTCTTGGGGAAGGGCAGCGCGAGAATGACCGCCGGCAGGATCTCCCGCAGCAGGGTCGTCAGGGCCTGGCCGGGCTCGGTGACCGACGCGGCGAGGTACTCGCCCTTGGGGGTGGCGGCGACCTTGAGCCGCTCGACGGGCACCCCGGCCTTGGCGGCGAACTTGACGGCGGCCATGGTGGGCTTCCCGTCGGGGCCGATGCCGGCGCTCTTCGGGGGGCCGACGATCTCGGTCGTCCGCGGCAGCTGGCGCGCGGCGACCGCGGCGACGGCCACCGCGAGCCGGCGCGGGGTCCCGAGGGTGCGGACCTCGCCGTGCTCGATGCGCGCCTCCCGCAGCTTCTGGGAGAGCTGGGCGGCGAGCGCCGCCAGGGCGGGGTCGATGTAGCCCGCGGGGATCTCTTCGGTTCCGATTTCGAGCAGGAGCGTCTTCATGCGCTGTCCTCGTGGGCGCGGCCCGGCGTCGGTCGCCGGCCGCGCGCGGTTGGCTGAAAGGGTCGCGGCGACGCCCGCCGTCACTTCGCCTTGAGCAGCGGGAAGCCCATGGCCTCGCGCTGGGCGAGGTAGGCCTCGGCGCAGGCGCGCGCGAGGTTGCGGATCCTTCCGATGAACCCGGTGCGCTCGGTGACGCTGATGGCCCCGCGGGCGTCGAGCAGGTTGAAGGTGTGCGAGCACTTCAGCGCGAACTCGTAGGCCGGCAGCACGAGCCCCTTGGCGACGATGCGCCGCGACTCCGCCTCGTACTTGCCGAAGAGGTCGAGCAGCATGGCGACGTCGGCCTCCTCGAAGTTGTAGGTGGACTGCTCGACCTCCTGCCGGTGGGCGACATCGCCGTAGGTGAGCTCGTCGTTCCACTTGAGGTCGTAGACGTTGTCCACCTGCTGCAGGTACATCGCGATCCGTTCGAGGCCGTAGGTGAGCTCGACGGAGATCGGCGCCAGCTCGATGCTCCCGGCCATCTGGAAGTAGGTGAACTGCGTGATCTCCATGCCGTCCAGCCAGACCTCCCAGCCGAGGCCGGAGGCGCCGAGCGTCGGCGACTCCCAGTCGTCCTCCACGAAGCGGATGTCGTGGTCGCGGGCCTGGATGCCGAGCGCGGCCAGGCTCTGCAGGTACTGCGCCTGGACGTCGACGGGCGAGGGCTTCAGGAGAACCTGGTACTGGTAGTAGTGCTGGAGGCGGTTGGGGTTCTCGCCGTAGCGGCCGTCGGTGGGCCGCCGCGAGGGCTGCACGTAGGCGACCCGCCACGGCTCGGGCCCGAGCGCCCGGAGCGTCGTGGCGTGGTGGAAGGTGCCCGCCCCGACCTCCTCGTCGTATGGCTGGATGATGAGGCAGCCTTTGCGGCTCCAGAAGGACTCGAGCCGCATGATGACATCCTGGAAGTTCATGGTCCCCTCTCCTGCGCGGTCCGACCGGTTGGATGACTGATCGCGGGCGAATCCCGCGCCGCGCGGCGCACGCGCGGTGGGCCGCGGTCCGGACGCGGGATGGGTCGCAACGCCGGGGTTGGACGTCGGGCGGATTCGCCGAAATTGGATCCTTAGAGCATTTGCCTGGAAATGCCAAGGAAAAAATGCCCCGCCGGATGCCGCCGGTCCTCAGCCGGCGGCGGGCCCCTCGACCCGCAGCCCCTGCCGCGCGGGGGCCGCCTCCAGGAGCCTCGCCCCGCGGCGCGCGGAGAGGATCGCCTCCCAGCGCGGCTTGAGGCGCGCGACCGCCTCGCGCTCGCCGATCGCCCAGAGGCAGCCGCCGGCGCCCGCCCCGGTGAAGCGCGCCCCGCACCCGAGAGCCCGAGCGGCGGCGGCGAGCCGGACGCCGAGCGGGTCGAGCACCTCCGGCGTCATGCGCCGGCGGATGGCGGTCTCCCGGTTCATGGCCGCGGCCGCGCACCCGAAGTCGCGCGCGCGGAGCGCGGCGGCGAAGCGCCGCGTGCAGTCGACGATCTCGGCCCAGGCCTCCCGGTTCCGCCCGGCGGCGAACTGCCGGATCCAGCGCGCGTTCACGTCGCTCGACACGTGCGGCACCCCGGCGTAGGCGACCAGAAGATGGGGGGCGAGCTCCCCCAGGCGCCGGCGCGGCCAGAGCGGTTCGCGCCGGAACGCCCCGCGCCGGGGCGGGGCGAGCCAGTGCCAGGCGTTCGCACCGCCGAAAACCGCGGCGAGCTGGTCCTGGCAGCCGCACGGGACGCCGGCGACGGCCTCCTCGATCCCGTGGGCGATCAGGGCCGCCGCGGCCCGGCCCGGGAGCGGCCGCAGGCCCGCGCGGCGGCCGAGCTCCCGGAAGGCCCCCACGAGCGCGACGGCCGCCGTCGAGGAGCCGCCGAGGGCGCTCCGCGGCGGGGAGTCCGAGCGGATGGCGATGTGCAGGCCGTCGGCCTGGAAAAAGGCGGCCACGGCGAAGATCAGCCCCATGGGATGGTCGAACGGCACCCGGCCGGAGGGGAACTCGGCCGGCCGGAAGCCCCGCGAGCTCACCCGGATGCGGCCGCGGGCGTGCGGCGCGATGACCGCGGTCGTCCGCAGGTCGAGGGCGATGTTCAGCGTGAGCGGGCCGAGCGGCTGCAGGAGGTAGGAAAACGTGCGGATGTCGAGCGTTCCGCCCATGTCGATCCGGCACGGGGCGGAGACCGCGACGGGCTCTGCCGCGGCCAGGCGGCGCCAGTCGAGCGGCCGCCCGGCGGCGCGCATTTCCGGGGCGTGCATGCGATCCGCTCCTTTCCCGGCGCGCCGCCTCGGGCGCGCGGTCGGAAAACCGGCCCGCGGCGCCTTCATCGCAGCTGCCGCAGCACGCGCAGGCTCCGCGGCTCCCGCCCCAGGTGGAACGGGACGAAGCTCTCCAGGAAGGCGAGGCTCTCCCGCAGGGCCTGCGGGGTGAAGCGCATCCGCGCGGCCTGCTCGAGGCCGCCCGCCGCGACCCACTGGAGCTGCTTCACCGTGCCCTTGGCGATCCGCGGCGCCTCGCCGCGGTCGCCGGCGCAGGCGGGGCAGGCCAGGCCGCCGCGCTCAAGCTCGACCCGCAGCTCGCGCTGCGGCAGGTCGTCCACGGCGCGGCGGCAGAAGGCGCACTCCCGCAGGTTCGGGCCGTGCCCGGAGAGGCTGAGAAAGCGCATTTGGAACAGGACGCTCAGCGCGGCCGCCGGGGCCGCCCCCCGGTCGAGTTCGTTCAGGACGTGGCGCAGCAGCGCGAAGACCTCCGGGTGCGCGACCTGCTCCTCCATCCAGCTGCCGACGAGCTCCGCCCAGTAGCTCGCATAGGCGGTCCGCGACGCCGCCGTGCGGATCGCGGCGAAGGGCGCCTTCAGCACGGCCTCCTGCAGCACGGCCAGGCCCGCCCGCCGCGGGGGGCGGCCGGTGATGTCGACCTCGGAGAAGAGCTCCAGCACGCCGCCGAAGCGCCGGCGGCTTTTCTTGGCCCCCTTGGCGATCAGGGCCACCTTCCCGAGCGCGAGCGAAAAGAAGGTGGCGATCACGTCGTGATCGCCGTAGTCGAGGCGCCGGATCAGGATCGCCGGGGTCGAGAAAGGGGCCATGGGAGCGGGTCACGGCAGGTGGATGTTCACGGTTTCCCCGCGCTTTCCGGGGACCGCCACCGGCTTGCCGTCCAGGGTGAGGGTGAGGCCGCCGGCGTTGCCGAGCAGCAGGTTGAAGCCGCCCTGCGCCTCGAGCCGCAGCCGGTCGCCGGCCTTGAGCGCATGCTCGCTGGGGTGGGCGTCGTCGGCGACGACCTTCACCCAGCCGTCCTCCCGGGCCTGGATCGTGAGCACGTGGCGCAGCGGTCCGGCGGCGCGCGCGCGGGCGGCCGGCTCGAGCGGGAGCTCGGGATCCCGCGCCGCACCGCCCCCGGGCGCCGCGGCGGGCTCGACCGGCGCGGGCGCCGCCCGCCGTTCCGCCGCCCGGTAGGCCCAGATGGTGGCCGCGGCCAGCGCGGCGAGAAGCAGCAGCGCGGCGGCGAAGCGCCGGCCGCTGCCGTCCCCGCCGCGGCCCGCCGCCGGCGAGCCCTCGGGGCGCCCGCCCTTGAGCAGGTGCCGGCGGCTGAGCGAGCGCTCGTAGCGCCGGACCGCCTCCTCGCCGTCGGCGCCCACCGCCTGGGCGTAGGCGCGCAGGAAGCCCTTCAGGAATACCGGCTGCGGGAGCCGGTCGAAGTCCTCCGCTTCGATCGCCTTAAGGACGGCGGGGCTGATCCGGGTCGTCTCCGCGACCTTTTCCAGGCTGACCCGGGCGGCCAGCCGAGCGGTCTGCAGGTACTGCCCGAAAAAGAAGCGCTCCTCTTCCGCCGCCATTGCGCGATTCCGCCCCGGCCGTCAGTACGGCTCCATGATTTTGACAACCGATCGCTTGCGCAGGTCGGCGATCCAGGACTTGAACTTGCTCTCGACGTATTCGCGGTAGAGGATCTCCTGGATCTCCGCTTCGACCTCGGAGAGCGGCCGGCCCGGCGCGTCGGCCACCTTTTGGACGTAAACGCTCTGGACCCCGAATTCGGTCTCGATCGGCGGGGAGAACTCCCCCGGCTTCAGCTTCCCCACCGCCTCCCGCAGCTCGGGGGTGAGATCCGCGACCCGGAAGAGCCCGAGGTCGGTCCCCTGGACGCCCCGGCTGCCGTCGGCCAGGCGGCGGGCGACCTCCTCGAAGGCGCGCCCCCCCTTCACCTCCGCGAGCGCCTCCTGGAGCGCCGCCCGCGCCTTCGCGGCCTCCTCGGAGCCGGCGCCGCGGGGCAGCCGCACCATCAGGTTCCACAGGTGCACCTGCTTGCCCCCGCCGCCGTACTTGGCGCTGTTCCGGTCGTAGTAGGCCTGGATCTCTTCGCGGGTGATGACCACCTTGGCCCGCACCTCCCGGTTGACGAGCTTGGTGCGCTCGATCTGGGCGCGGACCTCCCGGCGGTAGTCCTCCATGCTCATCCCCTGGGAGGCGAGCGCGGCCTGGAGATCCTGCTCGCTGAAGGAGCGGCGCTGCCGGATCTGCTGGATGTAGGCGCTGATCTCCTCCTCGGTGACGGTGATCTTGTAGCGCTTGACCTCCTGCTCGGTCAGCTTGTTTTCGACCAGCGTCTCGAGGAGGTCGCGCCGGAGGTTGTCGAGCGTGCGGCGCTCCTGCTCCGGCGGCAGGCCCTGCTTTTTGACCGCCGCGGCCATCGGCTGCAGGGCCGCTTCCATGTCGAACTGGGTGATGATGTCCTCGTTGACGACCGCCACGATCCGGTCGACGATGACGCCGCCGGCGGCCCGGGCGGCGCCGGCGCAGACAAGGAGCGTGAGGATGCCCGCGGCCAGACCGGCCGCCGGCCGAACCCGATTGCTTTGCGTTTTCCTCGGCTGCATGTGAACCTCCGCCGGCCGTGGGGCCGGGCCTTGATTTTTCACGGGGACGTCTCCGCCGGGTGGATCAGCCGGTCCCGGACGGCGGCGTTCTCCTCGACGGGATAGCGGTCGTTCAGCTGCGCCAGCCAGGCCTCGACCGCCTCCTCGAGCTTTTTCTGCCGCAGGTCGGCGACCAGCGCGGCGCTGAGCCGCCGGAACTCTTCCTCGGTGGCGGCGGCCGCCGCGAGGCCGCCGAAGTGGCGGTCGTAATGCGCCGCGATCTCCTCGGGGGCGACCGCGACCGCCTCCGCCAGCTCGGAGGCGACGAGCTTCTCGAGCAGCAGGCGCGCGGCGAGCCGCTTCCGCCAGGCCTCGAAGGAGATCGCCGCCTCGAGGAGCGTCTGTTCGAAAACCCCCTCGGGATAGTCCCCCTTGACGGCCGCGACCGCCGCTTCGAGCTCGGCTGGCGCGACGCCGACCCCCCGCTCGGCCGCAAGCCGCCGCAGCACGAGCTCGCTCCGCATCTCGCCGAGCAGCTTGAGGCGCGCGGCCGCGTCCGCCGGCGAGCCGGGCTCGATCCCGCCCGGGGTGCTCGCCTGCACGATCGCGAGGGCCTCGCGGTAATCGTGCGCGGAGACCTTGAGCTCCCCGCAGCGCAGCAGGATCTCCTCCTCGACGGCGGCGGGCGGCCCGCAGCCGAGGGGCGCGGCCGCGAGGAGCAGCGCCCAGCCACAATATAAGAATTTAATATTCTTAGCTATTAACATGCTGACAAACCTCTTGCAAGATGTTTTTCGCCTGGCCGAGCTGCCCGACCACCCCCTGCGGAAGCAGCCGCGCCTTGAGGATCCCGTCGGGGGCGAGCTCGAAGCGCTGGGGGTCGGCGAGGATCCGCTGCACGAGCGTCTCGGAGTTCCGCGGGTGGCCCTCGGCGAAGAACATGACGAGCTTGTGGTCCTTGAGGTCCAGCCGCATCACCCCCGCTTTGCGCGCGAGAACCCGCAGCATGATCTTGAAGAGCAGGTTTCCGGCTTCCGCCGGCGGGGGGCCGTAGCGGTCGGTGAGCTCGGCGCGCAGGTCGGCGATCTCCTGGAGCTCGGTCAGCCGGGAAAGGCGCCGGTAGAGGGCCAGGCGCTGGTCGAGGTCGGGAACGTAGTCCTCGGAGAGGAAGGCGGAGACCTGGATGTTGATCTCGGGGTCGAGCGCCTGCTCGAGCGGCTCGCCCTTGATCTCCGCGACGGCCTCCTCCATCAGCTTGAGGAACATGTCGTAGCCCACGGCGGCGATGTGGCCGGACTGCGAGCTGCCGAGGATCGTCCCGCCGCCGCGGATCTCGAGGTCGTTCATGGCGATCTGGAACCCGGCGCCGAGGTCGCTGTGCTCCATGAGCACCTTGAGCCGCTTGCGCGCATCGGCGGTGAGCATCCCTTCCTTGGGGATCAGGAGATAGGCGTAGGCCTGCTCGTCGGCGCGCCCCACGCGCCCCCGAAGCTGGTACATCTGCGCCAGGCCGAACCGGTCCGCCCGGTTGACGATGATCGTGTTGGCCGAGGGGATGTCGAGGCCGGACTCGATGATGGTCGTGCACACGAGCAGGTCGATCTCCCGGTTGACGAAGCGCAGCATCACCGCCTCGAGCGCCTCCTCCTCCATCCGGCCGTGGGCGACGTCGAGGCGCACCTCCGGGACCAGGCCCTGGAGGTGGCCGGCGACCTTGTGGATGCCGTGGATGTTGTTGTGCACGAAGAAGATCTGCCCCCCGCGCTTGAGCTCGCGGCGGATCGCCTCGGCGATGACCTCGTTGTCGAACTCCGAGATGTAGGTGACGATCGCCTTGCGGTACTCGGGGGGGGTGCGGATCAGGCTGATGTCGCGCACCCCCGTGAGCGCCATGTGCAGCGTGCGCGGGATCGGGGTCGCGGTCAGCGTGAGGACGTCCACGTTCGCCCGCAGCCGCTTGATCTTCTCCTTGTGCCGCACGCCGAAGCGCTGCTCCTCGTCGAGGATCAGCAGCCCCAGGTCCTTGAAGGCGATGTCCTTCTGGATCATGCGGTGGGTCCCGATGACGATGTCGACCCCGCCGCGCTTGAGCCCCTCGGCGATCGCCAGCTGCTCCTTGCGCGGGCGGAAGCGGGAGAGGCAGGCGATGTTGACCGGGTGGTGCTGGAAGCGGCTGCGGAAGGTGGCGTAGTGCTGCTCGGCCAGGATGGTCGTCGGCACCAGGACGGCCACCTGCTTGCCGCCGGCGACCGCGAGAAAGGCGGCGCGGAGCGCGACCTCGGTCTTGCCGTAGCCGACGTCCCCGCAGACGAGCCGGTCCATCGGCGTCGGCCGCTGCATGTCCTCGAGCACGTCGTCGATCACCTTGAGCTGGTCCGGGGTCTCCTCGAAGGCGAAGCCGGCCTCGAACTCGCGGAAGGCGCCGTCCGGCCCGGGAAAGGCGCACCCGCTCGCGACCTTGCGCTCGGCATAGAGCTTCAGGAGCTCGCCGGCGATCTTCTCCGCCTGGCGCTTCACGCGCGACTTCACCCGCTGCCAGGAGCGGCCCCCGAGCTTGTCGAGCGCGGGGACGTGCCCCTCGACGCCCATGTACTTCTGCACCATCCCCATGCGGTCGACCGGCAGGTAGAGCTTGTCGCCGTCGTGGTAGACGAGCACGAGGAAGTCGTTGCGCACCCCCTCCACGGCGAGCTTCTGCAGCCCCCCGTAGCGGCCGATCCCGTGGTCGGTGTGGACGATCAGATCCCCCGCCTTGAGCTCCTGGAGATCCATGAGCTCCGCCCGCGCCGCAGGCGCCGCTTTCCGCCGGCGGAGGTGCCGGACGCCGAAGATCTCCTCCTCGGAGATCACCGCCAGCCGCTCCTCCGGCCAGGTGAAGCCCGCGGAGAGCCGGCCGAGGCCGATCGCCGGCGGGCCGGAGGGGGAGACGTCCCGGGGGAAGCCCGGGTGGAGATCGAAGCGCACCCCGTAGGGCTGCAGCAAGGACTCGAGCCGCTTGACCTGGGAGCGGGAATGGCAGGCGACGAGGACGAAGACCCCTTCGCGCCGGTGGGCGAGGATCCACTCGGCAAGCGGCCTCAAAAGCTCCTGCTGCTCGTGGGTCCGGCGCAGCGCCGCCGCAAGCGCCGTGTTCGGCCGCGCGGCGAGCGCGAAAACCGCCTCCGCCGCCGCCCCCGGCGGGCGCACGTCGAGCAGGCGGAACTCGAGCGGGGAGAGCTCGTCCAGCCGGCGCCGCACCTCCGCCCAGGGGAGGTAGAGGGACTCGGGGGGAACGGCGAGCGTGCGGCTCTCGCGGCAGGCGGCGTGGTGGCCGGCGGCCTGCTCGGCTTGCTCGGCCGCGGCCGCCGCGGTCTCCTCCGGCTCCAGGACCACGGCGAGGCTCCCCGGGGGGAGGTAGTCGAATAAGAGCTCCGGCTCGGGGTAGACCAGGGGGAGCAGGCTCTCCAGCCCCGCGAACCCCTCGCGGTTGATGAGCGGGGTCACGACCTTGCGCATCTGGGTCGGCGGGACGTTCGACTCGGCGCCGAGCAGCCGGATGCGGTTCACGACCTCGGGCAGCTCCTCCGGGTCGAGGACCGCCTCGCGGGCCGGCGCGAGCACCGCGTCCGCCGCCGTGCTGAGCCGGCGCTGGTCGGCGGCGGAAAAGAACCGCAGGGATTCGACCCGGTCGCCGGCGAATTCGATCCGCAGCGGGTCGTCGTAAAGCGGCGAGAAGACGTCCACGATCCCGCCGCGCACGGTGAAGTCGCCGGGCTCCTCCACGATGGCGGTGCGCAGGTAGCCGCCGGAGATGAGCTTCGCGGCGAGCCCGTCGCGGTCGAGCGCCTCGCCGGCGACGACCCACTCGGAGAAGCGGCTCAGCGCGCCGCGCGGGATGAGCTTGCGCGCCAGAGCCTGCACGGGGGTCACCACGACGGCCGGCTCCCGCTCCATGAGCAGCCGGTAGAGGACGCGGATGCGCTCGGCGGCCGTCTGGCTGTGGTGGGAGAGGAACTTGAAGGGCAGCACGGGGTAGGCCGGGAAGAAGGCGGGGGCGGCGCCGAAAAACTGGAGGTCCTCGAAGACGGCCCGCGCGGCCTCGGCCGAGGGGGCGACCACCAGCACCGTCCCGCGCACGCGCTCGAAGACCCGCGCGATGGCGTAGGCGCGCGCGCTGCCGGCCGCGCCCACGCAGGTCACCTTCCCCCGCCGCTCGGCGACCAGCCGCGCCAGCGCGGCGGCCCCATTTCGATCTTGATTTTGGTCCATAAAGCCGGTAAAAAAAGGCCCACCCGCGCCGACGTAGCTCAATCGGTAGAGCAGCTGATTCGTAATCAGCAGGTTACCGGTTCAAGTCCGGTCGTCGGCTCCAATTAAAAACTCAAGCGGTTCAGGGCAGCAAGGCTCCCGAACCGCTTTTGTGTCTTTTTCCGTACCGCTTCAAGCCGCCTCAGATCGGAACATCCGCGGGCATTCTGCGTAAAAATCGCGGAAAAAGTCAAGGGGCGCGGGCCGGCGGGCCGCTATCGAGGGGAGCCGGGATGATGGGCACACATCTCCACAACCGTGAGCCATCCGGCGGGCGCGGTCCTGGGGAGGGACTGTGATTAGGAGGAGATTTCCCGAAAATGGACGTTCCACGGATCTTCAGCATCACCGAAAGCGCTCACCGCATCCATAACCCGTTCACACCCGAAAAGCTCGCCACTCTCGGCGCGGCGCTGCGTCTGGAGAGGGGGGCCCGAGTGCTCGACCTCGGCAGCGGTTCGGGGGAGATGCTGTGCACCTGGGCGCGCGATTACGGAGTCGTCGGCATCGGCATCGACATGTGCCGGTTGTTCACCGAGCAAGCGAAGCTCCGCGCGGAAGAGCTCGGCGTCGCCGATCGCGTCGCGTTCATCCATGGCGATGCCGCCGGCTATGTCTCCGAGGAGAAGGTCGATGTGGCCGCCTGCGTCGGCGCCACCTGGATCGGCGGAAGCGTCGCCGGTGCCGTCGAGCTTCTGGCGCGGAGCCTGCGCACCGGCGGGATCATCCTCATCGGCGAGCCCTACTGGCGGCAGTTGCCGCCGACGGAAGATGCGGCCAGAGGGTGCCTGGCCAACTCGATCTCCGACTTTCTCCTGCTTCCGGAGCTCCTCGCGTCTTTCGGGCGCCTTGGCTGCGACGTCGTCGAAATGGTCTTGGCCGACCAAGACAGCTGGGACCGATACGAGGCCGCCAAATGGCTCACCATGCGCCGGTGGCTTGAAGCCAATCCCGACGACGAGTCGGCCCCAGAGGTTCGATCCCTGCTCGCCTCGGAACCCGTGCGCTACGCCGCTTACACGCGCAACTACCTGGGCTGGGGAGTGTTCGCGCTGATGCCGCTTCGTGGCGCGGCCTGATCCGGGCGGGGTCCAAGGCCATCCGGCTCGGGAAGGCTGGTTTCAGGTCTTCTTGGGGTGCCTTTTGAAGAATTCGAACATCAACTCGTTGGCTGAAACCGCTTGCGAGGGTGCATCGCCCAGGCGGAAGCCTTTTATCCCGCCCGGCCAGGCATGCCCCTGGTTCAATAGAATCATCAGAACGACGGCGGCGCCGCTGGGCTCGCAGCGATAGACATGCCGCTCATATTGCCGGGCCTCGTTGCGCTCCTTGAAGGCCGGGCGGCTGCAATGGTTGTGCGCGACCCAAAAATCGGCGGTCTGCTGTGCCGACCAAATCTCTACCGGATCATGGGCATGGGACCGT
This sequence comes from uncultured Desulfatibacillum sp., assembly GCA_964573635.1. Classification (GTDB taxonomy): domain Bacteria; phylum Desulfobacterota; class Desulfobacteria; order Desulfobacterales; family SpSt-501; genus SpSt-501. Next base: position 2,349 of record CAZNKG010000003.1, on the reverse strand, counting down.
TTTTGCCACCCGCCCTCCAGCGGGATGGAAAGGTCCCGGCTGCCATTGAAGGCCAGGACCGATACGGGGTGCTGGGGCTTGGGAGGATGGGTCCAGAGGACCTGGTCCTGCGCTCGACCGCCGGCGGTTGCCGCGATGGGGGCGATCGCCGCAATCCGCCCGGAAAGATGTCCGGCGAGCAGATGACAAAGAATTCCTCCGTTTGAAATGCCGGTGGCATAAATGCGGCCGGCGTCGATCGCATAAGTCGATACCAGCACGTCGAGGAGCTCGCGTATAAAGCCGATGTCGTCAACCGAACGCTCCCGCGCATATCCAAAGCCGAAGCCCACGTTCCATGTCAGGATGCGCGGCAGGCGGCCGCTTCCCGCTGGCGCGACCAGAATCCAGCCCTCCCGTGCGGCGCGGCCGGCCAGATCGGAGGCCCCCATCACCTGTTCCGGGTTTCCGCCTCCGCCGTGGAACACCAGCAGAAGCGGGTGGCGCTTCGGCGGGGAATAGGCGGGCGGAAGGCGGATGAAATAGTGCCGCTCCGCGCCCTCATGCCGGAGCGATTGGCGCCGCGGGTCGGCCGCCGCGGCGTGGACGGACATCAGCACGGCCGCGGAAATCAAAACGAACCCCGGCGCCCGGTTGAGTTTCCCGGCACGCATGGCGGTCGGTTATTGCGGTCGCTTTCCGGCTGAGCCGAGCCGTTCACGGCACTCGGGGGAGAGCCCCGTCTGGTTCTCCCGGAGGCATCTCAGCACGCGGCCGGCGCCGGGGTTCACTTCCGCGCAGAACTTATGGACATCATCCGCACAGGCTTCATGCGCACCTTGGAGCTTGGCCTTTGCGGCGGCGACGCTCTCGCGACAGGCGGCGGAAAGCTCGGATGCATGCGCCTTCAGACACGTTGACAGGCGTCCGCCGCCGGGCTTGACGTCCTTGCAAAACCGGGCGATGTCGTCCTTGCAGGCGCTCTGGCCCCCATTGCCTGCCGCCGGATATCCCCAGGCCCCCAGGCACGCCGCAGCCAATACCATGCCGATCTTGACAGCCTTGATCATCTTTTGACCTCCTTATCGCCAGGGTCGGCGTGCCGCCGGATGCGTTGGTTTCGGAATCCCGTTTCCATGGCCGTCAATTGCCCGCCGCCGGTTTGTCCACCGTCACGCTCTCGGAATAGCTGCGGGTCTCTCCCTTGGGGTTGGTGACCACGACGCTCCGGGTCACCGTGTCGCCATCCCGCGCGCGGTCGATGCTGCGCCGCCAGGTCTGGCCGTCCTGATCGGTCCGGGATTGCTCCTTCACCACACCGCTTTCGGTGCGCGTCACATTGGATTCAAACGCACCGCTTTTGCCGCCGCTGGTCGAGTAGCTGCCGGTCACGCGGCGGCCGTCCTCGGTCTTGCGGATGGTGCTGTCGACCGTTTTGGTCCTGCCCTGCGGTCCGGTGTAAACCGAGTGCACCGACGTGCTGCCGTCCGGGTTCCGGTTGATGCTCTTGTCCACCTCGGTCACCTTCCCGTTCGGTCCGGTGCGGGTGCCGTCGACGGTGTAGGCGCCCTTGCCGGTCTTGGTCACGGTTCCCTGCCGGGAAACGGTTCGGCCGTTGGCGCGCGTGGTCGTGGACGAGTAGCTTCCGGTGCCGGTCTCCCGGCTCCAGTTCCTTTCAGCCACGCGGCTGCCCTGGCCGAATTCGTTCTGCCAGGCGGCATGACGCTCCACATGCCCCGGCGTTCGGGTCACGTTCTGCTGCCAGGTCCCGCTGGTATTCCGCCCCTGGTAGCTGCCGGATCGCGATTTCTGGCCGGCCAGCGCGTGCGCCTGCGCGAAAAGGATAACCAGAAAGCCTGCGGTGATGAAACCGATCATGCGTTTGCCGATCATGTGGTCCTCCCATTGTGGTCGTATTGATTTTATCGGGCCGTTGGTTCCTCGTTGGCTGATTAAACACCGCCGGGACGCAAAAGTTTCGGCCTTCCGCTGGGGAGCGACTCGCAAACTGCACGCGATGCAAGCGTCGGCCGTGGATCGATCCCCCCAACGGGATTCGAGCCTTTTGATGGACGATCGCCGGAAAAGGTTTACAGCCGGAAGTAGGTGTCAGGTCTAAATGATCAATTTTAAGTTAGCCAGTTGCCGTTGGATGGATGGTTCTGCAGCACGTTTGGATTTCGTGAGAGCAATTTGCGGCCCAGGGGCCGCACCGGTCAGCCAGAAAACCTCTCTGACTGTTGCGGAGTCTCTATGCCTTGCACCGATCACAGCACGGCGCGCATGGTTGCGGGCCATTATTACCGGCAGGTGTCGTTAGTGTAACGTTTTTTCTGTAATTTAATTTCGAGCCGCCCGAGCAGAGGTGGC
>CAZNKG010000002.1:225032-341793 GCA_964573635.1 uncultured Desulfatibacillum sp. | reverse complement strand
TCACGTGCGGCTTCTTGCGCTCAAACTTCTGCTTGGCCATCGTGATCGTCCTCCCGTGCCGTTGAGAAATCCTTGGACCGCCCGGGTCCCGATTGAATTAAGTGGAGCCCACGACCGGAATCGAACCGGTGGACCTCTTCCTTACCAAGGAAGCGCTCTACCGACTGAGCTACGTGGGCCCGGATGACCGCTTTTCAGCACCGAGCGTTTTCCGGTAGGTGGAGCGGGCGACGAGATTCGAACTCGCGACATCCAGCTTGGAAGGCTGGAGCTCTACCAGCTGAGCTACACCCGCCCGATCTCCGTCTGCAAAGGGACGTGCCCCTCATGCCTGCGGCGGACCTCATCCCCGCAGGAACCACCCCGGATGATTGACCTCATGCAGGAAGTCCTGTAGTCGCTGTCGATCTCGAAGCCGAACGCCGAAATCTCCTACATCAGACTCGCTTATCGGTTGGTGGTGGGGGGAGGATTCGAACCTCCGTAGGCATTCGCCGACAGATTTACAGTCTGTTCCCTTTGGCCGCTCGGGAACCCCACCGCAGATGTTGCGTGCGCGATGCCCGCCGGCGCGTCACCCGGATGCGCCCGGGCATCTGGAGCCAGCGGAGGGACTCGAACCCCCGACCCACTGATTACAAATCAGTAGCTCTACCGGCTGAGCTACGCTGGCGGCTGCGCCTCGATCGATGGCCAGCGGCTGAAAAACGGCGCCTGCAGTTCGAACGGCCGGAGCCGCGTTTTCCAGCACCCCCGCCGGGGGCCCTGCGGCCGGCCTGCCGGCGGCCCGCCTCCCGGACCGCCCCGCGCCGAAGCGCTTCGCGGTCGAGCGCATACGATCTGATCGGGCAATTCAAAAATCGTAATCTTATAGGTATGCAGCGGTCTTTTTTCAAACGCTGAATTATGCTATTATACCCAGATATTCAGAATAAACAAGCTTATTATGCAAAATAAATCTTGATATCTTAAATTTTCGACTGATTTCTGCCGATCGAACAAACAGCACCCGGCGCGGCTTGACAAGGATCGGCGCCATCTGCTTTATGAGGACTCGACATCTGCTCCGGAGCGGTGATGAACATGCGTTTTATAATTGGATTCAGCTTGTTGTGCCTGATGTGGGGGTGTTCCGCGCTCGCCCCCGAAAGACGTGCCGCCCCCTCTTCGCCGGCGGCCCGGCCCGCAGCCGATATGCCCGCCGCCGCCAAGGCCGCCGCCCCGGAGTCCAGCCGTTCCGCGCCGGCGGCGGCCGCTGCCGGCGCCAAGCGTCCGCGGGCGATCGATCCCGGCCCCCGCGCCGTCGACGACGACCCCGATTGCCTGATCGCCGGGGAGGATGAGGTCCCTCCCGGCCCCTCCCAGTCCAAGGAGGCGCGCTTCAACCACGCGCTCGCCCTCTGCCGGGTATCGCGCCTGCATTGGCAGCGCGGCGATCTCGACAAGGCCGTCGAAGCCCTCGATGAGGCCTACGCCACCATCCTGGATGTCGACCCCGAAAACGATCCCGGCCTGCTCCAGGAGAAGGAGGACCTGCGGATCAGCATCTCGAAGCGCATCCTCGAAATCTACTCCTCGCGCCAGGTGGTCATGAACGGCCGCCGCAACGAGATCCCGCTCACCCTGAACCGCCACGTCCAGGATGAAATCGACAGCTTCACCACCGGCCGCGAGCGCGACTTCTTCCTCGAGGCGTACCGTCGTTCGGGCAAATTCCGCCCGCGCATCGAAGCGGCCCTCAAGGCGGCCGGGCTGCCGGCCGAGCTTTCCTGGCTGCCCCTGATCGAAAGCGGCTTCAAGCTCACGGCCCTCTCCCCCGCCCGGGCCCTCGGCCTGTGGCAGTTCATCCCGTCGACCGGCTACCGCTACGGGCTGAACCGCGACACCTACATCGACGAGCGCCTCGATCCCGAAAAGGCGACGCGGGCGGCCATCGACTACCTGAAGGACCTGCACGCCATGTTCGGCGACTGGATGACGGTGCTCGCCGCCTACAACTGCGGCGAGCACCGCGTCATGCGCACGATCCAGAGCCAGAACATCGACTACCTTGACCATTTCTGGGACCTCTACGAGCGGCTGCCGCGGGAGACGGCGCGCTACGTGCCGCGCTTTCTCGCCACCCTGCACATCGTCGGCGCCCCGCAGCAGTACGGCCTCGACGAGACGGTGCTCGCCCCGCCCCTGCCCTTCGAAACCGTGGTCGTCCCCCGCCAGACCAGCCTGAAGGCCATCGCCCGGACGGCGGAAATCGACGAGGGGCTCCTGCGCGAGCTGAACAGCGAGCTGCGGCAGGGGATCCTGCCCGCGGGCGGCTACGAGCTCAAGGTCCCGGAGGGCGACGGCGAGGCGCTCCTCGCCCGCCTGGACGATCTGCCGCCGGCCTCCGCCGCCGAGCTCGATCCGCCGCGCGCGACCGCCGCCGTCATCGAGCACAAGGTGCGCCGGGGCGAAACCCTCGCCGCGCTCTCCCGGAAGTACGGCGTCGAGCTCAAGAGCCTCCTCGCGGCGAACCAGATGCGCCGCGACGCGCCGCTCGCACCCGGCAAGGTGGTGCGGATCCCGGCGGGGGCCTGCCCCCCCGGGCGGCCCGCCGCGGCGCCGGCCGGGCGCGCCCCCCTCGCCAAACCCGAAATGGCCGAGCACGTCGTGCGCCACGGCGACTCCCTGTGGAACCTCGCCCGGCGCTACAACACGACGGTCGAGGAGATCCAGCGCCTCAACCAGGTCACCCCGGCCACGATCGCCGTCGGCCAGGCGCTCAGGATCCCGAAGGCCGAAGCGCCCCGGACCGAACCGGCGCGGCCGGACCGCCAGCCCCCCAAACCGAAGACCCATGTCGTGCGCAAGGGGGAGACGCTGGCGGCGATCGCCAAGACCCACCACACGAGCGCGGAGCAGCTCGCCAAGGTCAACCGCCTGGCGCGCGGCGCCGCGCTCCAGCCGGGGCAGGTCCTGGTCGTCGAGTAGACCGGGCCCCCGCCCGCGCCCCGGCCGGCGGCGCGGATCGCCGGCCGCCGCAGCACCCGACGAGGCCCGCCGCATGCAATCGACCCCCACGGCCCGAACGGCGCGCGCGACCGCCTGGGTGGTGATCACCGGGGCGCCCTGCGCCGGCAAGACCGCGGTGATCCGCGAGCTCGCCCGCCGGGGCTACCCGACCGTCCCCGAGATCGCCCGCGAGATCATCGATGCGCAGCTCCGCGCCGGGGTGCCGCCCGAGGCCGTGCGCGCGGATGCCCACGGTTTCGAAAACCGGGTCTTCGAGGCCAAGCTGGCGGCCGAAGCCGAGCTTCCGGCCGACCGGCTCGCCTTCCTCGACCGGGCGCTTCCGGACAGCATCGCCTACTTCATCCTGGAGGGGCTCGACCCGCGCCGGCCGCGGGAGATGAGCCGGCGGGTGCGCTACCGCCGCGTCTTCCTGTTCGATCGGCTGGCGGTCGAGCGGGACGGGGTCCGCATCGAGGACGACCGCACCGCCGCGGCGATCGAAGCCCTGATCCTGGCCGCCTACCGCGAGCTCGGCTACGACCCCGAGCGCGTGCCGGTCCTGCCGGTCGCCGAGCGCGCCGATCGGATCCTGGCCGCGATCGGGGTCACGCCCCGCCCTTGAGGCCCTCGATCTCGGCGGCGCTCAAGCGGCGCCAGCGCCCCTCCTCCAGCCCGCCGAGCGCGACGCATCCCACCCGCACGCGCCGCAGGGCCGTGACCTCGTTTCCCAGCCGGCGCACCATCCGCCGGATCTGGCGGTTGCGCCCCTCGCGCAGCACGATCCGGAAGCGGTCCGCCGCCAGGCGCGCGACCTCCGCCGCGCGGGTCCGGGAGCCGAGGATCGGCATCCCCGCCGCCATGCGCCGCAGGGCCCCGTCGGAGATGGGCCGCGCCACGGTGACCTCGTATTCCTTCTCGTGGTCGAAGGAGGGGTGCGAGAGCCGGTGGTGGAGCTCGCCGTCGTTGGTGAGCAGAAGCAGCCCCGTGGACTCCTTGTCGAGCCGGCCGATCGGGAAGAGCCGCTGCGGGAGATCGACGAGCTCGAGCACGATCTTCTTGCCGGGGTGGCGGCAGCTCGTCACGTAGCCCCGCGGTTTGTGGAGGGCGATGGTGATCGGCTCCGGCCGCCCGGCGACCGGCCGGCCGTCCACCGCGACGCGGTCCCGGGAGGGGTCGATCTTGTGCCCGAGGGCGGTGACGGGCTCGCCGTTCACCCGGACGCGGCCAGAACGGATGAGCTCCTCGCCCGCCCGCCGCGAGCAGACGCCGGCTTCGGAGAGAAACTTCTGGAGGCGGGTCAGCGGCATGCGGGTGCGGCCCGGCCGGAATCAGCTCCGGTAATCGGCGTTGATCTTGACGTACTCCAGGGAGAAGTCGCAGGTGAAGACCGAGTCCGACGCCGGCCCGGCGTTGAGATCGATCGTGATGTCGAACTCGGCGCGCTTCAGGACCTGCGCGGCTGCGGCCTCCGCCTCGGGGCCGCAGCCGGCTCCGCCGGCGAAGAGCTTGACCGGCCCGAAGAAGAGCTCCGCCCGCCCGGGGTCGAAGTCGACCCCCGCCCGCCCGGCGGCGGCCAGCACCCGGCCCCAGTTGGCATCCTCCCCGAAGAGGGCGGTCTTCACGAGCGGCGAGTGCGCGACGGCCTCGGCGACCTTGCGGGCGCCGGCCGCGTCGGGGGCGCCGCGCACGACCACCTCGACGAGCTTGGTGGCCCCCTCGGAGTCCTTGACCACCCACTTGGCGAGCGCGAGCGCGACCTCCTCGAGAACCCGGCCGAACTCCGCGCGGGCGGGGGCGGCGGCGATGTCGACGGCGGCGCGGCCGTTGGCGAGCAGGAGCACCGTGTCGTTCGTGCTGGTGTCCCCGTCCACGGTGATGCGGTTGAAGGAGCGGTCGGCGGCGGCGGCCAGGAGCTCCTTGAGCGCGGGCGCCGCCGCCCGCACGTCGGTCAGGATGAAGGCGAGCATCGTCGCCACGTCGGGCCGGATCATGCCGGCCCCCTTGACCACTCCGGTCACCGTGAAGCCGCGTCCGTCCACCCGTCCCTGGCGGCTGACGACCTTCGGCACCCGGTCGGTCGTCATGATCGCCTCGGCGAAGTCGGCGATGCCCTCCGGCGACAGACGGCGGACGAGCGCCGGCAGCGCCGCCTCGATGCGCTCGATCGGAAGCGGCTCCCCGATCACGCCGGTCGAGGCGACCAGCACCTGCTCGGCCGCCGCGCCCAGCGCCGCGGCGGCGGCCTGGGCCATGCGCCGGGCGTGGCGGTCGCCCGCCTCGCCCGTCAGGCAGTTCGCGTTGCCGCTGTTGACGACCACCGCCCGGCAGAGCCCCCCGCGGATGCGCTCCCGGCAGAGCCGGACGGGGGCCGCCTGGACCCGGTTGCGGGTGAAGACCCCGGCCGCGGCGGCCGGGGGGTCGGAGACGATCAGGCCGAGGTCTTTCGAGCCGTTCTTCTTCACGCCGGCCGCCGTTCCGGCGGCCGTGAACCCGGGGCACGGGATGATCGCAGACATGGGGCCTCGCTCGCCGAGAAAGAGATGGTCTGGCGTTTGAAAACGGCCGCCCACGGCCGCCATCCCCGGCCGGCCCGGGACCCGCTTGGGGCGGCGGCCGATCGCCGGGGGCAAAAAACCTGACAGAATCGGCCGCGGTTGTCAACCGCGGCGCCGAACCGGGCCAGGGCCGCGGGGCCCGAGGCCCGGCGGGGGGCGGTTTGACAGGGGCCCGGCCGCGCGTTAAGCTTTCGGCCGTCCGCAGGCGAAACCGTTGGATGGGAGGATGACCCGCATGGAGAGACCCCGCCGCAAGTGGCGCTGCCGGCGCTGCCGGGCGCCCCTTTGGATCGCGGACGGCTGAACCGCCGTCGAGCTGCGCTGCCGGTCCTGCGGCGCCCGCTTCAGCGTGGCGGACTACCGCGACGAGCTGGACGACCTCATGGAGGATGATCTCGGCCACGTGCGCTGCGACCGCCTCTGACCGCCGCCGCGGCGGCCGCACCCCCCCACCGGGCGATGAAGAATTTCAGGCTCACCATCGAATACGACGGAACGGCCTACCAGGGCTGGCAGCGGCAGGGGCCGGCTCCCACCATCCAGGCGGAGATCGAAAAGGCGATCCGCACGATCACCCGGATGCCCGCTGTCGTGCTGCACGGGGCCGGGCGCACCGACGCGGGCGTCCACGCCCTCGGCCAGGTGGCCAACTTCCATGCCGAGACCCGGCTCGGCCCCGAGGCGCTCGGCAAGGGGCTGAACGGGCTTTTGCCGCCGGACATCGCCGTCCTCGACTGCCGCACGGCCGCCGACGACTTCCACGCCCGCTACCATGCCCGCAGCAAGATCTACCGCTACCGCATCGTCAACCGCCCCGTGCGGCCCGCCATCGGCCGCGCCCACGCCTGGTTCATCCACCGCCCGCTCGATCTCGCCGCCATGGAGCGCGCCGCCGCCTGCCTCGTCGGCACCCGCGACTTCAAGGCCTTCGAAAACGCGGGCAGCCCCCGGAAGCACACCGTGCGGACCGTCGCCGCGGCCGGCTGGCGGTCGCACGCGCCGGGAGAGGCGGTGTTCACCATCGAGGCGGACGGGTTCCTGCGCGGGATGGTGCGCAACATCGTGGGGACGCTCGCCGCCGTCGGCCTGGGCCGGATCGACGCCGACGAGGTCGCCGGGATTCTCGCGTCCCGGGACCGGCGCCGGGCGGGCGCCACGGCGCCCCCGCAGGGTCTCTTCCTGGTCGAGGTCCGCTATGGCCCCGAGGCGGCCGCTTGATGCGGACCGCCGGCGGTGGTATGGGAAGCGATCGACTGCCGACCGAACCATGAGGAGGACGCCCACGACATGCCCGCTAAGCCGACCGGCCCGATCCCGGAGCCGACCCGGGAATCCCTGACCGCCCGCTACCGCGACTTTCAAGCGCGCCGCCTCTCCCTGGACATGACCCGCGGCAAGCCCTGCGCCGACCAGCTCGCGCTCTCCGCCGAAATGCTGGCCTGCCTGGCGCCCGGGGACTTCCGCGCCGCCGACGGCACGGATTGCCGCAACTACGGCGGCCTCGACGGGATCCCCGAGGCCAAGGCGCTTTTCGCGGAATACATGGGGGTCCGTCCCGATGAGATCCTCATCGGCGGGAACTCAAGCCTCAACCTGATGCATGACGCCATGACCTGGGCCTGGGTGCACGGCGCCGCGCCGGGCGGCGTGCCGTGGTCGAAGCTCCCGCGGGCCCGGTTTCTCTGCCCGAGCCCGGGCTACGACCGGCACTTCGCCATCTGCGAGCATCTGGGGATCGAGATGGTTCCCGTGGCGCTGGGCCCCGCCGGCCCGGACATGGAGGCCGTGGCGCGGCTGGCGGCCGAGGACGAGACGGTCAAGGGGATCTGGTGCGTGCCGAAATACAGCAACCCCACGGGCATCGTCTATGCGCCGGAGGTCGTGGAGCGCCTGGCCGCCATGCCGGCCAAGGCGGCCGATTTCCGCATCTTCTGGGACAACGCCTATGCCGTCCACCACCTCGGCGGCGGGCCCGCGCCGCTGGCCGACATCCTGGCGGCCTGCCGCCGGGCCGGAAACCCGGAGCGGCCGTTGCTCTTCGGCTCCACCTCCAAGATCTCCCTGGCCGGCGGCGGGCTGGCCTTCATGGCCGGGTCGGCGGCGACGCTCGCCTGGGCGCGCACCCACCTCGGCTACCAGACCATCGGACCCGACAAGCTGAACCAGCTGCGCCACGTGCGGTTCTTCAGGGACATGGCGGGCATCGCGCGCCAGATGGAGCGGCACGCCGCGATCCTCAAGCCCAAGTTCGACGCCGTCCTCGAGGTGTTCGACCGCGAGCTCGGCGGCGCGTCGATCGCCCGCTGGACGCGCCCCGCGGGCGGCTATTTCATCAGCCTGGACGTGCCGCCGGGATGCGCCCGGAAGGTGGTCCAGATGGCGGCCGACGCCGGGGTGAAGCTCACCCCGGCGGGGTCCACCTACCCCTACCGCCGGGACCCCGCGGACGCGAACATCCGGATCGCGCCCTCCTTCCCCGCCGTCGCGGAGATCCGCGCCGCCATGGAGGTCGTCGCGGTCTGCGTGCGATTGGCGGCGGCCTGACCCGGCGCCGGGTGCGGCCGGAACCAAACCAGAAAACCCCGACCGGGATTCCCCGGCGGGGTTTTCCCGCTGATCGCGGAACGGCTTTACTTGCTGGCGCGCTTGGAGGCCTTGAGCGGGTTGATCTTCTGCTTGGTCTCCGAAGCGGGTGCGGCGGCCGACACGTGGGTGGCGAGGTTGCAGATCCCGGTGCGCCACTTCAGCGCCGGCTCGGGGCATGTCGCGCAGTACCATCCGGAGCCGACCTGCAGCTGCCGGTTGCAGCCGGAGCACTGCTCGACGATCTGGTGGCAAATCCCGCCTTTGTAGGCACAGCCCTTGGCCGTCATGAAGGCGCACTCCATACCCTCTTTGATGCTGGTGCAGCGCATGGGTATCATCCCCTTTCCGATAGTGATTTGACAATCCGATAAACGCGTCGGCGAATTGTCGGGTGGTTGATCCGGTTGCTTCGGGCGCTGGGCTGCGGCAATAAAAACGCCGGACAAGCCGGCGGCAACGCCCTGATCAAATTATTTAGAAGCGGAATCATATATCGTGGACTATCCCTTGTCAAGAGTTTTTCGAAAGGCTATAATCGGCCGCGGTGAAAAAAAGTTGAGCCGGAGGTTGGGGCCGTGAGCCGCGCCAAAGCCGACGACCGAACGGCGTCCCACCCCTTGCTGGTGCGCGCCCGAGAGGTATTGGAGCTCGAGGCCCGGGGCATCCTGCACGTGCAGGGGCGCCTCGGGATGGGGTTCGTGCGCGCCGTTGAGCTCATGGCGCCGGGCGCGGGCCGGGTGATCGTCTGCGGCATCGGCAAATCCGGGATCATCGGCCGCAAGATCAGCGCGACCCTGAACAGCACCGGGACGCCCTCTTTTTTCCTGCACCCGGTCGAGGCCGCCCACGGCGATCTGGGACAGGCCGGGGCCCGGGATATCGTGCTGGCGCTGTCGAACAGCGGCGAGACCGGGGAGCTGACCGCGCTGCTGCCCAGCCTCAAGGCGATCGGGTGCCGGATCATCGCCTTGACCGGCAACCCGGCCTCGACGCTCGCCCGCCAGAGCGACCTGGTGATCGACGTCGGGGTGGCCGGTGAGGCCTGCCCCCTGGGGGTTGCCCCCACCGCCAGCAGCACGGCCATGCTCGCCGTGGGCGATGCGCTCGCCGTGGTCCTGGCCGAGCAGAAGCGCTTCAGCCTGAAGGACTTCAAGCGCATCCACCCCGGCGGCCTTCTCGGCAAGCGCCTGGCCGGCCGGGTCCGGGACCTTTTGCGGGACGGCGTTGCGGTCCCCTCGATCGGCGCGGGGGCGTCGATGGAAGCGGCCGTGCGCGAGATCGACCGCGGACGGCTCGGCGCGGCGGTGGTCGTGGACGCGCGCGGCCGGCTCGCCGGCATCGTCACCGACGGCGATGTGCGGCGCATGCTCGTCCGCCACCCCGGAAAACGACCGGGCGAAATCCGGGCGGCGGAGGTGATGAGCCGCCGGCCGCGGCGGGTTCGGCCCGACACCCCGGCCTACGACGCCTTAAACCTCATGGAGCGGCATCAGATCACGGTGCTGCCGGTGGTCGACGCGGCCCGCCGCGTCACGGGGATGCTGCACCTGCACGACATCCTCGGCAAAGGCGAATTCAAATTCCTGGGCGGCCCCCCGGCGGACTGAGCCCGCCGGGGCCGCACCGGCGATTGCAACGCAAGTTAGGATTGGACACCCCATGGACACCGTCAACACGCAGATCTCGGCGCTCGGTGAAGCCCGAATCCCTTCCCCGGTCCTCGGACGCGCCCGCAGCGCCAACGGGCTGAGCTTCGTCTCCGACGCGGACCGCATCCTGATCGACGTCGATCTCGCCCGCACCCGGGAGCGCATCGCCGGGGGGGTCGAACCGCCCTCCTATGAGCTCGCCGGCCCGCGCCGCCGGATCTATTTCGACCCGAGCAAGCTCAAGTGCGCCCTGGTGACCTGCGGCGGGCTCTGCCCGGGGCTGAACGACATCATCCGCTCGATCGTGCTCGAGCTCCACTACGGCTACGGGATCCGCAACATCTTCGGCGTGCGCTTCGGCCTGCAGGGCTTCATCCCGCGCTTCGGCCACGCCATGCTCGATCTCACCCCCGCCGCCGTGGTCAACATCCACGAGCGCGGCGGCTCGGTGCTGGGCTCGAGCCGCGGCCCCCAGGACATCGAGGAGATCGTCGACACCCTGGAGCGCATGAACATCGGCCTGCTCTTCATGATCGGCGGCGACGGCACGCTGCGCGCGGCGACCCGCATCGCGGACACCGTCGCCGAACGCGGGCTGCGGATCGGGGTCGTCGGGGTGCCGAAGACCATCGACAACGACATCTACATGGTGTCGCGCTCCTTCGGTTTCGACACGGCGGTGGATGTCTCGACCCGCGCGATCGTCGGCGCGAGCAACGAGGCCGAGGGCTATCCGAACGGCATCGGGCTGATCAAGCTGATGGGCCGCCACTCCGGGTTCATCGCCGCCACGGCGACCCTCGCCCAGCAGGACGTGAACTTCGTGCTCATCCCCGAGGTCGATTTCGACCTCGACGGGCCGAACGGACTGCTCGTCAACCTGGAAAAGCGCCTGGCCGCGAGGGGCCATGCGGTCATCGTGGCCGCGGAGGGGGCCGGCCAGAGGTTCTTCGCCGACCAGCCCGAAGAGCTCGACCTCTCGGGCAACGTCAAGCTGAAGGACATCGGCCTGTTCCTGAAGGAGCGGATCGCGGAGCATTTCCAGCGGGTGGGCATCCCGATCTCGATCAAATACATCGACCCGAGCTACATGATCCGCAGCCTGCCGGCCAACGCCAACGACCGCGTCTTCTGCAATTTCCTCGGCCGCAACGCCGTGCATGCGGGAATGGCGGGCAAGACCGATCTGCTGATCGGCAATTGGAACAACCACTTCGTGCACGTGCCGATGAAGCTGTTGGTGGGCAAGCGCAAGACGGTCGACCCCCGGGGGATGCTGTGGCGCAGCGCCCTGGAGGCGACCGGGCAGGGCTCGCTTAAGAACGAGGCCTGACCGGCCGTTAATCCAGCTCCACCAGGCGCCGACCGCGCACCTGCAGCAGGCGCAGGCGCTTGTCGACCTCGCCGCTCGCCTCGAAGCGCGTGAAGCCGGTGACCCCGGTAAACCCCGGCGACGAGCGCAGCGCCGGGGCGATGTCCCCGGGGCCGCGCACGTCCGGGCGGCTGATCGTCTGCAGCAGGATCATGGTCGTGTCATACACGATGGCCTCCATGAAGCCGGGCGTCTCCTGGTAGCTCTCCCGAAAGGCTTCGACGAACTCCCGCACCTCCGGCTCGCTGCTGCCGGCGAAAAACGCATCCGCGAAAACCGCCCCCTCCACGTAAGGCTGCGCGTGGCGGAACAGCGCCTCCGAATGCCACAGATTGGTGCCGAGCAGCGTCACGTCGCGCAGGTCGTGGTAGGCCATCTGCGAGGCGAGCATGCCCACCTTTTTCGGCTCGTCGGGGATGAAAACCGCCTGCGACTCGAAGCTCCATTCCGTGCGGGCCTCCTCGGCCCGGCGGCGGCGCCCGGCCTCGGAGCCCCGCGGCGCCGGGCCGCCCTCCCGGGCGATCGGCTGGGCGAAACGCTGCAGGCGGCGGACCAGCGCCGAAAAGTCCGACGTCTCGGGGCCGTAGGACGCGGCGAAAAGGATCTCTCCGCCGGCTGCCTCGAACTCCTCCCGGAAGAGTTCCGCGAACGTGTGCCCGTAGTTTTCGTCCGGAAAGAGCACGGCCGCCCGCTGGCAGCCGAGCCGCTGGGTCGCGGCCGCCGCCAGCGCCCGCACCTGCGCCCGCGGGGTGATGAAATTGCGGAAGACGTGTCCCCCTGCCCCCCCGCCGACGACACCCTCGCGCTGGGTGATGGCGATCATCGGGATGCGCAGCCGCTCGGCCTCGCGGGCGGCCGCCTCGGCGTGCACGAGCGGCCCGATCACGGCCGAGGCCCCCTCGCGCGCGAGCTCCTCGAACGCCCGCGCGGTCCGCTCGGCCTCCGAGGCCGTGTCCTTGACGACCAGCTGGACCGGCGGCGCGCCTTCGCGGCCGTTGTGCCGGTGGAGGGCGAGTTCGATCCCACGCAGCACGCGCTGGCCGATCGCCTGGTAGTCGCCGGTGAGCGGCAGAAGGCATCCGAAGATGTGGCGCTCGGTGCGGGCGCTGTGGTCGATATCGGCGAGAATCTGCTCGACCCGGCCGCTCAGCTCATGGCGCGGGAAGCGCTGGCGGAAGGCGGAGAGCAGGGCGATCGCGTCGCTGAACCGTCCCTCCTGGGCGAGCAGCATCCCGGCCTGGAAGAGGAGGTAGTCCATGGGCAGATCGCCGGGGGGCCGTTCGATCAGCTCCCGCACCTCGGCGGGGTTCAGGCGCAGCAGGGCCTGCTTGAGCTTGGCGGCGGCCGCCTCCCGGCGGGAGGCGTCGGCGAGCATCAGGGCCTGCATGGCGGCCGACACCGCCGCCACGCGGCGCTCCAGGGCGGAGGCGCTGTCGGCGATCACGGCGAGGATCCGCCGCCGCTGCTCCGGGAAGGCCGCCAGGGCGAGGGCCTGCGGCCCGCGGTCGAGGACTTCGGCGTAGCGGCGCTGCCGGAAGAGCAGGTCGAGGGTCTCCGCGGCGGCCTCCCCCCTTAGGGGGCTCAAGGGGTAATCCTCGATCAGCCGCGCCAGCGTCCGGCGCGCGAGCGCCGCATCGCCCTGGCGGGCCTGGATGGCGGCGATCTTCAGCAAGGCGGCCGGCGCATCCGGCTCCTGCGGGTAGCGGGAGAGATAGGTCTGGTAGAGGGCGAGCGCCTCGGGAAAGGCGTTTTCGGCAAAGCGCAGCTCGGCGCGGCGGAACAGCTGCTCCGCCGCCGCCGCGGCGGGCGAGGCCGGTGCGGCTTCCCGCCGGAAGGACGGGGCGCAGGCGGCCGCCAGAAGGGCGAGCGCGATCAGGCCGATGGCCCATCGCGCGGGCGAGTTCCTGTGAGGGTCCATGGCATCCTTGGGGCGGAGCGGCCGGCCGCATGCTCATCACGGCATGGCGCCCTGCCCTGCGGCGGGAGTTTACACGAGTTTTTCGGGTTGTCAAAAAGAAAGAACGGGCAACGCGCCGCCCGGCAGGCGTTCACCGGCCGGCGATGATCGGGGGGATGGGCCTGGCGCCAAGGCGCGCGGCGTCGTTTTCCGCGGCCGGCTAAAGTTCGGCGGCGAAGCGGCCGATATCCCGGCTTGAAAACCACCTCCGCAAAGGAGTGCGCCCATGAAGGCTTTGATCCTGATCACGCTGGCCGCGATCCTAACCGCCGCCGCGCCGGCCGCCGCCGAGTTCTATAAGTATGTCGACGATCAGGGCCGGACCCGCTACACCGACGACATCAACCAGGTCCCCCCGGCCCAGCGCGCCCGCCTGACCCGCTACGTGGAGAGCGCGAGCGCCGCCGCCCCGGCCGCGCCGGCGGCCGCTGCGGCGGCGCCGGCCGAAGGCGCGGAGGCGGCGCGCACCGCCGCCGCGCCGGAGCCGAAGGCCGCTTCCGACTCCGTCCTGGAGGAGTCCCGGCGCCGGATCGAGGCGCTGAAAGCCGAGCTCGACGCCGAATTCCAGGCCATGGCCAAGGAGAAGGAGGCGCTCGTCAAGGAGAAGGAAGCCGCGCAGGGACGCGAAGCGATCATGAGCTACAACCAGAAGGTCGAGGCCTTCAACCGGCGCGGGGAGCGCTACGAAAAGCAGGGCGAGGAGCTCAAACGGCTCGTCCACGAATACAACACCCTGCTCGTCGAAGAAGGGAAAAAGTCCCTGAGCGCCACCGCCAAGTAGCCGCCGCACCCCATCCCCTCCCGGCGGGCGCCGCGAGGCTTGCGCCCGCCGGCGCCCCCGCCCGCCGCCGCCGGCCCCCCGCCCGGCCGTATAAAAAGCTTGCAGCCGCCACCCATAATGTGCCATGATTACGCCGGAAACAGAACTCCCGGCCGGAGGCGGCGGCGCACGGCGGCTTCCGCCCGGAGCAAGGCCCATGGACCAATCGGCGGCACGCAGTCTCGTTCCTTTCGGGGCGACGGAGGATTCCGGACGCCGGATGCCGGCCTGCCCGCGCGGCCCGCGCCCCGCGGCGCCGCGGCGCCCGCAGGCGGGATCTGCGCCCCGCCCCGCCCCGTCGGCCGCGGTCCGGGCCGCACCCTTGCCGGGGCAGGCGGTCTACTCCTTTCACCGGGTCGCCGCCGAGCCCTCCGCGCACCTCAAGGGCCGCCTGATCGACGTTTTTGTCTGAGCCCGGCGCCGCCGGCGCCGCGCCGGAGGTTTCCCGGCCGACGCGGTGAGGCGGACGGATCGACATTCCGAGTCCTCGAAAAAGGGAGGTTATGCATGCCTGCAGCCAAAGCCCGCACCCCCAAAGGTTTCAGCAAGGCGCTGGAAGTCGGAAGGCCCCCGAACATCGTCAAGCTCTTCCCCCATTCGCAGGCCCTGATCGTCAGCGGCAAGGCGATCGACCGCGCCATGCTGGCCAAGGGCGCGGCCATCGCCATCGCCGCCAACGGCCGCAACCACTTCGTGATCTGGGGCGCCCTGAGGGCCGCGCAGCGGGCCAACGCCGCACTGATCATCGAAATCGCCAAATCCGAGGGCGGCGCCTCGGCCTACTGCGCCGTGAACTACTGGAACATCGCCCAGATCGTGGACACCGCCTGCAACGCCATGGGCATCACCGTTCCGGTGGCCATCCATGCCGATCATTACGGCATCAAGGGGCCGAAGGACCTCGAGGCCGCCAAGACGGAGATCCCGTCCATGTTCGACGCCGGCATCACCTCCATCGCGATCGACGCCTCGCACCTGCCGGACGACCAGAACCTGCTCGCCTCGATCGAGATCAATCCCTTCATCCCGAAATGGGCCGGTCTGGAGACCGAGGTCGGTGAAATCAAGGGCAAAGAGGGCCTGTCGACGCCGGAGGAGGCCGCCTTCCTCATCCAGGGGCTGAACGCCCACGGCATCTTTCCCGACTGGATCGCGCTGAACAACGGCACGACCCACGGCATCGAGGCGAGCGACTCGGGGATCCAGGTCGAGCTCACCCGCCGCATCCACGAGCGCATCGCCAAGTACCGCGTCTCCGGGGCCCAGCACGGCACCTCCGGAAACAGCTCCGAGCGGCTGCGCGAAATCGCCCAGAAGACCCGCACCACCAAGGCGAACGTCGCGACGGCGCTGCAGATGATCTCATGGGGGCTGGAGGTGAACGACTACGGGAACGCGATCCTGGACGCCGGCGGCGGCTTCATCAAGGTCCCGGGCGAGGGCATGACCGAGGAGATGTGGGCGGAAATCGTCGCCTACGCCCAGGCCCGCAGCCTGAAGGCCGGCGACTACAAAAAGCTCAACCTGCCTTTCGAGAACAAGCTGCTCGGCCTGCCGCGCGAAATCCGGGAGCGCATGACCCGCCGGGTCGAGGCGTTCGTCCACCGCCTGATCACCCGGGTGTTCAACTCCGCCGACACGGCCCCGCTCGCGATCGAGGCCCTGCTCAAGGCCGGCTCCCACAACCTCGGGGCGAAAACCCGGCGGACCGAATCGCCCGCCGACTGGACCCCCGAGAAGATCAAGGAACGGGCGGCGGCCCTGCAGAGCGACAAGGGCCCCGCGGGGAATTTCGACGACTGAAACCGCCGCCCCACCCGCCCGCTCCGAAGCCCCCGGCGGACACGCGACTCCGCCGGGGCGCCGGGGCGGTCTGCAGGCCGCCGCACCTCCCGCCACGCGCTGTTCATGTCATTAACAAGCTGAAATCGCTGACGATAAATAGATAGCCGCATTTTCAGCTAAAGTTCTTCAGCCGCCGCGCCGATACATAAGGCCAGGAGGAATCCGTCATGCAGGTCACCAGCTACCAGATGCACCACGTGCTGAACTGCTTCTGCAAGAAGCTCGGCCGCGCCGAGCAGGGGGCCAACCACCCCGGCCGAGCCGGCGAAAAGCGCTCCGGGGACGAGGTTTCGCTCTCTCCCGATGCGGTGCGCGAGGCGGCGCTGGAAAAGATCACCCAGGAGATCCTGCTGAAGATCGCCGACGCCGGCTCGCCGGAAACGGCCGCGCCGGCGGGCGGCGCCCCGGCCGCGGACGGCCGCGCGGCGGGCTCCGCGGAGACGCCCGGCACGCGCTTCACCTACGACGTGATCGACTCCGCGCGGCCGAAGCGCCGGGCCACGCTGACCGGGGGGGACGCCCGCAGCCTCATCCGCCGCCTCGCCCAGCTCGAGTCCCCGGAGCCGGCCGCCAAGACGGATTCCTGGATTTAGCGCCTCCCCCGCCGGCGGCGGCGGGGAGCTTGCGGTCGGCCGCAGAAAAGCCGCTTGGAACGAGGAAGCCATGCTCGCTCAGGTTCCGCATCCCGCACGAGTGACCGGAAACCGACAGGAGGTCGAGCCGGGGTGAAAGGAGAGAGCCATGTTTGAAGCC
Organism: uncultured Desulfatibacillum sp.; assembly: GCA_964573635.1. GTDB lineage: Bacteria > Desulfobacterota > Desulfobacteria > Desulfobacterales > SpSt-501 > SpSt-501. The sequence continues at coordinate 325,265 of CAZNKG010000002.1, read as the reverse complement.
ATCGGGGATGCCACGGTGCAGGCCGTTCCGCGCACCATGCTCGCCGGCGTCAGCGCGGAGAAGGAAGCCTCCGGGCAGCGCGCCGAGCAGGCGCGGGAGTCGCGTCCGGTGGAGCCGCCGGAGGACGGCCGGAAATCCGGCGCGGAGGCCGAAAAAGATCCGACGGCCCGGACGCAGACGCGCATCGAAGGCCGGCGGATCATCATCGAGAAGTACGACGGGAAGGGAAAGCTCGTGAAAATCACCCCGCCCGGCTACCTGCCCTTCGGCGAAACCGCCTGAAGCCGGCCGGGGCTACCAGCTGCGGCGCACGCGGATTCCGCAGGCCGCAAGGTAGGACTTGATCTCGCCGATCGCGTAGCTGCCGAAGTGGACCATGGAGGCGATCAGCGCCGCGTCGGCCTTGCCGGTGGTCAAGACATCACGCAGGTGCTCCGGCCGGCCCGCCCCGCCGGAGGCGATCACCGGGATGCGGACCCGTTCGGCGATCATGGCGGTCAGCGTGAGCTCGTAGCCCTCGCGCGTGCCGTCGGCGTCGATCGAATTGAGGCAGATCTCCCCCGCCCCCAGCGCCTGGGCGCGCTCGGCCCAGGCGAGCGCGTCGAGCCCGGTGTCGGTGCGGCCCCCGTTGACCACGACCTCGTAGCCGCAGGGGATCGCCGCGCTCGCCCCCACGTATTTCGCATCCATCCCGAGGACGATGCACTGGCTGCCGAAGGCCGCGGCCCCGCGGGCGATCAGCTCCGGGTCGGCCACGGCCGCGGAGTTGACGCTCACCTTCTCGGCGCCGGCGAGCAGCACCGCGCGCATCTCCTCGACGCTGCGGATCCCGCCCCCCACCGCAAAGGGGATGAAGATGGTCTCCGCCACCCGGCGGACGACGTCGATCATGATGCCCCGGCGCTCGTGGGAGGCGGTGATGTCGTAGAAGACGATCTCGTCGGCGCCCTGCTCGTAGTAGATGCGCGCCATCGCGACCGGGTCGCCGATGTCGACGTTGTCCTTGAAGCGCACCCCCTTGGTGGTCTTGCCGTCGCGGACGTCGAGGCAGGGGATGATCCGCTTGCTCAGCATGACGGCCTCCGCCCGCGGCCGGGCTCCCAGGCGCAGAAGTTCGCGAGCATCCTCAGCCCGGGGCGGCCGCTTTTCTCCAGGTGGAATTGGGTCGCCGCGAGATTGTCCCGGGCGATCACCGAGGCGAACTCGACCCCGTGCACGGTGGTCGCGGCCACGACGCGCGGGTCGTCGGGGACGGGAAAAAAGGCGTGCACGAAATAGAATTCGTCCTCGGGTCCGATCCCTTCGAAGAGCGGGTGCGGGGCCCGGATGTTCAGCCGGTTCCACCCCATGTGCGGGATCTTGAGCGCCGTGCCGTCGGCCGCCGCGAGCCCCGGCGGAAAGCCCCGGACGCGGCCCGCGATGAGCCCCAGGCAGCGGGTGTCGTTCTCCTCGCTGGCCCCCATGATCACCTGGGTCCCCAGGCAGATGCCGAGCAGCGGGACCCCGGCCTCGAAGCGCTCGCGGATGGCAGCGTCCAGGCCGCTGCGCCTCAGGCTGGCCATCGCCGCCCCGGCGGCCCCGACCCCCGGGAAGATGATGCGCGCCGCCCGCCGGATATCGGCGAGATCCCGGGTGACGCGGCAGGGGTGCCCGAGATGGCTCACCGCCCGCGCGACGCTCGCGAGGTTTCCGGCGTCATAGTCGATGATCGCGATCATGGGAAAAACCCTCGGCTCCTAACCGTTGGGCGCGGGCGTCCGCTCCCGTTTGACGGCCTCCCAGATCCGGTCCTTCTCCGCCTGCGGCACGGCCTCGAGGCTCCGGCCGCTCGCGGCGACGCGGCGCTCCATCTCGCGGAAGCGCCCCTCGAACTTGCGCGTGGCGGCCGCCAGCGCCGTTTCGGGGTGGACCCCGCAGAAGCGGGCGATGTTGGCCGCGGTGAAAAGCAGATCGCCCAGCTCCTCGGCCAGCCGGTCCGCCTCCCCGGCCGCGCAGGCCGCCTGGAACTCCGCGAGCTCCTCGCCGAGCTTCGCGAGGACCCCGGGAAGCTCGCCCCAGTCGAACCGGGCGCGCGCGGCGCGCTCGGAGACGGCGTGGGCGCGCATGAGGGCCGGAAGGCCCCGCGGCAGCCCATCGAGGACGGAGGCCGGGGGGCCGCCGCGGCGCTCGCGCTGCTTGATCAGCTGCCAGTTCGCTTTGACCTCGGCGCTGCCGGACACCGCGGCGTCGCCGAAGACATGGGGGTGGCGGCGGCGCATCTTTTCAGCGATGCGCCGGCAGACCTCCTCCAGGTCGAAGGCGCGGGCCTCAGCGTAGAGCTGCGCAAGGAACAGCAGCTGGAATAGGACGTCGCCCATCTCCTCGCACACCGGCTCGGGCTCCCCGGACTCCACCGCGTCGGCGAGCTCGAAGGCCTCCTCGATCAGGTAGCGCGCCATCGAGCGCGGGGTCTGCTCCCGGTCCCACGGGCAACCGCCCGGACCCCGCAGCCGGCCGATGAGGTCGATCAGCTCCGCGAGCGCCGGGGCGGCGGTCTTCAATTCGGAATCTTCCACGCTTTCCTCAATTCGGCGAGCTTCGCGAGAAAGTCGCGCCGAAAATCGCCGGAGGCGGCCGCCGCCAGCCGCTCGGAGACGAGCGCCGCATAGGGCGCGCAGACGGACTGCTGGATGACGGGGGTGTTCTTGGGGAGAAAGGCGGTGAGCGCCAGGAACAGCACCGCGACGATCAACACCCCCTTGGCCAGCCCGAGCGCCAGCCCCCCCAGCCGGTCGAGCCATCCGAGGAAGACGATTTTCATCAGGTACTTGACGACGATCGCCGCGAGGTTGACGGCGATCAGCACCGCGCAGAATATCAGCAGAAAGCCGAGAATGTTGCGGTAGGCCGGGTTGGCGATGAACCGGGCCAACGCCCCGGCGGCGGCGGGGTGGAACATGTAGGCGGCGAACAACCCCCCGAGGACGCCGGCGATCGATGCCACCTCCTTGACCAGCCCCCGGAAGATTCCCCGGATGAGGCCGTACCCCAGGATCACGGCAACGACGATGTCGAAGGCGTTCATGGCGTCGCGGTAGTTCCTTCCAGTTGATCCGGCACCGGAAGCCGGGGCCGCCGGCGACCCGGACCGAGTTAACGCAAGTAACAGAGCCCCGCCGCTCGAGTCAAGGCGAAAAGCGGATCGGCGTCAACGTCAATCCACGCTTTGAGAACGCGGTCGTCGGCCGTCCCGCGGCGCATCGGACCGCCCCGCCAACTGGGACGGATCCCGCGCGAGACGGGTTCGGGTTGCAATCCGTCTTGCGCTTATGATATATGTGCTTGATTAAACAGGCAGGGCGCCACACCCGACCGACATGGACGAACACCAGACGCTCACGGTCCCGTTTGCGGACAACGATCTCGCGCGCCAGCTCTTCGGGGAGCACAACCTGCACCTGAAGCGGGTGGCCGAGAACCTGGGCCTCAAGATCAACACGCGCGGAACCGCCGTGTTCATCGAGGGCGACCGCGTCGTGGCCGAGCTCGCCCGCAACCTCCTCCACCAGCTCTACGGGCTCCTGCAGGCCGGCTATCCGATTCACCCCACCGACATCGACTACGCCATCCGCATGCTGAGCGCCGACAGCCGGGTCGACCTGAAAGCGATCTTCCTGGACACCGTCTACGTGACCTCCCAGAAGACGGTCGTCACCCCCAAGAGCCAGGCGCAGAAGGACTACATCGAGGCCATCCGCGGCTACGACATCGTGTTCGGCATCGGGCCCGCGGGAACCGGGAAAACCTACCTCGCCATGGCGATGGCGGTGGCCGCGCTCGCCAAGGGGCAGGTCCGGCGCATCATCCTCACCCGTCCGGCGGTGGAGGCCGGCGAGGCGCTCGGTTTCCTGCCCGGCGACCTGGCCGAAAAGGTGGACCCCTATCTGCGGCCGCTCTACGACGCCCTGCACGACATGATGCGCTTCGAAAAGGCGTCGTCCCTGATGGAGAAAGGCGCCATCGAGGTCGCCCCGATCGCCTTCATGCGCGGCCGGACGCTGAACGACTCCTTCATCATCCTGGACGAGGCCCAGAACACGACCTCCGAGCAGATGAAGATGTTTTTGACGCGCATCGGGTTCAATTCGAAGGCCGTCATCACCGGCGACATCACCCAGATCGATCTCCCGCCGGAGCGCACCTCGGGGCTGATCGAGACCAAGGACATCCTGCAGGGCATCGCGGGCATCCGCTTCGTCTTCTTCACCAAGCAGGATGTCGTGCGCCACAAGCTCGTGCAGGAGATCATCCGCGCCTACGAGGAGCTCGACCAGCGCAAGCGCCGCGCGAAAGGACCGGCCCAGCCGACATGATCCCCGCACCGTTTCGACGACGCCCGTCCCGCGCGGCGGGTTCCGGCCGCGGCCTCCGCCTGGCGGTCCTCGGCGCCGCGGTGGCGCTCTACACGGTGATCCTCTACCCGAGCTTTCTCGCCTCCCGGCCGGTCTACCTCGCCGGGGACGTGGCGCGCAAGGACATCAAGGCGCCCAAGGAGATCCTGGTCGAGGACCTCGCGGCCACCGAGGCCCGCCGCCAGCAGGCGGCCCTGGAGGTCCCGACGGTCTACGACATCGACCCCCAGCTCGGCGCCCGCCTCGCGGCCGCCGTCGACGAGGCCTTCGCCGCGGCGCGCGCCATGCTGGCCGCCGCCGTCGAAACCCGTGCGCCCGAGCCGGCGGCCGCGCCCCGGACCGCCTCGGAGGAGATCCAGCGCCTCTTCGAGGAGCGGCTCGGGCTGCGCGTCGGCCGGACGGCCTGGGGCCTGCTCGTTTCGGAGGCGTTCCCGCGGGGCATCGCCGAGACGATCGGCGAAATCCTGCAGCGCGTGATGGAGAAAGGCGTCATCTCCGGGCGCGACGCCCTGCCCAAGGACCTGGACAAGGGGATCGTGCTGCGGGACGTCCGCACGAAGGAGGAGCGTGTCGTCCGGGACTTCCGGCAGTTCATCGGCATCGATCAGGCGAAATCGCTCGCCCAGGGCCTCGGGCAGTCGGTCGGCCGCGATCTCGACGCCGCCCACGCCAACCTGGTGATCGATATCGCCCAGCGGCTCATCCAGGCCAACATCACCTTGAACCGCAACGAAACCGAGGAGCGGCGGCAGCGCGCGGCGGCCGAGGTCAAGCCGGTCCTCTACAAGATCAAGGCCGGGGAGATGATCCTGCGCGAGGGCGAGCGGGTCTCCGACCAGCACTTGGTGAAGCTGCGGGCGCTCGACAGCGACGCCGCGCGCCATCCCGAGCTCGGCGGGGTCGCGGGCGCCGCCGTGCTGATGCTCGTCCTGATGGCCGTGACCCATCGGCTCTTCCTCTCCCGCAGGCCCGGCCGCACCGGGTCGCCGGGACGGGACGTCGTGCTCATGGCGGCCGTCTTCGTCCTGTTCATGCTCCTGCTGCGCGCGCTCACGGCCGTCGCCGGCCTCGTCATTCCGAGCCTGCCGTGGCCGGTCCCGCCCGCCGCCGCGGTCTTCCTGGCGCCGCTCGCCGCCGCCCCGATGATCGCCGCCGTCTTCCTGCGGCTCTCCGCGGCGCTTCCCTTCGCCGTCGTGACCGCCGTCGCCGCCGGCGCGGTCGCCGACAACAGCCTGCCGCTCGCCGCCTACTTCCTGATCGTCGGCAGCATGGGGGCCTACTGGGTGCGCGACTGCCGGCTGCGGCGCGTTTTCATCACCGCCGGGGTCAAGACCGGCCTGCTCGGCGCGCTGCTCGCGGCGGCGGTCGGCCTGAACGCGGCCGGCGCGGCCTGGGACCAGCTGCTGTGGACCGCGGCCTGCGCCTTCCTGGGGGGGGTGGGATCGGGGCTGGCGGCCGCCGCGCTCGTCCCGCTGGCGGAGCTCGGCTTCGGCTTCACGACCGACATCACCCTGCTCGAGCTCGCCAACCTCGACCGGCCGATCCTGCGCCGCCTCATGATCGAGGCGCCGGGCACCTATCACCACTCGGTCATCGTCGGCGCCCTGGCGGAGGCGGCGGCGCTCGAGATCGACGCCAACCCGCTCATCGCCAAGGTCTCCGGCTATTTCCACGACATCGGCAAGATCCGCAAGCCGCTCTACTTCATCGAGAACCAGCGCAACGGGAAAAACCGGCACGACAAGCTCGCCCCCTCCCTGTCGAGCCTGATCCTCGCCGCGCACATCAAGGACGGGGTGGAGATCGCCCGCGAGCACCGCCTCGGGCGGATGATCGTCGAGGCGATCGCCCAGCACCATGGCACGAGCCTCATGCGCTACTTCTTCGAGAAGGCCAAGCAGCTGAAGGGGGCCGAGGCCGTGAAGGAGGCCGATTTCCGCTACCCGGGCCCCAAACCGCAGACCCCCGAGGCCGCGCTCGTGATGCTCGCCGACGTGGTCGAGGCCGCGTCGCGGACGCTCGAAAACCCGACGCCGGCCCGGATCAAGGCCCTGGTGACCGAGCTCGTCGGCGGCGTCCTCGCCGACGGCCAGCTCGACGAGTGCGACGTCACCCTGCGCGAGATCCACAAGATCACGGCGAGCTTCGTCGCCATCCTGAACGGCATCCACCACCAGCGCATCGAATACCTCGATCCGCGCCCGCCGTCGAAAGCCGGCAAGGAAGCACCCCGCGATGGAGATTCAGATCGCCAACCGCCAGCGCCGCCACCGGGTCGACCGGAAACGGATCGCGACGACCGCCCGGATCGCCCTCGGCGCCTTAAAGCATCCTGACGCGGAGCTCTCCATCCTGCTGGTTGGAGACCGCCGCATCGCGGCGCTCAACCGCGCCTGGCTCAACCGCGACGGGCCGACGAACGTCATCGCCTTTCCCATGCGGCCGAACGCGGCCGCCCCGGCCGGCGGCAACCTGCTCGGCGACGTCGTCATCTCGGTCGACACCGCCCGGCGCGAGAGCGCGGCCGCCGGCATCGGCCTTGAGGAGCGGCTCGCGGCCCTGCTGATCCACGGCATCCTGCACCTCTGCGGCTATGACCACGAAACCGGCCCCCGGCAGGCGCGCCGCATGGCCGGCGCCGCCCGCCGGCTGATGCGGCTCGCCGCCGCGGCCGTCGAATGACCGGAGCCCCGCCATGTACGCCGTGACCGCTGCGGAGATGCAGGCGATCGACCGCCTGACGATCGAATCCTTCGGCCTCCCCGGCCGCCTGCTGATGGAGAACGCCGGCCGGGAGGCGGCGCGGGTGTTCCGCGCGCACTTCGCGGCCGAGGCCCGGCGCGGGGTCGCGGTCGTCGCCGGGCGGGGCAACAACGGCGGCGACGGCTTCGTAATCGCCCGCCTCCTTGCGCTGGCGGGCTTCCCCGTCACGGTCTTTCTCGCGGCGGCGCCGGAGCGCGTGGCGGGCGACGCCGCCGCCAACCTGAAGCTCCTCGAGCCGCTCGGAATCCCCGTGGTCGCGCTCGCCGACGAAGCGGCGCTGTCCCGCCGCGGCCGCGAGCTCGCCGCCGCCGGCGTCTTCGTGGACGCGCTGTTCGGCACCGGGCTGAACGCCGAGGTCCGGGGGGTTCCGCGGCGGCTGATCGAGTCGGTGAACGCGGCCGGCCGCCCCGTCTTCGCGGTCGACCTCCCCTCGGGGCTTTCCGCCGACACCGGACGGCCCCTCGGCGCCTGCATCCGCGCCGACGTGACGGCGACCTTCGCCCTGCCCAAGATCGGCCAGCTCATTTACCCCGGGGTCGAGTGGACCGGGCGGCTCGAAGTGGTGGACATCGGCATCCCGGCGCCGGTCGTCGCTGAGGTCGCCCCGCGCCAGGTGCTGCTCACGGCCGAGGAGATCGGGCGCCTCCTCCCGCCGCGCGCCCCCGACAGCCACAAGGGCCGAAACGGCCACGTGCTGGTGCTCGGCGCCTCGCCGGGCAAAACCGGGGCGGCGGCCCTGGCGGCGCTCGCCGCCCTCCGGACCGGGGCGGGGCTGGTGACCCTCGCCACCGCCGCCTCCCTCAACCCGATCGCCGCCGCCGCCGCCCTGGAGACGATGACCGCCCCCTTGCCGGAGGAGGCCCCCGGGGTGCTCGGCCCCTCGTCCCGGGCCGCGATCCTCGAGCTCGCCGCGGGCAAAAGCGTGCTCGCCCTCGGGCCCGGCCTCGGCCGGTCCGCGGCGACGGTCGCGCTCGTCCGCGGGCTTCTCGGCGCGGTGGCGCTCCCGCTCGTGATCGACGCCGACGGGTTGAACGCGCTCGCCGGACGGCTCGACGATCTCCGGAGCCTCCCGGCGGCCGCCGTATTGACTCCGCACCCCGGGGAAATGGCGCGCCTTGCGGGCGCCAGCACCGCGGAGATCCAGCAGGACCGCATCGGCTGGGCGCGGCGGCTCGCCGGGGAGTACCACGTCCACGTGGTGCTCAAGGGCGCCCGCACGATCGTCGCCCACCCCGACGGCACGGCCTGCATCAACCCCACCGGCAACCCCGGGATGGCCGCCGGCGGCATGGGCGATGTCCTGACCGGCGTCATCGCCGGCCTGATCGCCCAGGGCCTCACGGCCGAGGCCGCCGCGCGCGCCGGGGTCTATCTGCACGGCGCCGCGGCCGACCGCCTGGCGGCGGCGTCGGGGCCGCGCGGGTATCTCGCCGGCGAGGTGCTCGGCGCGCTGCCGGCGACGATCGCCGAGCGGCTGCGCGCCGCGGAGGCCTGAGTGCCGGCCCCCGCCGCCGCCTGCGAGTGCCTCTCCCGTTCGGCCGCGGAGACCATCCGGATCGGGGAGCGCCTGGGCGGGCTGATCCAGGCCCCCGTCGTGATCGCGCTCACCGGGGGCCTCGGCAGCGGAAAGACGGCCTTCGTGCAGGGCCTCGCCCGCGGCCTGGGGGTCCCGCCCGGCTCCGCCGTGACCAGCCCGACCTTCGCCCTCGTCCACCATCACCCGGGACGGCTGCCGCTCTGCCACATCGATCTCTACCGCCTGGAGGCGCCGGTCGAGACCGAGGTGCTCGGGCTGGAGGAGCTGCTCGACGGCCCGTACGTCTGCGCGGTGGAGTGGGCCGACCGGCTGCCGGCGTGGGCCCTCGGCGAACGGCTGGCGCTCGCGCTCTCCGTCGCCGGCGAAAACCACCGCCGGATGGCGTGGACCGCCTATGGACAAGGCGCAGCCGGTCTGCTAAAGGCCTTGGGATCGTTTTTTACCGGCCAATCGGCCTGCGACCCACCGGAGGGTGCATGGGATTGATCGTTCAGAAGTACGGCGGAACATCGGTGGCCAACATCGAGCGCATCCGCCACGTGGCGCAGCGGGTGCTGCGCACCCACCGCGAGGGGCACGACGTCGTGGTGATCGTCTCGGCCATGGCCGGGGTGACGGACAGCCTGATCGCCCTCGCCCGCCAGGCGGCCGAGGAGCCCGATAAGCGCGAGCTCGACGTCCTGATGGCGACCGGCGAACAGACGACCGCGGCGCTGCTCGCCATGATGATCCGGTCGATGGGCACCCCGGCGCAGTCGCTCATGGGCCACCAGGTGGAGGTGCTGACCGACCGCTGCTTCGGCAGCGCCCGCATCCAGGACATCCGCGTCGAGCGCATCCGCAGCCTGCTCGCCGCGCGCGCCGTCGTCGTCGTGGCGGGTTTCCAGGGCTGCGACCCGCAGGGCGACATCACCACCCTCGGCCGCGGGGGCTCCGACACCTCGGCCGTCGCCATCGCCGCGGCGCTCAAGGCCGACAGCTGCGAGATCTACACCGATGTCACCGGGGTCTTCACCGCCGACCCCAACATCGTCCCCAAGGCCCGCAAGCTCGAGCGGATCTCCTACGACGAGATGATGGAGATGGCCAGCATCGGGGCCAAGGTGCTGCAGATCCGCTCGGTCGAGTTCGCCATGAAGTACAACGTCCCGGTCCACGTGCGGTCGTCGTTCACGGATGAGGAGGGCACCATGGTCGTCAACGAGGACAACGGCATGGAGCGCGTGGTGGTTTCCGCGGTGACCATGAACAAGAACGACGCCCGGATCACCCTGCGCAAGGTTCCCGACCGCCCGGGCATCGCCGCGAAGATCTTCACGCCGGTCGCCGAGGCGGGCATCTCGGTCGACATGATCATCCAGAACACCCGCGCGAGCGGCAAGACGGACCTCACCTTCACCGTGGCCAAGGCGGACTACCAGACCGCCCTCGAGATCGAAAAGCGGGTGGCCGCGGAGATCGGCGCCGAGGACGTCTTCGGCGACGAGAACATCGCCAAGGTCTCGATCACCGGGGTGGGCATGCGCAGCCACCCGGGGGTGGCGGCGCGCATGTTCTCGACGCTCGCCCGCGAGGGCATCAACATCCTGATGATCAGCACCTCCGAGATCCGGGTCTCCTGCCTGATCGAGCAGAAGTACGCCGAGCTGGCGGTGCAGGCGCTGCACACCGAGTTCGGACTGGACGCCGGCTGACACCGCCGGGCGGCCGGTTTTCGGCGCTGCGCCTCGCCCCGCCATGCCCCGATTCACACCCGAACAGATGCTGGTCGTCCTGCTGCTCGCGGCGCTGATCGCCGCCCTGACGGCCTATCGCTTTCTGTTCCTCTTCTAGCCGGCGGCGGATGCACGGCGTCGAAAAGCCGTGAGCCGGCGTCGCGCGGCGCCGGGGAGGCCCCCATAACCATCGGATAGCCGGCGGCTGCCGATCGGTGCGCGCCCCGGCCGGCGGCCGGCGGCGGGTTGTTCCGCACCCGGCTAGGCGCCGGAGCCGCTCGGCGGGAGGGCGGCCGCGATCTCCGCCACGGTGCGCCGGGCGGCCTCCCGAGGGTCGGCGGCGTCGCGGATGGGGCGGCCGACGATGATGAAGTCGGCGCCGGCCCGGATCGCCTCGGCCGGGGTCGTGATCCGCTTCTGGTCGTCCGGCGCCCCCGCGGCCCAGGCCGGCCGGATCCCCGGCGTGGCCGCCAGGAACCCCGGGCCGAAGGCGCGCTTGATCGCCGCGACCTCCCGCCCCGAGCAGACGACCCCCGCGAGGCCCGCCCGGTGGGCCATCGCCGCGCGCCGCAGCACGAGCCCCTGCATGTCGCCGGCGAGCGCCTCGGGATACCCGGCCGCCGCGAGGTCCGCCGCGGAGACGCTCGTCAGCACGGTCACCCCCAGGACGCCGACCCGGCCGGCCGCCGCCGCGGCGGCGGCCGCGAGCATCGCGGGGCTCTCGCCGCAGTGCACCGTCGCCAGCCGCACCCCGAGATCGAGGATCCCGGCCATCGTGCGCGCCACGGTCTGCGGGATGTCGTGCAGCTTGAGGTCGAGAAAGACCCCGGCCGTCCCGGTGTCGCGGATGAACCGGACGATCGCCGGCCCGCTGCGGACGAAGAGCTCGAAGCCCACCTTGAACATCCCCACCGACCCCGACAGGCGCTCGACCCAGCCCCGGGCCTCGGCTTCGGCGGCGACGTCCAGAGGAAAGATCAGGCGGCCGCGCGCGGGGTCAGAGGGCCCCATAGTGCGCCTCCATCCAGCGGCGGTACTCGCCGCTTTTCACGCGCGCGACCCAGTCGGGGTGGTCGAGGTACCAGCGGATCGTCCGCCGCAGCCCGGTCGCGAAGGTCTCGCGCGGGGCCCAGCCGAGCTCCGCCTCGATCTTGCGGCAGTCGATCGCGTAGCGCCGGTCGTGGCCGGGGCGGTCCTTGACGAAGGTGATCAGGCGGCGGCGCGGCGCCAGACGCGGGTCGGGCGCCATCTCGTCGAGGAGGTCGCAGATCATGCCGACCGTGTCGATGTTCGCCATCTCGCAGCGGCCGCCGACGTTGTAGACGCTGCCGCGCCTGCCCGCGCGCATGATCCGCCACACCGCCCGGCAGTGGTCCTCGACGTAGAGCCAGTCGCGCACGTTCTCCCCGCGGCCGTAGACCGGCAGCGGCAGGCCGGCGGCGGCGTTCAGGATCATGAGCGGGATGAGCTTCTCGGGGAACTGGTAGGGGCCGTAGTTGTTCGAGCAGTTGGAGACGGTCACCGGCAGCCCGTAGGTGCGGCTCCAGGCCCGCACGAGGTGGTCCGAGGCGGCCTTGGAGGCGGCGTAGGGGCTGTTCGGCCGGTAGGGGCTCTGCTCGCTGAAGGCGCCCTGCGGCCCGAGCGAGCCGTAGACTTCGTCGGTGCTCACGTGGTGAAAGAGCTCGAGCCGCCCGGCATGTTCGCGGGCCGCCTCGAGCAGCGCGAAGGTGCCGGCGATGTTGGTCTCGATGAAGGCCTGCGGGCCGGCGATCGAACGGTCGACGTGCGACTCGGCGGCGAAGTGGCACACCGCGTCGATCGCGTAGCGCTCGAAGAGATCGTTCAGCAGGGCCCGGTCGCCGATGTCGCCGTGCACGAAAACGTAGCGCTCGCGGTGGCGCGCGCGCACGTCCGCGAGGCTCTCGGGGTTTCCGGCGTAGGTCAGCCGGTCCAGGTTGATGACCCGCCCGGAGAAGTCCTCCCGGGCGAGGAGAAACCGGACGAAATTGGAGCCGATGAACCCGCAGCCCCCGGTGACGAGGATGTTCCGCATGCGCGCTGTCGCCGCCGCCTCCTTTAGCGCTCCGGGTCGGAGAGACCCGCCGACCGCGTTCGTTCCGATGAGCATACCTCAATTCCCGCGGAGCATCCACTGCTTTCAACCGCCGCCCGGACATCCGACCAAAAGGGGGTTGAATCCCCGGAGGTGACGTGCTATAAATTTTGTCTAATGTTTACAACTAATAAACCACCCTCTCGCGTGGAGCGCCCCTTGCGCCTCCAGCATGTCGGCGCCGGCAGCTCCTATGTCGGCCGCTTGCAGCCCCTTTCGCTCGAGGCCTATCTCGCCACCTGCGTCGGCGTCGCCCTGACCGACGCGCAGGCGGGGGTCGGCGGGCTCGGCCACTACCTCCTTCCGGAGCCGGTGTCGCCGGGTGCCTGCGAGCAGCCGGAAAAGTACGCCGCAACCGGTCTGCCGCTGCTGATCCGCGCGGTCGGCGAGGCCGGCGGGCGCCGCGGGCATATCCAGGCGCACGTCGCCGGCGGCGCGCTGGTCGGGCCGCTCGACCAGATGGACCTCGACCTCAACATCGGCGGCCGCACGGTCCAGGTCGTCGAGGAGATCCTGGCGCGCGAAGAGATCCCGGTGGCGACGACGGAGACCGGCGGGTTCTTCACCTGCTGCCTCACGCTGAACCTCAAGGACTTGAGCTGCCGCATCGAACCCGCCGGCATGCCGCACGGCGCACGCCGCCGGACGGCGGAGCCGCCCACGGAGGCCGAGATCGACCGCGTGATGGCGGAGCTCCGGCCCGTTCCCCAGGCCGCGCTGCGCATTCTGCGCCTGATCGAGGAGGAGGAGTACGACATCCGCCTGCTCACCCGGGAGATCCGCAAGGACCAGGTGATCAGCGCCCGCACGCTGCAGCTCGCCAACTCGGTCATGTTCGCCAGCCGCAGCCGCATCGAATCCCTCGACCACGCCCTGATGCACCTCGGCGTCAACCTCCTCACCAAGTTCGTCATCGCCGCCGCCCTCGACGGCTTTTTCGCTCAGACGGCGAGCGGGTACTCCCTGTGCAAGGGCGGGCTCTACCACCACGCGGTCGGCGCGGCGGCCATCGCCGAGCAGCTCGCGCGGCGGACCGGCGCGGTGCGGCCGGGGCAGGCCTACACGGCGGCGCTGTTGCACGACATCGGCAAGGTGGTCCTCGACCAGTACGTCGACGCCGCCTACCCCCTGCTCTACCGCGAGCTCTGCCAGCGCCGCGCCGCGGACTTCACGCTGGAGGAGCGCGCCATGTTCGGGGTCGACCACACGGAGGTGGGCGGCCGCCTGGCGGAGCGCTGGGGATTCCCGGAGGCGCTCGCGGCCGCCGTCGGATTTCACCACCGGCCGGAGGCCGCCGTGCGCCACCGGGAGCTCGTCCATGTCGTGCACCTGGCGGACCTGTTGGTCGCGCAGTTCCGCCCGGGGTTCGAGCTCGAGCGGTTGAACACCGAGATGCTCGCCTCGCGGCTGGCCGCCGTGCGCCTGGAGGCCAACGACTTCGCCGCGATCGTCGACGCCCTGCCCCCGGGCCTTTTCCAGGACAACCCGGAGGCGATGCTGAGCGGCTGAAAGGAGGGCCATGCCGATCCCGTCGGAAGAAAACCGGGAAGACCCGCGGCGCGATCTTCTGCGCCGGCTGCCGGCCGTGGACCGGCTGCTGGAGCTGGCGCGCGCCGAGGCCTGCTTCGAGCTGATCCCCCGGGCGGTGGTCGTCGAGGCGATCCGCGGGGTGATCGATGCCGAGCGGCAGCGGATCCGCGCCGCGGCGGGGCCGCCGCCGGAGGCGCCTCCGGTCGAGGCGCTCATGGCGCAGGTGAAGTCGGCGGTCCGGCTGGCGATGCGGCCCAACCTGCGCCGGGTCGTGAACGCGACCGGCATCGTCATCCACACCAACCTCGGCCGCTCGCTGCTCGCCCGGCCGGCCATCGAGAACATCGTCGCGGTGGCCGGGCGCTATTCGAATCTCGAATACGACCTGAAGGCCGGCCGGCGCGGCTCGCGCTACAGCGCCGTGCGCGACCTGATCTGCGCGATCACCGGCGCTGAAGACGCCATGGTGGTGAACAACAACGCCGGGGCGGTGCTGCTGTGCCTGGACACCATGGCCCGCGGGCGCCGCGTCATCGTCTCCCGCGGCGAGCTGGTCGAGATCGGGGGCTCCTTCCGCGTCCCGGACGTCATGGCCAAGAGCGGCGCCGTGCTGCACGAGGTCGGCACCACGAACCGCACCCACCGGCGCGACTACGAGAACGCCATCGGCGAGCAGACCGCGCTGCTCCTGAAGGTGCACTGGAGCAACTTCAGCATCGTGGGGTTCACCGCCCAGGTGCCGCTCGCCGAGCTCGTCGGGCTGGGGGCCGCCCGCGGGATCCCGGTCATGGAGGACTTGGGCAGCGGCACGTTCGTCGACTTCTCCCGCTACGGCCTCGCGAAGGAGCCGACGGTGCAGGAATCGGTGGCGGCCGGGGCCGACCTCGTCACCTTCAGCGGCGACAAGCTCTTGGGCGGCCCGCAGGCCGGAATCATCGTCGGCCGCCGGCCCCTGGTGGAGCGCATCCGCGCCAACCCCCTCACCCGCGCGCTGCGCATCGACAAGCTGACGCTCGCCGCCCTGGAGAGCACGCTTCGGCTCTACCGCGACGAGGCCGCGGCCGCCGCCGAGATCCCGACGCTGCGCATGCTCACCGAGCCGGCGGAGCGGATCGCGGCGCGCGCCGCGGCGCTGGAGGCGGGATTGAAGGCGATCGGCGACGCGCGGCTTGCGATCACCCCGATGACGCTCGCCTCCAAGGCCGGCGGGGGCTCCCTCCCGCTGCTCGATCTGCCGAGCCCGTGTCTGGCGCTCGGCGTCCGCGGGCTGTCGGCGAGCGCGCTCGAGAAGCGCCTGCGGGCGGGCGAGCCCCCGGTCATCGTGCGCATCGAGGCCGAGGCGGTGATCGTCGACCTGCGCACGGTCCAGTCGGACGAGACCGCGGTGGTCGCCCAAGCCCTCGCGGCGGTCCTGAAGGAGCTCCCCTGATGGGCGCCGCCAAGAAGAAAATCGCCCGGCACGCCGAAGCGAGCGCCGATTTCCTGGTCTGGCGCCCGGGCGTGCGGCCGCACCTGCCGGAGGAGGCCCCCGCGGCGGACGACGACCGGCTGCCGCAGGCGCTCGCCGGAGAGTTCGCGGAGCTTCTGCGCGGGGAGGAATTCATGGCGGCCTACCGCCGCCGGGTGGGCGGGCTGGAGCGCTTCAGCGTGCTCGCGGCCCGCAGCGACCCGCCGGCGGCGGACGATCCGGAAACCCTCGCGGCCTCCTGGCGCGCGGCCGCCCGCGGCCTGGACCGCATCGCCCGCGCGGCGGACGGCTTCTGGGGGATCCCGGCGCCCGGGATCCTCGCGGCCGTCTTTCCCGGGCAGGAGGCCCCCCAGGTGCTCGAGGGCGGCCGCCGGTGGCAGAAAAAGCTGCGGGCGGGCGGCCACCTGACGGCGACCGCGGGGGTCGCCGGCTTTCCCTGCGACGGGTTCGCTCGGGAGGAGATCGTCGCCAACGCCGTCAAGGCGCTCGCCCACGCCGCCTTCTTCGGGCCGAACAGCCGGGTCGTCTTCGATGCGGTGAGCCTGAACATCAGCGCCGATGCCTGCTTCGACCGCGGGGACCTCGCCGGCGCGATCCGCGAATTCGAGCGCGCCCTCGCCCTCGACCCCGACTGCGCCAACGTGCACAACAGCCTCGGGGTGTGCCACGGGGTCCGGGGCGACTACGACCGGGCGCTCGCCGAATTCACCGCCGCCTCCCGCCTGGACGCGGGCGACCACATGAGCGTCTACAACATCGGCCTCGTCCACTGGCTCACGGGTGACCGCGAGGCGGCGCTCGCCTGCTTCGAGCGGGCCAACGCCATCAAACCGAACCTCGGCGACATCCTCTTCCAGCTCGGGCGGCTGCTGCTCGAGCTCGGGCGCCCGGGCGAGGCGCGCGCCTTCCTCGAGTCGGCGGCGCGCTCCCGCTCGCGCCGGCGCGGCGTGCACCGCTACCTCGGCGACTGCTATGCCGCTCTCGGCCTCGCCGCCAAGGCCATCGCCGCCTACCAGAAGGCCGTGCGCTTCAACGCCGCCGACGCGCACGCGCTCTGCGCCCTGGGAGGCCTGTTCGAGGCGCGCGGCGAAAACCTGGACATCGCCCTGGTCTTCTGCCGCGAGAGCGTCCAGCTCGCGCCGCACGAGGCCCGGTTCCGCAGCCGCCTGGCGCGCGTGCTCCTGCGGCTCGGACGGCTCGAGGAGGCCCTCGCCGAGCTCGAGCACGCCGAGCGCCTGGGGGCGGAGGCCGCGGCGGAGATCCGGGGCGTGCGCGAACGCCTGGCGGGCCGGGAGCCGACATGAACCAACCGACCGACATCATCGCCGGCATCCTCGAAGAAAGCCTGGCGGTCAAGCGCGCCGCCGTCCGCACGCAGGCCGGGAAGATCGCGCGGCTGGCCGAGGTCCTCGCCGCGGCCGTCGCCGCCGGCGGCAAGATCCTGATCTTCGGCAACGGCGGCAGCGCGGCCGACGCCCAGCACATCGCCGCCGAGTTCGTCAACCGCTTCCGCATCGAGCGGCCGCCGATCGCGGCGATCGCCTTGACGACCGACAGCTCCGTTTTGACGAGCATCGGCAACGACTACCACTTCGACGAGGTCTTCGCCAAGCCGCTGCGCGCGCTCGGACGCCCGGGCGACGTCGCCTGGGGGATCAGCACGAGCGGCAACTCCGCCAACGTCGTCAAGGCCGTCGCCGAGGCGCGCGCCGCGGGGCTCGTTACGATCGGCATGACCGGCCGCGGGGGGAAGCTCGCCGCCTGCGCCGAGTGGGTCCTGACCGTCGATTCGGAGGCGACGGCCCGCATCCAGGAGACCCACATCACGATCGGCCACATTCTCTGCGAGCTCGTCGACCGCATCCTCTTTCCCGATGGGACGGCGTCATGAAGCCGGAGATCGAACCGCTCGACCTCGGAGGCATCCGCACCCGGCCGCTCGCCGAGCGGGGGAGCAAGGTGGCCGCCGGCGACAGCGCCCGCCGCTGGCGCCCCGGGGGGTCGCTCGCCGCCTTTCTCGAGGGCCTTCCCGGCCTGCTCGCCGCCGCGGGCCTGCGGGAGGCCATCGCCGCGGTGGCCGCCGCCCGCCGCGCCGGACGGCCCGTCATCCTCGGCTTGGGGGCGCACGTCATCAAGACCGGTTTGAGCCCGGTGGTGATCGACCTCATGGAGCGCGGGATCTTGACCGGGATCGCCATGAACGGCGCCGGCATCGTGCACGACCTCGAACTCGCCCTGCACGGCCGCACCTCCGAGGAGGTCGGCCCGGCCCTCGACGAGGGGGCTTTCGGCATGGCGGCCGAGACCGCCGAGTTCCTGGCCCGGGCGGTCGCCGCTCCCGCAAGCCTCACGGCCGGGCTCGGGCGGGCGGTGGGCAGCGCCATCGCGGCCGCGGGGTTCGAACGCGGCGACGCGAGCATCCTCGCGGCCGGCGCGCGCCTTTCAATCCCCGTCACCGTGCACGTCGCCATCGGAACCGACATCATCCACATGCATCCCAATTTCGACCCCGGCCGCACGGGGGCCGCGTCGCACGTGGACTTCCGGCTCCTCGCCGCCCAGCTCGCCCGTCTGGAGGGCGGGGTCTACCTCAACGCCGGCTCGGCCGTCATCCTGCCCGAGGTCTTCCTGAAGGCCCTCAACGTGGCCCGCAACCTCGGGCACCGCGCCGAGGCCTTCACCGCGGTCAACTTCGACTTCATCCGCCACTACCGCCCGGCGGTGAATGTCCTCTCCCGGCCGACCGCCCGCGGCGGACGCGGCATCGAGCTGATCGGACACCACGAGATCATGCTGCCGCTCTTCGCGGCCGGCGTCATCGAAGCGCTGGCCGCCTGAGGCGCAGGGCGGGCGCGGCCGCCATCTTGACAAATCGCAGTTTTTGCCCTCTATTGATTCGTTGCGGCTCGAATGCACGGCGCGCGCGGCGCACGCGCGCGGCCGATTCCGGACGGGGGGGGCGATTACTCCATGCCGATCTACGAATACCACTGTGAAGCGTGCGGGCACGACTTCGAGTGCCTGATCCTGGGCGGCGACAAGCCCGCCTGCAGCGCCTGCCGCAGCCGCAAGGTCCGCAAGCGCATGTCCGCCTGCGGGTTCGTGAGCAAGGGCCGCGGCGGGGCGCCCGCCAAGCGGTCGGCCGGCTCCTCCTGCGGCAGCTGCCATGCCGGAAGCTGCGCCGGCTGCAAGCACTGATGCCCGACCCGGTCGTCATCGGCACCCGGGGAAGCGCGCTTGCGCTCTGGCAGGCGCACTGGGTGCGCGGCCGCCTCGAGGCGCTCTTCCCGGGCCTCGCGGTCACCCTCGAGGTCGTCAAGACGCAGGGCGACCGGATCCTCGACGTCCCCCTCGCCCAGGTCGGCGGGAAGGGGCTTTTCGTGAAGGAGATCGAGGAGGCGCTGCTCGCGGGCCGGGTGGACCTGGCCGTCCACAGCATGAAGGATGTCCCGGCGGTGCTCCCTGCGGGGCTTGCCGTCGGCGCGGTGCCGGAGCGCGAGGAGCCGGGCGATGTGCTGATCGCGCGCGGCGGGGCGCGGCTGGCGGAGCTCGCCGCCGGCAGCGTCGTCGGCACGAGCAGCCTGCGCCGCGCGGCCCAGCTGCGGCACGGCCGGCCGGATCTCGTGATCGCGCCGCTGCGCGGCAACGTCGACACGCGGCTGCGCAAGCTCGACCGCGGCGAGCTCGACGCGATCGTGCTGGCCGCGGCGGGCGTCAAGCGCCTCGGGCTCCTCGACCGGGCGAGCGAAGTCCTCGACCATGACCGCATGCTCCCGGCCGTCGGACAGGGGGCGCTCTGCGTCGAGATCCGCGCCGCGGACCCGCGGATCGGCCCGCTCGTCGCGGCCCTCGACGACGCCGCCTCGCGCCTGGCCGTGACCGCCGAGCGGGCCTTTCTGCGGCGGCTGGAAGGCGGCTGCCAGGTCCCGATCGCCGGGCACGCCCGGATCGCGGGCGGCGACCTCACCTTGACCGGGCTGGTGGCCGATCCCGACGGCCGGGCCCTCCTGCGCGACTGCCGGCGCGGCCCCGCCGCGGCGGCGGCGCAGATCGGCGTCGCGCTGGCCGAGACGCTGCTCGCGCGGGGGGCCGGGGGAATGCTCACCCACTCAAGCCGGACCGATGCCTGACATGTCGAACCCTTCCCCCTCCAAAGTCTACCTGGTCGGGGCCGGCCCCGGCGACCCCGGCCTCATCACCGTCAAGGGCCGGGCGTGCATCGCCGCGGCCGGTGTCGTGATCTACGACTATCTCGCCGCCCCCGCGCTGCTCGACCACGCCGCCCCAGACGCCGAGCGCATCTACGTCGGCAAGCAGGGCGGGGACCACACCCTGCCCCAGGCGGAGATCAACGCGCTGATCGTGGCCAAAGCCCGCGAGGGCCGGGTGGTCGTCCGGCTGAAGGGCGGCGACCCTTACATCTTCGGCCGGGGCGGGGAGGAGGCCGAAGCGCTCGCCGCGGCCGGGATCCCCTTCGAGGTGGTCCCGGGGGTCACCGCGGCCGTCGCCGCCGCGGCCTATGCCGGCATCCCGCTCAGCCACCGGCAGATGACCTCCACGATCGCCTTCGTGACCGGCCACGAGGACCCCCGCAAGGCCGATTCGAGCATCGACTGGCCCGCGCTCGCCCGGGGGATCGGGACCCTCGTCTTCTACATGGGGGTCAAGAACCTGCCGCGGATCGTCGCCGGCCTCGTCGAAAACGGCCGCGACCCGCAGACCCCGGTCGCGCTCGTCCGCTGGGGCACCACCGCGCGGCAGCGCACGGTCAGCGGAACGCTCGCCGACATCGTCGCGCGCGTCGCCGCGGCCGGCTTAACGGCGCCGGCGATCATCGTGGTCGGCGAGGTCGTGCGCCTGCGCGAGGCGCTCTCCTGGTTCGAGAACCGGCCGCTCTTCGGCCGCCGCATCGTGGTCACGCGCTCCCGCGAGCAGGCGAGCGACCTCGTCTCCGCGCTCTCGGAGCTGGGCGCCGAATGCCTCGAGTGCCCCACGATCCGGGTGGCGCCGCCGGAGGACTGCGCCCCGCTCGACGGGGCGATCGCCGAGCTGCCGCAGACCCACTGGGTGGTCTTCACGAGCGTGAACGGCGTGCGCTTCTTCTTCGAGCGGCTCTTTGCGCTCGGCCGGGACGTGCGCGACCTCGGGGGGGTGCGCACGGCCGCCATCGGACCGGCGACCGCCGCCGCCCTGAGGCGCTTCGGGCTCAACAGCGACCTCGTCCCGGAAAGCTACCGGGCCGAGTCGATCGTCGCGGCGTTCCGCCGCGAGGAGCTCCAGGGCCGCCGCGTCCTGTTGCCGCGCGCGCTCGAGGCCCGCCAGGTGCTCCCGGAGGAGCTGGCCGCCATGGGGGCCGTCGTGCGCGAGGTGCCGGCCTACCGGACGCTCGCCGGCGAAGGGGACGGCGGGCGGCTCGAGCGGGCGCTGGCAGAGGGCCCCATCGACCTCGTCACCTTCACGAGCTCCTCGACGGTCCGGAATTTCAAGGCCCTGGCCGCCGGCGCGGGCCTCGGCCCGCGCGTGGCGCAGACGCCGGCGGCCTGCATCGGCCCCATCACCGCCGACACCGCGGCCGCGCTCGGCTTCGATGTGCGCGTGACGGCCGACACCTACACCATCCCCGGCCTGGTCGCGGCCGTCACGGCCTATTTCGCCGCCGGGGCGGGCGGCGCCGCCGGCCCCGCCGGAGGGTGATGCGGGTCCCGCCGGGCGCCGCGCGCGCTTCCCCACGGGCGCCCGCTATTGAAAACGGACCGCGGATGGGTTACACGACGGGGCGGGGGGCGGCGGCCGCCCCCCGATCCGCCGCGGACCCGAGCCCAAGGTGCGCCATGAAGATTTTCCAGGAGGAAAGGGACGGGGTCGTCTGCTTGAAGATCAGCGGCCGGCTCGACGCCGAAAGCGCCCCGGACGCCGAGCAGGCGGTCAAGGGGCTCCTGGGGGAGGGCAAGCGCCGGCTGCTCTTCGACCTGAGCGAGATGAGCTACATCAGCAGCGCCGGGCTGCGGGTGGTTTTGATCGCCGTCAAGCAGCTGCAGCGCACCGGCGGCAAAATCGTCCTCTCCGCGCTGACGCCGACCGTGAAGGAAGTATTCGACGTCAGCAATTTTTCCCGAATCATCCCGATCACCGAAACGGTGGAAGCCGGGTTCCGCAAGCTCTGAATCCCGCGCTCCCCGCCAGGCCACGCCGACCGACATGAATGCGCCGCGCGCCACCCAGCTCATCGATGCCTGCAACCGGCATCTCAACTACCTGCGCATCTCCATCACCGACCGCTGCAACCTCCGGTGCCTCTACTGCCTGCCGCCCGAAGCGGTGCCGCGCCTCGACCAGGCCGAGATCCTGCGCTACGAGGAGATCCTGCGGGTGGTCGCCGTGGGGGTCGGGCTCGGCATCACGAAGATCCGGGTGACGGGGGGCGAGCCCCTGGTGCGCCGCGGGGTCACCGGGTTTCTCGCCGACCTGAAGGCCATCGCGGGGATCGACGACATCTCGCTCACCACGAACGGCATCCTGCTGGAGGAGAACCTCGCGCGGCTCCTGGCGGCCGGGATCCGGCGCATCAACGTGAGCCTCGACACCCTGCGGCCCGAGCGCTACCGCGCCATCACGGGAAAGGACGCCTTCGCCCGGGTTTGGGCCGGGGTGCGGGCGGCCGAGGCCGCCGGGATCCACCCGATCAAGCTCAACGTCGTCGCCATGACGGGGGTGAACGACGACGAGCTCGTCGACCTCGCGCGGCTCTCCTTCGACCGGCCCTACCACGTGCGCTTCATCGAATACATGCCGATCGGGCGCTCGGGCCTGCCGGACCGGCCGCTGCTCCTCGCCCCCGAGATCAAGCGCCGGCTCGCCGCCCTGGGCAAGCTCGTCCCGGTCCCCCGCGCGCACCACGACGGGCCGGCCCAGCGCTACCGCTTCGAGGGGGCGCGCGGCGAGGTCGGGTTCATTCCGGCCATCAGCCATCACTTCTGCGACCGCTGCAACCGCCTGCGCCTGACGGCCACCGGCGAGCTCCGCCCCTGCCTGCTCTCCGACCGCAGCGAGGACCTGAAGGGGCCGCTGCGGCGCGGGGCGAGCGACGCGGAGATCGCCGCGGTCTTCTTCCAGGCCGTACGCCACAAGCCCTCGGACCACAACCTCGCGGTCGGGGAGCCGGCGCGGGTGTGCTGCCAGATGCGCTCGATCGGGGGGTGACGGGGGAGGAGGGCCGCGCCTTCTCCTCGACGCCGCCTTGTGTTTCCGCCAACCCTAGACGTTCGGAGGGGGCATGGACATCCAGGTCGTCAAGATCGAAAACCCGAACCACCTCAACCTCATTCTCGGGCAGTCGCACTTCATCAAGACCGTCGAGGACCTGCACGAGGCGATCGTCTCGACGGTCCCCGGCGCGAAGTTCGGCCTCGCCTTCTGCGAGGCCTCCGACGTCTGCCTGGTGCGCCACAGCGGCACCGACCCGGAACTGCGCCGGCTCGCCGCCGACAACGCCTTCGCGCTCGCCGCCGGGCACAGCTTCATCGTCTTCATGCAGGGGATGTTCCCGATCAACATCCTGAACGCGGTCAAGAACCTGCCGGAGGTCTGCCGCATCTTCTGCGCGACCGCCAACCCCGTCGAGGTGGTGATCGTCAAGACCGCGCAGGGCCGGGGGATCCTGGGGGTTGTCGACGGCTTCGCCGCGAAGGGGATCGAGGGCGACGCCGATATCCAGAAGCGCCAGCAGTTCCTGCGCACCATCGGCTACAAGCACTAGTCGGCCGGGCCGGCCGCCTTTCGGAATCGGGAGAGGGCATGCAGGACGTCGGAGTGGCTCTCGGGCTCACCCTCTTCGCGGGGCTCGCGACCGGCATCGGCAGCGCCATCGCGTTCACGGCCAAGCGCACGAACTACCGCTTCCTCTCGGTGGCGACGGGGTTCTCGGCGGGGGTCATGCTCTACGTCTCCTTCGTCGAGATCTTCGCCAAGGGGACCGCGGCGCTCACCGCCGCCTACGGCCCCTTCTGGGGCCACTGGGTGAACGCCGCCGCCTTCTTCGGCGGCATGCTGCTGATCGGGGGGATCGACGCGCTCATCCCGGCGGCGGAGAACCCGCACGAAACCCGCTCCGAATCGGAGACCGCGCCGCTGCACCCCGCGGCCGCGCCCGCCGGGGCCCCGCCGGCGCTTTATTACGAGTGCGGCGGGCCGGCCGCGCCGGCGGCCGTGGGCGCCGCGGTCATCGAGAAGCGGCTCCTGCGGATGGGGCTCTTCACGGCGCTGGCGATCGCGATCCACAACTTCCCCGAGGGGCTCGCCACCTTTCTCGCCGCCCTGCACGACCCGAACCTCGGCGCGGCCATCGCCGTCGCGGTGGCGCTGCACAACATCCCCGAGGGGATCAGCGTCTCGGTCCCGATCTTCTACGCGACCGGCGACCGGCGCAAGGCCTTCCTGTACTCGTTCCTGAGCGGGCTGGCCGAACCCCTGGGGGCCATCATCGCCTACGGGCTCTTGTGGTCGCTCGCGGGCGGCGAGGGCGGCGGCCTGCCGCCCGAGCTCATGGGCAGCCTTTTCGCCGGCGTCGCCGGCATCATGGTCTTCATCAGCCTCGACGAGCTGCTGCCCACGAGCCGGGCCTTCGGCAAGGGCCATGACAGTCTGTTGGGCCTCCTCGGGGGGATGCTCGTCATGGCCCTGAGCCTGTTGATGATGAAATAGCGCGGGGGGCCGGCGGGCGCCCGCGGCTGAAGGCACCCAGACGATGAATCCGAACAGGGGACGGCGGCGGCGGTGCCGTGCTGCGGCGTGCGGGATCGCGGCCCTCGCCGTTTGTTTCGCCCTCCCGGCGGGCGCCCGCGGCGCAGCGGCGCCGGAAGCGCCCCCCGTCCTGCGGGTGGGGGTGACGGCCGCCCCGCCGCTCAGCATGAAATCGGCGGAGGGCCGCTGGGTGGGGTTCAGCGTCGAGCTGTGGCAGGCGGTGGCGCCGCCGCTCGACCGGCCGTTCGCCTTCCGCGAATTCGATACGTTCGACGGCCTCCTCGCGGCCATGGAACGCCGGGAGATCGATGTCATCCCCTCCCTTCCGGTGCGGGAGCGGTTCGAGGCCGTCATGGATTTCAGCCAGTCCTACCTCCAATCGGGCCTCGCCATCGCGGTGCCGGCCGAGGGCGTCACCTACCGGTGGGTCCGCGTCCTCGGCACCATCTTTTCGCTGCCGACGCTGAAAGCCGTCGGCCTGCTGCTGCTGCTCTCCCTGCTCGCCGGGGCGGCCGTGTGGCTCTGCGAAAGGCGCGCGAACCGTCCGATGTTCGGCGAGGGCCGCGCCGGCGGGGTCGGCCAGGGCCTCTGGTGGGCGGTGGTGACCATGACGACCGTGGGCTACGGCGACACGGCGCCCCGGACCGCGGCCGGGCGGGCCGTCGCGCTCGCCTGGATGCTCTTCTCCATCATCTTCATCGCCGCCCTGACGGCCGAGATCACCGCCTCGCTGACTGTGAGCGAGCTGCGTGGAAAAGTCCGCGGCCTCGCCGACCTCCCGCATGCCCGCGTCGGCTCCGTGACCCGTTCGGAAGGCCTCGACTTCCTCGGGAAAACGGGGGTCGGCGCGGTCCCCTTCGCCCTCGCCGAGGAGGGGCTCGCCGCCCTCGCCGACGGGCGGCTCGATGCCTTCGTCCTGAACGCGCCGGTGCTGCGGCACCTGGTCCGGCGGGACTATCCCGGCCGGCTGATGGTCCTGCCCGGGACCTTCGACGAATACTTCGTGGGCATCGGGCTGCAGGACGGCAGCCCGCTGCGCAAGCCGCTCAACAAGGCGCTGCTGAAATTCATGAAAACCACCGCCTGGACGGAGCTGCAGCACCGCTACCTGCAGTGAGATCGTTCGCGGCGCCGGCGCGGCCGGCTGCGAAGCGATCCGCGCCGGCGAAATCTAGGGCCCCGGTCTGATCGCGGCGGACATCGAACGGCAGATCCCCGACGCCAAGGCCGTCGCGGCCGCTATCGCCGCGGTGAATGCCAGCGTCCACCGGGAGGTGGGCTGCGCCTGCACCGTGCCCCAGCCGACCGTCCGGATCGCCCGGCGCGGCCCGCAGCTTCCCTTCGGCGTATCCGGATTCCGGGCGCGCACCGCGGCCAGGCCGGGATCGCGGAGGGCCTGCGCCAGCGCCTCGCGGCCGCCCGGACCGCATGGACGGCCGGCTTTGCGCCGGCGGCCCGGGCGGCCGGGCGGCCCGCAAGCATCCGGCCGTCCGCCGAGGCGCGCGCCGGTTTGGCGGCTATGCCGCGTCGCCGCAAGGCCCCGCCGGCCCGTCGGCCGCGTCGGGCAGCAGCTGGGTGTCGTCGTGGCGGTAGGGCGGGGAGGCGCAGCAGAGGAAGCGCAGGGGTCCGTCGCCGGTGTTCGCGATCCAGTGGTCGGTCCGCGGGGGGATGAGGACGGTGTCGCCGGCGGCGACCGCGGCGGTCTCGGCGCCGACGGTCAGCCGCCCCTCGCCGGCGAGGATGTGGTAGAGCTCCTCGCTCTCCAGGTGCCGGTGGCGCCGGGAGCGCCGGCCGGCCGGAAGCGTCGCCTCGGCGAGGCTCTGGTTCGCGTTGCCGTGGACCTCGGGATGCATCAGCTCGCGGATGATGGTGCCGTCCTTGGTCACGTAGGGCAGCGCCTCCGCATGGCGGCTCTTGATCACAACGCACCTTCGGCCAGGCCGGCGAGCGCCCGGCGCATGCGGCCGAGCGCCTCCTCCAGCACGGCGGCCGGGCAGCCGAAGTTGAGCCTCAGGAACCCCGGCCCGTCGAACTCGCGGCCGTCCTGCAGCCCCACCCCCGCCGCCTCGAAAAACCCCGCGGGGTCCGGGTGCCCGAGGGCGCGCACGTCGATCCAGGCGAGGTAGGTTCCCTCCACGGGGGCCATCGACAGCGGCACCGGCATCCGCGGCAGCGCGGCGGCGAGGATCTCCCGGCTGCGCCTGAGGTAGCCGATCAGCGCCCGGCGCCACGGCTCGCCGTCGCGGTAGGCCGCGAGGGCCGCGGCATACCCGAAGGGGTTGACCATGGGCACGATCCCGGCCTTCGCGCGCTGGAAGCTCCGGCGCAGCGCCTCCGAGGGGATCACGGCGAAGGCGCAGCCGAGGCCCGCCAGGTTGAAGGTCTTGCTCGGGGACATGAGCGTGATCGTCTGCGCGGCGATTTCCGGGGCGAGCGAGGCGATCGGGATGTGGCGCTTCGGGGCGTCGAGGACGAGCCCGCAGTGGATTTCGTCGGCGCCGATCGTGATCCCCCGGCGGAGGCAGATTTCGGCCAGCGCCTCGAGCTCCGCGCGCTCGAAGACGCGGCCCACGGGATTGTGGGGGTTGCAGAGCAGAAAAAGGCGGGTGCGCGGGGTCACGGCCGCCGCGAGCCGCTCGAAATCGATCCGCCAGCGGTTTCCCGATTCGGCGAGCGGCACCCGCACGACCCCCCGCCCGGAATAGCGCGGGGCCGAGAGAAACGGGGGGTAGACCGGGACGAGGGTCAGCACGTCGTCCCCCGGCTCCCCCACCGCGCGGCAGCAGACGTTCAGCCCCGTGACGAGGCCCGGCAGCCACACGATCCACTCCGGCGCCACGCGCCAGCCGTAGTCGCGCTCGAGCGCGGCGGCCGCGGCTTGGACGAGCTCCGGGGTCGCGTGGGTGTAGCCGAAGACCCCGTGCTCGGTGCGCCGCCGGAGGGCCGCGATCACCTCGGGCGGCGAGCGGAAGTCCATGTCCGCCACCCACATCGGGATCACGTCGCGGCCGCGGTACTTCTCCCACTTTTCGCTGCCGGTGCCCCGCCGGTCGATGATCGTATCGAAATCGTAATCCGGGTGCATGCCGGGGGGTAAACCATAAAACGGCAGCCGGCGCAACCCGCGGATGCGGGGGGGCGGCGCCGGGCCGTCGCCGCGCGCCGCGGGGCTCGTCAGCGGAAGTCGAAGCTGCGGTCGAAAAGGTCGGGGTCGTCGAAATGCGCCCGGCCGATGAAGCGGACCGCGTGGCGGCCGCGCTGGCGCATGCTCCCGACCTTGGAGACCCCCATGGAGAAGAGCAGGAGCGGCTCGATGCGCTCCGAGCCCCGGGCGACCCCGTCCGGTCCGAAGAGGCTCATGCGCCCCGCTTCGCCCGCGGGCAGCGACTCGAGACGCTCGTAGTCGAACAGCCGGTAATCGGCCGCCGCCGCTCCCGGCGGAAGCGGCAGGGTGCCGACGTGATCCACCTGGTGCCAGCCCGAGTTGACGCGCAGCAGCAGCCGCTCGCGGGGGAAGCCCTCGGGCAGAAAACGCGGCACGAAGGGCGGAAGCTCGCCGGCGTTCCGCCGCCCGCCGCGGACGGCCGCGCGGTCCGGAACGAAAAAGTGGTAGCACCCGCAGTTGTTCATGACGTCCAGCATGAAGGGCGCCCCGTCGGGGGCGAGCGACAGGCGCACGGTCAGCCCGTCCAGGGGGCCGCGTTCGATCGCGGGGGCGTCGGGTCCGCTGCGGGCCGGGTACCAGAAGACGTAGTTGAGCTGCAGGACCGGGCGCCCCCGCAGCCGTGCGTGCGACAGATAGGTGTAGAGCGCCGGCTCGGCCGCGTCGACCTCCGGCCGGCCGTCCGCCCAGGCGACCGCGCCGATGCGGTCGTCCGGCCCGGCCTCGTCCTGGAGGATCGCCGGGGCGAACATCGCGAGCAGGCGCCCGGCGTCTTCCCCCGCGGGCCGCGGCGCCGCGAGCGGGTTGCGGGAGGCGTCCGCCACGATTCGGGCCGCCTCCGCCGGCGAGAACGGCAGGGCCCCCTCCGGCAGGTAGGCCCGCGCCCGCCCGCGCCATGGCAGACGGTCGAGCGGCTCCCGGTGCCAGCCGCGGAACTTCTCCTGCGCCCGCACGGTGAGCGCCAGGACCGGCAGCGCCGCAAGCGGGTAGAGACCCGCGACCTGCATGGCGGTGGCGTACTCCTCCGGGACCCGCAGGCGTTCGACCGGGGCTCGGCGGTCGTGCTCGGCCAGGGCCGCCGAGCAGGCGGCCGCGCGCGCCTTGAGCCGCGCGCCGTCGGGGGCCTCTCCCAGCGCCGCGGCGAGCCGGACGCGCGCGGGCGCCGGAAGGTTGTCGATCTCGCGGGCGCGCGCCTCGAGATCGAGCGCGCGCATCCACTCGCGCGCGAATTCGCGGGCCTCGGGCGCTTCCGCCGCCGCGCCCGCTGCGGCGAGAAAGCGGTTCACCCGCAGGGTGGGGAACCCCGGCACCCGGGCGCTCCCCCCGTCGCCCGCGCCGGCCGCGGCGACCGCGGCGTCCAGGAGGTCGAAGAAACGCGCGCACGCCGGCGGAGGATCGGGCCCGGGCGCCGGGCGGAAGGCGGCGCACCCGGCGAGCGCGAGCGCCGCGGCGGCGGCGACCCCCGCGAGGGTCCGCGCGCGGCAGCGCGCCGGCCGCCGCGTTCGGCCGATCCCCCTCATCGCTTCGCCCCCAGCAGGCGGTGGTAGGCCTCAGTGAGCTTGACGAAGCGCTCGTGGTCGCCGCCCTTGTCCGGGTGCAGTTCCTGCGCGCGGCGGCGGTATTGGCGCGCGAGGTCGGCGCGGTTCATCGCCTGGAGCTCCCCGCGGCTCTTGCCGAACAGGCCGGCGGCCTCCTCCATGCTGACCGCAACCGAGGGCGGCGGCCGGTAGCCGCGGTGGCGGTTCATGAAGTCGCGCAGGAAGTCGTCCGCGAAGGGCCGGGGGGCGAAGTCGTGGTCGAAATACATGCACAGGTAGCGCACGAGGTAGTCGTGCAGGCGGTCGCCGGGGTCCATCCCCATCCAGAAGCCGGCGTCGCGGTTGAGGCGGCAGGCCGCGTCGATGAAAAACGCATCGAGCCGCTCCGGCTCCAGCCATTCCGGCCGGCTGCGGGCGAACCCCTGGTGGAAGAACTGCTGCAGGTCGAAAATCGCGAAGACGTAGGCCTTGACCTCCCGGGGCCGCAGCTCCGCCTCCTGGACGATGAACCCCTGCTCGATCTCGTCCCGCGACTTGCCGTGCAGCCGCCGGGCGGCCGAGTCCGGGATGCGGACGGCGCCGGAGAAGTCCCGGCGCCCGCTTTTGAGGGCGAGGACGCGGCGCCGGTCGAAAACGTGGGCCTCGGCCCCCGCCGGCCGCCCCTGCGGCGCCCGGTCGCCGCGGAGGCGGTTCTCGCGGCAGCGGTAGGGCTCGAGCTTGCGGCTCAACTCGGGATCGAGAAACGGCCAGAAGATCGCCTCCAGCTCCGCGCTCCCGGGGCGCCCGCCCCGGGCGGCGATCTCGTCCTCGACCAGCGGATCGATGTAGAACGCGTTCCCGCCGGGGTAGACGATGAAGCGCTGCGGCTCCGCGCCGAGGTCGCACAGGTCGCGGAAGCCGTAGCCGTGCGCCGTGCGGACGGACTCGCGGATGAGGTAGCGCCGCGCGCCGCGGGAGCCGATTTGCGCGAGATACACGGTCTCCTCCCCCCGCCCCGCCGGTTGGGCTTCCGGCCGGGCGTGTCTTTCAAAATGCGGGCATCCCGGTCGCCGCCTGCCCCAGGACGAGCGTGTGCATGGCGGCCGTCCCCTCGAGCGTGCTCACCGCCTCGAGGTCGAGGAGGTGGCGGATCACGTGGCGGTCGGCCAGAATCCCGCGTGCGCCCAGAAGGTCGCGCGCCAGGCGTGCGGTCGCCATGGCGGCGTCGACGGCGCTCAGCTTGGCGAGCGAGATCTGGGCCGGCGTCGCCTGCCCGGCGTCCATCAGCCGCCCGAGGCGGTGGATCACGAGCTGGGTCCGGGTGATGTCGACCAGCATGCGCGCGAGCTTCTCCTGCGCGAGCTGGGTGGCGCCGAGCGGCCGGCCGAAGACCCGGCGCCCGCCGGCGAACTCCCGCGCCGCCCGATAGCAGGCGATGGCCGCGCCGAGCGCCCCGCAGGCGACCCCGTAGCGCGCCGGGTTGAGGCACTGGAAAACCGATTTCAGCCCGCGGGCGCCCGGCAGGAGGGCCTCGGCGGGGACGCGGCAGTCGTCGAGCGCGATGGCGGCGGTCGGCGAGGTGCGGTAGGCGAACTTGCGCCGGATGGGCGTCGGGCGGTAGCCCGGGGAGTCGGCCGGCACCAGGAAGCCGCGGATCTCCTCCCCGAGCTTCGCCCAGACGAGGGCGATGTGCGCGATCGGCCCGTTGGTGATCCACAGCTTGCGGCCGTTCAGAACGAAGCCGCCCCCCGCCTCCCGCGCGCGGGTCTCCATTCCGGCGGGGTTCGAGCCGAATCCCGGCTCGGAGAGCGCAAAGCAGCCGATCACCTCCCCGCGGGCCATCGCCGGCAGATAGCGGCGGCGCTGCGCCTCCGTGCCGAAGCGGGCGATCGGCAGCATGACGAGCGAATTCTGGACCGAGACCATGGCCCGCAGGCCGGCGTCGCAGCGCCCGAGCTCCCGGCAGACGAGCCCGTAAACCGTCTCGGAGGCGCCGGGCGCCCCCTCGCCGTCGACGTGCAGGCGGAAGAGGCCCAGCTCGGCCAGCCGCGCAATGAGGTGCATCGGGAAGCTCCCGCGGTCGAAGTGCTCCGCGATGACCGGCAGGCACTCCGCGTCGACGAACCGGCTGACCGCGTCGCGCCGGGCCTGCTCCTCGGCGGTGAGCAGCGCTTCGACGGCGTAGAGGTCGGGGGCGGCGGCCGCGTCGGGCGGCGGCGCCGGAGTCTTGCGGGCGGGGGGAGCGTCGGCGGCCGGATTCACAAGGGATAAATAGGACCCGCCGCCGGGGCTGTCAATCCGCGGCCGGCCGGAGCGCGGGGCGGGGCTTGTTTTCCGGGAGGAAAGCTTTTAGGCTGTCGGCATCCACCCCACGCTCGAATCGGAGGCAACGCTCGCGATGGAGTCCCTGCGCCGGATCGGAACCTCGGAGGTGTTCGTCTCGCCGGTCATCATGGGGCTGTGGCAGGCCGGACGGGAGATGTGGGCCGGGATCGACGACGCCGAGATCCGGAAGGCCATCCGCCAGGCGGTCGCCTGCGGCATCACCGCCTTCGACACGGCCGAGGTCTACGGCAGGGGCCACTCCGAGCGCATGCTGGCGGCGGCCACCGCCGGGATCCGCGACCGGGTGGTCTACCTCTCCAAGGTGTTCGCCAACCACCTCGCGTATGACCAGGTGGTCGCGGCCTGCGAGCGCTCGCTCAAGAACCTCAAGACCGACCGCATCGACCTTTACCAGATCCACTGGCCCGCGGGCTCGTTCGGCACCCGGCAGGTCCCGATCGAAGAGACCATGCGGGCGCTCGCCGACCTCAAGGCCCAGGGGAAGATCCGCGCCGTCGGGGTCTCGAACTTCTCGGGCGCGCAGCTCGCCGCGGCCGCGCGCTGCGGGCGGATCGACAGCCTCCAGCCCCCCTATTCGCTCTTCTGGCGCCCGGCCGAGGCGGATGCCATCGCCGCCGCCCGCGAGCGCGGGATGACCATCCTCGCCTACTCGCCGCTCGCCCAGGGGATTCTCGCCGGCCGCTTCGGGGAGGCGCCGCGCTTTGCGGCCGGAGACCACCGCAAGTCCCACCGCCTCTTCCAGCCCGCGGTCTATCCGGCGGTCCTCGCGGCGATCGACGCGCTGCGGCCCATCGCCGCGCGCCGCGGGGCGACGCTCGCCCAGCTCGCCCTCGCCTGGGTGATCGCCCAGCCCGCGACCTGCGCGGTCGCCGGCGCCCGCAGCGCCGCCCAGGTCGCCGAGAACGCCGGCGCGATGGCGCTCGCCCTCACGCCGGCGGAGCGCGCCGAGATGGACGCGATCGGCCGCACGGTGGCCGACCGCCTCGACGCCAACCCGGTGCAGTGGGATTTCTAGCGGCAGGTGAAGGGGTAGAAGTGGTGGTAGCACCAGCCGCCCGGGTCCTGCTGCGCCAGCTCGACGTCGACGAGACACCGGCCGATGGCTTCCTTGGCGATCTCCGCGTAGTCGGGCCGCTGCTCCTCCTCGCGCTTGCAGGGCATGCAGATCGGTTCGTGGTCGACGACCGACAGGATGCGCTCGTCGCGCGCACCGAGGCCGCGGCCGCAGCGGCGGCACGCGGCGGCGCAGGACAGCTTCCGCTCCCAGTTCTCGGACATGGATGCGCCTCCCGGGATGACGTTATTTTTTCTTCAGCCAATCGGCGACCATGCCGCGCATGATCTCGAGCAGGTTCCCGCCGCGCTCGCGGGCGATGCGGTGGGCGTCGTCCACGATGCGCGCGGCCTCGCGCTGGAGCACGGCGTCCGGCGGCACGGGGCCTCCGGCCTGTTCGTGCTGGCGGCGCAGCCAACGGATCGCCAGCTTCTCCTCCTGCTGTCGGATGAACCCCATGCCGCTCCTCCCGGCCGCGCGCGGCGCCCCGCGCGGCTAGCCGCCTTCGGGCGCCACCCGAAATTCGCAGAACGGCGCCCCGGCGGCAAGGCATTTTTCTTCGACGCCGCGGAGGCGCGGCGCGCCGCCCCGATCGTCCAGGATCACCTGCAGCGCGCCGGCGAGCGCCCCCGGCGCCCAGAGGCAGGCGGCGTCCTCCGCCGGCCCCCACTCCCGCGCGACGGCCGAATCGAAAAACCGGAAGCGCCCCTCGCCGCGGTCCAGGTCGAGCGCGACGATCTCGAAGCGGCCCCAGCCGCGGCTCGTCATCGACCCCAGGTACTGCTCCATGATCCGCCGGCCGGAAAGGCCCTTTTCGATCTGCCGGCGCCCCCAGGCGTAGGCGCCGTCCCAGCCGGCGCCATAGTAGGCGCGGCTCGCGGCCGCCCGCCCGGCTTCTTCGCAGACCCGCTTCATGATCCCCACGAAGAACCAGCGCGGGGTGAGGATCATCGCGACCCCGTCGAGGTCGAGCCGGTGGTCGACCGTCAGCGCCAGGCGGCGCTTCAGGGATTCGAAATCCTCCATGGCAGCCTCCATCGGCGCGGGCGCCTCCCACGCGGCGCCCGCGGCGCATCACCCCAGGATGTTCTTGTGGATCCGCCCGCCCTGCATGATCACGACGATGTGCGTGGCGTAGCGCTGCAGCACGGCGATGTCCGCGAGCGGGTCGCCCGCTACGAGGATCAAGTCGGCCAGCTTGCCGGCCGCGATCGTCCCCAGGTGCGCCTCCTGCCGGAGGAGCCGGGCGTTTATCTGGGTCGCGGCGACGAGCGCGCCCATGGGGCCCATCACTTCCGCCTGCAGTTCGAGCTCGAGCGCTTTGTGGACCTGCATCGGCCCGAGGAGGTCGCTGCCGGATCCGATCGTGACGCCCTGCCGGTGCGCGAGCGCGAGCGAGTCGAACGCCTTCTCGAGGGCCTGGTTGATCTTGCGGATGTTGTTTTCGGCAACGCCGTAGGCCCGCCCCTTTTCGGAGAGCATGCGGTAGGTGGCGATCGTGGGGACCAGGAAGGCGCCCGCCTTTTGGATGGCCGCGGCGGAGGCCTCGGTCATCAGGTTGCCGTGCTCGATCGAGCGGACGCCGGCGGCCAGGGCGTTCTGGATGCTGCGGTCCGAGTAGCAGTGCGCCGAAACGTACTTGCGCGCGTTCTCGGCCTCGAAGACGATCGCCCGCAGCTCCTCCAGGCTGTACTGGGCGGTGTCGATCTCGTCGGCCGGCGACATCGCCCCGCCGCCCGCCATGACCTTGAGGTGATCGACCCCCTGGCGGATCTGCTCGCGGGCCGCCCGCCGCACGGCGTCGACCCCGTCGTAGACGCCGGCGGCCGTGCCGGCGGCGTGCTCGACGGGCGCATGGAACTCGGTCGGAAGCCTCCCGTCGGCGTGCCCGCCGGTCTGGGAGATCATCCGGCCGCAGACGAACATCCGGGGGCCGGGAATCAGCCCCTCGGCGACCGCCTGGCGGAACCCGGGGTCGGCCCCGCCGGCGTCGCGCACGGTCGTGAACCCCTGGTCCAGCGCCTCGCGGATGTTCTGCACGGTCTTGATGACCAGCACCGAGGTGAAGTTGCGCCGCTGCTGCTCGGTGAAGGTGGCGTCCACCGAGCCCATGTGGACGTGGGCGTCGATCAGCCCCGGCAAGAGGGTCCGGCCCCGGCAGTCGATCCGGCGCGCCTCCGCCGGCAGCCTGCCCGGCGACCCGGCGGCGACCTCCCGGATGCGGTCGCCCTCGACGACCACCGCGCCGCCCTCGATCGGGTCGCTTCCGGTGCCGTCGATGATCACGGCGTTCGTGAAAACGATGGTGTCCATGGCTCCTCCTTTGGGGTGCGCGCGGCGCCGTCCCGGCCGTCACTGGCCGAAAATCAGGCCCGGCAGGAAAAGGGCGATCTGGGGAAACAGCGTGAAGAGGACGACGCCGATCATCATCAAGCCAAAGAACGGCGCCGCCCACCAGGCGATCTCGTAGATGTTGCGCCCCGTCAGGCCCTGGATGACGAAGAGGTTGAAGCCGACCGGGGGGGTGATCTGGGCGATCTCGGTCATGGCCACCAGAAAAACCCCGAACCAGATGGGGTCGAAGCCCGCGGCCACGATCAGCGGCAGGCAGATCGGCAGGCTCATGACGGTGATCGAGATCCCGTCCAGGAAGAAGCCGAGAACCGTGTAGAAAATGGCGAGGATGAAGATCAGGCCGAGGGGCGAGAGGTTCAGCCGGCCGATCAGGGCGGAGATCTCCTGGGGGATGTGCAGGAAGCCCATCGTCGTCGAGAGAAAGGCCGCCGCCGCGAGCAGCGAGCACACCATGCAGGACATCTTGAGCGCGCCGAGGAGCGACTCGGTGAATATCTGCCAGCTTAACTGCCGCATGGCGAGGGTCATCGCGAGGCTCGCCGTGACGCCGACGGCGGCCGCCTCCGTCGGGGTGGCGACCCCGGAGTAGATCGAGCCGAGCACCAGCACGATCAGGGTCCCGATCGGCAGGAGGTTCAGCAGGCAGCGCAGGTAGTCGCGCAGGCCGCAGCGCTCGCCGGTGCGCGGCGCCACCCCCGGCCGCAGCGCCGAGACCGCCATGATGTAGCCGGAGTAGAGCGCGCCGAAGAGCAGCCCCGGAAAGACGCCCGCGATGAAGAGCTTGGAGATGGACTCCTCGGCGAGCACGCCGTAGACGATGAAGACGATCGAGGGGGGGATCATCAGCCCGAAGCTCCCCGCCCCGGCGAGCGAGCCGATCGCCAGGCTCGGGCTGTAGCCGCGCTTCAACAGCTCGGTCGTCGTGATCTTGCCGATCGTGGCGGTGGTCGCGGCCGAGGAGCCGCTCACCGCGGCGAAGAGCACGCAGCCGGCGACGTTCGTGTGCAGGAGCCTCCCCGGAAGCTTGTCCACCAGCGGGGCGAGGCCGCGGAAGAGCCGGTCGGAGATGTCGGTGCGGAAGAGGATCTCGCCCATCCACATGAAGAGCGGGATGCTCGCGATCTCCCAGGTGCCGGCGGCGGCGTAGAGCCGCTTCGACATGATCGCCCCGATGCGGTCGAGGGGATAGCCGAGCAGCGCCGAGAGCCCGATGACGCTGATCAGAATCATGGCGGCGAAGATCCAGACCCCGCCGCCCAGCAACAGGATCATCAGGGCGAGCAGGACCAGGCTGTTCAGCATGGCATCCATGGCGGGAGATCTCCTTTCGATCGGCTCCGGTCGATCAGCGCCGCGCGGCCGCCCCTTCCGACAAGAGCCGCAGCAGCGTCGCCAGCAGCTGCACGACGAACAGCAGCATGCCGACCAGGGCCAAGAGCTCCGGAATCCACAGCGGCACCTCGGCGATGCTCTCGCTCACCGTCCCGCGCACCACGTCGCGCCAGAAGGTGACGCTGAAAAAGGTCCAGGCGATGCCCGCCGCCACCGCCAGCGTCACCGCCGTCGCCAAGGCGTCGGCGGCGAGGCGCGCCCGGCCGCGCAGCCGGTGGATGACGATCTCGACCCGGATCAGGGACTTCTCGCGGAAGGCATAGGCCAGGCAGAGGAAGGTGATCGAGGCGGTCGCGTAGGCGACGAACTCGTCCAGGACGTAGGTCGATTTGGAGAAGAGCACCCGCAGCACGATCTCCAGAAGGACGTGGCCCACCATGTAGACGAGGATCGCGGCCGAGAGGTAGGCGGCGGCCCGGGCGAGCCGCTCGGAGAGCCGATCGAGGAAACGCATGACGCCCCCTGTTTGAAGGAAACGGCCGCGCGGCGCAGACGCGCCGCGCGGCTTAGGCTTGACTACGGCTTCAACCGTTTCTTGAACTCCGCGAGGATGGCCTTTCCGTCCGGCCCCATCTTCTCGAGCCACTCGTCGATGGCCGGCTTGCCGGCGTTCTCGAGCTCCGCGAGAAAGCCCGGCGCGACATCGGTGACGACCGTCATTTTGTTCGCCTTCATGTCCGCGTAGTTCTGCTGGACCCGCCCCTTGAGGAGCTCCCAGGCGTTCGCGTTGGTCTCCGCCGCCGCGTCCAGGACCGCCTTCTGCAGCTCCGGCGCGAGCCCCTTGAACACCTTCGCGTTCATGTGGATCATGTTGAGCGGCGCCGCGTAGTTGATCTCGCTGAAATGGTTCAGCAGGTCCCAGAGCTTGGCCGACACCCCGCCCTCGGCCGAGGTGAGCACCGCCTCGATTCCGCCGGTGCCGAGCTGCGGGACGACGTCCGACCAGGAGAGCTGGATGGGGGCCGCACCGATGTTCTTGAAGGTGATCGTGCCGTTGGGGTCATAGGTCCGGATCTTGAGGTTCTTGACATCCTCCCTGGTGCGGGTGGGCTTCTTGGCCCAGATCCCCGAGGGCGGCCAGGGCGAGGCGCAGAGCAGGATCTGGTTGCTCTGGCTCAACACCTTCTCGTAGGTGGGCATCGACACCGTCCAGAGGATCTTGGCCTCGTCGATCGTCTTGGCGAGAAACGGCAGCGAGGAGAGCAGGAAAATCGCGTGCACGCCCCGCAGCGGCCCCATGTAGGTGTCGGCGATGGGCACGGCCCCGTCGCTCACGGCGTCGAACTGATCCTTGGACTTGTAGCCCAGGGAGGCCCCATAGTGGTGGGTGATTTCGATCTTGCCCCCGCTCTTGGCCTTCAACGCCTTGGCGAAGAAGGCGTCGTTTTCGCCGTGGACCGAACCGGGGGGGTACTCGTTCGGCATGTCCCACTTGAGGGTCTGGGCGCCGGCGGCGGCGCCGAGGGCGAAGACCATGGCGACGGCCAACCCGATCACTGCCTTCGGAAACGGACTCATTGCGGCCTCCTTGTGTGGTGGTGGTGAATGCCGGGCGGCCGGCGGCGGCGCTGGCAAGCTGCCGCCGGCCAAGCCCCGGTCGGTGCGTCACGGGCGCGGCGCGCCCCGCAGCCTTTCGGTCTCGATGAGATCGACGGCGAGCGAGCCGGGGTCGAGCGCGACCCCGTAGCGCTCGCGCGCCCGGCGGATGCTGATCAACCCGTCGGCGACATCCTCCCGCACCCGCTGGGGGTCCCGCGTGAACGGGTCGCCGTAGCCGCCGCCGCCGGCCGTCCGGAGCAGGACCCGCGTGCCGGGCTCCACGGGGCGGGTCGTCTTGCTGGGCAGCGGGACCGTTTCCCCGGAGGCCAGCCGCAGCGCCGAGTCGACCGTCCCCCCCGGCTGGCCGCCCGCCAGCCCCCAGGGCCGGAGCTTGAGGCGATCGCTGCTCAGGTTGATCACGGCCGGATGGTCCTCGACCGTGAGCTCGCGGGTGAGGCCCAGGCCGCCGCGAAACCGGCCCGGGCCGTCGGTGTCCGGGATCAGGCCGTAGCGCTCGACCGTGAGCGGGTAGGCGATCTCGATCACCTCCACCGGCGTGTTGCGCGTGTTGGTCATGTTCGTATGGACCCCGTCCATCCCGTCCTGGTTGAAGACGGCGCCCTGGCCCCCGCCGTAGGTCTCGACGTAGGAGTAATAGGCTCCGGTCCGCGGGTGGATCCCGCCGATGGTGAACAGGCACATGCTGCCACTCGAGGCGGCCGGGACCCGCTCGGGCAGCGCCTGGGCGAGCGCGCCGAGCACGACGTCGGCGATCCGCTGGGAGGTGTTGATGTTGGCGTTGGAGACCGGCGCCGGGAAGGACGGGTTGACGATCGACCCCGCCGGGGTGATCACCTCGACGGGCCGGAAGGCCCCGCCGGTCGACGGCAGCTCGGGGTCCAGGGCGGCCTTGATCGCATAGTAGGTGCAGGCGAGGGTCACCGCCCGCGTGCAGTTGACCGATCCGCGGGTCTGCGGGGAGCTCCCGGTGAAGTCCACCACGATCCCGGCGGGATCGAGCGACACGCTCGCCGCGATCTTGAGCGGCGCGTCGGTGAGCCCGTCGCCCTCCAGGTAGTCCTCGAACCGGAAGGTGCCGCGGGGAAGCTCCCGCAAACGCGCCCGCATGCGGCGCTCGGAGTAGCGGACGAGCTCCTCCATGGCGGCGGCGGTCTTCGCGGCCCCGTATTTGGCGATGATCTCCTTCAGCCGGCGCTCGCCGACGTTGTTGGCGGCGAGCTGGGCCTGGAAATCCCCCCGCGACTCCCGGCCGGTGCGGACGTTGGTGACGATGAGCGCCAAGAGCTCCTCGTCGACGCGGCCGCCCTTCTTGATCCGGACCGGGGGGATGCGAATCCCCTCCTGGAAGATCTCGGTCGAGATGGTGGGCATCCCCCCGGGGGCGATGCCCCCGATGTCGACGTGGTGGGCGAGGTTGGCGAGGATGCCGACGCAGCGGCCCTCCTCGAAGAGCGGCGAGATCACGCAGATGTCGGGCAGGTGCGAGCCGCTGACGTAGGGATCGTTGGTGACGATGGCGTCTCCGGCAGAGAGCGTCTCCACCGGGAAGATCGACAGCGTGCTCTTGACCACCGAGGGCATGAGGCCGAGGTGCAGCGGGATGTGCTCGGCCTGGGCGATCAGCTCGCCCGCCGGGGAATAGACGCCGGTCGAGCAGTCGCGGCGGTCCTTGATGTTGGGGGAGAGCGCCGTCCGGATGAGGGCCGCCCCCATCTCCTCGGCGACGGATTGAAAGGCATTGCGCATCACCTCCAGGGTGACGGGATCGATCGCGCTCATCGTCGTCAAGCCTCCCCGAATTCGAGGATGAGGGTGCCGGCGCCGCCGGCGGCCGCGCGGCACCCCGGGGGGACGACCGTCGTCGCGTCGAGCTGCTCGATCACGGCCGGGCCGGCGAGCGGCCGCCCGGGGGCCAGCCGCCCGCGGTCGAAAACCGGGGTGTCGTAGCTGCGGCCGTCGAAGATGACCGGCCGGCGGCCGACCGGCT
The DNA here is from genome assembly GCA_964573635.1 of uncultured Desulfatibacillum sp. Lineage (GTDB taxonomy): Bacteria > Desulfobacterota > Desulfobacteria > Desulfobacterales > SpSt-501 > SpSt-501. Next base: position 285,635 of record CAZNKG010000002.1, on the reverse strand, counting down.
CGGAGGGGCCGCCGGCCGCAGCGGGCCGGCCGCCCCAGGACGCCGAGCGCGGCAGCCGCCCCAGGGCGACCAGGCGCAGGTTGACGAGCTCGACCGGCTCCCCCTCGCGGGCGTATCCGTAGGCGCGCGCGTGGCGGCGGTGGAAATCCGCCACGAGCCCCGCAAGCCCCGCCGCGGTGAAGTCGCCCGGCGGCACCGGCAGGCCGAGCTCGTAGGACTGCCCAAGGTAGCGCAGGTCGGCCGAGCGCGCGAGCTCGACGGCCTCGCCCCGGAACCCCTCGGCCGCGAGCTGGTCCAAGGCGAGGGATTCCATTTCAGCGAAGACGGCGCCGACTTCCGCCGGGTCGAGCCCGGCGGTCCCGCAGATCCGGGTGCGGACGTAGTCGTGGCGCACGTCGGCGGAAAGCATGCCGAAGGCCGAGGCGATGCCCGGAAACGCCGGCACGATCACCCGCCGGATGTTGAGCGCCCGGGCGAGGTCGGCGCCGTGCAGCGGCCCGGCGCCGCCGAAGGGGATGAGGTCGAAATCGCGCGGGTCGTGGCCCCGCTCGACCGACACGCGGCGGATGCCGCGGATCATGTTGGCGTTCACCACGGTGACGATGCCCTCCGCCGCCTGGACCAGCCCCAGCCCGAGCGGCCGGGCGATCTTCTCCGCGATCGCCTCCCGCGCCCGGGAGACGTCGAGCGGCATCCCGCCGCCGAGCAGGCCGGCCGGGTTGAGGCGGCCGAGGACCGCGTGGGCGTCGGTGACCGTCGGCTCCTCCCCGCCCTTGCCGTAGCAGACGGGCCCCGGATCGGCGCCGGCGCTGCGGGGGCCCACCCGCAGGGCGCCGCCCGGGTCGATCCAGGCGATCGACCCGCCGCCGGCGCCGATCGTGTTGATGTCGATCATCGGCAGCTTGATCGGGTAGCCCTCGATGTCCGCTTCGGTCGTCAGCCCCGGCCGGCCGCCCTGGATCAGGCAGATGTCGGAGCTCGTGCCGCCGATGTCGATCGTGATCACCTGCGGCGCGTCGAGCGCGCGCGACAGAAAGGCGCCGGTGAGCGCCCCTCCGGCGGGCCCGGACAGCACCGTGCGGGCGCTCGCCCGGCGGGCCGCCTCGGCGGTGATCACCCCGCCGTTCGACTGCATGATGTAGAGCGCGGAGGCGACCCCCAGCTCGCTGAGCATCCGCTCCAGGTGCGCGACGTAGGCGTTCACCTTGGGCATGACGTAGGCGTTGATGCACACCGTGCTCATCCGCTCGTACTCGCGGTATTCCGGCAGGATGTCCGAGGATACGGTGACGAAGGCCCCGGGGCAGGCGTCGACGATCAGCGCCCGGAGGCGCTGCTCGTGGACGGGGTTCGCGTAGCTGTGCAGCAGGCAGACCGCGATCGATGGGATGGCCTGGCGCCGGATCTCCTCGAGGATCTCGAGCACCCGCGGCTCGTCGAGCGGCCGGCGGACCTCGCCGGTGTAGCGGATGCGCTCGGGCACCCCGTAGCAGCGCCGGCGGGGGACGAGCGGCTCGGGGCGCCGGGCCCAGAAGTCGTAGAGCCGCGGGCGGCTCTGGCGGCCGATCAGCAGCACGTCCTCGAAGCCCTCGGTCGTGAGCAGCGCCGTCGGCGCGCCCTTGCCCTCCAGCAGGGCATTGGTCGCGACGGTGGTGCCGTGGAGGAAGAAGCGGACCTCCCCGGGCTGGATGCCCAGGCGCGCCATCAGCTGCCGGACGCCGGTGATGACCGCCTCGGCCGGATCCGCGGGCGTCGAGGGGACCTTGGCGATTTCCATGGTCCCCGTCCGATCGTTGAAGAGGCACACGTCGGTGAACGTGCCCCCGGTGTCTACGGCGATTCGCACTTGAGCGGGCATGGCGTCTCCGTCACCGGCTCTGGGCCGCCGCCTTCCGCCGCCCCCCCGGCGCCGCGGGCGGGCATCCCCGGGCGGCCTCGATGGCCGGCATGGGCGGGAAGAGGTAGCGCGACACGCGCGCGTGGAAGAGCCCGATATGGGCGGTGATGGCCGCGACGGCGGCCTGCTCGTCGCGATGCCGGAGGCTGTCGATCAGCTGGGCGTGGCCGTCGGCAACCCGGGCGAAATGGTCGCTCAGCATGGCCGGCTCGGTTTCCTCGCTGAAGCAGAGATAGGCCAGGCGGTGGTATTGCGGCTCCAACTGGTAGAGGGCGCCCGTCAGGAAGCCGTTGCGCGCGGCCTCATGGATGATGCGGTGAAAGCGGCTGTTCAACCGGGTGACGTCCAGGTAGCGGCGCGCGGCCATGGCGGCGGAGATCTCGCGGTGGACCGCCTCCAGCCGCGACAGCTCCGCGGCGGTGATCCGGCGCGCCGCCAGCGCGATGCCGCCGCGCTCGAGGATCATCACCGCCTCGAACAGCTCCCGCACCCCGTCGATCGTGATGTCGCAGACGAAAAACCCGCGGCCCGGGACGCTCCGCAGGAACCCCTCGTTCACCAGGCGCAGCAGCGCCTCGCGCACCGGGGTGCGGCCGATCGACAGCTCCCGCTCCAGGCGGCCTTCGTTCAGCCGGGCGCCGGGACTGAGCGCGAGGGTGATGATCCGGTCGCGCAGCTCCTGGTAGGCGGTTTCGCTTAAGGGAGGCTTGGGCCGGCGTTCGGTCATCGCCAAAGCTCCTCGGGGCGGGCGGTTGTCCCAAGATATGTTTTGCGATATATTGACATGGCCGGCCTGTCAAGCCCTTTCGCGCGGCCGCCGGGCGGGCGGCGGCAGGCGGGGCGCCTCGGCCGGGCGGGGGGGGGGGGGCGATGGAGATCGCGGCGGTGTTCGGAAGTCCGAGGAAAAACGGCAACAGCGCGACGCTGGCCGAAACGTTTCTGGCGGTCATGGAATCGGCCGGCGCGCGGGTGCGGCGCATCCACCTGCGCCGCCTGCGCTACTCGGGGTGCATCGCCTGCAACGCGTGCAAGACGACCGCCGAGCGCTGCGTCCTGGACGACGGCCTCACCGCGGCGCTCGAGGCCGTCCGCGCGGCGGACGCCGTGCTGATCGCGACCCCGGTCTACTTCTACGACGTCCCCTCGCAGCTCAAGGCGTTCCTGGACCGCTGGTACGCCTTCTTCAAGCCGAACTATTTCGCGCGGCCGGACGCCAGCCGCCTGCCGCCCGGCAAGACCGGCATCCTCCTCGTCGCCCAGCGCGCCCCGGAGAGCTATTTTTTCGATGCCGCCGTGCGCCTCGCCCACCTGCTCAGGCGCTTCGGCTTCGGCGAGATCCACGGCGTGCGCGGCGGCGGCCTCGGCGATGCGCCGGACGCGGCGGCCCGACGCGGCGACCTGCTCGCGCGGACGCGCGCGGCGGCGCGGCGCGTGCTGGCCGGCGAGCCCGCGGACCCCCCGATCCCGCCCTACGACCGCATGGGCGGGTGCCGTCCGGCCGGATGAGCGGCGCGCCCCCGCCGCGGGGCGTCATGCGGGCCGGCGGCAAAGGGCCCAGACGACGCGCTCCAGGGCGAGCCGCGGGCCGACGGTCGAAGACTTGAGCGCGAGGTCGGCGTCGCTCAGGCGGATCAGCGCCTGCTCGAGCTCCTCCCGGGTGAAGCGCTCCGCCTTCTTGAAAAGCTGGTAGAGCGGAAAGGCGTTCGCCGGGTTCTTGGCGAGCACGAGGTCGCCGGCCGCTTTGGCTTTGGCTTTCGACGCACGCCGGCCGGCGGGGGGCGCGTCGCCGGCGAGCGCCCGGTCCCAGGCCTCCGCCTGCGCGAGCAGCTCGCGGTCGCCGGCCGCCACCTGCGGCAGCACCTGCGCCCGAAACGCCTCGAAGCTCATCCCCGGCACCCAGCCCGAGCCGGCCGGGCGTTCGAGCAGCCCCCGCACCGCGAGCAGCCGGCGCACCTGGTTGGCGATCGCCGCGAGCACTTGCAGCGGGTGCATCTCGTTTTCGAGCAGCCGCGCCATCAGGCCGACCGCCGGCTCCCAGCGGCGGTCGGTGACGGCGTTGGTGAACTCGAAGAGCGGGTCCCTCCGGGTGCGGGGCAGGGCCGCCGCGACGTCCTCGGCGCGGATCTCCTCGCGGCGGCCGACGAAGTCGGCCAGGATCTCGAGGTTGCGGGTGAAGATGCCGAGGTTGAACCCCGTGGCCGCGCACAAGGCGGCGAAGCCCGCCCGGTCGAGCCGCTTGCCGCGCGGGTCGAGGACCGCCCGGACCTGCCGCTGGAGGGCCTCGGCCTGGGCCTCGCGGTCGGCCTTGCGCTCGCCGGCCGGCACCGTGCAGTCGACCACGACGCCGCCGGCCTCGATCCGCGCGTAGAGGCTGCGGCGGCGGTCGACGAGATCGGCGGTGAGGATCAGGTGGTGCCCCGCGGGAAACCCCCGCTCGAGGGCCGCCTCCAGGCGCGCCGCCTCGTCCCCCGCCGACCGCGCCTCCGGGGGGGTTGCGCGCACGTGGGCGAGAAGCGCCGCGAGCCACCGGGGGTCGTCGCCCGCATCCCAGCCCGCGGGCAGCGCGCCGCCGCCACCCTCCCCGAGCTCCTCCGGCGCCAGGTTCTCGAGCGCGAGCGCGGCCGCCAGCGCGCGGGCGGCCGCGGGAAGGTCCCCCTCGGCGAACGCCCTGCGGGCGTTTTCGAACAGCCGGCCGCCGTCCGCCCGGCTCTGGAAGGCCCGCGTGTTTTGGAGCACGACCACCTTGGCGCCGGGAAGCAGCCCGTAGGTGTTCACCCGCGCGATCGCTGCCCCGGCGTCAACCGCCGCGCCGTCCAGAACCTCGAGGTTGAAGCCGTCGATCGCCTCCAGGATCCGCGCGACGACCGCGTCCACGGCCTGCCGCACCAGGAGCTCCTCGCCGTGGATCAGCCACACCGGGGCAAGCGCCTGCCGGGGGGTGGCGGCGAGGAGGCGGTCGAGCTGCGGGTAGGGCGTCGCGGTCATGGCCCGGGCCCGGCAAGCCGCCGCGGTTTCACGGCTTCCTCCCGCTCAGCATCTGCCAGGCGATGAGGCCGACCCCGGCGGTGATCGCGCTGTCGGCCACGTTGAAGGCCGGCCAGTGGACGCTGCCGAGGTAGAGGTCCAGGAAATCGACCACGGCGCCGAAGCGCAGGCGGTCGACGAGGTTGCCGACCGCGCCGCCGAAGACGAGCGCGAGCCCCGACCGCATGCGGCGGTGCCCGGGCGGGGTCTGGCGGTAGATCACCACGATGGCCCCGGCCGCGAGCGCGGCGATCGCCGTGAACAGAACCCCGCGCAGCCTCGGCCCCAGGTGCGCGAGAAACCCGAAGGCCCCGCCGGGGTTCTGCACGTGGGTCAGGTCGAAAAGCCCCGGGATCACCGTCAGGCTCGCGTGGAGCGGCAGCCGCTCCAGGACGAGCGCCTTGGTCGCCTGGTCGAGGCCGAGCACCGCCGCGGCGACGAGCGCCAGGCGGGCGTAAGGCCGGAGCGCATGGGCAAGGGCCATCGCCGTCCGGGAGCCCCGCGGGATCGGCCCCGCCGGGGCGGCTAGAGGTTACGCCGCGGCCAGGGCGTCCCGGCAGCGGCGGCAGATCCCGGGATGCGCGGCGTCCTCGCCGACGCTCGGCGTCCACACCCAGCAGCGCGCGCACTTCCTCCCCGGGGCGGGGCCGACCTGGATCGCGAGCCCCTCGATCTCGGCGCTGTGGAACGCCGCCGCGGGCGCCGTCCCCGCGCGCAGCTCCACGGCCGAGACGATGAAGAGGGCGGGAAGCTCGGCGGCGTACGGCGCAAGCTCCGCGTGGAGCCCGCCCGCGGCCGAGATGGTCACCGCGGCCTCCAGGGCGTTGCCGATCTCCTTCCGCGCCCGGGCCCCCTCGAGGGCCTTCATCACCTCCGCGCGCACGGCGAGCAGCCGCTCCCAGCGGGCGGCGAGGGCCTCGTCGCGGGCGGCGGCGTCCGGCTCCGGCAGGCCGGCGAGGTGGATGCTCTCCGGTTTTCCGGAAAAGGCGGGCATATGGCCCCAGATCTCCTCGGCGGTGAAGGGCAGGATCGGCGCCATGAGGCGCGCCAGCGCATCGAGCAGGCGGAAGAGCACCGTCTGGGCCCCGCGGCGCTCGGGGGAGGCGGCCGGCGAGGCGTAGAGCCGGTCCTTGAGGATGTCGAGGTAGAGCGCCGAGAGGTCCACCGTGCAGAAGTTGTACAGGGCGTGGGTGACCGTGTGGAACTCGTAGTCGGCGTAGGCCCGGCGCGCCCGCTCCGTCAGGAGCGCGAGCTTGTGCAGCGTGAAGCGGTCGATCTCCCGGAGCGCGGTGAGCGGCAGGTCGTCGCGGCCGGGCGCGAAGTCGTAGAGGTTCCCCAGGAGGAAGCGCGCCGTGTTGCGGATGCGCCGGTAGGCGTCGCTCAGCTGCGCGAGGATCGCCTCCGAGATGCGCACGTCGTCCTGGTAGTTCGATCCCGCGACCCACAGCCGGAGCACCTCCGCGCCGTACCGGTCGATCACCTCCTTGGGCGCGATGACGTTGCCGATGGACTTGGACATCTTGCGCCCCTCGGCGTCGACCACGAACCCGTGGGTCAGGACCGCCTGGTAGGGCGCGCGGCCGCGGGTGCCGACGGCGGTCAACAGCGCGCTGTGGAACCAGCCGCGGTGCTGGTCGCTGCCCTCGAGATAGAGGTCGGCCGGCCAGGTGAGCTCGGGCCGCTCCTCGAGCACGGCCGCGTGGCTCACCCCGGAGTCGAACCAGACGTCCAGGATGTCGGTCTCCTTGATGAAGCTCTCGCCGCCGCATTGGGCGCAGCGCGTGCCGGGCGGCAGGATCTCGGCCGCCCCGCGCTCGAACCAGATGTCGGCCCCGTGTTCGGCGAACATGTCGACGATGCGCGCGTTGACCGCCGGGTCCTGGAGCAGCGCCTCGCAGCCGCGGCAGTAGAAGACCGTGATCGGGACCCCCCAGGCCCGCTGGCGCGACACGCACCAGTCCGGGCGGTTCTCGATCATCCCGTGGATGCGCTCGCGGCCCCAGGCGGGGATCCAGCGCACGCGGTCGATCTCGGCGAGCGCCGCCCGGCGCAGCCCGGTCTTGTCCATCGGGATGAACCACTGGGGGGTGGCCCGGAAGATGACCGGCTGCTTGCAGCGCCAGCAGTGGGGGTAGCTGTGCGCCAGGCGCTCGGCCTTGACCAGCGCCCCGGCGGCGGCGAGCCTGTCGGTGATGGGCCGGTTGGCGTCGAACACGAAGAGGCCCTTGAAGAGCTCGACCTCGCTGGTGAAGCGGCCGCGGTCGTCGACGGGCGAATAGGTCTCGAGCCCGTAGGCGAGGCCCACCTCATGGTCTTCGCGCCCATGGCCGGGGGCGGTGTGCACGCAGCCGGTGCCGGCGTCGAGCGTCACGTGGGCGCCGAGCACGATCCGGGAGTCGCGCGCGTAGAGCGGATGCCGGCACTGGCGGCCCTCGAGGCGGCGCGGGTCGATCGAGGCCAGGCGCCGGTGGCCGCGGATGCCGAAGGCCGCCAGGCAGGCCTCGACCCGCTCCGCCGCGAGAATGAAGACCTCGCCGCCGCCGACCTCGACGGCCGCGTATTCGAAGCCCGGATGCAGGGCGACCGCCAGGTTCGCCGGCAGCGTCCAGGGGGTCGTGGTCCAGATCACGACGGCCACCTGCCGCCCGGCGAGCGCCGGCACCTCCTCCCCGAGGTCGGATGCCAGGGGAAACTTGACGTAGACCGAATCCGTGGTGTCGTCCTGGTACTCGATCTCGGCCTCGGCGAGCGCCGTCTGGCAGGTGAAGCACCAGTGGATCGGCTTCTTGCTGCGCACGAGGCCGCCCTGCATGCCGAAGCGCATGCACTCGCGCGCGATGACCGCCTCGTAGGCGTAGTTCATCGTGAGATAGGGCCGGTCCCAGTCGCCCATGACGCCCAGGCGCTTGAACTCCTCCCGCTGGATGTCGATGAATTTTTCGGCGTAGGCCCGGCACAGGCGGCGCACCTGCGCCATGGTGAGGTTCTTCTTCTGCTCCTTGAGCTCCTTGTCGACGTTGTGCTCGATCGGCAGCCCGTGGCAGTCCCAGCCGGGAACGTAGACCGCGTCGAAGCCCGCCATCTGCCGCGAACGCACGACGATGTCTTTCAAGATCTTGTTGAGCGCGGTGCCGATGTGGATGTGCCCGTTGGCGTAGGGCGGTCCGTCGTGCAGGATGAAGGGCGCGCGGCCCCGCGAGGCCGCGCGCAGCCGCGCGTAGAGCCCCATCTCCTCCCAGCGCCGCAGCTGCTCCGGCTCGCGCTGGGCGAGGTTGGCCTTCATCGGAAACGCCGTCGCCGGCAGGTTGAGGGTTTTCTTATAGTCCATCGGGTCCTCCGCCGATAAGGAACACACGTCCGCCGGCCCCGGGGGCCAACGGAAATTGCTCTAATTAGCCGCTGGCCGGATGGCTGTCAAGACGACGGCGGCGGCGGATGCCCCGAGCGTCAAAGCGGATGGCGATGCTCGTCGGCGATGTCCAGCAGGTAGCGGCCGTAGTCGTTCTGGCGGTAGGCGGCGGCGATCGCCACCAGCTGGTCGCGGTCGATATAGCCGAGGCGGTAGGCGATCTCCTCGATGCAGGAGACCCGCAGGCCCTGGCGCTCCTGGATGGCCTGGACGTAGCTCGCGGCCTGCTGGAGGGCCTCGTGCGTGCCGGTGTCCAGCCAGGCGAACCCGCGGCCGAGCGGCTCGACCCGCAGGCTGCCGCGGCGCAGGTAGGCCAGGTTCACGTCGGTGATTTCGAGCTCCCCCCGCGCCGACGGCTTCAGGCCCTCGGCGATCCGGATCACGTCGTTGTCGTAGAAGTAGAGCCCCGGGACGGCATAGTTCGACTTGGGTCTCGCCGGCTTCTCCTCGATGCCGATGACCCGCCGGTCGCCGTCGAACTCCACCACGCCGTAGCGTTCGGGGTCCTTGACCGGATAGCCGAAGATGAGCGCCCCGGCCGACAGCCCCGTCGCCGTGCGCAGGATCCGCGACAGCCCCGGCCCGTAGAAGATGTTGTCCCCGAGGATCAGGCAGACCGTCTCCCGCCCGATGAACTCCCGGCCGATGAGAAAGGCCTGGGCGAGCCCCTCGGGCCGCGGCTGCTCGGCATACTCGAAGCGCATGCCCAGGCGCGAGCCGTCGCCGAGGAGCCGGCGGAAGAACGGCAGGTCGAGCGGGGTGGAGATGAGCAGCACCTCCCGGATGCCGGCCAGCATGAGGACCGAAAGCGGGTAGTAGATCATCGGCTTGTCGTAAACCGGCAGGAGCTGCTTGCTGACGCCGAGCGTGATGGGATACAGACGCGAGCCGGATCCCCCGGCCAGGATGATGCCTTTCACCGGACCCCTTTCATCGGATGCGGCCGGGTCACAGACCGATCTCGCTCAACACCCCCTGCAGGCCGAGGTGCTGCAGCTTCAGCCGGAGAAACTCGGAGACGGTCGGGCGGACGGGGCGGGTCTTCAGGTACATGCCGGCTTCGCTCGGGGTGCGGCCGCCCTTGCGCAGGTTGCAGCCCTTGCAGGCGGCCACGCAGTTTTCGAACGAGGTCCGTCCGCCGCGGGAACGGGGCATGATGTGGTCGATGGAGAGCCGCTCCTTGTGGCTGCCGCAGTAGGCGCAGCGGAAGCCGTCGCGGACGAGCACGTTGCGCTTGGTGAAGGCGACCCCAGCGCGGTAGATCGTGCGGATCAGCTTGACGAGCCGCATGACCGCCGGGATCCGCAGCTCCTCGCCGGAGGCCCGGCGGATCGTCGCCGGCGAATCCCGGATGACCTCGGCTTTCCCCTTGACCAGCAGGCAGACCGCGCGCTTCCAGTGGACGAGGCTGAGGAAGGAGTAATCCGCGTTCAGCAGAATGCAGGTCGTCATGACTTCCGTTTTCCGGTGGCACCCGCACCGCGGCCGCGGGCCGGCCGCACGCGGAAGAATCTACCGTATCGCCGCACGGAAGTCAACGCCGGCGGGGCCGTCCGGCCGCCGGCGCGCCCACCGGGCGCCCCTTGCAAGATCGCGCGCGCTCGGCTACAGTGCCGGCCGGAGCTCCTCGGCCGGAGCCGGATCGCGGACATCATGACCGACCACCCACCCGCCGGCGGGGGCCGCGCCGCCCCCATCGACCGCCTCGGGCGCCTCGCCGTCCTCGCGGTGCTGCTCGCCGCGGCGGCCGGCTGCGCGCTGCCGCGGTGGCAGCCGCCTTACGGTGAGGGGCGCCCGCCGGTGCGGGACCTCGACCTCGCCCGGAAGCGGCTGGCCGACGCCGACGCCGCCTCGCACCGCCTCTTTCTCGGCGAGATCGGCCGGACCGCGGCGGGCGACGGGGAGGGGCTCCCGCTCTGGCGGCTCGCTTACCGGCCGTTTGCGCCGGGGCTGCCGCGCGTGCTCATCGTGGCCGGCGCGCGCGGCGACGAGCCCGCCGGGCCGGAGGCCGCGCTCGCGCTCGCCGAAGCCTGGGCCCGGGCCCCGGAGGCGGGCCCGCCGGCCGACGTGGACGTGGTGCCGATGCTGAACCCCTGGGGGTGGGTCCACGATCTGCCGCTGGCACGCAGCGGCATCGACCTCGACGCCGATTTCTCCGCCTTCGACGCCGGGGAGGCGCGCATCCTGCGCCGCTTCCTGCGGGAGAAGCGCTACGATCTGGTGATCGAGCTGCGCGAGGACCGCCAGGCGCGCGGGTTCAGCCTGTGGCTGACCGGCGGGGGGGATCGGGAGGCCGCCCGGCGCGTCGCGGACGCCGTCCGCGCCGCCGGCATGCCGCTCGAGGACGCGGGGGCCGGCCTGCTGCTCAGCGCCCGCGACGGGGTCGTCGCCGTGCCGCGCTGGAAGCCGAGCGCCCTTGATTTCGCCCGGCGCCTCGATCTCGCCGGCTACCTGAACCGGACCCTCGGAGCGCCCGTCGTCAGCGCGCGGGCCCCCGCGGCCCTGCCGCTTGCGGAGCGCACCGCCGCGCTCGGCCGCGCCGTCGAAGGGCTCGTCACGGAATTCGCCGCCCGGAGGTGACGCATGCGCGTCGTCGAACCCCTTCACCACGTCACGGTGGCCCTGGAGGCCGGGCCGGGGCCCGCCGGCGCCGACGCGGCCGTGATCGCTTTCGTCTACGGCATCGCCCCGGGCGGCCTGACGGCTTTCGAGCTCCTCCTCGCCGGCCGGCCGGCCGGAAGCGCGGTGCGCTTCGACCTCGCCGCGGCCGAGGCCGACGCCTTTTTCGAACGCCTGGCCGCCGCGGTGCGCCCCCTTTTCCGGGGGCGTCCGCAGGCCGCCTTCACCGCCCGCATCGAACGGATCGAGCCCGCGGCGCCGCGCGAAGTCGTGCGCGCGCTGGCCGCGACCGCCGGACACGGCCCCTGCGGCTGCGGCGGCGGGTGCGGGTGCGGCGGACAAGCGGAGAAGCCGGCCGGACCGGGGAGCGACGCGTGCCAATAAGATAAGGAGGCGTGAAAATGGGCTTCATCAGCTGGATCGTCATGGGCCTGATCGTGGGCCTGGTCGCGAAATTCGTCATGCCGGGCAAGGACCCCGGGGGGGTCGTCGTCACGACGCTGCTCGGGATCGCCGGGGCCTTCGTGGGCGGGGCCATCGGCTCGTCCCTGGGGTTCGGCTCGGTCACGGGCTTCGACCTGCGCAGCCTGCTGATCGCCGTCGGCGGCGCGGTCCTGCTCCTCATCGTCTACCGCGCGGTCAAACGGCGCCAGGGGGCATGAGGACGCCGGGAGAGCCCGCCGCCGGCCCGCTGCCGAACCACTCGCATGCTGGAACATTTCAACTTCAGGCACGACCCGTTCCGGCTCGTCCCGGAGCCGGCCAGTCTCTTCCTCGGCCGGCACCACGAGGAGGCGCTCGCCCACCTGCGCTACGCCTTCGCCGAAAACGAGGGGTTCACGGTGATCACCGGCGCGCGGGGCTCCGGAAAAACCACGATCTGCCGCGCGTTCACGGCGGGTCTCGGCGAGTCGGCCCGCGTCGCCTTCATCGACGAGCGGATCCGGACGCCGCTCGGGCTGCTCTCCCGGATCCTTCAGGGTTTCGGCCTGGCGCCCGGCCCGGGGGCGGACGGCAAGGCCATGATCGACGCGCTGAACGCCTTTCTCATGGAGCAGCGCCTCCGCGGCCGCAAGGCCGCGGTGTTCATCGACGACGCCCAGCACCTGCCGCCGGAGGCCCTCGAACAGGTGCGGCTCGTCTCCAACCTCGAAACGACGCGCGAGAAGCTGATCCAGATCGTCCTCGTCGGCGAGCCGGAGCTCGCCGCGCTCCTCGACTCGCACGCCCTGCGGCAGATGGGCCAGCGCGTCTCGGTGCGCTACGCGATCGGGCCGCTCACGGCCGCCGAGACCGCCGCCTACATCCAGCACCGGCTGAGCCTGGCCGCCGCCGGCCCGCCGCTGCGCTTCGACCCGGAGTCCATCCGGCTGATCTTCCGGCACTCGGGCGGAAACCCGCGCCAAATCAACATCGCCTGCCAGGCGGCGCTGGCGGCGGCCTTCCGCGCCGGCCGCCGGCAGGTCGATCCGCCGCTCGTCGCCGCGGCCCTGGCGGGCCTTTCGGGGCGGGACGGGAGCCGGGGACCGGCCCCCCGCACCGGCGTGGTCATCGCCGCCGCGGCGGCCCTGCTGATCGCGCTGTCGGCGGGCGCCCTCTTCATGCGGCCCGGCGGCCCCCCGCCGGCCGCGCTCCCACCGGCGCCCGGGCCCGCCCCCGCGGCCGAGGGCGGCGCCGAGCCGCCGCCGGCCGCCGCCCCCGACGCGCCGGCGCGCCTGCCGGCGGATCCGAAGCTGCCGGCGGCCGCCCCCGCTCCCGCCCCCTCGCCGCCGGCCCCCACCCCCCCGGGCGCGCCGCGGATGACCCACTCGGTCCAGGTCGGGGCCTACCTGAGCGCCGAAAACGCCGCCCACGAAGCCGCGCGCCTGCGGGCGCGGGGTTATGCGGCACGGGTGCTCGCGCTCATCGACCCCCGGGGCCGCACCTGGCACACGGTGCGCATCGGCGACCACCCCGACCGCGCCGCCGCCCAGAAACAGGCCGACGAGTTCGCCCGGCGGGAGCCGGCGCGGCCCATCGTCCGCCCGTACGGTGGCTTGTGACCCGGCCGCCCGCCGCCAAGCGGGGCGAGCTTCTGCTCGACCTCGCGCTCACCGCCCGCTGCCCGCTGCGCTGCCGCTTCTGCACGGTCGAAAAGGCCGCGGCCGGCGTCGAGCTCCCGGCGGAAGCCTGGTGCGCGCTGATCGCCGCCGTCGCGCGCCGGCGCGTGATCCGCCTGGTCAGCCTCGAGGGCGGCGAGCCGCTCGTGCGCCCGGACCTGCCGGAAATCCTCGCCGCGGCGCTGGCCCACGCGTCGGCCGTCAAGCTCGTGACCGGCGGGGCCGTGCCCTTCGAGGCGCTGCCGCTCGCCCTCGCCCGCGACCCGCGCTTCACCCTGGAGGTGAGCGTCGACGGGCCCGCGGCGGTCCACGATCGCCTGCGGGACGGAAGCTTCGCCGCCGCCTGGGGGTTCATCCGCCGCGGCCGGCGGGCGGGCCTGCGCCTGCGGCTGCGCGCGGTCGTTTCCACCGTGAACATCGCCGTCCTCGAGGAGTGGCTCGCCGCGGTGGACCACGAGCTTTCCGGCACGGGCCCGCGGATCGGGTTCCGCTTCGATGTGCTGATCGACCCCGCATCGCTTGCGGGCGCGGGCGGCCCGCTCGCCCGCCCGGGTTGGCGGACCTTTGGCGGCCGCGGCTGGGTGCCCGCCCCGTCCGCGGTCGCCGCGCTCTACCACCGCCTGCGCCGCCGCCGCTTCCGGCGGCTCGTCCTCGAGCAGCAGGAGCCCTTCCGGGGCTGCGGGATCGGTCGGCTGCCGGCGCTCGCCTTCGATCCGGCCGGGCGCTACTCGCTGTGCTGCGAGGCGCCGGGTTGCCTGGGCTCGCTTGGGACCGCCACGGTCGAGGAGATCCTCGCGCGTCTCGACCGCGAAATGGACCGCCTGCCCTGCCGCCGCTGCGCCGAGCTCGGCGCCGAGCGCTGCGACGGCTGCTGGACCGGCCGGAAGTGCGGGCTGGTCGGCGCCTGGGGGCTCGGCGACTGCCGCGCCCTCGCGGCCCTGGCCGACGGTCGCGAGGCGCTCCCCGGCGCCGGGAGGCGCGCATGCCCGTGAACTGGTCCTGCCCCTACCCGTCCCGGCGCATGCCGGTTTTCGCGCGCAACGTCGTCGCCGCCTCCCAGCCCCTGGCCGCCCAGGCGGGCCTCGAAATGCTCCGCCGGGGCGGCGGCGCGGTGGACGCGGCGCTCGCCGCGGCCATCGCGCTCACGGTGGTGGAACCCACGGGGTGCGGCCTCGGCGGGGACGCCTTCGCCCTGCTCTGGGACGGCGCCGGCCTGACCGGGTTGAACAGCTCCGGCCGCTCCCCCGCGGCCTGGTCGCCGGAGCGCTTCGCCGGCCGGACGTCCATGCCCGCCGCCGGATGGGAGGCGGTCACCGTGCCCGGCGCGGTCGCCGCCTGGTCGGCGCTCTCGCGCCGGCTGGGGAAGCTGCCCTTCGCCGAGCTCTTCGGACCGGCCGTCGACTACGCCCGCAACGGGTTTCCGGTCGCCCCCGTCACGGCCGAGCGCTGGCGCGAGGCCGAGGCCCCCGGCTGGGGGACGCCCGAGCTGAGGCGCCTCTTTTTTCCCGGCGGGCGCGCCCCGCGGCCCGGCCAGATTTTCCGCGCCCCGGAGATCGCCGCGACGCTGGAAGAGATCGCCGCCAGCCACGGGGAGGCGTTTTACCGCGGCCGGCTGGCCGAGGCGATCGCCGCCGCCGCGGCGGAGGCGGGCGGCGCGCTCGCGGCCGCCGACCTGGCCGGCCACGAGGCCGAGTGGGTCGCGCCGCTCGCGGTCGACTACCGCGGCGTCGCGCTGCACGAGCTCCCCCCGAACGGCCAGGGAATCGCGGCCCTGATCGCGCTCGGAATCCTGCGCCACTTCGACCTCGCGGCGCTCGCCCCCGATGCCGCCGAGAGCCTCCACCTGCAGATCGAAGCCATGAAGCGCGCCTTCGCGCTCGTCTTCCGGGAGGTGGCCGACCCCCGCCACATGCGGATCGCCCCCGAAGCGCTCCTTGGGCCCGAGCGCCTCGCGGCCGAGGCGGCCGCGGTCCGCCGCGACCGCGCCGGGGCGCCGCCGGCCGACCCGCCTCCGCCCCCCGGCGGCACGGTCTACCTCGCCGCCGCCGATGCCGCCGGCACGATGGTCAGCTTCATCCAGTCCAACTACACGGGGTTCGGCTCGGGGGTGGTCGTGCCCGGGACCGGGATCGCGCTGCACAACCGCGGCTGCGGCTTCGCGCTCGCCCCCGGGCACCCCAACCGCGTCGGCGGGGGCAAGCGGCCGTTCCACACGATCATCCCCGCCCTGGCGACCCGCGGCGGCCGCCCGCTGCTCGCCTTCGGCGTGATGGGCGCCCACATGCAGCCCCAGGGCCACGTGCAGATGATGACGCGGATCTTCGACTGGGGCGAAAACCCCCAGGCGGCCTTAGACGCCCCGCGGTGGCACGTCGCCGCGGACGGCACCGTGGCGCTCGAGCCGGGCTTCCCCCCGGCGGCGGCCGCGGGGCTGAGGCGGCGGGGACACCGGGTCGTCACGGACGCGCCGGCCGCCCTCTTCGGCGGCGGGCAGCTGATCCTCGCCCTCGACGGGTGCTACGCCGCCGCCTCCGACCCGCGCAAGGACGGCCAGGCGGTGGGCTTCTGACCATGACGCCCAGAACGGACGAAAGGCCATGACCGCGGCGCAGCCCGAACGGATCGCGTTCTACGAAAAGGAGCGCCGGGGAATCTTCATCCACGCGGCGCTCCTTGAGGACAGCCCCTTCCGCAGCGGGGACCGCTTCGCCATCCGGCCGACGCCGACGGAGCTCTTCGCCCTCACCATCGCCCGGGATCCGCAGGGCGAGATCCTCTGCGACCGCCACGGCATTTTCATCGCACGCACCCGCCGCATCGACATCCTCCTCGGCGGGATTTTCGACCGCTACGTCGTCGAGATCGAGCCGCAGGCGCCCGGGACCATCCGGATCCGGCCGCTGGCGATCGCCTCCGACCCCGAGCAGTCGCGGCGCTGGTACTGATGGCCCCGGCGGTTGACAATCAACGGCGCTCACCCTATGGTACCGCGCCGAGTCCCCCGCAACCATCTGCCATGTCCCAAGGAGGCGCTCCCATGCCCACTCTCGGCTTCATCGGGGCCGGCCCGGTCGGCACCACCTTCGGCGTCCGGCTCTCCGAGCAGGGCTACCGCGTGGCGGCGGTCGCCGACATCCGGCCGGAGGCCGCGCGCGAGTTCGCCCGGCGCATCGCCGGCTGCCGCGCCGCGGCGACCAACCAGGAGGTCGCCGACGCATCCGAGATCGTCTTCATCACCACGGCCGACGACTTCATCGCGAAGGTCTGCGAGGCGATCGCCTGGCGGCCCGGCCAGGCGGCCGTGCACTGCAGCGGCGCGAGCACCGTCCATGCCCTGGAGGCGGCGCGGCGCGCCGGGGCCGAGGTCGGCTCGATCCATCCCTGCCAGTCCTTCGCCGGGATCGAGGCGGCGATCGCAAACCTTCCCGGCTCCACCTTCGGCATCGAGGCCGAGGGGCCGCTGCGCGACACCCTCGCCGCCATGGCCGGGGCCCTGCGGGGCGAGGTCGTCTACTTGAGCTCCGAGGACAAGGTGCTCTACCACGCCGCGGCGGCCATCGCCTGCAACTACTTCACCACCCTCGTTGGGCTCGCCACCGACCT
The DNA here is from genome assembly GCA_964573635.1 of uncultured Desulfatibacillum sp. Lineage (GTDB taxonomy): Bacteria > Desulfobacterota > Desulfobacteria > Desulfobacterales > SpSt-501 > SpSt-501. The sequence goes on along the minus strand of CAZNKG010000002.1, from coordinate 268,984 downwards.
GTGGCGCCATTTCGGCAAGGAGCCGGCCGACGGCCTCAAGGCCTATCTGCCGCTGCTGCGGGGAACGCTCGCCAACATGGAAGCCTCGGGCTTTCCCAAGTGCCTGACGGGGCCGATCGCCCGCGGGGACGTCGCGACCATCCGGCGCCATCTCGCCGCCCTGGAAAAAGCCGCCCCCCATCTCCTGCCGCTCTACCGCGAGCTCGGGCGGTTCACGATCCCCATCGGCCGGGAAAAGGGGTCCCTGACGGCCGAGGCGGCCGAGACGCTCGCGGCGCTTCTCGCCGGCTGACCGCGCCGGCCGCCGAACGGAAGGAGCCCATCCCATGCTGACCGGGTTCACGCACCGCCTGCGCCGCGGGGAGCCTCTGATCGGGGCGTTCATCTGCCTGCCGGCCCCCGAATCGGCCGAGCTCTTCGCGGTGCTCGGCTACGATTGGCTGGTCCTCGACACCGAGCACGGGCCCTTCGACACCCTGACGGCCCAGCGCATGCTCCAGGCGGTGGGCGGCCGCAGCGGCGGCGTCGTGCGGGTCCCCGCGAGCGACGGCGTCTGGATCAAGAAAGCCCTCGACATCGGGGCCGACGGCGTCCTCGTCCCCCTGGTGAACACCGTCGAGGACGCCCGGCGCGCGGTGGACGCCTGCCGCTACGCCCCGCTCGGCTCCCGCGGCATGGGGGGCGCCCGCTGCCACCGCTACGGCGAAGGCTTCGATGCGTACGTCGCGCGCGCAAACGACGAGGTGGCCGTCATCGTCCAGGCCGAGCACGCCGCCGCCCTGCGCAACATCGAGGCGATCGCCGCGGTCCCGGGGGTCGACGCGATCTTCGTCGGGCCCTACGACTTGTCGGCCAGCCTCGGCCGGCCGGGCCGCATCGACGACCCCGAGGTGACCGCCGCCATCGCCCGCATCCGCGACGCCGCCCGGAAAGCCGGCCGGGCGCTCGGCATCTACTGCGGCACGGCCGCGGCCGCGCGCGCCTATCTCGAGCAGGGCTTCACGCTGATCGGCATGGGCACCGATCTCTCCAACCTCACCCGCGCCGCCGGCGGCGAGCTCGCCGCGGTGCGGGGCCGGTGACGCGGCCATGGAAACGATCCTCGAAAAGATGAAGCGCGGGGTCTACTACCCGGGCCACCACCTCGGAAAGCGCGAGGAGCTCGCCCGGCTCGTGGCGGCCGGGCTGATCGAACGCATGGACGCCTCCTTTCTCTGCGGCCCGGACAGCGAGCCCGCCTATTGCCTGACCGAGGCCGGGCTGCGCCGGCAGAAGGAGACGCGCCGCCGCGGCGGGTCCGGATGAAGACGATCGCCGACCCCCGCGAGCGCGCCGCCGCCGCCACCGATGTGATCCTCGGCCTGACGGCCGCCGGTGCGGCGCTTGTCCTCCAAGGGCTGCCGTCTTCCGGCGCGCTCCGGCTCCGGATCTGGACGGCCGCCTTCTGCCTGATGGCGGCGGCGGCCGGCCTGGGGGCCGCGGTCCACGGCCTCGCTCTCGCGGAGGCGCTGCGCCGGGGCCTGTGGTGCGTGCTGACCCTCGCCCTGGGGGCCGCCATATCGCTCTTTCTCGCCGCGGTGGTCCACGACCTGTTCGGGGAGGCCGCCGCTTGCGGCGCGGCCGGGTGGCTCGTCGCCGCCGGGGGCGTGGTCTTCATCGCCAGCCGCTTTTCCGCGGGGGTCTTCCGTTTCTTCCTGCTCTACGAGGCCGCCGCCCTGGCGGCCGCCCTCGCCGCCTATGCCTGGCTGTGGGCGGCCCGAGGGGCCCCGGGGGCGGCCTGGATGACCGCCGGCGCCCTGGTGAGCCTCGCGGCGGCCGCGCTGCAGACGCGCCGCGGCCTGCGGGTGCGCCTGGTCTGGGAGCTCGACCACAACGCCCTGTTCCACCTGGTGCAGGCCGCCGGGATCGCCCTCTTCTGCCGCGGCCTCGCCCGGATGTCGGCCGCATGACTCCCGAACGGATCGCCGCCGAGCTCGTCCGCGAGCTGCGCGGGCTCGCCTTCGGACCGCCGGTGGCGCATGTCTACAACCCGCTCGAATACGCCATGGCTCCCCACCGCGCCTATCTCGCGCGCTACGGACGCGGACCGCGCGAGTGCGTGCTGATCGGCATGAACCCCGGCCCCTTCGGCATGGCCCAGACCGGCGTCCCCTTCGGAGAGATCACCGCCGTCCGCGATTGGATGGGGATCGAGGCGCCCGTCGGACAGCCCGCGAACCCACACCCCCGGCGGCCCGTCACGGGGTTCGCCGGCACCCGGCGGGAGGTGAGCGGCCGGCGGCTCTGGGGGTGGATTCAAAAGGAGTTCGGCACCGCCGAGGCGTTTTTCGCGCGCTTCTTCGTCGCGAACTACTGCCCGCTCATGTTCCTGGCGGCCAGCGGGGCGAACATCACGCCCGACAAGCTCAAGGCGGCCGAGGCCCGGCCGCTGTTCGCGGCCTGCGACCGCGCGCTGCGGCGGATGATCGTTTACTGGGCCCCCCGGTGGGTGGTCGGAATCGGGCGGTTTGCCGCCGAGCGCGCCACCGCCGCACTCGCGGGGCTGCCGGTCGCCGTCGGCGCCGTCACCCACCCCAGCCCGGCCAACCCCCGGGCGAACCGCGGCTGGGAGCAGCGCGTCGCGGCCGAGCTCGCGGCCATGGGGATCACCCCGGAGGGGCGGTGAACGCGGCGGCAAGGCGGCGCCGGCTGCGGACGGCGGCGCTCGCCGCCGGCCTGCTGCTGCTGATCGGCTGCGCGGGCGCCGGGCCGGCGCGCCGGGAGGCGGGGCCGCCCGCGGCCGCGCTCGAGGCCGCGCTCGCCGCGCTGGGCCCCGGCGTGGACCGTGTCGAGGCCGGCCGCATCGCCCGGACGGCGCATGCCGCCGCGCGCGAGCTCGCCGCCCGCTACCGGATCGTCCCCCCGGCCGTCTTCCACAACCTGCTGATCCAGGCCGGGCTGCGCGAGCGCGGGCTGTGCTACCACTGGACCGAGGATTTGATGCGGGCGCTCCAGGCGCTCGACCTGAAAACCTTCGAGCTTTACTGGGGGGTGGCCCACCGCGGCAGCGACCTGCGCGAGCACAACAGCGTCGTCGTCGCCGCCGCCGGCCGGGGCTTTGCGCACGGCCTGGTCCTCGATCCCTGGCGGGCGGCGGGCGAGCTCGTCTGGGCGCCCGTCGGCGCGGACGACTACCCGTGGGAGGAGCTGCCGCGGGCGGATTGGTGAGCCCCATCGACGGGCAACGGACGGGAGAAAAATGGATCGATCGCTGGCGGAGCTCTACGGCGAGGTGCGGGACGCGGCGGCGCGGCTTGCGGGGATCGCCCACGCGACCCCCGTCGCGACCTCGCGCACGTTGAACGCACGGCTCGGCGCCGAGATCTTCTTGAAGTGCGAGAACTTCCAGCGCATGGGGGCCTTCAAGTTCCGCGGGGCCTACCACGCCATGTCGCGCCTCGACGCCGCGGCCCGCGCCCGCGGCGTCGTCACCTTCTCCTCCGGCAACCACGCCCAGGCCGTGGCGCTCGCCGGCCGGCTTCTCGGCATCCGCACGACCGTGGTCATGCCGGCGGACGCCCCGGCCGTCAAGCGCGCGGCGACCCGCGGCTACGGGGCCGAGATCGTGCTCTACGACCCGGCCGCGCGCAGCCGCCGGGAGATCGCCCTCGAGCTCGTCGACCGACGCGGCCTGGTGCTGATCCCGCCCTTCGACCACCCGGCGGTGATCGCCGGGCAGGGCACGGCGGCCCTCGAGCTCCTGGCGCAGGCCGGGGGCCTCGACCTTTTGCTCGTCCCGTGCGGCGGCGGCGGACTGCTCTCCGGCTGCGCCATCGCCGCCAAGGGGGGCGGCTCCGGATGCCGCGTCGTCGGGGTCGAGCCCGAGCTCGCCGACGACGCGACCCGCTCCTTCAACACCGGGCGGCTCCACACGGTCCACAACCCGCCGACCATTGCCGACGGGACCCGGACCCCCAGCCTCGGCGAGATCACCTTTCCCCTGGTGCGCGCCTACGTCGACGCCATGCAGACCGTCTCCGAGGAGGCGATCATGGCGGCCGTGCGGTTTCTCTTCTACCGCCTGAAGCTCGTGGTCGAGCCCTCGGGGGCGCTCGGCCTCGCGGCGCTGCTCTCCGGCAAGGTGGCCGCCGCCGGCCGCACGGGCGTCATCCTGAGCGGCGGCAACGTCGACGGGGCGGTCATGGGCGCGATCCTCGCCGGCGGCGCCCCGGGGAAGTGAGGCCGCGATGGCTGGAGGCCGCCTCATCAAGGACGAGCCCGGCTGCCGCATCCGGGTCGAGCCCGGGGCGGGGGCGGCCGGGGTGGTCGTCAAGATCTACCGCCGCCGCGGGCTCGCCGCCGGGATGCGGGCCCTTCTCTGCGGCGGCCGCGCCCGGCGCGAGTTCGAGGCGCTCACGCGCCTCGCCTCCTCCGGCGTGCCGTGCAGCCCGCCGCTCGCCTGGCGGCGCGGCTTCAGCCGCGAGCACGGGTTCTACGAGCTCCTCGCGACGCGGGAGATCCCCGGGGCCGCGGCGCTCGAAGAGCGGCTGAAGGCCGCCGGCGGGGCCGGGCCCGGCTTCGACGCCGCCGCGCTCTTCCGCGTTGTGGCCGGCATGCACCGCGCCGGGGTCTACCACGGGGCCCTCGGCCCCAAGAACATCCTCGTCGCGGCCGGCGCCCCCGGCCCGCCGGGGATTTACCTCGTCGATTTCGCCCGGGCGAAGATCTTCCCCGCCTCGATCTTCGGCCGCCGGATCGCCGGCTACGACCTGCTTATGCTCGTCGTGAAGCTCGAGCGGCACCTGCCGGCCGGCGCCTGCCGGCCGTACCTTTCGGCCTACGGGCTCGAACCCGCCGGCATCGAACGGCTCTACGCCGAAGCCGCTTCCTGGGGCACCCTGGCCCGCTCGGCGGGCCGGAAGCGGCTGCGGATCGCCGCCGGGGTCCTGCTCGCGGCCCGCTCCGCCAGAAAGGACGAGGAGGGTCCATGGCGCCCTTGAGACGGATCGTCGACATCCTGGTCTGCCCCGCCTGCAAAGGCCGCCTCGAGCCGGCGCCCGAGGCGCTCGCCTGCGCCGGATGCCGGCGCATCTACCCCGTGGTCGAGGGCGTGCCGCTGCTCACGCTCTTCTCGCCGGGCGCGGGGACGGGAGGGGCGGCCGCCGGGCGCTCGACCCGCGACTACGAGGAGCGCTACCAGGACATCGACCGGGCGCGCCGCTACAACGAGAAGTATGCCCGGCAGCCGCTCAAGCGGCTGAGCACCTGGCGCGAGCGCGCGATCCTCGGGCGCCTGCTCGCCCGCGGCGGCCCCTGCGAAACGCTGCTCGAGGTCCCCTGCGGCGGCGGCCGGTTGAGCGCCGTGCTGGCGCCGGCGGCCGGCCTGCTCATCCAGGCCGACATCGGCCTCGGCCAGGTGCTGCTCGCCCGCTCGTCGGCCGGCGGTGGAAAAACAGGCAGCCCGCCGCCGGCCGAGGCGCGCGGCGATCGGAAAGGCGCCGCATTTCCCCAAACGGGTGGGCACGGGGAAGCGCCGGGAAACGCCGGATCAGGGCCTGAGACGCCGCTGGTCGACGGCCGGACGGGGGCGGGCAGACCATCCCGGATCTGGATCAGCGCCTCGGCCCTGCGCCTGCCGTTCGCCGACCGCGGGGTGGACGCCGCCGTCTGCATCCGCCTCGCGCACCACCTGCGCGACCAGGCGGAGCGCGAGGCGCTGCTCGTCGAGCTCCTGCGGGTCGCCCGGCGCTACGTGATCGTCACGTTTTTCGACCACCACGCGGTCAAGAACCGGCTGCGCCTGGCCCGCGGGAAGCGCTCCAAGCTCACCATGACGGCCGCCCAGGTGGCCCGCCTCGCCGAGGCGGCCGGGGCGGCGATGATCGCCTGCCCGCGGCTCTCCTGGTGGGGCTCGGGCCACCGCTATGCGCTGCTCGCCAGGGCACCGAGCGCCTGATGCCCGCCGATCCGCCGCCCGCCGGGCCCCCCCCGGCCGCACCCCTCGACGCCGCGAGGCTGCAGGCCGCGGTCTTCCTGCTGGTCTCCGCCGCGTTCACCACCATCTACCTCCTCCAGCCGGTCCTGCCGGTCCTGCAGGCCGAGTTCGGGGTGAGCGAGCGCGCCGCCTCGACCACCATCTCGGCCGTGATCCTGGGCATCGCGCTCGCCAACCTCCCCTTCGGCCGGCTCGCCGACGCCGTCGCCATCCACCCGATCATCGCGGTGAGCGGGGCGGCGGTCGCGGCGGCCGGGCTTTTCTGCGCCGTGGTCCGCGACCTGTGGTGGCTCGCCGCCGCGCGCCTCGTGCAAGGGCTCTTCCTTCCCGGCCTGACCACCTGCATCGCGGCCGACCTCGCGCGCCGCCTGCCGGCCGGACGGCTGAACGTGGCCATGGGGGCCTATGTCGCCGCCACCGTGCTCGGCGGGCTCGGCGGGCGCCTGCTCGGCGGCTGGATCCATCCGCCGCTTCACTGGCGGGCCGCCTTCGTCACCGCCTCGGCCCTGGTCGCCGCCGCGACGCTCGCCGCCTGGCGGCTTTTGCCCCGGGAGCGCCGCGCGCCCGCCGGGGGGGGCGCCGCCGAGGGGTTTTTCGCGCTGCTCGGCCGCGCCGCGGTGCTGCGGCCGCTCGCCGTCGGATTCAGCGCCTTCTTCGTCTTTTCATCGCTCTTCAACTACCTGCCCTTCTATCTCGCGGGGCCGCCGTTCCACGCCTCGACGGCGATGATCACCCTCATGTACGCGGCCTACGTGATCGGCATCGCCGCGGCCCCCCTTTCCGGCCGAGCGAGCAACCGCTTCGGAAACGGCGCCGTCATGGTCGCCGGCGCCCTCATCTTCGCCGCGGCGCTCGGCGCGACCCACCTGCCGAGCCTGCCGGCGGTGGCCGCCGCACTCGGCGGGGTCTGCGCCGGCTTCTTTCCGGTGCACTCGGCCGCCGTCGGCTGCCTGAACCGCCGGCTCGCCTCCGGGCGCGGCCGGGCCAACTCCCTCTACGTGCTGCTCTACTACCTGGGGGGGTCGGCCGGAATCACCGCCGGCGGCCTCACCTACCCCCGCTGGGGCTGGATCGGGATCACCGCGACCGGCTGGGCCATGCTCGGGGCGATCGCCCTGATCGGCGCGCGCGAACTCCGCAGCGAGCGGCAACGTTGACCGCAACGGGGGAAATGGGCTATGCGGGGATGAGAGGGGGGGCGCCATGACGATCTACACGGGCACGGGCGACCGCGGCCGGACGAGCCTCTACAGCGGCGAGCGCGTCCCAAAGAGCCACGCGCGGATCGAAGCCGTCGGGGCCCTCGACGAGCTGAACGCCGCCCTGGGCGCGCTCCGGGCCTTTCTGCCGGCGGCGGCCGCCGGGGAGGACCCGGAGCTCGAGCGCATCCAGTCGCAGCTCTTCGTGGTCGGCGCCCGCCTGGCGGTCACCCCCGGCGCGGAGGCCGGCGAGCCGCTGCCGCCGCTTTCCCCCGGGCTCACCCGGGAGCTCGAGGAGGCGATCGACCGCATGGAGGCGGCGCTGCCGCCGCTCACCGGCTTCATTCTTCCGGCCGGCGACGGCGCGGCGGCGCTCGCCCACGTCGCGCGGACCGTCTGCCGGCGGGCCGAGCGCCGGGTGGTCGGCCTGCTGGAGGGGCTCGAGGCCGGGGCGGCGCGCGCGCCGCTCGAAGGGGCGGTCGCCTTCCTGAACCGGCTGTCGGATTATCTCTTCGTGCTCGCGCGGCACGTGAACCGCCTCCAGGGACGGACGGAGCGCTTGTGGAAGCCGTGAGCCCCCCGCCGGCGGCCGAGCCGCTCTTCGAGGCCCCGCTCGCCGCCCGGCGGCGCCTTGCGCCGGAGGTTTTCGAGCTGCAGTGGCCTCGGCCGGCGGGGTTCCGCTTTTCCCCCGGTCAGCGCGTGCGCCTTTTCCTGGAGGGCGCCGCCCGCGACTACACGCTCGTTTCCGGACCGGATTCGCCCGGCCTGCGCATCCTCGTGCGCCGCGTGGCGGGAGGCCGGCTCTCCCCGCGCCTCGCCGCGCTGCCGGTCGGGGCCGTCGTCGGCTTCAGCGGCCCCCACGGCCATTTCCGCTACCGGCCCGGCGGGCCGCGGCCGGCGGTTTTCGTCGCCGCCGGGGTGGGGATCGCCCCCTTCTGCGCCATGGCGGCCGCCGGCATCCGCGGCTACATCCTGCTCCACGGGGCGCGGCGCGAAGCGGAGCTCTACTACCGGGAAACGGTCGCGCCCCCCGCCGCCGCCTACGTCCCCTGCCTCTCCGGCGCCGGACCGCCCCTCGGGCCGGCGGCCTTCCCGGGGCGGGTCACCGGATACCTCCGGGAGCGCCTGGCTTTCGGGCGCTACGCGTTCTACCTCTGCGGCGGCCGGGAGATGGTGCGCGAGGCGATGGCCGTCGTGGACGAGCGCTTTGCGGATTCGCTGGTTTACACCGAAATCTTCGCCTGAGACGGAGGAGCGCCATGCAGTTCGACGTCGTGCGCAAGGAGGCCGTCATCCTCAACCCGGAAAAAGGGATGGCGCCGCAGGTTATCCCGATCGAGGTCCGCAGCGATCCGTTGACCGGCCGGACGGCGCGCGTCTGCCACTTCCAGCGCTTGAGCTGGCCCAAGCCCGACATCGCCGGGATCGTCGCCGGAACCGAGGCGCACTGCCCCTTCTGCCCCGGCCGGGTCCACGCGGCCACCCCCTGCTTCCCGCCGGAGATCGCCCCCGCGGGGCGTTTCACGTCCGGCGACCGCGTGCTTTTCCCCAATCTCGCGCCCTACGACGGGCTCGGGGCCGTGGCCGTGCTCGGCGGCCGCCACCACGTCCCGATGGCCGAGATCACCGCCGGCTTCGTCGCCGAGGGAATCGCGCTCGCCCAGGAGTTCTTCCGCCGCGTCCGCGAGATCGGGCACCCCGAGTCGGTCTACCACCTGCTGAGCTGGAACTACATGCCGGCCTCGGGAAGCTCCATTGTCCACCCGCATTTCCAGGTCTTTGCGACCGCCTCGGCCCCGAACCAGCTGCGCCGCGAGCTCGCCGCCGCGGCGGCCTACCGCGAGCGCACGGGGCGGGTCTACTGGGACGATCTCGTCGCGGCCGAGGAGGCCGACGGGCGGCGCTTTCTCGGCCGCGGCGGAAGGGTCGCGTGGCTGGCGGGCTTCGCCCCCTTCGGGGTCGCCGGCGACGTCGCCGGCGTGGTGGCGGGCTGCCGCGAGGTCCTGGACCTCGCGGAGGAGGACCGCCGGGCGGTCGGCGCCGGCATCGCCGCCGCGGCGCGCGCCTACGACCGCCTGGGGCTATACAACTTCAACGTCGGCTTCTTCCCGGGCGCCCCCGGGGACGACTTCGCCCGGCTGCACCTGATCTTCTCGCCGCGGACCTACTTCAACCCGGCGCTCGCCACCCCCGATGCGGCCGCGCTGCGGACGCTCTACGACGAAACCGTCTGCATGGCCCCCCCGGAGGAGATCGCGGCCCTCATCCGGCCGGAGTTCGCGCGCTAGCGCCCGGGTCATCTCGGGCTCTTCGCCTGCTCGGCCCGCAGCGTCCTCTCGAAATCCTCCAGGAAGCGGTTGCGCGCCTTCCAGTCGGGGCCGAAGCGCTTGTCGAAGAAGGCGCCGAGCTTCTCGAAGAGCTTGAGCCACACCGGCTGGCCCCCCTTGAGGACCACGTCGGCGATGAACTCGTCGAGCTCCTGCATCTTCTCCTTGGGCAGGAAGGAGACCGCCCCGAGCTTGATCGACTTCTCGAGCGACTCGGGCGAAAGGGCGTAGGCGGTGAGCATCACGGTCGGGAACCCGCGCTTGACGGAGAGCTTCAAGAGCTCGAAGCCGTTCACCCCCATGATGTCCAGGATCACGACGTCGAAGGTGTAGCTCAGAAGCATCTGGCGCGCGGTGTCGAAGTCGTTCGCCTTGCGCACCAGGCAGCTGTCCAGCACTTCGGCCACGGAGTCGGTCACGTCGGGCTCGTCGTCGACGACCAGCACGACCTTGTCCTTGAGAATCTCGGCGGGCTTCATCGATCGCTCTCCTCAGGCGGATCCGCACTCAGCGGGGTTCGTCCTTCTCCGGCGCGATGCGGATGCGCCGGAACACGATGTCGTTCATTTTCTGCGGCGTCGCCGCGCGCTGCTCGGCGAGCTCGCGGACCCCGCGCTTGAACGCCTCCACATCGTGGAAGGGATGGGTGCCGGCGACGATCTCGAGATCCGGGTAGTCGCGGCGCAGGGCCTCCACGAACTGCTCGCGGAAGGGGCATATCTGGACCAGGCACGAGGTCAGGTGCAGCGACTTGATCCCGTATTCGATCAGCGCCTTGACCTTCTGCCAGACCTTGCCCGACCCCACGGCGGTCGGGCATCCGCCGCAGCCGACGATGCCGACGAGCTCCGGCGGGTCGTCCGCCGCGTAGCGCGCGAACTCCCCCTGCCGCGAGCGCAGGTTCCCGAAGCAGCCGATCATGACGCAGTCCATCTCGCGCGTCACCGCCTCGCACCCCAATATCCCGATTTTCGGCATGGCACATATCCCCCCTGTCCAAGGCCGCGACCCCCGCGGCCGCCCGCCCCACCCTATCAGGCCGCCCGGCCGCGCACAAGCCCTCCGCCTGCCCGCCGGCGCCGCACGCCCCCCGGGGGCGGGCTTACGTCAGCCATCGCTTCCGGCGCTTGTAGAACTTGAGCTCGCGGTAGCTGCGCTTGCCCCCCTTCTCGCTGTAGCCGAGGTAGAACATCTTGATGTCCTCGTTGTTCCGCAGCTTTTCGACGTCGTCGTCGAGCACGATCTTGCCGTTTTCGAGCACGTAGCCGCGGTCGGCGATGGAGAGCGCCATGCGCGCGTTCTGCTCGACGAGGAGCATGGTCATCCCCTGCTCGGCGTTCAAGCGCTTGAGGATGGCGAAAATCTCGCCCACCAGAAGCGGGCTCAGGCCGAGGGAGGGCTCGTCGAGCAGGATCAGCTCGGTGCGGGCCATCAGGGCGCGGCCGATGACGAGCATCTGCTGCTCGCCCCCCGAGAGGTAGCCGGCCACCCGATGGCGCAGCGGCTTGAGCGGCGCGAAGTAGTGGAAGACCATCTCGTAGCGCTCCTGGATCTCGCTGCGCCGGGAGCGCGTGCGGGTGGCGGCGATGAGGTTCTCGTGGACGGTCAGGTTCGGAAAGACGCAGCGGCCCTCCATCACCTGAAAGATCCCCCGGCGCACGATCTCTTCGGGATCGCGGCCGTCGATGCGCTCGCCCCGGAAGGCGATCGTGCCGTCGGTGACCTTCCCGTTCTCCACCTTGAGCAGGCCGGAGATCGCCTTGAGCGTCGTCGTCTTGCCGGCGCCGTTCGCCCCGAGAAGCGCGACGATCTGCCCCGCCTGCACCTCCAGGGAGAGCCCCTTCAGCACGAGGATCACGTCGTCGTAGATGACCTCGATGTTATTGACCGTGAGCATCGGCGGCCTCGCGGTTGGCCTGCTCCTGCAGGAGGAAGCGCTGGACGCGGCCGCCCGCCGTCTTGGGCAGGCCCTCGACGAAGGCGATGCGCCGCGGGTACTTGTAGGCGGCCAGGCGCTGCTTGACGAACCGCTGGATCTCCTCGGCGAGCGCCGGCGAGGGCGCATGCCCGGGCTTCAGCACGATGAAGGCGACCGGGGTGACGAGCGCGTCCGGGTCCCGCTGGCCGACGACGGCGCTTTCGGCGACCGCCGGGTGCCGGCTGAGCGTGTGCTCGACCTCGCCCGGAGCGAGCCACTTGCCGCCGACCCGCAGCATGTCGTCGCTGCGGCCCCGGAAGGTGTAGCACCCGTCGGCGTCGACGGTGTAGCGGTCGCCGGTGACGAACCACTCGCCCTGCATGTTGGCGCGCGTCTCCGCGCGCTGGTTCCAGTAGGCGGAGGCGATCGACCCCCCGCTCACCAGGAGGTTTCCGACTTGTCCGGGGGCGACCTCGCGGCCGTCGTCGTCGACCAGGCGCACCCGGTAGCCCGGCACCGGGCGCCCGGTCGTCCCGGGGCGCACCTCGCCGAAGCGGTTGGAAAGGAAGATGTGGCCGATCTCCGTCGAGCCGGTGCCCTCGAGCACCTCGACGCCGAAGGTCTGCGTGAAGCGGCGGTAGACCTCCGGGGAGAGGATCTCCGCCGAGGAGATGCAGGCGCGCAGCCCCTCGAGGGGGGGCAGCGCCCGACCCGCCGCGCGGCGCTCGCGGGCGTGGTCCACGAGCCCTTGGAGCAGCGTCGGGACCGTGAAGAAGAGCGTCGGCCGGAAGCGCACGAGGTCGGCGTAGACCCGCTCCGGCTTGGGCGGGTGGCGGACGAGGACGGTGCTTCCGCCGGCGTGCAGCGGGAAGAAGAGCCCGTTGCCCAGCCCGTAGGCGAAGAAAAGAAAGGAGGCGAGCACGCGGTCCCGCTCGGTCATCCCGAGGATCCCGTCGGCATAGGCCCGCGCGCAATAGACCGGGTGGCTGTGGTGGTGCACGGCGGCCATGAGCCGCGCGGGGTTGCGGCCGCTGTAGAGCCAGAAGGCGCTGTCGTCGGGGGTGGTGGGGGCGGAAGCCGCCTCGGGCGAGGCGGCCGCCGAAAGCTCCTCGAAGGCCGGGTAGCCGCGGTCCGGGCCGCGGCAGACGAGGAGGTGCTCGAGAAAGGGCGCCTCGCGGCGCACGGCCTCGATTTCGGGCAGGAGATCGGCCTCGACGATCAGGACCCGCGCGCGGCTGTCGTTGAGGATGGTGCGGAAGTCGGGCGCCTTCATCAGGATGTTCCCCGGGACCGGAACGGCGCCGAGCTTCATCGCCCCGAAGAAGGCGAAGAGCATCTCGGGGCTGTCGGCGAGCAGGAGCAGCACCCGCTCCTCCATGCGCACGCCGAGGCCGGCGAGCAGGTTCGCCGCGCGGTTCACGCGCTCGAGGACCTCGGCGTAGGAGTACTCCCGGTCCTCGGCGAGGACGGCCGTGCGGCCGCCCCCGTCCTTGACGACGTGGCGTTCGATGAAGTAGTCGGCGGCGTTGAAGCGCCGCGGCAGGTCGAGCGCGATCATGGAAGGCCCCTTCGCGTTGGCGGGGCGCGGCGTCCGGGGCGCCGCGCCCCGGACGGTCACTTGCCGAAGTATTCCGCGTCGCGCGGCAGCTCGATCCAGCCGCTCACGTCCACCATCTTCCCGCCCTGGATCTGGTAGATCTTCGCCGCCATGCTGGCGCGGTGGTCGGTCGGGGTGAAAGTGAGCGGCGGGGCGAGGCCGCCGGTGTCGAAGTTCTTGAACTGCTCGAAGGCGTTGCGGATGCCGGCGGGGTTGAGCGCGTTCGCCTTGTCGGCGATCTTGAGCGCCTCGGCGACCGAGAGGATGTTCACCCAGCCCTCGACGTAGACGTTGGTGCCTTTCTCGCCCGGGTGCCACTTGTCGTGCGATTCGACCACCTTCTTCATCCCCGGAACGTTCGCCCCGTAGGGGGCGATGGGGTTCACCCCGTAGGTGCCTTCCGCCGCGCCGCCGCTCAGCTCGATCAGCGACTCTTCGAAGTTGCGGATGTTGGAGATGAACTTGGTCCGCAGCTCGAGCGCCTTGGCGTTCTTGAGGATCACCGCGCCGTTCATGGCGGTGGAGGTGATGTAGGCGAAGTCGGGGTCCTCGCGCTTCATGTTGGTGAGCTGCACCGTCGCGTCCTTCGTCGGCCAGTTCACCACCTGGTCGCTGCCGACGTCGACCCCGATCTGCTTCGCGTAGGTCTTGCAGGCGTCGAGGATGTCGCGGCCGTAGGTGTTGTCCGGGAAGATGTAGCAGATCTTGGGGTTGCGGCTCGCATCCTTCCAGTTGTCCTTGACCCACTTGAGCGCGATCCGGCCCATCGTGCCGTAGGAGGGCGAGACGTAGAAGCTGAAGGGGGTCTTCGCCGGGTCCTCGAACTTGGCCGTGAAGGAGGCCGCGATGGTGGCGATCCCGTCGGCCACGATCTTCTTGGCGAGCGTGATGGTGGTCCCGGTCGACTGGATGTAGATCCCGAGCACCTTTTCGGAGTCCACCAGGCGGTTGTAGCCGGCCACCCCCTTGGCGGTGTCGTAGGCGTCGTCGACCACGATGAGCTGCAGCTGCTTGCCGTTGATGCCGCCGTTCTCGTTCACCCAGCGCATGGCGTCCAGCTGGCCCTTCACCTGGTTCTTGCCCCAGTCCGAGGTGGGGCCGGAGAGGTCGATCAGGACCCCCCACTTGATGACGTCCGCGGCCGGGGCGCTGCCGGCGCCCGGTCCCGCCCAGAGGGCGGCCGCCAGAACCAAACAAACCGCAGTCCAGCGCTTCATGGTGATGCTCCTTTCGCCTGAGGGGTTAATAGGAGAACGGCCACAGCTTCCAGTAGGCCCGGATCGTCCGCCAGCGCGCGGCGAGCCCGTCGGGTTCGAAGATCAGAAACAGGATGATGACCAGCCCGAAGACGATTTCGCGGATGGAGACGAACCAGGTCACGTGCTTGGGAAACGCCGCGTTCAGGGTGGTGGTGACGACCTCGAGGATCCGCTCCAGGATGAACCAGAAGCCCACGCCGAAGATCCCGCCCAGGATGTGCCCGAGGCCGCCGATGATGCACATGGCGAGGTAGTCGACGGACTGGCTGATCGAAAAGGACTCGTGGGTGATGACCTGCAGGTACTGGGAGAGCAGCGCCCCCGCGATCCCGGCGAAAAACGCGCAGACGGCGAAGGACATCAGGCGGTACTTGAAGAGGTTCACCCCGATCACCTCGGCGGCGAGGTAGCGGTCGCGGATGGCGACGAAGGCGCGCCCCGAGCGCGAGCGCACGATGTTCTTGGTGACGAGGGTCGCGGCCACCGCCAAGGCGAAGGTGAGGTAGTAGAGCGGCACGTGCCGGTTGAGCGCGAAGGGGCCGATCGCCCCCGCCTCGACGTACATCCCCTGGACGCCGCCGGTCAGGCCGTCCCAGCGGCGGATGGTGAACTCGATGATGAACTGCGCGGCGATGGTGGCGATCGCCAGGTAGAGCCCGCGCAGCCTTAGCGACGGGATCCCGAACACCATGCCGACGAGCGCCGCGGTCGCCCCGGCGAGCGGCAGCGCGGCGAGGAACGGCAGCCCCAGCCGGCCGCAGAGGATCGCGCTCGCGTACGCCCCCACCCCCATGAACGCCGCCTGCCCGAGGGAGATCTGTCCGGTGAACCCGGTCAAGAGGTTCAGCCCGTGGCAGGCGATGACGGCGATGCCGACCTCGGTCAGCGTGGAGACGACGTACTTGGAGGCCACGAACGGCACGAGCAGCGCGGCCGCCAGGAAGACGGCGAGCCACGCCCGCACGAACCAGGTCTGGAAGATCCGTTCATCGGACCGGTACGATTCGTGGAACAGTCCGGCTGGCATGGTCTCCTCGTCGAGCGGCCGACGGGGCCGCTCACACCCGTTCGATCTCCTCGATGCCGAACATCCCGTAGGGACGAATCATCAGCACCACGACCAGGACGATGAACGGAAACACTTCGTTGATGGCCGGAATGTAGGGGTCGAGGTATCCGGCCGACAGGAACTCCAGCACCCCCACGGCGAGCCCGCCGACGATGGCGCCCAGGATGCTGTCCAGGCCGCCGACGATCACCGCCGGCAGGACCTTCAGGCCGATGTGGCTCAGCTCGACCCCCACCCCGCCGATGTTGCCGATCAGGATGCCCCCGATGGCCGAGACGACCGCGGCGATGCACCAGCTGATGGCGAAGACGCGCTTGACCGAAATCCCCATGCTCTGCGCGGCGGTCTGGTGGTCGGCCACGGCGCGCATGAAAACCCCGGTGCGCGTGCGCTTGAAGAAGGCCGCGAAAACGGCGAGCATCCAGAGCGACACCCCCATGCTCCAGAGGTAGAGATGCGTGATCTTCACCCCCCACAGGTCGACCGGGGTCTCCGGAAAGATGTTGAACTGCCGGATGTCGTTTCCCCAGAGCATGATGACCGCCCCCCGCAGGATGTAGGTCAGGCCGATCGTCACCATGATGATCGAGATGATCGGCTCGCCGATCAGCGGGCGCAGCACCAGCCGCTCCACCGCGAGCCCCAGGATGACCGAAAAGACGAGCGTGAGGGTGAATGCCGCGATGAAATTGAGCTTCAGGTCCAGGGTGAGGGCGAGGCAGATGTAGGCCCCGACCATCAGGAATTCGCCTTGGGCGAGGTTGAGGATCGAGGTGGACTTGTAGATCAGGACGAAGCCCAGGGCGACCAGCGCGTAGATCGACCCCATGGAAAGCCCGGTGATGAAGAACTGCGCGAAGAAGAGAATCTCGCCGGTCACGTCGGCTTCCTCCCCCGGAAGGTCTCGAGCAGCCCGCGGCGCGGCGCGGCGCGGGTGGGCGGCGGGCCGTCCCCGACGACCCGGATCGCGAGCTCGGTTCGCAGCACGGCCGTCTTGCCGTCCTGGTAGCGGATGACCGCCTCGATCGGCAGGCTCGACACCTCGCCGTAGAGCGCGTCGATCTCCTTCGCGTACTTCTCGGCGATGAAGCGGCGGCGGATCTTCTTGGTGCGCGTGAGCTCCTCGTCGTCGGCGTCGAGCTCCTTGTAGAGCAGCAGGAACTTGCGGATGCGCGCCTTCTCCGGCAGGCTCGCGTTCACCCGCAGCACCTCGCGCTCGATCAGCGCGATCACCTCGGGCTTCCCGGCGAGGTCGGAGTAGGTCGTGTAGTTGAGGCGGTGCTCCTCGGCCCACTTGCCGGTGTGCCGGTAGTCGATGCAGATCATGGCGGTCACGTAGTCCCGCCCATGGCCGAGCACGACGGCCTCCACGATGTAGGGGCAGAACTTGAGCTTGTTTTCGATGAACATGGGCGAGAAGCGGGCGCCGCTTTTCAGCGTCATCAGGTCTTTGACGCGGTCGATGATCACCAGGTGCCCCGCGGGGGTGAAGTAGCCCGCATCGCCGGTGCGCATCCAGCCGTCGACGATCGCCTCGCGCGTCGCCTCCTCGTTGTGGAGATAGCCCTGGAAGAGGCCGGGGCCGCGGGAGACGACCTCGCCCACCCCCTCGGGGTCGGGCGCGTGAATGGCGATCTCCGCCGCCGGCACGGGGATCCCGACCGAATCGAAGTTGATGTCGCCGTCGCGGTGGATGGTCGAGTAGCCGGCCACCTCGGTCTGGCCGTAGATCTGCTTCAAGTTCACCCCGAGGGCGTGGAAGAAGCGGAAGACGTCGGGCCCCAGGGCGGCGCCGCCGGTCATGGCCGAGCGCACCCGCGAGAAGCCCAGACGGTCGCGCAGCGCCCGGAAGACGGCGGCGTAGGCGATCGCGTAGAGGATCCGCCAGCCGAGCGGCGGGCGGCGCTTTTCGAACTTGAAGTCCGCCCAGCGGTAGCCGATCGGCAGGCACAGCTCGTAGACCCGCCGCTTGAAAAAGGAGGCGTCCAGGTGCTTGACCATCACCTGGCGCGAGATCCCCTCCCACATCCGCGGGGAGGCGACCATGAGGCTCGGGGCGATCTCGAAGAGGTCGGCCATGGCGGACTCGGGCTCCTCGGGGAAGCTCACCGTGAAGCCGGCATACAGCGCGGAGAAGACGCTCATCGTCTGCTCGACGATCCAGGGCAGGGGGATGAAGGAGACGAACTCGTCGGAGGGGCGCTTGGGGTCGACCGCGTCCAGAGCGGCCACCATGCTCAGGATGTTGCGGTGGGTGAGCAGCGCCCCCTTGGGGTTCCCGGTGGTGCCGGAGGTGTAGCAGATGATGGCGAGGTCCGTCTCGCGCAGCCGCCCCACGTTCTCCGCGAAGCACCCCGGCTCGCGGCCGTCGAGCTCGCGGCCGAGGCGCATGACCTCCGCGAGCGGGGTCAGCAGCTCGTCGCGGTAGTCCCACAGCCCCTTCGGGTCGGCGTAGATGATCCGCTTCAGGCGCGGCAGGCGCGCCTTCAGCTCGAGGATCTTGTCCACCTGCTCCTGGTCCTCGGCGACGATCATCGCGGCCCCGGAGTGGTCGATGACGTAGGCGACCTCGCCCGCCACGGCGTCCTGGAAAATGCCGAAGGGGACCGCCCCCGCGGACTGGGCGGCGAGCTCCGCGTAGACCCACTCGGGGCGGTTGTCGCCGATGATGCCGAGCGCTTCTCCGGGCTTCAAGCCGAGCGCGATCAGCCCGAGCGACAGGGTGCGGACGTTCTCGAGGTAGCCGCGCCAGGTGACCGACTGCCAGATCCCGAACTCCTTCTCGCGCAGCGCCACCCGCCGGTCGCCGAAGCGCTCGGCGTTGCGGACGAGCAGCCCCGGGAGGGTGCGGGCATCGATGGGGCCGTTCGGCGCCGTGGCCGTTGCGTGCATGCTGTCGATCCCTCAGAGCCGGGAGTGGCTCGCGGTGTCCGCGCCCAGGTAGGCCTGGATGACCTTGGGGTCCCGCTGGACCTCAGCCGGCGGGCCCTCGGCGATCTTCTGCCCGAATTCGAGCACGCAGACCCGGTCGGAGATGTCCATCACCACCCCCATGTCGTGCTCGACCAAGACGATGCTCACCCCCCAGAGGCGGTTGACGCTCAAGATGAACCGCGCCATGTCCTCGGTCTCCTCCAGGTTCATGCCGGCCATGGGCTCGTCGAGCAGCAGCACCTCGGGCTTCATCGCGAGCGCCCGGGCGAGCTCCACCCGCTTCTGCAGCCCGTAGGGCAGGGTCCCGACCACCTTCTTGCGGATGGACTCGATCTCGAGCAGATCGATGATGGTCTCTTCGATTTCGCGGCGCAGCGCGAGCTCCTCGCGCTGGGTCCGGCCCCAGTAGAGGATGTCCGAGAAAATCCCGGACTTCAGGAAGGCGTGCCGCCCGAGCTTGATGTTGTCGAGGACGGTCATGCCCTTGAAGAGCTCGATGTTCTGAAAGGTCCGCGCGATCCCCATCGCCGCGATCCGGTGGGTGGGCAGCCGCGTGATGTCGCGCTCCCGGTAGAGGATCCGGCCCTCTTGCGGCGTGTAGAACCGGCTGATGCAGTTGAGCAGGCAGGTCTTGCCCGCGCCGTTGGGGCCGATGACGGCCAAGACCTCGCGCGGCTGGAGGTGGGTGCTGACGCCGTAGAGCGCCTGCACGCCCCCGAAGGAGAGGGACACCTGGTCGATTTCGATCAGCTTCGACACGCCGCTTTCGATTCCGCCCCCTTGGGTCCGCCGTCGGATTTCAGTCGATGGGCGGCGAGTATATAGAAGGGGGCAGATCGTGTCAAGCCATTTACTAATTGAACATTATTCATGATTTATTTGTAAATTTGTTTTCCCTGGACTAATTCGGCGGTTTGGCCTATGATTCGCCCGCAGCGCCGCAGTCGGACGCCGCGGCGCCCCCCCCCTTTTAACCTCAAGGATGAGCGATGGCCTACACGATCCGACGTCAACCCATCGGCCAGGCGCTGGCCGAGGTGGCCGCAAGGCACGCCGGGCGGCCGGCCCTCGTCGCCACGGAAACGGGGGCCACCTTCTCCCACGCGGACCTCCTGCGCGCGACCGAGAGCGCCGCCCGCGGGTTCCTCGGGCTCGGCATCGCCCCCGGAGACCGGGTGGCGCTCTGGGCCCCCAACGTGCCGGAGTGGCTGCTCGCCTTCTTCGGCCTCGCCCGCATCGGGGCCGTCGCCGTTCCGATCGACCCGGGCGCACCGCCGTCGACCGCAAACTTCATTCTTTCGCAATCCGAATGCCGGGCGGTCGTCACCCTGGCCGAAGAGGACGGCCGGCTGCGCGATGCGGCCCGCCGGGCATCGGCGGAGATCCCCGGTCTCGAGCGCGTCGTCACGATCGGCGGCCCCGAAACGGGCGCGCCGGACGGGGAGCTCTCCTGGGAGCGGATGCTCGCCGGGGGCCGGGAGGTCCCGGAGCGGACCCTGGCCGCGAGATCCGCCGGCGTGCGGCCCGAGGACCCGACCGCCATCATGTACACCTCCGGCACGACCGGCCTCCCCAAGGGGGTGGTGTTGAACCATCTGGGGCTGGTGAACAAGTCCCTTTGCGCGACCGAGCGGCAGGGGATCGCGGCCGCCGACCGGCTCTGCCTCTTTTTCCCCCTGTTCCACATGTTCGGCAACACCTGCATCGCGCTCGCCGGCCTGCTGCGCGGGGCCTGCCTGGTCATGGCCGGCCGCCGCTTCGATCCGCCGGCCGTTCTGTCGTCCATCGCGGCCGAGCGCTGCACGGCCGTCTACGGGTCACCCAGCATGCTGATCGCGCTGCTCGACCACCCGCGATTCCGGCCCGAGCATTGGGCGACGGTGAAAAAGGGCATCGTCGGCGGGGCGCCCTGCCCGATGGAGCTGATGCGCCGGCTGGTCCGCGAGATCGGCGTGGCGGGCATCACCGTGGCCTGGGGGATCACCGAGGCCTCCTCCTGGATCACGATGACCCATCCGCAGGACCCGATCGAGCGGCGCGTCGCCACGATCGGCCGCCCGCTTCCCTGCTGCGAAGTCAAGATCGTCGACCCGGCGAGCGGCGCCGAGCTTCCGCCCGGGCGGACCGGGGAGCTCTGTACGCGCGGCCTCGTCATGACGGAGTACTTCAAGCTCCCGGCGGCGACCGCCGCAGCCGTCGACCGCGACGGCTGGCTCCACACGGGGGACCTCGGCGAAATGGACGCCGAGGGCTATGTGCGCATCACCGGCCGGCTGAAGGAGGTGATCGTGAGAGGCGGGGCGACCATCTTCCCCGTGGAGATCGAAGAGGTCATCTACCGCCTGCCGGAGGTCTCCGAGGTCCAGGTGTTCGGGTTCCCCCATCCGGAGCTCGGAATGGAGGCCGCCGCCTGGATCCGGCTGAAAGCCGGCTGCCGGCTGCCGCTCGCGGCGGTCGCCGCCCACGTGGCCCGCAGCCTTCCCGCGGAGCAGCGCCCCCGCCACTACAAGTTCGTGGATTCCTTCCCGGCGACGGCCTCCGGCAAGATACAGAAATTCAAGCTGGCCGAGCTCGCCCTGGCCGAATACGGCCGTCCGCCGGAGCCGCCCGGATAGGGCGCCCGCCCGCGCGCCGCCCGATGCCTCTTTCTAACAACGCCATAATTTTATGCGTTTTTCTTCAATCGGCGCCTCCCCCGCAAGCCCTCCCGCGGTTTAACACCTGTTTTTCCCTCAAGATCCGCGTGCAAATACCGATATAGGAATTCGAACGCACCACGGCCGGGAGGTGGAGCGCCTCCCGGAAACATGCGGACATCCCCTTCGCGATGAGGCGGCGCATGGAGGCGGTACGCACCACGAAGCTGAAGCCCGGAGCGGTTCTGGGCCAGGATGTGAGGGACATCAAGGGCCGGCTGCTGCTGCCGCGCGGCAAGATCATCCAGCCGGAGCACATCCGTATTTTCAAGATCTGGGGCATATCCCAGGTGGACATCGTCTCCGCGGCGGAGGAGAGCGCGCCGGCGGAGGCCGCGGAGATCCCGGCCGAGGTGAAGGCGGCCGTGCGCGCCGAGCTGGAGCGGCGCTTCCGGCACACCGACCGCCAGCATCCGGCGGTCGAGGAGATCTTCAACCAGGCGCTCGTCCACCGCTGCTCCCAGGGGAAACAGGCGGCCGAGCCCGACGGCGAGCTTGCGCCCGTCGCGGCCGCCTCCCCCCCCCGGCAGAAGGACTTCCTGCAAAAATTCATCGAAAAGGAGATCCGGCTGCCAGAGATCCCCGCGATCGTCACCGAGCTGAACGAGGTGATCGCCAACCCCTTCTCCTCCTCGGACCAGATCGCGCAGGTGATCAACAAGAGCCCGAGTCTCACGGCGCTCTTGCTCCGGATCGTCAACTCCTCGTTCTACGGGCTTTCGACCCGCGTCGACCGCGTGTCGCTCGCCGTGACGCTTGTCGGCACGCGCGAGCTCACCAGCCTCGCCATGGGCATCAGCATCATGTCGCTGTTCCGCAAGATCCCCAGCCGGCTGATCAGCATGCACTCCTTCCTGGCCCACAGCCTCGCCTGCGGGATCGCCGCGCGCCTGCTGACCGCCCAGAAAAACCTCCGGCAGACCGAGCAGATGTTCACCGCGGGCCTGCTCCACGACCTCGGTCGGCTGCTGCTCTTCATCTACTTCCCGGAGGTGTCGGTCGCGCTGCTGGCAGAGGCCCGGGCGGCGGAGAGCTGCCTTTACGACGAAGAGATGCGGCGGCTCGGCTGCCACCACGCGAGCATCGGCCGCTACCTCCTGAACCAGTGGCGGCTGCCGCTCAGCCTGGAAAACGCCGTCAGCTTCCACCACGAGCCGGCGATCGCGCCCGATCCGGTCTCGG
The DNA here is from genome assembly GCA_964573635.1 of uncultured Desulfatibacillum sp. Classification (GTDB taxonomy): domain Bacteria; phylum Desulfobacterota; class Desulfobacteria; order Desulfobacterales; family SpSt-501; genus SpSt-501. The sequence goes on along the minus strand of CAZNKG010000002.1, from coordinate 246,829 downwards.
CCGCCATCGTCCACCTGGCCGACATCCTGGCGAACGCGCTCGGCATGGGGACAAGCGGCGAGCGCTATGTGCCGCCCCTGGACGGGAAGGCCTGGGAGGCCCTGGGGCTCGACCCGAGCTGCTTCGAGCTCGTCGTCAAGCAGATGACCCACCAGATGAACGCCCTCGACTTCCTGCTGCAGCCATGACCGCCGCCGCCCTCGCCCACGAGTGCTCCTCCGCGGAGCTCCAGGCGCGCATCGCCCACCTGGAGGAGAACCGCCGCTACGTCCAGACGGTCCTCGAGATGGTGCTCTCGCTGGTCGACTTCCAGGAGAACATCCTGAACAGCGTCGGACCGGAGAACATCCTCGACGAGGCGGAGAAGCGCATCCGGCACATCATCCCCTTCGAGGCGAGCGCGCTCTTTCTCGTCAGCCCCGACGACTCCGATTTCCAGCTCTCGGTCTGCAACCCGCCCGAAGCGCGCGAACAGGTCGCTCGGGAGATGGACCAGGCCATCGAGAAGGGCTTCTTCGCCTGGGCGCTGCGCGAGCGCCGGGGCATCACCATCGCCGCCGATGCGCCCGGCAAACGCCTGGTGCTGCACGTGATCGCCACCCACTCGCGGATCCGCGGCATGTTCATCGGGGTCCTGGACAACGCCCGCCGCCAGATCCCGGACAGCTCGCTGACGCTGCTCTCCATCATTTTGCTCAACACGGCCAACGCCATCGAGAGCCTCGAGTTCTACCGGCTGATGCGCCACCAGAACGCGATCCTCGAGAAGAAAGTCGAGGAGCGCACCCGCGCGCTCGCCGAGTCCGAACGGCAGATGCAGCAGGTGCTCAAGCTGCAGGCCATCGGGACCCTCGCCGGAGGGATCGCCCACGACTTCAACAACATCCTGTTTCCGATCATCGGCTACACCGAGCTCACCATGGACGACGTCCCCGAGGACAGCCAGGCCCGCGCCAACCTGGATGAGATCCTCAAGGCGGCCAACCGCGCCAAGGAGCTCGTGCAGCAGATCCTGACCTTCAGCCGGCAGAACGGGCGCGAACGCAAGCCGGTCAAGGTGCAGACGGTCGTCGCCGAAGCGCTGAAGCTCCTGAGGGCCTCCATCCCCAAGACGATCGACATCGTCCCGGCGCTCGACGAGGAGTGCCACCCCATCCTGGGGGACCCCACCCAGGTTCACCAGGTCGTGATGAACCTGTGCACCAACGCCTACCAGGCCATGCCCGACAGCGCCGGCCGCATCGAAGTCGGCCTGGCGGAGACGACCATCAGCTACGAGGAGATGGCGCGGCGCATCGGCATCAAGATGGGCCGCCACGTGCACCTGTGGGTCCAGGACAACGGGATCGGGATGGACGCCGCCGTGATGGAGCGCATCTTCGAGCCCTACTACACGACCAAGGAGCCGGGCAAAGGCACCGGCCTCGGGCTCTCGGTGATCCACGGGATCGTCAAAAACCACGGCGGGTTCGTCACGGTCGAGAGCGCGCCCGGCCGGGGCAGCACCTTCCACGTCTACCTGCCGATCCTGGAGGATGCCGCCGAACAGGCGCCCCCGCCCGCCTCCTCCCCGCCGCCCCGCGGCCGGGAGCGCATCCTGCTCGTGGACGACGAGGAGGCGATCGTCGGCATGGCCCGGCAGATGCTCGAAAAAATGGGCTACGCCGTCACGGCCTTCACCAGCAGCCGGGAGGCCCTGGAGGCCTTCGGCCGCCGCCCGGAAAGCTTCGACCTGCTCATCACCGACATGACCATGCCCGAGATGACGGGCGATGAGCTCTCCCGGAAACTCTGGCAGGTCCGCCCCGGCCTGCCGGTGATCCTGTGCACCGGATACAACGAGCGGATCACCGAGGAGGACGCGCTCGGCCTCGGCATCCGCAAGTTCGTCATGAAGCCGATCGTCCGCGAGGAGTTCGCCGCGGCCATCCGCAGCGCCCTCGACTCGGGGCGCACCGCCGCCGGCCGTTGACCGCGCCGGCGATCTCATCTACAACTCGGCTCGGCGGGCGTCTTGGCGGGCGCCGGCCCGCGAGGCCGGCGCCGCGCGATCCCACCTCTTAACCGGACGGCACACACGATGGCGCGCCACTCGCATCGCTTCGTCGACGAGTACGACGGCCTGGTCGGCTTCGGCCTCGACCGCGAAACCGATGAAAACACCGTGATCGTCACGCTGCAGAAATTCTCCGACGACGCGCTGATCGGCCTCCTGGTCAAGCGCCTGGAGGACCGGGAGCTTGCGGCGATCTTCGATCTCCTCAACCGGCTGCTGCGCCGGCACCTGTCGGAGGCGGAGTACCACCGGCTCTTCCTGAAGGACGATTGAGAGGCGCCCCATGCTCACGCCGCAGGAGCTCGACGTCTATGCCGACGTGCTGTGGTGGGGGTTGAAGACGGCCCGCCGCGGCGCGTTCCGCCGGGGCGACGTGGTGCTGATCCGCCACCATGCCGCCGCCGTCAACCTGGCCGAGGTCCTCTACGCCAAGCTGATCGCCAAGGGCATGCACCCCATCGCCCGCGCGCTGCCCACCCCCGCCATGGAGCGCTGTCTCTACCGGAAGGCCGTCCGGCGGCAGCTCGATTTCATCGCCCCGGGCGAGGCCGAGCTCGCGCGCCGCCTGAACGGCACCGTGCTGCTGCTCGCCCCGGACGGCCTCACCCACCTGCGGGATGTCGACCCGGCCAAGATCGGCCGCGCGGCGCTAGCCGCCCGCGGCGTGCGCGCGATCCTGGAGCGCCGGGAGGCCGCGGGCGCCTACAGCTGGACGCTCGCCGTGCTCCCCACCCCGGCCGCGGCCGAACAGGCCGGCCTCTCCCCGGCGCAGTACCGCCGGCAGATCGTGCGCGCCTGCCGGCTCGACTCCGACCGGGCGGTCGCCGAGTGGCAGGCGGTCCACCGCCGGGCCGCCGCGATCCGCCGCGCGCTCGACGCCCTGCCGATCGCCGGCCTGCACCTCGAATCGCAGCGATCGGACCTGCGGCTCAGACTCGGGGAGGCGCGCCGCTGGGCCGGCGTCACCGGCCGGAACATCCCGAGCTACGAGGTGTTCGTCAGCCCGGACTGGCGCGGCGCGGAAGGGGTCTTCTGCGCCGATATCCCCGCGTTCCGCAACGGCAACGTCGTCCGGGGCGTGCGCCTGGAGTTCAAGGCGGGGGTCGTGGTCAAGGCCTCCGCCGCGGAGGGGCAGGCCTTTCTGCGGCGTCAGCTCGCCATGGATGCGGGGGCCCGCCGGCTGGGCGAGTTTTCGCTGACCGACCGGCGCTTTTCGCGCATCGACCGCTTCATGGCCAACACGCTCTACGACGAGAATTTCGGCGGGGCGCACGGCAACTGCCACATCGCGCTCGGCGCCTCCTACGGCAACACCTACGCCGGGGACCCACGCCGCCTCACGCCGGCCTGCCGCGCGCGGCTCGGCTTCAATTCCTCCGCCCTGCACTGGGACTTCATCGATGCGCAACCCAAACGGGTGACGGCGGTCCTGAAGGACGGCTCGCGCGCGGTGGTCTACGAGGACGGGGAGTTCCGGTTGGGCTGAAAGCCTCGGGGCTCAGGCGACCGCCTGCACCCCCGCGGGCGCAGCGGCGCCATCGACGGCGGCCACCGCGCCGATCAGCCGCTCCAGCGGAAAGGGCTTGGGCAGGACCCGGTCGAAGCCGCCGCCCTGCATCAGCCAGGGGGTTCCGGACATGCCGATGACCGGGGTCTGCGGCCGGCCGGAGCGGCGGATGTGGTCGACCACCCCGCGGCCGTCCAGCCGCGGCATGCATAAGTCCGTGATCACCACGTCGAACTCGCCGCGCTCGAAGCGCTCGATGCCCTCGCGGCCGTCGGCGGCCGTCACGACCGTATGGCCGAAGTGCGCCAGCGCGGATTCGATCAGCGCCAAGATCACCCTGTCGTCTTCAATCACCAGTATCGTGCTCATCGCGACTCCCCGGGCTGGAAGCAGGCATGTTCGGAATTCTGGCTCACGCATTCGGTCGCGTCGTGCCGCCGGTGGATCGAGGCACGCGCATTTAGCCCCCTTCCGCGCCGGACGTCAAGCCGCACCGCGCGCCGCTAGCGCCGCCGCCGGGCGCGGTTATCGACATTTTTTATCGGCATGAAATCGTTGGGATTGCCGCCGGGGCGGCCCGGAAAAGCGGCTGCCGCGCGCCCGCGGCCGGGACCGCCGAAATCGCGCATGAAATTAAATGGATAACGTGTTCGGGCCGGAATTATCGACAGGCGGCTTCAGGCGGCGGGGGTTCGAAAAACGGCGTTTTTCGGCTTCGATTTAAGAATTTCAACATCCGCAGCGGGGCCTCGCCCTGCGGGCGGCCGTTGGCCGGCGCCGCCCCCGGGCGCCGCACGGGCGCGCCGGGGGCGGCATCGGGTTGCCGGCGGGCCGTCACACCTTGTACTTGCCGAAATCGTCGGTCGACAGCTTCTCGAGGTACTCGGCCCACTTCTTGCCCTCTTCGCTCGTGTCGGCGATTTCCGCCTGGTCGTCGCGGGATTTCGACTTCTTGATCACGGCGTCGTCGACATAGATGGGCGCCTCGAACCGCAGCGCCAGCGCGATCGCGTCGCTCGGCCGGGCATCCATGTCGAACGTCCGGCCCGGCGAGACGAAATGGATCCGGGCGAAAAAGGTGTTGTCGCGCAGGTCGCACACCTCCACCCGGGCAATCGAGATCTTCAGCTCGTCGCCGAAGTTCTTGAAGAGATCGTGGGTCATCGGCCGCTCGTAGCGCACGTGCTGCAGCGCGGAGGCGATGGAGGTCGCCTCCAGCAGCCCGATCCAGATGGGGACCGTCTGGTCGTCATCCTCGGTTTTCAGGATGATGATGGGCGTGTTCGAGGCCGGGTCCAGCGTCAGCCCGGCGATGGTGGCCTTGCGCAGCATTGATCCGTCTCCTTGTTCGGCCATGCGGGTGGATCCACGGTCACACCGAGAAGCGAATGCGGCAGCGCCCGCTCGATGCGCACGGCGATGAGCTCCCCCGGCGCCGGCGGCCGGCCGCCGCGGCGGCCGTCGCGGTGGAAATTGACGACCTTGTTGCCGGGGGTGCGGCCGGTCCACTGGGGTGCAACGCCCGGCGCGCCCGGCGCCCGGCCTTTCCGCTTGCTGAACCCCTCGGCGAGAACCTCCTGCACCGTCCCTTCGAGGGCCCGGTTCCGGGCCAGGGAATAGGTCTCCTGAAGCGCGAGCAGCCGTTTGAGCCGCGCGCGCGCCTCCGCCGCCGGCACCTTGCCGTCGAAGCCCCGCGCGGGGGTGTGCGGGCGGTCCGAGTAGACGAAAGCGAACAGCCCGTCGAATTCCACGCGCCGAATGAGATCGAGCGTCGCCTCGAAGTCCGCTTCGGTTTCCCCCGGAAAGCCGACGATCATGTCCGAGGTGATGGCGATCCCCGGCCGGGCGGCGCGCAGCCGGTCGACTTTTTCGAGATACTGCGCGGCCGTGTAGCGGCGGTTCATGCGCTCGAGGATGCGGTCGGAGCCGGACTGCACCGGCAGGTGGATGTGGGGGCAGAGCTTCTCCAGGCGCGCGAATGCGCCGATCAGCTCCGCCGTCAGGTCCTTGGGGTGCGAGGTCGTGAAGCGGATCCGCCGGAGCCCGGCGACCCCGTTCAGCCGCTCGAGCAGGCCGGTGAACGACCCGTAGCCCTCCCGGCGCCCGTAGCTGTTGACGTTCTGGCCGAGGAGCGTCACCTCGCGCACGCCGCCGGCCGCCAGGCGCTCCGCCTCCCGCACGATCTCCTCCGGCGGGCGGCTCGCCTCGCGCCCCCGCACGTGGGGCACGATGCAGTAGGCGCAGAAGTTGTCGCAGCCGCGCATGATGGTGATGAAGCGGACCGGGCGCCCGGGCGGCCGCTCGGCCGCAAGCTGCCCGCCGGCGCCGCCGGCCGCGCCGAGATCCACGACCGGACGCCCATCGGCTTCGAGCCGGCGGACGGCGCGTCGGAGCCGGGTGACGGCGCCGGTCCCGAGCAGGATATCGACCCCGGGCGCCCGCGCGAGCAGCCGCTCGCCCTCCTGTTGCGCGACGCACCCGGCGACCACGAGAATCCTGCCCGGCCGCCGCCCCGCCTCGAGCTGCCCGATCAGGCTGAAGGCCTTCTGCTCGGCCTTGCCGCGCACCGAGCAGGTGTTGACGACGACGAGGTCGGCGGCCGCCGCGCTGGGGGCCGGCGCGAAGCCGGCCGCCGAGAGCTCGAGCGCCATGAGTTCGGCATCGTGGTGGTTCATCTGACAGCCGATCGTGTGGATGAAAAACGTCCTGGACGCCATGCGGGCCACGCGGTGCCGTGAGCGAAGGATTCGACGAGCAGCCTTCACTATAACCACCGGCGGCGCTTTTTCAACCAAAATCTCCGGCGGGCCCGGCGGGCGGGGTTTTCAGTTGAGCCGCGCCCCCCGATCCGCTATAGTCGGCCGCTGCGGCCGCGACCGCATCCCCGCGAAAGGCCGGTGGTCACCGATGAGAAAACAATGGGAGGTCATGACGCCCGACCCGCGGTCGGTCCGGGCGCTCGAGCGCGCCTTGGGGTGCCACCCGGTGACGGCCGCCGTGCTGGTCAACCGGCGGATCCATTCGCCGGAGCAGGCCGGGCTCTTCCTCGAAGCCTCCCTCGCCCACCTGCGGCCGCCCACCGGATTGAAGGACGTCGATCGGGCGGCGCGGCGCATCGCCCGGGCCGTTTGCCGGCGGGAGTCGATCCTTTTGTTCGGCGACTACGACGTGGACGGCACGACCGGCACGGCGGTGCTCCTCGAGTTCCTGAAGGCCTGCGGGGCGAACGTGGGCTACGCGATCCCCCACCGCCTGACCGACGGCTACGGCCTCAAGCCGCAGCACATCCCGCCGGCCTCCGGTCCGGGCGGCGCCAGCCTGGTGATCACCGTCGACTGCGGCTCCGGCAGCCACGCGGCGGTCGACGCCGCCGCCGCCCGCGGCGTCGACGTGATCATCACCGACCACCACCACATCTCGGCGGCGCTGCCGGCGGCCGCGGCGGTGGTCAACCCCAAGCGTCCCGACTGCCCCGCCGGCCTGGGGGCGCTCGCCGGCGTGGGGGTGGCCTTCTACCTCGCCATCGCCGTGCGCCGCGAGCTGCGCGAGGCGGGCTTCTTCGGCGGCCGGGCGGAGCCGAACCTGAAAGCGCTCTGCGATTTGGTGGCGCTCGGCACGGTCGCCGACATGGTCCCGCTGCGTGAGGAGAACCGCATCCTCGCCCGGGCCGGACTGGAGCAGATCAACGGCGGCGGCCGGCCCGGACTGCGCGCGCTCGCGGAGGTGTGCGGCATCGCCCAGCGCCCCGTGGACGCCGACGACATCGCCTTCCGGCTCGCCCCCCGGCTGAACGCCGCCGGCCGGGTGGGCCATGCCGCGCTCGCCGTGGAGCTCTTGACGGCCGACGGCCTGGAGCCGGCGCGGCGCGCCGCCCAGGACCTGAACGCGCTCAACTTGAGCCGCCGGGCGCTCGAGCGCGGCATCTGCGCCGACATCGACCGCACGCTCGCGCGCTGCCCGCAGCTTCTCGAACGGCGCACGCTCGTGCTGGCCGAAACCGGCTGGCACGAGGGGGTGCTGGGGGTCGCCGCCTCCCGGATGGTGGAGAAGACCTTCCGGCCGGTCGTGCTGATCGGGCTCAAGGACGGCCGGGGGCGGGGCTCGGCGCGGAGCGTCCCCGGCCTCGACATCTACGCGAGCCTCGAGGAGTGCCGCGACTGCCTGCTCGACCTGGGCGGCCATGCCCAGGCCGCCGGCCTGCAGATCGAGGCCGAGCGGGTGCCCGAGTTCCGGGAGGCGTTCGAAGCCGCCGTCGTCCGCCGCTTCGGAAACCGGACGCCCGTCCCCCTGCTCGCCATCGATGCGCGCCTCGCGCTGGATGCCGTCGACGCCGGGCTGGCCGATCAGCTGGAAGCGCTCGCGCCGTTCGGCAACGGGAACCCCGAGCCGCTCTTCATGGCCGAGGGGGTGGCGGCGGTCTCATCCGCGCCGGCCGGCGCGGACCACCGCCGGATGGTGCTGGCACACCCCGGCAGCGCCAGCCGCGCGGGTCTCAAGGCGATCCAGTTCAACCGGCCGCATCGCCCGGGAGAGCGGCTGGTCTTCGAACGGGTCGCCTTCCGGCTGCGATGGAACCGCTGGAACGGCAGCCGGCAGCTGCAGCTGATCGTCGAGGAGACCTGGCCCTGATCGCCTCACTTTTTCCTTGAAATTTGAAATCGTTGAAATTATTATAGCGAGTGGATGTTGAAAAACCGGGGGCGCCCGGGCGCACCGTTGCCCAACTCAACAGCAGAAGGAACCTCTAAATGGCCAAGGTCTTTCGACCGAGCACGCGGGAATCGTCGATCCTTTCGAAAATCGAATCCTCCAAGGAGTACCGCCGGCGGCTGGCCATCAGCAGCCTGCGCGAGTGCCTCGATCCGCTCTCCAACGCCATCGCGATGAAGCTGGTGGAGAACAAACTGATCGAAACCACCAACAAGAACTCTCTCGAGGAGCAGATCCGCGACTGCCTGGAAAAGCTCACGCGCGCGAGCGATTTCGACATCGACTACCAGATCGCGCCGATCCGCAACCTGATCCCGGACTATAACGTCATCAGCCTTTACGTGACGGCCTTCATCATCGAAAAGCTCATCGCGCACAAGGACATCGTGGACGTTTTCGGATCCGACGAGGACATCTACCTCACGGTGAACCAGCAGGTCCGCAAACAGCTTCCGGTGTAATGCCCGCCGCTTTTTCGCCGAGGACGGTCAACGGACCGTTTGGCGACCCCGGCCTTTTCGTCGCCTTCCACTTCCAGCGCCGCGCGCTGCTCTTCGACCTGGGGGAGAACGCGGCGCTCGCGCCGCGGGATCTGTTGAAGGTGTCCCACGTCTTCGTCTCCCACACCCACATGGACCATTTCATCGGCTTCGATCGGCTGCTGCGCGTCTGCCTCGGCCGGGAGAAGGAGCTGCACCTCTTCGGCCCCGCGGGGTTTCTGCGCCACGTCGCGGGGAAGCTCGCGGGGTACGCCTGGGACCTCGTCGCCGAGGGCCCCGGACGGCTCGTGCTGCACCTGACCGAGATCCTTGCCGGGGGCGCCCGCGCGCGGACGCTGGTCAGCCGCGACGGGTTCCGGGCCGCGGGGCCGCCCGAGCGGCGGCCGCTCGAGGCCGGCCGCGTGCGCGCGCCCGGCTTCAGCGTCGCGGCGGAGGTGCTGGAGCACAGCGGGCCCTGCCTCGGCTTCCGCCTGCAGGAGGACCTCCACGTGAACATCCTCAAGCCGGGGCTCGCGGAGCTCGGGCTCTCTCCCGGGCCTTGGCTCACGCGCTTCAAGCGCGCCCTCGCCGCGGGGGAGGACGCGGCGCGGGAGTTCGCGGTCGACGGACCGGGCCGGCGGTGGCCCTTGGGCGAGCTCGCGCGGCGGATCGCGCGCATCACCCCCGGGCGGACCGTCGCCTACGTCACCGACGTCGCCGACTCCCCGCGCAACCGGGAGGCGATCGTCCGGCTCGCCCGCGGCGCGGACCTGCTCTTCATCGAAGCGGCCTTCCTCCACCGCGACCGCGGCCTCGCCGCGGCGCGCCATCACCTGACCGCCCGCCAGGCGGGGGAGATCGCCGGGCTCGCCGGGGCGCGGCGCTTCCGCATCTTTCACTTCTCCCCGCGCTACGAGGGGCGCGAGGCGCTGCTGCTCGAGGAGGCGCGCGCGGCCTACGCGGAAACGGCGGTCCCCGCCGCGCTCAGATCGAACCGGTCGGCCGCAGGCGTTGCCTGACCATCCGGCCCATCCCCGCGAGGCTCCGTCCGGCCCCCTTCATCCCGATGCGCGCCAGGCGCCCGAACGCGCGAAACGTGCCGAGGCTTGCGCCCGGCCGGCCGTCGGCGAAGTACTTCCAGCGGCCGCTGTCGCCGTAGACGTAGTCCACCAGCCGGCGGCGGACATCGGGGTCCGCGACCTCGAACCGGCAGCCGAGGCGCGTGCGGCCGCCCGCCGCGCTCCGGCGCATCACCCGCAGGGGAAGCTCCCCGGCGGCCGCGGATCCGCCGTCGGCCACGAGCGTGAGCTCCCGGACCTCCGCCGGGAGCTCGGCGGCCACCTCCAGCCCGATCCCGGCGAGCGACAGATCGATCACCGCGGCGGCGACGGCCTCCGGGCGGCCGGGGATCCGCACGGCCGTCGTCTCGCGCGCGGCGAAGCGGTGCGCGGCCCTGAGCTGCCGGCGCTCCCAGACGACGCCGAGGCAGCAGACGACCAGGAAGGTGTTGAAGGCGTTCCACACCAGGCAGATGGCGATCGTGTCGATGAGCGCCGGCTGGTTGATCCAAAGAATGCCCCCGGCGCAGAACCCCATGAGGTTCAGCAGGAACATCACGTAAAACGGCGTGGCGAGGTGGGTCAGCCGGTCGCGCGCGAGCGAAATGGCCTTGGGGGTCACCCGGAACCGGGGCGCGCGCGGCCGCAGGAAGACGCCGAGGACGGCCGGAATGAGGTAGATGCTTTGGATGATTTCGTAGAGCTCCGAATAGAACGGGTGCCGCAGGCGCCCGTAGAGGGTGTTCGAGACGAAGAAGGAGGCCATCAGGTGCGGGACGGCGTAGACCAGCGCCTGGGCGAGCGAGGCGTTGTAGACCCGCAGCCCGAAGAGCAGGAACATGAGCGGGGAGATGAAAAACACGATCCGCGCGAAGCCGAAGAGCCAGAAGAGGCAGGCGTTCAGGTAGCACAGGCGCTGGGAGAGGCTCAAGCCGAGCTGCACCAGGGGGTTGCGCAGCAAAAGGATCTGGATCATGCCCTTCGCCCAGCGGCTGCGCTGGACGATGAACCCGTCGAAGGTTTCGGGCGACAGCCCCATGATCATCGCGCGGTTGAGGTAGACGCTGTTCAGCCCCCGGCTGTGGAGCTTCAGCGCCGTCCCGGCGTCCTCGGTGATGGTGTCCTCCACGAACCCGCCGATCTCCAGGAGGCACCGGCGCCGCAGAACGGCCGCCGACCCGCAGAAGAAGGAGGCGTTCCAGAAGTCGAGCCCCAGCTGGATCCCGCCGTAGAACATCTCGTTTTCGCCGGGGCTGATGCGCTGGGTGTCGAGATTCTTTTCGACCGGCGTCGGGTTGATGAAGAAGTGCGGGGTCTGGACGCAGGCCAGGCGTTCGTCGGCGGTGAAGAAGCCGACGGTCCGCTGCAGGAAGTCCCGCGCCGGAACATGGTCGCAGTCGAGGACCATGACGAGGTCCCCCTGCGGGCGGGGGTGCCCGAGCCCGGGGTTGTGCCGCGGCGCCGAACGGCGCCCGCCGCCGGCGTCGACCGCCGCGCCGAGCGCGGCGTTGATGTTGCCGGCCTTGGCATGCACGTTGCGCTCGCGCGTGAGGTAGTGCACGCCGAGGCGCGCGGCGGCATCCCGGAGCTGCGCGGCCCGCCGGCGCGCGGCCGCGGCCCGGGACGGGTCCGGGTCGGTCAGCTTCTCGGTGGTGCCGCCGTCGTCCAGGACGAAGATGTTGAGCTTCTCCCGCGGGTAGTCGAGCTGGGCGCAGGCCGTGAGCGTCACGGCGACCATCTCGACCGGCTCGTTGTAGGTCGGGACGAGCACGTCGACGGTCGGCCAGGCCCGGCGGTCCGCCGGCAGCGGCGGGGCGCTGCGCTGCAGCGGAGCGACGTTGACGAACAGCCCGAGCAGGTGCGTCAGGATCCCGTAGCTCTCCGCGAGGTAGAGCAGGACCAGGAAGAGGTGGTCCCAGATTCCGGTAAAGGCGATCGTCTCGGTCGTCCGGAACATCCAGTAGCGCAGGCTCAAGTACCCGCACAGCACGACGATCGCCAGCCGGCCGAAGTCCGCCGCGCGCCGGCTGGCCGCCCGAAAGCCCAGGAGCACCGCGAGGATCCCGAAGGAGACCACGGCCTGGTTGTCGATCGCCAGCGGGATCGACGAGGCATAGAGGCCGGCGACGAGCAGCAGATAGCCGGCCAGGCGCAGGTTGAGCGGCATCGGCGGCGGCGCCGACTGTTCCGGGGCGCTGGCGGGCGGCGAAGCGGCGGCGCGCATGCTAATCCTCCGCCGCCCCGTCCGGACGCGCCGCGGGCAGCACCGCGTGGAAGAGCTGCAGCCGCCCGGCGCCGGCGTTCGCCAGGCGCACGCCCGCCCCCGTCGCGGTGGTGAAGGAGTCCCCCGGGGCGAGCTCCCGCCGCCGCCGCCCGCTGGCGACGCGCGCCCGGCCCTCGAGGGCGAGCAGGTGCACCCGCTCGCCCGGCGCCGCATCGAGCACGGCCTGCGCCCCGGGGTAGAGCATCAGCCGGCTGAGGCGCCCGCCGCCATCGCGCTCCTCCAGAAGCGTCCGCGCCCCCCAGGGAAAGTGCATGGTCAGGTGCTGCTCGGTTTCCGCCCGCCCCCGGCGCTTGAGCTCGGCGACGATCGACTTCACCTCGCGGCTCGCCTCGATGTCGGAGACGAAAATCGAATCCGGGGTTTCGACGACCACCGTGTTCGCCAGGCGGTTGACGGCGATCAGCCGCTCGTTTCCCAGCACGAGGCAGTTGCGGCTCTCCTGCGCGACCACGTCGCCGTCGAGCACGTTGCCGTCCGCATCCTTGGGCAGGAAATCGTAGAGGGACTTCCAGGAGCCGATGTCGCTCCAGCCGAAATCGGAGGGCAGCACCACGCCCCGGTCGGTTTTTTCCATGACGGCGACGTCGATGGAAAGATCGGGGAGCTTCGCGTAGGCTTCGGGCCCGGGCGCCTCGGCGCCGGCGGCGGCCGGCTCGAGGGCGGCGAGCATCTGCGGGTGGAGCCGGCCGAACTCCTCGCGGATCACCGAGGCGCGGAAGGCGAACATCCCGCTGTTCCAAAAGAAGTTTCCGGCCGCGACGTAGCGCCGCGCGGTCTTGAGGTCGGGCTTCTCCACGAAGCGCCGGACCGCGAGCGCCCCCGGGTTCCCCGGCAGCTCCGCGCCGCCCTCGACGTACCCGTAGCCGGTCTCGGGATACTTGGGGGCGATGCCGAAGGTGACGATGCGGCCCGCCGCGGCGAGCTCGAGGGCGGCCGCCAGGCGGGCGTGGAACGCGGGGAGGTCCCGGATGACGTGGTCGGCCGGAAAAACGCCGAGCACCGCATCGCCCGCCTCGGCGAGGATCCGGAGCGCCGCGAGGAGGATGGCCGGGGCCGTGTTGCGGCCGACCGGCTCGGCGATGATCCGGCCCTCCGGCGGCACGCCGATCTCCGCCATGTGGCGCGCGATCTCGTGGAAATGCCGCGCGCCGCAGACGACCCGCACGTTCTCCGCGCGAAAGGGCGGCACGACGCGTCGCAGCGTCGTCTGGATCAGGGATTCCCGGCCGATGAACTTGGCGATCTGCTTCGGGTAGAGCTCGCGCGAAACCGGCCACAGGCGCGATCCGCTTCCGCCGGCGAGAAGCACGGCGTATGGCGGCGGGTCGGTTCGTTTCGCCATCAACGTCCGCCTCCTTTCCGCCCGGTGCTCCGTCCCGGCGACCGGAGCCTCAGCAGGGCGTGCAGCGCGTCTCGAGCGCCGGGTAGCCGAGCGCGTCGCGCACCTCGCGCCGCAGGGCGGCCCCGGCCTTCAGGTGCACCCCGGCCGGCAGCTCGAACACGGCCTCGGTGCGGTCGGGGGTGCGCAGGTGGAGATAGGTCTTGCAGGTTCCGGGGTATTTTTCAAGCACCTCCTTGAGGCCGACGAGCCGCGCCCGGTCGGTGCGGCTGAGATCCACGCGCAGATGGACGCTCGCGGTCCAGGTCTCCTCGGCCTTGGCGAGCGGCACGATGGTCTCGGCGACGAGCTTCACCGACTGCTCGTCCTTCTGCACCTGCCCCTGGACGAGCACGGCGGCGTCCTCGGCCAGGAGGTCGCCGGCGGCCGCGTAGAGCCGCGAGAAGAGCGTCACCTCGATCGCCCCCTGCAGGTCCTCGATCGTGACGAAGCCCATCAGGTCGCCCTTCTTGGTCTTGATCGTCTTCACCCCGCGGACGAGCCCCCCGATGCGCACCGCGGCGCCGTCGGGCGCCTCCTTGATCGAGAGGGCGTCGGCGTTGGTGAACTTGCCGAGCAGCTCCGCGAAGCGCGTGAGCGGATGGCCGCTGAAGTAGAACCCGAGCGACTCCTTCTCGAAGGCGAGCCGCTGCCGCTCGTCCCACTCGGGGACGTCCGGCACCGCCGGCAGGTTGACCGCGCCGGCGCACGCCGCGTCTCCGAAGAGCGCGAGCTGCGGCCCGCACTTCTCCTTCTGCACGCGCTGCCCGTGGTCGAGCGCCGCCTCGAGGACCGCCATCAGCTGCGCGCGCCGGAGCCCGGTCGCGTCGAAGGCCCCGCACTTGATGAGGCTTTCGACGACCCGCCGGTTGACCCGCTTGAGGTCGACGCGCTCGCAGAAGTCGAACAGCGAGCGGAACGGGGCCTCCCGGCGGGCGTCGAGGATCGCCTCGATCGCCCCCTCGCCGACGTTTTTCACCGCCACCAGCCCGAAGCGGATGCGGCCGCGGTCGACGGTGAACTCCAGGCCGCTCGCGTTGATGTCCGGCGGCAGCACGGCGATGCCGTGGCTGCGGCACTCGCCGATGAACTTGACGATCGCGTCGATCGATCCCATCTCGCTGGTGAGCAGCGCCGCGAGGAACTCGACCGGGTAGTGCGCCTTCAGGTAGGCGGTCTGGTAGGCGATGAGCGCGTAGGCGGCGCTGTGGGACTTGTTGAACCCGTAGCCGCCGAACTTCTCCATCAGATCGAAGAGGCTCGCGGCCCGCTCCGGGGCGATGCCGGAGGCCGCGGCGCCGCGGCAGAAGCGCTCGCGGTGGGCCGCCATGATCGCGGGGATCTTCTTCCCCATGGCCTTGCGCAGGTCGTCGGAGTCGGCCATGCTGTAGCCCGCCAGCGCCGCCGCGATCTGCATCACCTGCTCCTGGTAGACGATGACGCCGTAGGTCTCCTTGAGGATCGGCTCGAGCTCCGGCACGAGATAGGTGACGGGGCGGCGGCCGTGCTTGCAGTCGACGTAGGCGTCGATCATGCCGCTGTCCATGGGCCCGGGCCGGTAGAGGGCGACGAGCGCCACGATGTCCGCGAAGCACTCGGGCTTGAGGCGCACGAGGAGGTCCTTCATGCCGGAACTCTCCAGCTGGAAGACGCCGGTCGTGTCGCCGGCGCAGAGCAGCCGGTAGGTGGCGGCATCGGTCAGCTCGATGTTCGCGAGGTCGGGCGGCGGCGCGCCCTGCCGGGCGATGAGATCGAGCGTCCGGGCGATGACGGTGAGGTTGCGCAGCCCGAGGAAGTCGAACTTGACCAGCCCGATCTTCTCGACGATCTTCATGTCGTACTGGGTGACGACCTCGCCCTTCTTGCCCCGAAACAGCGGCAGGTACTCGACGAGCGGCCGGTCGGAGATCACCACCCCGGCGGCGTGCGTCGAGGCGTGCCGCGGCAGCCCCTCGAGCACCCGGCAGATCTGCATGAGCTCGGCGATCTCCGGCTTGCGCTCGGCCATCTCCCGCAGGCGCGGCTCGCGCGCGAGCGCCTGGTCGAGGCTGATGTTGAGGACATCGGGGACGAGTTTGGCGATCGCGTCCACCTCCGCGAGCGGGATGTCGAGCGCGCGGCCGACGTCGCGGATCACCGCGCGGGTCTTGAGCTTGCCGAAGGTGATGATCTGGGCGACGAAGTCGCCCCCGCCGTACTTGTCGAAAACGTACTTGTAAACCGCCTCGCGCCCGTCCATGCAGAAATCGACGTCGATGTCCGGCATGCTCTTGCGCGCCGGGTTGAGGAAGCGCTCGAAGATCAACCCGTGGGCGATGGGGTCGAGGTCGGTGATCCCCAGGCAGTAGGCGACCAGGCTGCCGGCCGCCGACCCCCGGCCGGGGCCGACCGGCACCCCGCTCTGTTTGGCGAAGCGGATGAAGTCGGCGACGATCAGAAAGTAGCCCGCAAAGCCCATGTCGCGGATGACGCCGATTTCGTACTCGAGCCGCCGGCGGTAGACCTCGGGGTCGAGCCCGGGGTCCTTCGCCTGCGCGCGCGCGAGCACGCGCGCGAAGCCCTCGCGGGCCTGCTGCTCGAAGAGCGTCTCGGCGGAGCGCCCGTCGGCGCTCTCGAACCGCGGGAAATGATAGGTCTTGAAGTCGAAGTCCAGGCGGCAGCGCCGGGCGATGTCGCCGGTGTTGGCGAGCGCCTCGGGGATCTCCCGGAAATAGGCGATCATCTCCTCGGCCGGCTTGAAGTAGAGCTGGTCGGTGCGGAACTTGAGCCGGTCCGAGTCGTGGACGGTCTTTCCGGTCTGAATGCACAGGAGGACGTCGTGGGCGCGGACGTCCTCGCGCGCGAGGTAGTGGCAGTCGTTGCTCGCGACCAGCGGGATCGACATCCGCCGGCTCAGATCGACGAGCGCGGCGTTCACCGCCTCCTGCTCGGGGATCCCGTTGTTCTGGAGCTCGAGGTAGAAGCGCCCCTCGCCGAACATCTCCCGGTAGCGCGCCGCGGCCTGTTCGGCGAGGTCGAGCCGCCCCTGCAGGATGCGGCGCGGCACCTCTCCGTGCAGGCAGGCCGAGAGCGCGATCAACCCCCGGGAGCACTCCGCCAGCAGGTCGCGGTCGATGCGCGGCTTGTAGTAGAACCCCTCCAGCTGGGCCAGGCTCGCCAGGCGGCAGAGGTGGCGATAGCCCTCCGCGTTCTCGGCGAGCAGGATGATGTGGTAGAGCTCCCGGGCCTCGGCCGAGGTCCGGTCGAAGCGGCTCTGCGGCGCGATGTACATCTCGCAGCCGATGATCGGCTGGATGCCCTGCTGGGTCGCCTTCTCGTAGAACTCCACCGCGCCGAACAGCGTTCCGTGGTCGGTCGTCGCCACGGCGCGCATGCCGTATTCGGCGGTGCGCCGGACGAGGTCGTCGATGCGGATCGCCCCGTCGAGCAGGCTGTACTGCGTGTGGACGTGGAGATGGACGAAGTCGGAGGCGTTCATGCCGATGGAACCCTTGACGAAAACGGCCCGGACCGGCGGGCCGGGGCGATGGCGGACACGGATCATTCCAGCCGGGATCCGGCGGAAGGCGGCGCCCGATCCGCGGGGGCGCTCACTCCAGGCGGTAGTTCGGGGCTTCCTTGGTGATGATCACGTCGTGCACGTGGGACTCGCGGATCCCGGCGGCTGAAATCTTGACGAAGCGGCCCTTGGCGCGCAGCTCCTCGAGGCTGCGGCAGCCCAGGTATCCCATGCCGGCCTTCAACCCCCCGACCAGCTGGAAGATGTTCGCCTGCAGCGACCCGCGGTAGGGCACCCGTCCGACGATCCCCTCCGGGACGAGCTTGTCGCCGTCGCTGTCGTCCCCCTGGTAGTAGCGGTCCTTGCTGCCCTTCTTCATGGCCTCGATCGACCCCATCCCCCGGTAGACCTTGTAGCTGCGGCCCTGGTAGAGGATGAGCTCGCCGGGGCTCTCCTCGGTGCCGGCGAAGAGCCCGCCGATCATCACCGTGTGCGCGCCGGCGGCGAGCGCCTTGGTGATGTCTCCGGAGAAGCGGACCCCGCCGTCGGCGATGAGCGGCACCCCGGTCTTCTCGGACACCGGCCGGCAGTTCATGATCGCGGTGAGCTGCGGGACCCCCACGCCGGCGACGATGCGCGTCGTGCAGATGGAGCCCGGGCCGATCCCGATCTTCACGGCGTCGGCGCCGGCCTCGATCAGGTCCGCGGCGCCCTCGGCGGTCGCCACGTTGCCGGCGACGACCTCGACCTCCCGGAAGGTGCCCTTGAGCTGCCGCACGGCCTCGATCACGTTGCGCGAGTGGCCGTGGGAGGTGTCGATCAGGATGATGTCGGCCCCGGCCTTGAGCAGCGCCTCGGCCCGCTCGAGCATGTCCGCGCCGACCCCCACCGCCGCCCCGACCCGCAGGCGCCCCAGGCTGTCTTTGCTGGCGTTGGGGTATTTCCGGATCTTCTCGATGTCCTTGATGGTGATCAGGCCGGTCAGGCGGCCCCGCTTGTCCACCACGAGCAGCTTCTCGATGCGGTGCTGGTGCAGCAGGCGCTTGGAGTCCTCGAGGCCGATGCCCTCGTTGACCGTGACGAGGTTCTCCTTGGTCATCACCTCCGCGACGGACTTTTCCAGGTCGGTCTCGAACCGCAGGTCGCGGTTGGTGACGATGCCGACCAGCTGGTCGCCCTTGACGACCGGCACCCCGGAGATGCGATACTGCTCCATCAGCTTGAGCACCTCGGCCACCTTCTGCTCCGGGTGAATGGTGACCGGGTCGACGATCATGCCGCTTTCGCTCTTTTTGACCTTGTCGACCTCCATCGCCTGGGAGGCGATGTCCAGGTTGCGGTGGATGAACCCCAGCCCCCCCTCCCGGGCCATGCTGATCGCCGCGTCCGCCTCGGTGACGGTGTCCATGGCGGCGCTGACGATGGGGATGTTGAGCTCGATGCGGCGCGTCAGGCGCGTCGCGACGCCGACATCCTTGGGCAGCACGTCGGAATAGGCCGGCAGCAGCAAGAGGTCGTCGAAGGAATAGCCTTCCTCGATTTGGATCGGCGGCATGGGGTCCTCCTGGAGGGAAAATCAAGGTCCGGCAATAGCAGAAGACGCCGGGATTGGCAACCGCTATTTCGCCGCCGCGCGGTTGACTTTGAGGGCTGAAATGATAAAAGATTTATTTTCGCGACGCGACGCGGAGGCGGGCCGGCATGCTGCTCACGATCAACCCGGACAACCCCCAGCTTAGGCTGATCCGCAAGGTGGTCGACATCCTCAAGGCGGGCGGGATCGTGGTCTACCCGACCGACACGACCTACGGCATCGGCTGCGACCTCATGAACCCCAAGGCGATCGAGCGGATCTACCAGCTCAAGCGCCGGGAGAAGAGCAAGCCCTTCAGCTTCATCTGCTCGGACTTGACCAACATCAGCCAGTACGCCAAGGTCTCCAACTACGCCTACCGCACCATGAAGCGCCTGCTGCCGGGGCCCTACACCTTTATCCTGGAAGGCTCCCGGCTGGTCCCCAAGATCATGCTCTCCAAGCGCCGGACGGCCGGCATCCGCGTGCCCGACAACGCCATCTGCCTGGCGCTCGTGCGCGAGCTCGGCCACCCGATCATCACCACCAGCGCCGCCACCGCCGAGGGGGAGAGCTTCCACGACGCCTCGCTCATCCACGATCACTTCGGCCGCCAGGTGGACGCCGTGATCGACGGCAGCGTCGTCCCCGGCCAGCTCTCCAGCGTCATCTCGCTGATCGGCGACTCGCCGGAGATCATCCGCCGGGGCGCGGGCGACGTGAGCCTCTTCGAATAGGAAACCCGCCCTCCGGCGGCGGGGGCGGGTTTCGGGACGCTTCCCGGGGCGCGGGAAGATCACTCCTTGTTGAACTTCTCCTGCAGGTTCTTGCTCAAGAGCTCGCCGAAGGTGGTGGTCGGCGCGGTGTTCATGCTGCTCACGTAGTCGCTGAGCAGCGTCTGCTCGCGGTCCATCTCCAGGCGCTTGATGGAGAGCCCGATGCGGCGCTCGTCGCTGTTGATGGTCATCACCTTGGCGGTGAGCACGTCGCCGACGTTGTAGCGCCCGACCGGGGTCTTGATTTTCTCCTTGCTGATCTCCGAGACGTGGACCAGGCCCTCGATCCCCTCCTCCAGCTCGACGAAGATGCCGAAGTCGGTCACGTTGGTCACCGTCCCGGTGATCTCCGAGCCCACCCGGTAGCGCGCGGCGACGCTCTTCCAAGGATCTTCCTGCAGCTGCTTGATGCCGAGGGAGAAGCGCTCGTTCTCCTTTTCGATGTCGAGCACGATGGCCTGGACGACGTCCCCCTTCTTGTAGATCTCGGAGGGGTGCTTGATGCGCTTGGTCCAGGAGATGTCCGAGATGTGCACCAGCCCGTCGATCCCTTCGTCGATGCCGATGAAGATGCCGAAGTCGGTGATGTTCTTGATCTTGCCCTCGATCGTCGTCCCCACGGGGTATTTCTCGGCGATGACGTCCCAGGGGTTCGGCGCCACCTGCTTCATGCCGAGGGAGATGCGCCGGGCCTCGGGCTTGATGTCGAGCACGACCGCCTGGACCTGCTCGCCGACCGACACCACCTTGGAGGGGTGGCGCACCTTGCGGGTCCAGGACATCTCGGAGACGTGGATCAGCCCCTCGATGCCCTCCTGCAGCTCGACGAAGGCCCCGTAGTCGGTCAGGCTGACGACCCGCCCGGTGATCCGCGAGCCGATCGGGAACTTCTGGGCGGCCAGGCTCCAGGGATCGGGGGTGAGCTGCTTCATGCCGAGCGAAACGCGCTCCTTCTCGAGGTCCAGGTTGAGGACCTTGACGGTGATGTGGTCCCCGATCTTGAAGAGGTCCGAGGGGTGCTTCACCCGACCCCAGGAGATGTCGGTGATGTGCAGCAGCCCGTCGACCCCGCCCAAGTCCACGAAGACGCCGTACTCGGTGATGTTCTTGACCACCCCCGGCATGACCTTGCCCTCGTGGATCGAGGCGAGCGTCGCCGCGCGCTTGGTTTCGCGCTCCTTCTCGAGGAGCACCCGGCGCGACAGGACGATGTTGCTGCGCTTGCGGTTGTATTTGAGGATCTTGAAGTCGAAGCTCTTGCCGACCATCTCGTCCAGGTTGCGGATCGGCCGCAGATCGGCCTGCGAGCCCGGCAGAAAGGCCGGGACCCCGATGTCCACCGAGAAGCCGCCCTTCACCCGGCTGGTGATCGTGCCCGGGATGGTGCCGTCCTCTTCGTGGCACTTCTTGATCTTCTCCCAGACCTTGATGTTGGCCGCCTTCTCCTTGGACAGGATGACGCGCTCCTCCTCGTCGTCCCACCACTCGACCATCACCTCGACCATGTCGCCGACCTTGGCGGTGATCGAGCCGTCCTCGCCCCGGAACTCGTGGATGCGCACCTGGCCCTCGGACTTGTAGCCGATATCGACCAGCACCAAATCCTTGTCGACCGAGGTGATCATCCCGGTGACGACTTCGCCTTCCTTGAACTGCCCGAAGCTGTCCTCGTACATCATCATCGAGGGCTCGGCGGGCTCGGTGGGCTCCGGCGCCGCGGGCTTCGCGTTCTCGGCCGGCGCCTCCGCGGGCGGGCCCTGCGTGGCGTTGAGGTCATCGTTGGTTGAAATGTTGACCATACCTGACTCGTCCCCCTTGGCCTGAAAGTTGAGATCCCTCCGGGACCCCCATCCGCGCCATGTTCTAACAGACCTGCCGGAAAAAGCAACGACAAAATGCGCGCCCGGCGGCCGGGCGCCGCCGGCCGCGGCCTAGGAGCCCATTCGGAACCTGGCGATCGACTCCATGCGCGCCACGACCTCCTCGACGCTGAGCGCCGTCGAGTCGACCGTGATCGCGTCGGGCGCCGGTTCGAGCGGGGCGAGTGCGCGGGTGCGGTCCTGGTGGTCGCGGCGCGCGATCTGCCGGGCGACCTCCTCCAGGTCGACCGCCTCCGGGCCGGCCGCGGCCGCGGCGGCGAGCTCGGCGTGGCGCCGCCGGGCGCGCGCCTCGCGCGAAGCGCTCAGGAAAAACTTGAGGTCCGCATCGGGGAAGACGACGGTGCCCATGTCGCGGCCCTCGAAGACGGCGCCCTTCTCCCGGCCGAGCTCCCGCTGCAGCGCGAGCAGGTGGGCGCGCACCGGCCGCCGGGCCGACACGCGCGAGGCGAGCATGGCGATCTCGGGCAGGCGGATCGCCGTGGTCACGTCCCGGCCGTCGGCCGTGAGGCGGAGCCCCGTCTCGCCCGCGTGGAATTGGAGCTCGAGCCGCGCGAGCATCCGCTCGAGCGCCGCGTCGTCCTCGGGGGCGATCCCGCG
>CAZNKG010000002.1:218845-224932 GCA_964573635.1 uncultured Desulfatibacillum sp. | reverse complement strand
CGCAGCGCGTCCGGGTATCCGTAGTTGTCGAGCGGCCGGACGATGACCCCGCGGTCGAGCAGCGCCTCGAACACCGGGCGGGCCGGCCGCCCGAGACGGACCAGGCGGAAGTTGGACTGGCTCTCCGGGCTCTCGAGGCCGAGCTCCCGGAAGCCGCGGCCGAGCCGCTCGAGGCCCGCGTGCACGAGCGCCGTCGTCTGCGCGAGGAACTCGACGTCGCCCAGGGCCGCCGCCGCGGCCGTCTGGGCCGGCAGGCTCACGTTGAAAGGCGGCCGCACCCGGTGGAGCACCGCCGCGACCTCCGCCGGCAGGATGCCGTAGCCGATCCGCAGCCCGGCGAGTCCGTAGGCCTTGGAGAAGGTGCGCAGCCCCACGACCGGACGCGCGCCGTCCGCGTAGGCCCGGCTGTCCGGGTGGGCGGGGTCGCGGACGAAGTCGATGTAGGCCTCGTCGAGGACGAGGACGACGTCCGCGGGGAGAGCGGCCATGAAGGCCTCGAGCGCCGCCCGCGTCACGATCGTCCCGGTCGGGTTGAGCGGGGTGTTCACGAACACCATGCGCGTCCGCGGCGTGACCCGCGCGGCCATCGCCGCGAGATCGCTCCGGTAGCTCCCGTCGAGCGGGACCATGACCGGCACCGCCCCCGCGGCGCGGGCCGTGATCTCGTACATCGCAAAGCTCGGCCGGGTCATGAGCACTTCGTCGCCCGGCTCGAGGAAGGCCTGCCCCAGCAGGCCGATGATCTCGTCGGAGCCGTTTCCGAGGAGGATGTTCCCGGGGGAGAGGCCGTGGAATGCGGCGAGCCGCCCGCAGAGCTCGCGGCCGGAGCTGTCCGGGTAGCGGTGCAGCCCGCCCAGGGTCTCCCGCAGGGCGGCGACCGCCCGAGGGGAGGGGCCGAGGGGGTTCTCGTTGGAGGCGAGCTTGATCGACCCGCTGACGCCCCGTTCGCGCTCGAGCTCCTCGATCGGCTTGCCCGGCACGTAGGCCGGGATCTCGAGGATGTGGCCGGGGACGCGCAGCTTCACGACGCGGCGGCCCGGGCGCCCGCCTCGGCCGCGCGGCGGCCGGCCTCGAGCGCCTTGAGGTTGACGGGGATGAGCTTCGCCTTGTCCGCGAATTTGTCCTTCACCGCCGCGGTCAGGCTCTCGAAGGCGACGATCCGGCTGCGGGCGACGAAGGCCGCGATGGCGATGATGTTGGCGGTCTTGAGGTTGCCCACCTCCTGGGCGAGCTCGATGATCGGCACGCGCAGCTCGTCCACGTCGCGGCGGCCCGAGCCGACGGGGATCAGGGAGGCGTTCACGAAGATCACCCCGCCCGGCTTGACCCGCGGGGCGAACTTTTCGAGCGAGGGGCGGTTCATCGCCACGAGGTGCCGGGGGGCGTGGATGATGGGCGAGCCGATCGGCCGGTCGGCGATCACCACCGTGCAGTAGGCCGTGCCGCCGCGCATCTCCGGACCGTAGGAGGGGATCCAGACCACCTCGTGCCCCTCGGCGAAGGCCGCCTCGGCGAGTATCTGGCCCATCAGCATAATCCCCTGGCCGCCGAAGCCGGCGAATTGGACTTCACTTTGCATGGCGCCTCCCTGCGGCCGGATCGCGGCGGCCCTCCTCCGGGGTTTTGAGCTCGCCGAGCGGGAAGTACGGGACCATCTTCTCCTCGACCCATTTGAGCGCGGCCTGCGGCGTCATGCCCCAGTTGGTGGGGCAGGTGCTCAACAGCTCCACCAGGCTGAAGCAGGCGCCGTCCACCTGGTAGCCGAAGGCCTTGCGCACCGCCTTCTTCGCGCGGTTGACGTACTTGGGCGCGACCAGGGCCTCGCGGGCGATGTAGGCCGGGGTCTCGAGCGCGGCGAGCAGCTCCGCGACCCGGACCGGCATGCCGGTCTCCAGCACCTTGCGACCGAAGGGCGAGGTGGTCGTGCGCTGGTCGGGCATGGTGGTCGGCGCCATCTGGCCGCCGGTCATGCCGTAGACGGCGTTGTTGA
Source organism: uncultured Desulfatibacillum sp. (assembly GCA_964573635.1). GTDB lineage: Bacteria > Desulfobacterota > Desulfobacteria > Desulfobacterales > SpSt-501 > SpSt-501. The sequence continues at coordinate 222,942 of CAZNKG010000002.1, read as the reverse complement.
TGAAGATCGTCGTGAACTTCTCGCCGCGGTTGGCCGCGTGGATGATCTCGCTCATGCCGATGCTCGCAAGATCCCCGTCGCCCTGGTAGGTGAAGACGACGAGGTCGGGCCGCACGCGCTTGATCCCCGTCGCCATGGCCGGCGCCCGGCCGTGGGCGGCCTCCTGGAAGTCGAAGCTGAAGTAGTTGTAGCACAGCACCGCGCAGCCCACCGGGGCGATCCCGACGGTGCGGCCGCGGATGCCGAGCTCGTCGATCACCTCGGCCACCAGGCGGTGGGCGATCCCGTGCGTGCAGCCCGGGCAGTAGTGGGTCACCGCCGCGGAGAGGGCCTCGGGGCGATGAAAGGCTTTTCCCATGGATCTCGGCTCCTTGTGGTTGTCGCGGTTCACCCGGCGATCAGCTGACGGATCTCCCGGGCCACTTCCTCCGGGCTCGGCACCTCGCCCCCGCACTTGCCGTACCAGGAGACGGGCCGCGCCCCCCGGACGCTCAGCTCGACGTCCTCCACCATCTGCCCCATGCTCATCTCGACGCTCACGACCGCCCGGCAGGAGGCCTTGGAGGCCGCGGCGTGAACCGCCTGCCGCGGGAAGGGAAAAAGCGTCTGCGGCCGCACCATCCCGACTTCGAGCCCCTCGGCCTTCAGGCCGTCGATCACGGTGCGGCAGACCCGGCTCATGGTGCCGTAGCTCACGATCAGCACCCGGTAGTCGCCCTCGAGGTTGTAGCCCTCCGAGCGGACCTCCTCGCGGGCCATGCGCTCGTATTTCGCCTTGAGCTTGAGGTTGTGGTCGTTCAGCTCCTCCGGAGAGAGGTAGAGGGTCTTCACGAGGTTGCGGCGGCCGCTGGCGCGGGTCGCCATGCCGGTGGTCGCCCAGTCGTCCTTGTTGGACGGCGCGCGCGTGAGGTGGTCGGGAAACTCGACGGGCTCCATCATCTGCCCGATCAACCCGTCGCCCAGGATCATGACGGGGTTGCGGTACTTCTCGGCGAGCGGGAAGGCCTGCATCATCATCTCGACCGCCTCCTGGACGCTCGCCGGGGCCATGACGAGCAGCCGGTAGTCGCCGTGGCCGCCGCCCTTGACGGACTGGAAATAGTCGGCCTGGGAGGGCAGGATCCCCCCCAGCCCCGGGCCGCCGCGCATGATGTTGACGAAGACCGCCGGGCACTCGGCGGCGGCGATGTAGCTGATCCCCTCGCTCATCAGGCTGATCCCCGGGCTCGAGGAGGTCGTGAAGACGCGCGCCCCGCAGGCCGCGGCGCCGAAGATCATGTAGGAGACGGCCACCTCGCTTTCGCCCTGGACGAAGACCCCCCCCACCTCCGGCAGGCGCTTGGCGAGATACTCGGCCACCTCGGACTGCGGGGTGATGGGATAGGCGAAGTAGTTCAGGCACCCCGCCCGGACGGCCGCCTCGCCGATCGCCTCGTTGCCCTTCATCAGCACCTTGGCCATCTCACTTCCCCCCTTTCGCCCCGCCGGAGGCCGCCGCGGCGATCTCGTTGATGGTGATGGCGACATCCGGGCACATCGTGCAGCAGATGGCGCAGAAGACGCAGTCCTCGGGCCGCGCCTGGAAGGCGGGCTGGTAGCCCTTCGTGTTGGCTTCCCTGGCGATCTCCAGGACGTTCTTGGGGCAGGCGTCGACGCACAGGCCGCAGCCCTTGCACCGCTCGATGTCGATCACGTGCTCGTAGGCCATCGAATCACTCCTCGGGGCGGCCGGACGGCCGCCGGTTCGTCGTGGAAACAAGCCGCTCGGCCCTCCTCCAGGGCGGCACGAGCTGCCGGCGGATCGCGAGCACCGGGCAGCCGATCCGGGCGGAATCGAGCTGCGGCGCGAGCGCCTCGGGCGCCGTGACGCAGACAAGCGGCAGGCCGCTCTCCCGCGCAAGCGCCCGCATGAACGCGGCCCCGTCCAGGACGACCCCGACGCTGGTTTCGTCGATCAGGTTGGCGTTGCCGATCAGCCCGTCGACCGCAAGCCCCGCGGCGGCCTCGATCTCGCGGCGGATGCTCAGGCAGCCCGCCGCCGTCGCGGTCGCCGGGCGCAGGGGGTTCACCACCTGCAGCATGCGGTAGGGGCGGCCGGCGAAGGCCGCGGCCAGGGCGGCGAGCACCCGCGCGCCCACGTTGTCCCCGCCGACGTCGAGGATGGTGAGCCCCCCCGGCTGCCGGATGGCGCCGGCCACCTCCGGGCTGAGCACCGGCAGGTCGGCCTGCCGGTAGGCCGCCGGCGGCAGAATCAGCGCGACCCCGAGCGCGCCGAGCGCCGCGGCGGCCTCGCGCGACCGGAAATACGGGTTCACCAGGTCGAGGTCCACGAGGCGCACCGCCTCCCCCGCCTGCCGGTGGTGCACGGCGAGGTTGACGGCGACCTCGGATTTCCCGCTGCCGTAATTGCCGACGATGACGACGACTCCCGCCAGCCGCAATGTCATGGTCCCGGACCCGGCGGTCGGCGCACCCGGCCCGGACCGCCGCCTTCCTCAGTTGTCGAGGCAAATCGACCTTGTAGAGGGAACTCCGTTGGGTGTCAAGCGAATTGAAGCCGCCGTCCGGACGCCGCGGCGGTGTCCGGCTCTTCCGGCCCCGGGAAAGCTGTGGTACAGGGCGGGGATAAGGAGGTGCCGCCGGATGACGAGGGTCGCGACCGGGCTTGAACGATTGATGGCGTCGCCGGAGATCCTGCCGCGCGGCCGCCGGCTGGGGCTGCTCTGCAACCCGGCCTCGGTCGACCGCGGCTTCCGGCACGCCCGGGATCTCGTGAACGCCCGCTTTCCGGGGGCCCTGCGCGCGCTCTTCTCCCCGCAGCACGGGTTCGACGCCGAAAAGCAGGACAACATGGTCGAGTCCCCGCACACGCGCGACCCCGTGACGGGCCTGCCGGTCTTCAGCCTCTACGGCGAGACCCGGGCCCCCACCGCGGCGATGTTGGCGCCGATCGACACCCTCCTCGTCGACCTCCAGGACGCCGGCACGCGCGTCTACACCTTTGCCAGCACGCTCGCCGCCTGCCTGGAGGCCGCGCGGCGCCTCGGCAAGCAGGTGGTCGTGCTCGACCGGCCCAACCCCGTGGGCGGCGACGTCGTCGAGGGCGGGCTCCTCAAACCCGCGTTCCGCTCTTTCGTCGGCCCCTACCCGATCCCCATGCGCCACGGCCTGACCCTGGGGGAGCTCGCGCTCCTCTTCAACCGCCGCTTCGGGATCGGGGCCGACCTCGAGGTGGTCCCCATGGGCGGCTGGCGGCGCCGGATGCGGTTCGCCGACACGGGCCTGCCCTGGGTGGCGCCCTCCCCCAACCTGCCGACCCCGGCCGCGGCGCTCGTCTACCCGGGCCAGGTGATCTGGGAGGGCACCAACGTCTCCGAGGGGCGCGGGACGTCCCTGCCCTTCGAGCTCTGCGGCGCGCCGTTCCTGGACCCCGGCGAGCTGCTCGCCGCCATCGGCCCGACGCCGGGCGTCGTCCTGCGGCCCGCGGCCTTCGAGCCGACCGCCCACAAGTGGCAGGGCCGGCTCTGCCGCGGGTTTCAGCTCCACGTCACCGACCCCGCGCGCTTCCGGCCCTACCGCACGAGCCTCGAGCTTCTGGGGGCGGTGCTGCGCACCCGCCGCGGCGAGTTCGCCTGGCGGCCGCCGCCCTACGAGTACGAGTTCGACAAGCTGCCGATCGATCTCATCCTGGGCGACGCGGCGGTGCGCCGGCGCATCGAGGCCGGGGAGCCGGTCGCCAGCCTCGAGGCCTCCTGGCAGGCCGAGCTCGAGCAGTTCGAAGCCGAAGCCGAAGCGGTCAAATTGTATGCATAGCTACAAACAGAACGGTCAACCGCCGCGGCGGAGCGGACGCCGCGGCGGCGGGCCTGGGACGCATGGTCATGGAAGATAGGGAGAAGCCGCCTGAGCGCTGGGTGCGGATGCGCTTCCGGCAGGGGAAGGTCTGGGCCGCGGCGGATGCCGACGGCCGGCCGGTCGAGCGCGACGGGCTCACCCCCATCAAGTACCGGCTCGACCAGGGGCGGATCTACCGCGTGAGGCGCTCCGGGCTGGCGCCGCTCGATGCGCCTTCGCCGGCCCCGGCCCCGGCCCCGGCC
>CAZNKG010000002.1:0-218745 GCA_964573635.1 uncultured Desulfatibacillum sp. | reverse complement strand
CCGGCCCCGGCCCCGGCCCCGGCCGCCGCCGGCCCCGCGCCGCGCCGGCGGGCGGCCGGGCAGGCGGCGTGCATCCACGTCTACACCGACGGCGCCTCACGGGGAAACCCCGGACCGGCCGGAATCGGGGTCGTGCTGCAGCACGGGGGGGAGCGCCGCGAAATCTCCGCCCCCATCGGCGAGACCACCAACAACATCGCCGAGCTCATGGCGATCGCCGCCGGCCTCGCGGCGGTCGCCGACAAGCGCCTGCCGGTGAAGCTCTACACCGACTCGAGCTACGCCCACGGCGTGCTGTGCCTCGATTGGAAGCCGAAGAAAAACCTCGAGCTCATCGCCGCCGTGCGGGCCGCCATGGCCGAATTCCGCGATCTCGAGATCATCAAGGTGCCGGGGCACCGGGGGGTGGCCGCCAACGAGCGGGCGGATCAGCTCGCCACGGCGGCCGCACGGGGGGGAAAATGAGCCCGGGGGGCCGGGACGCGCGCGGCGCGCCCCGGCCCCCCGGACAGAGCGGTCTGAAAGGGAGCCTATTCGCTCTTGCGCTCCGCCTTGAGGGCGTTCAGCTCGTCCTTGAGCTCGGAGATCTCCTTCTTGTACTTGTCCAGATCGTCGGCAGGCACGGAGGCGGCCGGCTCCTGCTTCTTCCAGGTGTCCTTCAGCTCGTCGAACCCCAGGTAGACGGCCAGCCCGCCGCCCAGGAGCAGCCCGATCGGAATGGTGCCCTTCAGCACCATGAGGAAATCGGACCACCACAACCCCAGGCCGATCAAGCCCAAGGCCGCCGCCACGGCACCGCCAATCAAGGTTTTCATGATGTCACTGCCTCCTTTCCTGCTCGCGTTTAAAAAATATGGATGGGGACCGGAGGATCGCCCGCGCGATCTTCCCGAAAGCATGAACTCGTCGCAGGATATTCATTTTTTTTAACACAGCTCCCCAGCGCTGACAAGATGAATTTGTAGCCCCGGTTGCAAACCCGAGGCCTTTTTGCTACCGTGCGCCAACGCCGCCGGTCCCGCGGGTGCCGGGCCGAGGCCGTCCGTGCCCGCGCCGATGGGCGGGCGCGTGAGGCCGGATCTCCTTGACGTTGGGTATCCCGATGAACGCCCCCGAGCACCCCGCGGACGCCCCCCGCCCCTCCGGGCTGCGGCGCTGGATCGACCGGCGCCTGGGCGGCACCCGCGACCACTTCCGGATGCTGTGGCCCGAAGCACCGGGCCGGATCAAGGGCCTTCTGCTGCGGCTCTTCTTCTCGGGGGTCCGCCTGGGCGACCATCAGGCTGCCCTGCTGAAAAGCCTTCCGGCCGAGGCCATCCCGATCTATACGACCAAGTTCAGCTGCCTGTTCGCCTTCCTCTTCGCCGCCACGCGCTACCGCGAGCTCGGGCTGCGGCCCCCGCGGGTCGCCTTCGGCTGCCGGAGCTGGCTGTGGCCGCCGCTCGGCCACCTGGGGCGGGTGCTGCTCGCCAACCTGGACAGCCTCTGGGTGGACCGGCGCCGGCCGGATCCCTTTGCGGGCGGGGGCCTCGCCCGGGCGCTGCTCGGGGGGGCGGCCGGCTTCGTCTCCCTGATCGGCCGGGAGCGCAGGCGGCCCTTCGCCCGGAAGCCCGCCGTCGACCCCCTCGAGTTCCTCGTGGACCTCCAGAAGTCGACCGAGCGGCCCGTTTTGATGATCCCCCAGCTCACGGTCTTCAGCCGCAGCCCGCGCCGGGCGAAGCCCACCGTGATCGACATGCTCTTCGGCCCCGAGGACGAGCCCGGCCGGCTGCGGCGGATCGCCGCGGTCTTCAAGAAGCCGGGCAACGTCTTCGTCGAGGTGTCGGAGCCGATCGACCTGCGCGAATTCATCGCCCGGCCGGACATCGCCGGGCAGGCGAGCGCCTATCAGGCCGCGCGCCTGCGCGCGGAGCTGCTCTCCCAGATCAACCGCCACCACCTGAGCATCACCGGGCCGGTGCGGAAGTCGCGGCGCGAGCTCACGGAGAGCATCCTGAGCGGGGAGCACCTGCAGCACTTCATGCAGGCGCACGCCGAGCGCCACGGCCTGCCGTTCGCCGCGGTCCGCGACCAGGTGTCGGGCTACCTCGACGAGATCGCCGCCGATATCCGCCCGGGCTGGATCCTCTTCTATTCGGGGATCATCGGCTTCATCCTCCGGACCATGTACGCCGGGGTCGCCATGCACCCGGAGGAGATCGCGGCGGTCAAGCGGGCGGCCCTGAAGGGCCCCGTGGCCTTCATCCCGTGCCACAAGAGCCACGTCGACTACCTCATCCTCTCCTACGTGCTGTACCACCACGACATGCCCTGCCCGCTCGTCGCCGCCGGCCGGAACCTCGCCTTCTGGCCGCTCGGGCCCCTCTTCCGGCGGGGCGGGGCCTTCTTCCTGCGGCGCAGCTTCAAGGGGGCGGTGCTCTACGCGCGCACCTTCGCGGCGTACGTCCACAAAGTCCTCGAGGAGGGCTACAACGTCGAGCAGTTCATCGAGGGCGGCCGCAGCCGCACCGGAAAGCTCCTGGCGCCGAAGCTCGGACTGCTGGCGATCCTCCTGGAGGCCTACCAGAGCGGGGCCTGCCGCGAGCTGAGCTTCGTCCCGGTTTCGATCGGCTACGACCAGGTGCTCGAGGAGGAGTCCTATCTCGCCGAAATCGCGGGCGGGCAGAAGCGCGCCGAGAGCTTGGTGCAGTTCCTCAAGGTGCCGAAGTTCCTCAAGGGGCGCTACGGCCGCATTTATCTCGAGATCGCCGAGCCGATCTCGCTCAAGCACCTCGAGGCGCAGGGCGCCCGGCCGCTCGCCGCGCGCTCCGCGGCCGAGCGCGCCGAGTTCTGCCGGGACCTCGGCCAGCGGATCGCCGTCGCCATCACCCGCCGGTCGGTCGCCACCCCGCATGCGCTGGCCGCCGCCGCCATCCTCGCCCGCGTCGACGAGCGGATCACCTTCGCCGAGCTGGTCGAATCGGCCGAGATCTATCTGAACCACCTCTTCCGGCTCAAGGCGCGCCTGGCCGACACCCTGATCCTGGACCACCGCCGCGCGCTCGGCCAGGCGGTGGAGTCCTACCTGCGCCGCGGAATCCTGGAGCCCGACGGCGCCCGTCCGGCGCCGCCCTACACCGGCGGCGAGGGCTTCCGCCTCAAGGAGAGCCGGCGGCCGGCCCTGGATTACTACAAGAACACCGCCGTCGCCTTTTTCGCCCCGGCGGCGTTGGCGGCGACGGCCATCCTGCAGCAGGACGCCTTCCAGTTCTCGGCCGCCGGGCTCGACCGGGACTATGCCTTCTTCGAGGAGCTCTTCGAGCGGGAGTTCGTCTTCGACGCCGAAACCCCCGCCGCGGTGCGGCTGGCGCAGGCCCTCGAGGCCTTCATCGATGAAGCCGCCCTGATGCCGCACCCCGAGCTGCCGGAGACGTTCAACCTGACCTCGGCGGGCTTCCGCAAGCTGCGGCTCTTTGCGATGATGACGCGCGCGCTCCTCGAATCCTACTGGGTCGCCGCGAGCGTCCTTTTGCCGGCGGAGGGGGCGGCGGAGGCCGACCCCCGGGAGGCCGTCAAGCAGATCGCCGCCCAAGGCGCGCGCATGTTGCGCCGCCGGGAGATCCGGCAGCGGGAGGCGCTCTCCAAGATCGCCTTCGAAAACGCCGCCGCCGTGCTCCGGAGCCGCCGCGCCCGCGACGGCGCCCCGGGGATGGCGGCGGATGCCGCGGCGATCCGGCGCGCGCTGCGCGCGATCCCGGCCTGATCGGCGGGGCGGCCGGGAGGCGCTCTCGAAAAACAGGCGGAACGCAGCCACCATGAAAGCCATGATCCTGGCGGCGGGGCTCGGCACCCGGCTGAGGCCCGCCACCGACCACACCCCCAAGCCGCTCTTCACCCTGGCCGGCGAGCCCCTGCTCGCCATCCATATCCGCCGGCTGGCGGCGGCCGGCTGCGAGGCCGTCCTCGTCAACACCCACCACCGCCACGAGCGCATCGCGACCTATCTCGCCGCAAACCGCTTCGAGATCCCCGTGGCCGTGCGCCACGAGCCCGTCATCCTGGGCACCGCCGGGGCGCTCAAGAACGCGGCGGACTTCTTCGACGCGCGCCCCTTTTTCGTCGTCAACGCCGACGTGCTCTGCGACCTCGATCTGCGGGACCTGTGGGAGTTCCACCGGCGCTTCCGGCCGGCCGGCACCCTGGTCCTCACCGACGACCCCGAGTTCAACACGGTGCGGGTCGACGGCGGCGGGCGGATCACCGGCTTCGCCGGGCCGGGGCCGCCGCCCGCGGGCGGGCTCACCTTCACCGGCATCCAGGTGCTCGACCCGGAAATCCTCGCCCACATCCCCCCCGGCCGCGCCGTCGAATCGGTGGAGCTCTTCCGCGCGCTGCTCGCGCGGGGCCGCGAGCTGCGCGCCTTCATGCTGGCGCCGGGCCGCTGGAGCGATCTCGGGACCCCCGCGCGCTACCGGCGCGCGGCCGTCGCGGCCGGCGCGCGGGAGGCTTTCCGGTCCGCCTTCGGCCGCGCCCCGGAGAGCGCGCCCCAATGCCGGGCGCTCGCCGGCGACGGCTCCGACCGCCGCTGGTACCGCCTCACGGCGCAGGGCCGCTCGCTCGTCATGGCCGACCACGGCCTGCGGACCGGCCCGGCGACCGCGGAGGTGGACAGCTTCGTCGCCATCGGCCGGCATCTCGCGCGCCGGGGGGCCGCCGTGCCGGCGATCCACTTCGCCGACGTCTTCAGCGGACTCGTGTTCGTGGAGGACCTGGGCGACGTGAGCCTCCAGGAGGCGGTCCGGGGCGCGCCCGGCCCGGAAACGGTGCGGGGTTGGTACCGGCGGATCGTCGCGCAGCTGGTCGAGCTGTCGGTCGAGGGGGGCCGGGGCTTCGACCCGGCCTGGACCTGGCAGACCCCGGCCTACACCCGCGAGCTCGTCCTGGAGCGGGAGTGCCGCTACTTCCTCGAAGCGTTCCTCAAGGGCGCCTGCGGCCTCGAGCTGCCCTTCGACCGCCTGGCGGAGGAGTTCGAGCGGGTGGCCGCCGCCGCGCTTAGCGGCGCGGTGACCGGCTTCATGCACCGCGACCTGCAGTCGCGCAACATCCTGGTGAAGGACGGACGGTTTTACTTCATCGACTTCCAGGGCGGGCGCCTCGGGCCGCTGCAGTACGACCTCGCCGCGCTTTTGATCGACCCGTACGTCGACCTCGCCCCCGATCTGCAGCGCGAGCTCTGCGCGCACGCCCTGGAAACGCTCGCGGCCCGGGGCCCCGTCGATCCCGAGGGCTTCCGCGCCGGTTTCGCGGGATGCGCCATCGCCCGCAACCTGCAGATCCTGGGCGCCTTCAGCCACCTCTCGCGGGTGAAAGGCAAGACCCGCTTCGAGGCCTACATCCCGGCGGCCCTGAGCGGACTCGCCGCGCGGCTCGACGCGCTTCCCGGCCGCGGCCTGCCGCGGCTGCGGCAGGCCGTGGAGCAGGCGCGCCGGCTCCGGGAGGACGCCCCCCGGCACCCCCCAACCGCAAAGGAGGCAGAACGATGAAACCCATCCCGGTCATGGTGAACGGCATCCCCGGCCAGGTGGCCCTCACGGTGGCCCGGCATGTGGCGGCCGACCCGCGCTTCGCCCTCGTCCCCTTCTCGCTTACGGGGCCGGAGATCACCGCCTGCGGCCAGAGCGTCGCGGACATCTCCGTGCACCTGATCCGCCCCGAGCAGCGCGAGGCCGAAATCCTCGCCGTCAAGGAGCGCGCGGGGCGCTTCCTGACCGTGGACTACACCCACCCCTCCGCGGTGAACGCGAACGCCGAATTCTACTGCCGCCACGGGCTGCCGTTCGTCATGGGAACGACCGGCGGCGACCGCCGGCGCCTGGAGGAGACCGTGCGGCGCTCGGCGGTCGCGGCGGTCATCGCCCCCAACATGGCCAAGCAGATCGTCGGGTTTCAGGCGATGATGGCCTACGCCGCCGACAATTTCCCCGGCCTCTTCGCAGGCTACCGCCTCACGATCCGCGAAAGCCACCAGCGGGGCAAGGCCGACACGAGCGGCACGGCGCGGGCCATGGTCGGGTATTTCAACCGCCTGGGGGTCGATTTCACCGAGGAGCAAATCCAGATGGAGCGCGACCCCGAGATCCAGCGGCGCGACTGGGGGGTTCCCGAGGAGCACCTCGCCGGCCACGGCTGGCACACCTACACCTTGGTTTCGGCCGAAGGCACCGTGCGCTTCGAGTTTACCCACAACGTGAACGGCCGGGAGATCTACGCCCGCGGCACGCTGGACGCCCTGATCTACCTGCAGAAAAAGGACGCCGCCGGGGAGCGCGGCCGCGTCTTCACGATGATCGACGTGTTAAAGAACACCTGAAAAACGGCCGATAAGGTGAATGCAACCCTGCGATTCTGAAGGCATGGCATGGACGACCCGGCACTCAAACTCCTGCAGGAGCTGGGCGGCGCCGCGGCGCCGCCGCCGGCCTCCCCGGCCGGCGGCGCGCCCCCGCCCAGCGCCGAACCCGGCGCGGGGGCGGACGGGGACCCCTGGCGGATCCTGCTCGTCGACCTGGTCTTCCTGTTGAACAGCCTCTACCGCGACGCCCACTACTGGGAGGGCTTGCGGACCGAGAAGGACACCTTCCGGCAATTCCTGAAAGTCCTGAACCAGCTGCGCGAGGTCCCCGGCCACGACGGCCGCATCCGGCTGCAGCAGCGCGCCGGAGCGGGCCGCCCGGCGGGCGGGGCGGCCGACTATGAGATCAGCCTCGGGGAGGTATTCGTCGACCGGGCCGCCATCGGCGCGCTGATCAAGCGCCGCGGGATCCGCTTCAAGCACCTCGAGGGCCGGTTTCTGAAGCCCCTCGAAACCTTCGCCGCCGAGGGCATCGACTCGTTCGTCCTCACCATCCCGGAGGACGACGCCGAGGAGAACGACCGGCTGCGGGCGGCCATGCGCGTGCTCTCCTGCTTCCGGCAGGCGGCCGACAAGGGCCAGCCCATCGCCTACACGCGCAACGGGCAGCCGTTGGCGATTCCGGCCGTGACCGACGAACGGGGCCGGCCGGACCTGAACCTGACCCTGGTCGCGGTGGCCAACGACCTGCCGGCCGAGGACGTCCAGGATATCGTCCGGAAAGTGGCGGCGCTGATGCAGCGGCCCGAAGCGGCGCGGCTGCGCCGCCAGGCCGCCAACCTCTACCGGGCCCTCTTCGCGATCAAGAGCCTGAGCGCCAGGCTCCGGCGCCCGCCGCTCGAAGTCAATGCCGACCGCCGCGGCGCCGAGACCGATGCGGCGGAGCGTTTGGACGCCGGCGCCGGCGCCGGTTACGGCAGCGGCGGCGGGCTTGGCGGCGGCGCGCCGCCGTCCGCCGCGGAGTCCGGGCCTCCGGGACGGCCGCCCGATCCGACGGCGGCGCACGCCGCCGCACCGGCCATGGACGAGGGCGCCTTCAAGGTCGAGCTCGCCCGCACCCTGCGCGACGCGTTCCGGGAAAACGCCGCCGGCGCCGGGGCGGTCGCGCGCACCCTCTTCGCCAACGACTTTTCCGAGATCGGCATCGACGTTCTGGGACAGCGCCTGGGCCTGGTCAACCATCTCGTGCAGGCCCTGCAGAAGAACCCCGAGGGGGCGCGGACCGCCCAGGCCGTGCTGGAGCGCCTGCAGAACGGATTGAGCCGGCTTCCGGATCACCTGCTGAACGACCTCGTCGTCGAAAACGGCGTCGTCCGCGCCTGGGACGGGGAGAAGGAGCGGGCCGTCGGCCAGGTGGGCGCCGAGCTCGCCGGGGCGATCGACAAGGCGAAGGACCAGGCGGCCGTGCGCGCCAAGACCCGGCCGGTCTCGGGCTCCGAGCCGATCTACATGGCCCGCGACCTAGCGGCCCTCGCCGGGTATTTCGGCCTTCCGGAAGAGGAGATGCGGGCGATCCTCGGCCTGTTTCGCGCCTGCCACGACGGCAGCGGGCGCTTTCAGCGGGCGGCCTTCGAGAAAAAGGTCCCCGAATTCGCGCGCTATCCGCGCCGCGTCCTGCACGTGCTGTGGGGGTTTCTGAAGGAGATCCCGGAGCGCGGCGACCGGATCGCCCTGTTGAACGGCCTGCAGTTCCTGGTGAAGGCGCTCGGGCAGCCGATCCTCGCCGTGCGCCTGCTGGTCTCCGATTTCCTGGGGGAGCGCTCCCAGGTGAACTTCTCCGACCGCAACGCCATGATGCTCGCCGTGCTCTTCCTGCGGACGTACAACCAGGAGGCCAACATCGACATCGAGCTGACGCCGGAGGAGGTGCTGCGGGTGAAGGTCGGGCTCGACCCCAAGGTGGCCGCCTACGCCGCGTGGAAGATCCAGGGCGAGCGCAACCGCTTCCTCGAAAAGGCGGTCGCGATCCGCAAGCGGCTGCTGGAGGCTCTCGATCCGGGGCGCGCGGTGGCCGCGCCGATGCCGGTGCGCTTCCTGCTGAGCCTCGAGCGCGAGGTGCACATGTTTCTATCGCTTGCGGGCGGCGAGACCGCCAGCGCGATCCTCCAGAGCGCCCTGGCCGTCTACGGCAATCCGGAGTCCGCCGTCTGGGCGGCGGACGAAGGGCGCCAGAACCTGGCCGCGCTCCTGCAGCACGTGACGGTCCTCATCCGCGGGATCGGCCGCGGGGGGGGCGAGGGCGATCTGATCCTGCTCGACCAGGTGAGGCAGCGCGAGCGGGCCTTCGCCGCGCTCAGCCGCGAGCCGCGCCACGCCGCCCTGGTGCGGCGCGTCTTCAGTTGGATCGAGCCCGCCAAACAGGAGATCCGCGCCCGGATCACCCCGCGCGGATGATCGCCAGCGCCTCGGCGAGCGCCTCGTCGAGCTTTTCCGGCTGCGGCCCGCCGGCCTGGGCCATGTCCGGCCGCCCGCCGCCCCGGCCGCCGACCTTCTCGGCCGCGCGCCGGATGATCTCGCCCGCGTGGAACCGGCCGGTCAGGTCGGCCGTGACCCCGGCGGCCAGCATCGCCTTGCCGGCGACGGCGCAGCCGAGCACCACGACCCCCGAGCGCAGGCGGTCTTTGAAACGGTCGAGCATCTCGCGCAGCGCCGCGGGCGAATCGGCCTCCACCCGCTTGACGAGCACGGCGGCCCCGCCGACCCGTTCGACCTCGGCGGCGACGTCCCCCGCCGCCGCGCCCGCCAGGCGCGATTTGAGCTTCTCGATTTCGCGCTCGAGCGCCTTGACGTCGGCGAGCAGCCGGCTCACCCGCGCGGGCAGCGCCTCGGGCTTTTCGCGCAGCAGCTGGGCCGCCTCCCGCAGGGCCCGCGCCTCCGCCTGCACGGCTTTCAGGGCGCCCGCCCCCGTCACGGCCTCGATCCGCCGCACCCCGGCGGCGACCCCGGCCTCGGAGAGGATCTTGAAGAGGCCGATGTTGCCCGTGCGGCCGGTGTGCGTGCCGCCGCAGAGCTCCTTGCTGAAATCGGAAAGCGAGATGACGCGGACGCGGTCCCCGTACTTCTCCTCGAAGAGGGCCATGGCGCCGCTCTGGAAGGCCGCTTCGGCGTCCATCTCCTCGACGTGCGCGGGGTGGTTGGCGCGGATCTCGCGGTTGACGATCTCCTCCAGGCGCTCGAGGGTCTCCGGATCGACCGGCGAGAAGTGCGTGAAGTCGAAGCGCAGGCGCTCCGGTGCGACGAGGGAGCCGGCCTGCTTGACGTGCTCGCCCAGGACCGCCCGCAGCGCGGCGTGCAGCAGGTGGGTCGCCGTGTGGTTCAAGGCCGTCGCCTCCCGCGCCGCGCCGTCGACGAGCAGCGTCACCGTGTCGCCGCGGTTCAGGCGGCCGGCGGTGACCGTCGCCTTGTGGATGATGATCCCGGTCGGGTCTTTCACCGTCGTCGCGACCGCCGCCTCGCCCTCGGGGCCGATGATCCGGCCGCGGTCCCCGGCCTGCCCGCCGCTCTCGGCGTAGAAGGGGGTGCGCGGGACGACGATATCGACGGCTTCGCCCGCCGCGGCGGCGGCCACTTCACGCTCGCCGGCGACCAGCATCGTGACCGGCGCCTCGGCGCTCGTCAAGTCGTAGCCCACGAACTCAGGCCTGAACCCCTCGGCCGCGAGCGCCTTGTAGGCGTCCGCGATGCGGCTGAAGGCGGCGACCGTGCGGGACTTGGCCCGCTGCTTGGCCATCTCGGCGTCGAAGCCGGCCGTATCGACGGTCATGGCCTCGTCGCGCACGACGTCGCGCACGATGTCGACCGGGAAGCCGAAGGTGTCGTAGAGCCGGAACAGGACCTCCCCGGGGACCTGCGTCCGGCCGGCCGCCTTGAGCTCGGCGAGGGTGTCGTTCAAAAGCTTCAACCCCGTCTCCAGCGTGTGGCGGAAGCGCAGCTCCTCGTTGCGGACGACGTTCAGGATGAAGGCCTCGGCCTCCGCGAGCTCGGGGTAGGCGGGGCGCATGATGTCGCAGACCACCCGCACGGTCTCGTCCAGGAACGGCCGGGTCAACCCGAGATGCCGGCCGTAGCGGATGGCGCGGCGCAGGATGCGCCGCAGCACGTACCCGCGGCCCTCGTTGGCGGGCAGGATCCCGTCCCCGATGAGGAAGGCCGCGGCCCGGCTGTGGTCGGCGATGACCTTCATCGCGACATCGGCGTCCCGCCCCCGGCCGAACCCGACCCCGCTGAGCGCCTCGGTGCGGGCGATGATCGGCCGGATCAGATCGGTGTCGAAGTTGGTGGCGGTGCCCTGAATGACGGCGGTGATGCGCTCGAGGCCCATGCCGGTGTCGATGCTCGGCCGGGGCAGCCGGGTCTGGGTTCCGGCGGCGTCCCGGTTGAACTGCATGAAGACGAGATTCCAGATCTCCAGGAAGCGGTCGCAGTCGCAGCCGACGGCGCACTCCGGCCGCCCGCAGCCGTAGGCCTCCCCGCGGTCGATGATGATCTCCGAGCAGGGGCCGCAGGGGCCGGTGTCCCCCATGGACCAGAAGTTGTCCTTCTCGCCGAAGCGCACGATGCGCGCCTCCGGCAGGCCGACGACCTTCTGCCACAGCCCGAAGGCCTCCTCGTCGTCGAGGTAGATGGAGGCGTAGAGCTTGTCGGCCGGCAGCCCGTAGCCGTTCGTCAGCAGGTCCCAGGCGAACTCGATCGCGCGCTCCTTGAAGTAGTCGCCGAAGGAGAAGTTGCCGAGCATCTCGAAGAAGGTGTGGTGGCGCGCGGTGTACCCGACGTTCTCGAGGTCGTTGTGCTTGCCGCCAGCGCGCACGCACTTCTGGGAGGTGGCGGCGCGCACGTAGTCGCGCTTCTCCTCGCCCAGGAAGACCCGCTTGAACTGCACCATGCCGGCGTTGATGAAGAGCAGCGTCGGGTCCTCGTGGGGCACGAGCGAGGAGCTGCGCACCACCTGGTGCCCGTGGCGCTTGAAGTAGTCGAGAAACTGCCTGCGCACCTCGTTGCCGGTCATGACGTCTCCTCCGCCGGATTTTCCTTGGGGGTGAGCCCCAGGGCCTCGCGCGCCTTGAGGTAGATGATCTCGGCGGTCTGGGGGTTGTCGGCCAGGAACCGCCGCGCGTTCTCCCGCCCCTGGCCGATGCGCTCCCCGCCGAACGAGTACCAGGCCCCGCTCTTCTCGACGATCCCCTGCTCGACGCCGACATCGATCAGCTCGCCCAGCCGCGAGATGCCCTCCCCGTAGATCACGTCGAACTCGCCCTCGGTGAAGGGCGGGGCGAGCTTGTTCTTGACGACCCGCACCCGCGTGCGGCTGCCGACGATCTCCTGCCCGTCCTTGATCGTGTTGATCTTGCGGATGTCGATCCGCACGGAGGCGTAGAACTTGAGAGCGTTTCCGCCCGTGGTGGTCTCCGGGTTGCCGAAGACCACCCCGATCTTCATGCGCATCTGGTTGATGAAGATGACGCAGGTCTGGGTCTTGCTGATCGTCCCGGTCAGCTTGCGCAGCGCCTGGGACATGAGACGCGCCTGCAGCCCCATGTGCGCATCCCCCATCTCCCCCTCGATCTCCGCGCGGGGCACGAGCGCGGCGACGGAGTCGATGACCAGGATGTCGATCGCCCCGCTGCGCACCAGCATGTCGGCGATCTCGAGCGCCTGCTCCCCGGTGTCGGGCTGGGAAACGAGCAGTTCGTCGCAGTTCACGCCGAGCTTGCGCGCGTAGACGACGTCGAGGGCGTGCTCGGCGTCGATGAAGGCGGCGACCCCCTCCCGGCGCTGGGCCTCGGCGACCGCGTGCAGCGCGAGCGTCGTCTTGCCCGAGGACTCCGGGCCGAAGATTTCGACGATCCGGCCGCGCGGCAGCCCGCCGATGCCGAGCGCCTTGTCGACGGCGAGCGACCCGGTCGAAATGACCGGGACGCTCACGATCGGGCGGCTGCCGAGCTTCATGATCGAGCCCTTGCCGAACTGGCGCTCCACCTGGCCCATGGCGCTTTCGAGCGCCTTCTGCTTGTCCGTCGTCACTGCCATGTCACCCTCCCTGAACTGGGCGCCGCGCGGCCGACGCCGCCGCGGCGCGGCGAGATGAAACGCCTCAGGGCGCCCCGGCGAGCGGTGCGCGGCCGAGCGCCGTGTAGACCGGCCCCTTCGGCTGGAGATCGGATTGGAACAGCACGAGCTCCCGCACGGGCAGCTCCCCGAAGAGCGTGTGCGCGTGCTGCTTGAGCGCCTCGGCCGGCACCCCGGCGGCCGCCCCTTCGGGGAAGCGGCCGATCGTCAGGTGGCCCCGGAACCGCCGCGCCTCGCGCGGGAAGGCCAGCGCCGCGAGCGCCTCCTCCACCCGCTGGTGAAGCCCGGCGAGCGCGGCGGTCTCTCCGGCCACCCCCGCCCAGAGCACCCGGGGCCGGCGCAGGTCCGGAAATACGCCCACCCCCGCCGCCCGCAGCGCGAACGGGGCCACGGGGCGGGCGGCTCCGGCAAGCGCCGCCAGAATGGCCGCCGCGTGGCCCGCCGGGACCCGCCCCAGGAACTTGAGCGTCAGGTGGATGTTCCCTGGGGCCACCCAGCGGGCCCGCACGCGGCGCGCCGCGAGCTCCGCCTGGAGCGCTCCGAGCGCCGCGGCGAGCTCCGGGGGGATTTCCACGGCCACGAAGGCCCGCAGCATGCCGGGCACGGCCACCTCCCCGCCGCCCTCAAGGTCCGGGCAGCGTGAACTGGGGCTCGCCCAGGAGGAAGCGGCCGTCGGCGATCCACGCCTTGAGCGTCTCGGCGATCTCGCGCGCCTTGACGAGGCTTGACAGCGGCACCGTCGGCACCTTCTTGCCCTGGAAGGTGATCGCCCCGCTCTTCAGCTCGGCGTAGCTCACCTGGCCGAGGCTGCGGGCGCGGCCCTTGGGGTAGTCGCCCCCGTAGTCCACGATCTGCGTGAAGATCTCCGCGTCGCTCACCCCGGTCTGCGCCGCGATCTCCTCGTTCAAGAGCGGGATCGGGACCCCCAGCCCGACCGCGAGCGAGCAGCCGTACCCCTGCAGGCTCACGCCGACGAGGTAGCGCGAGCTCATCTGCTTGAGGTCCCCCATGACCCACAGGGTCCCGGCGGGCGAAACCGGGACGCCCCGCGCCGTGCGCTTGACGGCCGGGTTGTGCTGGGTCCCGTGCCAGACGACGTAGCCCACCCCCCCGCCGAGGAAGATCCGGGTCCCGAGGCCGATGGTGCGGTACTGCGGATCGTTGAAGAGCGGGCTCAGCTCGCCCGCCGAGCAGTAGTTGGCGTTGCCGGCGCGCGGCTTGAGGGTGCCCATGTAGGTGTAGACCGTCTTGGCGGTGAGATTGACGGCGCAGTTGTAGTTCTGGTAGCTGTTGCGCGGGTTGCACAGGGTGGCCTGCGGCAGCGTCCGCAGGGTCACCTCCTTCTCGATGCGCCGGTTCGGGTAGCAGTCCGTGCCGTAGGCCTCGGCGGCGAGGTGCACGCTTTTGCCGTCGACCAGGTCCTGGATGACGTGGCCGCCGCCGTAGGCGAAATCGCCGGGCGGCACCTTGTTCAGGGGATCGTCCACCGTGGGCTCGGTCGCCCCGAGGTAGCAGTCCACCGCCGCGAGCCCCGCGTAGGCCGGCACGCGGTTGAGCCACACCCGCGAGGCCTTGATCGGCGGGGTGCTGTGGCCGAAGTTGATGAACGCCCCGGAGGAGCACATCGGGGCGAAGGTGCCGGTGGTGACGACATCCACCCGCCGCGCGGCGGCGACCGGACCCTCGCGCTGGACGACGCCGACGATCTCCTCGGCGGTCATGACGACGACCTTGCCGGCGCGGATCTTGGCGTTGATCTCGGCGATCGTCTTGGTGACCTGGTGCGGCTTCATTCCCGCTTGCCCCCTCCTCAGGAGCCGGATTTGACCGCCTCGAGCTTGGCGGCGATGGTGTTCTTGATCCAGGCCGGGTCCCACCACTCGATCGGGTCGACGAAGGTCTGGTGCACCATCACCCCGAAGTGCAGGTGGTCGCCGCCGGCCAGACCCGTCGCCCCCGTCGCGCCCAGAATGTGCCCCCGGGCGACCCGCTCGCCGACGGCGACCGCGATCTCGGACAGGTGCGAGTACATGCTGAAGAGCCCGAACCCGTGGTCGAGCAGCACCGTCAGGCCGTAGATCCCCAGCCGCTCGGCGAAGACGACGATGCCGGCGTTCGCCGCCGGCACGGGCGAGCGGGCGAGCGAGGCCAGGTCGACCCCCAGGTGGTCCTGCTGGTCGATCTCGCGCCCTTCGTAGAAGTAGACGCGGTGGTCCGCGAACCCGGCCCGCGGCGCCGCGTTGGGCAGGCGCAGAAAGGCCCCCTGCCAAAGCATCTCGGAGGCGCTGCGCTGCGTGACCGCGGCGAGGGTCTCGTAGTTTTTCCGGCGCAGGTCGCGGTTCACGGCGAGAAACTGCTCCTTCAGAGAGGCGTTCGGCGGCGCCGGCGAGTCGGCGGCGAACTCGGGCAGGATCTGGCGGATGAAGGCGTCGGTGATCGCCAGCGTGTCCTTTTTGAAGACCTTCTTCTTGATGTGCACGGCGAAGCGGCCGCGCCCGGCGTTTCCGGCCCGGTCGACGGCCTCGAGCGCCACCTCCGTCCCCGGCCCGTCCTGGTGGCTCAGGGCGAAGAAGGCGAGGTGCAGCCCGCGGTCGGCGAAGTACCCGGCGGCGCCCGGATAGAACCGCGCCCCGACCCGCACGCCGCTGCGGGGGCAGGCCTCGCTCAGGCGGTAGACCACGAGCCCGGTGCCGCCCTGGTTGACGTAGTGCTCCTTGGAGAGCACCTCGATCGCGGGCGGCTTGGTGTCGATGACCACCTCGTGCTCGACCGCGGCGAGGTTCCCGTGCCACCAGTTGCGCCAGGAGCGGTCGCTCGCCTGGAGCCTCAGGAGGGCCTTGCCGTCGGAGAGCCCGAGGGCCGCCGGATCGATCCGGATCGCGACCGCCTCGGCCGTCGCGGCCGGCAGGCCGAGAAGGCCGCCGGCTTCGACTTCCCGGCGCGCGAGCGGGATCTCCCGGCCGTCCTTCTGCAGGGTCACGGCGATCTGCCTAAGGCCGCTTCCCGTGTCGCTCGCCTTCACGGTGAACTCGGCGGACTTGCCGAGGTAGAGGGGGCCGGAAACCCCCTCCAGGACGAGCGCGGGCTTTTCGCCTTCCAGGCGCAGAACCGCGAGCGCGGCCAGGGCGAGGGCGGCCGCCCCCAGCACGACAACCCCCGCCGCCAGGGGCCATTTGGTTTTCATCCGGATTCGGCGTCTCCCACGGGTGGTCTGCCCGCGCCCGCTTCCGGAGCGCGGTCCCCGACTTCGAAAGCGGTTAATTAGCAAGCCGGCCGCGGTTTATCAAGCCTCTTTTCCCGCCTTGACTTTTCAGCCGACTCCCGGTAGCGGGACTCATGGCCATCGTCGCGGGCAATCCTTCAGGACCGTCGGCCCGAGTCGGCGGCATCGCGATCGGCGGGGGCGCCCCGCTGCTTCTGATCGCCGGCCCCTGCGTCATCGAGGAGGCGGCCGAGGCGTACGACACCGCGGCGCACCTGCGGGACCTCGCGGCCGGGATGGGCGTCCCCTTCATTTTCAAGGCCTCCTACGACAAGGCCAACCGGACCTCGCTTTCCGCCTACCGCGGGCCGGGGATCGCCGCGGGGCTGCGGGTCCTCGAGCGCATCAAGGCCGGCCTCGGCGTCCCGGTCATCTCCGATGTCCACCGCTTGGCCGACGTCGCGCCGGCCGCAGCGGTCCTCGACATGATCCAGATCCCGGCGTTCCTGTGCCGGCAGACCGATCTCGTGCTCGCCGCGGCCGCAACGGGAAAACCCCTCAACATCAAAAAGGGGCAGTTCCTGGCGCCCTGGGACGTCGCCCACGTCGTCGCCAAGGCCCGCAGCACCGGCAACGAAAACATCCTGGTCACGGAGCGCGGCACCCAGTTCGGCTACAACAACCTCGTGGTCGACCTGCGCGGGATACCGATCATGCGCGGCTTCGGGTGCCCCGTCGTCTTCGACGCGACGCACAGCGTCCAGCTGCCCGGCGGCGGCGCCGGCTGCTCCGGCGGCCAGCGGGAATTCGCCCCGCTGCTCGCCCGCGCGGCCGTGGCGGCGGGCGTCGACGGCGTGTTTCTCGAGGTCCACCGCGACCCGGACCGCGCCTTGTGCGACGGGCCGAATTCGCTCGACCTGAAGAGTCTGCCGGGGCTGCTCCGAAAGCTCACCGCCATCCACGCCCTGCTCGGCCCGACGCCATGAAGACCCCCGCCGTGAACGCCGCCCGGCGCTGGAAACGCCGGGCGCTCTTCCTGGTGCTCGCGGCGGCGGCCGCGGCGGCCGCGGTCTATTTCGGCCAGCGGCGGCTCGCGTTCCTCTCCGCGCCGCCGCCCGCCCGGGAGACGGCGGAGACCGGGGCGGGGATGCGCCTGGAGCGCATCCACCAGACCGCCACCCGCGACGGCCGCACCGAGTGGGCCCTGGACGCCGAGACGGCGCACTATCTCCCCGCGGAGAAGAAGGTCCTGCTGGGCGGCGTGAGCGTGCTCTACCACCTGAAGGACGGGGGGACCGTGCGCCTCACGGCCGACAAAGGCGCGGTCTTCACCGACTCGAACGACCTGCAGGCCTTCGGAAACGTCGTGGTCTCCAACGACCGCTACCGGCTCGAGACGCAGGCGATCGACTACGCCCACGCGTCGCGTCAAATCCACTCCCGATCCCCGGTCAAAATCACCCACGAAACAGCCGAGATCACGGCCGACGCGCTCGAGCTCGACCTGGGCGCAAACCGCCTCGCGCTCGACGGACACGTCCGCCTGGTCACCTCCGGGGCGGCCGGCCGCGGCGGCGATTCCTGACGGGCCGGATTCGCCGGATGAGAGCTTGATGATGCCGGCGCATCCACCGCCGTCGGCGGTCGGACGCTTCGCGCCGGATGGGGCGCACCACCGGCGGCGGCTCGCCCTCGGGCGCCATGGCCGGGTGGCGGATTGACTTCGTCCCCGCCCGGGGGCCGGGGGGAAAGAGTTGCTTTTTCCCCGCAAAGCTCATAGGATGGGCCCTGTCCGGAAGACGTTACGTGCAGGGAGTTTGTCCGCCCGCCCGGCAGGAAACCATGGAGGTCGCCCCGATCCGCCCGCGCGCCACGGACCATCCTCGAGCGTTGAACGGCAGAAGCGAAAGATGACGACCCTGGCTGCAGAGGAACTGGTGAAAGCCTACGGGGGCCGGCGCGTGGTGAACGGCGTCGGCCTGCGGCTTCAGAGCGGCGAGGTCGTGGGGCTGCTCGGCCCGAACGGCGCGGGGAAGACGACGACCTTCTACATGATCATCGGGCTGATCCGGCCGGACGCGGGCCGCATATTTCTTGACGCCGAAGAGATCACGGATTACCCTATGCACGTCCGAGCCCGGCGCGGGGTGGGCTATCTGCCGCAGGAGGCCTCCGTCTTCCGGAAGCTCACGGTGCGGCAGAACATTCTCGCCGTCCTCGAGCTGTTGCCGCTCGCGCGTGCGGAGCGGGAGGAGCGGACCGACCGGCTCCTGGAGGAGCTCGGCATCCGGCACCTCGCCGGCCAGAAAGCCAACGTGCTCTCGGGCGGCGAGCGGCGCCGGCTGGAGATCTCCCGGGCGCTGGCGACCAACCCCGCGTTCATCCTGCTGGACGAACCCTTTGCCGGGATCGATCCGCTGGCAGTCGCCGACATCAAGAGCATCGTCGGCCAGCTCAAGCAGCGCGGCATCGGGATCGTGATCTCCGATCACAACGTGCGTGAAACGCTCGGGGTCTGCGACCGGGCGCTCATCCTGGTCGACGGCCAGGTGATCGAAAGCGGCCCGCCGGAGGCGATCGTGGCGAGCGAGGCCGTGTGCCGCGCATACCTGGGGGAAGACTTCAAGCTATAGTATGGCCCTGGAACTCCGACAACAGCTCAAACTGACCCAGCAGCTGATCATGACCCCGCAGCTGCAGATGGCCATCAAGCTTCTGCAGCTCTCGCGGCTCGAGCTGATGGACACCATCCGGCAGGAGCTGGAGGAGAACCCGGCGCTCGAGGAGATTTCCGAAACGGCGGGCGATGAGCCGCCGGGGGCCGCCGTCGAAACCGAGCTGGTCGAGCCCGCCGCCGGGGCCGCGGCGGCCGACGGCGACAAGCTGCGGGAGGAGTTCGACTGGAGCGGGTTTCTCGAGGACTTCAGCACCCCGTCGCGCGTCTCCTCCGAGACCGAGGAGCGCGAGGGGCCCCGGTACGAGGCCTTCGTCGCCGAGAAGCAGTCCCTGAACGACCACCTCCTCTGGCAGTTCCTGATGACCAAGCCGAGCCGCGAGGACGAGCGGATCGCGAGCCTGATCATCGGCAACCTGAACAAGGACGGCTACCTCGAGGCCGCCGTCGAGGAGATCGCGGCGGCGAACGACCTGGCCCCCGCGGAGGTCGAGCGCGTCCTCGCGCTGCTGCAGACCTTCGACCCGCCCGGGGTCGGCGCCCGCGACCTCAAGGAGTGCCTGCTGATCCAGGCGCGGTTTCTCGGCTTCGAGTCCTCGCTGGTGAGCGCCATCATCCGCGACCACCTCCCCAACCTGGAGAAAAAGAACTACAAGGCCATCTGCAAGGCGCTCAAGGCCGATCTGGCGGAAGTCGTGGCGGCGGTCAACGTCATCAAGGCGATGGAGCCGCGCCCCGGCCGGCAGTTCGGCGACGACGCCCCGCAGTACATCATCCCCGACATCTACGTCTATAAAATGGAAAACGACTTCGTCATCGTGCTGAACGACGACGGCATGCCGAAGCTGCGCGTCAACTCGCTGCTCAAGCGCTCGATGGGGCGCGGCCGGCGGATGTCGAGCGAGGCCGAGACCTACATCCAGGACAAGATGCGCTCGGCGGCCTGGCTGATCAAGAGCATCCACCAGCGCCAGAAGACGATCTATCGGGTCATGGAAAGCATCCTGCGCTTCCAGCGGGATTTCTTCGAGAAGGGCATCGCCCACCTCAAGCCGATGGTGCTGCGCGACGTCGCCATGGACATCGGCATGCACGAATCCACCATCAGCCGGGTCACCACCAACAAGTACGCCTACACCCCTCAAGGGATCCTCGAGCTCAAGTACTTCTTCAACAGCTCCATCAAGCGCGACGAGGGCGGGGCCATCGCCTCGGCGAGCGTGATGGACAAGATCCGGCAGCTCATCGCCTCGGAAGACCCCCGGCGGCCGCACAGCGACGACAAGCTCGCCCAGCTGCTCAAGCAGGAGAACATCCACATCGCGCGGCGCACGGTCGCCAAGTACCGGGAGATGATGCGGCTGCTGCCGTCCAACAAACGCAGGGAAATCTAGGGAGGTCAACGGTATGCAAACTTCCGTGACGTTCAAAAACCTCGAGCCTTCCGACCACCTGAAAGACTACGTCCGGGAAAAGCTGGACCGGTTCGACAAGCTGCTCGACAACCCGGCCGAGGCGAGCGTCGTCCTGCAGGTCGAAAAGCATCGGCACATCGCCGAAATCAGCCTCTCGGGCGACCGCCTGACCGTGAACGGCAAGGAGGAAACCGGCGACATGTACGCCGCCATCGACATGGTGCTCGACAAGCTGGAGATCCAGCTCAAGCGCAACAAGCAGCGCATCCGCGAGCGCCGCGCCGACGCGAAGCGCCAGACCCGCACCATCCGCGAGGAGCCGGCCGGCGTCCCGGAGGAGTCGGCCCCGCGCGACATCAAGGTGCAGAGCGTCGACTACAAGCCGATGGACGTCGAGGAGGCGGTGCTCCAGATGGACCTGATGAGCGACAACTTCCTGGTCTTCACCAACGCCCGCTCCGAGCAGATCAACGTGCTCTACCGGCGCAAGGACGGCCACTACGGGCTCATCCAACCGCGCAGCTGATCCGCAAGCGACCCCGCCCGCAGACCTGCGGCGGGGTCGCAGCCTTTTCCACAGGCGGCCTGGACCCATATGAAAATTCTCGATGTCCTTCGCAAAGACGCCATCGTGCCGGAGCTTGCCGGCCTCACGAAGGCCGACGTGCTCCAGGAGCTCGTGGCGCCGGTCGCCCAAATCTGCGGGGTCGACGCGAACAACCTGGTGAAAGTCCTGATGGAGCGCGAGCGCCTCGGCAGTACCGGCATCGGCGGCGGCATCGGCATCCCGCACGGCAAGCTCAAGCAGATCGAGGATCTCGTCGTCGGCTTCGGACTGAGCCGCCGGGGCGTCGACTTCGAATCCCTGGACGGGCTTCCGACCCGGATCTTCTTCCTGCTCGTCACCCCCGAGAACTCGGCCGGGCTGCACCTCAAGATGCTCGCCCGGATTTCGCGGATCCTCAAGAACGAGGCCTTTAAAGAACGACTGCTGCGCGCCGCCGACCGGGATGAGATCTATCGCGTCATCCAGGAGGAGGACGAGGAGTTCTAGCGCGCCGTGAAGGACCGACCGATCCTGATCGTCACGGGGCTCTCGGGCTCCGGAAAGAGCACGGCCCTCGCCGCCCTGGAGGACGCGGGCTACTTCTGCGTCGACAACCTGCCGGTGGATCTCCTGCCGGCGTTTCTGGACCGCCCGGCGGCCGCCCTGGACCCGGGCCGCTTCATCGGCTATGCCTTCGGGATGGACCTGCGCGACGCCGGCTTTCTCGACGCCTGCGGCCCCACGTTGGAGGCGCTGGCGCGGCGCGGGTTCGTCTTTGAGATCATCTTCATGGAGGCCGAGCCGGCGGTCCTCGTGCGGCGCTACAGCGCGACGCGCCGCCCGCACCCGCTTGCCCGGGAGGGCGGCCTCGCGGATGCCATCCGGGAGGAGCAGCTTAGGCTTCGGCCGCTTCGGGAGACGGCCGACCGCGTGGTCGATTCGAGCCGCCTGAACGTCCACGAGCTGAAGTCCCGGATTCTCGAGATCGCCGGCATGCACGCGGCGCTGCCTCCGATGCAGGTCAAGGTGCTCTCCTTCGGGTTCAAGCACGGGATCCCCGCCGAGGCCGATCTCCTGGTGGATGTGCGCTTTCTCGCCAATCCGTTCTTCGTGCCCGAATTGCAGGCGCTGGACGGCGAATCCGAGGCGGTGCGGAACTTCATCCTGGAGACGACGGCGGCCCGCGATTTCATCGAGCGCTACGGGGAGCTGCTCGACTTCCTGCTGCCGCTCTACGAGCGCGAGGGCAAAACCAGTTTGACCATCGCCGTCGGATGCACCGGCGGCCGCCACCGATCGGTCACGATGGCCCGGGAGCTCTTCGACCGCCTGGCCGGCTCGCGTCCGGGCGTGGCGCTGATTCACCGGGACGTCCATCTGCCGCCATGAGCCGAGGGGAAAGCCGCATGATCGGAATCGTCGTTGTCACCCACGGCCGTCTGGGGGAGGCGCTGATCGAAGCGTCCGAATTCATCCTGGGAAGCCGCCCGCAGGGCGTCACCCCGGTCTCGATCGACCTCAACCAGAACGTGGACAAGCTGCGCGAAAAGGTCGCCGCCGGCATCCGCAAGGTCGACCAGGAGCAGGGGGTTCTCATCCTGACGGACATGTTCGGCGGAACGCCGTCGAACATCAGCTACTCGTTTCTGGAAGAGGGCCGCATCGAGGTGCTCTCGGGGGTGAACCTGCCGGTCCTGGTGCACGCGCTCGACACGCGCGGCCGCGCGGGCCTCTCCGAGCTCGCCGCGGGCCTCGAGGCGTTCGGCCGGAAAAGCATCACGCTCGCCAGCGGGATCCTGAAAGGCAACAAGCGGGGCTGACCCGTGGGCCCCATCCGCCTCGCCGCGGCGACCCCCGCGGATGTGGACGCGATCGTCGCCCTCGAGCGGCGCTGCTTCGATCAGCCCTGGGGGCGGATCTCGGTCGAGGGGGAGCTTGCCGGCCGCGGGTCGGCCGGCCTCCTCCTGCGGGAGGGACCGGGCGAGGGCGCCGTTCGGGCGTACATCTTCTTCCGCGTCGTCGCGGACGAGGTCCACATCCACCGCATCGCGGTCGCCCCGGAGCGGCGCCGCCGCGCGCTTGCGGGCCGCCTGCTTTCCGAATGCCTGCGGGCGGGCCGCCGCGCAGGGGCCCGCGCGGCGGTGCTTGAGGTGCGCGCGGCCAACGCGCCGGCGCTCGCGCTCTACCGGCGCTTCGGCTTCGAGGTCGCCGCGGCGCGGCCGGGCTATTATTCCGACGGGCAGGAGGATGCCCTCATACTACACCTGACGCTCTGCAAGGAGGACTCATGACGGTCAAGGTCGGCATCAACGGTTTCGGCAGGATCGGGCGCATCTTCTACCGCGCGGCGCTGAAGAACCCCAAGGTCAAGGTGGTGGCGATCAACGATCTCACCAACTCGGAGACCATGGCGCATCTCCTGAAATACGACTCGGTGCACGGCACGCTCGACCGGGACGTCGCCGCCAAGGGGGATGCGATCGAGGTCGGCGGGGAGCGGGTCGTCATCCGCTCGGTCAAGGAACCGGAGAAGATCGACTGGAAGGCGCTCGGGGTCGACATCGTGGCCGAGTGCACCGGGCTGTTCACCAAGCGCGAGGATGCCGCCAAGCACCTGGCCGGCGGCGCGCGCAAGGTGATCATCTCCGCCCCGGCGACCAACCCGGACATCACCGTCGTCATGGGGGTGAACGCCCACCGCTACGACCCCCGGCAGCACCACATCGTCTCGAACGCCTCCTGCACGACGAACTGCCTGGCGCCGGTCGCCAAGGTGCTGCACGAGAACTTCAAGATCGAACGCGGCCTGATGACGACCGTCCACTCCTACACCGGCGACCAGCGCCTGCTCGATTTCCCGCACAAGGACCTGCGCCGGGCGCGCGCGGCCGGGCTCTCGATGGTGCCGACCACGACCGGCGCCGCCAAGGCCGTGGGGCTGGTGCTGCCGGAGCTCGCCGGGAAGCTGAACGGCCTGGCGGTGCGCGTGCCCACGCCGAACGTCTCGCTGATCGACCTGGTGGTCTCCATCGGCAAGTCCGGCGTCACGGTCTCCGAGGTGAACGCCGCGCTCAAGCAGGCGGCCGAAGGGGCGCTCGCCGGCATCCTCGGCTTCTGCGAGGCGCCGCTCGTCTCCGCGGACTTCAACGGCTCGGCCCTCTCCTCGGTCGTCGACGCCGCCAACACCTACGCGATCGACAACCTGGTGAAGGTCCTGTCGTGGTACGACAACGAAACCGGCTACTCGACCCGCATGGTGGACCTCGCCGTGATGATGGGCGAGCAACTTTAGGTTAAGGAGCCCGCATGCCGACCCGCAAACCGCTCATCGCCGGCAACTGGAAAATGTACAAGACCGCGGCGGAGGCGGCCGCCTTCGCGGCCGAATTCGCGCCCCTCGTCCGCGGAATCGCCGACCGCGACATCATGATCGCGCCGCCCTACCCGGCTCTGCCGGCGCTCGCCGAGGCCCTGGCCGGAACGAACGTCGCCGTCGGCGCCCAGAACCTGCACTGGGAGGCCGAGGGGGCCTTCACCGGCGAGGTCTCCGGCCGCATGCTCGCCGCCGCCGGCTGCCGCTACGCGCTCGTCGGCCACTCCGAACGGCGCCAGTACTTCGGGGAGACCGACGCGAGCGTGAACCGCCGCCTGCGGGCCGCCCTCGCCGCCGGGCTCGTGCCGGTTTTGTGCGTCGGCGAGACCGAGAGCGAGCGTGAGGCGGGCCGGACCTTCCCGGTGCTTGACAAGCAGGTCTCACATGGGCTAAATAATTTCGTTGCGGAAGAACTGGAGCGGCTCGTGATCGCCTACGAGCCGGTCTGGGCCATCGGCACCGGCAAGACCGCCACCGCGGCCCAGGCCGAGGAGGCGCACCGCTTCATCCGCGAGCGGATCGCCGAGCGCTTCGGCGGGGCCCTGGCCGCGGGAATGCGCATCCTCTACGGCGGGAGCGTCAAGCCGGAGAACATCGCCGAGCTCATGGCCATGGCCGACATCGACGGCGCGCTGGTGGGGGGCGCGAGCCTGAAGCCCGAGCCGTTCAGCCGGATCGTGCGCTTCACCGCGTAGGCGTCCAAAACCAGGCGGAATCGAGCAGCCCATGACGGTGTTACTCATCATCGTTCACGTGATCGTGTGCGTCGCCTTGATCCTGATCGTGCTCCTGCAGACCGGCAAGGGAGCCGACATCGGCGCGGCCTTCGGCGGGGGATCGAGCAGCACGCTCTTCGGGGCGACCGGCGCATCCACTTTTTTAAGCAAGGCGACGACCGCGGCCGCCGTGATCTTCATGCTCACGTCGCTCGCCCTCTCGTATCTCGCGAGCCAGCGGTACACGAGCTCGATCGTGACGGATGAGCCCCCGGCCGCCGCGGCGCCCGCCGCAGCGCCGGAGCCCGCGGCGGCCCCGGCCGGCAGCGGCGGGGCGCAGCCGGAAACCCCGGCCAAGTCCCAGTGACGCGGCCGTTCGCGCAACCGACCCTCGTGCCGAAGTGGTGGAACTTGGTAGACACGCTATCTTGAGGGGGTAGTGGGGAGACCCGTGCCGGTTCAAGTCCGGCCTTCGGCACCATTTTTTCTTGGTGAAAGCGGCACGTTAACTATCATAACGTGCCGCTTTTGCGTTGTCCGGATGTTGTCCGGTCACCTCATCTTTCCCACCTTTGCTCGCCTGATACCCTAGGGTCTCAATGGAAAAGACCGAAAGGCTTAATCGCAACCGTAGCTTGGTCTAAACCCGGGGATCGCTTTTTTTGGTTCATCCGGGTGGAGCGTACTTTGTCCTGAAAAAAGTGGGCATACGTGCTCGCATCTGGATCATATCAAGGCCGGTCGAGTTTGTCCGCATTTCAACGGAATAAAATGCCCCCTGGGCAGCGCCATGACGAGTTGGCCAAGGTCTTGGGTTTCAGGTGGATTTCCACCGGCTCCGCCTGCGGCCGTTGCGCTCGCGCCTTGGCTGCATTTGTTTTGCGCCGTTAAATCGCGCGCCGGGCCGGCTTCGCCCGGCGAAGATCTGCGGCACTTTGCGATGTCGTCCGGGTCAAGACTTATTTGCCAGTCAACAATCATGGACGGACGGTGGTATTGGTTCTGTGTCATGGTCGAAACCAAGAAATGCACAGATTGCACAAAATTCTTCTTGACAAGTATTTTGATTTGGCATAATTCGCACATTATGGAAAAACCAATCAATGAATACGACTGCCTCATCCTCGGCTGAGGCAACCCGCTGATCGGGGACGACGGGTTCGGTCCGGAAGTCATACGCCACCTGGAAGAGCGCTACGAGATTCCAGAGGGGGCGCTCTGCATCGATGCGGGGACTTCGGTCCGGGACATCCTCTTCGACCTGCTTCTCTCCGAAAAAAAACCTCGCAAACTCATCATCGTCGATGCCGCCGACCGCCCCGGCGTCCCACCGGGGGAAATCCGTGAAATCGACATCGACCAGATCGGGCTGGAGAAGATCAGCGACTATTCGCTGCACCAGTTCCCCACCACCAATATGCTCAAAGAGTTGAAGGAGCATACCGCCATCGAGATCCGGGTCTTCGTGGTGCAGGTGACGACCCTGCCCGATGAGGTCCGTGTCGGCCTGTCGGATGCGGTGCAGGCCGCCGTCCCGCAGATGTGCGCGCGCATCATGCGCGAAGTCGGTCTCACCACCTTCAGCGAACGGAGGTTTGCATGATCGAAATCCGTGTCGGCCGGCTCGCGCAGAGGCTCGGCGTGCATCGCAACACCGTCACCAACTGGATCCGCAGCGGCAAACTCAAGGCGGCGGCGACCGTCGCCAAGAAATACCTGATCACCCAAGCGGACTTGCTGGAGTTCTGCCTGGCACAGAACATCCCGCAGGAGCGGGTCGAAGCGCTTTTCTCGAACAGCGGCGCCGATGCGATACCGGCGGCCCCCGCTGCGGCAACCCATCATCGAAAAGCAGAGGTGACTATGACATCAAAGCCCATCGGATCGGTCATGGTGGTCGGCGGCGGCATCGCCGGGATTCAGGCGGCGCTCGACCTGGCGAATTCGGGATTCTTCGTGCACATGGTGGAGAAGAGCGCCGGCATCGGTGGGGTCATGTCCCAGCTGGACAAGACCTTTCCGACCAACGACTGCGCGATGTGAATCATCTCGCCCAAACTGGTCGAGGTCGGCCGGCACCTGAATGTCAATCTCCTGACCCTCTCCGAAGTCGTCGGGATCTCCGGCGATGCCGGAAACTTCACCGTCACCCTCAAGCAGCACCCGCGCTACATCGACATGGACAAGTGCATCGCCTGCGGGCTCTGCGCGCAGAAATGCCCCCGCAAGGTGGACGACGAGTTCAACATGGGCTTGAACCAGCGCAAGTCCGCCTTCATCAAGTACGGGCAATCGGTGCCCTTGAAGTACGCCATCGACGGGGAGAGCTGCATCTACCTGACCCGCGGCAAGTGCAAGGCCTGCGAGAAGTTCTGCCCCACCTCCGCCATCAATTTCGAGGACCAGGAAAAGACCCTCACCCTGAACGTCGGCGCGGTCATCCTCTCCCCGGGGTATAAACCCTTCGACCCCTCGGGGTTCGATTTCTACGGGTACGGGGCCAACCCCGACGTCGTCACCAGCCTCGAGTACGAGCGGCTGCTCTCCTCGAGCGGCCCCTGCATGGGCCACCTCACCCGCCCCTCCGACCACACGGAGCCCCGCCGCATCGCCTGGATCCAGTGCGTGGGCTCGCGCAACACCAACCGCTGCGACAACGGCTACTGCTCGAGCGTCTGCTGTATGTACGCCATCAAGCAGGCGCTCGTGACCGCCGAGCACACCTCCGGGGAGGGGCTCGAGCAGACCATTTTTTACATGGACATCCGCTCGCACGGCAAGGATTTCGACCGCTTCTACGAGGGGGCCAAGGCCAAGGGGGTGCGCTTCGTCCGAGCGCGGCCCCATTCGATCGAGCCCGGCTCCCAGAATTCGGGGGTGCGGATGCGCTACACCACCGAGGAGGGCGCCACCCGGGTGGAGGAGTTCGATCTCGCGGTGCTATCGATCGGCTTGGAGCCGCCGGCCGACGTCAAGCGCCTCTCCGAAATTTTCAACCTGGATCTGGACCACTACCGCTTCGCCAAGACCTCGGACTTTGCGCCGGTATCGACCAGCCGGCCGGGGGTTTTCGTGGCCGGCGCCTTCCAGGCGCCCAAGGCCATCCCGCGCTCGGTGGCCGAGGCCTCGACCGCCGCGGCCGAGGCGGCAACCCTGCTGATCGAGGCCCGCGGGGATCTGACCCAAAGCAAGACCTACCCGCCCGAGCGCAGCATCACGGGGGAGGAGGTGCGCATCGGGGTCTTCGTCTGCTCCTGCGGGATCAACATCGCCGGCGTCATCAACGTGGACGAGGTGGCCCGCTACGCGCGCACGCTGCCCAACGTGGTGCTCGCCGAAAACAACCTCTTCAGCTGCTCGGCCGACACCCAGGAGATGATCGCGAAGAAGATCGCCGAGCACCGTCTGAACCGGGTCGTGATCGCGGCCTGCACCCCGCGCACGCACGAGCCGCTCTTCCAGGACACCCTGCGCGAGACGGGGCTGAACCCCTACCTGGTTGAAATGGCCAACATCCGCAACCAGAACGCCTGGGTCCACCAGCGCGAACCCGAAATGGCCACGGCCAAGGCCAAGGACCAGGTGCGGATGGCGGTGGCCAAGGCCTCCCTGAACGCCCCCATCGCCGGCGGGAAGGTCAACGTGGTATCCAAGGCGCTCGTGATCGGCGGGGGGGTGGCCGGGATGACCGCCGCGCTCAGCTTAGGCGACCAGGGGTTCCCGACCGTGCTGCTCGAAGCCTCCGACCGTCTGGGCGGCAACGCCTGGCGGGTGATCGCCAGCGACCGGGGCGAGCCGGTCCGCCCCTTCCTGGAAGGGCTCATTCAGCAGGTCGAGCGGCACCCCCGGATCGAGGTGCTGAAAAACTCCCGGCTGGTGAGCGCCTCCGGCTCGGTCGGAAGCTTCGTGAGCGAGGTAGAGGTCGCCGGCGAACGCCGGGCCGTCACCTACGGCGCGGCGGTGCTCGCCACCGGCGGCCGCGAGTCCCGGCCGGAGGAGTATCTCTACGGCGAGGATCCGCGGGTGATCACCCATCTCGAACTGGATGCGCTCCTGATGGACCCCGCCAAACCGCTCCGGCAGGCCCAGAGCGTCGTGTTCATCCAGTGCGTGGGGTCGCGCGACGCGCGCCGGCCCTACTGCAGCCGGGTGTGCTGCACCCACTCGGTCAAGGCCGCGATCAGCCTCAAGGCCCTGAACCCGCAGATGAGCATCTACGTCCTCAACCGCGACATCCGCACCTACGGCGAGCGCGAGGACCTCTATCGCAGGGCGCGCGACCTGGGGGTGATCTTTATCCACTACGATCCGGAGCGCAAGCCGGTCGTGCGGCGCGCGGGGGCCGATCTCGCGGTGGACGCCTTCGACCCCATCCTGCAGATGCCGCTCACCATCGCCGCCGACCACGTGGTGCTGGCGGCGGCCGTGGAGCCCAACGACACCCATGAGCTGGTCGAGCTCTACAAGTGCGCCGCCAACGCCGACGGGTTCCTCAACGAAGCGCACCCCAAGCTGCGGCCGGTGGACATGTCGGTGGACGGGCTCTTCGTGGCGGGGCTGTGCAACTACCCCAAGCCGATCAACGAGACCATCGCCCAGGCCAAGGCGGCTGCGGCGCGGGCGGCCGGGATCCTCTCCAAAGCGGAGATGACGCTCGATGCCGTCAAGTCCGAGGTGACCGCCAACTGCGACGGCTGCGCCCTGTGCCTGGACGTCTGCCCCTACCGCGCGATCAAGCTCGAAGACTACGCCGGCGAGGACGGCCGCAGCCACCGGCGCATCGCCACCGACAAGGCCCTCTGCAAGGGCTGCGGCCTGTGCGCCGCGACCTGCCCCAAGGGCGGGGTCCACGTGGCGGGCTTCACCCTGGAGCAGCTCAAGGCGCAGGTGGCGGCGGCCCTGGAGGACGTCGCTTGATGGCGCGGCCGAAGGCCCGGCTGCTGCGTTGGGCTTCGCGCCGCGGCGGCGGCGCCCCCCGGTGCGCCTTGCCGCACGGTGCTCGCCCGCCTGGGATCCGGGTCTTTGGGCCGCACCATCGGGGCTGCAGTTTCATCCTGATAAACTTTTCCGGCAAAGGATTCGGACAGCGGTCAGCGGACGGCAACGCAGCGATTCGATCCCATCGAACAAGGAGAGGCGCAAAATGAGCGACAAATTCGAACCGGTCATCCTGGGATTTCTCTGCAACTGGTGTGCGTATGCCGGAGGGGACCTGGCGGGGGTCTCACGGCTGCAGTACCCGCCCAACATGCGCGCAGTGCGCGTCATGTGCTCGGGCATGGTGCACCCCGACCTCGTCCTGGAGGCCTTTCACCGGGGCGCGGACGGGGTCCTCATGATGGGCTGACACCTCGGGGAATGCCATTACCTGGACGGTAATCACAAGGCACTCAACCGCAGTGAAGCCACGAAAATCGTTCTCGAGACCCAGGGCATCGACCCCGATCGCTTCGCAATCGAGTGGGTCTCCTCCGCCGAGGCGCCCCGGTTCGCCGAGGTCGTAAGCCGTTTCACCGAGAAGATCCGCGGCATCGGGCCCAACCCCCTTGGCCGGCGGAAGGCAGCGGCCGCAGCGGCCGCGCCGGCCAATTAGAAGGGAGGTGCACCCGTGACCATCGAGCCCCTCACCATCGGCAAAGAAAAAAAGAGCCTGTTCAAGGACAAGGTGATGCAGCTTTTGCCCGAGGGCGGGAATCTGAACGCCTGCCTGACCTGCGGGGCCTGCGCTTCCGGCTGCCCGGCAACCGGACTGGCCGGCATGGACCCGCGCAAATTTCTGCGCATGGCCTCGCTGGGGCTTGACGAGCGGATCCTGAGCACCGAGTGGGTGTGGAACTGCACGCTGTGCTGGCGCTGCATTTACGTCTGCCCGATGAAGATCGACATCCCCCAGCTCGTCTACCACGCGCGGAAGAGCTGGCCCCGGGAGGCGCGCCCCAAGGGGATCCGCGGCTCCTGCGACATGGCGCTCAAGCACGATTCCTGCAGCGCCATGGGCGCCTCGGAAGAGGATTTCCGCTTCGTGGTCGAGGATGTCCTCGAGGAGGTCCGGGCCAACCAGCCCGGCTGGGAGAACCTGGAGGCCCCGCTCAACAAGGTGGGGGCGGAGTACTTCCTGAACCAAAACTCGCGCGAGCCGGTGACCGAGCCCGACGAGATGGTGCCGCTGTGGAAGATCCTGCACAAGGTCGGCGCCGACTGGACCTACGGCACCAAGGGCTGGGGGGCCGAGAACTACTGCATGTTCCTCGCCGACGACGAGGCCTGGGAGCGCATCGTGCGCATCAAGGCCAAGGCCGTGGACGACCTCGGCTGCAAATACTGGGTCAATACGGAGTGAGGGCACGAGCTCTTCGCAGTCCGGGCCGGACTGCAAAAGTTCAATATCCCCCACCAATTCGAAATCACCACCATCGTCCAGCTCTACGCCCGGTGGATCCGCGAAGGCAAGCTTCCGGTCAACTCCGACTGGAACAAGGATCTCAAGATCAAGTTCACCGTCCAGGACCCCTGCAACCAGGTGCGCAAAACCTACGGCGACGCATACGCCGAGGACCTGCGCTTCGTGGTGAAACGGGTCGTGGGCGAGGAGAACTTCGTCGACATGACCCCCAACCGCTCCAACAACTACTGCTGCGGGGGCGGGGGCGGCGCGCTCCAGGCCGGCTACGCCGAATCCCGGCGCGCCTTCGGCAAGCTCAAATTCGACCAGATCGCCGCCACCGGGGCCGCCTACTGCATCGCCCCCTGCCACAACTGCCATTCCCAGATCCATGACATCGGCGAACACTTCCAGGGGGGTTACCACACCGTGCACCTGTGGACCCTGATCTGCCTCGCCATGGGGATCCTGGGGGAGAACGAGCGCAGCTACCTGGGACCCGACCTGGCGGAGATCGGCCTCTAACGCGGCGCTTCCGCCGGCGATCCCGGAAAGGAGAGGGCATGAAAACCTTTTTCAACCTGATTCAAGAGGTCCAGAAGCCGGGGCTTTGCCATCGCTGCGGCGGGTGCGTCACCTTCTGCAGCGCCATCAACTACGGGGCTCTCGAGCTGGACGAAGACGGCAAGCCGCGCTACGGGCAGATCGAAAAATGCATCGAATGCGGCCTGTGCCATGCGATCTGTCCCGAGGTGGACGAGCTCGAGGCCGAGACGCGCGAGCGCGTCGCCTGGGCCGCGCCGATCGGACGGGTGATCGAGACCACGGTGGCGCGGGCGGCCGACCCGGCCGTGCGCCAGAAAGCGACCGACGGCGGTGTCGTCACGGCGCTTCTGATCCATCTGTTCGAGCGGGGACGCATCGACGGGGCCATCGTCACCCGGCAGACCGGTCCCTTCCAGCGCCAGCCCTGCCTGGCCACCTCCACCGACCAGATCAAGGAGGCGGCCGGCTTCTTCTTCGACACCTCCCACGGGATGAAGAGCTTCAGCGACCAATACATGACCTTCTCCTCGATCGAGGAGTTCGACCCGATGATGAAGAAGGGGCTGAAGCGCGTCGCCCTGGTGGGGACGCCCTGCCAGATCAAGTCCGTGCGCCGCATGCAGACCCTGGGCCTGGTGCCTTCGGACACCATCCAGTTCTGCCTGGGGCTCTTCTGCTCCGGGAACTTCATCTTCGGGGAGGAGCAGCGCCGCCAGCTGGCCGAGTTCGGCGGATTCGAGTGGAGCCAGGTGCGCAAGATCAACATCAAGGACGACCTGCTGGTCCACTTGAAAGACGGCGCGGTGCGGCATGTCCCTTTGGATGACCTGCACGTGCTGCGCCGCTACGCCTGCCGCTACTGCCCCGACTACTCCTCCGAGTACGCCGATCTCTCCTTCGGCGGCATCGGCGCCGAGGAGGGGTGGACCACGGTCATCATGCGCTCCCCGCTCGGCCGGGCCGCCTTTACCGATGCGCTGGGTGCCTCGCGCCTGGAGACCTACAGCGCCAAGCAGAACCCCGGCTTCGCCACCCAGGCCCTGGCCAAGGTCCGCTCCTGGTCGGCCAAGAAGCGCAAAACCGCCCAGCAGAACCGCAGGGCCCTCGGCGCCAAAGGCGTCCGGGTCAAGGAATAGGACATAAGGAGGCATCCCATGGGAGTGCGCGTGTCAAGCGAATGGCTCAATTCCTGCTCGGGCTGCGAGATCTCGATCATCGACATGGGCGAGCGGCTGCTGGAGGTGCTCAAGGTGGCCGACATCGTCCACATCCCGGCCCTGGTGGACAGCAAATACTACGGGCAGCTCGGCGACCAGAAGCATCTTTGCCTGCCGGAGGCCGACGTGGGGCTCATCAGCGGCGGGATCCGCAACGAGGAGCACCTCGAGGTGGCGCTCGAGATGCGCAAGAAATGCAAGCTCATCATCGCCCTCGGGACCTGCGCGACCCACGGCGGGATCCCGGCCCTCGCCAACTCCTGGAGCGTGGACGAGATGATGCAGCGGGTCTTCACGACCGAAACGACCGACCCGGGAGCGGCGCTGCCCGCCGAGGAGGTCCCCGCGCTCTTCGAATCCTGCTACGCCCTGGACGAAAAGATCAAGGTCGACATCTACCTGCCGGGCTGCCCCCCGCACCCCGATCAGGTCTTCAACGCCCTGGTGGCGCTGGTCCAGGGCACCCCGCTCAATGTCCCCGTCAAGAGCGTCTGCGACACCTGCCCCACCGTGCGCCAGGGCAAGGGGAAGCTGAACCAGGTGCGGCGCTTCCTCAGGGCCCCGCATTATGGCGCGCCGGATGAGCCCCTGAACCAGATGCGCTGCCTGCTCGAGCAGGGGCTGCTCTGCATGGGCCCGGTCACCCGGGCCGGCTGCGGGGGCGACGCCGTCACCCCGCGCTGCATCTCGGCCAGGGTGCCCTGCCGCGGCTGCTCCGGACCGGTGCGCCAGGAGGGCAACCAGCTGCTCGACATGCTGAACGCCCTCGCCTCGAACGGCATCGATTTGAAATCCATCCCCAGCCGCCCCCTGCTCCTGCGTTTCTCGGGGGCGCATTCGCTGCTCAAACCGGCACCTCAGGAAAGGAGATCGAGTTGACATGACCCAGACCATCACGATTCAA
Organism: uncultured Desulfatibacillum sp.; assembly: GCA_964573635.1. Classification (GTDB taxonomy): domain Bacteria; phylum Desulfobacterota; class Desulfobacteria; order Desulfobacterales; family SpSt-501; genus SpSt-501. Next base: position 185,312 of record CAZNKG010000002.1, on the reverse strand, counting down.
CCGATCACCCGCATCGAGGGGCATGCGTCCATCAAGATCTGGCTGGACGAGGCGGGCAACTTCAAGGACGCCCGCGTGAACTACATGTCCTTGCGCGGGTTTGAAAAATTCGTCGAAGGCAAGCCGGCCGAGGAGCTGCCGGACATCGTCTGCCGCATCTGCGGCATCTGCCCCTGGATGCACCACCTCGCCTCCAACAAGGCCGTGGACGGCTGCTTCGGGGTCACCCCGACCCCGGCCGGCCACAAGCTGCGCGAGCTGATGCAGACCATCGCCCACGCCGAAGACAAGCTGCTGCACTTCTACTTTCTCGCCGCACCCGACTTCGTCATCGGCCCGGACGCCGACTACGCCGTGCGGAACGTGGTGGGGATCGCCAAGGCCAACCCGGAGCTGGCCGCCCAGGTGGTCAAGATGCGCTACCTGGTCAAAATGATCCTGGACAAGTTCTCGCGCAAGACCATCCACCCCATCGCCGGGGTGCCGGGCGGGTTCTCCAAGCCGATGCTGGAGGAGGAGCGCCGCGACATCCTGGCCAAGATGCGCCAGGTGCTCGACTTCGCCCTTTTCACGATCGACTTCGCGAAGCAGAACGTCTTCCCGAAGTACCTCGAGGCGATCCAGACCCTGGGGGTCATCACCACGGGCTTCATCGGCACGGTGGATGAAAACGGCGCCCTCAACCTCTACGACGGGAAGCTCCGCCTGATGAAGCCCGACGGGAGCTGCGCCGAATTCAACGCCCGCGACTACACCGACTACCTGGGCGAGCACGTGGAGCCCTACTCCTACGGCAAGTTTCCCTACGCCAAGTGCTGGAACGAGGGGTTCGCTCTGGATGTGGACCGGCCCAAGGGAATCTACCGGGCCAACACGCTCGCGCGCATCAACGTGGCCGACCGCATGGCCACCCCGCGCGCCCAGGCGGAGCTCGAGGAGTTCCGCTCCCTCTTCGGGCGGCCGGCCCAGGCGACACTCCTCTACCATTACGCCCGGCTGATCGAGGAGGTCTACGCCTGCGAGCGGGCGATCGAGATCCTGGAAGACCCGGAGATCACCGACCCCAATGTGCGGGCCGCGGTCGAGCCCAAGGCCGGCCGCGGGGTGGGCTGTGTCGAGGCGCCCCGCGGCACCCTGATCCACGACTACACCACCGACGCCAACGGGCTCATCACCCGCGCCAACCTGATCGTCGGCACGACCCACAACCTGGGGCCCATGAACCTGAGCGTGAAACAGGCGGCGCGCTCCCTGATCCGCGGCGGAGAGGTGACGGAGGGCATGCTCAACCGGGTGGAAATGGCGGTGCGCGCCTACGACCCGTGAATCAGCTGCGCCACCCATCGCCTGGACGGCGATCACGGCGTGTCCATCGAGGTGCTGGACGCCCATCACCAGCGGGTTGCGAGCTGGCCCAAGAAATAGCCGACTGGAAGCGGAAAGTCGCTGCGACGCCCGGCGGACTTGCCTGCCGCCGCGATCCCCAAAGGAGGAGCTGTGAAAGGATCGACCCCCACCGTCTACCTGGCATCGCCGGTCTTTCGGGAGATCGCCGACAACCCGAGAGTGTCGGTCAAGTTCAAGTTCATGATCAACAAGGTGTGGAGCAACCTCAACACCGCCGCACGGGTGGTTACGGCCGAAAGCCGTTTTCCGAGCATCGCCGAGATGAAACGGGCGATCGAGGAGAACGAGGCCGACTTCATCGGCTGCCACATCGGCCACCGGATCCCCGAAGAGATCGTCTCGATCGCCAGCGTCAAGGGGGTCGCGACGAGCAATGTCGGCTGGAACCACATCCATCTGCACCCCGGGGTCCTGGTCACCAACACCCCCGGGGTGCTGGCCGGCACCACCGCCGACTACACCATCTCCCTGATTCTATCGAACCTGCGCAACATCGTCGGCCTCAACAACTATCTCTGGGAGGGCAAGTGGGGGCCTGAGGATCGCTGGGATCTCGACCGCCACATCACCAAGAACACCGAAAACCTCACCTACGGCATCCTGGGGCTGGGGGAGATCGGCCGGGAGGTGGTCAAGCGGGTGGCGCCCTGGGGGATCCATATCGCCTACCACGACATCTTCCAGAGCGTCGAGATGGAGGAAAAATACCCCAATCTGACCTACTACGAGGACGTGGAGCAGCTCTTCAAGGTCTCCGACATCGTCTCCCTCCACATCCCGCTGGACGAGACCACCCACCACTTCGTCGGCGAGCGCCTGCTGCGGCTGATGCGGCCGCGGGCGCTTTTGGTCAACACGGCGCGCGGGGGCATCATCGACACGGCGGCCCTGATCCGGCTGCTCAGGGCCAAGGAGATCTCGATTCACCTCGCCTTGGATGTCTACGAGGAGGAGCCGATTCCGCCCGCGACCCTGCAGGCCTTCCGCGAGATTTCGGCGGAGCGGCCCGACCTGCGATTCATCTTTACTCCGCACACCGCCACGGGCGATGCCGACACCCGGGCGCGGATGTCCGCCACCATGCTCTCCAACCTCAACGCCATGGTGCGTTCGACCGCGGTGCGCGACATCAAGGAGCTCAACCTGATACCGCCGCTCGCCGGCGTCAAAAAGGAGCCGCGGATGCTCGACGACTACCGGATCTTTCGCTGGTGGCAGGGGAAATAGCGGCGGGGCAAACCGCTGCCCCGTTCGCCAGGTTATGACCACACGCTCTTGTGGCCGGGCGATATCTTGACCATGCGCCTGGGGGGGCCGCACCGCCAACCTGATCGGCTTCATCGACGACTGCCGCCGCGGCTCGCCCGCCTCGGGGATCTACCGCACCCAGGCCGCCGTGCATGGGCTCGAGACCTACCGCCGGGCGGCGGCCGGGCATTTGCAGCAGCTGTGCGAGCGATTCGACCCGCCGCTGTTCCGCAAGCGGGACAACGGCGGGGATCCGAACCACCCGGCAGCGAACCAGGTGGTTGATTTAATGACATTAACCCAGGCGGGCGGCGATCTTCTAAATATTTATGTTGACACGGAATATTTATTGGCATACTTTACTCCGTAAATGGGCGCCGGGAAATCCCCTGCGGGGAACGGCCGCCTGAAGGTTGGATTCAAAACATTTTGCAGCGTAGGGCCTAACCACCACACTCTTCAAAGTGCGGTGGTTTTTTTATGCCGTCGCGTTGATCCGACCTTGAAAATTCCAAGGAAAGGAGGATGAACGCGACCATGCAAGGAAAAGTGAAATGGTTCAACGAGCGCAAGGGCTTCGGCTTCATCGAGGCTGAAAACGGAACCGACGTCTTCGTGCACTTCAGTGCGATCCAGGACAGCGGTTTCAAAAGCCTGCAAGAAGGCCAAGCCGTGAGCTTCGATGTCCAAGACGGGCCCAAGGGCAAGTCCGCGGCCAACGTCAAAACGGCCTAACTCTCCACTCTGCTGGGGCACCCTGCCGGCATCTGCGGCGGGGTGCCGCATCCCGATCCACTTCTGCATCCACGTCTTCATCGGGTTGGGGTTTTCGGATGAAATCATTAAGGAACCATTGTTGAAAACCAAATTGTACGTCAGTAATTTGTCGAGCGACATGAACGAGGCGGAATTGGACCGCCATTTTTCCGCGGCGGGAAAAGTCGTTTCGGTGGCGATCGTCCGGGGCCGGTACAGCCGGCAGAGCCGCGGGCTCGCCCTGGTCGAAATGGAAACCGAAGCCGGGACCGAACGGGCGATCAGGCGTTTCCGCGGCGCCAGCCTGGACGGAAGCGTCATCGACGTCAGCAGCAACCGAGGCGACTGGGCGTGGAACGGCTAAGAAGGCCATGACCGGGCGGCGAGCGGGGTGCGTGAGCGTCCTGGCAAAGGACCCGTCCGGCGAATCGGGATGGGCGACGGCCGGCGGATCAACCTGAAAGACGGGCGATTCCGGGTGGGAAGCCACAAATATAAAAAGGATTCGGCCGCACCCTCCGGCCGCCGGGCCGCCGTCACCATTGAGGACGACCGAACCGGATACCGGTATCCGGCCATCATGCGCGCGTGCCATGCGGGCGGGATCTGCCTCGAATCCCGATATGCGCCCCGCCCAGGGTCGAAGCTCCATGTCCTGTTTCACCCCGGGGCGCATCGCGCCGAGGCTTGCGCTTGTGCGGCGGTGATCGTCTCACGCCGGTTATTGCGCGGGCTCGGGTCCGGCTGGTCCTATGGGCTGGGCATCGAATTCGCCTGAATGGCCGCGGCCGGCAGGGGAAGGTGAAGGCATCGCATGCGCCAAAAATACCAGATATCTCGAAACGGTGCCGAGGCGCTGCTGAGCATCCGGGAGCTGGCGGTCATCGACAACCACCTGGATGGCGTCGATTCCTCGACGCTGGGTGACGCAAGCTTCTGCCTGCTCTGCGAGGAGACACACCATGACGATGTCATCGCGGCCGCCATCGCGGTTGGAGTGGCGGAGCTCATCACCACCCTGCGCACGCCGAGCTTTTTCCCCAACCACCGGTGCGCGAACCGGATCGCCGAAGCCGTCGTTGCGCTTTACGCCTCCGGAGGCTGCGGGGGAATCGATCTGCTGGTTGACGATTAGAAGTCAAGTCAATGCCGTCCCGGCCCTTTGGCGCACCCATGGAATGGTCGCTGCCGCTCGCGTGTGACGGCCGCCCCGAAGGGACGGTCAACGCCGGTAATCCCGATACGGCCATGAAAAGACAGGAGAGGAAATGAATCCAACCTATGAGTTCGAATTCATTGTCGGCGAGACATACGAAAACGAGAAAGGGCGCTTTGCGGTCCTGTCCATGGGAAAAGAGGACATGGTGATCCGCTGGGAACATGGCGAAGAGACGAAAACTTCGATCGAGTTCCAAGCGCGGATCCAGAAACGCCGCCAGTGGGAAAAAACGATGCAGCAGAAGAAAGCCGAAGCCGCGAAGCCCGTCCCCAAGAAAGCCAAAGCCTCCCGGGCCAAGCAGCCCCCGCCCGTCGCCAAGGAAAATCGGCCGAACGGACAGCCCGCGGCCGCCGGCCGGTCGCCAGACCGGATGCCGCGCAGCGGCGCGATCCGCGGTGAACGCTGAACCATGCGGTTTCCAATTCGGAAAGAGGGGCGATCGATGCTTGAAGGCACCGTGAAATGGTACAATGAAAAGAAACAATACGGATTCATCGAATCCCAGGGCATTGAGGACGTCTTTTTCCACGGGTCGAGCATCGCCGACCACGGCTTTTTCGGGCTTCGGAAGGCGGACCGCGTCTCCTTCGAAATCCGCCAGACGCAGCGCGGGCGGCAGGCCTTCGAGGTGAAAGTCCTCCGCTGACCCCTCGGCGCGCCTTTCCGGAAGCCGCGCCACGGCTGGGGGATCATTCGGGCTTCGCCAGCCGCCCGCCCAGGTAGAGCCGGGTCGCGGCCTGGACGGTCGCAAGCAGCCGCTGCTCGATCGCTTCGAGCGCCGCCTCCGGGCTGTGGGCTTGCGCCTCGATGCGGCTCCTCAGGCTGTGGTGCACCCAGCCGCCCGCCTCGACCCGGATCATGTTCTCGGAGTACCGCAGCAGCGCGCCGTATGCCGACGGGTCGGAGCGGTCGAAGAGCGAGCGGCCGAGACTCGCATGCGCCGCCCCCCAGCCGGCCAGGTGCGCGATCGTGGGGATCACGTCGACCTGGCTTCCCACCGCCTCCGAAACGCCGGCCGGAAGGCCGGGCGCGATGACGAGGCAGGGGATGTGAAAGAGCCGCGTGGGGTCCGATGGGTTCGCCTCGATCCGCTCCACATGGTCGCTCAGCACGATGCAGAGCGTCCGCTCATAGTCCGGCAGCTCCTTCAGTCTCTGAATAAAGCCGCCCAGGGCCCAGTCCGCATATCCGAGCGCGTTGTAGTAGGCGCTTTGGACTCCGTCGTCCGGGAAGCGGTCCCACGGACCCGGCGGCCGGCGGTAAGGGGCGTGCGGAATGGAGGTCATGATGAAGGCGAGAAAGGGCCTTCGGGACGAGGCCAGGCGCTCGGCCGCCTCGCGGTAGAGGTCGGCGTCCCAGAACCGCTCCTGCTCCCGGCGCACCTGATCCCTCGAGACGAAATGGTCGAATCCGGCGGAGGCCGCGCCGGCATAGCGCTTCTCGTCCGCGGCCGTTTCCGGGTGGAAGTAATGGCTCGTGTACGTTTCCTCCCGCGCAAGGCGCCCCAGGTAGGAGATCGGCAGCGCCTCGAGGCCCTTGCCAATCAAGGGCAGCGTCGGCAGCGCCGGCAGACCGTTCAGCACGGCCGCAAGCGCATGGCGCGTGCGCTGACCGCAGTCATAGAAGCGGGTGAAGAGCACCCCCTCCTGGGCGAGCGCGTCGAAATGCGGCGTCAGCCCGAGGGGCGGAAGCCCGGAAAGCCTCCGGTAGACGTCGACCGAGACGGCCGACCAGCTCTCCAGCAGGATCACCACCACGTTCGGCCGCGGGCCGGGGCCTGGCGGGCGCCGGCGCAACAGGGGGTAGTCAGGGTCGGCCGCGGTTTCGGAAGCGGCGGCCGCAAGCCCCTTCAGCGTTTCGAGGGCCTCCGCGTGCGAGGTGAACACCGCCGGAGCCAGGCCGCGCTGCAGAAAATAGGTTAAGGCGGTGTAAGGGCCGTTCAACGCCAGGATGGCGGCCTTGGGCGAAAGGCCCGGATAGGCGTCGATCAACTCGAGCCGCTCCCCGGTAAAGCTCCCCCGGATCCCCCCGATCAGAAGGCCCGCGGTGATCGCCCCGGCGGCAAGCCTGGCGAGAAACCCGGCGGGGGGCGGCGGGGTGGCGCGCAGCAGGCCGCGCCAGAGGAAAAAGGCGGACGCCGCCAGGAGCACGCAGCCGGCAAGCACCCCCCCGTACCGGGCGGCGGCGAATTGCAGGGTGTCGGCGGCGTTTTCGCCGACGATCGCGACCTCGGGGCCCAAGTGCCGGTGAACGTGGCCGAAATAGACCAGGTCGACGGCGATGAGGAAGAGGAGGAAGACAAAGACGGCATAGGCGAGCCAGGGTCCGAGCAGCCGCCAGACGCCGCCGGACCGTGCGGGACGCGCCGGAAAGAGAACCATCCAGAGGATAGGCGCCGCCGACGCCGTGAGGATGATGGAGAGATCGAAGCGCAGCCCGCGCAGCAAAAGCTGCGGGTACTCCGCGGCGGGCACGAGCGCGAAGTCGCCGGCATGGATCACCCACAGGGCGATCCGCGCGGCGGTGAACAGCACGAGCGTCGCACCGACCGCCGCGAGCGGCCGGATAAGCAGGCCGCAGAAAGGCTTGAAAGAGCGACGCCAGGCGCCGCGCGGACTCGGCCTCATGGCCGGGATATACTCCCGAACGGGGCTCCGGACAAGGCAATTCACCGGCCAGGCACCGGTATCCCGCGCCATTCACCCACCTCCTCTTCCCAATGTTGTTACCCGCATGTCCCAACGCCTTGCGACCGCCATGCCGCCCGGCCAGCAACATTATGAAATTGATATAAAAAAATTTCGACGATCCTGCGCACGGCTTTTGCAAAGGCTTGACGGCGCGCATCGTCGAATTTTTCGGATTCAAGGAGAAAGGGTCATGATCAAGAGGATCGCTTGGCTGCTGGTGGGATGCCTGATGCTCGGCGCCATGGGAGAGGCCCAGGGGGCCGCGTTCACGCTCTCGGGGGTGAAGAAAGCCTCGCAGGTGCAGTTCTACCATGGAAATACCGGCTCGCTGAACGAATTGTTCCAGATCGAGTATGCGGACAACGACGGCCGCACGGACACCAGCGAATGGACGGCCACCGATTACGCCACCGGCGACATTCTTCACGGCAACACGAACTGGAAGGCGAAGACGGTCCACGTCGGCGCCGCCTTCAACGGGCTGGAGGCCATCGACTTCGCGATCTTCAAGGCGAACGGCAAGCTCAAGGCCTGGGGCGAAGTCGATTCCAACGGGGTCGTGACCTGGAAGGCCAAGCGCCTCTGGAAAACCGAGGGGTGGGGCTCCGCCCAGTGGACCGCCCCCGTGATAGCCGCCGCTTACCCGCCGCCGGCGGCCGTCGATCGGATCGCGCTCTTCGTCGCCGATGAAAGCTTCGGCGAAAGCGAGGGCGAGGGCGCCGAGCGGCTCGACGAGTTCCTCGCCGACAGGCTTCCCGGCGCGCCGGCTGCGCCCGGCGGGCCCGCCTCGAACAACGGCCCGGCCCCGATCCCGGAGCCGGCCACCATCCTGCTCTTGGGCGGCGGGCTCATCGGACTCGCCCGGGCGGCGAAAACCAAGCTCCGCAAATAAGCGCCGGCGCTTGCCGCGCGGGCGGGCGGGGCCGGATGCGGCCCGGCCCGCCTTTTTTATGTCGGGCGGTGTTGACCGGCGGAGGCGTTGAGTGGTATCCGTGGCGCATCGCAGAGCCCGCCGGCACGGCCGCTCGGCCCCGGCGGGCTCGCAACGCTTCGGGGAGGACGCCTTAACCGGCATGGACCAACCGCTTTCGGCCAAGCACGCGGCCGTGCGCCGCAACGTGCGCGATTTCTGCGAGCGGGAGCTGCGGCCCATCGCGGCCGAGATCGACCAGGAGGCGCGCTTCCCGTGGGACGTGGCGGCCAAGATGGCCGCCCTCGGCCACTTCGGGATCCAGGCGCCGCCCGCGCTCGGCGGCGCGGGGCTCGACACGCTGAGCTTTTGCATCGTGATCGAGGAGATCTCGCGCGTCTGCGCCGCGATGGGGCTGTGCGTCGCCGTGCACAACAGCGTCGCGCTCTTCCCGCTGCTCGCCTTCGGCAGCGAGGCCCAGAAGGCGCGCTGGGTGCCGCCGCTCGCCCGCGGCGAGAAGATCGGGGCCTTCTGCCTGACCGAGCCGAACGCCGGCTCCGACGCCGCCGCCATTGCCGCGACGGCGATCCGCGAGGGCGGCGCCTACCGCATGAACGGCAACAAGATCTTCGTCACCAACGGCGGGGTGGCGGACATCTGCCTCGTCTTCGCCCGCACCGACCCCGCGGCCGGCCGCAAGGGGATCAGCGTCCTGGTCGCCGAGCGCGGAGCGCCGGGCTTCGCCGTCGGCGACATCGAAAACCTCTGCGGGGTGCGCGCGAACCCCGTCGGGTCGATCCGGTTCACCGACTGCCGGGTGCCGGCCGAAAACCTCCTCGGCCGCGAGGGCGACGGCCTGTCCATCGGCTTGGCCGCCCTCGACGTCGGCCGCATGGGGATCGCCGCCCAGGCGGTCGGGATCGCCCAGGGGGCGCTCGAGGAGGCGCTCGCCTACGCGCGGCAGCGCCGCGCCTTCGGGGCCCCCATCGCCGACCACCCGGCCGTCCAGGCGATGATCGCCGACATGGCGACCGCGGTCGAGGCCGCGCGGCTGCTGGTCGAACGGGCGGCCGGCCGGCGCGACCGGGGGCTGGCCTTTGCGAAGGAGTCCGCCATGGCCAAGCTCTTCGCCTCCGAGGCGGCCTGCCGCGTCACCGACGCCGCGGTCCAGATCCACGGCGGCTACGGCTATTCCAAGGCCTACGCCGTGGAGCGCTACTACCGCGACGCCCGGGTCACCCGCATCTACGAGGGCACCTCGGAGATCCACCGCATGGTGATCGCCCGCGCGGTGCTCCAGGACGCATGAGCATGGCGCCGCATATCGTCGTCTGCGTGAAGGCCGTCGTCACCCGTGCGCCGCGGGGCCGGCTCGTGCGCACCGAGGAGAACAGCCGCCTGAACCCCTTTGACCTCCCGGCCCTCGAGGCGGCGCTGCGGCTGAAAGCCGAGGCCGGGGCGCGGGTGACGGCGCTCTCCATGGGGCCGCCCGCCGCCCGGATCGTGCTCGCCGAGGCGCTCGCCATGGGGGCCGACGGCGCGGTCCTCGCCTGCGACCCGGCCTTCGCCGGGGCCGACACGCTCGCGACGGCGATGACGCTCGCCGCCGCCGTGACCAAGAGCGCGCCCTTCGACCTGCTCCTCTTCGGGACCCGCACGGCGGACAGCGACACGGGCCAGGTCGGCCCGCAGACGGCGACGATCCTCGGGCTCCCGCTCGTCACCGGCGTCGCCCGCTTCGAGCGCACGGCGGCCGGCATCGCCGGCGTGCGCACGCTCGACCAGTGGGAGGAGGAGTTCGCGGTGGAGTTCCCGGCGGCGCTCACCATCCGGCCCGAGGCGGCCCCGCCCCGCGACATCGGGCTCGCCGGGCTGGCCGCGGCCTTCGGCGCGGAGCGGGTCGAAACGCTCGCGCTCGCCGACCTCGCCCTCGACGCCGCCCAGACCGGGGAGGCCGGCTCGCCCACGCGCGTCCGCTCCATGCGGCCGGTCCGCCGCGAGCGGCGCTGCCGCATGCTCGCGGGCGACGCCGGGGAGATCGCCGACCAGCTCCTCGCCCTTGTTGCGGAGAAGGGGCTCCTCGATTGAAGCGCGACACCCACGCCAGGCCGCCGGGCGCCCTTGCCGACGACATCTGGGTCTTCATGGACCTTCGCAGCCCGCGCCTCTTCGGCTTCAGCCTGAACGTCCTCGACCGCGCCCGCGAGCTCTCGGAGGCGGCCGGCTGGGGGGTAACGGCCTGCCTGCTCGCTGCGCCGGGCGGCGCCCCAGCCCCGCCGCGCGGAGGCCCGGACGGCTGCCTGCTCGCGGAGCCGGCGGCCGCGGCCTGCGGCGGCCGGGGCGCCGACCGGGTGCTCGTGCTCGAAAACGAGGCGTTCGAGGCGCCGCGGGCCGACCGCTTCAGCGCGGCGCTCGCCGACGCGGCCGCCGCCGAACGCCCCCGGCTGCTGCTTTTCGCCTTGACCGATTTCGGCCGGGAGCTCGCGGCCCGGACGGCCGCGCGCCTGCGCGCGGGGCTGATCGCCGACTGCCAGGCGGTCCGCATCGAGGCCGGCGGCGTCTTCGTCGGCACCTGCCCGGCCTGGGGCGGGGCGATCCTCTCCGAGATCACCTTCGCGGAAGGCTGGGGCACCGGAATCGCGACCCTAGACCCCCACGGCGGCCGGGCCGCGCCGCCCGCTGCCGGCTTCCCGCCGGCGGAGCTGGTCCGGCGCCCAGTCCCGGCGCCGCCGGCGCCCGCCGCGCTCACGCTCTCCGCACCGCGGCCCGCCCCCGCGGCCCGGCGCGGGCTGGAGGCGGCCGAGGTCGTGGTGGTCGGCGGGGCCGGCCTGGGGAGCGCGCGGGGGTTCGGGAAGGTGCGCGAGCTCGCCGCCGCGCTCGGCGGCGAGGTGGGAGCGACCCGGCCGCCGGTCGTCCAGCATTGGGCGGGCGAGGAACGGCTCATCGGCCAGACGGGCAAACGCGTCGCGCCGAAGCTGCTCATCTCCGTCGGCGCCTCCGGCGCCCCCCAGTACACGGCCGGGATCCTCGACGCCGAGACGATCGTCGCCATCGACCGCGACCCGACCGCGCCCATCTTCCAGTTCGCCGACGTCGGGGTCGCGGCCGACGCCCACGCGCTGCTGCCGGTCCTGACCGCGCGCGCGCAGGCCGCCGCGATGCGGCGGCTGGCCGACGCGCTCGGCGAGGCGGAAGCGAGCCCGGAGGGGGATGCGGGCTTCGGCGGCCGGCTCCAGAAGCTGCGCGCGGCGCACGGCCTGGCGATCGAAGCGCTCGCCGAGGCGACCGGCCAGACCCCGGACTTCATCGCCCAGGTGGAGGCGGGGGGGATCACCCCGCCGGTCGCCTTCCTGCTGCGGCTCGCCGCGGCCTTCCAGGTGGACCCGGGGGCCTTCCTGCGCCGGGAGGAGCAGGCGGCGATCCGCGACCGGCGGCTCGAGTCCTACGTGCGGCGCACCCAGAACTACTCCTACCGGACGCTCACCGACGGCGCGCCGAGCGACCACCTGCGCGCCTTCATGGTGACGATCGAGCCGCAGCAGGCCCACAAGCCGGTAGCCTACAAGCACGAGGGCGAGGAGTTCATCTTCGTCGTGGCCGGGGAGCTCGAGGTGACCTTGGGGGAGAAGGCCCGCGTGCTCAAGGCCGGGGAGCACCTCCACTTCAACTCCTTCACCCCCCACCGGCTGAAGAACCTCTCCGCCGGGCCGACGCGCTGCCTCGTCGTTCTCTACACCCTGTAGCCGCTCAAGCAAGCCTGTCGAGCGCGGCCGCGATCTCGGATGCGACGAGGCCGTTTTCCCGGCGGCGCCGCCCCGCGAGCAGGGCGCGCGCCTGAGCCCCGCCGAGGCGCCCGAGGGCCCAGGCCGCCATGGCGCGCACGCGCTCGTCTTCGGCCTCCGCGAGCGCGCGGCCGAGGTCGGGGATGTGGGCCGGGTCGCCCAGGTTCCCCATGGCGCGCGCGACGTTCATCTTCCAGCGCCAGAGCTCCCGCGCCGACATGTAGAACATGTGCGGCCGGATGCGCGCGAGAAAGTAGTCGGCGTCCATGTGCAGCAGCTTGGGAAGCGCGAAGTCCGGGGCCTTGGCCTGGACGCGGGGGTTCGGCGGCAGCTCCGCCGCGAGCCAGCCGGCGTTCCGCGGGCAGACCTCCTGGCAGCGGTCGCAGCCATAGATGCGCACCCCCATGGGCGCGCGCAGCTCGGGCGGGGTGAGCCCGTCGCCGTAGTAGCTCAGAAACGAGATGCAGCGGCGCGGGTCGAGCGTCCCGTCGCCCTTGAGCGCCCGCGTGGGGCAGGCGGCGATGCAGGCGTGGCGGCAGAAGCCCGGGCAGCCCAGGGCGAGGCTCGGCTCGTCCGGCGGAAGCTCGGCGTCGACCAGGACCGCTATCGGCAGCACCCAGGAGCTTCCGCGCGCCACCCGGCCCGCGTAAAAGAGGCAGTTCCGGCCGAGGGTCCCCAGCCCCGCGCGCGCCGCCGCCGCGCGGTGGGGCAGGTGCGGGGGCACCTTCGAGTCGATCCCGTGCGCGCCCAGGAATGCCCGGAACGCCTTGACGCGGCGGCTCAGCCCGTCCTTCGTGACCCGGTCGTCGTCCAGGTAGCAGCGGCCGAAGTGGGCCTCCATCCACCGCGGGAAGGACTCGCGGAAATAGAGCTCCATCAGGACGATGATCGTGCGCGCCCCCGGCATCAGGGCCGCCGGGTCGGCGCCGGCCTCGAGGTCGAGCCCCGCCGCCGCGGCCCACCCGTACTCGTCCCGGCGGCGGCTCAGGATGGCGCGGTGCGCCGCAAAGGGCTCCGCGGTGGTGAAGCCCACGTCCGCGAACCCGAGTCCGCGGGCGGCCTCGACGACGGCGTCACGGCTCAGCATGGCGGTCCTCCTCGATGGTTCCGACAACCCTTAGCAGGCGCCGGGGCAAGACGCAACGGCCCGGGGCGCAGGCGCGGCCGCGCGGTTGCTTTTCGCGGCCGGGGTGGTTAAAATGTCCGTCATGGAAACGCGCAGCGAAAAGATACCCGACCCGAAGGAGCTCGAGAAGGAGATCGGCGAGTTCCTGGCCAAGAAGTTCGGCAACCACGTCAAGATCATCTCGCCGGTGGTGATGCCCCAGCCGGCCGAGGCGGTCGAAAAGCCCAAGCCCGCGCCCCGCGAGCGGAAGTCGATCGACTTCAGCCTCAAGCCCGAGGAGCTGATCACCTACCTCGACCAGTTCGTCGTCAAGCAGGACCAGGCGAAAGCCATCCTCGCGACCAAGATCTGCACGCACTTCAACCGCATCCGGCGCGCCCGGCAGGAGCAGGAGCCCCTCGAGGGGATGGCCGGGGGGATCAAGAACAACGTGCTGATGATCGGGCCGACGGGGGTGGGCAAGACCTACATCATCAAGCTGATCGCCGGCCGCATCGGGGTCCCCTTCGTCAAGGGGGACGCGACCAAGTTCAGCGAGACCGGCTACGTCGGCGGCGACGTCGAGGACCTCGTGCGGGACCTCGTGCGCGAGGCCGACGACGACCTCGAGATGGCCCAGTACGGCATCATCTACATCGACGAGATCGACAAGATCGCCTCGGCGCGCAACTTGGTCGGCGCCGACGTGTCGCGCACCGGGGTGCAGCGGGCGCTGCTCAAGCCCATGGAGGAGACCGAGGTCGATCTCAAGGTCCCCCACGACCCGGTGTCGATGATGCAGGAGATCGACCGCTTCCGCAGGACGGGCAAGCGCGAGAAGCAGTCGGTCAACACGCGCCACATCCTCTTCATCATGAGCGGAGCCTTCACGGAGCTCGTGCCCATCATCCAGCGCCGCCTGACCCGCCAGGGGATCGGCTTCGGCGCCCGGATCGCGAGCAGCCGCGAGGAGGTCGACATCCTCAAGCACGTCAAGGCCGAGGACCTGATCGAGTTCGGCTTCGAGTCGGAGTTCGTCGGGCGGCTGCCGGTCAAGGCGGTCCTCGACCACCTGACGGAGGAGGACCTCTACGAGATCCTCAAAAACCCCAACAACCCCATCATCCTGGGAAAGAAGCTCGACTTCGCCGCCTACGGGATCGAGGCGAAATTCGAGGACGCCTTCCTGCGCCGCATGGCGCGGCTCGCCTTCGCGGAGAACACCGGGGCGCGCGGGCTGGTGAGCGTCATCGAGCGGACGCTGCTCGAGTTCGAAAAGACCCTTCCCTCCCGCGGCGCGGCGCGCTTTCCCGTGACGACCGAGGTCGTGGACGACCCGGCCGCGGCGCTCGGCCGCCTGCTCGCGGACCCTCCGGACCCCGCCGTGCGGTCGACCTTCGAGCGGCTCGCCGACGAGGAGCGGGCGGCGATCAAGGCCTACCTCGAGCGCAACGGCCGCCACCTTGCGGAAAAATACAGCCTCACGATGACGCCGGCGCGCATCGACATCGTGGCCGCCTGCTACTCCCGGACGGTCCTCGACACCGGCTCGGCCGTCAAGCGCATCAAGTCCTACTACGACGAAATCAAGAACGCCGAGCTCTTCTTCTTCAAGAACCACGACATCAACATCGTGCTCGAGGAGGACGCGATCGACTTCATCATGGAGATGCTCGTCGAGGGGACGCTCGAGCTTCGGGACATCGCCCCCAAGCTGAACAGCCACTTCGAGCACGGGCTGAAGCTGGTGCGCGAGAAGACCGGCCGGCGGCGCTTCTTCATCACGCGCGCCGCCCTGGTGGACCCCGAGGCCTACATCCGCGGCCTGATCACCCTGTCCGCGGGCTCCGGGGGGGAGCGGGCGCCATGATCGGGATCTCCAAGCTCTACTGCGGGACGGTCGAGCCCTCGGACGCGCTGCGCTACGGCCGCGATTCGAGCCGGCTGCCCTCCCACCTGCTGCAGTTCTCCGCCGACAAGAAGCCGGTCGTCGTCTGGAACGTGACGCGGCGCTGCAACCTGCGCTGCGTGCACTGCTACGCGCATGCGACCGAGGCGGCGGAGGCCTCCGAGCTTACGACCGCCGAGGGCCGGGCGCTGATCGACGACCTCGCCGCCTTCGGGGTGCCGGTCGTGCTCTTCTCGGGCGGCGAGCCGCTCGTGCGCCGCGACCTGCCGGAGCTCGCCGCCTACGCGGTCGAAAAGGGGATGCGCGCCGTCATCTCGACGAACGGAACCCTCATCCGCACCGAAACCGCCCGCACGCTCAAGGCGATCGGGCTCTCCTACGTCGGCATCAGCCTGGACGGGATGGAGGCGGTGAACGACCGCTTCCGCGCCGTTCCGGGCGCCTTCCAGGCGGCGCTCGAGGGGATCCGCAACTGCCAGGCGGCCGGCATCAAGGTCGGGCTGCGCTTCACGATCAACCGCGCCAACGTGGGCGAGATCCCGGCCGTCTTCCGGCTGATCGAGGCGCTGGACATCCCGCGGGTCTGCTTCTACCACCTCGTCTACGCCGGCAGGGGCTCGGAGCTCGTCTCCCAGGACCTCGACCACGCCGAGGCCCGCCGGACGCTCGACCTGATCATCGACGAGACCCGCCGGCTGCACGCCGCCGGGAAGCCGAAGGAGGTCCTGACGGTCGACAACCACGCCGACGGGCCCTACCTCTACCTCCGGCTGCTCCGCGAGGACCCCGGCCGGGCCGCCGAGGTGCTCGAGCTGCTGCGCTGGAACGAGGGCAACAGCTCCGGCCGGGGGATCGGCTGCGTCAGCTGGGACGGCGAGGTGCACGCCGACCAGTTCTGGCGGCACCTCTCCTTCGGCAACGTGCGCCGGCGCCCCTTCTCCGCCATCTGGACCGACCCGCAGGACGCCTTCCTGCAGAAGCTCAAGGAGAAGCAGAAGCACGTGACCGGGCGCTGCGCGGCCTGCCGTTGGCTCGACATCTGCGGCGGGAACTTCCGCGTGCGCGCCGAGGCCGTGACGGGCGACGTCTGGGCGCCGGACCCGGCCTGCTACTTGACCGACGAGGAGATCGCCCTCACGCACACGCCCGTGAACTGCGGGCGGGCCTGAGGCCCGCCGGCAGCCGACATCTCTGGATCTCTGCGGAGGACCGCCCATGCTGTTCCCCGACTACCGCCCGCGCCGCATGCGCCAGAGCGAGGCCTTCCGGCGCCTGATCCGCGAAACGACGCTCGCCCCCGACGACTTCATCCTGCCGCTGTTTGCGATCGGCGGCCGGCGCGTCCGCAACCCGATCGCGGCGATGCCCGGGCACTTCCAGCTCTCGGTCGACGAGCTCGTCAAGACCGCGGCCGAGGCCTTCGCCCTGGGGATTCCGGCGGTGCTGCTTTTCGGGATCCCCGAGCGCAAGGACGCCCTGGGGACCGCCGCCTATGCCGCCGACGGGATCGTCCAGCGGGCCGTCAAGGCGCTGAAAGACAAGCTCCCGGAGCTCGCCGTCGTGACCGACGTCTGCCTGTGCCAGTACACCGACCACGGCCACTGCGGCTGCGTCCAGGACGGCCGCATCGACAACGACGCGAGCCTCGATCTGATCGCGCGCACCGCGCTCTCCCACGCCAAGGCCGGCGCCGACATGGTGGCCCCCTCGGACATGATGGACGGCCGCGTCGCCGAGATCCGCGAGAGCCTCGACGAGAACGGCCTGAGCCACGTCCCGATCATGGCTTACTCCGCCAAGTACTGCTCGGCCTTCTACGGCCCCTTCCGCACCGCGGCCGACTCGGCCCCCAAGTTCGGCGACCGCCGGACCTACCAGATGGACCCGGCGAACGCCCTCGAGGCGGTCCGCGAGGCGACCATGGACGCCGAGGAGGGCGCCGACATCCTGATGGTCAAGCCGGCGCTCCCCTACCTCGACGTGATCGGCCGCCTGCGCCAGGAGCTCGATCTGCCGCTGGCCGCCTACCAGGTGAGCGGGGAGTTCGCCATGATCCAGGCCGCCGCGCAGATGGGCTGGCTCGACGGAGAGCGCGCGATGATGGAGGCGCTCACCGCGATCAAGCGCGCCGGGGCTGACATGATCATCACCTACTTCGCCATGGACGCGGCGCGTCGGCTCGGAGGCAAATGACCCACCCCCACGCGACCCACGGACGGGAAGAGGGCGCGGCGGGCGCCGCCCTGCGGCTCGTCGCCTGGGAGACGACCCGCAACTGCAACCTCGCCTGCGTCCACTGCCGCGCCTCGGCGACCTGCGGGCCCTACGCGGGCGAGCTCGACACGGCGGAGGGGTTCCGCCTGCTCGAGCAGATCGCGGAGCTGGGCCGGCCGATCGTCATCCTGACCGGGGGCGAGCCGCTCCTCCGGCCGGACATCTACGCGCTCATCCGCCACGGCGACGGGCTCGGGCTGCGCATGGTGATGGCCCCGAACGGGACGCTGATCACCGCGGCGATCGCCGCGAAGCTCGCCGCCTGCGGGATCAAGCGGCTCTCCATCAGCCTCGACGGCGCCGCGGCCGAAACCCACGACGCCTTCCGCCAGGTCCCGGGGGCCTTCGCCGGCGCGCTCAAGGGGATCGAGCTCATCCGGCAGGCGGGGATCCCCTTCCAGATCAACACGACCGTGACCCAGGACAACCTCGCCGAGATCCCGGCGATCCACGCGCTGGCGATCGCGCTCGGTGCGGTCGCGCACCACATCTTCCTCCTCGTCCCGACCGGACGCGGGAAGTACATCGTCGACCGCGCGATCGACGCCGAGCAGTACGAGGCTACGCTCAACTGGTTCTACGAGCAGCGCGGGAAATCGCCGCTCGAGCTCAAGGCGACCTGCGCGCCGCACTACTATCGGATCCTGCGGCAGCGCTCGGCCCGCGAAGGAAAGCCCGTCTCCTTCCAGTCCCACGGCCTGGACGCGGTCACCCGCGGCTGCCTCGGGGGGATCGGCTTCTGCTTCGTCTCCCACGTGGGCGACGTCCAGCCCTGCGGCTTCCTCGACACCCCCTGCGGCAACGTGCGCGAAAAATCCTTCGTTGAGATCTGGAAGAACGCCGAGGTCTTCACGGCGCTGCGGGACTACCGGCGCCTCGAGGGCAAGTGCGGCCGCTGCGAGTTCACGCGCGTCTGCGGCGGATGCCGCGCGCGCGCCTTCGAGGCGACCGGAAACTATCTCGCCGCAGAGCCGCTCTGCACCCATCTGCCCCGCGGCGGCGCGTAGGGCGCGGCCCGGCGCCCGGCCGTTCTCCCGCGCTTTTTGCTTGCCAGCGTTTCGCAAAACCGCTATACCGCTAGCCGGATCGGCCCGGCGGCCGCCCGCGCCCGACGGGACCAGACCCGCCGATGGACGCCCAAGGAGACGGCTATGCGCATCCAGGACCTGATGATCGCCGACCCCATCACCATCACCGCCAACGCCACCGTGGGCGAGGCGATCGAGCTGATGAAGGCGAGCCGCATCCGGCACCTGCCGGTGGTCTCCAAGGGCAAGCGGCTCGAGGGGTTCCTCACGCTCGCGGACTTGAAGCAGGGGCTCATCCCCTCGATGCTCGGCGACGTCACCCTGAAGGACCTCATGATCAAGGACCCCATCACCGTCGCCCCCGAGGACGACCTGGAGAGCGCCGCCCAGCTCATCTACAAGCACAAGATCGGGGGGCTGCCGGTCGTCAAGAGCAAGCGCCTCGTCGGCATCATCACCGAAACCGACATCCTGCGGGCCTTCATCGACATGATGGGGATCCTCTCCTCGACCTCGCGCATCGACGTCGCCGCCGGCAACCAGTTCGACTCCCTGAAGCGGATCCTGCAGACCGTGGGCGAGGCGGGCGGCGACATCATCAACGTCGGGATGGTCGTGCAGAAGCCGCGCCGGCGGGTCTACTCCATCCGCCTCGCGGCCTGCAAGACGGCCGGCATCAAAAAGGCGCTCACGCGGGCGGGGTTCACCGTCCTGACGGCCATCGACTGACCCCCGCCTCCCGCCGCCGTCCGCCGCCCCCGATCGGACAGGCTCACACGATTATAACTTGACTCCGGCCCGCTTCCGGCTATGATGCCGACGTCCGGCGGGACGATCCCGCTTCCGCCTCCGGCGGAGGAGGGCCTTTGAGGAGGGGGCCGTCCGGAAAATACCGACGAGGAGGTGCCCGCGGGACCGCGACCCCGCCCGGTTCGAACCGCTGACCATCAACCGAACAGGCTTTTTTCGAGGAGGAAACAGATGAAGCGCTGGATTTCGATTGCCGCCGTGCTGCTCCTGTGCGCGCCGGCGTTCGCCGCCGACTGGAGCTTCTACGGCAGCGCGCGCATGGCGACCTTCTGGGACCACAACGACGGCGGAGACCTGAACCTGACCGGCGACCAGGACGACGACGACGACCTGATCTGGGACCTGCAGGGCAACTCGCGCCTCGGCGCCCGCGTCAAGGCCGACCACGTGAGCGGCCACGTCGAGCTCGCCATGCGCAGCGAAAACACCCACGACGGGGTGGTGCGCACGCGGCGCATGTACGGCGTCTGGAAGATCTCCGACAGCCTCGCGCTCAAGGTCGGAAAGGACTACGGCCTGATCTACGACGCCTGGTCGAACTCGGTCTTCGACGCCGACAACAACCTGAACGGGATCGGCAACGGCTACGACTTCCGGCCGGGCCAGATCGCGCTCCAGATCGGCGGGCTCGAGCTCGCCGCGCTCGAGCCCTTCACGCCGAGCCTGGGCACGGGCGGCGACGTCGACCAGTTCATGCCCCGGCTGGAGGCCAAGTACACCTTGAAGTTCGACAACTTCTCGTTCGCCGTCGACGGCGGCTTCCAGACCTACACCATCGAGGACAACGGGGCCGGCACCAACACCGACGATCTCGACGTCACCTCCTGGATCGTCGGCGCTGAGTTCTCCGCCAAGCTCGGCGCCTTCTACCTCACGACGGGCTTCAACCTCGGCGAGAACTGGACCTCGGCCAACTGGAACAGCCTCGGCTACACGAACAACAACAACGCCGGGGCGGTGGTGAACGCCGCCGGCGACGACGTCAAGGACTGCTTCAGCTGGCAGGCGGCGCTCGTCCTCGGCTACAAGATGAGCAGCACGCTGACCTTCGAGGTCGGCGGCGGGTTCCGCAGCGACGACCAGGACGCCGCCGACAACGAGGACGAGGCCTGGCAGGTCTACGCCCAGGCGGTCGTGACCCTCGCCCCGGGGGTCTTCCTGGTCCCCGAGATCGGCTACTTCGACTACATGGACAACCCCAACGGCGACGACGAAGGCTACGAATGGTACGCCGGCGCCAAGTGGCAGATCAACTTCTGATCCGGAACGATCCACCCGCGGGGTGGGGCGCCGCGGCGCCTCACCCCGCGCCTTCCTCGTCCCCGTCCGCCGCCCCGGCCTCCGATTCCAGGTAGCGCTCGATCGTGTACGTCCGCCCGTCGGTGATCAGGCTGAGCGCCCCGTGCCGGTCGGTGCGATGGACCCGCGCGCCCGCCGCGCGGTAGCGTTCGAGCACCTCGTCGTGCGGCGGGCCGGACCCCGCACGCCCGCCGCAGGAGACGAGCACCTCCCGCGGGGCCACGGCCGCGATGAAGTCCGCACTGCTCGAGGTGCGGCTGCCGTGGTGCGGGGCGAGGAGCACCGCGCTCTTCAGCCCCTCCCCCGCCCGCCGGACGAGGTCGCGCTCGGCCGCGTGGTGGATGTCGCCCGGGATCAGGACGCAGACCTCCCCATAGCAGGCGCGCAGCACCAGGCTGTTGTTGTCGGGGTCGCGCCGGAAGCGCTCGCGCTCCCGGCGCGCGGCGAAGTCCTCGGGGGGGTGGAGGATCTCGAGCCGGACCCCCGCCGCCTCCTGGCGCCGCGGCAGGCCGCCGAAGGCCGGGGCCGGGATGCCGCGGTCGGCCGCGGCCCGCATGAGCCGCCGCCAGCCGCGGGCGTCGCCGGGTTCGCCGTTCGTCCAAAGCTCCCCCACCTGGAAGTTTTCGGCGATGAAGACGAGACCGTTCACGTGGTCGCTGTCGGCATGGGTCAGCGCCAGCGTATCGACGGTCGCGATCTTGCGGCGCCACAGGAAAGGGGCGACGACCGCGGCGCCGACGTCCAGGGAACCGGGGTGGCTGAACCCGCCGCCGTCGACCAGCACGGTGCGCCCGCCGGGAAGCTCGAGCAGCACGGCGCTTCCCGCCCCCACGTCGAGCACGGTCACCCGGAGGTCGCGCCGGCCGAAGCGCTGCCACGCCCAGTAGGCGGCGTCGGCGGCCCCGGCGAGCAGGCAGAGCGCGAGCGCCGCCGCCGCGGGCCTGAGCGCCGCCGTTTTCCGCCCGCCGCGGAGGGCGGCGGCGAGCCGGATCAGCGCGAGGCTGGCGGCGTAGAACAGAATCAGCTCCACGGCCGACGGCGTCACCGTCGTGCACGCGGCAAAGGGCCAGTCGGCAATCCGGTGGATCGCGGCGAGCGCCGGGGAGAGGACCGCGCCGGCCGCCTGGAAGCACCACCCGGCAAGCTCCGGGCTGAGGGGGAGCGCGAAGGCGCCGCAAAGCCCCGGCAGCACCACCGCGTAACCGATCAGCGGCACCGCGGCCAGGTTGGCCGGCAGCCCGACGAGCGACACGCTGTTGAAGGCCTGCAGCACGAGCGGCAGCGTCCCCCAGGTCGCGAGCAGCGAGACCGCGGCGCCGGCGCCGAGCGCGCGTCCGAGGCGCCGCAGCCTGCCGTCCGCCGCCGGCTCCCGGACCGCCTCCGCGGCGCGCCCCGCGCGCTTGCGGGCGTCGAAGCCGTAGAGGATCGCGAAGACCGCGGCGAACGAGAGCTGGAAGGAGATCGAGAAGAGGGCCGGCGGGTGGGCGGCGAGAAGCGTCAGCGCCGCCAGCGCAAGCGTGTTCAGCGCGTCCTGCTCGCGCTCGAGGAGCAGCGCGAGCAGAAAGGCCGATATCATGGCGAGCGCCCGCTGGGTGGCGGGCGACATGCCGGCGAGCAGGGCGTAGGCGCCCACGGGAAGCAGCGTGAGCAGCGCGGCCCCCTTGCGGGCGCCGCCGTTCGCGCGCAGCGCGGGCACCCAGCCGAGAAGCCGCCGGAAGAGCGGGAAGGCGATTGCGGCGAGCAGGGCGAAGTGGAGGCCCGATATCGCCAGCAGGTGCGCCGTCCCGGAGCGGCGGAAGGCCGCCTGGGTCTCGGGCGGGATGGCCGCGCGCTCGCCGACGATGAGCGCCTTGAGAACGGCGGACTCCGGCGGCGCCACCGCCGCCTCGATCCCGCGGGCGACGGCCGTGCGCGCCCGGGCGGCCGCCCCGGCGAGTCCAGTCGCCCCGCGGCCGTGCACCGTCACGGGGTGCTCGGCGCCGACGAACACCGCGGCGAAGACCCCCTCCCACTGCTGGTGGCGCTTGAAATCGAACCCGCCGGGGTTGTTGAAGCTGCGGATGGAGCGGATCCGGCCGACGAGGGAGACGCGGTCCCCGTGCCCCACCGCCGCCTCGGCCCCGGCGAGCGTCACCCGCAGGAGCCCGGATACCGGAACGGCCCCGCGCTCGCCCCGCAGCGACTCCGCCCGCAGGATGAAGCGCGTGCGGTCGTCGCTTTCGGCCGGCCGCGTGTCGACGACCCCGGTGATCTCCCATCGGCCGCGGTCGATGTAGTGGCGGACGTGGTCGGGGGAAAAGCACGGGACGGTCCACGGCTGGAGGGCGAGATAGCCGGATAGGACCGTCAGGGCGAGCGGGGCGGCGGCCATCGGCTTCCGGCGCAGGACGCCGGAGAGGGTCCCGGCCGCCGCCGCGGCCGCCGCGGCGGCCGCGCTCAGCGGGAAGCCGGGAAAAAGCGCCCCGGCCGCGATCCCCCCCGCCAGGGCGAAGGCCAGCGGGATGAGCGGCCGGGTGAACGCCCGCCCCGCATCAGGCGGGCCGGCGCCGAATCGCCGCGCCCAGCGCCTCAAGCTTCTGCTCGATCGCCTCATAGCCGCGGTCCAGGTGGTAGACGCGGTGCACCTCGGTGGTGTTCTCCGCGACCAGCCCGGCCAGCACCAGGCAGGCGCTCGCCCGCAGATCGGAGGCCATCACCGGCGCCCCGGAGAGGCGCGGCACCCCGCGCACGGTGGCGGCGTCGCCGGCGACCTGGATGTCGGCCCCCATGCGCCGCAGCTCGCTCACGTGGATGAAGCGGTTTTCGAAGATGGTCTCGGCGATGACGCTCACCCCGTCGGCGACGCACATCATCACCATGAACTGGGCCTGCATGTCGGTGGGGAACCCCGGGTAGGGCTGGGTCTTGACGCCCACGCTCGTGAGCCGCCCCGGGCCTTCGACCCGGATCTCGCGCGCCGCGGCCTCCACCCGCACCCCGGCCGCGCGCATCTTGTCGATGACGGCGCCGACATGCCGCGGCTCGCAGCCGGTGATCGTCACCGCCCCGCCGGTCAGCGCCGCGGCCGCCATGAAGGTGCCGGTCTCGATCCGGTCGGGGATGATCTCGGTTGCGGCCGGCCGGAGGGCGGAGACGCCCCGGACGGTGATCTCGGGGCTGCCGGCGCCGGAGATGTCGGCCCCCATGCGGTTCAGGAATTCGGCGAGCGCCACCACCTCGGGCTCGCGCGCGGCGTTGAGCAGGACCGTCGTCCCCTCGGCGAGGACGGCGGCCATCAGGATGTTCTCCGTCCCGGTGACGGTCGCGATGTCGAAGGCGATCTGCGCCCCCTTGAGCCTCCGGGCGGCGGCCTCCACGTAGCCGTGCTCGAGGCGGATGTCGGCGCCGAGCGCGGCGAGCCCCTTGAGGTGCTGGTCGATCGGGCGCGCGCCGATGGCGCACCCTCCCGGCAGCGAGACGCGGGCGCGCTGCATGCGGGCGAGCAGCGGCCCGAGGACGAGCACCGAGGCGCGCATCTTGCGCACCAGGTCGTAGGGGGCCTCGACGCAGTCGACGCCGGTGGGGTCGATGCGCACCGCGCCGCCGTCGCGCTCGGTCCGGGCGCCCAGGGTTTTCAGCAGCAGCAGGGTGCTGTCGACGTCGCGCAGCGCGGGGACGTTCGCCAGCACGGTCGGGCCGTCGGCGAGCAGCGCGGAGAAGAGGAGCGGCAGCGCGGCGTTCTTCGAGCCGCTGACGCGGACCGAACCGGCGAGCCGGCGGCCGCCTTGGATGACGATTTTATCCATGCGCCACCTCGGCACCGCGCCCCGGCCGCGACGGCCGGCCGCCGGCGCCGATCAAAAAAGGCGCTCCGCCGGGCAACCACCGCCTGCGGAGCGCCGTCCAGGTTCGTGCCGCGCGAAGGCCTCCAATCAGTGGCCGCCGTGGCCGTGATGCCCGCCCCCGCCCTTCGCCGTATCGATGACCGCCTGGATGATGCAGTAGGTCATCCCCGCCCCCAGGATGGAGAGCGCATACCACAGCCCGCCGTGAAAGACCATGTGCCCCATGTCCCAGACCCACTCGAAGCTGAAGGGAAACATCAGCGGCCCTCCTTGACCGGGTTCAGTTCCGCCTCCTGCGGGAAGATCGGCAGGTAGCGGTAGGAGAGGGAGATCAGGATGACGCCGTAGGCGACCGGCAGGATCGTGGTGGCGATCTCCTGCCAGCTCGGAAAGTAGGTCGCCCACCCCTCGAAGGGGAGCACCGGCGCCGCGAGCGCCTGGAGCACCATGACCCAGCGGTTCAGGCAGGCGCCGACGACCGCGAGCGTCACCGCCGTGAACAGCAGCGCCGGGGTGCGCCGCAGGCCGCCCAGGACCAGGATGAGCGCCGGCAGGACCCCGCAGATGCCGATCTCGGCGATCAGGATCCACAGGCCGTAGGCGGAGCCCGGGTTGTTGGTGTAGAAGTCCATCAGGGTGAAGCCCGCGGCCGGGGCCGTCTTCACCGCCCAGTAGATCGTGTCGATGATCTTCGCGGTGATGTAGGTCAATAGCATCCAGCCCGCGATCTTCGCCAAGAGGTCGATGACGTTGTCCTTGACGAGCTTCTTGCCGACCGCGGCCTCGGTGATCTTGGTCACGAAGATCGTGAAGCAGGGCCCGCAGGCGGCGGCCGACCAGGTGTAGAGGAAGAAGGTCCACGGCCAGATGAGCAGCCCCTCGCGGTAGCCGAAGGGGCGGCCGAAGAGCACCCCGGTCACCCCGCCGAGGGACCCCTGGTGGAAGAAGGAGAGGAAGGCCCCGGTCGCGGCGAAGACGGCCATCACCTCGTGCATGTTGTGGGCGAGGTTGCGGAAGAAGGGAACCCGCTCGATCTGGCGGTTTTCGAGGACCAGCGGCAGGTATTCGATCGTGAGCACCCCGAAGTAGCAGGTGAGGCAGAAGGCCACCTCGGTCAGCATGGAGTGCACGTTCGCGTGCCAGAAGATGAACCAGGCGCGCAGCGGCTGGCCGACGTCGATCCCCAGGATCAACAGCGCCGAGCTGTAGCAGACGAACCCGATCAGGACCGCGTAGTTGATGATGTGCTTGAGCTCGTCCTTGCCGAAGATGTAGCGCAGAAGCCCGGTGAAGAAGGCCCCGCCGCCGAGCGCGATCACGGCGAGGTCCGCCCAGATCCACAGGGCGAACCCGTAGGCGTTGTTCATGTTCGTCTGGTTGAGCCCCTTGAAGTAGCACAGGAACATGGCCACGACGCCCCAGAGCAGGACGGCGGAGACCAGCGCGATCCAGGCGGCGAAACGGCCGATCGAGCAGCGCTCCACCCCTTCGGGAAACAAAGCGGAATCCATATCCTCACCCTCGTTGCTGAAGTTTTCGCCCCGGCATCCGCGGCGCGCGCGCGGGCCGGGTCGATCAGGCGCCCTTCTCCGACCGGCGCACCTCGTTGTCGCCGGATTTGCGCACCCATTCCTTGCTCGACAGGTAGTAGACCTTGGGGTTCGTGCCCAGCCGCTCGAGCAGCCGGAACGCCTTGGGCTCCTGCGGCCGGCCGCCGTGGGCGGGGTCCGGACGGACCATCCGGTGGACGGCGTGCTGCGGGTTGTTCAGGTCCCCGAAGGTGATGGCCTTCGCCGGGCAGGCCTGGGTGCAGGCGGTCTGGTACTCGCCCTCCGCGACCTCGCGGCGACCCTCGTGGTAGGCCCGGTCGAGCGCCCGCTGGTAGCGGTGGTAGCAGAAGCTGCATTTCTCGACGACGCCGCGCATGCGCACCGACACGTCCGGGTTGAGGGCGCGCTCCATGCCGTCGGGCCAGACCGGGTCCCACCAGTTGAACTGCCGGACATGGTAGGGACAGGCCGCCATGCAGTAGCGGCAGCCGAAGCAGCGCGTGTAGATCTGGCTCACGATCCCCGTGCGCATGTCGTAGTCGGTGGCGGTCGCCGGGCAGACCGAGACGCAGGGGGAGTGGCCGTGCGCCCCCTCGCACTGCTGGCAGGGCCGCGGCAGGTAGCACTCCTCGGCGTGCGGGAAAGGCTTGCCGTTCTTCAGGCGATAGACCCGCATCCAGTGCACGCTCAGCAGCTTGTCGGTCTCGTCCTCGCGGAAGGGGACGTTGTTCTCCGCCATGCAGGCCACCATGCAGGCCCCGCACCCGGTGCACTTGTCCAGGTCGATCACCATGCCGAATCGCTTGTTGCCGTTCTGTTCCATGCACCACCTTCAGTGTCGATTGCGGATTGAGAAGGCCCGGCCGCCCAAGCGGAAGCCGCGGGCCGGTTTCCCGTGGGCTGCCGGCGGGCTCATGCCTTGGAGAGCCTCGCCCGGATCCCCCAGGCGGCCTCGAAGCCGGAGCCGTTGTCCTCCGCCGCCGCGAATAGCGCGTTCACGTTGACCCCTTTGCCGGCGAGGAAGCGGTCATAGGCGCTGTGCCCGAGGCCCCGTGGCAGCGCGACCACCCCCGGCCGGATCCCGTCGAAGAGGTAGAGCCGGACGCGGAAGCTCCCCTTGGGGGTGGCGAGCAGGGCGGCGTCGTTTTCCGCGAGCCCGAGCTTCCGGGCGGTCTCCGGGTTGATCTCCACGCGCACGTCGTTCTTCGTGAGAACGGTCTCCTCGAGGGCCTTCACCATGTAAGGCGCCGCGGCCGCCGTCCCGGCGCCGAGCCGCAGCGTGTCGCAGGCGATCAGCGTCAGCGGAAAGCCCGGGTCCTCCCCGGCCGCGGCCTGGGGGGCGGCGAAGGGCGGGATCCGGGCGATCTCCGGGTTGGAGAACTCGAATTTGCCGCTCGCCGTCTCGAAGCGCGGGGGCTCCGCTTGGGCGTCGAGGAGATAGCCCTTGCGGGAGAGTCCGTCCCAGAGCTCCCCCAGGGTCTCCTGCAGGCACTCGGGGTAGGTTTTCCACGGGAAGGCCTTGGCGACGTTTCCGCCCACGGCGCGCGCGAGCGCGAGCACCGCGTCCCCGGTGTGGCGCGTGTCGCCGAGGGGCCGGATCACCGGCTTGGCGAGCCCGAGGATCGGCCGCGGGAAGCCGGCCGCCGCCGGCACCTCCTCGAGCCGCTCGAGGTGGGCGTGGTTGGGCAGGATGTAGTCGGCCAGCGCCGCGGTTTCGTCCAGGTGGGTGGCGAAGCTGACGATCGTCGGGATCCGGTCGAGGGCCTTCGCCGCCGCCGCGGCGTCGTGCAGGCTGTGGGCCGGGTTGGCGTTGCTCACGAACAAGAGCTCGACCGGCGGGGTCTGCCCGGCGGCCAGGGCCTCGGGCAACCGGTTCAGGAGGTAGCGCGCGAGCGGGTAGGCGGCGCTCCCGGCCCCGTCCACCCGCGGCTGCTGCATGCCCTTCGAGGCGACGGCGTCCATCTCCGGCTCGGGCCAATCGATGTAGTCCGGCTCCGGGACGGCGACCACGCCGCCCGGCCGGTTGATCGCGCCCGCCAGGGCGTTCAGGCAGTGGACCGCGAGGAATTCCTGGATCCGCCCCGGGACCCGGCCGCTGCCCCGCCCGCAGACCGCGAGCGGCCGCCGCGCCCCGGCGAATTCCCGGGCGAGCCCGATGACCGCCTCCGCCCCGCCCTCGAGGTCGGTCATCTTGGCGACCGCCTCCGGCGCGAACTCCGGGCCGGCCGCCCGGCCCAGGGCCTCGAGCCCGACCGCCTGGGCCTCGACGAACTCCCGGCGGTAGAGCTTCTCCTTCAGCATGACGTGGATCAGGCCGAGGGCGAGCGCGCCTTCGGTTCCCGGGGCGACCGCCAGCCAGCGGTCGGCCTTGGCGGCGGTCTTGGAGAGCCGCGGCTCCACCTGGAAAACCCGGCCGCCGTTTTTCTGCACGGCGTTCTTGCCCCGGAAGGTGAAGACCGGGGAGCCCCAGCCCTCGATCAGCCCGCTGCCGAAGCTCAGCACGAAGTCGGCGTGCTCGAGGTCGAACCCGGCGGTGGCGCGCACGCCCTGGGTGAGGAAGAGCACCGACTCGTAGGTGTCCTGGATCGAGGGGGTGCGGATGAAATTGGGGGATCCGTAGACCGTGAGCAGCCGCTTGCACAGCTCGGCCGTCGTGCCGCGGTCGCTGTCGGCGATCCAGGCCACGGATTCGGGCCGTCCGGCCGCGCGCAGCTCCTTGAGCTTCGCGGCGATCTCGGCGATGGCGCTCTCCCATGAAATCCGCCGGAAGACGCCGTCGACCTTTTTCAAGGGGGCCGCGACCCGCGTCGGGCTGTAGAGCAGCTGGGGCGCGCAGAGGCCGAGGGGGCAGATCCCGCCGTCGTTCACCGGGTGGCCCTTCAGCCCCTCCACCTTGACGACGCGCTCCTCGATCTTGCGCACGCTGATCCCGCAGCCGCCGGGGCACAGCGTGCAGGTGGTGGCCGTGAAGGTCGCCTCCCCCTTGGGCGGGATCGGCGTCCAGGGCCAGCGCTGCGACCAGATGGAGAGGTCGTCGGTGAGCTTCCACGGCAGCGGCGAAAGCGCCGTGCCGGCCGCCCCGCCGACGACGAACGCCAGGAAACTTCTGCGGTCGATCTTCATGTCGTCCTTTCCCTCGACTTCGAAACCCTTGGCAATGGTTCTATCCGCGGCGCCGAGCGAAACCGCCGGAAGGTCACTTGTGGCACACGAAGCAGCCGTCCTTCTGCGTCTGGACGCTTCCGGCCGGCATCCGGCTCTCCGCGTGGCACTCGGCGCAGTCGTCCATTTTCATGCGGTCCCAGGAGTTGCGCTTGATGCCGGCGATGTTGCGCCCCCAGATGTCGCGGCTGTAGCCCGTGATGCGGTTTTCCTCGTAGGGCTTGAGCGTTTCGGACTGGCCGATGGGCCCGTGGCAGGTGGTGCACTCCATCCGGCCCATCTTCACGTGGGCGGCGTGGGAGAAGAAGACGCAGTCCGGCTGCCGCGAATAGACCAGCCAGGGCACCTCGCGCTCTTTTTTGACGTACTCCTCGACGAACTTGATCTCCTCCGGGTCTTCGCCGTTCACCTCCTCGTGGCACTGGACGCACTGGGCGAGCTTGGGCGCCCCGGAGTAGCTGCCGTCCTCGCGGAAGAAATGGCAGCTCTCGCAGCCGTTGTCCACCAGCCCGTTGTGCAGGGCGTGGTTGAAGTCGATCGGCTGGCGCTTCTCGGAGTAGAGCAGCTGCGGGAACACCACCCAGCCGACGACGAGGCTCGCCGCGAGCCCCAGAATGAAAAAGAGGATGATCGCCCCCCCGGCGCCATCCTCCTTCCGACCATGATCCGATCCGTGCGGTGCGACTTTCGCTGCGGCTTTATCCATGGGCACTCCGTTGGGCTGTGGGTAAGGGGGCGCCGCGGGAAAGCGGGGCGTTCCCCACTCCGAAAGCATCGCGATACAGGGCGGTTCTGTACCTTATCCCGCGAATTGATGTCAAGGGGAAATCCCGGAAGGAAACCGGCCGAAACCCCCCTCCATCAAAGCGAAAACCCCGCTGCCCGGGCGCGCCGGCACGCCGCCGGATGCCCGTCTAATTCCCCATCGACTGATAGCTGTGCAGGCCCGGCAGGAGGTTCACGCCGAAGTAGGTGAACAGCACCGCGCCGAAGCCGAGGATCGAAAGGTAGGCGATCCGGCGGCCGCGCCAGCCGCGCATCATGCGGGCGTGCAGCAGCAGCGCGTAGACGAACCAGGTGATGAGCGACCAGGTCTCCTTCGGGTCCCAGCCCCAGTAGCGCCCCCAGGCCGAGTTGGCCCAGACCGCCCCGGTGATGATGCCGGCGGTCAGGAACAGGAACCCGAAGACGATGAGCTGGTGGGTGAGCTCGTCCAGGGTCTTCTCCGGCGGCAGGCGCCCGGCGAGCTCCCCCGGCGCCGCGGCTTCCCGCAGCTTCAGCAGGTGCATGAGGCTCACCCCGAAGGCCACGCTGAAGGCCGCGTACCCGATGAAGCAGGTGACGACGTGGGCGATCAGCCAGTTGCTCTTGAGGGCGGGGATGAGCGGCTGGATCCGGTCGCTCACGTTCGGCGACAGCGAGGCATACGCCATGATGAAGAAGGAGAGGGGCGCGGAAAAGGCGCCGATCGTGGGGTTTCGGTAGCGGCGCTCGATGACGAGGAAGGTGAGCGTGGTGCAGCCGGCGAAAAAAACGAGGGATTCG
Organism: uncultured Desulfatibacillum sp.; assembly: GCA_964573635.1. GTDB lineage: Bacteria > Desulfobacterota > Desulfobacteria > Desulfobacterales > SpSt-501 > SpSt-501. Next base: position 154,794 of record CAZNKG010000002.1, on the reverse strand, counting down.
TAGAGGTTCGACAACGGGGCATGGCCGTATCCGAGCGCGTAGGTTTCGACCCAGCGCAGGATGAAGCCGCCGATGTTGCCGGCGAGGCCGGCGACCGCGGCGCCGAAAGCGGCCTGGGCCGCCCCCGGTTTCCGGAAGACCCAGGCGAAGAGGTAAAGAAAGCCGGCAAGCCCGTAAACGAATGTGACGGCCGATAGGATCAGGGAGCTGCTCATAATCGTCTCGCGTTCAATGACCGGGCCATCCGCCCGACGGCGGCGCTGCGCCGCGCCCCGCCGCCACGGCGGCGAAACCCGGCGGGGCGCCGCGCCGTGCGCGGTTCACTCCGAGGCCGCGGCGGATTCCGCCGCGGCCGCCCTCCCGCCGGCCCGCCGCAGCGCGCCGGCCAGCCGCTCGAGACTGCGCGCCAGGGCGGCCTGGTTCTTGTTGGCGGTGCCGGCCAGGCGCACGCGCGCCGACCCGCCATCGCGCCGCACCTCGACGCAGAGCTGCTGGTGCGAGCGGAAAAAAGTGACATAGCAGCCGAGGATCATGAGGATGAACCCCGCGTAGACGACGCCGACCCCCGGGTCCCGGTTGACCTGCAGGCCGGTGTAGTATTTCTCCTTGAACTGGTCGATGGCGATCGTGACCTCCCCCCGGCGCATGCGGTCGAAGGTGGGAAAGCGCAGCGGCAGGAGAATCTCCTCGCTGCGGCCGTCCGGCGCCGTCAGGCGGCCGACGAAGGCGTCGCCGATCGGATTGCCGCGGAACATGGCCTGGCGGCGCAGCTCGGTCAAAACCAGGCGTCCGAGCTCCTCGGGCAGCTCGATCTCGCGGCCGATGGCCGCCTCGCGGGTGTAGATCATCCCGCTTCGGCGGCTGGTGAAGCTCAACACCGCCTCGTCGGTCGGCAGCCTGCCGTAGCTCGACTGGAAAATGCTGATGCCCCGGTAGCGCAGGGGGTCGTTGACGATGATGTCCTTCTGCAGGACCTCCCGGCCGTTTTCGAGCAGCGTCAGCCGCGAGCGGAACTCCTTGGGGGCGCCGGTCTCGTAGAAGCTCACGTCGAAGTCGTCGCAGCGGATGGCGAACTCCAGGCGCAGCCGCTCCCCGCCGTTGCGCAGGAGGATCTGCTGCACGGTTTCCCCTTCGGGAATGTTCACGTAGCCGTCGAATCCGAAGATGGAGCCGATCAGCCCGCCGATCAGCAGCACCACGACGCTCAGGTGGACCGCGTAGACGCCGAACCGGCTCCAGCGGCCCGTTTCGCCGAACAGCATGAAGCCGTCGCCCTCGGGCGCGACCGCGACGCGCCGCGCCCGGCGCCGGAAGACCAGCGGGTAGACCTCCCGGAGCGCCTCCGGGGGCCGCGGATCGGTGAACTCGACGGCGTCCGGAACGCTCCGGAAACGGGCCGCCGCGTAGCGCGGCCGGCGCACGAAGAGGATGCCGCGGGCGGCCGACATGCGGTCGATGGAGCAGACGACGACGTTGGCGGCGAGGGCGAGCAAAAGCAGCTCGAACCACCAGGCGTGGTACATGTCGAAGACGCCCAGGACGGCGAAAAACCGGTAGAGCGTCTCCCCGAACCGGTCGGCGTAGACGTGCGCGTCAAGGTTCTGGGGGATGAGGGTGCCGACGATGGAGGTGGCCGCCAGGGCGGTGAGCAGCACGATCGTCAGGCGCACGGAGGCGAAGAGCTTCCAGGCGGCCCCGGCGGCTCCGCCGGCGGAGGTGCGGGCTGCGGTCATGCGGCGAAGCGGTATCCTTTCGATGCCAGCGGGCGGACGGTATCGCGGCGGGGAATGGACCCCGAAATACGATTCGGGACCCCTATCATCTCTTGCCGGGAAGCGCAAGCCGGGCGGACGGCGGGGTCGGTGGGCGGGGCGCCTCCGGGCGCGGGCCGCCACCCCGCCCCTTGCGGCGGCGGAAGCCCGGCGCTGCGGTCGAGGGGGGCGGCTGGCCCCGGGCGGTTATTTCTTGATATAGATGCCGCGGGACGAGGTCTGGACGACTCCCTTCTTCGTCAGCTTGTAGAGCGCGTTGCTCAGCTGGCGCGCGCCCAGCCCCGTTTTTTTCCGCAACTCGGGGATCGAGATGCCCTTGCGGCTTTGGCGAATGGCGCCGTAGACGCAGTCGAGCAGGGTGTCCTTGCGCGCCGCCGGCACGCCGGCGGCGGCATGGCGGCCGGCGTTCCCGGGCGCGGCGGCGGCGACCTGCCGGGCGAGCTTGTCGATCTGGCGCGAGAGCGCCGTGAGCGTCCGGGAGACCCAAAACAACTGCTCTTTTATCTTTTTCATGGACCAGTCCTCCCTGGAAGGGGTCGCACACGATGCGAAGACCTACGCGTACTACTTATGATAGTGCAATGGCTAGAAGAAGTCAAACCCGGCGAAGAAAAAGGCGCCCCCCGCCGGCGGCCCGCCCGCTTTTGGAGGTGACCGCGGCGGCGGTTTCTGGTAGGGTGCCGCCGGAAGGTTTCGACCCGCTGCCGGCCGGGGCGCCGGAGGCGGTTTCACGCCGGGCCCGTACGCCGGCGATGGGGGTCGCCGGAGGGCGAGGAGCAGAAGGTCGATGACGCATCACCGCACAGCCGCACCGGCGGCCGGGTTTGAAGAGCTGAACGCGGCGCAGCGCGCCGCCGTGGAGCACGGCGAGGGTCCGGTATTGGTCATCGCCGGCGCGGGCAGCGGCAAGACGCGCACCCTCACCCACCGCGTGGCCCGCCTGGTGGCCGCGGGCACGCCGCCGCCGGCGGTGCTGCTGCTCACCTTCACCCGCAAGGCCGCCGAGGAGATGCTGCGGCGGGCGACGGGGCTCCTCGACCAGCGCTGCGCCGCCGTCTCGGGCGGCACGTTCCACTCCTTCGCCAACCTCGTGCTCCGCCGCCACGGCGCCCGGCTGAACCTCTCCCCCGGCTTCGCCATCCTGGACCGCACCGACAGCGAGGACCTGATCGCCATGCTGCGGCGGGAGTTCGGCGCCGCCTCGCCGGAGCGGCTGCTGCCCCGCAAGAACACGCTGGCCGACATCTTCAGCCGGTCCGTGAACAAGGGCCGCACGGTGGAGGACCTGATCCTGGACGACTACCCCCACTTCGCCGACCAGCTCGAGGTGATCCGCAACATCCACGCCGCCTACACCCGCCGCAAGCGCGAGCACCAGCTCGTGGACTACGACGACCTCCTCGTGCTGCTCCAGCGCCTGCTCGCGGACCACCCCGACCTGCGCGCCCGCATCTCCGCCAGCTACCGCTTCGTCATGGTGGACGAGTACCAGGACACCAACGCGATCCAGGCCGACATCCTCGGCCTGTTGACCGACCAGCACCGCAACATCATGGTGGTCGGCGACGACGCGCAGAGCATCTACGCCTTCCGCGGGGCGAACTTCCGCAACATCATCGACTTCCCGCAGCGCTTTCCCGGCACCCGCATCATCGGCCTGGAGGAGAACTACCGCAGCACCCAGCCGATCCTCGAGCTGACCAACGTCATCATCGCCCGCGCCCGCGAAAAGTTCGCCAAGACGCTCTTCACCCGCCGCGAGGGCGGCTCGCGGCCGGAGCTCGTCGAAGCGGCGGACGAGAACACCCAGTCGCGCTTCGTCGTCGAGCGGGTGCGCGGCCTGCTCCGCGACGGGGTCCCGCCGGCGCGCATCGCCGTGCTGTTCCGGGCCGGCTTCCACGCCTTCGACCTCGAAATCGAGCTCGCCCGGGCGGCCATCCCCTACATCAAGATCGGCGGCTTCAAGTTCACCGAGGCGGCGCACATCAAGGACATGCTCGCGCACCTGCGGGTCCTCGCCAACCCCCGCGACCGGATCAGCTGGCACCGCATTCTGCTCCTGCTGGACAAGGTGGGGCCGCGCAGCGCCGAGCGCCTGTACGCCGAAATCGCGGGGGACGAGGGGGCGGGGCTGCAGGGGCTCTTCGGCCTGAAGGTCAAGAACCCGGGCCTCGAGCGCCTGAAGGAGCTCTACCGCGGCATCGCCGCAACGGACGCCTCCCCGGCGGCGATGGCGGCGGCCGTCGCCGAATACTACCTGCCGCTCCTCCAGCGGCACTTCGACGACCACCCCAAGCGCGCCCGGGACATCGAGCAGCTGCTCGGCATCGTGGCGCGCTACGCCGCGCTCGAGGCCTTCCTTTCCGATATGGCGCTCGAGCCGCCCACCATCAGCGTGAACGACCGCCTCGCGGCCGCCGAGAGCGAAGAGCGCCTGGTCCTGTCGACGATCCACTCGGCCAAGGGACGGGAGTGGCACACGGTGTTCGTGATCTGGGCGCTCGAAGGGCGCTTTCCGTCGCTGCACGCGATGGCGAACCGCGAGGAGCTGGAGGAGGAGCTGCGGCTGATGTACGTCGCCGCGACCCGGGCGCGCCAGAACCTGATCTTCACCTACCCGCGCCAGGTCTACGACCGCACGCTCGGCATCGTCCTCGACCGCCCCTCGCGCTTCCTCGACCGGATCCCCGAGGAGACGCTCGCGCTGCGCGCGATCGGGCCGGCTATTCCGTGAAAAACCCCATCCACAGAATGCCGGCGACGACCGCCGCGAAGAAGACGGCGACGACGTAGGCCCGGATGTTCACGACCCGGCGGGCGTGGCCCAGCTTGTCGACCGGCCCGACCCGCGAACCGCAGGCGTGGCATCGGCCGGCGTCGAGCGGCAGGTAGGTGAAGCACTCGGGGCACTTCTTGGTCAGGTGAACACCGGCGGAGGCGGCTTTCTCCACCGGGGGGTTGGGTGGGGCCATGGTCCCTCCTGGCGGCCGGCTGCTTGTTTTTCGCCGGCCGGCTATACGGGCATGTTCTGCCGGCGCTCGATCGCGGCGCCGCGGCGCAGATCCTCGAGCCACGCCTGCCAGGCGGCGGCCTTTTTCTGCTGCAGCAGGCGATCCTGGATCTGCGCCTTTTCCGCGGCGAGACCCTCGGCGGGCGGCGCCTGCCGCTCGACGAGCCGGATCACGCAGAAGCCCTTCGGGGTCCGGATCGCCGCCGGCGGCAGCGGCTCGCGCGGCGAAAGGCCGAAGGCCACCCGCAGCACCTCGGGCTCGCCGCCCAGGGCCGGGATCGATTCGCTGCGCCGGAGCAGATCGGACTGCTTGGCGGCGAGGCCGAACTTGCGCGCCGCCTGATCGAGCGCGACCCCGCTGCGCAGCTCGGCGAGCAGCGCCTCGGCGTCCTCGCGGGAGCGGGACACCTGCTTTTCGCGAACCACCTCGGCGCTCACCTTCTCCGCCACCTCGGAGAGCTCGGGGATGCGCGGCGCGCGCTTCTCGACCACTTCGAACAGGTAGAACCCGTCGGAGAGCTCCTGGATGTCGCCGAGCTCCCCGGGGGGCAGCTGGAAGGCCGCCTGGAGGAGCTGGGCGCCCTGGGGGATCCCCTTCAGCGTCGCGCGGCGCGTCACGAACTCGGTGGTCTTGAGGGCCACCGCGCGCGCGGCGGCCGCGCCTTCGAGCCCCCCGGAGGCCGCGGCCGCATCGTAGAGCGCCTCGGCGGCGTCGTAGGCGAGCGAACGGGCCCGCTCGGTCTTGAGCTGCGTCTCGATCTCCGGCCGCGCCTCTTCGAGCCCGCGGACGCGTTCCGGGTTCGCTTTTTCGACCTTGATCAGATGCCAGCCGAACGGGGTGCGCACCGGCTCGCTGATCTCGCCGGGGGCGAGCGCGAAGGCGGCGTCCGCGAAGGGCTGGACCATCGCCTCGCGGCGGAACGCGCCGAGGGACCCCCCGTTTTCGCGGCTCGGGTCCTCGGAATGCTCCCGCGCGAGCGCGGCGAAGTCCTTTCCCTGGCGGGCGAGCGCCAGGAGCGCGAGGATCCGCTCGCGGGCCTTGCGGTCGGTTTCCGGGTCGGCGTCCGCCGCCGCCTTGATCAGGATGTGGCGGGCTTCGACCGTCGGGTGGACGACGAAGCGCTCGGGATGCGTCTCGTAGTATTCCTGCACCTCCGCGGGCGCGACGGCGGCCTGCTCCAGGAAGTCCTCGGGGGCGATACGGGCGTAGCGCACCTTCACCTCGGGCTCGGTCCGGTAGCTCTCCTTCTGGCGGTCGTAGTGCGCCTGGATCTCCTCGGGGGTGGCGGTCAGGCCGGAGGCGCGCTCGAAGGGGACGAGCACGTAGTCGAGCCTCACGGCGGCGTGGTTCCAGCGGTACCACTCCTCGACCTCGGCCTCGGAGACCTTGACCATGTCGGTCACCAGCCCGATCAGCTTCTGCGTGACCATGAGCTCGCGCTGGCTCGCCTCGAACTGCTCGGGCGTCAGCCGGTTGGCCGCGAGCACCTGCTCGTAGCGGCGCCGGTTGAAGGCGCCGTTCTCCTTGAAGGCGTCGATGTCGCGGATCGCGCGGGCGAGCCCCTCGTCGCTCACCCCGACGTTCAGGCGGCCGGCGGCCTGCCGCAGCAGGGTGCGCTCGATCAACTGCTCGAGCGCCTGCTCGGGCAGGTTCATGGCCTTGACGAGCTCGTCGCTCAGCGCGGCGCCGAAGTTCTGGCGCGCCTGGTCGATCAGGCGGCCGTAGGCCCGGCGGTACTCCTCGAGCGAGATGACCTCGCCGTTGACGGTCGCCACCCGGCCCTCCCTCTGGCCGGTCCAGCTGCCGACCCCCCAAAAGACGAACACCACCACGATGGCGGCGAGCAGCGCCTTGACCATCCAGGTCCCGGCGTTCTTGCGCATGAAGTCCAGCATACCCAAAATCTCCGTTGTCATTTAGGCGCCCGGTGCGGGCGGAGCGGTCGAAATCGGCGGCTACACGATGAGCTTCAAGGGCGGCTCCCCGCGGGTGATCTTGGTGCCGACGCTGCTCGAGCACACCGCGCAGAGGTATTCGTACTTGTCCCCCTCGGGCACGATCAACAGCAGCCGTTTGCGGACCGGGACGGCCCGGCGGCAGCGCGGGCAGAAGAGCTCGGTGGCGTCGAAATCCCGGTAGGCGCCCCCGCGGCCGGGCCGCGCCGCGGGCGGGGAAGGACGGAAATACGGGTTCATCTGGGCTCTTTCCCTTCGGCAGCGATGGTTTCAATCCATTCATTGTAGAAGGCCGGGCGGCGGCTTGTCAACCCTGGCGGGCGCCGTTTCCCCAAATTTGATATTGACAGGGGGAAAGCTTTTTGGTAGTCATTACAATTCATGCCGGGGCTGTAGCTCAGCTGGGAGAGCGCATGAATGGCATTCATGAGGCCAGGGGTTCGATCCCCCTCAGCTCCACCAACCGATCATCCCGCATTTCGCATAGCGGCACAAAACCGGGGGCGCGACCGCCCCCGGTTTTGTTTTGGCGCCGAAGGCGCGCCGCCTCCCCCGCCGACCCGCGGTTCGGATGCCCTCGCGCGGCGCCCGCCCGCATCCGAGCCGCCGCGCCTCCGCCCGTGCCGATAAAAATCGTATAGCGATATTCATATTCAAAATACGGTTTTTCTCTTGACAGCGCGGCGGCGGTTCGGGTAGAGGCGGAAGCCGAAGCCGCCCCCCTCCCTCGCGCGCGCGGCGGCGCCCGCAGAAAGGAGCCCCGTTTTGAAAAAGGTCACCATCCATACCCTGCTCGAGAAAAAGAAGGCCCGCGTTCCGATCTCCTGGCTGACGGCCTATGACTTTCCCATGGCCCAGTTCGAGGAGCAGGCCGGCATCGACATCATCCTGGTGGGCGACTCCATCGGGATGACCACCTTCGGCTTCGACTCCACCCTGCCGGTGACCATGGACCTGCTCATCCCCCACACCCGGGCCGTCCGCCGCGGGGCGCCGCACGTCTTCCTGATCGGGGACATGCCCTACATGAGCTACCAGGTGAGCCCCCAGGAGGCGGTGCGCAACGCCGGCCGCTTCATGGCGGAGTGCGGCTGCGATGCGGTCAAGCTCGAGGGCGGCCGCGAGATGCTCGACGTCGTGGGCGCGCTGATCAAGGCGACCGTACCGGTCGTGGGGCATCTCGGGCTGACGCCGCAGTCCATCGCCATGCTGGGCGGTTTCAAGGCCCAAGGCCGGAGCGTCGCGGCCGCCGTGAAGCTGATCGAGGACGCGAAGCTGCTCGAGGAGGCCGGCGTCTGCATGATCCTGCTCGAGGCGGTTCCGCCGGAGGTCGGCCGGATCATCACCGCGCGCGCCGAGATCCCGATCATCGGCATCGGCGCCGGACCGCACACCGACGGCCAGTGCCTGATCGTCCACGACATGCTCGGCATGTTCGAGGCCTTCACGCCCAAGTTCGTCAAAAAGTACGCCAGCATCGGGGCCGAGATCGTGAAGGCGCTTCAGGCGTTCCGGGAGGACCTGGCCGCGGGCCGGTTCCCGGCCCCCGAGCACTGCTACAAGATGCCGGAAGAGGAAGTCCGCAAGCTCGAAGACCTTTTCCAGCCGCCCGCCTGACGGCGCCGCGCGGCCGCCCGGGGCGCCGGGCCGGAAAGCCGGGCATGCCACGCTTCGAACTGAAATACGGGAAAGGCCACCTCGCCCTCGAGGTCGACGCGCGGGCGCTCTTGCAGGTGGTCACCGGGCGCACCCAGCCGGCCGCCCCGGACCTCGCGCGGGCCTACCGCGAGGCGCTCGATCATCCGATCGACGCCCCGCCGCTCCGCGAGCTCGTCCGCCCGGGGGAGCGGGTCGCCGTCGCCGTGAGCGACATCACCCGCGTGTGGCAGCGCAACGACCTGACGCTGCCGATCCTGCTCGAGACGCTCAACGCGGCGGGCGTGCCGGACGACCGCGTGACCGTGATCGTGGCGGTCGGCGGGCACCGGCCGAACAGCGCCGCCGAGCACCTGGAGATCTGCGGCGCGGCGGCCTGCCACCGCGTCCGGGTGGTCAACCACGACGCCTTCGACGCGTCGAACATGGTGCGCCTCGGCCGGACCTCCCGCGGGACGGAGGTCGCCGTCAGCCGGCTCGCCGTGGAGGCCGACCGGCTGATCCTGACCGGCGGCGTCGTCTATCACTACATGGCGGGCTACGGCGGGGGGCGCAAGTCCGTGCTGCCCGGTATCGCCGCCATCGAAACGATCCGCCAGAACCACCTCCTCGGGCTCGCCCCGGAGGTGGGCGGCGGCTCGAACCCCCGATGCGCCTCGCGGATTCTCCGGGGCAACCCGCTGCACGAGGACATGATGGAGATCGCCGGCTTCGTGCAGCCCGACTTCCTCGTCAACATCGTGCCCAACTTGGACGGCGAGATCGCCGGAGTCTTCGCCGGCAACTGGGTGTCCGCCTGGCAGGCGGCGACCGGCCTCGTGGACCGGATCTTCGGCGTCGAAATCGAGGCGCTCGCCGACGTCGTCGTCGCCTCGGCCGGGGGCTACCCCCGGGACATCAACCTCTACCAGACCGGGAAGACCATGGACAACGCCTGCCAGGCCATGCGGCCGGGCGGCGCCGCCGTCATCCTCGCGGAGTGCCTGCAGGTGCGCGACCCCGAGACCTTCTTCCAATGGTTCGACACCCCCTCGATCCGCGAGCTCGACCGCGCCCTGCGCGCCGGGTTCCATCTCGACGGCTGGGTCGCCATGAAGCAGCTCGAGTGCGGCCTGAAGGGCCGGGTGATCCTCGTCACGCGGCCGGAGAACGTCCCGGTGATCGAGGCCGCCGGCCTGACCGCCGTCTCCGACCTGCCGGCGGCCATGCGCCTGGCCGCCCGCGCCTGCGGCGTCGAGCGGCCCCGGATCACCGTGATGCCGCAGGCCTCCCTGACCCTGCCGGTGCTCAACCCGTAGAGCCCCCCGCATGGAAGCCGCCGCCAAACGCACCATCGAGATCAAGTCCCTGGGCAAGACCCTGCGGCTGCTCAAGCTCTTCTCGCCCGAGCGCCGAGCGTGGAGCGCCGAGGCGATGGCCGCCGCCCTCGGGTTCCACAAGAGCTCCGTGCAGCGGATCCTCGCGACCCTCGAGCGGGAAGGCTTTCTCGCGCGGACGCGGCCCCGACGGACCGAGTACCGGCTGGGCCCCGAGATCCTCTACCTCGGCAGCCTCGCCGAAATGAGCCTCGACCTGCGCTCTGCGGCGCGGCCGGCCATGGAGGCCCTGGTCGAACGGGCCGCCGAAACCTGCTACCTGTGCGTCGCCGACCAGGACCAGTGCCTGTACATCGAGCGCGTGGAGTGCTCCCAGCCCGTGCGGATCATCAACCAGGTCGGCCAGCGCAACCCGCTGCACTGCACCGGGGTCGGCAAGGCGCTGTTGAGCGGGATGAGCGCCGCCGAGCTCGACCGGCTGATCGCCGCCCGCGGGCTCGCGGCCTACACGCGGAACTCGATCACCGACCCCGAGCGGCTCAAGCGCGAGCTCGCCGAGGTCCGCCGCCGCGGCATCGCCTACGACCGCGAGGAGTTGAACCTCGGGGTGCGCTGCGTCGCGGCGCCGATCCGCTCGGCTTCCGGCGCGGTCGTGGCGAGCATCAGCCTCTCCGGGCCGACCCAGCGCTTCACGCCGGCGGCGATGCGCCGCTTCGAAAAGGAGATCCGGCAGGCCGCCCGGCAGATCGAGGCCGCCCTGGGGTTCGCTCCGGCCGGCCGGCGCGGCGGCGCGCCGCCGCCCCTTGACACCCGCCCTCCACCCCAATAGGCTGCCGGCCTGCGGCCGGCGGTGGAAAGGAACCACCCCCAACCCATCACGCAAGGAGGAACCTGGCATGAAGAAAGTTCTGATGCTCTGTCTCACCGTCGTTCTGGTGGCCGGCCTGACCGGGCCGGCTGCGGCCCAGTACAAGGCCGTCATGAAGCTCGCTTCGACCCAGAGCCTGGACCACCCCTACATGGTCGGGGCGCAGAAGTTCGCCGACCTCATCAAGGAGCGCACCAACGGCCGCATCGAGATCAAGCTCTACCCCAGCAACCAGCTCGGCAAGGGGGAGCGAGAGATGACCGAGGGCATCCAGCAGGGGGCGATCGATCTGTTGGTCACCTCCACCGGCCCGCTCGGCGGCTTCAGCCCCTCGATCAACATCCTGGACTTCCCCTTCCTGTTCCGCGACTTCAACCACGTGGACCTGGTCCTGGACGGGCCGATCGGCCGCAAGCTGCTCGACGACTTCGAAAAGGCCAACATCAAGGCCCTCTCCTTCTGGGAAAACGGCTTCCGCCACCTGACCAACGCCAAGGTCTCCGTGAAGTCGGTGAACGACGCCAAGGGCCTCAAGATCCGCACGATGGAAAACAAGGTGCATCTCGCCGCCTGGAAGGAGGCCGGCCTGAACCCCACCCCGATGGCCTGGGGCGAGGTCTACACCGCCCTGCAGCAGAAGGTCATCGACGGCCAGGAGAACCCGGTCGCCGTCTACTACGCCTCGAAGTTCTGGGATGTCCAGAAGAACTTCTCGCTCACCGCCCACGTCTACTCCCCCTCGCCCTTCCTGATGAGCAAGAAGACCTTCGACGCCATGCCCAAGGAGGACCAGGAGCTCTTCGTCAAGACCTCCTATGAGGTGGGCAAGTTCCAGCGCAAGATCAACCGCGACGCCGAGGACGCGAAGCTCAAGGAGATCGCCGAGAAGGGCGTCACGGTGGTGCGCGAGGTCGACCGCGAGAGCTTCAAGAAGGCGATGGCGCCGGTCTACGACCAGTTCAGCAGCCAGTTCAGCAAGGCCGAGATCGAGACCATCATGAACGCCAAGTAACCGCAACCCGGAAGGCCGCCCGCCCCCGGCCGTTGCGGCCGGGGGCGGGCCGGCCGCGGCATCGCAGCGGAAGGCCCTTTTCCATGCGCCTGCTCGAGCGCTTCAACGGCATTCTGGTTTCCGTCGGCAGCTGGGGCACGATCCTGTTCATGGCCGTGATCGGCATCGTGATCCCCTACGAGGTCATCGGCCGCTACGTCTTCCAGAAAATGACCATCTGGTCGGGGGAGGTGTCGACCTACTCGCTCGCCTGGGCCTCCATGCTCGGCGGGGCGGTGGGCCTCAAGCGGGGCTACCAGGTGAGCATGACCTCGGTGGTCGAGTCCCTGCCGCCGGCGGCGGCGCGGCTGCTCAAGCTCCTTGCCTTCGGCGCCTCGCTCTTCTTCTTCGCGGCCATGTTCTGGTTCGGCCTCTACCAGACCGTCTACAACCGCAACCAGACCTCGCCCGCCATCGGCCTGATGATGAGCATCCCCTACGCCGCGCTGCCGACGGGCTTCTTCATCATGTTCTGCCTCACGCTGGAGGAGTTCCTGCGGTTTTTGGGCGTCGGCACGAAAGGAGGCGCGCCATGATCGCCGTCTTCGCCGCGGCCTTCATCGGCCTGTTGTGCATCTCCGCGCCGATCACCGTGGCGCTCGGCGGCTCGGCGCTCGCCTATGCGCTGATCAGCGGCAACATCCCCATCACAACGCTCGTCCAGACCACCTTCGGGGGGCTCGCCACCTTTCCGCTGCTCGCGATCCCGCTCTTCATGCTGGCCGGCAACCTGATGAACGAGGGCGGCATCACGCCGGACCTCGTGCGCTTCGCCCGCCTGCTCCTCGGGCACATCCGCGGCGGGTTGGGGCTCGCCACCATCATGGCCTGCGCGATTTTCGCGGCGATCTCCGGGGCCGCGGTCGCCACCGCGGTGGCGATCGGGGTCGTCATGATCCCGGCCATGAAGGCCGCCGGCTACGACGAGGAGGTCGGGGCGGCGATGACCTCGGTCGCCTCCTGCATGGGGCCCATCATCCCGCCGAGCATCCCGTTCATCATCTACGGGGTGGCGGCCAACGTTTCGGTCGGCGCGCTCTTCCTGGCCGGCGTCTTCCCGGGGCTCCTGCTGGGGCTCGCGCTGATGCTCTACATGTACGCCGTCGCGCGCCGGCGGAACTACCCCGTCGATCCGCGCGTGCCCGCCGGGCAGCTCGTGAAGGCCGCCTGGCGGGCGCTGCCCGCGCTCTTCATGCCGCTCCTCATCATGGGCGGGATCCTGAGCGGCATCTTCACGCCCACCGAGGCCGCCGGGGTGACGGTGATCTACGCCGTCCTGGTCGGCGCGTTCGTCTACCGCCAGCTGAAGTTGGCGCGCATCCCCGCCGTGCTCCTGCAGGCCGGGCTCGAGTCCGGGATGGTGATGCTCCTGATCGCCATGTCGGAGCCCTTCTCCTGGATCGTGGCGGCCGACCAGATCCCGCAGATCCTGATCGAATGGATCTCGAAGCTCACCACCTCGCCGCTCATGATCCTGCTGCTCATCAACGTCTTTCTGCTGCTGCTCGGCATCCCGATCGAAACCGCGCCGGGCATCGTCATCGTGACCCCGGTGCTCGCGCCGATCGCCGCCTCGATGGGGATCGACCCGGTGCACATCGGCGTCGTGATCTGCCTGAATCTCGTCCTGGGGCTGGTGACGCCGCCGGTCGGCGCGGTGCTCTTCGCGGTCTGCGGGGTGGGCGACATTTCGATCGACCGGCTCGGCCGGGCCGTCTGGAAGCCGTTTTTCGTCTCGCTGATCGTGCTCGCCCTCGTCACCTACGTCCCCTGGCTGAGCACCTGGCTGCCGAAGACGCTCCTCGGGTATTGAGACGCGGGGGCGGACCGGCGGATCGGCAGCGGGGGCGGCACAAGGGGGAAAAAATGAACGCAACGCAGAAGCCGCGGGGCCCGCTGCGCTCCGCGGTCATGACGAAGGGCGTGGACCGTGCGACCCACCGCGCGCTGCTCTACGCCATGGGCTGGCGCGCCGAGCACCTCGACCGGCCGCTGGTCGCCGTGGTGAACTCCTTCAACGAGCTCATGCCCGGCCACATCCACCTGAACACGCTCTGCCAGGCGATCAAGCTGGGGATCGCCGAGGCCGGCGGGACCCCGCTCGAATTCCCGACCATCGCGGTCTGCGACGGGCTGGCGACCGGCCACGCCGGCATGCGCATGCCCATGCCGAGCCGCGAGCTGATCGCCGACTCGATCGAGATCATGATCACCGCGCACGCCTTCGACGCGATGGTCCTGCTCACCAACTGCGACAAGGTGACCCCGGGCATGCTGATGGCGGCGGCGCGCCTGAACATCCCGGCGCTGCTCGTCTCCGGCGGCCCCATGGACACGGGCTGCTTCCGCGGAAAACGCGTCTGCTACAACGACCTCATGGAGGCCGAGGGGAGCGTCGCGCGCGGCGAGATGAGCCCGGCGGAGCTCGCCGCCTTCGAGGAGGTCGCCGTGTGGGGGCCGGGGGCCTGCGCCATGATGGGGACGGCGAACACCATGAACATCCTCACCGAGGCGCTCGGCATGACCATGCCCGACGGCGCCCTCACCCCGGCCACCTCCGGGGCCCGCATGGCGCTCGCCCGCCGCGCGGGGCGGCTGATCATGAATCTGCACGCCCGCAACATCCTGCCGCGCGACATCCTGACGCCGGAGGCGTTCCGCAACGCGCTTGCCGTGGACATGGCGGTCGGCGGCTCGACGAACACCTGCCTGCATCTTCCGGCCATCGCCGCCGAGGCCGGGCTTCCGCTCGACCTGGAGGAGTTCCGCCGCGCCGCCGAGCGCACCCCGCACCTGGTTCTGCTGAAGCCCGCCGGGTGCCATTTTCCGCTCGATTTCTACCATGCCGGCGGGGTCCCGGGGTTGATGCGGGAGCTGTTGGACCATGGGCTGGTCCAGGGCGGCTGCCTCACGGTCACCGGCGCGACCCTCGCCGAAAACCTCGCCTCCCGCCGCGTGAGCGACCCGGAGGTGATCCGGCCGGTCGCCTCCCCGCTCAGCCCGACCGGGGGGCTCGCCGTCCTGAGCGGCAGCCTCGCCCCCGAAGGGGCCGTGGTGAAGCGCGCCGCCGTGGCGCCCGGGATGCTCCGGCACAGCGGCCCGGCGCAGGTTTTCGACCGGGAGGAGGAGGCGCTGGCGGCGATCTTCGGCGGCCGCATCCAGCCCGGCGACGTGGTGGTCATCCGCTACGAGGGGCCCAAGGGAGGGCCCGGGATGCGCGAGCAGCTGCTGCCGACCGCGGCCATCATCGGCATGGGCCTCGGCGGGTCGGTCGCGCTGGTGACCGACGGGCGCTTCTCGGGCGCGACCCGCGGCGCCTGCATCGGCCACGTGACCCCCGAGGCCTTTCTCGGCGGACCGATCGCCCTGGTGCACGCGGGCGACCGCATCGCGATCGACATCCCGGCCGGGCGGGTCGATCTCGTGGTGGCGCCGGAGGTGCTCGCGGCCCGCCGGCGGGAATGGCGCCCGCCCTCGCGGATCGACCTGCCGCGGGGCTCCCTGCTCGAGCGCTACCGCCGCCTCGTCGGGCCGGCCGACCGCGGCTGCACCTTCGCCTGATCCCGCGCCGGGGGGCCGGCGGAATCAGGTGCGCGCCGCGGGCCGGCGCCCGGCGGCGAGCCGCGCCGCGAGCCGCACGGCCTCGATCATGGACTGGGGGTTCGCCCGGCCCTCCCCGGCCTTGCCGAAGGCCGTGCCGTGGTCGACCGAGGTGCGGATGATGGGCAGGCCGAGGGTCACGTTCACCCCGGCGAGGGCGCCCCAGGCGCCGGTGCGATCGTCGTACTGGAAGCCCACGAGCTTGGTGGGGATGTGGCCCTGGTCGTGGTAGTTCACCACCACGAGGTCGAACATCCCGCCGCGCATTTTCGAAAAGATCGTGTCGGCCGGAAGCGGCCCCTCGGCGTCGATCCCCTCGGCCCGCGCCGCCTGCACCGCCGGCGCGATCTCGCGGTCGTCCTCCTCCCCGAAAAGCCCGCCTTCCCCGCAGTGGGGGTTGAGCCCCGCGACCCCGATGCGCGGCCGTTCGATGCCGAGCTGCCGCAAGGCCTCGTCGGCGAGCCGGATGACCTTCAGCACCCGCTCCTTCTTGACGCGGTCGCAGGCCTCGCGCAGGGAGACGTGGGTCGAGACGTGGGCGACCCGGAAGCTCCCCTCGGCGAGCATCATGCTGTAGTCGCGGGTGCCGGTCAGATGGGCGTAGATTTCCGTGTGGCCGGCGAAGTGGATCCCGGCGGCGTTGATGGCCGCCTTGTTGATCGGGCCCGTCACGGTGGCGTCGACCTCGCCGGCGAGCGCGAGCTCGACCGCCTTGGCCACGTATTCGTAGGCGGCCCGCCCCTGCGCGGCGGTGACCTGCTTGTGCCGCAGCTCGGCGAGCGGCAGGTTGGCGAGATCGAGGACGTCGACCGCGCCCCAGGCGAACGCGGCCTCCGCCACCCGCCGGCGCGGGGCGACGCCGAGCTTCAGGCCGCTGAAGCGCACGGCGTCGGCCATGACCGCGGCGTCGCCGACCACGATCGGCCGGCAGAGGTCGTAGAGCTCCGGCAGCGCGAGCGCCTTGGCGCAGATCTCGGGGCCCACGCCGCCGGGGTCCCCCATGGAAATCGCCACCCGCGGCCGCTGGTTTGCGTCCATCGTTGCGCTATCCCTCCTCATTCATCGGCGCCGGCGGCTTCCTCACCGGGGCCCTGCGGAACGGGCAGCATGTCCGGGGCGTGGGTGAGCACCGCCAGGCGGGCATGGGGCCCCTGCCGGCGCAGGGCCTCGTCCACGGCCCACTGCAGGCTCGGGGCGTGGGTGTGCCCGAGCCGCGCCTTGTGCTCGGGCGGGATTCCGGGCGAGAAGGTGATGACCTGCGCCGTTTCGCGCACCTTGGCCCAGGCGACGGCGAGCGCCGCGGCGACGCCGTTTTTGATCCGGCCTTCCCGGTAGGCGGCCTTGATCTCCGCCGAGGGCCAGGCCGTGTAGTCGAGCAGGTCGGTGTGGACGGGGCTCACCCCCTCCGGGGCCGGCGTGCAGAGCACGATCACCCCGCCGGGGCGCACCATGCGCTGGGCCGGGTACTGGGCCTTGTGCGACTGCCAGAAGTCGAGGTCGCAGGGGAAGGAGTTGGCCACCACCACATCCGGGGGCTCGCGGTAGCCCACCCCGTAGATGCGCCGCGCGAAGGCGACCCCGCGGCGGAAGGCTGCGCGCATCTCGCCGCAGAACAGGCCGCAGACGCGCCCGGCGCTGTCCATGACGACGTTGAAGATGCTGCGCATGCCCACCCGGTCGGCCATGTCGTCCATGTCGCGCCGGACCGGGTTGTCGGCGATCCCCAGGAAGGAGTCCCCCCCGCCCTCGCAGGCGAGCATGTGGGTTTCGGCCGTCGTCCGCGGGCCGCACACCCCGGGCTGGATGATTTTCGAGGAGCCGGAGAAGCCCGGGATGTGGTGGGGCACGATGGCCCCGAGGCCGATCACGACGTCGGCCTCCGCCACCGCCCGGTTGACCTGCAGGGGGGTCCCGCGGGCCGAGCGCCCGAGGTCCACCAGGTTCTCGGACTCGCGCCACTCGTGGTTGAAGACCCGGATGCGCCCGCAGGCCTCGGCCCCGGCCTTGGCGCGCAGCTCCTCGGGGCGCATGTAACGGTGGGTGCCGAGGGCCATGATGCAGGCGATCCGGCCGTCGGGCACCCCGGCGCGGTTCAAGCGCGCGATGAGCGGCGGAAGCATGCGGTCGACGGGCGTCAGCCGCGTGTTGTCGTCGCTCACGATCAGCACCCGCTGCCCGGGCCGCACCCATTCCTCGAGGGGCGGCTGGTCGATGGGGCGCGCGAGCGCCTCCGCGATGGCGGCCTCGAGGTCGGCGAGCGGCGCCGCCGGCCGGGGGCTCAGCACCTCGCCCAGGTTTTCCGCCGGCACCTCGAAGGCGAGCGGCCGGCCGCCGAAGGGTATGGTCACCGTGGTCATCGATCAGGGTCCGCGATAAAAGGTGCAGCGGTCGCTTTCTAATTCAAACCGCGCCGCGATGTCAACGCACGCCGCCGCCGCGCGGCGCAAGCGCCTCGAGGAGGCGCCGCAGCGCATCGGGCGGCCCGAAGGCGCCCGCCTTGGTCGCCACCGGCAGACCGTCGAGCGCGCCGCCGAGGACCGTGCCCAGGACGACTCCCCCGCCAAGCTCGCCAGCGAGCCGGACGCCGTGGAACTTGGCCGCCGCGAGCACCGCGGCCGCGGTGTCGCCGCCCGACAGGAACAAGCCCGCCGGCCGCCGGGCGGCGGTGAGCGCCGCGGCGAAGCGGCCGAGCGCCGCGGTGAGCGCGCGCGGATCGACCGCCGGCCCCCCCGGGCGGCGGGCGGCGAGGCGCACGACCAGGTGGCCGCCGCCCAAGGACGCCGCACCGCGCGCGCGCGCCGCCGCCCACGGCCCGCTGGAGGGGCCGGCGATCAGCGTCTCCACGGCGAGCTCCTCCAGCGCGACCGGCGCCGCGGCCCGCAGCGCGTCGACCTGGCGGCGCAGCACGGCGGAGGCCGAGCCGCAGACGAAGAGCAGGCCCCCGCCTCCGGGCGGCGCAGGGGGCGGCCGGCGGATCCCGGGGGGGGAAGCGCCCCCGGAGAGGGCGGCCGCCAGGCAGCGGCTCAAGCCCGCCGCCCCGCATAAGAGCGCGCGCGGATAGCGCGCGCGCGCGAGCCGGACGATCGCGGCCAAGTGCGCGTCGGTGGCGGCGTCGAAGGTCAGGTGGCGGACGCCCGCGGCGAGGCGCCGGTCGATCTCGGCCGCGGCGGCCGCCGCGCCCGCCTCGAGGATCCCGAGGCCGATGTGGGCCAAGGGATGCGGCGTCTGGCGGCCGATCCAGCGATCGATGCGCGAATCGCCGACCGGGGCGAGCGGGTCGCGGCCGATCTCCGTCTGCGCGACCGGGACCCCGTGCAGCCGGTGCACGCCGTCCACGGTGGTGCGCCCCTCCGCCGGATAGGCCGGGGCGATGAAGCTCGGCCGGCGGCCGAGGGCCTCCATCAGGGCGTCGAGCTCGGCCCCGATGTTGCCGCGCAGCGTCGAATCGATCTTCTTGAAGACCCAGGCCGGCCCCCGGGCCGCAAGCCCGCGGCCGACCTGCGCGAGCACGCGGCGGGCGGCGCCGGGCGCGGCGCTCCGCGTCGCGGTGAAGACCGCCAGGGCCCGCGGCCCGCCCGCGCCGGCCGCCGCCGCGGCCAGGCGGCGGGGGTCCACCAGCCACACCGGGGCGAGCGACGCGGCGAACGGCGCCCCGCTGTCCGCCGCGCCGGTGATGTCGTCGGCGACGAGCGCGAGCTCAAGCATGCCCCCCCTTCCCTTCCGCGCGGGCTTTCGCGGTTGAGCGGCCGGCGAGCGCCTGGTCGAGGTCGGCGATAATGTCTTCGGCCGCCTCGATGCCGAGCGAAAGCCGCAGGAGCCCGTCGCCCACGCCGAGCTCGCGGCGCGCGGCGGGCGAGAGCTTCGCGTGCGAGGTGGCGGCCGGCGCGCAGATGATCGTCTCCACCCCCCCCAGGCTGAGCGCCGGCGTGATGAGCTTCAGCCGCCTGAGGAAGCGGCCGGCGGCGCCCGCCTCGAGCTCGAAGGCGAGCATCCCGCCGAAGCCCGTCATCTGCCGGCGCGCGACATCCGCCCCGGGGTGGGTCTCGAGGCCGGGGTAGTGGACCGCGCCAACGGCCGGGTGCCCGGCGAGAAACCGCGCCGCCGCGAGCGCGTTCGCGTTCTGCCGCTCGACCCGCAGCGCGAGCGTCTTCAGGCTGCGCTCGAGCAGGTGGCAGGTGAGGGCGTTCACGCTGCCGCCCAGGTTGACGGCGGTCGCCTTCACCCGGCCGATCGCCGCCGCCGAGCCCACGGCCGCGCCGGCGCACAGGTCGCTGTGCCCTCCGAGATACTTCGTCGCGCTGTGGACCGCGATGTCGATCCCCAGGCGCAGGGGGGTCTGGTTGACGGGGCTCGCGAAGGTGTTGTCGATCGCGGTGGTGATCCCGCGCGCCCGCCCGATCGCGGCGACGGCCGCGATGTCGGTGATCCGCAACAGCGGGTTCGAGGGCGTCTCGATGTAGATCAGCTTCGTCGCCGGCGTGACGGCGGCCGCGAGCTCCTCGGCGCGGTTCCCGGCGAAGGTGGCCGCGATCCCGAATCGCTCGAACGCGGCGGTGACGAAATGGTGGGTCCCGCCGTAGATGTCGCGCTGGATCACGGCGTGGTCCCCGCTTCTCAGGAAGGCGAGCATCACCGCGCTCACGGCGGCCATCCCCGAGCTGAACAGAAGCCCCTCCTCCGCGCCCTCGAGCGCGCAGAGCTTGGCGGCGACGGCCTTCTGGTTGGGGGTGTTGTAGTAGCGCGGGTAGACGTTTTCGACCGCGTCGAGATAGGCGAAGGCGGAGGAGGGGTAGATCGGGCTGTTCAGCCCGCCGGTCTCCCGGTCCTTCCGGGTTCCGGCGTGGACGCACTGGGTGCTCGGATGCATGCGCAGTCTCCTTGAAGGCGGCCGAGGTTCGCTCGCCGCGCCGCCCGCCGGCGGCGCGCGGCTCGGCGTCCGCCGCCGCCATTCATAGTCGAAATGCCTCGCGGTGGCAATGCCGCGGGGACCGCCGCCCGCCTCCGGCGCCCCCGGGGCGGGCCGCTCCGCCTAAATAAATTGACATTGCAGGGCGCTTGGCTTAGATAGACGGTTCCCCGAAACCCGCGAACCGGCCCGAGACGATGAAGAAGACCAAGATCACCCAGATCCGCAACATCGGGATCATCGCGCACATCGACGCGGGCAAGACCACCGTCACCGAGCGGATCCTCTTCTACACCGGCCGCTCCCACAAGCTGGGCGAGGTGCACGACGGCGAGGCCGTCATGGACTGGATGCCCGACGAGCAGGAGCGCGGCATCACCATCACCTCGGCGGTGACGACCTGCCCGTGGCGGGAGTGGGAGATCCACATCATCGACACCCCGGGGCACGTCGACTTCACCATCGAGGTCGAGCGCTCGCTGCGGGTGCTGGACGGCGCGGTCGGCGTCTTCAGCGCGGTCGAGGGGGTCGAGCCGCAGTCGGAGACCGTCTGGCGGCAGGCCGACAAGTACCGCGTCCCCAAGCTCGCCTTCCTGAACAAGATGGACCGCGTCGGGGCCGACTTCTTCGGCACCGTCGAGATGATGCGCGCCAAGCTGCACGCGGCCCCGCTCGTGCTCCAGCTCCCGGTCGGCGAGGGCGATGCGTTTTCCGGGGTGATCGATCTGATCGAGATGCGCCGGGTCTTCTGGGACGAGGCGACGCTCGGCACCGCCTACGACTTCGCCGAGATCCCCCCCGAGCTGGCGGAGCCGGCGCGCCGGTGGCGCGAGAAGCTGGTCGAAACCGTGGCCGAACAGGACGACCAGCTGATGGAGGCCTACGTGGCCGAGGCGCCCATCTCCGGGGAAGAGCTTCGGGCCGCGATCCGCCGCGCCACGATCGGCCTCAAGCTCGTGCCGGTGCTCTGCGGCGCGGCGCTGCGCAACCTCGGCATCCAGCTGCTGCTCGACGCCGTCGGCCGCTACCTGCCCAGCCCGGCCGACATCCCCCCCGCCCGCGGGGTGCACCCGGAGACCGGCGAGGAGGTGCTCTGCCCGCCGAAGGAGACGGCCCCGCTCGCCGCGCTGATCTTCAAGGTCTTCATGATGGAGGGGCGCAAGCTCTGCTTCGTGCGGGTCTACAGCGGGCGGCTCAAGGCCGGCAGCGACCTCTACAACCCGACCCTCAGGCGCAAGGAGAAGCTCGCGCGCATCCTGCTCATGCACGCCAACAAGCGCGAGCGCATCGAGGAGGCGGGCGCCGGAAGCATCGTCGGCGTGGTCGGCCTGAAGGACGCCTCCACCGGCGACACGCTCTGCGCCGCGGAGCACCCCGTCATGCTCGAGGCGATCGAGGCCTACGAGCCGGTGATCTCGGTGGCCGTCGAGCCCAAGACGCACAGCGACCAGGAAAAAATGGACGAGGTCCTCGAGAAGTTCACCGCCGAGGACCCGACGCTGCGGGTGCGCAAGGACGAGGACACGGGCCAGACCATCCTCTCGGGCATGGGCGAGCTGCACCTCGAAATCATCACGAGCCGCATGCAGCGCGAGTTCAACACGAACGTGAACGTCGGCCGGCCGCAGGTCGTCTACCGCGAGACCGTCGCCGCCCGCGCCCAGGCGACGACGGCCTTCGACCGCGAGATCGCCGGGCAGCGCCAGTTCGCCGAGGTGACGATCGAGGCGGTTCCGCTCAAGCGCGGGGCGGGCGCGCGCTACGCCGCGCGGGTGCCGGAAGGCGCGATCCCCCCCGCGATCGCCCAGGCCGCGCGCCAGGGGGCGATGAGCGCGCTCGAAAGCGGCCCGGTCTCGGGCTACCCGGTCGTCGACGTCGAAATCGTCCTCGCCGCGGCCGGGCTGCGGGAGAACTCGACCGAGCTCGCGGTGACCGCGGCGGCCGCCATGGCCTGCCGCGAGGCCCTCTCCCGCGCCGCCCCCTTCCTGCTCGAGCCCATCATGAGCGCCGAGGTGCTCGTGCCCGACCCCTTCCTGGGCGAGGTGATCGGCGATCTGAGCGCCCGCGGCGGCAAGATCGAGGCGATCGAGCAGCGCGTGGGGCTTCAGGCGATCACCGTGACCGTCCCGCTGTCGCGCATGTTCGGCTACTCGACGGCGCTGCGCTCCGCCACCCAGGGGCGCGGCACCTTCTCCATGCACTTCGCCCGCTTCGACAAGCCCTGAGGCCGTCAGCGCCGCCGCTCGGCCTTCAGCTCCTCCTCGACCTCCGCCAGCAGGCGCTCGAGGCGCGCGCGCCGATCGGGGTCCGTCTCGTGCTGCAGCGCCAGCCGGAACTGGGTCGCCGCCGTTTTGAAGTCCCGGCCCTTCGCGTGGTAGATGCCGAGGGTCCCGTGGGCTTCGGCCAGGCGGCCCTGCTCGCCCTGGGCCCGGCCGAGAAAGAAATAGGCCTCGCGGTAGGACGGCGCGGCCCGGACGGCCTCGGCGAAGAGCGCGAGCGCCTCGGCGCGCTGCCCGAGCTCCTGGCGGACCCGGCCGAGAAGCAGCAGGCACTCGGGGTCGCCGGGGAGCGCGCCGCGGGCGCTCGCCAGCGCGCTCTCGGCCGCCTCGAGCTTGCCGTCCAGGAAGTAGACCCGGCCGAGGTCGCGCAGGAGATAGGGGTCGAAGGCCCGGCGGGCGAGCAGCTCGCGCAGCTCGCGCACGGCCTCCCCGCGGCGGTCGGATTTGGCGAGGAGCAGCGCGTAGCGGTGGCGCGCCAGCGTATCGGCCGGATTCCGGCGCACCGCCGCCTCCAGGCGCTCGAGCTCCGCGCGGGTCTCCCCGTACTCGGTGATCAGCCGGGTCTGCATGCGCTCGAAGTCGGCCGGGTCCGCGGCCGGCCGCGGCGCCCCGGGCTGCCCGTCGATCCAGGCGCCGATCGTGGCGATGCGGTCCTCGATCGCCGGGTGGGTCAGCATGTAGGAGGGGATCTGCTCCTTGCCGTACCAGGTCTTGCTGCGGATCTTCTTCAGCGCGGCGAGCAGCCCCTCGGCGCCGTAGCCCGCGTCGGTGAGGTATTTCAGCCCCAGCTGGTCGGCCTGCGCCTCGTTTTCGCGGCTGAAGGCGAGCTGGGTCGCCGCGCCGGTCGCCGCCGAGCCCATGGCGACCGCGGTGCCGGCCGCCCCCGCCCCGGCGCCCGCGCCCAGCAGCGCCCCGGCGGCCATGCCGGCAAGCGTCGCCCAGCTCACTTTCTTCGCGAGCTCGATCTTCTGCGAGATGTGCCGGCAGGCGACGTGGGCGATTTCGTGGCCGAGGATGCCGGCGAGCTCCTCCTCCCGCTCCATGGCGGCGATCAGCCCGCTGAAGATGAAGACGTGCCCGCCCGGGGTGGCGAAGGCGTTGTAGGCGGGATCGGCGAGGACGTAGAACCGGTAGCGGAACGGCTGCTCGGGCATCGCCGCGAGGACCCGCGCCCCGACCCGGGCGACCGTGCCGGCGATCGCCGGGTCGTCGATGACGTCGTAGCGCTTGAAGATGATGCGCAGGATCTCGCGCGAGAGCTCCTCCTCCTCGCCCAGGGTGATCGCCGCGGCCGGAGGCGGCGCGGGAAGGCAGAGCGCGGCGGCCAGCACGCCGACGAGCAGGCGGCCGGCCGCGCGTCGGGTGCGGGCCAAGCGGGTCATGCCGGATGTCCTCATCGCCGCGCCGGAAGCCGCCCGTCCCGGCCGCGGACGCGCAACGCCCCTCACCTGGCAGGCCTCCGGTCGGGTGGCGGCGCGGAATCGGGCGGGGTGGGGCGGGGCGTCTCGAAGTTTCTTTCCAACGTGGGAATTTTATGGTAAACCGCCGCCCATGGCAAGGGTTATCTGCATCGCCAACCAGAAAGGCGGGGTCGGCAAGACGACGACCGCCGTGAACCTCGCGGCCTCGCTCGCGGTGCTCGAGAAACACACGCTGCTCGTCGACTGCGACCCGCAGGCGAACGCCACCTCCGGCGTCGGGATCGAGAAGCACCGGCTGGAAGCGACCCTCTACGACGGGCTGCTCGGCCGCCGCGCGGGGGCCGACCTGCTGCACCCCTCGGCGATCCCCTGCCTTCAGGTGATTCCGTCGAATGTCGAGCTGATCGGCTTCGAGGTGGAGATGATGGCCGATGCGCAGCGCGACCGCGCGCTCAAGCGGCTGCTCGCGCCGCTTCGGGAGCGCTTCGAGTTCATCATCCTCGACTGCCCGCCCTCGCTCAGCCTGCTCACGGTGAACGCGCTCGCGGCCGCCGACAGCCTGATCATCCCGCTGCAGTGCGAGTTTTACGCGCTCGAGGGGCTGGGCCAGCTGATGCAGACCGTCAGGCGCGTCAAGCGCGCCATGAACCCCGGGCTCGCCCTCACCGGGATCCTCCTCACCATGTTCGACCGCCGCACGAACCTCTCCCACCAGGTGGCCGAGGAGGCGGCGCGGTATTTCAAGGACCTGGTCTTCAAGACCACCGTGCCGCGGAACATCCGTCTGGGCGAGGCGCCGAGCTTCGGCAAGCCGATCATCCTCTACGACGCCGCCTCGGCCGGCGCCCAGAGCTACATCGAGCTCGCCAAGGAGCTCATGAACCACGCCGCCGGCGGCGAAGCCCCGCTCAGGTGACCATGGAAAAGACCCCCGCCGCCCCGCAGGCGGCCGCCAAGCGCAAGAAGCTCGCCCTCGGCCGCGGCCTGGGCGCCCTCATCCCCGACGCCGGGCCCGGCTCCCCGGAGGGCGGCGGGGATTTCTTTCTCTGCGACATCGACCTGATCCGCCCCAACCGCTTCCAGCCCCGGCGGCATTTCGCCGAGGAGGCGATCGAGGAGCTCGCCGCCTCGATCCGCGCCCAGGGGGTCCTGCAGCCGCTCATCGTGCGCCGCTCGGACCCGGGCTACGAGCTCGTCGCCGGCGAGCGGCGCCTGCGGGCGGCGCGCCGGGCGGGCCTGCGGGAGGTCCCGGCGGTGATCCGCGAGGTGACCGACGACCAGCTGCTCGAGATGTCGCTCGTCGAAAACATCCAGCGCGCCGACCTCAACCCGATCGAGGAGGCCGACGCCTACGACAGCCTCATCCAGCGCCTGCACCTCACCCAGGAGCAGGCGGCCGCGCGCGTGGGCCGCAGCCGTTCGGCGGTCGCCAACTTCCTGCGCCTGCGCGGGCTTCCCGATCCGATCAAGGCGGCCATCGCCGAGGGGCGCCTCAGCATGGGCCACGCGCGCGCGCTGCTCTCGGCCGAGACGGCGGCGCAGCAGCTCGCGGCCTGGCGGGCGGTCGCCGAGCGCGGCCTCTCGGTGCGCGAGACCGAGGCGCTCGTCCGCCGGCTCAAGGCGGCCCCCAAGGCGCCGCGCGTCGCGCCCAAAAGCTCGGAGGCGCTGCAGCTCGCCAGCCTCTCCGCGGAGCTCTCGCGCCACCTGGGGACCAAGGTGAGCATCCGCAAATCGGGCCGGCAGGGAAGGATCGAAATCGAGTTCTACGGCAACGACGACCTGGACCGGCTGCTCGCCCACCTGCGCCAGGAGCGGCGCGGCTGACCGGCCGCAGGCCCCCGCACGCGGCCATGGCCCTGCACATCATCGTCGACGGCTACAACCTGATCCGCCAGTCGCCGGCGCTCCTCGCCTGCGAGCGCGAGGGGCTCGCCCGCGGCCGCGAGGCCCTCCTCGCGCGGCTGGCGGCCTACCGCCGCCTCAAGCCCCACCGCATCACCGTGGTCTTCGACGGCGGCGCGGCCCCCGCGTTTTCGCCGCCGCGGGACCGGCGCCAGGGGATCGCGGTGGTCTACTCGCGGCCGGGCGAAACCGCCGACAGCGTGATCCTGCGCCTGGCCGCCCAGGAGCGGGAGCGGGCCCTGGTGGTGAGCTCCGACCGGACGGTGATGCGCCAGGCCGCGGCGAGCGGGGCGGCGGCCGTCGACTCCCCGGAGTTCGAGGCGCGGATGCGCCTCGCCGCGGCCCTCGACGGCGCGGACCCCGACGGGGAAGCGCCGGCCGAGCGGCGGATCACCACCCGCAAGAAGGGCGCGGGCCGCAGGCTCCCCCGGCGGCGGCGCCGGATCGGCCGCAAGGCGGCGAAGCTGTGAGGCCGGCCGGCGGGGGGGGCGTGCGCGCGCGGATCGCATGAAGCTCATCATCGCACGGATGTCCGGTTTCTGCATGGGGGTGCGCCGGGCGGTCGAAATGGTGCTCGACGCGCCCGCCCGGCACCCCGGGCCGATCTGCACCTTCGGCCCGCTGATCCACAACCCCCAGGTCCTGGAGCTGCTCGAATCCAAGGGGATCGCCGCCATCGGCGAGGTTCCGGCCGCCGGCAAGGGCACCGTGCTGATCCGCGCGCACGGCGTGCCGCCCGACATCCGCAAGCGTCTCAAGCAGGCCGGCTTCCACGTGATCGACGCGACCTGCCCGCGGGTGATCCGCGTGCAGTCGATCATCCGCAAGCACGCGCGACGCAACCACGCGGTGATCATCGTGGGCGACCGGAACCACCCCGAGGTGATCGGCCTGCGGGGGTACGCCGGGGAGAAGGCCCATGTCGTCGCCGACTGCGCCGGGCTCGAGGCCCTGCCGGCCTTCGACCAGGCGATCGTCGTCGCCCAGACGACCCAGAACACCCGCGCGTTCGCCGAAATCAAGGCCTGGGTTGCCGCCAACCGGCCCCACTACAAGCTCTTCGACACCATCTGCGACTCCACCGAGAGGCGCCAGGCCGAGGTCAAGCGCCTCTCCGAGGCGGTGGACGCGGTGATCGTCGTCGGCGGCCGGGAGAGCGGCAACACCCAGCGCCTGGCCGAAATCGCCCGGCAGTGCGGCAAGCCCGCCTTCCACATCGCCGCGGCCGAGGAGCTCCAGGCGGTCGATCTCACCCCGCTCAAGACCGCGCGCGCGATCGGGATCACCGCCGGCGCGTCGACCCCGAACTGGGTCATCCGCAAGGTCTACACGACGCTCGAGGCGATGCTGATCCGCGAGCGCCCGGCCTGGATCCGGGCGGCCTACGCGCTGATGCGCACCGCGCTGCTGACCAACATCTACGTCTCGCTCGGCGCCGCCGGCCTGTGCGCCGCGCTCGCCCGGCTGACCGGCCTGCCGCCGCGGGACGACTTCGCCCTCATCGCCTTTCTCTACGTCCAGTCGATGCACATCCTCAACCACCTGACCGGCAGCCGCGCGGACCGCTACAACGACCCGGAGCGCGCCCGGTTCTACACCCGCTGGAAGCTCCCCCTGTCCGCCTGGGCGCTCGCCTGCGGCGCGGCCGGGCTCGTCGCGGCCTATGCCCAGGGGCCGCTCTCCTTCGCCGTGCTCCTGGTGATGAGCCTCCTCGGGCTCTCCTACAATCTCTACCTCGTCCCGGCCCGGTTCGGCCGGCTGCGCTACCGCCGCATCCGCGACCTGCCGGGCTCGAAGACCGTCCTGATCTCCATGGCCTGGGGCGTGGTGACCGCGCTGCTGCCGGCCCTCGCGCTTCAGGCGCCCGAGCCCCTGACGCATCTCTTCATCTTTCTCTGGGCGACCGCCCTGGTGTTCTGCCGCACGGCCTTCTTCGACATCCTCGACATGCAGGGCGACCGGCTGGTCGGCAAGGAGACCATCCCGATCCTCCTCGGCGAAAAGCGCTCGCTTAAGCTTCTCGAGGCGGTCCTGGCGGCGCTCACGGCGGGGCTGCCGCTGCTCGCGCTCTTCGGCGCGGTCTCGGGCTTCGGGATTCCGATGGCGCTCTGCCCGGCCGCCATGCTCCTGATCCTGCGGCGCTACGCGGCGGGCCGGTTCCTGCCGGGCCTGCGGCTGGAGTTCCTGGTCGAGAGCCACCTCGTGCTGGCGGGGGTTCTCGGCCTCGCCTGGACGCACTGGCATTGACCGGCCGGGCGGCCGGCGGCCCCGGCGTCAGCGCCGGCGGGGGGGGCGGCGGAGGTCGAAGGGGGGCTCGGCGCCCCGCAGGAGCCGGCGGATGTTGTCGCGGTGGCGCAGGAAGATGAGGGCCGCGGCCGCGGCCGCGGCGCCGCTGGCCGCCATGCCGCCCCCGAAGGCGGCGACGAACAGCGGCAGGCACGCCGCGGCGGCGAGCGAGCCGGCCGAGACGCGCCGCCCGGCAACCGCCACGGCGAGGAAGACCCCGGCCGCGGCGAGCGCCGCCGCCGGGGCGGCGGCCGCAAACCCGCCCCCCGCCGTGGCCACCCCCTTGCCGCCGCCGCCAAAGCGCGTATAAACGGGGGCGATGTGCCCGACGACCGCGGCGAGCGCCGCGAGCGCCGCGGAAGCCTCGGAGTCGAGGGCCCCGCCGGGGGCGAGCCGGCCGGCGGCTATCGCCGGCATCAGCCCCTTGAGCATGTCGCCGGCGAGCGTCGCCAGGCCGAGCCCGGCCCCGGCCACCCGGGCCACGTTGGTGGCGCCGATGTTGCCGCTTCCCCGCTCGCGGATGTCCCCGCGGGCGCGCCACCGGAACAGGATCCGGCCGAAGGGGATCGACCCCGCCAGGTAGGCGGCGGCCAGCAGGAGCCCGAATCCGACTGCGGGAGAGTCCGACATATGAAGCCCGTCCGCATCCCCATTACCGACACGCTCGACCTGCACACCTTCCGGGTGCAGGAGATCCCCGAGCTGCTCGCGGACTACCTCGCGGCGTGCGCGGCGGCCGGTATCCGCCGGGTGCGCATCATCCACGGCAAGGGCACCGGATTTCAGAGAAACCGCGTGCGCGCGATCTTGGCGGCCGACCCGCTCGTGGCGGCGGTCGCCGACGCCCCGCCGCAGGCCGGCGGGTGGGGCGCGACCCTGGTCGACCTCCGGCCGGCGCGCCGCACCCCGTGATACACCCCGGGCCGGGCGATGGTCAAGCCGCGCCGGGCGCACCGCCGGTTGCGCCGGCCGGCGGCCTGGAGTAGAATCGCGCCATGCGCGCCACCTTCGAAACCGTCCCGCGCATCGTTTTCGGAAGCGGAAGCCTCGCGGCCCTGGGCGAGGAGCTCGGGCGGCTCGGCGGCCGCCGGATCCTCCTCGTGAGCGACCCGGGGATCGAGCGCGCCGGAATCCTCGCGGCCGCCCGCGCGGTGCTCGGCCGCGCGGGGATCGACCACACCGCCTTCCTCGGCGTCGAGCCCGAGCCGCGGATCGAGACGGCGGCGGCCGCCGCTGCGGCCGCCCGCGCCTGCGCGCCGGATGCGGTCGTCGGGATCGGCGGCGGCAGCGTGCTCGACATCGCCAAGGCCGCGGCGCTGCTGCCGGCAAACCCCGGCCCGGTCGAGGACTTCCTCGGGATGGAGCGGGTGCCCCGGCCGGGGGCGCCGCTCGTCCTGGTGCCCACGACCGCCGGCACCGGCAGCGAGATGACCTCGATCTGCGTGCTCTCCGACCCCCGCGGACAGGTCAAGCAGGCCATCGTGAGCAAGCACCTGTTCGCGCGCGTGGCGCTCCTCGATCCCGAGCTCACGCTCGGCCTGCCGCCGGCCGTGACCGCCGCGACCGGCATGGACGCCCTGGTGCACGCCGTCGAGTCCTTCGTGGGCGTGCGGGCGAGCGACTTCAGCGACGCCTTGAACCGGCAGGCGATCGCGCTCATCGCCGCGAACCTCGAGCGGGCCTTCGCCGACGGGGGCGACCTCGCGGCGCGCGCGGCGATGCTGAACGCGGCCGGCTTGGCGGGCCTGGCCTTCGCGAACACCCAGAACGGGCTCGCGCACGCGCTGGCGCTCGCCATCGGCGGCCGTTTCCACCTGCCCCACGGGCTGCTGACCGCCGCGCTCCTGCCGGCGGTGATGGCCTTCAACTTGCGCGCGGCCCCGGCCAAGTTCGCCGAGATCGCCCGGCTCTTAGGCGAGCCGACCGCCGGCCTCTCCGAGGCGCAGGCCGCCCAGCGGTCGATCGCGCGGGTGCGCGGGCTTCTCGGCCGACTGGGGATCTCCGAGCGCCTCGGAAGCTACGGCATCCCGGCCGCGGAATACCCGGCGATCGCCCGGGGGGCGCTCGGCGCCGCGCGGCTGATCGCCAACAACCCTCGTCCGGTCACCGCGGCGGAGGTGATCGCCCTGTTGGAGGAAACCGCCTGATGGACGGAGCCCCCCTGGCGTGCGGCGAGGTCTGGTCCCCCCAGGAGATCCGGCTGCGGGAGGCGCGCGCCGGGTTAGCCGAGCGGCTCGCGGCGCAGCGCCCGCGCGTCTTCGCGATCTGGGAATCCTTCCGGGGCCTGCGGCCGCGGATCGACGTCGCGCGCGCCCGCCTGTTCACCGCGTCGATGCGTGCCACCGAGGGCGAGCCCCTCGTGCTGCGCTGGGCGAAGGCGCTTTACCACATCGCCGCCGAGATCCCGGTCCACATCGACCCGGGCCAACTGCTCGCCGGCCGCTGCGGCCGGCCGGGCCGCTACGGCATCCTCTACCCGGAGCTCGACGGCGACTTCCTCGACCTCGCGGTGACGGAGCTTTCCGCGCGGCCCCAGTCGCCGTTCGACATCGCCGCCGAGGATGCGCGCGTCGTCGTCGAGGAGATCGCCCCCTTCTGGAAGGGACGCACCTTTCACGAAGCCCTCGCCGCCGCCCTGCCGGCCGAGACCCTGCGGTTCACCTACGACCCCGGCAACCCGCTCGCGTCGCGCTTCATCGTGAACGAGACGGCCTCCTTCCGCTCCTGCCTGCAGTGGGTCCACGACTACGAAAAAGTGCTCGCCCGCGGCTTCGCCGGCCTGCGCGCCGAGGCCGAGGCGCGCCGGGCGGCGCTCGACCCCTTGAGCCCCCGCGACCAGGCCGAGCGCCGGCCCTTCTACGACGCGGTCGTCCTCGTCTGCGAGGCGATCGTTCTCTGGGCGCGCCGCCACGCCGACAAGGCCGCGGCGCTCGCCGCGGCGGAGCCCGACCCCGTGCGCCGCGCGGAGCTCGCGGAGATCGCGCGCATCTGCCGCCGCGTCCCCGAGCACCCGGCCGAGACCTTCCACGAAGCCCTGCAGGCCCAGTGGTTCACCCAGATGTTCTCGCGCCTGGAGCAGAAGACCGGGACGATCATCAGTAACGGCCGCATGGACCAATACCTCTACCCCTTCTACCGCCGCGACCTCGAGGCGGGCGCGATCGACAGCGGGCGCGCGATCGAGCTGCTCGAGTGCATGTGGCTCGGCATGGCGCAGTTCATCGACCTGTACATCTCGCCGGTCGGCGGCGCCTTCAACGAAGGCTACGCCCACTGGGAGGCCGTGACGATCGGCGGGCAGACCCCCGACGGGCGCGACGCGACGAACCCCCTCACCGAACTCTTCCTGCGCTCGAAGCGCGAGTTCCCCCTCAGCTACCCGGACCTCGCCGCGCGGGTCCACGCCCGCAGCCCGGAGCGCTACCTCTGGGAGGTCGCCGAGACGATCAAGGAGGGCTCGGGGTTCCCCAAGCTGATCAACGACGAAGAGGTCGTGCCCCTGTATGTCGCCAAGGGGGCGCGCTTCGACGAGGCGCTCGACTACGCCGTCTCCGGCTGCTCGGAGGCGCGCATGCCCAACCGCGACACCTTCACGAGCGGCTGCGCCTACATCAACTTCGCCGCCGCGCTGGAGATGACGCTTTTGAACGGCCGCACGCGCCGGACCGGCGCGGAGCAGATCGGGCCCGCGACGGGCGACCCGCGCGGGTTCGCGACCTGGGAGGAGTTTTTCAACGCCTACCTCGCCCAGCAGACGGAGTTCATCCGCCAGGCCTTCATCCAGCAGCTCCACGTGAACCGCCTGCGCGCCCGCCACTTCGCCGCCCCGCTCGCCTCCGCCCTGCACGCGCTGTGCATGGAAAGCGCCGTCGACCTCCACCAGGAGAAGATCCCCGGCGGGATCGACCTCGGCTACTTCGAGTTCATCGGCTACGCGACGGTGGTCGACTCCCTCGCGGCGGTGAAGCGGCTCGTCTACGACGAGCGGCGGGTCGGGATGGCGGAGCTCCTCGCGGCGCTCGAAGACGACTTCGCCGGCCGGGAGGACCTGCGGCAGACGCTCCTGAACGCGCCGCGCTACGGGAACAACGACCCGGCGGCCGATGCGATCGGCAAGGCCGTGGACCGCGCGGCCCTCGAGTTCACCCGCCGCTACGCCCCCGAGCTCGGCGTCCACCTCGACCTGCGCTACGTCCCCTTCACCTCCCACGTCCCCTTCGGCAAGGTGGTCGGCGCGACCCCGAACGGCCGCAAGGCCGGGACCCCGCTTTCCGACGGCGCCTCGGCCTCGCAGGGGGCCGACCGCAACGGCCCGACCGCGGTGCTGCTCTCCAACTTCGCCACCAAGAACCCCGACTTCCGCGAGCGCGCCTCGCGGCTGCTCAACCTCAAGCTCACCCCGTCCTGCGTCGCCGGCGAAGCGGGCACGCGCCGGCTGATCGCGCTGATCCGCACCTGGTGCGACCTCAAGCTGTGGCACCTCCAGTTCAACGTCATCAACCCGGAGACGCTCCTCGCCGCCCAGCGCGACCCCGAGAGCTACCGCGGGCTGATCGTGCGCATCGCGGGCTACAGCGCCTACTTCGTGGAGCTCACGGCCGACCTGCAGAACGACCTGATCGCCCGCACGGCGCACACCGGCATGGGTTGACGCATGGGGGGGGCCGGCATCGTCTTCAACCTCCAGCGCTTCTCGCTGCACGACGGCCCGGGCATCCGGACCGTCGTCTTCCTGAAGGGCTGCCCGCTCGCCTGCCGCTGGTGCAGCAACCCGGAGTCCCAGGCGGCGCATCCCGAGCTCGCCTTCCACCGCGAGGCGTGCCTGGGGGCCGCCGCCTGCGGGCGCTGCCTCGCGGCCTGCGCCCCGGCGGCGCTCCGCGCGGCGGGCGGCGGGCGGATCGTCCTCGACCGGAAGCGCTGCACCGGCTGCATGGCCTGCGCGGCGGCGTGCCCGCCGCGGGCGCTCAGGGTCTACGGGGAGGCGATGACGGCGGCGGCGTGCCTGGACATCGTCGAGCAGGACGCGCCGTTCTATGCGCGCTCGGGCGGCGGGATCACGCTGAGCGGGGGCGAGCCGCTGCACCAGGCGCCCTTCGCGCTCGCGCTGCTCGCGGAGGCGCGGCGGCGCCGCATCCACCGGGTGATGGAGACCTGCGGCGACTGCCGCTTCGAGGATCTGGCGGCCGCCTGCGGGCTGCTGGACGGCCTGATCTACGACGTGAAGCTCATGGACGCGGCGCGCCACCGGCGCGTCACCGGCCGCTCGAACGCGCGCATCCTGGACAACCTCGGCCGGATCCGGGCGGCCTTCCCGCGGCTGCCGCTGTGCGTGCGCACCCCGCTCGTCCCGGGGGTGAACGACCGCGCGGCCGAGATCCGGCCGATCCTCGAGCACATCCGCCGGATTCCGGGGGCGTCGTTCGAGCTCCTGGACTACCACCGCCTGGGACGCCCCAAGTACATCGACCTCGGGCGCCGTCCCCCGCTCGGCGACCGGACCCTCGACCCCCGGCGCGCCGCAGGCATCCGCCGGCTGATCGCCGCGGAGTTTCCCGAGCTCGCCGGCGGCGCGCCGGCGTAACCGCCGCGCGTCAGCGCTTCAGGAGCGCGAGCGCCCGGTCGGCGACCGCCTCGGCCGTGAAGCCGAACTTCTCCATGACCACCCCGCCCGGCGCCGACGCCCCGAACCCCGTCATGCCCACGAAGGCCCCGCCGGCCCCCGTGTAGCGCTCCCAGCCGAGGCCGATGCCCGCCTCGACGGCCAGGCGCGCGGCGACGCCCGGCGGGAGCACGGCGTCGCGGTAGCGCTGCGGCTGCGCCTCGAAGAGCTCCCAGCTCGGCATGCTCACGACGCGCGCCCCGACCCCGCGGGCGGAAAGCAGCCCGCGGGCCTGCATCGCGAGCGCGACCTCGGAGCCGGTCGCGATCAGGACGACCTCGGGGGCGCCGGCGGCGTCGGCGAGGACGTAGGCCCCGCGGGCCAGCCCGTCGGGGGCGCCCGGCCCGCCGCGGGGAAGCACCGGCAGGTTCTGGCGCGAGAGGACGAGCGCGACCGGGCCGTCGGTCTTTTGCACGGCGAGCCGCCAGGCGGCGGCGGTCTCGAGCGCGTCCGCCGGCCGGATGACGGTCAGCCCCGGGATCGCCCGCAGCGCCGCCAGGTGCTCGACCGGCTGATGGGTGGGCCCGTCCTCGCCGACCGCGATGCTGTCGTGGGTGAAGACGTAGATGACCGGAAGCCGCATCAGCGCGGCGAGCCGGATGGCGGGCCGCATGTAGTCGGCGAAGACGAGGAACGTGCCGCCGTAGGGCCGCAGGCCCTTGTGCAGGGCCATCCCCGAGAGGATCGCGCCCATCGCGTGCTCGCGCACCCCGAAGCGCAGGTTGCGGCCGCCGGGGCTCTCCTTCTGGAAGTCGGCGGCCCCCTGAATGAGCGTGTTGTTGGAGGGGGCGAGGTCCGCCGAGCCGCCGACGAGCTCCAGCACCCGGCCGGCGAGCGCGTTCAGGACCCGGCCGGAGGCCGCGCGGGTGGCGATCGGCTTGCCGTCGGCGAAGTCCGGAAGCCCCGCGTCCCAGCCCGGCGGGAGCGCTCCGGCCTGCACCCGGCGCCACTCGGCGGCGAGCCCCGGCTCCTTTTTCTCCCAGGCCTCGAAGCGCCGGCGCCAGGCGGCCGCCGCGCGCGCCCCGCGGGCGAGGCACCGGCCGAAGTGCGCCCGCACCCGGTCGCTCACCCAGAAGACCGCCTCGGGCGGGCAGCCCAGGCGCGCCTTGGTCAGGCGCACCTCCTCCGGCCCGAGCGGGGCGCCGTGGGCCTCGCTTGAGCCCGCCTTGTTGGGGCTGCCGTAGGCGATCTCGGTGCGGCAGACGATGAGCGAGGGCTTCCCGCTCTCGGCTTTGGCGGCCAACAGCGCCTGCTCGATGGCCGCGCGGTCGTTGCCGTCGCGCACGCGCAGCACCTGCCAGCCGCAGGCGGCGAAGCGCCGGCCGACGTCCTCGGTGAAAGCGAGCGCTGTCGGCCCCTCGATCGTGACGCGGTTGTCGTCGTAGAGGCAGACGAGCTTTCCGAGTCCGAGGTGCCCGGCGAGGGAGACCGCCTCGGCCGCCACCCCCTCCATGAGGTCCCCGTCCCCGCAGAAGACAAAGGTGTGGTGGTCGACGATCTTGGCCGCCCCGCGGTTGAAGCGCGCCGCGAGCAGGCGCTCGGCGATCGCCATGCCGACGGCGTTCGCGATCCCCTGGCCGAGCGGGCCGGTGGTCGTCTCGACCCCCGCCGTGTGCCCGAACTCGGGATGCCCCGGGGTGCGGCTGCCCCACTGGCGGAAGCGCTGGAGCTCCTGGAGCGGCAGGTCGTAGCCGCAAAGATGCAGCAGGCTGTAGAGCAGGGCCGAGGCGTGGCCGGCGGAGAGGACGAAGCGGTCGCGGTCGGGCCACGCGGGGTCGGCCGGGTGGTGCTTGAGCACGCGGGTGAACAGCACATAGCCCGCGGCGGCGAGCCCCAGGGGGGCGCCGGGGTGGCCGGACTTCGCCGCCTCGACGGCGTCCATCGAAAGCGCGCGGATGGTGTTGACGCACTCATCATCGAGCGCGGGAGCGGACGTGGCCTTCGCCTGGGGCATGGGGGGATCTCCTTTCGTCGCGATTCGTTTCCGCGGCACTCTACCGCTTCAGGGCCCGGTGGACAAGCTGGGTCAGATCCAGCACCTCGAGGGGGATCTGGTAGCGCCGCGTCCGGGTCGCCATGGTGCGCACGCACTGCTGGCAGGCGGTCACCACCGCCTGCGCCCCCGTGGCGCGCGCCTCCTCGATCTTCGCCCGCGCGATCTCGGCCGAAAGCCCGGCGTCGATCATCTCGAGGTTCCCGCCGCCCCCGCAGCAGCGGCAGCGCTCGCGGTGATGCGCCATCTCCACGAGCCGCACCCCCGGAAGCGCCGCGATGACCTCGCGCGGCGCGTCGAACTCCCGGGCGGCGCGACCGAGGTCGCAGGGATCGTGGTAGGTCACCGTGAGGTCGAGCCGCTTGAGCGGCAGGCGCCCGGCCCGCAGCAGATCGCGCAGAAACTGCGTGGCGTGCCGCACCGCCGCGCCGGCGGGCGGGTAGTGCGCGCGCCACATCTGATAGCACGACGGGCAGGCGAGCACCACCGTCTGCGCGCCGCGGGCGCGGACGGCGGCGATGTTGTGGCGGGCGAGCTCCGCCACGCGCTCGGCGAGCCCCGCCCCGAGCAGCGGGAACCCGCAGCACCACTCCTCCCCGCCGAGCAGCGTGAAGTCGACCCGGGCGGCCTCGAAGATCTCGGCGAGCGCCTGGGGGATCTTCTGCGCCATGGGGAAGTAGGCGGCGACGCAGCCCGTGAAGTAGACCACCTCGGCCCGGGGCCGGACATGCCCGTCCGCCGGAGCGCGGCGGAGCCCCTCCACCCAATCGGCGCGCTCGGCGTTGTCCTCGCGGAAAACGTTGCGGGTGGCGGCGATGTTCTCGCCGATGCGGTCGACCTTCGCGGGGTGGGCGCCGGCGCGCACGAGCCCCTGCCGCAGGGCAAGCCACAGCTCGCGGAGCCGGATGCCCGAGGGGCAGGCCTCCTCGCAGCGCCCGCAGAGCGTGCAGCGGTAGACCGTCTCGGCGAGCCCCTTGAGCGCCTCGGGCCCCGGCGGCTTGAGGCCGAAGAGCCGCCGCCAGCGCCCGCCGCCCGCCCGCAGGAGGCGCTGGAGGGCCGTCAGGCGGAAGGCCCCCGAAAGCCTTCCGTCGCCGGCCGCGGCCACCGCCGGGCAGACCTCGGCGCAGATGCGGCACTGGCTGCAGGCGTCCATCGCCAGCAGGTCCGCCGCGCGGATGTCGGACGGGGTGAGGGGGGGCGGCGTCTCAGGCATGGGTTGCCTCGCGGGCGGCCAGGGGGCGGAGTGCGAGCGCGATCGGGGCGAGCAGCACGTGCCGCATCCGGCTGAAGGGCAGATAGGCGGCGAAGACCCCGGTCACGATGGCGTGCGCGTACCAGAGCACGGGGTAAAGCGCGTCGAGGCCCGCGGCCCCGTGGAAGATGCGCGCGAGGCCGTCGCCCACGAAGGCGAAGGCCGAGCCCGGCGGGTGGCCGGCGAGCGCGATGCGCGCCCCCTCGAGCACGAAGCCGGAGGCCATGAGGGCGGCCAGCAGCGCGTGGGCCGGCCAGTCGGCGGGCGGAAGCCCCGGAAGCCGCGGCGCGGCGAGGCGCCGGACGATCATCGCCGCGGCGCCGGCGAGCACCGCCAGCCCGCTCGCGTCGAAGAGCAAGGCCGTGAGCGGGTGGTTTTGATCGAGCAGCACCCACACCCATCCGGCTTCCGGCGAAAGGCGCGAACCGGCGAGCGCCGCCAGCCCCCAGAGGAACCGGAACAGGAAGGGGAAGAAGACGAGCGCGTGCAGCACCCAGCGGCCGCAGGAGTGGCGCCAGAGCCGCCGCTGGAGCAAGCCGTCCAGCAGGAAGGAGGCGAACGCCGCCCTCAGGCGGCCCCGGATGCCGGGTTCGTGCCGCGGCGCCCGCCGGGCCCCGGAGATCCAGACCGAGGCGCGCGCAAGCCCCCCGAGAACGAAGGCGAGCAGCGCCAGCCGCGTCACGACGTCCCCGGCGGAGGCGGTCGCCGCGTGGCAGGGCATGCAGGCGACGCCCTTCGGCGGCAGGACGGCGGCGGGCGCCCCCAGGCCGTTGTTCGCGGCGTGGCATTGGCGGCAGCTCGCCGCGCGGTCCGGGCGCGCGAAGGCGTGCACCGCGCTCGGTCCGGCGGTCGAGGCCGGCGCGCGGGTCCAGCCCACGCCGCCGCCGCCGCGCGCGCGCACGGGGAGCGCCCCCGGCACGTGGCAGGCCCCGCAGTCGACCCCCAGGTGCACCTCGTTGGCGGTCGCCGCCGGGTGGGGCGGATGGCAGGCGCGGCAGTCGCCGCGCGGCTGCCGGCCGTGGCCGGTGCGGTCGGCCGCCGGGTGGCAGGCGAAGCAGGAGACGGCGGCGTGCGCGGTCGCGGCATGGGCCGCGCGGTCGATGCGCGGAAAATCGCCGGCAGGGCCTTCGCCCCCGGCCGCGTGGCAGTGGAAGCAGAGCGCCGCCTCCCGCCCCGCCGCGCCGGCCCCGGCCGCATCCGGCCGGAAATGGCAGGCGGCGCAGGCCTCCTCGCCGGGCGCGGGGGGCGGCAGGGCGGGCTTGAGCTCGTGGCAGAGCCGGCACTTCACCTCGGCCGGAAGACGGGGGTCGCCCGCGCCGGCGGGTGCGGAGCCGGAGAGCCCGGCGTGCGGGTCGTGGCAGGCGGTGCAGGCGGAGAGCGGCCGCCCGGCGGAGTCCTCGCGGCCGCCGTGGCGCCCCGCCGCGGCCTCCGCGGCCGCCCGCCCGTGGCAGGCGGCGCAGGCGGAAAGGGCCGGCGCGGGCGCCGGCCGCCGGTCGATGGCCGCCGGGTCGGGATGGGGGCGCCGCGTCGCGGAGTCGGCGTGGCACTCGGCGCAGGGAAGCCCGCCGTGGGCGCCGACGTGGTAGCGCTCCGCGTCCAGCCGCCAGGAGCCGGCCGCCGGGGCTGCCCCGGCGAAGGGCCAGAGCGCCGCCGCCGCCGCGATCAACGCTATGCCGAGCCGCCGCACGCGCATCTATTTCCGGGGCAGGTAGAGCGCCCACTTCTCCGCGTCGCGCGCCGCATCCACGAGCGCCTCCGAGAAGGTCGGGTGCACGCGGATGCCGGCGGCGAATTCGGCCGTGGTGTACTCGAGCTGCATGGCGAGCGCCGCCTCGCCGATCAGCTCGGTGGCGTGGGGGCCGACGATGTGGACCCCGTAGATCGTGCGGTAGGCGGCATCGGCGACGATCTTCACCGCCCCGGCGGGCTCGCTCCGGGCGAGCGCCAGGCCGTTGATCGCGTAGGGGAAGTAGCCGGTCTCGACCTCCAGGCCCTGCTTCTCCGCCGCCTCCTCGGTCAACCCGACGGAGGCGACCTCGGGCCAGGTCCAGGTCCCGCGGGGAACGAGGTGCGCCGGGAACTTCGCCCCGCGGCCCATGGCGTTCTCGGCCGCGCAGACCCCCATGGCCGAGGCGGCGTGGCTCTGGAGGCTCCCGCCGGCGGCGTCCCCGATGGCGTAGACGCCTTCGGCCGTGGTGCGCAGCATCGCGTCCACGCGGACGAAGCCCTCGGGGGTGAGCGCCACCCCGGCCGCCTCGAGCCCGAGAGCGTCCGTGTTCGGCCGGCGCCGCCAGGCGAAGACCCGCGCGGCCGTCACGCGACGGGGCTTCGGGCCGGCGAGCTCGCAGACGAACCCGCCCGCTTCGGGCGCGACGGCGGTGAGCGCGGCGCGGTTCACGATCTCGATCCCGCTCTCCCGGAGCGCCTGCTCGAGCCGCTGGCTCGAGTCCCCGTCCTCCTGGGGGAGGATCCGCCGATCGGGGGCGGCGATCGTCACCCGGGCGCCGAAGCTGCTCAGCAGCGCCGCCATCTCCACCTCGACGGTCTCGGCGCCGCAGACGAGCACCGAGGCCGGAACGGCGCGCATCGCGTGGATCTCCTCGACGCGCAGCAGCGCCGGTTCGAGCCCCGGCAGATCGGGGGCCTCGAGCCGGGCGCCGGTGGCGAGGATCACCGCGCGGGCATGCAGGCGGCGGCCGTCGACCTCGATCTCGCGGGGGCCGCGGAAGACGGCGCGGCCCCGCACGCACTCGATGCGGTTGTTGGCGAGCAGGCCCTCCATCCCCATGCGGATCTTCTCGCGGGCCTTGTCCGTTTGGGCGATGATGGTCGCGAAGTCGATCTTCTCGACCGCGGCGGCGACGCCATGCTGCGGCGCGGAGCGGATCACCCGCAGGATCTCGGCGGACTTCTGCCAGACCTTGGTGGGGATGCACCCCCGGTGGACGCAGACCCCCCCGAGCTCCGCCGCCTCGACGAGGGCCGTCCGGGCGCCGAGCTGGGAGGCGCGGATCGCGGCGGCGTAGCCCCCGGGGCCCCCTCCGATGACGAGGACATCCAGCATGCATCTCCTCCTTCGCGGCGGCTCCGCGCCGCGCGGCGTTCGCGCTGCGGGCCGACGAAACGTTTCAGCCGAGCAGGCCCTGCGGGTTTTCGAGGCCGCTCTTGATGCGGTTCAAGAAGCGCGAGGCGAGCACCCCGTCGACGGCGCGGTGGTCGGCCGAAAGGGTCATGCGCATCACATCCCGGATGCGCAGGCTCATGTCGTCGGCGACCTGCACCTCCTTGACCGCCGCCCCGACCGCGAGGATCGCGGTCTCCGGCGGGTTGATGATGGCGATGAAATTCTCGACGTCGAGCATCCCCATGTTCGAAACGGTGAAGGTTCCGGGGGTGAGGTTCGCCTGCTTGCCGGCCTTGGCGAGGGCGATGAGCTCCTTGGTCTTTTTGGCGATCCCCTTGAGGCTCAGGTGGTCGGCGTCGGGGATGACCGGCACGACGAGCCCGTCGTCGAGCCCCACGGCGACCCCGATGTTCACGTTTTCGAGCAGGACGAGCGCCTCCTCCTCGAACCGGCAGTTCATCTGCGGAAAGGCGTTCAGCGCCGCCGCCGCGGCCTTGACGACGAGATCGTTCATCGAGATCTTCCCGTCCCCGTCGGCCTTGGCGTTCACCTCCGCGCGCAGGCTGAGCGCCGCGGTCACATCGACCTTGACGGTGACGTAGAAATGCGGGACCGTCTGCTTGCTCTGCTGCAGCCGCCGGGCGATCACCTTGCGCATCTTGGTGTGGGGAATGCTCGCCCCGCGCCCGGCCGGGGCCGGCGCGGCGGCGGGAGCGGCGGGGGCAGCGGCGGCGGCGGCGGGGGCCGAGGCGGCCAGCGACGCGGCGTAGGCGAGCACATCCTTCTCGGTGATCCGCCCCTTGGGCCCGCTGCCGGAAACGCGCGCGATATCGATCCCCTTCTCGTCGGCAAGCTTCCTCGCCCGCCCGGAGGCCTTGACCCGCGCGGCGTCGGAAACGGCGGCGGCCGGCGGGGCCGGCGCGGCGGCCTCGGCCGCGGCCGCGGCCTCCTCGTCGGCTCCCAGCAGCGCCGAGAAATCCACGGCCTCACCGGGGGCGGCCACGACCCCGATCGCCGCGAAGATCTTCGCGACCTTTCCGGCCGGCACCAGGATCTTGACGAGCACCCCGTCCATCGGGCTGACGACCTCGAAGACCGCCTTCTCGGTCTCGACCTCGCAGACGACCTCGCCCTTTGCCACGGTTTCGCCCTCGTTCTTCAGCCACCGCACCACACGCCCCTCGGCGATGTCCTGCCCGCCCTGGGGCATGATGATCTTCTCCGCCATCGCTTTGCGTCCTCCTCAAGAAATCCGGTGGTGATGTTCGCCGGCCGCCGGCGGGGCGGCCGCCCCGCGCCGCGGATCAGAGCAGCGCCTCGACCGCCGCGACAATGTCCGGCACCTGGGGCACGCAGGCCTTCTCCAGGTTGAGGTTGTAGGGCACGGTCGTGTTGCGGCCGCACAGGCGCACGACCGGGCCGTCGAGGTCGTCGTAGGCCTCCTCCATGATCATCGCGGCGATGTCGGCCCCCACGCCGCCGCGCTTGCAGGCCTCGTGGACGACGATCGCCCGGCCGGTCTTGCGCACCGAGGCGAGGATGGTTTCCTTATCGAGCGGAACGAGGGTCCGCAGGTCGACCACCTCCACGGCGATTCCTTTGCGCGCGAGCCGCTCGGCCGCCTCCAGGCACTTGAGCGTCATGTGCGAGTAGGTGAGGAGCGTCGCCGCGTCGCCGGCGCGCTTGACGTCGGCCTTTCCGAGCGGCACGAGGAACTCTTCCTCGGGGACCTCGCCCTTGGTCATGTAGAGCAGCTTGTGCTCGATGAAGATCACCGGGTCGTCGTCGCGGATGGCCGCCTTGATGAGGCCCAGCGCGTCGTAGGGGGTCGCGGGCATCACCACCTTGAGGCCGGGGATGTGGTAGAAGAGCGCCTCCAGGCTCTGGGAGTGCTGGCCGGCCAGGCCGTTTCCCGCCCCGCCCTGGGTCCGGACCACCAGGGGCACCTTCCCCTGGCCGCCGGACATGAATTCGTACTTCGCCGCCTGGTTCACGATCTGGTCCATGATGAGCGTCGTGAAATCGACGAAGAGGATCTCCACCACCGGCCGCGCCCCGCTCAGGGCGGCGCCCACGCCCATGCCGGTGAAGGAGGCCTCCGAAATCGGGGTGTCGACGACGCGGGTCCCGCCGAACTCCTTGAGCAGCCCCTCGGTCACCTTGTAGGACCCGCCCCGTTCGGCGATCCCCTCGCCCATGACGAACACCGTGGGGTCCCGGCGCATCTCCTCGAAGAGCCCCCGGTTCAAGGCTTCGCGGTACATGATGGTCGGCATCTGCGCTCTCCTGCACTCAGCTGGTGGGTTGGGTCACGCCTCGATCCCCGCGAGGAACTCCTCGACGGAGGGCTCCGGGCTCTGCTTGGCGAAGGCGACGGCGGCCTCGATCTCCGCGTCCACCTCGGCCTCGATGGCGGCCGCCTGCGCGGGGTCGCCGAGCGCCCCGCGCATGAGGGCGAGCGGGTCGCGCGCCTTCCACTCGGCGAGCTTCTGCGGGTCCATGTAGAGCCCGGGATCGTTCACGTGGTGGCCGCCGTGGCGGTAGGTCTTGGCCTCGATCAGGGTCGGCCCCTCGCCGCGGCGCGCGCGCTCGACGGCCCGACGGACCTCCTGGTAGACCGCGACCGCGTCGTTGCCGTCGACGCAGATCCCCGGGACCCCGTAGGCCGGGCCGCGGCCGGCGAGATCGCAGCAGCCGGTCGAGCACTCGATCGGCGTCGAGACGGCGTAGTGGTTGTTCTCGA
The DNA here is from genome assembly GCA_964573635.1 of uncultured Desulfatibacillum sp. Taxonomy (GTDB): domain Bacteria; phylum Desulfobacterota; class Desulfobacteria; order Desulfobacterales; family SpSt-501; genus SpSt-501. The sequence continues at coordinate 112,000 of CAZNKG010000002.1, read as the reverse complement.
GGACGAAGATCACCGGCAGCTGGAAGATTCCGGCCATGTTGATCGACTCGGCGAAGACCCCGTTGTTGGAGGCCCCGTCGCTGAAGAAGGCGAGCGCCACCTGGCGGCTGCCGCGCACCTTGATGCCCATGGCCGCGCCGGCGGCGATGGGGATCCCGGCGCCGACGATCCCGTTCGCCCCGAGGTTGTTGTCGCGCCGGCTGGAGATGTGCATCGAGCCGCCGCGGCCGCGGCAGTACCCGGTCGCCTTGCCCATGATCTCGGCCATCATGAGCTTGATGTCAGCGCCCTTGCAGATGCAGTGGCCGTGGCCGCGGTGGGTGCTGACGATGTAGTCGTCGGGGGCGAGCGCCGCGCAGGCGCCGGCCGCCACCGCCTCCTCCCCGAGGTAGGGGTGCAGGTAGCCGCGGATCAGCCCCAGCCGGTAGAGCTCGATGCACTTGAGCTCGAAGCGCCGGGTGGCATACACGTTGCGGTACATCCGGGCGAGCAGCCCCGCATCGGGAAGCGAGGCGGGGGGCTGGGTGGGTGCCTTCTTGGTCGCGGCCGCTGGACTCCCCATGATGTGCGTCCTCCCTGGAGGTGTTTGTTTCGCGAGAATAGTACAATATTACAATGTTGTTTTATTAGTCAAGAAAAAAATCGCCCCGCGCGCAAAAAAGCCGGGGGGCGCCGGGGCCCGGGGGCGGCCCCTCGAGGCGGCCGCCAAGCGCCGGGCTAATTAAAAAACATAATAATTACAATGCTAAAACTGCGAGTTCGGACCTTTCTTCATTTTTTTTATCCCGGATTATTTTTCTTCTTGACTAATACCATAATATTGTAATATTGCTCTAATCTATCCGCTCCGCCGGGTTTCGATCACCGCGGCGCGTCGCCGGCGCCAGGCAGTACCGCCGCCGCTTCGACCGCCAGCGCAGCTGAACGGGAGCAACGCCGCCCATGGGCATTCGGGTCGAAAACATCAGCAAGTCGTTCGAAAACCGCCGCGTCCTCAGCGACATCTCCTTCGAAATCAAGGATGGCGAGTTCGCCACCTTCCTCGCGCCGACCGGCGAGGGGAAGACGACGCTGCTGCGCATCCTCGCCGGGATCGAGCGCCCGGACAGCGGCCGCGTCTATTATAATGATGTCGACGTCACCGACTGGCCGGTGCAGAAGCGGCGCATCGCCATGGTGTTCCAGTGGTTCGTGAACTACCCCTCCATGACGGTCTTCGAGAACATCGCCACCCCGCTCGAGGCCGTGCGGCCCAAGCTTTCGCGCGAGGAGATCACGCGGCGCGTGCAGAAGATCGCCGAGCTCCTCAAGATCGACAAGCTCGCCAACCAGTACCCCTCGCAGATCAGCGGCGGCCAGCAGCAGCGGCTCGCCATCGCCCGCAGCCTCGTCAAGGAGTCCGATTACATCTTCCTCGACGAGCCCCTGACGAACCTCGACTACAAGCTCCAGGAGGAGCTGCGGGTCGAGATCAAGAACCTGTTCGCGCGCAAGGGCAGCGGCGCCGTTGTCTTCGCCACGCCGCAGCCGATCGAGGCGCTGACGCTCTCCACCTCGGTCGGGTTCCTGCACGGCGGCCGCCTGCTGCAGTTCGGGCCGATGCGCACCGTCTACCACCGGCCGGATTTCCTGGAGGTCGCCGCCTACTTCAGCCACCCCAGCATGAACATCTTCGAAGTCCGCAAGGTCGTCGAGAACGGCAACCTCTGGCTCAAGGCGAGCGACCAGCTGAAGCTCCGGGTCAACCGCTTCCGGGAGCTGTTGACGGCGGAGAGCTACATGGTCGGCATCCGCGCCCACCGCCTGGTGACGGTCCCGGAGCCGGAGATGATCCCGATCACCGGGACGGTCGTGCTGCGCGAGGTGGTGGGCTCCGACACCGAGCTGCACCTCGACCACCAGGGTGTGCCGCTGGTTGCCTTGCTCGAGGGGGTCGAGGAGTTCCGCATCGGCGATCCGGTCACCGTCCACCTGCACCCGGACCGCTTTTTCATCTTCGACAAAGGCAACCACCGCCTGCTCGCCCGGGCGGAGGACCGGCGCAACGGCGCCTGAGCCGCCGCGCCGCGCTTCCGCCGCCGGTCACAAGGAGAAGTGGATGGCCACGATCGAACTGAGGAACATCAGCCACTCCTACCGCATGGAGCGCTGCGCCGTCCTCCCCGAGGCGTGCCGCGACGACGAGTCGTTCGTGATCCGCGACCTCGACCTCGTCTGGGAGAAGGGCAGCGCGAACGCCCTGCTCGGCCCGTCGGGCTGCGGCAAGACCACCATCCTCAACATGATCTCCGGCCTGCTCAAGCCGACCGCCGGGCACATCCTCTACGACGGCCGCGACGTCACCGAGGAGCCCCCCGAGAAGCGCCACATCGCGCAGGTCTTCCAGTTCCCGGTGGTCTACGACACGATCTCGGTCCACCGCAACCTCGCCTTCCCGCTGCAAAACGCCGGGGTGGGGAAGGCCGACATCCAGCGCAAGGTGCACCGGGTCGCGGAGATCCTCGACCTGACCCATGTCCTCGACCGGCCGGCCGGCCGGATCAGCCAGGCCGAAAAGCAGAAGGTCTCCCTCGGCCGCGGCATCATCCGCGAGGACACGGTGGCGATCCTCTTCGACGAGCCGCTCACCGTCATCGACCCGAAGGAGAAGTACATCCTGCGGCGCAAGATCCGCGAGGTCCAGAAGGACCTCGCCATCACGACGATCTACGTCACCCACGACCAGCACGAGGCGCTCACCTTCGCCGACCGGGTGACCGTCATGGCGAACGGGCGCGTCGTGCAGACCGGGACCCCGGCGGAGCTGCACGCCGAGCCGGCGAGCCCCTTCATCGGCTATTTCATCGGCAGCCCCGGGATGAACCTGATCGAGGGCGAGCGCGACGGCGAGCGGCTGCGCTGCGGCGACGTCGCCGTGCCGCTCAGCGCCGCGCAGCAGGCCGCCCTGGCGGCGGGCGGCGGCCGGGTGACCCTCGGCATCCGCCCCGAGTTCGTGCGCGTCTTTCCGACGGAGGCGCCCGGACGAACGCCCTGGACCGTGCGCCTGGTCGAAAACGTCGGCGTGCACCTGATCCTCACGCTCGCCTCCGACGGGGTCGTGGTCAAGAGCCGGATCGCGCCCGCGGAGGCGATCGCCGCCGGCGCGCGGGTCTGGGTCGAATTCCCCGAGGCGCACATGAAGATCTTCCGCAACGACATCCGGGTCTTCTGACCCGTTCCAAGGAGCGTGCGGCCATGAAAAACCGGGCCTGGCTGTTTCTCACCCCCGCCTTGATCCTCGTCTCGCTGAGCGCCTTCATCCCGATCATGACGGTGATCAACTACTCGCTGCACCTGATCTACCCCGGCTCCATCCCGGAGTTCTACGGCCTGGGCAACTACGTCGAGGTCCTGCAGGACGAGATCTTCCTCGAGTCGCTCAAGCGCACCTTTCTCTTCACCTTCCAGGTGCTTTTGGTCGAGATCCCCCTCGGGCTTCTGGTGGCGCTCGGCATGCCGCAGAAAGGCCGGCTCCTCACCGTCATCCTGGTGCTGCTCGGGGTCCCGCTGCTGATCCCCTTTCCGGTCGTGGGGATGGTCTGGCACGTCTTCACGCGCGCGGACCTCGGGGTGGTGCCCAAGTTCTTCGACCTCTTCGGCTACGACTACCGGCCGGTCGAGCACGCGATCGACGCCTGGCTGACGATTCTGGTCGTCGACATGTGGCACTGGATCCCGCTGGTCGCGCTGCTGTGCTTCGCCGGCCTGCAGACGATCCCCGAGCCCTACTACCAGGCCGCCCGCATCGACGGCGCCTCGAAGTGGGCGACCTTCCGCTACGTGACGCTCCCCCGGCTGCGCTACGTGCTCATCATCGCGGTGCTGCTGCGCGCCATGGACTCCTTCAGCATCTACTCGGAGGTCATGATGATCACCGGCGGCGGACCGGGCAACACGACGAACTTCCTGAGCCTCTACACCTCCAGCCAGGCCGTCGGCGGCACCGACCTCGGGATCGGGGCCGCCCTCTCGATGGTCTACCTCTTCGTGGTGGTGCTGATGTGCTACGTGCTCTACCAGATCATGACCCAGGCGGGAAAAGGAGGGTCCCCCGCATGAAACTCACCCGGCGCCACATTCCGCTCGTCGCCTACCTGGTCTTCATGCTCATCCCGCTCTACTGGATGCTCAACTGCTCCTTCAAGTTCACCACCGAGATCATGACCTCGATGACCTGGTTCCCGGAGAACTTCACCACGCGCAACTTCGAGCACATCTTCGGCAACGAGGTCTGGCGCAACAGCTTCGTCAACACGCTCACCTACGTCTGCCTGAACGTGATCCTGTGCGTCACGGCGGCGGTCCCGGCCGCCTACGCCTTTTCGCGCTGGCGCTTCCGGGGGGACAAGCACCTCTTCTTCTGGCTGCTCACCAACCGCATGGGGCCGGTCGCCATCTTCATGATCCCCATGTTCCAGCTCTACAGCAACCTCGGGCTCTTCGACACGAACCTCGCCGTCGCGCTGTGCCACTGCGTCTTCAACCTGCCGCTCGCCATCTGGATCCTGGAGGGGTTCATCACCGGGATCCCCAAGGAGCTCGACGAGACCGCCTTCATCGACGGCATGAGCTTTCCGCGCTTCTTCGTCAAGGTCTTCTTCCCGCTGATCCGCCCGGGCATCGGCGTCACCGCCTTCTTCTGCTTCATGTTCTCCTACGCCGAGCTGCTCCTCGCCCGCACGCTCACCAGCGCGAACTCCAAGCCCATCGTCGTCGCCCTCACCCGCAGCCAGGGCGCGGAGGGCTGGGACTGGGGGGTGCTCATGGCCGCCGGCGTGCTCGTCATGCTGCCGGGGCTCGTCGCGGTTTACTTCATTCGCAACTACATCGCCAAGGGCTTCGCGATGGGGAGGGTGTAGACCATGCTCGCGTGGATGCATTGGACCTGGCAAAGCGGCCTCGCCTTCCTCCTGCTCGCCGGGCTGCTGATCGGTCTCGCGGTCCTCGACCGGTACCGGCCGGGCTACAGCCGCAAGGGGTTCCTGCCGATGGCGACCACCCGCGGCGACCGGGTGTTTTTGAGCATCGTGACCCTGGTGGGGTTGCTCCTGCTGCAGCTCAAGTTCCTGCCGGAGATCTCCTCCTGGTGGGTGCTCGCCTGCGGCGCGGGATGCGCCGCCGTCATCATGCCGCGCGGTTGAAGCCGCCTGCAGCCGGAAAGGGGGTGATCGCCGCATCCGTTTGGGCCGACTGTCTCGCCGTTACGGGAAAACGCACCTCAATTCTTCACACCACGCAAGGGGGTTCACCATGATGCAGACGAAGCCGAAGGTTCTCCTGTGGTCCCTGGTCCTCGCGATCGCGTTTCTGGTCGGCGCGGGCAACTGCCTCGCCGATGCGATCGACAAGTGGATCGAACAGTTCTCGCCCTCGATCCTCTCCAAGGAAGAGATGCGCCAGGAGCTCGAGTGGTTCGTCAAGGCCGCCGAGCCTTACAAGGGCATGGCGATCAAGACGTGCGCCGAGAACATCCAGACCCATACCTACGAGTCCGAGGTGCTCGCCAAGGCCTTCACCGAGTTGACCGGCATCAACGTGACGCACGACATCATCGGCGAGGGCGACGTCGTCGAACGCCTGCAGACCCAGATGGCGACCAACAAGATCATCTACCACGCCTACGTGAACGACGGCGACATGGTGGGCACCCACCTGCGCAAGAAGACCGCGGTCGTGCTCTCCGACTACATGAAAAACGAGGCCAAAAACATCACCAGCCCCTGGCTCGACTACCCGGGGGACTTCCTCAACCCCGAGTTCGGCTACGACTACGAGGGCAAGACGCTCCAGATCCCCGACCAGCAGTTCCCGATCCTCTACTGGTTCCGCTACGACCTCTTCACCGACCCGAAGTACATGAAGATGTTCAAGGAGAAGTACGGCTACGACCTGGGCGTCCCGGTGACCTGGGCGGCCTACGAGGACATCGCCGAGTTCTGGACGAAGCAGGTCAAGCAGATCGACGGCAAGCCCATCTGGGGCCACCTCGACTACGGCAAGAAGGGCCCCTGGCTCGGCTGGCGCTTCTCGGACGCCTGGCTGTCGCTCGCCGGCATGGGCAACAAGGGCCTGCCGAACGGGCTGCCGGTGGACGAGTGGGGCATCCGGGTCGAGAACGGGATCCCGGTCGGCTGCACCATGAAGCGCGGCGGCCAGCTCGACAGCCCGGCGGCGATCTACGCGCTCACCTTCTTCCTCGACATGCTCAAGAAGTACGCGCCGCCCTACGCCATGGGCCTGCAGTGGTCCGAGGTCGGCCCGATCCCGGGCAAGGGCGAAATCGCCCAGACCATCTACTACTGCGGCACGTTCAGCTCCTACCCGGACTACTCCACCCCCAACAGCCCGGTCTGCGACGAGAAGGGGATGCCGAAGTGGCGCATGGCGCCCCAGCCCTACGGCAAGTACTGGGAGCCCGGCATGAAGGTCGGCTACCAGGACGCCGGCTCCTGGACCATCCCGACGAACGTGACGGGCAAGGAGCGCGACGCGGCCTGGCTCTTCGCGCAGTTCACCATCTCCAAGACCGTCAGCCTGAAGAAGTTCTTGGTCGGCCGCACGCCGAACCGCAAGTCGATCGTCTTCCACCCGATGTGGACCCCGGAGACCATGAAGCCCTACGGCGGCCTGATCGAGTTCTTCCGCTCCCCGGAGCGCAAGCTCTTCACCGACACCGGCTTGAACGTCCCCGACTACCCGCTGCTCCAGGAGCAGTGGTGGCAGTACGTCTCCATGGCCGCGACCGGCGAGAAGACCCCCGCCGAGGCCATGAAGGCGCTCGCCGAGAAGGAGGACCAGCTCATGGGCCGGCTGCGGCTGCCGCACCTCTCCCCGAAGCTCGCCGAGCCGAAGGGCGAGAAGTACTGGATGAGCCAGCCGGACGGGCCGAAGGCCGAGATCAAGGGCCGCGGCAAGGCGATCACCATCGCCTACGACGAGATGCTCAAGCGCTGGAGTCAGAACGAGCTTAAATGAACGCATGGCGGGGGCCGCCCGCGGCGGCCCCCCCAAGCTTTTTTTATGGCGTTCCACGCGCCGGTGAGTTAGACGGGGGCGGGCGCCGGGCCGATTCCGGGCCGGCCGCACGCGCGAAACCATTTCAGTCGGGAAGGCAGTCGGCGCCATGCAGGCACTGGTCAAAACCGCGAAGGGCAAGGGGTTCCTCGAGATCCGCGAGGTCCCGGAACCGGTTCCGGCGGAGCACGAGGTTCTGATCCGCGTCCGGGCCGCCGGGATCTGCGGGACCGACCTCCACATCCGGGAGGATCGGTTCCACTACAACCCGCCGGTAATCCTGGGGCACGAGTTTTCCGGCGAGATCGTCGCCGTCGGCCGCCGGGTGGCCGGCTACCGGGAGGGGGACCGGGTCGTGGCCGAGCCCCACCGGGGCGGCTGCGGGGCCTGCCGCTACTGCCTGACGGGCGAGGTCGAGGTCTGCCGCGAGAAGCGCGCCATCGGCTACAAGATCGACGGCTGCTTCTGCCGCCTGGTCGCGCTGCCGGCGGCCTCGCTGCACCGCATCCCCGCGAACGTGAGCTTCGCCCAGGCCGCCTTGACCGAGCCGCTGGCGGTCGTCGTCAAGGCCGTCCTCGAGCGCACCGTCGTCGAGCCCGAGGATTTCGTCGTCGTTTTGGGAAGCGGCCCGATCGGGCTGCTCGCCGCCGCCGCGGCCCGCGCCGCGGGCGCGCGCGCGGTGATGGTCACCGGCACCGACGGCGACGAGAAGCTCCGGCTCCCGGCCGCGCGGCGCATGGGGATCGATTACGCCGTGAACATTCAGAGGGAGGACCCCGTTGCGGCCGTCCGGTCGCTCACCGGCGGGGCCGGCGCCGATGTCGTCGTCGAGGCGAGCGGCGCGCCGCCCGCCATCCGGCAGGCCTTCGACCTGATCAAGATCGACGGCCGCATCTGCGGCCTCGGGCTCTCCGGCCGGGAGGCGGTCGAGCTTCCCTGGGACCTCGCCATCCAGAAGGCCGCGCGGCTCACCTGCAGCTTCAGCTCGAACTGGACGAGCTGGGAGCGGGCGCTGTCGCTGATGGCGGGCGGCAAGGTGAACGTCGCGCCGCTCATCACCGCGAGCCTGCCGCTCGCCGAGTGGGAGGAGGCCTTCCGGCAGCTCGAGCGGCTCGAAGCGATCAAGATCCTGCTGGAGCCTTAGCCGGAGGGCGCCGGCGGTTCAACCGACCGATCGAGGAGGAGGAGACGGCATGCGCGATCGACTGGTTCTGGGTGTGGACAGCAGCACCAGCGCGACGAAAGTGATCGCCTTCGACGGCAAGGGCCGCCCGGTGGCCGAGGGGGCCAACGGCTATCCCCTGTACACCGAAAAGCCCGGCTGGGTCGAGCAGGACCCCGAGGACTGGTGGCGGGCCTTCGCCGCCGGCTGCCGCCAGGTGGCCGCCGACCCCCGGGTGGACATCCAGAAATGCGTCGGCATCGGGCTCACTCACCAGCGCTTCACCTTCGTTCCGGTGGACGCCGACCTGAGACCGCTGCGGCGCGCCATCCTGTGGAACGACATCCGCTGCGCGCGCGAGGCCGAGTTCGCCGCCCGGACGGTCGGCAAGCAGCGCATCTTCGAGCGCACGGGCTACCCCCCCGGCCAATGGACGCTCTACAAGGCGCTGTGGCTCAAGAACCACGAGCCCGAGCTCTATGCCCGGATTTACAAACTCGTCCTGGTCCAGGACTACCTGATCTACCGGCTGACCGGGAACCTGGTCACCCTCTCGGGCGCCGGGACCATGACCGGAGCGCTCGACATCGCCAGCCCCCGGAAGTGGGCGCACGACGTGATCGAGGCGCTCGGCGTGCGCCGGGACATCTGGATCGACACGATCCTCCCCGGGGGGGCCGTCGCCGGCCAGGTCACCCCCGCGGCCGCGCGCGAAACGGGCCTGCCCGCGGGGCTGCCGGTTGTGACCGGAGCGGGCGACCAGCCCTGCGGGATCCTCGGCGCGGGCGTCATCCTGCCCGGGGAGATCGGGATCAACGGCGGCACCTCCTGCACGAACGAGTTCGTGGCGCGCGGCCTGCCCAAGCGCGAGGCCGTCGACTACTTCATCGAGCTCAGCCCCTCCGGCGACTACATCGTCGAGAACTACATCCCGAGCGGCGGCTCGGCCCTGATGAACTGGTACAAGAGCCATTTCGGGCACCGCGAGGTCGTCGAGGCCCAGGCCGCCGGAAAGAGCGTCTGGGAGGTGATCTACAACGAGGCCGGGGAGGCCCCCGTCGGCAACCGCGGCATGATGCTCGTGCCCTACTTCCAGGGGGCCAACGGGCCCTACTGGGACCTGAACGCCCGCGGGGCCATCTTCGGGCTGCACACCGAGTTCGGCCGTCCGCACCTCGTGCGGGCCATCATGGAGGGCCTGGCCTACGAGTCGCGGCGCCAGGCCGAGCTCATGGAGGCGGGCACGGGGACCCGGGTCGAGCAGATCAAGATGTACGGCGGCTCGGCCCGCAGCGACCACTGGAACCAGATCTTCGCCGACGTCTTCAACAAGCCGCTGCACGTGCCCGAGACCGCCGAGACCACGGCCTTGGGGGCGGCGATCAGCGCCGCGGTGGGCTGCGGGATGTTCGCCGACTTCCAGACGGCGGTCGCCCGGATGGTGAGCGTGCGCCGAAGCTACGCGCCCGTCGCGGCCAACGTCGCCCGCTACGAACGCTTTTACCGCGAGGTCTACGCCAAGTTCTACGACAGCATCCAGCACCACCTGCAGGCGGTCGCGGCCATCAACGAGGCCTTCGACCGGGAGCCCGCCTGAGGCGGGATCCATCATCCGATCCGAGACGATACGCGCCCCCGGCGAACCCCCCGGGGAAGGAGGCGACCGGCACGCGAGAGCTGCAAACCAGAGCGGGGTTTTGATTGACGCGCGCGATGCTATCGTTTATATTTTAAATTTATCAACCGTGACAGCAGGCGCGCGCGCCACCACGACGTCGGGTGAAGGCCGCCCAGGGGGGCGGCCGCGGCGGAAGGACGACAGATGGATTTCACCATCGATTTCAACTCGAGAATGCCGCTCTACTTTCAGCTCAAGGAGCAGATCAAGCAGAAGATCAAGGAGGGCCGCTACAAGGAAGGCGACCTGATCCCCTCGGAGCGCGAGTTCAGCGACCGCTACGACCTCTCCTCCACGACCATCCGCCGGGCGCTGAACGACCTCGTGCAGGAGAACTACCTCGAACGCAAGGCCGGCAAGGGCACCTTCGTGCGCATGAAGAAGGTCCAGCGGGACCTGCGCAAGGTGCTCGGCTTCACCCAGAACATGCTCCAGATGGGGCTCACCCCCTCCACGCAGGTGATCGGCAAGAAGATCCAGCCCGCGAGCGACTTCGTCGTGCAGTCCCTCGGGCTGCCGAAGGACGCCATGATCGCGCGGCTCGAACGCCTGCGGTTGGCCGACGGGGAGCCCATGATGTTCGAGACGCGCTACATCCGCATGGACCTTTTCCCGGGCATCCTCAACCAGGACCTTTCCGGGTCGCTCTGGCAGGTCTTCGAGCGCGTCTACCATCACAAGCCCGTCCGGCACGCGCAGCGCGTCAAGATCGCGCGCATCGGCGCCGACACCGCCGCCCTCCTCGGCATCCGCAAAGGGGCGCACGCCTTCCTGATCAAGGGCGTCACTTACGCGAACGGCGGCGACCTGCCGCTCGAGTGCGAGGAGTCCTTCTACCGCAGCGACCGCTACGAGCTCGCCTTCGATGCCTTCATCGATTGATGACCCAACCGTCCGGCAACCCTCGGCGCGGCGCGTCAGGTAACCGCCGCGGCCGCCCCCGGGGCTTCGGCGCAGGCCCGGGCGATCGCGAGGAAATCGTCGATCGCCAGGCTGGCCGAGCCCACCCCGACCCCGTCGATGTCCGGGGCGGCGAGCAGCGCCGCGGCGTTGTGCGGCTTGACGCTGCCGCCGTAGAAAATCCGCACGGCCGCGGCGGTCTGCGGATCGAAGCGTCCGGCCAAATTTTGGCGGATGAAGGCGTGGGCCTCGGCGGCCTGCTCGGGGGTGGCGTTGCGCCCCGTGCCGATCGCCCAGATGGGCTCGTATTCGACGACGACGCGGCGCATGGCGGACGCCGTGAGCCCCTCGAAGCAGATGCGGACCTGCCGCTCGAGCCGGTTGAGGGTGAGTCCCCGGTCGCGGTCGGCAGCCTCCTCGCCGATGCAGACGATGGGTCGGACCCCGTGCCGCAAGAGCGCCTGCACCTTGCGGTTGACCGCCTCGTCGGTCTCCCCGAAATAGCTCCGCCGCTCGGAGTGGCCGACCACGCAGTAGCGCGCGCCGGCGTCGGCGAGCATCGGCGCCGAGACCTCGCCGGTGAAGGCGCCCCGCTCCTCGGCGTGGACGTTCTGGGCCCCGACGGCGACGGCGTCGCACGGCGCCGCCGCCCGCGCCAGCGCCCGCAGATGGACGTGGGGCGCGCAGACGATCAGCTCCAGGCGCCCGCCGAAGGCGGGGGCCGCGGCGCCGAGCGCGGCGATCCAGGCCAGCGCCTCGTCGTGGGTCTTGTGCATTTTCCAGTTGCTTTGAACGATCAGGGGGGATCGCGCGCGCATGGGGGAGCCCTCCGTTCCGCCGCCCGGGCCGCGGCGAAGGCGCCGCCGGCCGCTTGACAGCGTGGGTTTCTTTCGATTAGGAGATCCGGCATCATGATCCAGGTCGAACAGCTGACGAAATACTACCACGGATTTTGCGCGGTGGACCACATCGATTTCACGGTCGGCCGCGGCGAGGTGTTGGGGCTCCTCGGGCCGAACGGCGCCGGCAAGACGACGACGCTGCGCATGCTGACCGGCTTCCTCCAGCCGAGCGCCGGGACCATCCGGATCGGCGACCGCCGCCTCGACGAGCACCCCCTCGCCATCAAGAAAACCATGGGCTACCTGCCGGAGTCCGCGCCCCTGTACCGCGACATGCTGGTCTACGACTACCTCGGCTTCGTGGCCGACCTGCGGCGCATGGAGCCGGAGCGCCGCCGGGCCCGCATCCGGGAGATCGGCGAGCTCTGCGGGATCCGCGAGGTGATGCACCAGCCGATCGGCGAGCTCTCCAAGGGCTACACCCAGCGCGTGGGGCTGGCGCACGCCATGATGGACGACCCCGAGGTGCTCGTGCTGGACGAGCCCACCTCGGGCCTCGACCCCAACCAGATCGTGGAGATCCGCGAGATCATCAAGCGCATCGGCCGCGAGAAGACCGTCGTCTTCTCGACCCACATCCTGAGCGAAGCCGAGGCGACCTGCGACCGGGTCGCCATCATCCACCGCGGCCGGATCGTCGCCGACAGCGCCACCGACCGGCTGAAGCAGGCGCTCGGCGACCGCCGGCGGGTGACGCTCACCGTGGCCGGGGCCGAGCGGGAGGCGGCGCTCGCCGCCCTGCGGACGATCCCGGGCATCGCGGCGGCGGAGTTCCTCGGCGAGGTCGACGGCGGGCTCGCCTTCGGCCTCGACGCCGAGGCCGGCGCCGACCCCCGGCCGGCCGTCTACGACCGGATCAAGGCGACCGATTGGGTCCTGCTCGAGCTCCGCCAGGAGACCCGCAGCCTCGAGACCGTCTTCCGCGAGCTCACCAAGGAGAACTGAGATGCGCGCCGCGCTGACCCTCTGCCGCAAGGAGTTCACCACCTACTTCGTCACCCCGATCGCCTACATCGTCATCGCGATCTTTCTCCTGGTGACGGGCTGGTTTTTCTTCAGCACCTTTTTCCTCTTCAACCAGGCGAGCCTGAGGAGCTTCTTCGCGCTCCTGCCGACCGTCTTCGCCTTCGTGGTGCCGGCCGTCACCATGCGGCTCTTCGCCGAGGAGCTCCACATCGGCTCCTACGAAACGCTGCTGACCCTGCCGGTCACCTTCGGCGAGGTGATCGCCGGCAAGTTCCTGGCGGCGGTCGGCTTCATCGCGGCGATGCTCGTTCCGACGCTCGCCTACCCGCTCACGATCGCCTTCCTGGGCGAGCTCGACTGGGGGCCGGTCGCCGGGGGCTACGCCGGCGCCCTCTGCCTGGGAGCGGCGTTCGCCGCCGTGGGCCTGTTCGCCTCCGCGCTCACGCGCAACCAGATCGTCGCCTTCATCACGGCGCTCGCCATCTGCTTCGCCCTCACGCTGATCGACCAGATGCTCTTTTTCCTGCCGCGCGGCCTGGTGGCCGTCTGCGCCTACCTCGGGGCGGACTTCCATTTCCAGAACATCTCGCGGGGCGTCGTCGACACCCGCGACATCCTCTACTTCGCGAGCCTGTGCGCCCTCGGGCTCTACGCCACCCACCTCGCGCTGCAGGCCAAACACTAGAGGCGTCTTGAAGGAGCCGTTCATGGCGGACACCCAGCGACCCGCACGCTATCTGCTGTTCGCGCTGACCCTCGCCGCGCTCATCCTGGCCAACGCGGCCGGAACGACGCTGTTCCTGCGCGGCGATCTCACGCAGAACCACGTCTACTCCCTCTCCCCGGCCAGCCGCCGCGTCGTCGGCGGGCTCACCGAGCCGCTCACCATCCACGTCTTCTTCACCCGCAACCTCCCGGCCCCCTACAACGGCGTCGAACGCTACCTGCGCGACCTCCTCGAGGAGTACGCCGTCTTCGGCGGCCGGCGGTTCGTCACCCGTTTCTACGACGTGAGCGCCGAGGAGGGCGACATCCCCGCGGAGGCGAAGGAGAACCAGAAGCTCGCCAACGCCTACGGCATCCACCCGGTGCAGATCCAGGCCATCGAAAAGGACGAGGTCAAGTTCCAGCGCGCCTACATGGGGATGGTCCTGATCCACGGCGACCTGATCGAGCAGATCCCCACCCTCACGACGACCGACGGCCTCGAGTACCGCATCACGACCGCCATCCAGAAGATGAACAACAAGATCGGCGCCCTGCTCGCGGTCCAGGACAAGATCCGCGTGCAGCTCTACCAGTCCGCCGCCCTCGAGATGGTCGCCCCCCGCGTCGGCCTGCAGTCGATCCTCGAGCTGCCGGCCCGCGTCGAGAAGATCGTCCGGGAGCTGAACGCCACCCACTACGGCAAGCTCGAATACGGGCGCGCGCCCGCCGACGCCGAGGCCGAGATCGAGGAGGCGGCGCGGCGGTTCAACCTGCCCGCCCTCGCCTGGCCGGCTTCGCCCGACGGGCGCCTGGCGGCCGGGCGCGGCGTCATCGGGCTCGTGCTCGCGCACGGGGACCGCCACCTCGCGCTGCCCGTCCTCGAGGCGGTGCGCATCCCGATCATCGGCACCCAGTACAAGGTGGCCGGCGCCGAGGAGCTCGAGGGGATGATCGCCCGGGGGGTCGAGTCCCTGATCGACATCCACGCGGACCTCGGCTGGCTCTCCGACCACCAGACCGCGCGCCTCACCCCGGCCGCCATGCCCGGCGCCGGGCCCGAGGACGTCGAGGCGCTCACGAACTTCCGCGAGCTCGTCTCGCTCACCTACTCGCTCAAGCGCATCCCGCTCGCCGAGAGCCGCCTGCCGGAGAACATCGCCTGCCTGGTGATCGCCAAGCCGCGCGAGCCGTTCAGCGACTACGACCTCTTCCAGATCGACCAGTTCCTCATGCAGGGAAAAAGCCTCGCCCTCTTCCTCGACCCCTTCGACGAGGTGCCGCAGGCCGGCCAGCCCTCGCCCTTCGGCGGGCGCCCCTCGCTCTTCAAGCCCGTCGCGACCGGGCTCGAGCGGCTGCTCGAGCACTACGGCGCGCGGGTCGCGCCGGCCTACGTGCTCGACGAGCACTGCTACCGCCAGGAGATCCCGCCCCAGCTGGGCGGCGGGGAGCGCCCGCTTTACTACGCCCCGATCATCAAGAACGAGAACATCAACAAGGAGCTCCCCTTCCTGCAGAACATCAAGGGCATGGTGGCCGTCAAGGCGGCCCCGGTCGAGCTGCTCGAAGACCGCCTGCGCGAAAACGGGCTGAAGGCCGCCACCGTGATCGCCTCCTCGGAGCGCTCCTGGGAGATGCGCGAGCGCATCACCTTCGAGCCGATGGCGCTCCGGCCGCCGGCGGACGCCGCCGGCATGCGCCGCCGGCCGCTCGCGGTCCTGATCGAGGGCGAGTTTCCGAGCTTCTTCGCCGGCAAGCCCTTGCCCGTCCGCGAGGCCCCCGCCGCAAAGCCCGCTGAAAACCCGCCGGCCGCGCCGCCGGCCGCGGAGGCCGCCCCGGCGCTCGAGCACCGCGGGCCGTTCATCGCCAAGGGCCGGCCCGGACGGATCTTCCTGATGGGCTCCGCCGAGATGCTCAAGAACATCGTGATCGACGAGAGCGGCCGGGGAAACAACTCGGTCTTCGTGATGAACGTGATCGACCACCTCAATCAGCGCACCGACGTCGCCCAGATGCGCAGCAAGGAGCAGCGCTTCGATCCCCTGCGCGAGACCGATGCGGCCGCCAAGACCTTCGTCAAATCCTTCAACATCGTGGGGCTGCCCCTTCTGACCGTGCTCTTCGGCCTGGGGGTCTGGATGCGGCGCGCCGCCCGCAAGCGCCGCATCCAGGCGATGTTCCAATGAGCGGAGGGAAGTTACCGGTATGCGCCTGCGCCACAAGGTCCTGATCCTGGCCGCCCTGATCGCGGCCCTCTCCGTCTACCTCCTGCGCCGCGGCGACGAGCCCGCCCGCCTGCCGGCGCCCGCCCCGGTCGCGGCCTCGGAGATCACGCGGATCGAGATCGCCCGCGACCAGGAAACGCTCACGCTCACCCGCGCGGACGACGCCTGGCGGATCGCGCCGCCGGGGGTCGCCGCGGACCGCAAGCTCGTCGGGCAGATGCTCGAGGCGCTCGCCGGCCTGCGGCTCTCCGCCGTGGTGGCCGAAACCCCGAGCGATGCCCTCTACGAGCTCGACGCGGCGCGGCGCATCCGCGTGCGCGCCTGGGCGGGGGAGCGCCCGGTGCGCGATCTGTCCATCGGCAAGATCGCCCCCTCCTTCCGCCACACCTTCGTGCGCCTCGAGGGCGACGCGCGCGTCTTCCACGCCGTCGACGCCTTCCGCGACCGCTTCGCCCGCACGCTGGAGGACATGCGCGACAAGACCGTGCTCGCCTTCGCGCCGGGCGAGATCGCGGAGCTCACCATCGGCCGGGGGGGGCGCACGATCGCGCTGAAGCGCGCGCCGGCCGCCGCCGAGGGGGCGCCGCCCGCCTGGCAGGGCGCCGACGGGAAGGCGGTCGACCCGGCGGCCGTGGAGGAGCTCCTGCGGCGCCTCTCGGCGCTGGCCTGCGACCGGTTCCTGGCCGAAGCCGGCGCGGCGGATCTCCGCGACCCGGTGTTGACCGTGGCGCTCGCCGGCGCAAAAACCCACCGCCTCGAGCTGTTCGCGCCGCTTCCGGGCTCGGAGGAAAAATCCGCGCCGGGGAGATCCTCGGGGGCCGCCGAGCCGTTTTTGCTCGCCGACCACCAGGCGGCGCCGCTGTTCCAGAAGGCCGACGAAATCCTCTCCGCTGCGGCGCCCTAGAGGGTGCGGCGGCCCGGATCGCGCGCGGGCTAGCGGCGGCTTCCGGCCTTGCCCGCGCAGCCGAAGATCTCGATGAACCCCCTCACGGCCGCGCGCAGGTCGCCCGCGGCCTGCCCGAAGAAGGCGAGCGGGTCGTTGCCCTCCGGATGCGCGGCGGCAAAGCGGGTGAGGCGCCGCATGTAGGTGAGATAGATCTGGGTGGCGATGTTGATCTTGCTCGCCCCGCAGGCGATGAGGCGGCGGAAGTCATCGGCGGAAAGCCCCGTCCCGCCGTGGATCACCACCGGTTTTCCGACGGCGGCGGCGATGCGCGACAGCCGGTCGCAGTCCAGCCGGGGCGCCTCGCGGTAGAGGCCGTGGGCGGTTCCGATCGCCGGCGCCAGCGCATCCACGGCGGTCTCGCCGCAGTAGAGCTCGCAGGCCTCCACCCGCGCGAGGTTCGCCGCGCTCTCGCGCACCTCCACGGCGTCCTGCCCGGAGAGGATGCACCCCACCTCCCCTTCCACGCTCGCCCCGGCCGCGCGCGCGGCGGCGATCACCTCGCGGGTGAGCGCGATGTTCTCCTTGAGCGGCCGGTCGGAGGCGTCGATCATCACCGAGGTCCAGCCGGCGGCGATGCAGCCGCGGATCATGGCGATCTCCCGGCCGTGGTCCAGGTGCAGCGCCATCGGCAGCTCCGGGTGCTCCGCGGCGAGCGCGCGGGCCCAGGCGGCGATCGGCCGGCTGCCGAACCGCTCGACGACCGGCGGCAGGACCTGCAGGATGACGGGGCTTGCGAGCTCCGCGGCGGCGGCCACCACGGATTCCATGCTGAGATAGTCGAAGATGTTGAACGCGCCGACGGCATAGGCCCCGGCGCGGGCGGGCGGCAGAACGGCGGTCAACGGGACGAGCGGCATGAGGCCTCCTTCCGGTCGGTCGTGCCTGGGGGGGGATTCGGAGCGGGCGGCGGGTCCGGGGCCCCGCCGGGCCCCGGACCCCATGGCACGGAGGAGTCGCCATGAAACTCCCGGCGGCTCCGAGCCGCCGGGAAGCGGGTCATCCGCAAAAGGCCGCCACGCGCTTGGCGACGAAGTCGACCATCCCCTGGGTCGCGCCGCTGAACTCGGTCGCGGTGGCGATGAGCGCCGGGTGGGTGTTGAACTCCGCGGCGCTGTAGCCGTCCTCGCGGTAGCCGCGCTCGAAGTAGGGGATCTTCAGGAGCTTCTCCATCACCGGCGCCGGGATCGGCTCCTGCCACTGGTCGCGGAAGACGAGGTGGCCGCCCTTGAAGAGGAGCGCCTCCAAATAGGAGGGCGGGCAGGTGTAGACGATGTCCGCCCCGGCGGTCTTCTCCACGTGCCAGGAGTAGGCCTGGCCGTTCACCACCGGGCTCATGCGCATCGAGCAGAGCAGCATCTTGCCCCGGTACTCGGGGTGTTCGGCGACGAGCCGGCAGGCCTTCTTGAAGACCGCGATCTCCGCCCAGCGCACGTCGGTCTCCGACAGCTCGATGCCGCGCTCCTGGGCCTCCTTCTGCAGGTCGCCGAGCGTGCCGAAGCGGGCGCTCATGGCGGTGATGACCGACCGCCAGCTGGAGAGATCGACTCCGCTGCGCCGGGC
Organism: uncultured Desulfatibacillum sp.; assembly: GCA_964573635.1. Lineage (GTDB taxonomy): Bacteria > Desulfobacterota > Desulfobacteria > Desulfobacterales > SpSt-501 > SpSt-501. Next base: position 93,903 of record CAZNKG010000002.1, on the reverse strand, counting down.
CTCGCGCAGCCCGGCGGCCACCGCTTCCATGCAGGCCACGAACTGGGGGATGATGAACGAGAGCGTGTTGTTGGTCGGGATTCCCCTCGCGGTCAGCCGCCGGATGGTTTCATAGCCCTCGGCGGTCCCCGGCACCTTGATCATCACGTTCGGGGCGATGGCGTGCAGCTCGACCCCCTGAGCGGTCATCCGGTCGACGTCGTGGCGCACGCGCGGGTCGGTCTGGCCGGAGATGTAGCCATACTTGCGGCCGCTCGCCTCGAAGATCGGGCGGTAGGCCTCCGCCCCGCGGCGCACGATCTCCTTGTAGGTGTCCCAGAACACCACCTCGACGTCGGTGCAGCGGTCCTTGCGGATCTGCGCATCGATCCAGTCGGACCAGTAAGCCGGGTCGTCCTTGATGGCGTTGTAGGAAAGCGGCGGGTTGGTGGTGACGCCGCGGAAGAGGTTCGCCTCCGGCGGGTTCCGCGGATGGAACATGCGGTCGATCCAGGCGGTCATCAGCGCCGGGTCGGGGGCCTGGGCGATCATCTTGCGGCGCCAGTTGTCGAATACCAGGGGCGAGGAGTCCCACCAGATCTCCGCCTGGGGCTGAACCTCCCAGAGCCTTTCCACCGCGCTCTTGCTGCTCATCGCTAAACCTCCTGTCCGGTCGATGGGGTTGTGATCGGGCTTGATTTGGGATACTGAATGTAATATTGCAATAATATACTAATGTCAATTAAAAACTGCCGGCCGCTCCCAAAAACCCGTCGGGGGCGCGGAAAACACTCATGGGGGGGGAGCCGCCATGCAAACCTATCTCGACTGCTACCCGTGCCTGCTGCGCCACGCCCTCGAGGCCGCGCGCCTCTGCGCGGCCGAGGAGGGACGCCTGCGGAAGCTGGTCAAGGCGGTCCTCAAGCGCCTGGCGGCCGCCGCGCCGGGGCAAACGCCCGTGCGCCTGACGGCCGAGATCCACGCGCTGATCCGCGCGCACCTCGGCGTCGAGGACCCCTATGCGCCGGTCAAGCGCGAGGCGAACCGCCTGGCGCGCGCCCGCCTGCCGGAGCTCCGCCGGCGGATCGCGGCCTCGCCGGACCGCCTCGACACGGCGGCCCGCATCGCCATCGCCGGGAACATCATCGACCACGGCTCCCTCGGCGCGGCCTACGATATCGAGGCGACGCTCGCGGACTGTCTCGCCCGCCCGCTCGACATCGACGACCTCCCCGGCCTGCGCCGCGACCTCACCGCCGCGCGGCGCCTCGTGGTCGTCGGCGACAACGCGGGCGAGATCGCCTTCGACCGCCTGCTCGTCGAAGTGCTGCGGGCGGAGCAGCCGGCGGCGGAGATCGCCTTCATCGTTCGGGGCTCGCCGATCTTAAACGACGCGACCCTCGAAGACGCCCGGGAGGTGGGGCTCGCCGAGCTCGCGCGGATCGAGGCCGCGGGACCCGGGGCGCCGGGCTGCGAGCTGGAGCGCTCTCCGGCGGCGGTCCGCGAGCTCTTCGACGCGGCCGACCTCGTCATCGCCAAGGGCCAAGGGAACTATGAGGCGCTCAGCCAGGAGCCCCGCCCGATCTATTTCCTTCTCAAAGTCAAATGCCCCGTCATCGCACGCGACATCGGCGCCCGCCCGGGCGACAGCGTCCTGAAGCGCGCGGGGCGGGCGGGGCGGGCGGAAGGGAGGTAGCGCGCCATGCCGATCGCCGACACCCGCGCGATGCTGCTCGAAGCCTGCCGCGGCGGGTACGCCGTGGGGGCCTTCAACGTGACCGGCCTCGTCCAGATGGAGGCGGCCGTCGAGGCGGCCGCCGAGCTCCGCGCGCCGCTCATTGTCCAGATCTCGGAGAAGACCGCCCGCTTTCACAACGCGGCGGTCCTGGCGGCGGCCTTCCGCGCGCTGGCCGCCGGCGCCCCCGTGCCGCTCGGCCTGCACCTCGACCACTGCCGGGATGCGGCGTACTGCCGCCGGTGCGCGGAGGCCGGCTTCACCAGCGTCATGATCGACGCCTCGGCGCTCAGCCTGGAGGAGAACATCCGCGCGACCCGGTCGGTCAGCGACTTCTGCCGCGGCCGCGGGCCGATCGCCGTCGAGGGCGAGCTCGGCACGGTCGCCGGCGTCGAGGACGACATCGCGGTCGCCGCGGGCGGCGCCGAGCTCTGCGACCCGGCGCAGGCGGAGCGGTTCGTGGCGGAAAGCGGCGTCGACCTCTTCGCGCCCGCCATCGGGACCGCCCACGGGGTCTACCGCACGGCCGACCCGGCGGTCGACGTCGCGCGCTTCGCCGAGATCGCCCGGCGGATCAACCGCCCGCGGCCGCGCGTGCCGCTCGTCGTCCACGGCGGAACGGGGCTTCCGCCATCGACCGTCCGCCGCCTCGTCGCCGCCGGCGCGGCCAAGTTCAACGTTTCGACCGACTTCAAGCACGCGCTCGTCGACGCCACCTTCGACTACATCGCCGCCCACCGGGGGGAGTTCGAGCCGGGGAAGATCGACGCGGCCGTGAAGGCGGCCACGGCCGCGCGGATGCGCCGGTGGATCGAACTGCTGGGCGGCGCCGGGAAGGCAGGGGCGTAGGGCATGGGCGCCATTCGGGCCATCTTCTTCGACCAGGACGGGGTGATCGCCGACACCGAACCCGACGGCCACCGCGCCGCCTTCAACCAGGCGTTTCGCGAGCTCGGGCTGCCCTGGGAATGGGGCGTGGAGGGCTACGGGGAGCTGCTGCAGGTGAGCGGCGGCAAGGAGCGCCTCAGGCATTTCATCCGCCGGGCGGGGGGCGCCGGCGACGCGGAGGCGCTGGTCCAGCGCCTCCACCGGCGCAAGACCGAAATCTTCTCCGGCTTGATCGCCGCCGGCCGCCTTCCGCTGCGGCCGGGGGTGCGCCGCCTGATGCGGGAGGCGCTCGCCGCCGGGGTCCGCCTGGCGATCTGCACCACCTCGGACCCGGCCGCGGCCGCGGCCCTCGCGGGGACGCTGCTGGCGGGCATCCGCTTCGAGTTCATTCTGGCCGGCGACGTCGTCGCGCGCAAGAAGCCCGCCCCGGACATCTACCAGCTCGCGCTCGCGCGGACCGGCCTCGCCGCGCGGCAATGCCTGGTCGTCGAGGATTCACGGGCCGGAATCGCGGCCGCCAAGGCGGCCGGCCTGCCCGTTCTCGCCACGGCGAGCACCTACAGCCGCCGCGAGGATTTGAGCGCCGCGGACCTCGTCGTGAGCTGCCTGGGAGATCCGCACGGCCGGCGGGCCGAGCTGATCGCCTCGCGGCGGCCGGTCACGCTTCCGGGCTGGGTCGATCTCCGCCTGCTCGAGCGGTACTTCGCCGCCGCGGCCGCCTAGCCACCGCCGCCGCCGGCTGCGGCGGGCGCCGGTTCAAGCGCCCATGCGCTCCGCGAGCCGGGCCGCGCCCGCTCCGCGGAAGAGCACGGCGTGGATCGCCGCGAGCAGCGGAAAGCGGTCGGCCGCCTCCTTCGCGCCGAAGGCGCCCTCGAGGGCGCGGTGGATCTCGCGGACCGCCGCGACACCCTCGACGGTCGCGCCCGCCATCCGGGCGCAGGCCTCCGCCGCGGGCAGGCCCTCGCCCAGCAGGCGGCCGAGGGTCTGGTTGCGCCCCTGGCGGTAGGTCACGAACAGGTCCCCCATCCCCGCCAAGCCGAAGGCGGTCTCGCGCCGCCCGCCGGCATGGGCCGCGAGCGCGGCCATCTCGAGGGTCGCCCGGTGGAAGAGCGCCGCCCGCAGGTTGTCGAGCGTCCCGCCGGCGGCCTGCTCCAGCCCGTCGATGATCCCCAGGCCGATGGCATAGCCGTTCTTTGCGGGGGCGCACACCTCGACCCCCTTGAGGTCGTCCGTGGCCGAAACCCGGTAGTATGCGGTGGCGAACAGCGCCCGGCAGCGTGCAAGCGCCGCGGGGTCCTCGGAGGCGAAGACCACCTCCGTCGGCTTCCGGACGGCGAGCTCGAGGGCCTTGCAGGGCCCGGCGACGGCGACGAGGGCCGCCCCGGCGGCGGCCGCGGCGGGAAGGGCGCCGCGGATGACCTCGGGGAGGGTCCGCAGCCCCCCATGCGGCAGCGCCTCGATCCCCTTGGCGACATTGACGATGCACGCCCCCGGGGCGAGATGGGGGCCGACCGCGCGCGCGATCTCCGCCAGGGCGTCCGAGACAACCCCGAGGACCACGACCGTCGCGCCGGCCAGGGCCTCCCCGAGCGCCGTGAAATCGAAGGCCAGGACCGCCTCCGGCAGCTGCACCCCGAGTCCGGGATGCCGACCGGTCTCCCGGATGCTGGCGATCGCCGCCCGGTCGAAGGGCGTGCCGCAAAGGGCCACGGCGCACCCATTGTCGGCCAAGGGAACCGCAAGGGCGCTGCCCATCACGCCGGCGCCCACGATGGCTGCTCGCTGCATGACCGATCTCCTCAGGCGGCAGATGCCCCTCGGCCGCCGGGGCCTTCTATGGGAATTCACGTCAGGGGCGGGGGCCCGTGCGCACCGGTTCAGCTCGCCAGGTACTTCAGCCCGGTCGCGTAGCGGGCGGCGCCGGCGGCCGAGGGCTTGGGGCGCGACCACCGGACTTCGGCGAGCGCAAGCCACCGGAACCCCTCGGCGCAGGGAAGGCCGCGCGGGCTCTTCGATGCGCGCACGATCACCGCCGTGCCCTCCTTGAGCGGGGAGGAGAGCTCGGCGCACAGCCCCTGGCGGCTGCAGTTCTTCATCCGGCCCTCGAAGCCGGTTTCGCCGCCCAGGGAGCGGAACAGGGAGCAGCAGAGCGACGTGTCCATCGGGTGACGCGGAGCCGACCGTTTTTCCATGGGTCACCTCCTTCGCGCCGGTGGTGGGATGAGGACCGGAGAGAGCGGGAGAATAGATTGCAGAGAAATGATAAGCACACTTCCGGCCGAGTCAAGCGAAGCGCCCGCCGGCGGCGCCTTCGAGGGGCCGGCGCCGGCGGGCCGGCGGGGCGCGGGCCTAAACCTTCAGGACGGCGGCCCAGTCTTCGGGCCCGACGCCGGGGATCTCGATCCCGCGGGCGGCGCAGGTTTCGGCCACCGCCGCCGCGCCGGAATCGACGGGCCGCCCCGCGAGGGCCGCCTCGATCCAGCCGACCGCCTGCGGCGGAAAGCAGAAAAAGTCCCCCGACAGCGAGACGGCGCCGAAGGCGCCCTCCACGGTCTCGAAATCCGCCCGGATGAGCCCGCCCGGCGCCTTGTGCACGTTGCGCCGGACGTGGACGCCGGCCCGGATCTTCACCTCGGCTTCGGGCGGGCGCCGGCCGCGCTGGAACAGCCAGGCGTCGCTGAGCATCGCCGGCCGCAGCGCGTCGGCCTGGGCGCGCCACGGCGGATCGACCCCGGCGGGCTCGAGCGGCCCGAGGAGCTTGGCGAACTCCTCGGCGAGCAGGGCGTTCAAGTGCTCCGCGCTCAGCTCCGCCGCCCGCGCCTCGCCCAGCTCCCGCCGGACGGTCGACAGGTTTTCCTGCAGCGTCCGGTGGACCTTGTCGCGGAACTTCTCGTCGGGGACCTTCAACACGCGCGCCATCATGTCGTAGTTGAAATCCACGATGAGGTTGCCGACGAAGACGACCGACGGGCCGATCTCCCCGACCCCGGTGCCGCTCACCTTGCGGCCGCCGGCGATCACGTCGTTCACCGGCTTGTACTCGGCCGGGATGCCGATGCGGCGGTAGGTGTCGACCACCGGCTGGAGGAACTTGCGGTAGAAGGCCTCCTTGGAGGGGGGAATGAGCGGGTTTCCGCGCCGCAGGACCAGCTGGAAAAAGAGCTGCCCGCCGTCCAGGTAGACGGCCCCGCCGCCAACCTCGCGCCGGAATACCGGAACCTGCCGCGCACGGCAGAACTCCAGGTCCACTTCGCGCTCCGGGTCCTGGTGGAACCCGACGCAGACGTAGGGGGTTGCCGGCGAGAGCAGGATCAGGCCCTCGCGGCCGAGCTCGGCCAGGGCGTGGTAGAGGAGCTGGGAGTCCTCCCAGGGCACTTTGCCGAGAGCGTGGAGCTTCATGATCGGTGATCTATCCTTTCAGTGATTCCTTGTGCTTTTCCACCTCGGCGGCCATCCACCGGCCGACCGCCTCGGCCCCGTGGCGGAAGGCGCTGAGATCCGGGGGGGAGGCGGGCCTCAGCCGGTACATCCAGCCTTCGCCGTAGGGGTCCGAGTTGATCAGCCCCGGCTCGGTCTCCAGCCGCTCGTTCACGGCCGCGAGCTCCCCGTCGAACGGGGCGATGACCTTCCCCAGCCATTTCCCGGATTCGACCGCCGCGAATTTCTTCCCGGCCTTGAGCGCCTTGCCCTCCTCGGGCAGCTGAACGTAGACGATCGGGCCGGCCAGGGCCTGGGCGAAGTCGTTCATGCCCATGACGAAGAGGTCGCCCTCCGGCCGGAGGTAAAAATGGGACTCGTCGTAGTAGAGCTCATCGGGCAGGTTGAAGTTCTGGAACTGCATGCCGGCCTCCTTCGAGCCAAACGTGGCAGCTGGAAAAAGCAGCCGTGGGAGCCGCCTTATAGAACGGCCGCGGTTGGATTTCAACCCCGACCGCACGGCGGAGGCGCCGCGGGGCGCTGTAACTTCGTTTCCGGGGGCGTCTCTATCAGATTGGACGCCGCCGCCCTGCGGGGGCGGCCCCCGCGCCCCGAACACTCGTGCCGGATTCCGATCGCGGCTCGCCCGATGGACAGGAAAGAGACGATTAACTGCTGCATCCCCGGCTTCATGTCGCGCTGCGGCGCCGGGACGGACGCCGAAAGCCAGCGCGCCTGCCGGTTTTTCAGGAAAGCGAGCCAGGGGGAGCGCTGCATGCACTACTGCGCGGCCCTCGAGGGCCATTGCGACTGCGTCGAGGCCCAGCGGGAATGCCACCCCAAGCGCTGACGACTCCCCCAGGGCCGAACCCCCCGAATCGATGCTGTCGGCTTTAATCACAATTTCAATAAGATGTGACCACTGACAACCGCCGCGCAACGCCGGATCACGGCCGCGGGGCGCCGTTTGTCCATCGCCGGCTAAAGCCGTGGCCATCAAATGCCGATAAGGCCATCAACAAGACGGCACGATGGAGAATAGCGGCATGCCCAGGCCTGGCGACAAGAATAATGGCAACAGCTTGATCATCGTAAAGAATCGCATCATCAGCGACCGCCGCATCAGCCCGGGCCGCCGCCGGGGCGACACCCCGGCCATCGGAGTGGTCAAGCGGGTCTTCACCACGAGCGAAGCCTGCCGCTACCTGCGCGTTTCGCGCCCGACTTTTTTAAAGCTGGTGCTGGCGGGAAAGATCCGCGCCAAGAAAGCCGGGCGCGGCTGGAAAGTCCTCGAAACGGAGCTTGAGCGCTTCCTCGCCTCCAGCCTGATCAACTGAAGCCTTTTCGACAGCCCTGCTCCCGGCTGCGCGCCGGACCGCCGCCCCATCCCCGCCCCGCCGCCCCGGCGGCGGAAGGATCGCGCCCGATTGACTTGCCGGGCCGCCTCGGGATAAGGGGTCAGCCATGACCTCTGCGCGGGAAAAGGGGGTCCCCGACGGGCCGGGGCACACCACCGCAGCCGACCGCATCAAGCGCCGCCGCATCTGGTGGATCGGGTTGTCGGCCCTCTGCCTGGTGGGCGCCGTGGGCGCCTTTTGGGCGGCGCAGCACGTTTCCCGGGATATCCACGCGCGGGCGCTCGCGGCGCTCGAAACCGCCGGCCTCGGCCCCCGCATCCGCCTCGCGGTCGATGGCCGCACGCTCGTGCTCGCGGGCGAGGTCTCCGGCGCGCTGGAGCGGGCGCGGACGACGGCGGTCGCCGGATCCGTCCGCGGCGTCCGGGAGGTGATCGACCGCCTGACGATCGCCGCGCCCCAGCCGGCGCCGCCAGGGGCGGTGCCGCCGCCCGCCGCCGGCACCGGGGAACCCCGCCGCGCGCCGGAGGCGGAGCCTGCCGAGGACCGCCCGGAGAGATCGGCCGCCGCGGCGGCGCCGGCCCCGCCGCCGCCCGCTGCCGCGGCCGGCGGGCCGGCGCCGGCGGCTTGGGACCCGCCGTGCATCCGCTTCGGGTTCAAAAGCGCCCGCCTGACGGCCGCCGGCCGCGAGGCCCTGGGAGCGGCGGCCGCCGCCCTGCAGGCGCAGCCGGGCCTGCATATCGAAATCGCCGGACACGCCGACGCGGCCGGCCCCCGGGCCTACAACCGCGGGTTGAGCGCCCGCCGCGCCGCGGCCGTGGCGCGCTTTCTCGCCGCGGCCGGAATCGACCCGGCGCGCCTCCACCCCCGCGGCTACGGCGAGGGCCGTCCGCGGGCCGACAACCGCTCGCATGCGGGACGCGCCGCCAACCGCCGCGTGGAGCTGGTTCTGATGGCGCCGAAGGAGGGTGTGGAGTGATCTATCTGATCGGCGAGATCCTGGCCCTGCTGCTGGCGGCCGCCCTGATCGGCGCGGCGATGGCCTGGGGCCTGCGCGGGCTGCGGGCGCTTGCGCGCGAACGGCGGATGGTTTCCGAGATGAACGCGCTGCGGGCCGCGCGGGATGCGGCCGAAGCCGAGGCCCGCTCCCGCAAGGCGCAGCTGGAAGCTCTCGGCGAGGAGATGGAGCGGCAGGCGCGGGGCTTCCAGGCGCGCATCGCCGCATTGGAAGCGCGCCTGCAAAAGCCGCCGCCCGCAACCGGAGCGCCGGCGGCGGCGGCCGGGATCATGGACCGATGCCGGCGATTGGCCGCAAGCCTCTACGACCGGACCGTCGGCCGCCTCCGCTCCTGAACCTCGGCCCGATGCCGGTTTTTCCAACCCCCGCTTTCCGCCCGCCGCCCGCAGGCGCCGCGCGCCCCAAAAAGATGCGCCCGGCGGGGATGCCGCCGGGCGCACGCGCTGACCAGCCGGTGGACTGGGCGCCTTCAACCCGGTTTCAAATCGCCGACCTTCCCATGCCAGGCGCAGGTGCTGCAGAAAACCTCGGTGGCCGCCCCCACCGGCGGCGGGTCCTCCCCGGCATCGGGCGCGAAGGCCACCCCGCTTTCCGTGACCCGGAAGCCGATGGTGTCGAACTCGTCATGCGGGCTCTTGGCGTAGAAATCCTCGCTGCGGCAGATCGGGCACTGCATGGATTACCCCCGCTCGGCGTTCCGCCCCCGGCCCCGGAGGTCAGTCGACCTTCTTGAAGACCTTCTTCTTGGCCTTGCAGACCGGGCACTCGTCCGGCGGCTCGTTCTCGCAGGTGTACCCGCAAACCGAGCAGACGTAATAGGCCACGTCCGCCTGCGGGGTCTTGCCCAGGTTGTCGATCGCCTTCTTGTAGAGCGCCGCATGGATCTTCTCCACCTCGTTGGCATAAGTGAAGGTCCGCACGGCGGCTTCGTTGCCCTCCGCCCGGGCATCGGCGATCATGGGGGGGTACATGGACTCGAATTCATACGTCTCCCCGCCCAGGGCCTCCTTGAGGTTCTCGAGGGTGCTGCGCACGCCCTTCAGGGTGCGCAGGTGCGTGTGGGCGTGGACCGTCTCGGCCTCGGCCGCCGCCCGGAAAAGCCGGGCGACCTGGGGGTAGCCCTCGGTCTCGGCCTTCTGGGCGAAGGCGAGATATTTCCGGTTGGCCTGGGACTCGCCGGCGAAAGCATCCTTCAGGTTCTTCTCGGTCTTGCTCATGCATCTCCTCCTTTGATGGCAAGTGGCGTGGGCTGCCGCACCACTCTGTCCGGGGTTTTCGAGCTTCAAATAACAAAAGACGTGCCAGGACGCAGATCAGCCAAAAAATAAAATAATTTTAAATGGTTGTTTCAAATGGCGCGGCGCTGGATCCGGCCGGCCGCCCGCAGGCCCGAGACATCCCCCGGAAAGTCCCGCCAGGCGCTACGCCGCCGCGCCGCAGCGCCGGCCGGGTCCCCTCATGGTTGGCTCATGTTTCATCCGCCCCCGCGAGGCAAAAGTGTCTCACGGAACACTCGGCCGGCCGCCGGGCAGCGCGGCGGCGGCTCTCAGCAGGCTTGCGGCGGCCGGTTGCGGATGTTGGCATGCGCCGCCGCGAGCCGGGCGATGGGGACCCGGAAGGGCGAACAGGAGACGTAGTCGAGCCCCAGGCGATGGCAGAGGTCGATGGAGTCCGGATCGCCGCCGTGCTCGCCGCAGATCCCGCAGATCAGGTCGGGCTTCAGGCGGCGGGCCTTTTCCATGGTGATGCGCATCAGCTCGCCGACCCCTTGGGCGTCGATGGTGTTGAAGGGGTTGTCCGGCAGGATGCCGGCGCTGATGTAGGGCACCAGGAAGCTCGCCTCGGCGTCGTCGCGGGAAATCCCGAAGGTCGTCTGGGTGAGGTCGTTCGTGCCGAAGGAGAAGAATTCCGAAAAGGCGACGATCTGATCGGCGGTGAGCGCCGCGCGGGGGATCTCGATCATGGTCCCGAACTTGTAGGCGACCTCGGTCTTCATCCCCTCCATGACCTTGCGCGCCTCGCCCTCGAGCACCTCGCGCTGCCGCTCAAGCTCGCGCACATGGCTGGTGAGCGGGATCATGATTTCCGGATGCACCTCGACCCCTTCGGCGGCGACGGTGCAGGCCGCCTCGAAGACCGCCCGGACCTGCATGCGGGTGAGCTCCGGGATCATGATGCCGAGCCGCACGCCGCGCATGCCGAGCATGGGGTTGGATTCGTCGAGCGCCTTGGCGCGCTTGAGGAGGCTCTCCTTCAGCCGGATCTGCTCGAGCAGGTCGTCGAGCTGCGCGAGATTGGGGGCGTGCTGCAGGCGGATCTTCAGGTCGGCGAGCTCGTGCATCAGGTCGAAGGGGTTGGGCAGAAACTCGTGCAGCGGCGGGTCGATCAGCCGGATGATGACCGGCAGCCCGTGCATGATCCGGAAGAGCTCGGCGAAGTCCTCGCGCTGGAAGGGCAGCAGCGTCTCCAGGGCCTCGCGCCGCTCGCTCGGCAGATCGGTCATGATCATCTTCTGGAAGTGGACCAGCCGTTCGGGCTCGAAGAACATGTGCTCGGTGCGGCACAGGCCGATCCCCTCCGCCCCGTATTCGCGGGCCCGCTGGGCGTCCCGGGGATAGTCGGCGTTGGCCCGCACGCCGAGCCGGCGGAATTCGTCGGCCCAGCCGAGCAGCTTGATCAGCCAGGGGTCCCGGATGTCCGGGACCATGGTGTCGAGCTTGCCGAGGTAGACCTCGCCGGCGGTGCCGTCGATCGAGAGCCACTCGCCCTCCTTGACGATCTTGTCGCCGACGCGCATGATGCGGTCGCTCAGGTCGATCTCGAGCGCCGCCACCCCGACCACCGCGGGCTTCCCGAACTGCCGGGCGACGAGCGCCGCGTGGCTCGTGCGCCCGCCGCGGCTCGTCAGGATCCCGAGAGAGGCGAGCATGCCGTGGACGTCATCGGGCTTGGTCTCCGGCCGCACCATGATGACCGGCTTGTTCTCGTTGCGCCCCCAGGTCTCCGCCAGATCGGCGTCGAAGGCCACCATCCCCACCGCCGCCCCCGGAGAGACGTTCAGCCCCGTGGCGAGCAGCGCCCCGGCGCTCTTGGCCTCCTGCTTGGTGTGGTAGTCGAACTGCGGGTGCAGAAAGAAGTCGACCTGCTCCGGGCTGACGCGCAGGACCGCCTCCTCGCGGGTGATCAGCCCCTCATCGGCCATCTCGACCGCGATGCGCACGGCGGCCTGGGCCGAGCGCTTGCCGCTGCGGGTCTGCAGCATCCAGAGCTTGCCGCGCTCGATGGTGAACTCGACGTCCTGCATGTCGCGGTAGTGCTGCTCGAGTCGCCGGGCGATCCCCAGGAACTCCGCGTAGGCCTCGGGCATCTCCTTGATCAGCTGCGAGATGTCCTTGGTCATGCGGATGCCGGCGACGACGTCTTCGCCCTGGGCGTTGGTCAGGTAGTCGCCCTCGATCTCCTTCTCGCCGGTGGTGCCGTTGCGGGTCATGGCGACCCCGGTGGCGCTCGTCTCGCCCATGTTGCCGAAGACCATGGCGACGATGTTGACCGCCGTCCCGAGGTCGTGCGGAATGCCGGCGGCGTTGCGGTAGTCGACGGCGCGCTTGCCGTTCCAGCTCTCGAAGACCGCGGCGGTCGCCATGCGCAGCTGCTCGTAGGGCTCGGCGGGAAACTCGCGGTTGGCGTGGCGGCGGAAGATCTTTTTGAACTCGGCGATCAGCTCCGTGAGCTCCGCCGCCGTGAGCTCCGCGTCGGTGGCGACTTTCGCCGCGCGCCGCGCCCGCATGAGCGCCTCCTCGAAGGGCTCGTCGGCGATCCCCATGACGACGCTGCCGAACATCTGGATCAGGCGCCGGTAGGAGTCGAGCACGAAACGCGGGTTGCCGGTGAGGGCCGTCATGCCGGCGACGGTCTCCTCGTTCAGCCCGATGTTGAGGACCGTGTCCATCATCCCGGGCATGGAGAACTTCGCCCCCGAGCGGCAGGAGACGAGCAGCGGATTCACGGGGTCGCCGAACTTCTTCCCGGTGAGCGACTCCACCTTCTCGAGCGCCGAGATCGCCTGGTCCCAGAGGCCCTCGGGGAAGGCGCCGGCGTTGGCGAGGTAGTCGTTGCAGGCCTCGGTGGTGATCGTGAAGCCCGGCGGGACCGGGATCCCGATCCGCACCATCTCGGCGAGGTTCGCCCCCTTGCCGCCGAGCAGCCCCCGCACGGCCTCCGGACTTTTGCCGACGTGCGCCTCGACCGCATCCAGCTCGTCAAACTGGTAGACCCATTTCTTCTCCATCGCCCCGCCCTCCCCGGCCTTTTTCTTTTCTCTATCCGAAGCGTGCAGGCAAGTCAATTCTCCCCCCTTGGCCGGCGGCCGCGCCGGCCTTACCATAATCCACCGGCGGCGCCCGGAGCGGGCCGGCGCGCCGCCGCCGAGCCGAATGGAAAAGGAGGACGCCATGCGCGAAGATTGGGACAAGATGCTCGCCTGCCAAAGCCGCTGCGAACGCTGCGGGTCGGCGCTCGGGAGCCGCGACCCGCGGTTTCTCTCCGTCGAGGACCACCGGCCGATCTGCGCCGACTGCAAGCGGCGGGAGGAGCGGCGGCCGGACTACGCCGACCTCTCGCGGCGGATGATCGCCGAGTGCATCGCCCGCGAGGGCAAGCCCTACGGCGACCCGGCGGGCTACTGCTTTCATCACTTCTGCCCCTTCACCTGCCGGAGCGCGTGACGCCGGCCGCCGTGCTTGACAACCGGTCAGCGCCTCCCCTAAAGTGCCCCCGCGCCCCCGCCGACCGATTCCACGAAAAACCCGGGAGCGCCGAAAGGAGCACGGCATGCAAGAGGTGGTGGTGGTATCGGCCTGCCGCACGGCCATCGGAACGTTCGGAGGAACCCTGCGCGACGTCCATGCCGCCCGGCTCGCCGCCGTGGCGATGGGGGCGGCCGTGCAGCGCGCCGGGATCGATCCGGCGGCGATCGACGACGTGCGCTTCGGCTGCTGCATGGAACCCGTCGACACCTTGAACGTCGCGCGCATCGCGGCCCTGATCGCCGGCATCCCCGAATCCGCGACCGCGGTCACCATCAACCGGGTCTGCATCTCCGGCATGGAGGCGACCCTCTCGGGGATGGCGATGATCCAGGCCGGGATGGCCGACATCATCCTGGCGGGCGGCGTCGAGCAGATGTCCGGGGTCCCCTACTCGATCCCCAACGCCCGCTGGGGCTGCCGCCTCCAGGACCAGGAGCTCGTCGACAACATCATCCGCGGCCTGCACTGCGGCTCCCACATTCTCCCGCACCCCGAGAGCGGTCCGGTGGACGCCACCCAGCCGCCGCTCAGCGATTTCAAGGGGCGGCCCTACATCATGGGCCACACCGCGGAGTTTGTCGCCCAGCACCTGGGCATCAGCCGCGAGGAGATGGACGCCGTCGCCCTGCGCAGCCACAACAACGTCGAGCGCGCGACCCGCGAGGGCCTCTTCCGGGAGGAGATCGTCCCGGTCGAGATCCCCCAGAAAAGGGGAGCGCCGGTCGTCTTCGACCGGGACGAGCACTTCCGCCCGGGGCTCACCCTGGAGCAGCTCGCGAAGCTGCCGCCCGCCTTCATCCCCAAGACCGGCAAGGTGACGGCCGGAAACTCGAGCGGCATCAACGACGGGGCGGCGGCGATGGTCATCATGTCGGCGGCGAAGGCCCGGGAGCTCGGCGCCAAGCCGCTCGCCCGGATCCGCGCGGTCGGGCGCGGCGGCTGCCACCCGGCGGTGATGGGCCTCTCGCCGGTGCCGGCGGTGAAGGACCTCCTGCGCCGCGGGGGCTTCGCCCTCGGCGACTTCGAGCTGATCGAGGTGAACGAGGCCTTCGCGGCGCAATACATCGGGGTCGAGCGCGAGCTCGGCCTCGACCGGGAGATCACCAACGTGAACGGCTCCGGCATCGGCCTCGGCCACCCCGTCGGGGCGACCGGCGCGCGCATCATGGTGACCCTGATCCACGCCCTGCGCCGCCGCGGCAAGTCCCTGGGGCTGGCGACGCTGTGCGGCGGCGGCGGGGTCTCCATGGCCTGCGCGCTGGAGATCCTCTGAGCAACCCAACACACGGAAAGGGACGAGGCGATGCGCGCGATTCTATGCGGATGGCTGATCCTCGCCGCGGCGGCGCTCGCACCCGCCGGGGCGCAGGCCGAGGGGCTCGCGGAAGCCGACCGGCTCTACGCCCAGGGCGGGCTCGAAAACCTCGCCCGGGCGATCCCGCTCTACCGGGCCGCGGCCGACCAGGCCCCGGGCAGCTACGAGGCGAACTGGAAATGCGCCCGGGCGCTGCGCGACTACGGCGACCGCGCGAAGAAGCAGGCCGTCGAGGGGTGGAAAAAGACCTGCGCCGAGTACGGCAAGGAGGCCATGCAGTATGCGCAGAAGGCGGCCGGGCTCGAGCCCAGCCGCCCGGAGGGGCACTACTACTACGGGCTGAGCGTCGGGATCTACTCCGACGGCGTCAGCATCGTGACCGCCCTCTCCGAGGGGTTGAAGGAGAAGACCCAGTCGAGCTTCGAGAAGGCCTACGCGATCGACAAGCTCTTCAACCGCGCCGGCCCGATGCTCTCCCTCGGCCGCTTCTGGTCGGTGCTCCCCTGGCCCCTGCGCGACCGGGACAAGGCCCTCGCCTACTTCCGCGAGTACCAGCAGACCGGCTTCTTCGACGCGAACGCCGAGGCGCAGGTCTACCTCGCCGATCTCCTCATCCAGATGGGCGGGGACGAAAACCGCCGGGAGGCCAAAGGGCACCTCGAGAAAGCCGCCCGCGCCGAAGACCGGTTCTTCAAGGAGTGGGCGAACCGGCTCCTCGCGGAACTTGCCAAATAAAGACACCGCTCCGGGCCCGGGGACGGCGCCGCCCGTACGCCAGCCGCCGGGAGCTCCTTGAAGCGACGCTCTCCGACTTCTTCGAGGGCTTCCGGCCGGCGTCGGCCTGCAGCTGCTGACGCCCGTCGGCCCCGCGCGGCTCGACCTCGCAGTCAACCCCGACCGCGACGCCCGCCGCGGCGAGGAGAGCGCCGTGATCCACTTCAGCGTGGGGATGGCGTTTTGAGGCCGGCGGCGCGCTTCAGGCGGCGGCGAGGAAACCGCGCGCGAGCCGCAGGATCTCCTCCGACCGGCCGGCCGGGACCCAGAGGAGGTCGGCCTGGCCGCGCAGCCAGGTGAGCTGGCGCTTCGCGTAGCGGCGGGTGTCGCGCTGGAGGGTGCGCACACTCTCCTCGCGCGAGAGGCGTCCGGCGAGATAGGCCGTCATGTGGCTGTAGCCGATCGCCTGCATCGGCTTGAGCTCCGGGCCGTAGCCGCGTGCGAGCAGGCCGGCCACCTCCTCCGCCAGGCCGGCGGCCATCATCGCCTCGACGCGGCGGTCGATGCGCGCATAGAGCTCGCGGCGGTCGCAGGCGAGCGCGATCGTGAGCGCGCGGAACGGGGCCTCGGCGAAGCGGTGCGCGGCGTGCAGCCGCGAGAGGGGCTCCCCGGTCAGGCGGTAGACCTCGAGCGCGCGCAGGATGCGCACGGCGTCGTTCGGGTGGAGCCGGGCGGCGGACTCCGGGTCGCAGCGCGCGAGCTCCGCGTGGACCGCCGCCGCGCCCACCGCCGCGAGCCGCTCCCGAAGCTCGCGCCGGACCTCCGGGTCGGAGGCGGCGGCGGGCGCCAGCCCGCGCAGCAGGGCCTTGATGTAAAGCCCGGTGCCGCCCACCACCACGGCGGGCTTCCCGGCGCGGTGGAGGTCGGCGACGACCCGGCGGGCGAGCGCCCCGAAGCGCGCGGCGTCGAAGCGCTCGTCGGGGTCGACGACGTCGATCAGGTGGTGCCGGACGAGGGCGCGCTCGGCCGGGGTCGGCTTCGCCGTTCCGATGTCCATGAAGCGGTAGACCTGCATGGAATCGGCGCTGACGATCTCCGTGGCGAGCGCCCGGGCGAGGGCGATGCCGGCGGCGGTCTTGCCGGAGGCGGTCGGCCCGGTGATGACGACGACCTCCGGCGGGGGCGGGGCGGCGGCCATGCGGCGGCTTCCTCGGATCGCTCCCGCGCCGCTCAACCGATCGTGTTCTTGACGATCCCGACCAGCTTCTCGGGGTCGAAGGGCTTCTTCACGAAGGCGACGGCGTCCTTGACCGCGTGGTCGCCGTCGATCCCGCTCACGACGATGACCGGGGTGCGGCCGAGCTCCTTGTCCTGGCGCAGCCGGCGGTAGAAGCGCGGCCCCCAGTCGCCGGGCAGCTGCAGGTCGAGCGTGATGAGATCGGGCCGCTCGCGCCGCACGACCTCGAGGCCCTCCGAGGCGCTCGAGGCGCTGCAGGTGGCGTAGCCGTTGTCGCTGAAGACCGCCTGCAGGTACTTCACGATGACCGGGTCGTCGTCGATGATCAGGATCTTCTTCGGCATGGCTCCCCTCCCCTCGCGCGGGATCGCGGCCTCGCGTCGCCGGTTGCCCGCGGCCGGCTACGGGGTGCGCCGGTGGCACTGCCCGCACATGAACGGGCCCTGCCGGCGCTCGAGATGGCACCCCTTGCAGTTGCCGTGGAAGGCCTGGGTGAGCGAGGGCTTGCGGCCCTCGGCCGCCGGCCCGTGGCACTCGGCGCAGCGCCGGTCCTCGGAGCTCTCCCCCGCCACCTTGACGCCGTCCGCATAGACATGGTGGCACTCGGCGCAGTCGTCGAGCCCGGCGCGCTCGTTGTGCGCATCGTGCGCGAAGGCCGCAGCCGGGCGCTGGGGGTCGGCGAACGGACCGGTGTCCACCTCGGTCATCCGGTCCTGCGCCGCGGCGAAAACGGCCGCGAGCGCCAGCAGCCCCGCGGCGAGCATGAGGGCGGTCCGTGGTTGCATGCGTCGTTCATCCTCCGGACGGCTTGGCGATCACCTCGTAGAGAATGTCGCCCAGGAACTTCAGCTCGAGGCCGATCCCGTAGTGGTGGTTGATGTCCTCCAGGCCGCTGTGGCAGTTGTGGCAGGGGGTGATCAGCACCTTCGCCCCCTTGGCCTTGACCGCGAAGAGCTGCTCGGCCTTCACGCGGTTGCCCTGCATGCGGACGTTCTTGTAGGGCGGCCCGGCGTTGATGACCCCCCCGCCGGCGCAGCAGCAGATGTTGTGCTCGCGGTTGGGGGTCATCTCGATGAGGCGCTCGCAGATCGCGTTCACGACCTCGCGCGCCTTGTCGGCGAGCCCCCCGCCGCGCACCACGTTGCAGGGGTCGTGGAGCGTCACCGGGTCGGCGAACTTCTTGACCACCTTCAGCCGGCCGCCGGCGAGCAGCTCGTGGTAGAAGTCGATCGCGTGCACGATCGGGATGGGCGGCATGCGCCAGCCGAGCCAGCGGTTGCCGACGTCGTAGACCGAGCGGAAGGCGTGGCCGCACTCGCCCATCACGATCCGCTTGACCTTGAGCCGCATCGCCGTCTCGAAGTGCGCGCGCTTGAGCCGGCCCATGATCTCGTTGTCGCCGGTGAACATGGCCATGTCGCTGTTGTCCCAGCCGGGGGTGGCCGGCATGGTCCAGTCGACCCCGGCCGCGTGCATGATCACCGCCGCCTGGTAGATCAGCTGGGCCTGGAACTTGGGCTCGGGGCCGATCACCGAGTACATGATCTCGGCCCCCTCCTTCTCGAGCGGGATCCGCAGGTCCGGGATCTCGGCGCGCGCCTCCTCCTCCTGCCACTGCAGGGTGTCGATCCACTCGTCCTCCTTGACCCACATCTGGTTGTAGGTCACCGAGTGGCTGTGGGCCGTGTCCTGGATGTAGAGCGGGGTCACGCCGAGCAGGTGGCAGATGCGCCGCACCACCAGCATGAGGTAGGCGACGTCGATGCCGAAGGGGCAGTACATGGCGCAGCGCTTGCAGAGGTTGCACTGCGTCGAAGCGATCAGGCGCGCCTGCCGGATGAACTCCGGGGAGACCCGGCCGCCCCGCTTGAGCATCTCCCAGAGCGTCTGCTTGACCTTGCCGACCGGGGAGTAGCGCGGGTCCCGGTCGTGGGAGAGAAAGAAGTGGCAGGCCTCCGAGCACAGCCCGCAGTGGACGCAGGTCGCGACGTAGGCCTTCAGCCGCGCGCCGGTCTCCGCCGAGAGAACCCGGCGGATCGCCTTCTCGATGCGCTCGGGGGTGAGGGCCGCGACCCCCTGCTCCAGGCCCGGGTCGAGCGCCTTCTTCTCCTCCCGAGTGCCGGTGTCCGTCATGTCGCTTCTCCTCGATCCGCGGCCCGGCGGCGCGGCGGCCGCCCCCGCGGGCTACCAGTCGCGCGCATGCCGCACCCCCCCGAACTCGCTGCCCATGTAGGCGCGGGTGAGCGGCGCGAAGGCCATGTGGACGAGCCGCGTGAAGGGGATCGCGGCGAGCAGCGCCTCGCCCGAGAGGATGTGCAGGAGGAACATCGTCTCGTAGGCGAACCACTGGTGGTAGGCGATCAAGCCGGTGACGAAGGGCGCCGCCACGAGGGCGAGCAGCGCATAGTCGGATGCCGCGGTGACGTAGCGCACCTCCGGCCGCAGGAGGCGGCGGCCGAGGAAGTAAAGGCAGCCCAGGATGACGACGACCGTCAGGGCGTCGGCGGCCGCATCCGGCAGCGTCCACCAGGAGACCCCCCAGGACTCCTCCCACAGGAGCACATGGGAGAGGAGGAAGAGCGGGGTGGCGATCAGGCCGATGTGGAAGGCGAAGGCGACCACCGTCAGCACCCGGTTCCGTCGCATGTTCACCGCGGCGAAGGGCGTCATCCAGTGGAGGATCGAGCGCAGGCTGTACTTCCAGCTCATGTAGCTGATGATGAACCGCTCCTTGCGGTGGACGAGCACGAGCAGCTGGGCCACGCGGAAGACGATCCCCCCGAAGAAAAGCAGCAGCGCGGCCCAGGCGAGCGGCCCCCTCGCGAACAGGTAGAGGTCGTGCATCGGCTCCCCCTTTCTTCAGCCGGCGATCTCGGCGACGGGGATGACGCGCCGGTGGTAGACGCCGTCCTCGATCGTGCGCAGGAGAAGCTTGGCGCCGTCGGGGCTGAAAACCGGGTCCCAGGCGGCCGCGGCGGCGCCGCGCCACAGGCGGCCGTCCACCGCGTAGGTGTAAACGCCGCCCGTCTCGACCCGGGCGGCCGCGCGGCTTCCGTCCGGGCTGAAGACCGGCCGGAAGACCATCGCGAAGGCGGGCGCCCAGGTCCGGTCGTCGACCACGACGCGGTAGCCGCCGTCGCTTTTCCCGACGGCCGCGACCCGCCGGCCGTCGGGGCTGAAGACGAGATCGGTCACGAGATCGGTGAAGGTCGTGCGCCAGGGCGCGCCGTCGACCGCGACCGTCCAGCGGCCGAATTCGGGCGCCACGACCGCGGCGAGGCGCCGGCCGTCGGGGCTGAAGCGCGGATGCCAGAGCTGCAGGAAGCGCCGCTCCCATTCCGGCTTCCCGTCGCGGTAGAGCCCCCAGGTCCCGGCCTCGCGGCCGGGCGCGAGCACGCCGCCGCCGGCCGGGTCGAAGAGCGGCTCCCAGACGCAGCTGAAGGTCCGGTCCCAGGGGACGCCGTCGACCGCGACGGTGTAGTCGGTGAGCGACAGCCGGACCTCAGCGGCGAGCCGGCGGCCGTCGGGGCTGATGGCGAGGTTCCAGACGTTCATGAAGCGCCGCTCCCAGGGGACGCCGTCGCGGGCGGCCGTGAAGCAGCCTCTCTGGAAGGCGGCGACGTCCGCCTCGCCGAGGGGCTCCACCTGGACCGCGGCCGCGGCGGCGCTGCCGTCCGGGGCGAGCGCGGCGCAGGTGAGGTTTGCGAAGGTGGACTCCCAGGGGACGTCGTTCAGGGCCATGCCGTAGGCCATGTCCTGCTGGAACTTGACGGCGATGACGGCCCCGTCGGAGCTGAAGCGCGGCTCCCAGACGTAGCCGAAGCGGCTCTCCCAGGGCGCGCCGTCGACCGCGAGCGTCCACTCCCCGCCCGCGGAGACGATCGCCGTGAGCCGCCCGTCCGGCGCGTAGCGCAGGTGCCAGATTTTATCGAAGACGCCCTCCCAGGTATTCCCGTTCACGCAGACGCTGAACTCGGACTCCCCGGTCTTGACGATCGCGGCCACGGACTCCCCGTCCGGCGCGGCTTGAGGCTCCTCGACCCATTCGAAGCGGTCCTGCCAGGAAGCGAAGGGGACCTCTTTGCGGGCGCTCTGCCAGTCCCAATGCGCGGGGGTGGGCATGCCGCCTCCTTGCCGAGTGGTTGCATGGAGCGCCTGGGAGATGGCGCCCGCTCTCGCGTGCGGACGGCGCTGCCGCGCGGTGGCCGCCGGGCGTGATCGGCCGGCGGCCGGCCGGCTGCGGCGCGCCGGCCCATCCGGATTTATTTTGCCGCTCTCTATACCTCAGCACCGAGAAGATTGCAACCGCCGGGCCGTCCGCCGCCCGGTCCGCCGACCGCCGCGCCAATGTCTTGCACTTTCGGCTCATCTGCCGCATACATAATGGGCGTCGCCGCCGGGCCGTGCGCAGCGCGCCGGGGAGCCGGCCCGACGGCACCCGCCCCCACCCGCGACGGGTCATCCGCAGCGAGGGAGGTCAGCATGAACATCGCCATTGTCGGGTCTGGGATGCAGTGCATTTCGGTCCTGGATTTCTTCAACTCCACCGCGACCGGGGGCATCGCCGCCAAGATCGTGGGGGTCGCCAACATCTCCCAGGACCTGGCCTGCCGGCAGCACGCGGAGCAGTCCGGAATACCGGTTTTCCCCGACTACTCCCGCTTTCTCGAGGACGCGACGATCGACCTCATCATGGACCTCTCCGATGACCCGGTCATTTTCCAGGACATCCTCGCCAACAAGCGGCGCACGACCCGGATCATGAACTACCAAACCGCGCGCCTGTTCCTCGACATGTGCCGGATCCACGACCAGCTGCCGAGCAGCGAACACTCCCTCCTGCGGGCGAGCTCCATCTACTCGATTGTGATGA
This sequence comes from uncultured Desulfatibacillum sp., assembly GCA_964573635.1. Taxonomy (GTDB): domain Bacteria; phylum Desulfobacterota; class Desulfobacteria; order Desulfobacterales; family SpSt-501; genus SpSt-501. The sequence goes on along the minus strand of CAZNKG010000002.1, from coordinate 72,564 downwards.
ACGACCTGATCCACGAGGACGTGCTGATCATCGCCCCCAACCACCAGATCCTCGACGCGAACGACTCGCTGCTCAAGAAGACCGGCCTCACCCGCCAAGAGATCGTCGGCCGCAGCTGCTTCGAGGTGACGCACCACTTCGCGCAGCCCTGCGAATCGGAGAAATGCCGCTGCCCGTTGAAGGAGACCATCGCCACGCAGAAGCCTTTCACCACGACCCACATCCACCTCGACAAGGACAACCGCGAGCACCACGTCTCCATCTCCTGCTACCCCCTGATGGGCCCGCAGGGCCTGATCGGGGCGATCGAGATCTCCAAGGACATCACCCAGGACATCCAGATGCAGCGCGCGCTCATGCAGCAGGAGAAGCTCGCCTCCATCGGCCGGCTCTCGGCCGGGGTCGCCCACGAAATCAACAACCCCCTCACGACGGTGCTCACCACCGCGATGCTGCTCCAGGAGGACTTCCCGCCCGGCCACCCGATCCACCCGGAGCTCGAGGTGATCGCCAAGGAGACGTTGCGGTGCCGCAACATCGTGGCCGCGCTGCTCGACTTCGCGCGGCAGAAGCCCCCCGAGATGAAACTCGGCTCCGTGAACGACACGGTGGCCGAGACCGTCGCGCTCACCCGCAAGCAGGTGGCGTTCAAGGACATCGAGCTCGAGGTGGACCTGGACCCCGACCTCCCGCCGACCTGGATCGACGCCCACCAGATGAAGCAGGCGCTGATCAACCTCGTCGTCAACGCGATCGAGTCGACGGCCGCCGGCGGAAAAATCACCGTCCGCACCGCGCGCGACGACGCCGCCGCCGCCATCCGCATCACGGTCCGCGACAACGGCGCCGGCATCCCCCCCGGGCTGATCGACCAGGTATTCGAGCCCTTCTTCACCACCAAGGAGGCGGGCACCGGGCTCGGGCTCTCCATCACCCACGGCATCGTCGTGCAGCACGGCGGCACGATCGAAGTCGCCAGCCGTCCCCGCGAAGGGACCACCTTCACCATCACGCTGCCGGTGAGAAGCGCCATGCCATGACCCCCGAACGCCCCCCGAGAATCCTGGTGGTGGACGACGAGGCGAACATCTGCCGCACGGTGCAGCGCATCCTCGCGCGCAGCGGCGCGCAGGTTGAGACCGCACTGAACGGCCAGGAGGCGCTCGATCTATTGGCGGCCCGCCCCTTCGACGCCGTGCTGACCGATCTCAAGATGAGCCGCCTGGGGGGGATGGAGTTCCTGCGACGGGCGAAGGCGCTTTACCCCGGAATCCCCGTGATCGTGATGACCGGCTATGCCAGCGTCTCCTCCGCCGTCGAGGTGATGAAGCTCGGCGCCGTGGACTACGTGCCCAAGCCCTTCACGCCGGAAGAGATCCGCGCGGTCGTGAGCCAGGCGCTCGGGCGCTCCGGCGGCCGGGGAAGCGCCCCGCCGGGGCGCGCCGCCACCCACCAGCTGATCGGCGACAGCGCCCCGATCCGGCAGGTGACGTCCATGGTGGCCAAAGTGGCGCCCACCGACGCCACCGTGCTGATCTGCGGGGAGAGCGGGACCGGCAAGGAGCTGATCGCGCGGGCGATCCACGCGAACAGCCGCCGCAGCGACCGGGTGTTCTTCGCGGTCGACTGCGCGACCTTGTCCGCCAACCTGCTGGAAAGCGAGCTCTTCGGGCATGCGCGCGGGGCTTTCACCGGGGCCGACCGGGACAAGGAGGGCATCTTCCAGCTGGCCGACCGCGGCACCGTTTTCCTCGACGAGATCGGAAACATCGGCATCGACGTGCAGGGGAAGCTGTTGCGCTTCCTGGAAACCCGGGAATTCTGGCGCCTCGGCGGCAGCGCACCGATCCGCGTCGACGTGCGGCTGATCTTCGCGACGAACAAGAACCTCGCAGAGCTCGTCGCCGCGGGCTCCTTCCGCGAGGATTTCTATTACCGGATCTTCGTCTACCCCATCCTGCTGCCGCCGCTGCGCGAGCGCCGCGGCGACATCCTGCCGATCGCCCGCCATTTCCTCGGGCTTTACGGCCGCAAGCTGAACAAGCCGTCGCTGCGACTCGATCCGCAGGCCGCCGCGCGGCTGGAAGAATACGGCTGGCCGGGCAACGTGCGCGAGCTGCGCAACGTCATCGAACGCGCGGCGATTCAATGCGAGGGGGGCGAGATCACCCCGGCCGATCTGGGCCTGCCGGCCGCAGCGCCGCTCGGCATCGAAGGCGCCGCCCTGCCGCCGCCGCTCACCAATGCCGAGCTGAAGCGCGTCAAGCGCGAAATCCGCCGCACAGCCGTCGACGAGATCGAAAGGCAGTTCCTCCTGCGGGCGCTCGCCGAGAGCGGCGGGAACATCACCCGCGCCGCCCGGCAGACCGGCCTGCAGCGCACGAGCTTTCAAAGCCTGATGAAAAAGCACGGGATCCGCCCCTTCCAAGCGGCCGCCGGCGATCGCGAGGATGATCCCAGCGGTTGATCGCCCGCCCGGCGCTTCGCGGCATTTGCCGCCATACACTGTATAAAAACCCCATACACCCGGCTCCGGCGCAACCCGGACCCGGCCGAAAAAGCCCGCCGGGCCTCGCTGCAGGCGGCCCGGCGGCCCCGGGCGCATGTCTCGCGGCGTTGTCCTCCCAGGCCGAACGCCGGCCGATAACCGTATGAAAAAAGGATACACCCCTCACGCCGGTCGCAGCCTAATCAAATTTAGCAATCTGAATTTATTGTACTTTTTTATAAATCAGCTCTGTGGCACGAAGCCTGCTTAAGGAGGACGCCAGCCGAACGAATTACCATAACCCGCTGAGGGAGGAGCGAAATCATGGAACCGACCAAAATCCTGGTGGTCGACGACGAGGCGCACATCTGCCAGAACGTGAAAAAAATCCTTTCCCGGGAGAACGTCGAGGTCGCCACGGCCGCGAGCGCCCAGGAGGCCCTCGACAAGATGGCCAAGGATTCCTTCTCCCTGTTGATCTCCGATATCGTCATGCCTGGGAAAAACGGGCTTGAACTGCTCAAGCTCGCCAAGCAGCAGTGGCCGCTCACCAAGGCCGTGATCATGACGGCCTATGCCTCCACCGACACCGCGATGAAAGCCATCCGGCTGGGGGCCCTGGACTACATCCCCAAGCCCTTCACGCCGGATGAGCTGCGGGCGAAGATCGGCCGGGCGCTTTCGGGAGATCTCGCCGAGGTCCGAGCGAGCGACGCCGAGCGCGAGCTGATCGACGTGATCGACTTCGACGCCCCCTTCGAAGCCCGGGAGGTGGCGGAGGCGGCCGGGGAGGAGTACGCCAAGGCGCTCGGGCGCTCCGACATGCCGGTGATCGAGGTCAAGATGCCCGCCAGCCTGCCGAACTACTGCGAGACCGGCCGGATGGTCTGCGACATCTTCAAGAAGCTCGGGGCCACGTGCAAGGCCGGCACCAAATCGGGCGAGTGCCCGCAGCTCAAGTCCAAGAAGAAGGAGACCGGAAGACCCGCGGTGGACACGCGCCGCTTGGTGGGCATCGACCAGCCCTTCAGCTACGACGAGGTCGTCGCCGTTACCGGCCCCGAATACGTCCGCCGGCTCGAGCGCGAAGGGGTGGCCTACGTGCCCTACGAGGAGCTGAAGCACAGCATGGCCGCCCGGCTGAAGGCGGCATCCACGGCGATCGACGTCGACCTGCCCTTCGACCGCACTGAGGTGGAGGCCGCCGCCGGAGCCGGGTACGCCCTGAGCCTGACGCGCTCGGATGTCCCGGTGGTCGAGGTCAAGGTGCCCGAAAACCTGCCGAACTTCTGCGCGGTCGGCAGCATGGTGTGCGACATTTTCAAAAAGCTCGGGGCCACGTGCAAGGCCGGCACCAAATCGGGCGAGTGCCCGCAGCTCAAGTCCAAGAAGGCCAAGCCCTCCGCGCGGCCGGCCGAGGCGGACGCCCGGCCGACGATGGCCCCCGACCTGCCGTTCGTCTACGAGGAGGTCGCCGCCGCGGCGGGGCCGGAATATGCCGCCCGCCTCGTGCTCCAGGATCAGCCGGTCATGCCCTACGAGGAGCTGAAGGCCTCCATGGCGGCCAGGCTCCGCCCGGCCGAGGCCGTCCGACAGCCCGCGCGGCAGCCGCAGGTTGAAACGCTGCGGGTGCTGGTCGTCGACGACGAGGTGGCGGTCAACAACAACATCCGCAAGATCCTCGCCAGGAAGGGCTACGCCGTCGAGCAGGCGGCGAGCAAGGCCGAAACCCTCGAAAAGCTCGAACAAGGCCGCTACGCCCTGGTGGTCCTCGACCTCAAGATGCCCGGCGTCCAGGGCCTCGAGCTGCTCGCGGCGGTCCGCGACCGCCAGCCGGCCGCCCGGGTCATCATCGTCACCGGCTATGCCAGCATCGAAACCGCCGTGGAAGGGGCCCGGATGGGTGCGGTGGGATACGTCCCCAAGCCCTTCACCCCCGACGAGATCCGCAGCGCGGCGGAGAAGGCGATCCGCCTCGCGGCCTAGCCGCACCGCCCCCCGGCATCACCCCGGCCCTCCGGGGTCCGCGCCCGGCGCGGCCCCCGGAGGGGCCCGGCTTCGACCTCCTCCCAAGCCCCCGTTCCTTCCTCGCCAGGCGCCTGCGCGGCGGCCGCAGTCGTCGGGTTCTCGATCGGCCGGCTCTGGTTTTGAATTTCCTTAAAAATCAACTCAATCGGCGCCGGCGGCCGTCATTTGCGCAATTGGCCGAATTCACTTGACAATCGACTGCCTTGAGGGTAACCTTCGCATCTTGTGTCTCTTGTGACACCGATCGGGGGCAATCTTTCAAGGAGGTTCAACGTATGGATCAGAACGTCACCGGCGCGGTCATGGTGGTCGGCGGCGGCATCGCCGGCATGCAGGCTGCCCTGGACTTGGCCAATTCGGGTTACTACGTCTATCTGTTGGAGAAATCGCCCTCCATCGGCGGAGTCATGTCCCAGCTGGACAAGACCTTTCCCACGAACGACTGCGCCATGTGAATCATCTCCCCCAAGCTGGTCGAGGTCGGCCGGCACATGAACATCGAGTTGATCACGTATGCGGACTTGGAATCCGTTGAAGGCACCCCAGGAAACTTCAAAGTCAAGGTCCGGAAGCGCGCCCGCACCATCATCCAGGACCGCTGCACCGGCTGCGGCGCCTGCGTCGAAAACTGCCCCGTCCGGTTCGAAGCCCAAAGCCGGCCGTAGCGACCATGACGGCGCACGTGCCCACGCCCGGCCGCCGCAGCCGACCGGCCGCCCCGCTCAACCCAACAGCGCCCCCGGCGCTTTCACCGACGCCCATTCGTCATGAGGAAGCTCGCGCATGGTAGCCCAACAGCAGATCGACTGGCCCCGGATCGAGGAAATCATCGCCCGCTACGACGCTGACAAGGAGTCCCTGCTGATGATCATGCAGGACATCAGCGACCTCTACCATTACGTCCCCCCGGCGGTGATCCCGGTCCTGGCGGAGAAGCTGGGGGTGCGGCCGAGCCTCATCTTCAGCGTGGCGACCTTCTACAAGACCATCAGCCTGGTCCCGCGCGGGAAATTCATCGTCCACGTCTGCACCGGCACGGCCTGCCATGTGCGCGGGGCGGAAAAAGTCATGGATGCGCTCAAGTCCGAATTGAAGGTCCGCGAGGGGGAGACCTCGAGCGACGGGCTGTTCACGCTCGAGGGGGTGCGCTGCATCGGCTGCTGCGCCTCCGGGCCCGTGATCACGGTCAACAAGGAGACCCACGGCGGCTTGGACCGCTCCTCCGCCCTGAAAATCATCGAAAACTACCGGACCCTTGAGTCTTGAACGGCTCGCGCGTGGAGCACGGAGGTGACTTTCGGTCATGGCTAGACTAGAAAATAGAGACGCGCTGGAGAGGATCAGAAACACGCTCAAGGCCGCCAGAGATCAGAGCCGCAAGCTGGTGTCGCTGTGCGCCGGTTCGGGGTGCGGCGCCTACGGAACGGCCAAGGTGGCCGCCGCGCTGGAAGAGGCGATCGCCCGGCACGGACTCGCGGAAAAGGTGCAGGTGAAGCTCACCGGCTGCCACGGGTTCTGCGAAAAAGGCCCGATCATGGTGATCCACCCGGAGGGCATCTTCTACCCGCAGGTCACCCCGGAGAAGGTCCCGGAGATCGTCGAGACCACCCTGATCGGCGCAAAGCTCGTCGACAAGCTCGTTTACAAGGACCCGGTCACCAAGAAAAAGATCAGCCGCGAGCACGACATCCCGTTCTACAAGCTCCAGAAGCGGATCATCTTCGGCAACAACGGCCTGATCGACCCGACCAGCATCGACGACTATATCGGCGTCGGGGGCTACTCGGCGCTCGCCCGGGCCCTCTTCGACATGACCCCGCAGGCGATCATCGCCGAGATCAAGAAGTCCGGCCTCCGGGGCCGCGGGGGCGGGGGGTTCCCCACCGGGATCAAGTGGGAAACCTGCCGCCGCCACGAGGGCCGGCGCTACGTCATCTGCAACGCCGACGAGGGCGACCCCGGGGCCTACATGGACCGCAGCCTCCTCGAGGGCAACCCGCACAGCGTGATCGAAGGGATGATCATCGGGGCCATCGCGATCGGATCGAACGACGGCTACGTCTACGTGCGCCACGAATACCCGCTGGCGGTGACCAACCTCACCCTCGCGCTGCAGAGCGCCCGGGAATACGGGCTGCTCGGGAAAAACATCCTGGGCAGCGGCTTCGACTTCGACATCCGCATCAGCCGCGGGGGCGGGGCCTTCGTCTGCGGCGAGTCCACGGCCCTGATGGCCTCCCTCGAGGGCAAACCCGGCCGCCCGCGGGCCAAGTACGTGCACACCGTCGAGAAGGGCTTCCGCGACGGCCCCTCCAACCTGAACAACGTGGAGACCTGGGCGAACGTGCCGGTCATCATCACCCAGGGCGCCGATTGGTACGCCGGCATCGGCACGGCCAAGAGCAAGGGCACCAAGATCTTCTCGCTCGTCGGGAAGGTGGTGAACACCGGCCTGGTCGAAGTGCCGATGGGCACGACGCTGCGCCAGATCATCTTCGACATCGGCGGCGGCATCCCCAAGAAGAAAAAGTTCAAGGCGGTGCAGACCGGGGGCCCCTCCGGCGGCTGCATCCCCGAGCAGTTCCTGGATCTGCCGGTCGATTTCGACGAGCTCTCCAAGGTGGGCTCCATCATGGGCTCCGGCGGCATGATCGTCATGGACCAGGACACCTGCATGGTGGACGTCGCCCGCTACTTCGTCGACTTCCTCAAGGACGAGTCCTGCGGCCAGTGCAACCCCTGCCGCGAGGGGCTCAAGAACATGCTCGACATCCTCACCGACATCTGCGCCGGCCGGGGCAAGGAGGGCGACATCGAGCTGCTCGAGGAGCTCGGGATGATGATGCAGAAGTTCTCGCTCTGCGGCCTGGGGACCTCCGCCCCCAACCCGGTTTTGACCAACATCCTTTACTTCCGAAGCGAGTACGAGGCCCACATCCGCGACAAGAAATGCCCCGCGGGGGTCTGCAAGGCGCTGTTCCACTACGAAATCGACGCGGAGGCCTGCACCGGCTGCCACGTCTGCTTCCAGAAATGCCCCCAGCAGGCGGTCTCCGGCGACAAGAAAAAGCCCCACGCCATCCGCCAGGAGGCGTGCATCAAGTGCGGCATCTGCTATGACGGGTGCAAGTTCGATGCGATCAAAATCTGCTGACCTCTCGAGGGAATGAAACCATGATCACCTTCAAGCTCAACGGCCAGACGGTCCAAGGCGAAAAAGGCCAATACATCCTGCAGGTCGCCGATAAAATGGGGGTCGACATCCCCACGCTGTGCCATCACAAGGCGCTCGACCCCGCCGGGATGTGCCGCCTTTGCACGGTCGAGGTCTTCGACGGGCGCCGGACGCGCTACGTGACCGCCTGCAACTATCCCATCTGGGAGGGGATGGAGGTCAAGACCGACACCGAGATCGTGCGCGAGGGACGCAAGCTGATCGTCGAGATGCTGCTCGCGCGCTGCCCGGAGTCGAAAGCGGTCCAGGACCTCGCCCGGCGCTTCGGCGTCGAAAAGCCGCGGTTCGTCAGCGGGGACGACACCTGCATCCTCTGCGGGCTGTGCACGCGGATGTGCGAGCGCATCGGCGCCAACGCCATCACGCTCACCCAGCGCGGCCTCGACATGAAGGTCGACACGCCCTTCAGCATCAACACCGAGGCCTGCATCGCCTGCGGCGCCTGCGCCTTCGTCTGCCCGACCGGGCACATCACCTACGACAAGATCACGGAGAAGGTGACGCTGCGCCCCGGCAAACCGATCCCCTCCGAGTACGACATGGGCCTGAAGGGCCGCAAGCCGGTCTACGTTCCCTACGCCCAGGCGGTCCCCAACACCCCGGCCATCGACCGCAGCGTCTGCGTGCACTTCAAGACCGGCGGCTGCAAGGTGTGCGTCGAGTTCTGCGGGGTGGACGCGATCGACCACAGCATGCCGGACGAGACGGTCGAAGTCGACGTCGGCGCCATCATCCTGGCCCCGGGCTTCGAACCCTTCGACCCCTCCAAGTTCGACAGCTACAACTACGCGAACCACCCCAACGTCATCACCGCCATGGAGATGGAGCGCCTGCTGTCGGCCTCGGGGCCGACGGGCGGCCATCTCGTGCGCCTGTCCGACCACCGGGAGCCCCGGAAGATCGCCTGGTTCCAGTGCGTCGGCTCGCGGGACATGAACCGCTGCGACAACGCCTACTGCTCCTCGGTCTGCTGCATGTACGCGATCAAGGAGGCGGTCATCGCCAAGGAGCACGCCGGCAGCGGCCTCGACTGCGCGGTCTTCTTCATGGACATGCGCACCCACGGCAAGGACTTCGAGCGCTTCTACAACAGCGCCCGCGAGCGCCACGGCGTGCGCTTCGTGCGCAGCCGCGTGCACTCCATCACGCCGGTCACCGGCACCGATGACCTCGAGGTCCGCTACGTGACCGAGGACGGGAACCTGGTGGTCGAGACCTTCGACATGATCGTGCTCTCGATCGGCCTGCAGATCTCCCCGGCGGTGGCGGAGATGGCCCGGAGCATGGGCATCGAGCTGACCGAGGGGCGCTTCTGCCGGACGGACTCCTTCAACCCGGTCGCCACCTCCAAGCCGGGGGTGTTCGTCTGCGGCGCCTTCCAGGGGCCGAAGGACATCCCCCAGTCGGTCGTCGACTCGAGCGCCGCGGCGACCGCCGCGGGTGAAATCCTGAGCGCCGCGCGCAACACGCTCACGAAGGCGAAGGAGGCCGTGCCGGAGATCAACGTGGTGAACGAGCGGCCGCGGATCGGGGTCTTCGTCTGCCGCTGCGGCGTGAACATCGCCGGGGTGGTCGACGTGCCGGCCGTCGCCGAGTATGCCAAGAGCCTGCCGTTCGTCGAGTACACGACGGACAACCTTTACTCCTGCTCGCAGGACACCCAGGAGACCATCTCCCAGATCATCAAACAGAAGAACCTCAACCGGGTCGTGGTGGCCGCCTGCACGCCGAAGACCCACGAGCCGCTTTTCCAGGAGACCCTGATCAACGCCGGCCTGAACAAGTACCTCTTCGAGATGGCCAACATCCGCAACCATGACTCCTGGGTCCATCGCAGCAACCCCCAGCTCGCGACCCAGAAGGCGAAGGACCTCGTGCGCATGGCGGTCTCCAAGGTCGGGCTGACGCAGCCGCTCAAGGAGGCGGAGCTCGCCATCATCCCGCGGGCGCTCGTCATCGGCGGCGGACTCTCCGGGATGGCGGCCGCGCGCAGCCTCGCCCGCCAGGGGTACGAGACCCACATCGTCGAGAAGGGCGCGCGGCTGGGCGGCCAGGCGCACCACCTCTTCCGCACCGCCAAGGGGGAGAGCGTGCCGCGGAAGCTCGCCGAGATGACCGCCGAAATCGAGGCGGATCCCAAGATCCACGTGCACCTGAACACCGAGCTCGCCCAGGTGGACGGCTTCGTCGGCAGCTTCAAGAGCACGCTCAGCGCCGGCGGCCGGCAGGAGGTCCTGGAGCACGGTGTGGCCATCATCGCGACCGGCGGCAGCCCCTTGCGCCCGACCGAGTACGGGTACGGGACCGACCCGCGCATCCTGACGGCGCTCGAGCTCGACCGGCGGATCATGGACGGCGATCCGGCGCTGAAATCCCTCGGCAGCGCGGTTTTCATCCAGTGCGTCGGCTCCCGCGAGCCGGAGCGCCCCTATTGCTCGCGGGTGTGCTGCACCCATGCGGTCGACAACGCGATCCACCTCAAGGAGCTCAACCCGGAGATGAACGTGTTCGTGCTCTACCGGGACATGCGCACCTATGCCGAACGCGAACTGCTCTACAAAAAGGCCCGCAGCCTGGGGGTCGTCTTCATCCGCTACGACCTGGAGTCCAAGCCGGCGGTCAACGTCGCGGGCGGCCGGCTCACGGTGAAGGTCACCGACCCGATCATCGGACGCCCCCTCGAGATCGAGGCGGACCTGCTCACGCTGGCGACGGCGATCGTCCCCAACCGCGACGAGAAGCTCGCCAACTTCTTCAAGGTCCCGCTGAACGCCGACGGCTTCTTCGTCGAGCGCCACGCGAAGCTCGGCCCCTCGGAGTTCGCGACCGACGGGGTCTTCCTCTGCGGGCTCGCCCACTACCCCAAGCCGATCGACGAGGCGATCGCCCAGGGGCAGGCGGCCGCCTCGCGCGCCGTGACGCTGCTCGCGCGCGAAAAGATCTACACGAGCGGCACGGTGGCCGAGGTCGATCCGCGCCTGTGCAGCCGCTGCGGGGTGTGCGTCTCGGTCTGCCCCTACTCGGCGCCCGCCTGGGTCGAGAAGGGGCCTTTCGCCGGCACCTCCCAGGTGAACGCGGTGCTCTGCAAGGGCTGCGGCCTGTGCGTCGCCTCCTGCCGCTCAGGGGCCATCCACCTCAAGGGATTCGACAACGACCAGATCTTCGCCCAGATCTTCAACCTGAACGAAGCCGTCGGGGAGTGAGAGGAGAAGACCATGTCCGATTGGGAGCCGAAAATCGCCGCCTTTCTCTGCAACTGGTGCAGCTACGGCGCAGCGGACCTCGCGGGGGTCGGCCGCATGGAGTACCCGCCGAACATCCGCGTGATCCGCATCCCCTGCACCGGCCGCATGGACCCCAAGTTTTTCCTGGCCGCGCTGCGGGAGGGCGCCGACGCCGTCTGGGTCTCGGGGTGACACCCCGGGGAATGCCATTACCTGGAAGGTAATTACTACGCCCGCCGCAAATTCGCGCTGTTCAAGAACCAGATGGAGCTCATGGGGATCGAGCCCGGCCGCCTGCAGTTCTCCTGGATTTCGTCGGCCGAGTCCACCAAGTTCGTCCAGGTGGTGACCGAGGTGACCCAAGCCGTCAAGGCCCTCGGGCCGAACACCCATCCCATGAATAAACTGGCCGAGGTTGCCTGACATGCTGAGCTATACCGAGAAGATCCGAGAGATCGCCGGGCGGCTGCTCGCCTCCGGCGCGGTGGAGATGGTGATCGGGTTCCGCCGCGGGACCATCCCGATGATGAACGAGCCGCACTTCGCCAAGACCCCGGCCGAGGCGGCGACGCTCGTCTGGGACAGCCACTGCGGCATCAACCTCGCGAACTATTTGACCGACCGCAAGGAGAAGATCGGGATCGTCGCCAAGGGCTGCGACTCGCGCAACATCGTCACCCACGTGATCGAAAACAAGATCAAGCGCGAGCAGCTCGTCGTGATCGGCGTCCCCTGCCGCGGCATGGCCGACAAGCGCAAGATCGCCCTGAAGTGCCCCGGGGAGATCACGGCGGTGGTCGAGGACGAGGCCGGGTTTACGGCCACGGGCGACGGGTTCAGCCGGCGCTTCGAGCGGCAGGAGGTCCTGCAGCACAACTGCAGCCTGTGCACCCACCGCAACCCGGTGATCCACGACGAGCTCGTGGCCGAGCCGGTCGCGGAGCAGACCGGGATCGACCGCTACGCCGATGTCCGCGCCGTCGAGGCCATGGACCCCGCGCAGCGCGCGAAATACTTCGCCGACCTCTTCGCCCCCTGCATCCGCTGCTACGCCTGCCGCAACGCCTGCCCGCTGTGCTACTGCCCGACCTGCTTCGTGGACGAGTCCCGTCCGCAGTGGGTCGGCAAGGGGCAGCAGGCGAGCGACGTCCAGACCTTCCACTTCCTGCGGGCCTATCACTGCGCCGGACGCTGCACGGACTGCGGGTCCTGCGAGCGCGCCTGCCCGGTGGGCATCAACATGCGCCTGCTCACCAAGAAGCTCGAGAAGGACTGCCTGGAGCTGTTCGGCTGGGAGGCGGGGCTTGACCCGGCGGTGCGCCCGCCGCTCGACGTCTACCGGCCGAACGACCCGAACGCGTTCATCAAGTGATCCATCTCACCCGACGACGATAGAGGCAACCGAGAATGAAAATCATCCAGATCGACAAGCGCGAGTGGGCGCCCGGCCTCGAAAGGGCCGCGGCGGCCTTCCGGCTGATCGGCCCGGTGAAGGAAAAGGAGTTCCACAGCTTCCGGGAGCTCCCCCGGGGGGCCGAACCGGACCTGAGCTGCCTGAACACCCGGCTCTCCCCCAAGGCGATCGTCTACCCCCAGTCCGAGGTGATGCTCACCTACTCGCTCGACGAGCGCCGCCAAGACCATCACATCCTCAAGGAGGCCCCGAAGGACTATGCGCCGCGGGCGGTGATCGGCATCCGGCCCTGCGACGCCAAGGCCTTCGTGCTGACGCGGCTGAACTTCGACACCCCCGATTATAAAGACCCCTACTGGCTGCGGGCCTACGAGGCGACGACCTTCGTCGGCCTCGGCTGCACGCGCCCCTGCAGCTCCTGCTTCTGCACCTCGGCCGGCTGCGGCCCCTACCACGAGGAGGGGCTCGACGTGCTGCTCGCCGACGCGGACGGGCACTTCCTCGCGAAGGTCCTGACGGCAAAGGGCGAGCGGTTCCTTCAGGCGGCCGGCTGGAAAACCGCCGCGCCGCCGGAGGCCGCGGAGGCCCTCGCGGCCCGGCGCGCCCAGGCCGAGCGGAAGATCGTCTCCGCCGTCGCGACGGACCAGCTCCGGTCGATCCCCAACAACGACCTCTACAACGCCTCCTTCTGGGAGGAGGTCGCCTTCGCCTGCATCAACTGCGGCACCTGCACCTATTCGTGCCCGACCTGCTGGTGCTTCGACATCCAGGACGAGACCCGCGGGCTCTCCGGCGTGCGGATGAAGAACTGGGACAGCTGCATGTTCCCGCTCTTCACCCTGCACGGCTCGGGCCACAACCCCCGCGGGACCAAGCTCCACCGGGTGCGGCAGCGCTTCATGCACAAGCTCAAGTACTTTGTGGACAAGTACGACCGCGGAATCCAGTGCGTGGGCTGCGGGCGCTGCGTGCGGCTGTGCCCGGTCAACATCGACATCCGCCGCGTCTGCCAGATGATGAACGGCTTTGCCGCATCGGGCGAAGCCTGCGCGATCGATTGAAACGGAGGACCACCGTGCAGAACCCCTACCTGCCCTACCCGGTGCGCATCGACGCCGTCACGGTCGAAACCGAGGACAAGAACCTCAAAACCTTCAAATTCGTTTTTCTCGACCCCGCCGACGAAGGGAAGTTCGCCTACCGGGCGGGCCAGTTCGCGGAGCTCTCGATCGCCGGCAAAGGCGAGATCCCCATCGGGATCGCCTCCTCGCCCACCGAGAAGGGCTTCGTCATGTTCACGGTCAACAAGGTGGGCCTGGTCTCCTCGCACCTGCACGCCATGAAGCCCGGCGACATCATGGGCATCCGCGGGCCGCTCGGGAACGCCTACCCCTGGGAGCGCCTGGAGGGGAAAAACGTCGTCATCATCGGCGGGGGGTTCGCCTTCACGACGCTGCGCTCCTCGATCATCTACATGCTCGACCCGGCGAACCGAAAGAAATTCAAGGACATCCACGTGATCTACGGCGCGCGCACCCCCGGAATGCTCCTCTACCGCGACGAGCTCGCGGCCTGGGAGCGCCGGGACGACATCCACATGCACATCACCGTGGACGCGACGAGCGACCCGGAGTGGAAATACAACGTCGGCTTCGTGCCGGCGATCACCGAGAAAAAGGCGCCGCCGGCCGGCGACGACACCTTCGCGATCGTCTGCGGCCCGCCGATCATGATCAAGTTCACCCAGCCGGTGCTCGACCGCCTGGGCTACCCGCACGACAAGATCATCCTGTCGCTCGAGAACCGGATGAAGTGCGGCATCGGGATGTGCGGCCGCTGCAACATCGGCCGCGAGTTCGTCTGCAAGGACGGGCCGGTCTTCACCCTGGAGCAGCTCAACCAGACCCCGCGGGAGTACTGACGCATCGATTTTGATGTTGACAAGGCCGGCCCCTTACAGTACAGATTGAACTTCGAAAAAAAATTGGCGTCCTGCCAATCAGTCCCAACACTATGAGAATAAAGGAGGATGGTACATGCCGACAGTCGAGTTCATGGGCAAGAGCTTTTCGGTGGACGAAGACGGCTTCATCGACTCCTATGCCAACTGGTGCCAGGAGTGGGTTCAGTACGTGAAGCATCAAGAGGGCATCGATGAGCTGAACGAGGAGCACAAGAAGATCATCGAGGTGCTGCGCGACTACTACGAGAAGAACGGCATTGCGCCGATGGTGCGGGTGCTCTCCAAGGTGACCGGATTCAAGCTGAAGCACATCTACGAGCTGTTCCCGTCCGGGCCGGGCAAGGGGGCCTGCAAGATGGCCGGCCTGCCCAAGCCGACCGGCTGCGTGTGACGCGCCGCCGTCCGCGGCTTCTTTCGGTCTGACCCCAAGCCCTGCGCCCGCCCGGCGCAGGGCTTTTTTCATGCCCGCCCGCAGGCTGGATCCGTGATGGAACTGACCGTCAAGACCCGCTCGCGCACCGAGCTGGTCGACATCACCGCCGAGGTGGCGCGCCGGATCGCGGAGAGCGGCGTCGCCGAGGGGCTCTGCTGCATCTATGTGCCCCACACGACCGCCGGGGTCACGATCAACGAAAGCGCCGACCCGAGCGTGGCCGCCGACCTCCTGATGATCCTGAACCAGGTTGTGCCCTGGCAGGCCGACTACCGCCACGCGGAGGGCAACTCCCCCGCCCACGTGAAGGCCTCCCTCGTGGGGGCCTCCCAGACGGTGGCGATCGCGGGCGGGCGCCTCGTCCTCGGCACCTGGCAGGGCATCTTCTTCTGCGAGTTCGACGGCCCGCGCACCCGCCGCGTGCACCTGCGCCTGCTGGCGGCGCCGTTTGCGGGGTAGCCGCCATGCCGCCCGAAGAGCCCTGCCTCGACGATGTCGACCGCGCGATCCTGAACCGGATCCAGTCCGACTTCCCGGTCACCCCCCGGCCCTGGCGGACCGTGGCCGAGGCGCTGGGGATCCCGGAGGCCGAGACGATCGCCCGCGTCCGGCGCCTGAAACAGGCCGGCGTCATCCGCCGCATCGGCGGAAACTTCGTGCCCGGGGAACTCGGCTACGTGAGCACCCTCTGCGCCGCGCAGGTCCCCGCCGAGCGCCTCCCGGCGTTCACCGCCGCCGTCAACCGCTACCCCGGGGTCACCCACAACTACCTCCGGGACCACGACGTCAACGTCTGGTTCACGTTCATCGCCCCCTCGATGGCCGACATCGAGGCGCACCTGCGCGAAATCGGCCGCGAGACCGGGATCCAGGAGATCCTCAACCTGCCCGCGACCCGGGTCTTCAAGATCCGGGCGCAGTTCGACCTCTGAGCGCCGATGGCTGCCGTCCGCATCGCCGCCGTGGCCTGCCGCGCCTCTCTCGGCCGCGTCAGCGAGAATCTCGCCGCCATGGAGGGGTGGGTCGCGGCGGCGCGCGCCGCGGGAGCGGCGATCGTCTGCTTCCCGGAGCTGAACGTCACGGGCTACGGCCTCGGGCCGGCCGCCGCGGCCGCGGCCGAGGAGATCCCCGGGCCCGCGGCCGCCGCGCTCGCGGCGATGGCCGCGCGCCACGGCGCGGTGATCCTCGCGGGCCTCGCCGAAAAAGCGGCCGGGGGGCGCATCCACGCGAGCCACCTCGCCGTCGACGGCGCCGGCCTGCTCGGCGTCTACCGCAAGCTGCACATCGCGCCCCCGGAGCGCGCGACGTTCGCCCCCGGCGAGGGGGCGCCGGTCTTCGCCGCCGCGGGGCTGCGCTTCGGCATCGCGCTGTGCTACGACGCGCACTTCCCGGAGCTCGCCACGCGCTTGGCCCTCGAGGGGATCGACGCGCTCTTCCTGCCCCACGCCTCGCCCCGCGGGACCCCGCGGGAGAAGGCCGCCTCCTGGCGGCGCCACCTCCCCGCGCGGGCCTTCGACAACGGCATCTTCGTCGTCGCCGTAAACCAGGCCGGCGAAAACGGGGCGGGGATCGCCTTTCCCGGCCTGGCGGTCGCCCTCGGACCGGACGGCCGGGTCCTCGCCGAGATGGACGACGGCCGCGAGGGGCTGCTCGTCGTCGACCTCGACCTCGAGTCCCTCGCCGCCGTTCGCCGCCACCCCCTGCGCTACTTCCTGCCCCAACGCCGCCCGGAGGTCTACCGCTGACCGACTTGCGCCCGGCCCGCGCGGCGGAAGGCCCGGATCGAATCGGCGGAGTAGAGCGCAAGCGCCGTCCAGATCGCCAAAAACGTCCACAGCCGGGCCGCCGGAAAGGGCTCGTCGTAGGCCGCAACGGCCAGCAGGAACATGCCGCTCGGCGCGATGTACTGCAGCAGGCCGAGTGTCGCGAGGGTCAGCCGCCGGGCGCCCTGGGTGAAGAAGAGCAGCGGAAAGACGGTCAGCAGCGCCACCGCCGGGAGCAGCCCGTCGAGCGCCGGACTCACCCGCAGGAAGGCCCCCGTCCCGTCGAGGTGGCGATAAAGCAGGAAGGCGGCCGCCGCGGGGGCGAGCAGCAGGGTTTCGACGGCGAGGCCGACGAGCGCGCCGACGGGCGCCGTCTTGCGGATCAGGCCGTAGCCGCCGAAGCTGAGCGCGAGCGCCAGCGCGATCCAGGGCGGCTCGCCGCCGGCGGCCGTGAGCCAGCCCACGGCCGCGAGCGCGAGGACGACGGCCGCCGCCTGCGCCCGCCGCAGCCGCTCGCCCAAGAACAGGCGGCCGAGCGCCACGTTGATAAGCGGGTTGATGTAGTAGCCCAGGCTTCCCTGCAGGAGATGGCCGCTGTTCACCGCCCAGACGTAGAGCAGCCAGTTTCCGGCGAGCAGCACGGTCGACCCGGCGAGGGCGAACCGCACGCGCGGCGCCTTCAGGGCGGCGCGCAGCTCGCCGCCCTGCCGCTTGAGCCCGACCAGCGCGGCGAGCAGCAGCAGCGACCAGACCACGCGGTGGGCGATGATCTCAAGGGGCGGGACCGCCTGCAGCGCCTTCCAGTAGACGGGGCTCAGGCCCCAGATCGCGAACGCGCCGACGGCGTAGGCGACGCCGGCGGCCGCCGCGCGCCGGGCGGACGGGGGATCGGGCGGCATGGGGCGGCAACTTAACGGATCGGGTGCCGCCCGTCAAGCCGCACCGGCCGCGCGGTTTGACTTGGCCCGGGGTTTCCGTTATGAGTCGCCCGGGTTCCCGCCCCCCGCCTTGCGGCCGGGCGCGGCGGCCCCGGAGCAGGCGCCGCGCCGAACGCCGAAGGGAGACTGCCGCGCATGTCCGCCGAAACCGCCGATTCCCCTCCCGCCGCCGGGGCGCTCAGCGGCATCCACGTCCTCGACCTCTCGCGCCTGCTTCCCGGGCCCTACTGCTCCATGATCCTGGGCGACCACGGCGCGCGGGTGATCGCGGTCGAGGACCCGCGCTACGCCGCCGAGGGGCTGGTGGCGCCGCTCTACCGCAACAAGCAGCACATGACGCTCAACCTGAAGTGCGCCGAGGGGCTGGCCGTCTTCGAGCGCCTGGCGCGCTGGGCCGACGTGCTCATCGAGGGGTTCCGGCCCGGGGTCGCCGCGCGGCTCGGCGTCGACTACCCCGCGGTCTGCCGCCTCAACCCGCAGGTCGTCTACTGCTCCATCACCGGCTTCGGCCAGACGGGGGCGCTCAGCGGCCGCGCCGGCCACGACGTGAACTACCTCGCCCACTCCGGGGTCCTCGAGCTGATCGGCGCGCCGGACGGACCGCCCGGCATCCCCGGCGTCCAGATCGCGGACATCGCCGCCGGCGGCATGAACGCGGCGATCGGCATCCTGCTCGCCCTCCTCGCCCGCGAGCGGACCGGCCGCGGCCAGCACATCGACATCTCCATGACCGACGGGATGGTGGGGTTTCTCCCGGTCGTGCTCTGGCTGCGGGAGCTCACCGGGGAGGAGCCCCGCCGCGGGGATGCGATCCTCGCCCACCGCTACGCCTGCTACAACCTCTACGACACCGCCGACGGCCGGCAGCTGGCGATCGGGGCGGTCGAAAACCGGTTCTGGACGAAGCTCTGCGACCACCTCGGGGCGCCGCAGTTCGGGGCGCTGCAGTACGACGAGGCGCGCCGCGCGGAGATCCTCGCCTGGATGCGGGCGCGGTTCCGCGAAAAAACGCTCGCCGAATGGGACGCGGAGCTCGCCCCGCTCGAAGTCTGCTACGCGCCGATCAGGCGGGTGGCCGAGGTGGTCGCCGACCCCCTGTTCCGCGAGCGCGGGGTGCTGCTCCCGGCCGCGGACGCCGCGGGCCGCGGGCCGCAGGCGGCCCTGGGGGTCCCGATCCGGCTCGGCGGCACCCCGGGCGCGGTCCGCACCCCGCCCCCCGCCTTCGGTGCGGACACCCGGCGGCTGCTGGGCGAATTCGGCTTCCAAGCGGCCGAGATCGCCGCCTTCGAGCAGCGCGGCGTGATCGCCCCCCCGCCTCGCTCTTGACCGACCCCGGCGAAAAGGCTATCGATGCGCTTCACTTCGGGGAACGCGGGAGGGTGCGGACGCGATATGCGCAACGGCGGCGGATGCGGCAGGCAGTGGTTTTTCAGGGCGGCGGGAATCCTGGCGGCGGCGATGGCGATCGGCTGGGCGGCCCTGCCGGCGGGGGCGGCGGACGAGCCCCCGCCCGGCGCGGGCGGCGAGCCGGGGGCGGCGGAATCCCCCGACCTCGGCCCGCCGCCGGAGACGGGATGGCTCACCCGGGGCGAGAAGGCGCTGATCCTGAACGCCGGCGGCGTCGCCGGGATCCTGGCCTACGGGCTGCTCAACTGGGACTACGGCGAGGAGAGCTTCAACTTCCGCAACGAGCACTGGTTCCAGCGCGACACGAAGGAGGGCGGCATGGACAAGCTCGGCCACTTCTGGTCGAGCTACGCCTTCGCCCACCTCCTGTCCCACGTCTACCACCGCTGGGGCTACGCCGAGAGCGATGCGAACCTCTACGGCGCGCTGTCCAGCTTCGGGCTGCAGTCGGCCATGGAGCTGATGGACGGCTTCAGCCGCTACGGGGTCTCCTACGAGGACTTCCTCATGAACACCGCCGGCGCGGCGGCCGGCTACCTCTGGGGCCGCTACCCCGCGCTGAAAAAGATGATCGACTTCCGCATGGAGTACATCCCGAGCTTCGACGCGGACGATCTCGACCCCTTCACGAACTACCGCGACCAGAAGTATCTCCTGGCCCTGAAGGCCGAGGGGTTCGAATTCCTCGAACAGCCGGTGCTCGAATACCTCGAGCTGCATCTCGGCTACTACGCCCGCGGCTACGAGGAGTTCGAGGAGTCCGATCCCCGGGACCACCGCCGCCGGTACGGCTTCGTCGGCATCGGCATCAACGTGACCAAGCTCCTGCGCAGCTTCCTCGATCTCACCCTCTTCGACTACCTGCAGGTGCCCTACACCGCCATCCACCTCGAGCTCAACTTCGACTGAACCCGGGCCGGGCCGGCGCCGTGCATCCATCGCCGCTCAGCGGCGGCGCCGCACCGGGCCGAACGCCTTCTCGAGAGGGGTGTATTTCAGGCCGAAGGCCTGGGCCACGCCGGGGTAGGTCACCCGGCCGCCGATGATGTTGATCCCCTTGGCGAGCTCCGGGTTTTCGAGCGCCGCGCGGTGGATGCCCTTGCGGGCGATCTCCAGCGCGTAGGGCAGCGTCGCGTTGGTGAGCGCGATGGTCGAGGTCATCGAAACGGCCCCGGGCATGTTGGCGACGCAGTAGTGGATGATCCCGTCCACCTCGTAGATCGGGTCGTCGTGGGTCGTGGGGCGCGCGGTCTCGACGCAGCCCCCCTGGTCGATGGCGACATCGACGATCACGGTCCCCCGCTTCATGAGCTTGAGCATGTCGCGCGTGACGAGCCGCGGCGCGGCCGCGCCCGGGATCAAGACTGCGCCGACCACGAGGTCGGCCTCCTGGATGTATTTGCGGATGTTCGCGGGGCTCGAGACCACCGGGAAGCAGTTGGGCGGCATGACGTCGCTCAGGTAGCGCAGCCGCTCGAGGTTCGTGTCGAGGAGGTAGACCTTGGCGCCCAGCCCGCAGGCGATCTTGGCCGCGTTCACCCCGACCACCCCGCCGCCGATGACGAGCACCGTGCCGCAGTCCACCCCGGGCACCCCGCCCAAGAGCTTGCCCTTGCCCCCGTAGGTTTTCTCGAGGTACTTGGCCCCGGCGTGCACGGCCATCTTGCCGGCCACCTCGCTCATGGGGGTGAGCAGCGGGAGCGAGCCGTTCGCCTTCTCGACCGTCTCGTAGGCGACCGCCGTGCAGCCGGAGGCGATGATCGCGCGCGTGAGCTCCTCGGAGGCCGCGAAATGGAAATAGGTGAAAACCACCTGGCCCTTGCGGATCAAGGGGTACTCCACCGGCAGCGGCTCCTTGACCTTCATCACCATCGCGCAGCCGGCATAGATCTCCCGGGCCGTCGCGACGATCTCGGCCCCGGCCTTTTCATACTGCAGGTCGGTGAAGCCGGAGCCGAGGCCGGCCCCGGCCTGGACGCGGACCGTCACGCCGGCACCCGCCATCTGCTCGACGCCGGCGGGGGTCATCGCCACCCGGTTCTCCTTGGTCTTGATCTCCTTGAGCACCCCGACGATCATTTCGTCCTCCCTCTCGTTTGAGCCTGGGCGGCGCTGCGGCGGAGACCGCGCGGGCGCCGTCCCTCACCGGTCCTGGATGGGAACGTAGTCGCGCGTGAGCGGCCCGGTATAGACCTGGCGCGGGCGGCAGAGCTTCCAGTCGGGATCGTCCATGCTCTCCTTCCATTGGGCGATCCATCCCGGAAGGCGGCCGATGGCGAACATGACGGTGTACATGTTGAGCGGGATCCCGATGGCCCGCAGGACGATCCCGCTGTAGAAATCGACGTTCGGGTAGAGGTGGTGTTCGATGAAATAGTCGTCCTGGAGCGCGATCTCCTCGAGCTCGCGCGCGATGTCCAGCAGCGGGTCGGAGATCTTGAGCTTGGCGAGCAGGGTGTGGGCCGACTGCCGCATGATCTTGGCGCGGGGATCGTAGGTCTTGTAGACCCGGTGCCCGAACCCGCTCAGGCGGAACGGGTCCTTCTTGTCCTTGGCGCGGGCGATCATCTGCTTGAGGTTGCCGTGGCGGGCGATCGCCTGCAGGTTTTCGATCACCGCCTGGTTCGCCCCGCCGTGCAGCGGCCCCCAGAGGGCCGCGATCCCGGCCGAGATGGCGGCGTAGAGGTTCACCCGCGCGCTGCCGACCAGCCGCACGGCCGCCGTCGAGCAGTTCTGCTCGTGGTCGGCGTGCAGGATCCAGAAGACGTTGAGCGCCTTGACCACGTCCGGGTCGATCTCGTAGGGCTTGACCGGCGAGTCGAACATCATGTTGAGGAAGTTCGCGCAGTAGGTCAGGTCCGGCCGGGGGTAGACCACCGTGTGCCCGCGCGAGATTTTGTAGGACATCGCCGCCATCGTGCGGACCTTGGACAACAGCCGGGTCACGGTGATGTTGATCTCCTCGACGAGGTCCTGCAGCTCGGGGTAGAAGCTGCGCAGCGCGTTCACCATGGCCGAGAGGATCCCCATCGGGTGGCTGGAGCGCGGGAAGTTCTGGTAGAAGGTCTTCATGTCCTCGTGGACGAGCGAGTTGTCGTTCAACAGGACCGAAAACCGCGTCAGCTCCCGCTGCGTGGGCAGCTCCCCGTTGATCAGCAGGTAGGCGGTCTCCTTGAAGGTGGAGTGCTCGGCCAGCTGCTCGACCGGAATCCCGCGGTAGCGCAGGATGCCGCGCTCGCCGTCGACGAAGGTGATGGCGCTGCGGCAGGCGCCGGTGTTGGCGTATCCCGAGTCGAGCGTGATCAGGCCGGTCTCCTGGCGGAGGCGCGAGATGTCGATCGCCTTCTCGCCCTCGGATCCGATGACCACGGGCAGCCGGTAGCTGCGGCCCGCATACGTCAGGGTGGCGAAAGGTTCCATGGTGCCGTACCGGTTTGGATTCCACGTCGCCGGGCGCCCCGAACGGCGCCCGATCGGCTCTCCATACACCATCCCTCCGCGAAGGGTCAACCGCCCCGGTGCGCCGCCGGGCCGCGGCGCCCGCGGGCGCCGTCCGGCCCGCGCCCGGGTTTTACTTCGATATCCGGCTGTGGTAGAGTCCCCCCGAACGGCCGCCCGCCGCGGTCGTCGCCCAGGGGAGGCGCCATGGGATTCCGGGAAAACCTGCTCGCCAAGATCGAGATCGACCGGCTGACTCAGGCGGTGCGCTCAAGCCTCGGCCCGGCCGGCAGCGAAACGCGGCTCGACCGGGAGGCCATGCGCCGCCTGCTCGCCATGACGGCCTTCGCCCCGCGCCGGGAGCGCGACCTCGAGCTCTTCGTCGCCGAAGAGGGCCCGGACGGGGTCGGCACCGTCCTCGTGCTCGACAACGAGCTGCCCCTGTACCGCACCACGGCCGCCGATGTCGCGCTGCGCAAGAGCCCCACCGTCGGGGAGATGGCGAGCATCCGCAACATCATCAAGATCCTCCGCGACTCGGACGTCAAACGCAGCCGCCGGGAGGCCTCGCTCGAAGCCGTCCGGGCGGCCGCCCTGGCGCGCCTCGATTTGAGCTTCACCCCGGAGGACATCGATCAGATCCGCCGCGACGGGATCGCCTCGTTCGAGAGCCGCTACGGCGAGGGGGTCGAGGAGAACCTGATGCTCCTCGCCGAGCTCCTCGGATACCGGCCGCCGCCGGCGGCGCTCCACGTGCCCCACGTCCTCGTGACCGGGGCCGCCGCGCGCGGCGATGCCGGCGAGGAGCTCTTCGGCCCGGCCGTCTTCTATGCCCGCATCGGCAACGAGCTGCGCTGGAGCGGGGAGCGGTTCGCCGTCCAGCAAACGGGGCCGGCCGAGCGCTTCAAGCGCATCGCCTCCGGCCGGGAGCCGGCCGACGACTCCGGCCCGGCGGTCTTCGAGCGCCTCGCCCGGGCCGTTCTCGCGGCGCGCCCCGCCGCGCGCTGAAGCCTCCGGAGGGAGGGCCGCCCCTTGCTGCGTCTCAGCCTGCGCCAGCGCATCCTCGCCATCCTGGCCGCCATCATCCTGATCACCGTCTGCGGCGGGCTCCTGATGGTCTGGACCACCTACCGCGTGGAGGAGATCCTCCGCGAGATCAACGACCGGGAGCTGCCGGCACTGCAGGGCGCCGAGGGGCTCGAAAACGCCTTGATTTACCAGAAAGGCTTTCTCTCCTATTTCCTGATCGACGGCGACCCCGCGTGGCTGGAGGAGCTCGAGCGCTCCCGCCGGGCCTTCGCGGAGCAGCTCTGGCGCGTCGCGCAGACGGCCCAGAGCGCCGAGGAAAAGGATACCGTGCGCCAGTTCGAATCCGAATACCGGCTCTACATCGCCAAAAAAGACCGGGTGATCGAGCTCTACCGGGCCGGGGAGAGCGCGGCGGGGGCCGAGCTGCACCGCGACGCCCGCCGGCATTTCGACCGCTTGCTCGCGATCAGCGGCCATTTCAAGGCGATCCACACCGCGCGCATCCACGAAACCCGGCGGCAAAGCCAAGAGCAGGCCCTGCGCCTGCGGCTGATCGCCTCCATCGCGGTGCTGGCCGGCACCCTCCTCACGCTGCTTCTCGGCTTCGTGTTCGTCTACCAGATCCTCCAGCCGCTGCGGCGCCTGGCGGCGGAAGCCGACCGCTCGGCCGCGCCGCAGCGCCCCGAAAACGAGGTCGCGGCGCTGAGCCGCACGGTGCACGGCCTGCTGAGCGACGTGGACAAGACCCAGTCGGAGCTCGAGCGCAGCCGCGAATCGCTTGTCCAGTCCGAGAAGATGGCGCTCGTCGGCAAGCTCGCCGCGGGCATGGCCCACAGCCTGCGCAACCCGTTCACCTCGGTCAAGATGCGGCTCTTTTCGCTCCGGCGGTCGCTCGAGCTGGACGAGGCGCAGCGCGACGACTTCGAGGTGATCTCGGCCGAAATCCGGCACATCGACACCATCGTGCAGAACTTCCTCGAATTCTCCCGGCCGCCGAAGCTCAAAATGCAGGCCGTCAGCCCCTCGGCCACCGTGGACGCGGCCCTCCAGCTGCTCGAGCACCGCTTGAAGTCCTATGACGTCGCGGTGACCGTCGACCGCCCGGCCATGCTGCCGCTCGTCTCCGCCGACCCCGAGCAGCTCAAAGAGGTGCTCGCCAACCTCATCGTGAACGCCTGCGAAGCCATGGGCCGCGGCGGCAGCATCCGCATCGAGGAGCGGGTGGAGTTCGCGGCGGAGCGTCCCGCGGCCGCCGTGGTGCGGGTGCGCGACTCCGGCCCCGGGATCCCCCCCGAGCGGCTGGAGAGCGTCTTCCAGCCCTTTTTCACCACCAAGGACGAGGGGACGGGGCTGGGGCTCAGCATCGCCCGGCGCATCATCGACGACCACGGCGGGCGCATTTGGACCGAATCCACCAACGGCCGCGGCGCCGTCTTCACCATCACCCTGCCCCTGCCGGAGAGTGCCGATGAGAACCATTCTGGTCATTGACGACGACGACCAGCTGCGCCGGAGCTTTCAAAAGCTGCTCGCCGAGGAGGGCTACGCGACGCAGGGCGCCGCCTCCGGCGAGGAGGGGCTGAAAATGATCCAACGCAAAACGCCCGATCTGGTGGTGCTCGACATGCGCCTGCCGGGCATGAACGGGCTGGAGACCTTTCAGCGCATCCATCTTCTCGACCCGAAGCTGCCGGTCATCATGATGACGGCTTTCGGCACCACCGAGACCGCCATCGAAGCCACCAAGCGCGGCGCGTTCGACTACCTGCTCAAGCCCTTCGAGATCCCCGAGCTGCTCGCCGTGATCCGGCAGGCGCTCGAGGCCGGGCGTTTCATGCGCACGCCCGTCGACATGGACGGCAGCGCCCCGGAACGCGGCAGCCGGGAGGCGATCGTCGGACGCAGCCGGGCGATGCAGGAGGTGTACAAAGCCATCGGCCGCGTCGCCTCCACGGAGGCGACCGTCCTGATCCGCGGGGAGTCGGGGACCGGAAAGGAGCTCGTCGCCCGCGCGATCTACCAGCACAGCCAGCGCGCGGAGCGGCCGTTTCAGGTGATCAACTGCGTCGCCATCCCCGAAAACCTGCTCGAAAGCGAGCTGTTCGGCTATGAAAAGGGGGCCTTCACCGGGGCGTCCCACCGCCGGCTCGGCAAGATCGAACAGGCCCACGGCGGCACCGTCTTCCTGGACGAGATCGGCGACATGCCCTTCGGGATCCAGTCCAAGATCCTGCGCCTGCTGCAGGAGAGAAGCATCGAGCGGCTGGGGGGGCGCGAGACCATCCCGGTCGATGTCCGCATCATCGCCGCGACCAACCGCGACCTGGAGACGGCGCTGCGCGAGGGCCGCTTCCGCGAGGACCTGTACTACCGCCTCAAGGTCGTGACCATCACGCTGCCGCCGCTCCGGGACCGTCTCGACGACCTGCCGCTGCTCGCCGACTATTTCCTGGCGCGCTACGCCCGCGAGCTCGAGATGGATCCGCCCGGGATCACCCCGGAGGCGCTCGCGGCCCTGGGCGCTTACCGCTGGCCGGGCAACGTGCGCGAGCTCGCCAACGCGATCCACAAGGCGCTGATTTTCAACCGCGGGGCCCCGATCCGTCCGGAGGAGATGGCCCAGGCGGTCGATGCCGGCACCCCCCGCCGGCTCCCCGACGCGGGCGGCGACCGGATCCTGCGCCAGTGGGTGCGCGAGGTGCTCACGCTCCGGCGGGAGGAGGACACGTTCGATGCGATCATCGACCGGGTCGCCGGCATCCTGGTGGCCGAGGCGTTGAACCTCACCCAAGGCAACCGGTCGCGCGCCGCGAAGCTCCTCGGCCTCTCCCGGCCGACCCTGCACGCGAAAATCGAGAAATACCGCCTGCGGCTGAAAACCTCGATCACCGACGAGCCCCCCGCCTGAAGCCGCCTTTACACCCTGTAAAAAGAACGGACAGCCCGCCGATCGGCCGGCGCCGGGCGCGGCGGCGCGACAAAACGATTGCTATCGAGGCGTTAAGCGCGACCCGCCCGCCGGCCGGCCGTGGCACATGCTTTGCTTTGGTAATGCGGGCGGGCACGCGCCGGCGGGCGTTCAGCGCCGGGCCTTGGGCCCGCGACAGGCAACCGATCGGAAAGGAGGTGCGGGGATGCTGGTCCGGAACTGGATGAGCCGGGAGATCGCCACGGTCGAAGAGGACGACTCGATGCAGGATGCCATGAAGCTGATGAAGCACAAGAACATCCGCATGCTGCCGGTGCTGAAGGCCGGGCGGCTCGTGGGGGTCCTGACCGACCGGGATCTCAAGCGGGCCTCGGCCTCCGATGCGACGACGCTCGACGTCCACGAGCTGCTCTACCTGATCTCGAAGATCAAGGTGAAGGGCATCATGTCGAAAAACCCGATCACCGTGCCGCCGGACCTCACCATCGAGGAGACCGCCGAGGTGCTGATGAACAACAAGATCTCCGGCGCACCGGTGGTGGACGAGAAAGGCCAGGTGGTCGGCGTCATCACCCAGACGGACATTTTCCGGGTGCTGATCTCGCTCACGGGCGTCGGCCGGCGCGGCATCCAGATCGCCTTCCAGATCGCGGACCGGCCCGGCTCGATCAAGGAGCTCGCCGACATCATCCGCAAGTACGGCGGGCGCATGGTGAGCATCCTGAGCTCCTACGACAACGTCCCCGAGGGGCAGCGCCGGGTCTACATCCGCATGCACGGCGTCGAGCGCGCCCGGCTCGAGGAGATGAAGGCGGAGCTGCGGGCGGCGGCGAAGCTGCTCTACCTCGTCGACCATCGCGAAAACCGGCGCGAAATCTACTGAGGGAGGCACGTCATGGAATTCAGGCGCATCCTTTTTCCGGTGGACCTCTCGGAGACCTCCGCGAAGATCGTCCCGGCCGTGGAGAGCGTCGCCCGCAAATACGGCGCCATCGTCCACCTGGTTTTCGTGGCCCGCGTCTTCGACTATTTCACCAGCATGTACGTCCCGCACCCGTCGGTGAGCCAGTTCGAAAAAGAGGTGATCGAGGGGGCCGAGAAGCGCCTCTACGAGTTCGCCGCGGAGCACTTCCAGGAGGCGGCCGGCACCAAGGTCAAGGTGCTCGCCGGCGACCCCTCCGAGGAGATCCTGAAGTACGCCGCGGCCCACGCGATCGACCTCATCATCATGGGGACCCACGGGCGCAAGGGGATCGACAAAGTGATTTTCGGCTCGGTGGCCGAGCGCGTCGTCAAGTCCTCGCCGGCGCCGGTGATGGTGGTGAACCCGTTCAAGGCCAAGCTCTGACCACCGCCGACGCCCCGCCCCGCCATCGGCCCGCCGGCGGCGGGGGGCGCGCGCCGGGCGCCCGCCCGGTGGAGGGATCGTCCCCGGCCGGGCGGCCCGGACAGGAGGTCCCATGGAACCCAAAGGCCAGATCCTCGTGGTGGACGACGACCCCGACATCCTCTCGACCTCGCGGATCGTCCTGGAGGCCGCCGGCTATGAGATTTTCACGGCGGCGAACAGCCGGGAGGCCCTGCGGCTGCTGGAGGAGCAGGCGCCCGACCTCCTGCTGCTCGACGTCATGATGGGCTCCGACACCGAAGGGTTCGATTTCGCCTTCAAGCTGCGGGAAGACCCCCGGTTCCGCGAGCTGCCGATCATCATGCTCACGAGCTTTCTCGACAAGGTGCGCGCGGAAGGCCCCGGACCCTTCGAATTCATCCTGGGGGAGCCGTGGCCGGCCGAGTGGCTTTTTGAAAAACCCCTGGACACCCGGAAGCTCATCGCCAAGATCGACGCCATCCTCAAGGACCGCAGGCGCTGACGGGCGGCGGCCGCGTCATCGCCGCGGATGGCCCCGGCGCCGCCGCCAAACGGGAGAGGCAGGGAGATGGACGGTGTCCCTCAGCGCCGAGATCTCCGCCCGATCCGGGACGTTTCCCGCGACCGCCTTCCGGGCGCGCGCCGCCCCCCCCGCTGGGTCGCCGCAGGCGCCCTCGCCCTGCCGGTGGCGGCCTGCAGCGCCGCCCCTCCCCCTCTAGCGGACCCCTTCGACGCGCGCCTCCTCGCGGCGCTCGCCATCCTCGGCGCCGCCGGCGCGGCGGTGGCGCTGGTCCTCATACGGCGCCAGGCGCGCCTGCGCCGCCGGATCGAGGAGCTCGAGCGCGGGCGGACGGCGGAAGCCGATTTCAGCCGGCGCCTGCAGTCCCTGTTTTCGATCCTGGAGGAGCTCGGCGCGCCCCGCGCGCCGGAAGCGGTGATGGAGGCCGCGGCCTGCGCGCTCGCCCGGATCCTGCAGGTGAAAGGCGTCGCGATCAAGCTCCTCTCCCCCGACGGCCAAACCCTGCGCTACGCCGCGGCCTGCGGGCTTCCGGCGGACCTCACCCGCGAAAGCGCCGTGGAGGTGGCCAAGAGCCCCCTCAACCAGCGCATCCTGCAGGGCGAGCCCTACGTCACCGGCCAGGTGACCGGAAGCGAGCTGTTCCAGTTCGGCGAGGCCCTGACCGCGGCCCGCATCCGCTCGGTCCTGTTCCTGCCGCTGCCGATCGAGGGGCGCGTCATCGGCATCCTCGGCGCCTACTGCGAGCGGCCCGATCGTTTCGGCGGCGAGGACATCGCCTTTTACCGGCTGACGGCGCGCCTGACGGCCGTGGTCATCGAAAACGCCCGGGCCTACGCGGCGCTGAAAGCCGCCGCCGACGAGCGCAGCCGCTTCATGGTCAAGGTCGCCCATAACCTCCGGGCGCCGCTGGTCGCCATGCTGAGCATCCTCGAGGTGGTCCGCGGCGGATACCTCGGCGCGGTCAACGACGCCCAGAACGAGTACCTGCGCCGCCTCGACCGCCGCGCCCGGACGCTGCTCGACCTGGTGAGCGACCTGATGGCGCTCGCCCGCAACCGCGGGCCGCGCGCCGCCGCCGGCGGCGCGACCGACCCGCAGGAGCTCGCCCGCCGCGTGCGGCGCACCTTCCAGGACAAGGCCGCCGAAAAGGGCCTGCGCTTCAACGTGCACGTCCCCGAAGGGATCGGGCGGATCGCCGGCGAGCTCGAAACCGTCGAGCACGTGCTCGAGAACCTCGTCTCGAACGCCATCAAATACACCCCGGCGGAGGGCGCCGTCGATGTCGCCTTCAGCCGTGCGGACGGCACCGTGCGCATCGAGGTGAGCGACACGGGCATCGGGATCCCGCGGGCGGAGCAACCCAGGGTGTTCACGGAGTTTTTCCGCGCGGAAAACGCCAAGTCGATGGAGGCGCTCGGCACCGGTCTGGGGCTCGCCATCGCCCGCGAGATCGTCGAGCGGTTGGGCGGCCGGATCTTCGTGGAGAGCGAAGAGAACGCCGGGACCATTTTCGTGGTGCACCTGCCGACGGCTCCGGAGGGGCCGGCGCCACCAGAGGAGAGCTGCCGATGAATGCGACCGACATCCGGGCGGACGAACCGCCGGACCTCAGCCCGTTGGATGGGATCCTGGAGCGGCACCGCGGGCAGCGGGGGGCCCTGATCACCGTCCTGCAGCAGGCCCAAAAAATCTACGGCTACCTGCCGGCCGCCGCGCTGCGGCGGGTCGCGGAGCGGATGCGGGTCCCCGTGAGCCGGGTCTACGGGGTCGCCACGTTCTACTCCCAGTTCTACCTCACCCGGCGGGGCCGGCATATCGTGCGGCAGTGCGACGGCACGGCCTGCCACGTGCGCGGGGCCGGCAAAATCGTCGAACGCATGACCGCGGAGCTCGACATCCCCCCGGGGGGAACGACGGCCGATTACCGGGTGACCTGCGAGGTCGTCTACTGCCTCGGTTCCTGCGGACTGGCCCCGGTGGCCGTCGTGGACGAAAAGATTGTGGGCCAGATGACGCCCGAAAAAATGGGCACCATCCTCAAGCGGCTCGCGTGAACGGCGGGCCGCGCCGCAAGGCGCTCGGCCGAAAAGGGAGGCGGCGATGCATGCCGAAGCTGATGAGCATCGAGGACTTCAAGCGGCTTCAGGAAGACGCGCGCCGGGCGATCCGGGTGCGGCTGCAGACCGAGACGCGGATCGTGGTGGGACTGGGGACCTGCGGGATCGCCGCCGGAGCGCGCGACACCATGCAGGCCATTCTCCGCGAGCTGGAGGCGCGCGGGATCGAGGCCCAGGTGACGACCGTCGGCTGCATCGGCATGTGCGCCTTCGAGCCGCTCGTCGACATCGAACAGGCCGCGGGCACCCGCATCACCTACGGCCGGGTGACGCCCGCGATGGTCCCGCGGTTGATCGAGGAGCACCTGGTGAACGGGCGCATCGTGGCGGAGTGGATCGTGGGGCGGCTGGCCCCCGCGTAAAGGAGGCTTCCGATGGCCGAGGTCATGCTGCGGTCGAATCTGATGGTCTGTGAAGGCACGGGGTGCGCCGCCTCCCGGTCCCGCGACCTCCGCGCCGCGCTGCAGGGCGAAGTCGAGCGCCGCGGATTGGGCGCCGAGGTGCGCATCATCCCGACGGGCTGCCGCGGGTTCTGCGCCATGGGCCCGATCGTGTTGATCTACCCGGAGGGCATTTTCTACTGCCAGGTCCAGCCCGAGGACGTCCCCGTCCTGGTGGCGGAGACGCTGCTCAAGGGCCGCGTCGTCGACCGGCTGGCCTACCGCGAGCCGCTCTCGCACCGGGCCATCCCGCTTTACGGCGAGATCCCGTTCTACGCGAAGCAGAAGCGCATCGCGCTGCGCAACTGCGGCATGATCGACCCCGAGGAGATCCGCGAATACATCGCCCGCGACGGCTACGCCGCCCTCGCCAGGGTGCTCGCGGGGATGACGCCGCAGCAGGTGCTCGACGAAATCAAGGCCTCGGGCCTGCGCGGCCGCGGCGGGGCGGGGTTCCCGACCGGCCTCAAGTGGGAATTCACGCGGCGGGCCCCGGGAGAGCCCAAGACCGTCGTCTGCAACGCCGACGAGGGCGACCCCGGGGCCTTCATGGACCGCAGCATCATCGAGGGCGACCCGCACAGCCTGCTCGAAGGCATGATCATCGCCGGCTACGCCATCGGCGCCCGCCAGGGCATCATCTACTGCCGCGCGGAGTACCCGCTCGCGGTGCAGCGCCTGCACACGGCGATCGCCCAGGCGCGCGAATTCGGCCTGCTCGGCGAGCGCATCCTGGGGACGGACTTCGGCTTCGAGCTCGACGTCAAGGAGGGCGCCGGGGCCTTCGTCTGCGGGGAGGAAACGGCGCTGCTCGCCTCGATCGAGGGCCGGCGGGGGGAACCCCGGCCGCGGCCGCCCTTCCCGGCGGTCTCGGGCCTGTGGGCCAGGCCCACCAACCTGAACAACGTCAAAAGCTATGCCATGACCCCGCCGATCATCCGGAACGGCGCCGCCTGGTTCGCCGGCATCGGCTCGCCCCGCAGCCCGGGAACGGCCATCTTCGCCCTGACCGGAAAGATCCGCAACACGGGGCTGGTGGAAGTGCCCATGGGGATCACCTTGGGGGAGATCATCACCGACATCGGCGGCGGCATCCCCGGCGGACGCCGGTTCAAGGCCGTGCAGACCGGCGGCCCGCTCGGCGGC
Source organism: uncultured Desulfatibacillum sp. (assembly GCA_964573635.1). Lineage (GTDB taxonomy): Bacteria > Desulfobacterota > Desulfobacteria > Desulfobacterales > SpSt-501 > SpSt-501. The sequence continues at coordinate 40,683 of CAZNKG010000002.1, read as the reverse complement.
TGCATCCCGATCCAGCATCTGAACGTTAAGGTCGATTTCGACTCCCTGCGGGAGGTCGGCGCGGTCATGGGCTCCGGCGGCATGATCGTGGTGGATGAGCAGACCTGCATGGTGGAGTTCGCGAAGTTCTTCCTCACCTTCGCGACGGCGGAGAGCTGCGGCAAGTGCGTCCCCTGCCGCGCCGGCGGCAGGCGCATGCTCGAGATCCTGACCCGCATCGGCGAAGGCCGGGGGCGGCGCGCGGACCTGGATCGCATCCGCGAGATCGCCGCCGGCATGGAGAGCGCCGCCCTGTGCGCGCTGGGGCAGCTCACCCCCGGGCCGGTCATGGCGGCGCTGCGCTACTTCGAGGAGGAGTTCCTCGCCCACATCGACGACCGCCGCTGCCCGGCCGGCGCCTGCCGCGAGCTCGCCCCGGCGCGCTGCCTCAACGCCTGCCCGGCCGGCGTCGACGTTCCCGCCTACTTGAGCCTCGCGGCCGAGGGGCGCTATGCCGAGGCGCTCGCCGTCCACCGCGAGCGCAACCCCTTCGCCCAGGTCTGCGGCCGGGTCTGCCCGGCTTTCTGCGAGCAGCACTGCCGCCGCGGCGAGATCGACCGGCCGGTCGGCATCCGAGCCGTCAAGCGCTTCATGGCCGACCACCAAGCCGCGACCCCGTGGGTGCCGGCCGCCGGCGCGACGCCGCGCGACGCCCGGGTGGCCGTGGTCGGCTCCGGGCCGGCGGGCCTCACCGCGGCGCTGCGCCTGGCCCAGATGGGGTATGCGGCGACCGTCTTCGAGGCCCTGCCCGTTCCGGGGGGCATGATGGCGGTCGGCATCCCGGAGTACCGCCTGCCGCGGGAGGTCCTCAACCGGGAGATCGACGCCATCCGCCGCGCGGGCGTCGAAATCGTCTGCAACCGGGCCCTCGGCCGCGATTTCAGCCTGGACGAGCTGCTGGGCCCCCAGGGGTTCGGCGCCGTGGTGCTCGCCATCGGCGCCCACCGCAGCCTGATCCTGGGTATCCCGGGTGAGGACCGCGAGGGAGTCCTCGCGGGGATCGATTTCCTCCGGGAGGCGGCCCTGGGACGGGCCCCGGAGATCGCCGGCCAGCGGGTCGCGGTGATCGGCGGCGGAAACGTCGCCGTCGATGCCGCCCGCACGGCCTGGCGGCTGGGGGCCGCCGAGGTCCACATCGTCTACCGGCGGACCCGGGCGGACATGCCGGCCTATCCCGAGGAGGTCGAGGCCGCCCAGGCGGAGGGGGTCGTCTTCCACTTCCTCGCCGCCCCCATCCGGGTGCTCGGCCCGGCGCGGGTGACCGCCATCGAGATCCAGGACCAGCGGCTCACGGACTTCGACGCGGGCGGCCGCCGGCGCCCGGTGCCGATCGAGGGGGCCGTGCGCACGCTCGCCGTCGACCTGTTGATCCCGGCCGTCGGCCAGGAGCCCGACCGGCGGCCGCTGCTCGGCGGCAACCTGGAAATGAACCGCGACGCGACCATCAAGGTGGGCGCGGCTCTCGCCACCTCCCGGCCGGGGGTCTTCGCCGCCGGCGATGCGGTGAGCGGACCCGCCTCGGTGATCGAAGCGGTCGCCCACGGCAACCGCGTCGCCCGGGAGGTCGACCGCTACCTCCGGACCGGGCGGCCGGAAAAGGTGCTGCCGCCGCTCGAGGCCCGCAGGCTGCCGCTCACCTGGGAGACGGAGCGCTACGGTGAAACGCCGCGCCTCAAGGCGCGGACGGTCCCGGTGGCCGATCGGCGGCTGAATTTCAACGAAGTGGACCTCCCGGCCGCCGAGGCCGAGATCCGGCTCGAGTGCCGCCGCTGCCTGCGCTGCGACCTCGAGTCGGCCGGCCCGCGGGCGGCCGCAGCGGCGCCGGAGCCGGCGGCCGCGGCGGCGGGGTAGCGCCGGCGCCGCACGGCGTGCCGGCGAACGGACGGGTTGACGAACCGGTGTGACGCGACAGACAGCGGAGGCGCCCATGGGCACCGTGACCATCACCATCAACGGCCAGAGAGTCGCCGCGCGACCCGGCCAAACGGTCCTCGACGCGGCCCGCGCCGCGGGCATCGACATCCCGACGCTCTGCCACCACCCGGCGCTCGAGCCCATCGGGGCCTGTCGGGTCTGCCTGGTGGAAATCGCGGGCCAGCGCGCGCTGCAGCCTGCCTGCACCTTTCCGGTCGCCGACCGCCTGGAGATCCAGACCGAGTCCCCGAAGGTGGTGCGCGCGCGGAAGTTCGTGCTGGAGCTGCTCTTCTCGGAACGCAACCACTTCTGCATGACCTGCCCGATGAGCGGGGCCTGCGAGCTGCAGGCGCTCGGCTACCGCTACGGCCTCGACCACTGGGTCTACCCCACCTACACCGAGCCATTCCCGGTGGACGCCTCCCCGCGCCACCACCTGCTCGACCACAACCGCTGCATCCTCTGCCGCCGCTGCGTGCGCGCCTGCGGGGAGCTCGTCGCCAACCACACGCTCGACGTGAGCCGGCGGGGCGCGGCGACGATGGTCACGGCGGACATGAACGCGGCGTTGAAGGCGTCGAGCTGTGTGGGCTGCGGCACGTGCCTCGACGTCTGCCCGACCGGCGCCCTCGTCGACAAGCGCCGCGCCTTCATGGTGCGGCCGAAGGCGGCCGAACGCGTGGCCACGATCTGCACGCAGTGCAGCCTCGGCTGCGGCATGCACGTCGTGCGCCAGCACGGGCAGCTGCTCGGCATCGAGAGCCGCTGGGGCGCCGAGGGGAGCGGGGGGCTGCTCTGCGCCCGCGGGCGCTTCGAGTCGCTGTCCGACGGGCGCGAACGGGTGCGCGCGCCGCTGATCCGCCGCCGCGGAGAGCTCGTGCCGGTATCCTGGGAGGCGGCGCTCGCGGAGGCCGCTGAGCGGCTCTCCCGGACCCCGGCCGAGCGGCTGGGCTGCCTCGCCAGCACGGGGCTCACCAACGAAGCGCTCGCGCGGCTAAAAGATATCTTCCACGGATTCTTGGCGGCCGGCCGCACGGCGATCATCGGCGCCGCCGCCCCCCTGTTCGACGGCACGCCGGCCGGCAGGATCGGAGAGATCCCCGAAAGCGACCTCATCGTGATCGCGGCGGCGGATCCCGCTGCGGAGCAGCCGGTCGCGGCCTTTCTCGTCCGGCGCGCGCTCGACCGGGGCGCGCGGCTGGTCGTCCTCGAAGACCGGCCGAGCGGGATCCGCGAGCTCGCCGACCACCGCTTCGCGCTCCGGGAGGCGGCCGAGGCCGCCGCCCTGCTGCCCGAGGCGCAGCGGCCCCTGGTGCTCTACGGGCCCGGCCTGCGGCGCGACGCCGCCCAAGCGCTCCACCGGGGGGCGGTGCGGTTCATCCCGCTGCATCCGGGCGTCAACACCGCCTGCGCGGCGGCCCTGGGCCTGAACGGCGTCTGCGATCCCTCCGCCTGCACGACGCTCTGGGTCGCGGCCGGAGAGGAAAACGGGCCGCTCGCGGGAATCGCCGACCAGCTCCGGGGGGAGGCGTTCGTCATGCTGCAGGCCGCTTTCATGTCGCCGCTCGCCGCACGCGCGGACATGATCCTCCCCATGGCGGCCTGGCCGGAGCGCTCGGGCGGGTTCACCGCGACGGACGGGACGCGCCTGCGGGCACACGCGGCGGTCGCCCCCTGCGGGCAGTCGCGGCCCGACTGGGACATCCTCGGCCGCCTTGCCGAACGGCTGGGCATGGCGGCCTGACGACCACGCGGCCGGCCGGCGGCGGAAACGCGCCGCGCCGGGACGCGGCGGCAACGGAAGGAGAGCTTCCATGGCGAAGATCCTGATCGCCACCGACTGGCTCGCCGCCTGTGCGGGCTGCCACATGTCGCTCCTCGACCTGGACGAGCGCCTCGTGGAGCTCCTGCGGCACGTGGCCATCACCGCGTGCCCGGTGACCGACCTCAAACAGCCGCCGGAAACGGGGGTCGCGGTCGGAATGCTCACCGGGGCGATCGCGAACACCCACAACCTCGAGGTTGCCCGCCGCATGCGCGCGCGCAGCCGGGTCCTGGTCGCGGTGGGCGACTGCGCCGCCTTCGGCGGGATCGTGGCGGCCCGCAACCTGGCCGGGACCGCGGCGGCCTTGAGGCGCGCCTATCTCGAATCCGAAAGCACCGTCGCCGGCGCCATTCCGGACTCGCCCGAGCTCGGCCGACCGCTCTCGAGGGTCACCGGGGTCGGGGAGGTCGTCCCCGTCGACCTCTTCCTGCCCGGCTGCCCGCCGCGGCCGGAGGATTTTCACTACCTCTTCGCGGAGCTCCTGGCGGGGCGCCTGCCGGCCGGGATGCCGCGGGAGCACCTGCGCTACGACTGACCGCCATCGCCAACGAGACGACCGTCTGAAAGGGAGGCCGGCCAAATGAGCGCGACGAAGATCACAATCGAACCCGTGACGCGCATCGAGGGCCACGCCCGCATCACGCTCCACTTGGGCGCGGACGGCACGGTCGCCAAAAGCTACCTGCATGTGGACGAGTTCCGGGGTCTCGAGAAGTTCGCCGAAGGGCGGCCCTACTTCGAGATGCCGCAGATCACGCAGCGCATCTGCGGGATCTGCCCGGTCAGCCACCATCTCGCCGCCGCCAAGGCCTGCGACGCGCTCGCCGGAGTCGACCCGCCGCGGCCGGCCCGCCTGCTGCGGGAATTGATGCACATGGCCCAGTTCGTCCAATCCCATGCCATGCACTTCTTCTACCTGGCCGGACCGGACCTGGTGCTCGGGTTCGACGCCGACCCGCGGGATCGCAACGTCTTCGGCATCATCGCGGCCGACCCCCAGCTCGCCCTCCAGGCCGTGGGCCTCAGGCGCTTCGGGCAGCAGATCATCGAGCGGCTGGGCGGCAAGCGCGTGCACCCCAACTTCGCCGTGCCGGGCGGGGTGAACGCCCCGCTCGCGGCCGCGGACCGCGAGGCGATCGCCTCCGAGCTCGCGGCCCAGCTCGCGGCGGCGCAGGAGGGGCTGGCCCTCTTCGGCCGCTGGGCGGCGGAAAACCACGCGCTCGTGCGCGGCTTCGCCGCCTTCCCCTCCGCCTACATGGGGATGGTGGACGACCTCGGGCGGCTGGCGCTGCTCGACGGACAGGTCCGTCTCTGCGGCGCGCAGGGCGAACGCCTCGACCAGTTCCATCCCCGGGACTACCTCCTCGCGGTCGCCGAGCACGTGGCGCCCTGGTCGTTTCTCAAGTTTCCCTACTACCGGCCGCTCGGATGGCCGGCGGGGGCCTACCGCGTCGGGCCGCTCGGACGATTGAACGTGGTCGACTCGATCTCGACGCCGCTCGCCGATGCCGAGCTCCGGCGTTTCCGCGAACTGGGAGGCGGCAAGCCGGTCGAGGGGTCGCTCGGCTACCACTACGCCCGCCTGATCGAGCTGATTCATTGCCTGGAGCGCATCGCCGAGCTCCTGGCCGAGCCGGAGATCCTCTCGCCGGAGGTGCGCCGCCCCCTGCCGGCCGAGCCGGGCGAACGGGGCGTCGGCGCGCTCGAAGCGCCGCGGGGCACCCTCTTCCACGACTACCACATCGACGGCGACGGCTTGATCACCTCCGCGAACCTGATCGTCGCCACCGGGCATAACAACTGGGCCATGAACCGCGCCGTCGAGAGCGTCGCCCGGGCCTGGGTGAAGGGGCCCGCGGTCCCGGAAGGCGTGCTGAACCGGGTGGAGGCGGCGGTGCGCTGCTACGACCCCTGCTTCTCCTGCTCGACGCACGCGCTGGGGCGGATGCCGCTCGCGCTGCGCCTGGTCGGGCCGCGCGGGGAGGAGCTCGCATGGGTGCGGCGCTGACGGCCGACGGCTCCCGGCCGGCGGGGGCCGGCGCCGCCGCGCTGGTCTTCGCCTGCGGCAACCCCGATCGCGGCGACGACGGCATCGCGCGGGAGGTGGTCGCCCGGCTCTGCGGTCGACTGGGGGTGACGCCGCCCGCCGGGGAGGCGGGCGATCCGATCGATCTCCAAGCCGGGGTGCGGGTCCGCATTTGCCGCCAGCTCCTTCCGGAGTGGGCGCCGGAGGCCGCGGCCTACCGCCGGCTCGTGTTCCTGGACGCCCACGTCCGCGGCGAGCCGCGTCCCCTGGTCTGTCGCCGGCTGCGCCCGGAGGACCGCCCCCCCATGGGGATCAGCCATGTCATGCATCCGGAAGGCTTTCTGCGGCTGGTCGCGCTTCTAAGCGGCCGATGGCCGGAGGCCTTCGCCCTCTCGGTCCGGGGGCACGCGTTCGAAGCGGGCTCCGGCCTGAGCCCCGCGGCCGCCGCGCTGGCCGCGCCGGCCGCGGCCGTCCTTGGGCGGTTGCTCGCCGCCGGCGGAAATCCCGCCCGGCGGCCAGCCGGCCGGCTTTACAGAGTGTAAAGAAAGCCGACGAGGCGCCGGCCCCACCCGATCGGCCTGACCGCCGCACGCCCTTTAAACCATACCGAATCATGGCCAATTCTTGCGCTGAAAAGAAAACGCCGCGGCTGGCATGCGAGTTGCGAAGCGGATGCCCAGCCAAAACCGCCTCGGGAGTCCGCATGCACCAGACGTCAGCAGCGATCACCATCCTCATCGCCGATCGCAACCCGCGTGTCCGCGATTTTCTGCGCCGCGAGCTGTCGAAAGAGGGGTACCGGGTCGAGCTGGCGGAAAGCCCGGCGGAGCTTCTGGGGGGCGCGGCGCATTCCGATCCTCCGGATCTGCTCATCGTCGACCCGGATTTCCCGGGCAGCGACGCCCCCGCTCTCGTTCAGGGCCTCAAACGGCGCTTCCCGCAGACGGTCGTGGTGGTCCACACCCACGACGTCCTCGCGGGGTCGCTCGCGGCCGTCGTCGCCGCCGGGGGGAGCCGGGTGATCGAAAAACGCGGCAGCAGCGTCGAAGCGCTGAAGCAGCTCGCCTCCGAACTGGCGGCGTACCGCTTTCCGGGGGGGCGGCCGGCGGTCTAGCCGGCCGGTGGCGGCGATAAGGGGGACATGCCCATGAGCACCTTGCGCGCGTTGTTCGTCGACGACGAGGTCGACTTCCTCGAAACCGTCATCAAGCGCATGCGGAAGCGCGGCCTCGACGTCGCCGGGGTCCCGAGCGGGGAGGATGCCCTGGCCTGGCTCCGCCGGAATCCGGTCGACGTCGTCGTCCTGGATGTGCGCATGCAGGGGATGGATGGGATCCAGACGCTGCGGGCCATCAAGGCCGAACACCCGCTGCTGGAGGTGATCATGCTGACCGGGCATGCCAGCCTCGAAATCGCCAAGGAGGGCATGCAGCTCGGGGCGTTCGACTACCTGATGAAGCCCGTGGACCTGGACGAGCTTCTCTACAAGCTGGAGGATGCTTACCAGAAAAAGATGATCCAGCAGCAGAAGATCAAGAGCATCGAGGAGGTGATCGAAACGCGGAAGTGAGGTCGTCGGCACGCACCGGAAAAGGCGTTTAACGGCGTGAACCCCTTGCGATGGCCGACCGCAGGCGGGGGTTCGGATGATCCCCATCACCCCAAGGAGAACCGATGTCAATGAAACTGATCCGACAGCTTGGACGCGGAATGATGCTGGGCGCCCAGGCCCACGCCCGCTGGGAGTTGGACGTGTCCAACACCATTTTCGGCGACCGGCGCAGGCTCTTGCTGCTGATGCTGCTCATGGCGCCGGCCGTCGTCGGCGGAATCGCCTTCGCCGACGACCTGCCCCGGATGCTGGGGGGCAAGTCCTCCTACAGCCCGGCCTTCTACTCCACCTCGATCTTTCTCGCCTCGATCGGCATCGGGCTCATGGCCGGCCTGATCACCGGGTGCATCGGCGCGGGCGGCGGCTTCATCATCGCCCCGGCGCTCATGAGCGCCGGGATCAAGGGCATCTTGGCGGTGGGGACCGACCTGTTCCACATCTTCGCCAAGGCCATCATGGGCAGCGTCATCCACCGCAAGCTCGGCAACGTCTCGGTGCCGCTCGCGGTGGTCTTTCTGATCGGGGCGGTGATCGGCTCGACCGGCGGCGGCATCCTGAACCGCTTTCTCTACGATCTCAACCCCGTCATCAGCGACGCCTTCATCACGACCATCTACTCGCTGATGCTCGGCTTTCTCGGCTTCTACGCCCTGTTCGACTTCCTCAAGGCCCGCGGCATGGCCGCCAAGACGGACGCCCCCAAGGGCACGACCGCCCACCACGGCGGCAAGGAGGAAGGCGCCGAGCTGGGGGGCCTCCCCCGCAGGCTCCAGGCCATCAACATCCCGCCCATGGTCCGCTTCGACCACGACCTCGTCCCCGGCGGCCGCGGGATCTCCTGGGTCTTCCTGGTGGCGAGCGGGGCCTTCGTCGGGCTGGCCGCCGGCATCATGGGCGTGGGCGGCGGGTTCCTCACCTTCCCGATCTTTGTCTACACGCTCGGGGTCTCCTCCATGACGACGGTGGGGACCGACATCTTCCAGATCATCTTCACGGCCGGCTGGGGCGCGATCACCCAGTATGCGATCTACGGCTTCATCTTCTACACCCTTGCCATGGGGATGCTGCTCGGCTCCCTGCTCGGGATCCAGATCGGCGCCATGGCGACCAAGGTGGTGCCCGGGATCACCATCCGCGGCTTTTACGCGCTCGCGGTGCTCTCCGGCTTCGTCAACCGCATTTTCGCCCTGCCGTCGAAGCTCGGCGACGTCGGCGTACTCCCCATCTCCAAGGAGACCGGTTCGGTCCTGGAGCAGATCGGGATCTACGCCTTCTTCGTCGTCATCGTGATCTTTTCGGTCTGGGTCATCGGCACGTTTCTCAAGAACCTGCCGCGGCTGCTGGGAAAGGGGGTGAAGGCATGAGCGCCAACCGCAAAAAATTGCCGGCCGGCATCGCGCTGCTCGTCGCCTTCTTCGTGGTGCTGGCGGTCATCTTCTCGCCGCTCTTCGAAGGACACAACGGGCTCGACTACCTCGACAGCCTCTACAACTCGATCTCCAAGGGCTCGGCCTATTACATCCCCAAGCTCAAGGAGGACGCCCGGGCCTTCAACGGCAGCCAGGTGGAGATCGCCCTCAACCTGGCCAACGCCGCCCAGGCCGAGCAGGCGGCCAAGCTCTTCATGCAATCCGGCGCCCTGGTCAACGTCTCCGGCGCCGCCCTCAAGGTCTCCGGCGACCTGGGGAAGATCCTCGACAACTGCCTGGCCGATGCCGATCGCCTTTACCACAACGACGGGCAGGCCCTCGCCGCCAAGTACGGGATCCACGAGCGCCAGGTTCTCTACAACTGGTGGCAGGCCTTGAAGGGCATCGAAAAGGACTTCAACCACCAGAAGAAGTTCAAGGAGGCCAAGGCCGCCGCCGCCATCAGCAAGAAGGCGGTCGAAACCGCCTACAACTACTACCAGGTGGTGCCCCAGAGCATCATGGACCGCCTCGGGGTGGTGATTTTCTCGCTCGTCTTCTACGTGATCTACACCCTGTGGTACGGATTCGGCATCCTCTACCTGTTCGAGGGCTCCGGCATGCAGCTCGAGCACTGAGGCCCGGGCCCGATTCGAACGATAGTCCCGGAAAAGGCCGAAGGCGCGGAACGACTCCGGCGGCCTTCGGCCTTTTCCCCTTACCCGGCATCGACACGCGCGCCGCTCATGGTCCTCCGACGCTTCGTCGACAGGCTTCGCTCCCGCCGGCCGGCCCCGCTTCCGGCCGAGGTTGAGGCGCTGCGCATCGAGTTCAAGGACCGGTACCACAGCTTCAAGCTCCTGCTCTCCGCCAACAACAAGGCCCTCGAAGTCATGGCCGACATCGAGCAGACCCTGCGCGGCAGCGCGCCCTTCGGCATGAGCTTCGTGCGGGCGGCCTTAACCGCGGTGACCGTGAGCGTCTTTTCCATGATCCGCAGCATCGAGCGGCTGGCCCCCGGCAAGTACGCGGCGCTTTTCGAGCGCTTCGAAGAGATCCAGCGCGCGATCGAAGCGGTGGTGGCCCGCCGGCGGCCGGCGGCCGACGAACGCCTGGTGATCCCGCTGGCGGCCCTCACGCGGGAATCGGCCGATCTCGCCGGCAGCAAGATGGCGAACCTGGGCGAGATCCGCAACGTCTTGGGCCTCACCGTGCCGCCCGGATTCGTCGTGACCGCACGGGCCTATGAGCGCTTCATTGAATACAACGACCTGCAGCCCGAGATCGACCGGCGGATGCAGACCGCCGCGCTCGACGAGCTCGGAGCGCTTTTTTCGCTGAGCGCCGAGCTCCAGCAGATGGTCATCCGCGCCGCGGTCCCCCCGGAGCTTGAGCAGGCGATCGCCGCGGCCTGGGAGGCGATGGAGGCCGAGGCCGGCGGCCCGGTGACGGCCGCGATGCGCTCGAGCGCCCTCGGCGAGGACGCCTCCGGGAGCTCCTTCGCCGGCCAGTACCGCTCGGAGCTCAATGTCAGCGCCGAAAACGCCCTCGAGGCCTACAAGCAGGTGCTCGCCAGCAAATACAGCCTGCAGGCCATCAGCTACCGCCTGAACAAAGGCTTCCGCGACGAAGACATCGCCATGTGCGTCGGCTGCCTGGCGATGGTCGCACCCGTCGCCAGCGGCGTCGCCTACACCTGCAACCCCGTGGACCGGCGCGACGACGCCGTCTTCATCCACGCCGCCTGGGGGCTGCCCAAGGCGGTGGTGGACGGCAGCTCCGCCGGCGACCTCTTCGTGGTCCGGCGCGGCGAGCCCCCGGAGCTTGTGCGCGAGGAGATCCGGGTCAAGGACCGCAAGTTCGTCTGTTTTCCCGAAGAGGGGGTCTGCCGCCTGGAGCTCACCGGGGCGGAACGCGAGGCCCCCGCCCTCACCCGGGAGCAGGCCGTGATGCTGGCGCGGACGGCCCTGCGGATCGAGGCCCATTACCAGGCCCCGCAGGACATCGAGTGGGCCATCGACACGCGCGGCGCGCTGTGCCTGCTGCAGTGCCGGCCGCTGCCGACGGAGCCGGCGGCCGCCGCGGCGGCGGACGCGGCGCCGGCAGACGGCGGCGAGGCGCTTCTATCCCGGGGCGGGATCACGGCCAGCCCGGGCGCCGCCTGCGGGCCGGTCTTCATCGCCGAGAAGGCCGCCGATGTCCTGGCGTTCCCGGCCGGGGGGGTCCTGGTGATCCGCGAGGCCCTGCCGCGCTGGGCCGCCCTGCTCAGCCGCGCGGCGGCCGTGGTGGCCGAGCAGGGCGGGGTCGCCGGGCACCTGGCGAGCGTCGCCCGTGAATTCGGGGTCCCGGCCCTCTTCGGCGTCCCCGGGGCGCTCGCGCGCCTTCCCGCCGGGGAGGCGGTCACGGTCGACGCCGACGGCCGCGCCGTCTTCCGGGGCCGGGTGGAGGCCCGCTTGCACGCCGCCTCCCGCCCGGCCCGCGCGCGGATGCAGGGGAGCCCGGTGCACACCCTGCTTTCGGAGGCGAGCCGCCTGATCGTTCCCTTGAACCTCCTCGACCCCGCCGGGGCGGACTTCACCCCGGCGAACTGCCGCACGCTGCACGACATCACCCGCTTCATCCACGAGAAATCCGTCCAGGAGATGTTCGCCTTCGGGCATGACCACCACTTCGCCGAGCGCTCCGGCAAGCAGCTCCACCACAAGGTCCCCATGCAGTGGTGGGTGCTGAACCTGGACGACGGCTTCACCGAGGAGATCTCCGGGAAATACGTCCGCATCGAACAGATCGCCTCGGTCCCGATGCTCGCCTTCTGGCGGGGATTCGTCGCCATCCCCTGGGAGGGCCCGCCGGCGCTGGACGGCAAGGGGATGCTCGCCGTCATGTTCCAGGCGACGGCCAACCGGTCGCTCAACACCGGGGTGCGCTCGCGCTACGCCGAGCGCAACTTCTTCATGATCTCCCGCAACTACTGCAGCCTGAGCCAGCGTCTCGGCTTCCATTTCGCGACCACCGAGGCGCTCATCGGCGAGCGCCCTCCCGAAAACTACGTGAGCTTTCAATTCAAGGGCGGGGCGGCCGACGCCGGGCGGCGGCTGAAGCGGGTGGCGCTGATCGCCGAAATCCTCGCCCCGGTCGGCTTCCGCGTCGAAACCCGCGAGGACCACCTGCTCGCGCGGATCGAGGGCGAGCCGGCGTCCTTCATGCTCAAGCGCATGGAAGTCTTGGGCTACCTCTCGCTTCACACCCGCCAGCTCGACATGGTCATGGCCAATCCGGCATATGTCGGCTATTATCGCGACAAGTACCGCCGGGACATCGCGCGGCTCCTGGCGGAAGAGCCCCCCGCAACGAAGGCGCCCCCGCGATGAATCGACCGATCTACCGCCGCCTCCAGCAGAAAATCATCCTGCTCACCCTGCTGGTGACCTTTACGCCGCTTCTGCTTCTCGGGGTGATCATCTACCGGCAGTTCGCCGGAATGTACACGGAGAAGATCCGCGAGCAGATCCGCCACCGCGCGGAGTTCCAGGCCGAGGCGCTCGACCTCTTCCTCAAGGAGCGCTCGGCGATCCTCGGGACCATCGCCGATACCCACAGCTTCCCGGTCATGGCCGACGCGGAGACCCTCGGCCGCAAGCTGGCCATCATGAACCAGAAGGCCGGGGCGTTCGTCGACCTGGGGGTGATCGACCACACCGGGCACCAGGTCGCCTACGTGGGGCCCTACGCGCTGGAGGGCCGGAACTACTACGACCAGCCCTGGTTCGGCGAGGTGATGGGCAAGGGGGTCTACATCAGCGACGTGTACCTGGGCTTCCGTAAGGTGCCGCACTTCATCATCGCCGTCCGCCGCCAAGAGGGGCCGCGCAACTGGATTCTCCGGGCCACGATCGACCCGGACGTCTTCTCCCGGCTGGTCGAGTTCTCCCAGATCGGCAAGACCGGCGATGCGTTCATCGTCAACGCCGAGGGCGTGCTGCAGACCAAGGCGCGGTTTGCCGGCGAGGTGCTGGCGCCGGCGTCCGTGGATGTCCGGCTCTTCGGCCGGACCACGACCACCCTCGAGCAGCAGGCCGACGGGCGGGCGCGGCTGCTCCTCGCCGGCACCTGGCTGAAGAGCAAGAACTGGCTGCTCGTCATCAGCCGCGACGTGGAAAACGAGATGGCCGAGCTTTTCGCCACGCGCAACATGGAGATCGCGATCATCGCCGCCGGGGCGATCGCCATCGTGCTGACCACGATCTTGACCACCCGGATGATGGTCCGTCAGCTCGTCCAGTCCGACCAGCGCATGCAGGAGCTGAACGCGCAGCTCGTCCAGTCCGACAAGCTCGCCGCCCTCGGCAAGATGGCCGCCGGGGTCGCCCACGAGATCAACAACCCGCTGGCGGTCATCCTGCAGAAGACCGGCTGGCTGCAAGACCTCCTCGAGGATGAGGCGTTTCAGCGGAGCCCGAACATCGATGAATTCCGCACCTCGATCGCCAAGATCGAAGAGCACGTCGAGCGCGCCCGCAAGGTGGTCCACAACATGCTCGGCTACGCCCGGCGCATGGAGCCCCGGCTCGAGGACGTCGACGTGAACCGCACCATCAGCCAGACCGTCGACATCCTCGAAAACTATGCGCGCACGAACAACATCGACATCCAGACCGATCTGTCTGAGGCCGTCCCCATCATCGCCGGCGACCAGGCGCAGCTGCAGCAGGTGATCCTCAACCTGATCAGCAACGCGATCGACGCCATCGGCCGCGACGGCTCCATCCGGGTCCGCAGCGGGACCGACGGGTCGCGCCTCGAGGTCAGCGTCACCGACTCCGGCCCGGGGATCCCGGAGAACATGCAGAAAATGGTCTTCGACCCGTTTTTCACCACCAAGACGACCGGCAAGGGCACGGGGCTGGGGCTGTGGATCAGCCACACCATCGTTGAAAAAATGGGCGGAACCATCACCCTGTCGAGCCCGCCGGGCCGGGGCGCGACGTTCACGGTCACGCTGCCGATCGTCCGGCCCGCCGACAAGTGAACCGCGCCTTGATCGGCGCGCCGCCCGCCGGTGCCGTCGCCGGCGGCCGTCGTCCAAACGGCTTCCGGCGGGTCCATCCCATGCGGAGAGAACGACATGCAGGCTCCCAACATCCTGATCGTGGACGATGAGGGCGACTTCCTGGAAACCCTGATGAACCGCTTGAAGAAGCGCCGCATCGCCGCCGCGGGGTGTGCGAGCGGCGAGGAGGCCGTGCGCCTGGTGCGCGAGGGCCCTTTCGACGTGGTGGTCCTGGACATCAAGATGCCCGGCGGAATGGACGGGATCCAGACGCTGCGCGAAATCAAGAAAATCCGGCCGGAAATCGAGGTGATCCTGCTGACCGGCCACGCCTCGCTCGAAACCAGCATGGAGGGGATGCAGCAGGGGGCCGCGGACTACCTGCTCAAGCCCATCAAGCTCGAGGAGCTGCTGGAGAAGCTCGCCCAGATCCTCGAGCGCCGGGGGGGAGCCGGGGCGCTGGCCCAAAGCGAGACCATCCGCAGCCTGCTGAAAAAAGAATGAGCGCCGCAGCGGGACCCGGCGCTCAGTCCTCCCACGGGGTCAGGCTCTCGCACCCGTTCTCGGTCACCAGGACCGTCTGCTCGAACTGGGCGGAGAGCGAGCCGTCGCGCGTCACGGCCGTCCAGTCGTCGGCCAGGATCTCGAGCTCCCGGCGCCCGAGGTTGATCATGGGCTCGATGGTGAAGACCATCCCGGGAACGAGCGGGATCCCGGTACCCGGCCGTCCGAAGTGCGGCACCTGGGGCGCCTCGTGGAACTCGAAGCCCACGCCGTGCCCGACGAACTCCCGCACGACCGAGCAGCCCCGCGACTCGGCATAGGTCTGGATCGCCCAGCCGATGTCCCCGACCGTGTTCCCCGGCTTGACCATCGCCATCCCCCGCCGCAGGCACTCGCGCGCAACCTCGACGATCCGGCGGGCGTCGGGCCCCGGTGCGCCGACGAAGAAGGTTCGGTTCGCGTCCGCGTAATAGCCCTCCAGGATCGTGGTGACGTCCACGTTGACGATGTCCCCGTCCCGCAGCACCCGCTCCCCGGGGATCCCGTGGCAGATGACCTCGTTCACCGACACGCAGACGCTCTTCGGGTAGCCGCGGTAGTTGAGGGGCGCCGGCACGCCGCCGCGCGCGAGCGTGAATTCGTGCACCCAGGTGTTGATCCGGTCGGTTTCGATCCCGGGGGCGATGCGGCCGGCGACCAGCGCAAGCGTCTCCACCACGAGCCTTCCGGCGCGGCGGATGGCCTCGATGTCGGCGGGCGACTTGAGCCGGATGTGGTACTTGCGGGCGTAGACCGCCGCGAGGTCCTGCGGCTCGGCGCCGCCCCGGCGCATGCAGCACCGCTTGTACTTCAGCCCGCTGCCGCAGGGGCAGGGCGCGTTGCGCCCGACTTTGACCGGTTTGAGCTTCATGCGAATAGGGTCGAACAGCCTCCCCTCCGCGCCGTCGGCGGCCGGGTGCGCGGCGCGACGGCGGCAGGTGTTGCGGAGGTATGCATACTGCAACTGCCCCGGTTATTCAACCGCCCGGCCGGCGCCATGGTGGCGCTTTCCCCCGCGGTTTGGTATGCTGGGCGGCCGCCTCGAAACGCCGGGCCAACCCTCCGCGGAGATACGCCATGCGCCGAAAATCGCCTTTTCGCCTCCGCTCCAAGATCTGGGTCGAGGACCTCAACGGCGAAGTCGTGTTCGGTCTCGGGCGCTACCGCATTCTCGAGGCCGTGGAGCGCCTGGGCTCGCTGCAGGCGGCCGCGCAGGAGCTTAAAATGAGCTACCGGGCGATCTGGGCGCGGATCAGCGCCACCGAGCGGCGCCTCGGCAAACCCCTGCTGATCCGGGAGCCCAAGGGCTCGCGGCTGACCCCTCTCGGGGAGGCCCTCCTCGGAGAGTTCGACCGGCTGCTCAAGCTCGTCGAAGCCGAGTCGGACAAGCTCTACGCCGACCTGATGGCCGCCGATCTCGACGCCGCGCAGGCGACCCCCCCGCGGGGCCGCGGCCCAAGGGGCCGGTGCCGCCGAAAAAGCTCCCTTCCGGATTGACGGCGCGGCCGGCGGGACGCACCTTATCCCTATCCGCCGGTATGTTCCTTCCGGCCGATCGCCACGCAAAGGGAGCGCGACTGCCGCCATGCTGAATGCCCGCATCGCCGCGGAACCCCCGCGGAATGAACCGACCCTGGCCTATGGGCCGAAAAGCCCCGAGAGAGTCCGAATCGCCGCCGAGCTGGCGGCGCTGCGCGGACAAGAGATCGAGATCCCGCTTATGATCGGCGGCCGCGAAATCCGGACCGGACGCACGGCGGCCGTCACCCTGCCCCACGACCACGGCCACCGCCTGGCGGTCTGCCACCTGGCGGGGCCCGCGGAGGCCGCCATGGCCGCCGCCGCCGCGGCCGAGGCGGCGCCGGCGTGGGCCGCCATGGACTGGACGGACCGCCTGGCGGTATTCCGGAAGGCCGCCGACCTCATTGCCGGCCCGCACCGCATGCAGGTGAACGCCGCCACCATGCTCGGGCAGGGAAAAAACGTCTACCAGGCGGAGATCGACGCGGCCTGCGAGAGCGCCGATTTCCTGCGCTTCTACTGCTGGAACGCGGCCCGGCTCTTCGGGATGCAGCCGCAGCCGACCGAAGGCGCCTGGAACCTGATGGAGTACCGGCCGCTCGAGGGGTTCGTCCTGGCCATCTCGCCGTTCAACTTCACCGCGCTCGGCGTCAACCTCGCCTGCGCCCCGGCGATCGTCGGCAACACGGTCGTCTGGAAGCCGGCCACGACGGCCGTCTTTTCGGCCTACCACGTCATGCAGGTCCTGCGCGCGGCCGGGCTTCCCGACGGGGTCATCAATTTCCTGCCCGGCGCGGGCGCGGAAGTCGGCCCGGCGCTGCTCGGCCACCGGGAGCTCGCCGGAGTGCACTTCACCGGATCGACGGCGGTTTTCCGGGAGATCTGGAAGACGGTCGGAGGCCACATCGACCGCTACCGCGGCTATCCCCGGCTGGTCGGGGAGACCGGCGGCAAGGGTTTCGTCTTCGCCCACCCCTCCGCCGACCGGCGCGCCCTCGCCGCGGCGCTGGTGCGCGGCGCCTTCGAGTATCAGGGCCAGAAATGCTCGGCAGCCTCGCGGGCCTACGTGCCGCAGTCCATGTGGGAGGAGCTCCGGGACGCGCTCGGCGCGATGGTCGCCGGGATCCGCGTGGGGCCCCCGGAGGACTTCACGAACTTCGTCAACGCGGTGATCGACCGGGCCGCCTTCGCGAAGATCGCCGCCTACATCGAGCTCGCGCGCCGCTCCCCCGATGCCGAAATCCTCGTCGGCGGGGGGTGCGACGACCGCACGGGCTACTTCATCCAGCCGACCCTCATCCGGGCGAAGGCCCCGGACTTCCCGACGATGACCGAGGAGATCTTCGGGCCCGTGCTGACGCTCTTCGTCTACGACGACGCGCGCTACGCGGAGACCCTGCGGCTGTGCGACCGCACCTCCCCCTATGCGCTGACCGGCTCGATTTTCGCGCGCGAGCGGCAGGCCGTCGCGACCGCCCGGCGGCTGCTCGTGAACGCCGCCGGCAACTTCTACATCAACGACAAGCCGACCGGCGCCGTGGTCGGCCAGCAGCCCTTCGGCGGCGGCCGCGCCTCGGGCACGAACGACAAGGCGGGCACGCTGTTCAACCTGCTGCGCTGGGTGAGCCCGCGCACCATCAAGGAGACCTTCGTCCCGCCGACGGACTACCGCTACCCGTTCCTGGAGCCCGAGTGACCGCGCTCACACCCAGCGCACCGCCCCGAGCGCGTAGCGTACGGCGGCCGTCCGGCCGGGGAAAAGCCCGCGCTGCCGCGCCTCGGCGGCGCTCAACGCGGCCGTGAACGGCTGGTTGGCGACGAGCAGCGAGGCCACGATCCCCCCCGAGGCCTTCTCGAGCGCCAGACGGGTGATGGTTCCGGTCAGCGTCACCTCCCCGGCCGCCCCGCGCGCCTCCGCCCCCACAATGGCGGCGCCGTCGATGACCGCGGCGGCGTCCGGCGACGGGGGTCGGGGAACGAGCAGCCGCTGGCCGTCGGCGAGCCGCCGCCCCCAGCATCCGTTTTCGGCGGGCGCCCACGGTCCGAAGAGGATGTTCCCGCCCCCCGATCCGACGAGGCGGCCTTTCAGCAGGTGCCGCACCGTGTCGCAGATGGCGGTGAGCCACGGCCAGTCGTGGCTGGCGACGATGAGCGTCATGCCCCATTCGCGGCGGGCCTGCAGCACGGCGTCCTGAATCAGCTGGGCGCTCAGCGCATCGACGCTCGCGGTGGGCTCGTCCAGCAGGAGCACCTCCGGCCGGAGCGCTAGGCGCGCGGCAAGCGCCACCCGCTGGGCCTCGCCGCCGGAGAGGGCTTCGGCCGGCCGCCGGGCGAAGTCCGCGGCGTCCAGCCCCACCCCGGCAAGCGCCGCGTCCACCCGCGCCCGCACCCCGGCCCCGGCCACCCGGCGCAGCTTCAGGCCGTAGGCGACGTTTTGCAGGACCGTGCGCTTCATCAGGTAGGGCTCCTGCGGCAGCAGGGCCACCCGGTGGCGCACCTCGGCTGCGAAGGGGGCCGCCGGCCGGCCGTCGAAGCGGATCTCCCCGGCGGTCGGATGCTCGATGAACCCCGCAAGCCTCAGGAGCGTGCTTTTGCCGCTGCCGTTCGGTCCGATGATCCCGATGATGCCGCCCCGCGGGAGCGCGAGCGCCTCGATCTCCAGGACCGGCCGGCCGCGGTAGACCTGGGTGAGGTTGCGGATGTCATAGAGCGGAGGGGCCATCTCAGCTCCTCCGGCGCAGGGCGGAGACCGCGAGGTTCACGGCGAAGGCGAGCGCGAGCAGCAAAAGCCCCAGCGCGATCCCCATGGCGAACTCGCCCTGGTTGGTCTCGAGGGCGATCGCCGTCGTCATGGTGCGCGTCTGCCACTGGATGTTGCCGCCGACCATCATGGCGATGCCGACCTCGGTCATCACGCGTCCGAAGGCGGTGATCCCGGCGGCCGTTATCCCGTGGCGGGCCTCCCAGAGCGTGCTCAGAAACAGCTGCCGGCGATTGGCGCCGAGCGAGATCAGGGTCGCGCGCAGCCGCCGCTCGGTCGCCTCCACGGCCGCGGCGCTCAAGGCGGTCACGATGGGAAACGCGAGGATCGCCAGGCCGACGGCGATCCCCGGCAGGGTGAAAAGCAGCCCCCAGCTGCCGAGCGGCCCCCGGCGGGTGAACAGGGCATAGACCACCAGGCCGATGAAGACGGTCGGCAGCGCGAGCAGGGTCTCCACCAGCGTGCGGGCCGTCTGCTTGAGGGGGAAATCGAAATACCCCAGGCAGAAGCCGAGCGGCAGGCCGCAAGCGAGCGCCGCGGCCAGGGAATAGGCGGAGACGACGAGCGTCGCCTTGACGGCCGCGAAGGTCTCCGGGTCGCCGGTCGCCAGCAGGTCGATCGCCTTGAAAAAGCCTTGGAGCAGGAATTCCATAAATCAGCCGAAGTCATCCGCGGGGGCCGCCGCTCCGGCGGCGACGACTGGATCTAATCCGAGTGGGGGGTGAAGAGCGGCTGGCCCATCACGCGGAACTCCCGGATCACCTTCCGGCCTTCCGGGCCGGCGATCCACCGCGTCAATTCCGCGGCCAGGTCGGCCCGCGCCTGCGGGCATCTGGCCGGATTCACGGCGATCACGCTGTAAAGGTTTACGAGCATCGGATCGCCGGCCACCAGGATCTTGAGCGGCGGGTCGCCGCCCCGGTTGTTTTCGAACCGGATGTAAGTGCCGCGGTCGGCGAGCGTGTACCCGTTCTTCTCCGCGGCGATCGCGATCGTCGCCAGCATGCCCTGCCCCGCCTGCACGTACCAGGCCTCCCGCTCCGGCACCGGCATGCCGGAGGCTTTCCAGAGGGAGATCTCCAGCATGTGGGTCCCGGATCGGTCCCCCCGGCTGACGAAGAGGGCTTTGCGCGCCTGAACGGCCGCGAGGGCCTCCCGAACGCCTTTGCCTCTCACGCCGGCGGGGTCCGCCGCCGGGCCGAGGATGACGAAGTCATTGGACATGATCGGCCGGCGGTTGACCCCGAAGCCGTCGGCGACGAATTGCTTCTCGGCCTCGGGGGCGTGCACCATCACGATGTCGACGTCGCAGTTCTCCCCGAGCTTGAGCGCCTTGCCGGTGCCGGCCGCCGTCCAGCGCAGCTCGATCCCCGAGGCCTTTTGGAAGGCGGATGCGACCGCCGGGAGCAGCCCGGTCTCCTCGGTGCTCGTCGTCGTCGCCATCAGCAGGACCTTTTCCGGCGCGGCGGCGGCGGCTGGAATGAACCCCATGCCGAGCAGGAGCAGCACCGCGGCCGCCCTCCCCCGAGGTCCGGATCTGCGCATACACCCTCCTTTCCGCGGGGTTCCGGCGGCCGCCGTTGGCCGTCCGGAACGGCCGTCCCGGTTATGCCATTTATGATATAACCGCCGGCAGGTCAAGAGCGATCGGCCGCCGGCGCGCCGGGCGTCTTGCGGGGGTAGGGGCAGAGCGCCCGCAGGGGGCAGGCGAGGCACCCGGGCTTGCGGGCCGTGCAGGTTTCGCGGCCGAAAAAGATCAGGCGCAGCGAAAAATCGCTCCACTGCGCCTCGGGGACCAGGGCCATCAGGTCGCGCTCGATCCGGTCGGGGTCCCGGTGCGCCGTCAGCCCGAGCCGCCCGGCGATCCGCTTGACGTGCGTGTCGACCACGACCCCCGGGATCCCGAAGGCGGCGCCGAGGACGACGTTGGCGGTCTTGCGGCCGACCCCCGGCAGCGCGGTGAGCTCGGCGAGCGAGCGGGGCACCCGCCCGCCGTGGTCCCGGATCAGGGCGGCGCAGCAGGCCTGGATGTTCCGGGCCTTGTTCCGGTAGAAGCCGGTCGAGCGGATGAGGCCTTCGATCTCGGCCAAGGACGCGCGCACGAAGTCCTCCGGGCGCGGCATCCGCCGGAAGAGCCCGGGCGTCACGCGGTTCACCTGGAGGTCCGTGCACTGCGCGGAGAGCATCGTGGCCACGAGCAGCTCGAAGGGGCTGCGGTGCCTAAGCGGCGTCCGCACCTCCGGGTAGCGGGCGTTCAAGATCTCGAGGACCGCCGCGGCGCGGGCGGTCGTTTTTCGCGGGGGCATGGTTGCAATCCCATTCCGGCGGGCCTATGTTACGCCGCGCCGCCGGATGGCGGCGCGGCGACCGGCGCCTGCGCCATATCCGTCACGCGCGGTGAAGACCCATGAACGCTCCTCGCCCGAAATCACGCGGCCTCGGGCTCTGCTCCGGGGGGCTCGACAGCATGCTCGCCGGCCTCGTCCTGCGCGAGCAGGGGGTGGCGGTCGAGTGGGTCTCCTTCGAGACCCCCTTCTTCGGCCCGGCCAAGGCGCGCAAGGCCTCGCGGCTGACCGGGATCCCGCTCACGGTCGTGCCGATCTACCCCGAGTACCTCGAGATGCTGCGCCGCCCGCCCGCGGGCTACGGCAAGCAGATGAACCCCTGCATGGACTGCCACAGCCTGATGTTCCGCCTGGCCGGCCGCATCCTGCGCGAGCGGGGCTTCGATTTCCTCTTCAGCGGCGAGGTGCTCGGCCAGCGGCCGATGTCCCAGACCAAGCCCTCGCTGCGCTACGTGGAGAAGCACTCCGGCATGGACGGGCTGATCCTCCGGCCGCTCAGCGCGAAGCTTTTGCCCGAGACGATCCCCGAGCGCCAGGGGCTCGTCGACCGCGAGCGGCTGCTCGCCATCCGGGGGCGCGGCCGCCGGGAGCAGATCGCGCTCGCCCGCCGCTTCGGCATCACCGACTACCCGGCGCCCGCCGGCGGCTGCCTGCTCGCGGACAAGGGGTTCAGCCGGCGGCTGAAGGACCTCTTCGACCACGGGGCCGCCTGCACCGAAAACGAGATGCACCTGCTCAAATTCGGCCGCCACTTCCGGCTTGCCCCGCAGACCAAGCTCATCGTCGGCCGCACGGAGCGGGACAACGAGGGGATCCTGCGCTGGCACGACCCCGGCCGCGAGACGGTGCTTGACGTCCGCGACTACCCCAGCCCCATCGGGCTGCTGCAGGGGGAGGCGGCCGGTGAGCGCCTCGAGCTTGCCGCCGCGATCTGCGCCGGCTACAGCAAGGCCCCGCGGCGCGCCCCGGTCGCCGTGACCGTCAAATCCCCGGCCGGCGAGAGCCTGCTCACGGTGGCGGCGATCGCCCCCGAGGCGGTCAAGCCGCTGATGATCTGAGCCCGCCGGCGAGCTGGCCGCAGGCGGCCGAAATCTCCTCCCCCTTGCTGCGGCGGATGATCGCCGTGAGGTGCCGCCGCACGAGCACCTCCTGGAAGGCCAGGATCGCCTCCTCCGCGGGGCGCTCGAAGCCGCAGCCCGCATGCGGGTTGAGGGGGATCAGGTTGACCTTGCAGCGGATCGGGGCGAGCAGGCGGGCGAGCCGCGCGGCGTCCGCCGGGGCGTCGTTCACCCCGCGGATCAGGATGTACTCGAAGGTGATCCGCCGCCCGGCGGGCAGCGGGTAGGCGCGGCAGGCCGCGAGGAGCTCGGCGAGCGGGTAGCGCCTGTTGATCGGCATCAGCCGGCTGCGGGTGTCGTCGTCCGCGGCGTTGAGCGACACGGCGAGGCTCGCGCGGCTTTCGCGCCCGAAGGCGAGCATCTGCGGCACGAGCCCCGCGGTGGAAACCGTCACGCGCTTGGCGGCGAAGCCGAGGCCGCACTCGCCGTCGGTGATGAGGGCGAGCGCGCGCCGGAGGTGGTCGAAGTTCGCGAGCGGCTCGCCCATGCCCATGAAGACGAGGTTCGTCAGCCGGCCGGGGTCGGAGAGCTCCTTCTGGACGTCGCGCACCTGGCCGAGGATCTCCCCGGCGGAGAGGTTCCGCCGCAGCCCCCCGCGGGCGGTCAGGCAGAAGCGGCAGCCCTGGGCGCAGCCGGCCTGGCTCGAGACGCACAGCGTGAAGTGGCCGCGCTCGGGGATGAGAACGCTCTCGATCCGCTCCCCGTCGGCGAGGCCGAAGAGGAACTTGACGGTGCCGTCGCCGGCCGTTTCCCGCTTGAGCACCGCCAGGCGCGGGAGCGCGAATTCGCGGGCGAGAAGCTCCCGGTCGGCCTTGGCGATGTTCGTCATCGCCGCGAATCCGTCGGCCTGGTGCTTGAAGACCCACTTCAGGATCTGCCCCGCGCGGTAGGGGGCGAGGCCCTTAGCGGCCAGGGCCGCCTCGAGCTCCCCGCGCGACAGGTCCAGGATGTTCACGCGCCCGCCATCCGTCTGCATGTCCCGCCCGCCCGCTTCGGGCGCCATCGTTTGACCGCCCCCGCCCCCCGCCGCCGTCCCGGGTCCGCCGCCCGGTCCGGCCCGTCGAACCGCGGGGACGAATCGGCCCGCGCCAACCTTTTCTGTTGACATACCATCATTGCCAGTGTAATTTCAAGAATTTGTAAAAACCTGGAAACAGACCATGTTCGAAAGCCTGAGCGACAAACTCGACTCCGTTTTCAAAAAGCTCCGCGGCCACGGGAAGCTCAGCGAAAAAAACATCGACGAGGGCCTGAAAGAGGTGCGCATGGCCCTCCTCGAGGCCGACGTCCACTACCGCGTGGTCAAGAGCTTCATCGACGAGGTGCGCGCGCGCGCCGTCGGCCAGGAGGTGATGGCGAGCCTCACCCCCGGCCAGCAGGTGGTGAAGATCGTCAACGAGAAGCTGACCGAGCTGATGGGCTCCCGGCACGAGGCGCTCGACCTCTCGGGCCCCGCGCCGCAGGCCCTCATGCTGGTCGGCCTGCAGGGCTCGGGCAAGACCACGACCGCGGGAAAGCTTGCGGTCTACCTGCGCAAAAAGGGCCGCACGCCCCTCTTGGTCCCGGCGGACGTCACCCGGCCGGCCGCCATCGACCAGCTGCAGACGATCGCCGCCCAGCTCGGGGTCCCGGCCTTCCCGTCCCAGGCGTCGCAGGACCCGGTCGAAATCTGCCTCGCGGCCAAGGCCGCCGCCTACCGGCAGGGGTGCGACACCCTCATCCTCGACACCGCCGGCCGGCTGCACATCGACCCGGGGCTCATGGCCGAGCTCGTCCGCATCAAGGAGGCGCTGCGGCCCTCGGACATCCTGCTGGTCGCCGACGCCATGACCGGCCAGGACGCCGTCAACATCGCCAAGTCCTTCAACGCGCAGCTCGACCTCGGCGGCGTGATCCTGACCAAGATGGACGGGGATGCGCGCGGCGGGGCGGCCCTCTCCATCAAGTCCATCACGGGCAAGCCCATCAAGTTCGTCGGCGTCGGCGAGAAGTCGAGCGCCCTCGAGCCGTTCCACCCCGACCGCATGGCCTCGAGCATCCTCGGCATGGGCGATGTGCTCAGCCTGATCGAGAAGGCCCAGGCGGTGGTGGACGAAAAGCAGGCCGCCGAGCTCCAGCGCAAGCTGCGCAAGAGCCAGTTCACCCTGGAGGACTTCCGCGACCAGCTGCGCCAGGTGCGCAAGATGGGATCGCTTTCGGACATCCTCAAGATGATCCCCGGCATGGGAAAAATCAAGCACCTGAAGGATCTCGAGGTCGACGAAAAGGAGTTCGTGCGCATCGAGGCGATCATCAACTCGATGACCCCCCAGGAGCGCCGCCAGCACGCGATCATCAACGGCAGCCGGCGGCGGCGGATCGCCCGGGGCAGCGGAACCCGCGTCCAGGATGTCAACAGCCTTCTCAAGAATTATACCCAGATGCTCAAAATGCTCAAAAAGTTCAACCAAGGCGGGATCCCGCGGGGGATGCTGCCGTTCTAGACGTCAAGGAGAGCGAACGACATGGCCGTCAAAATCAGGCTGGCCCGGCATGGCGCCAAGAAGAGACCCTACTACCGGATCGTCATTGCCGACAGCGAAAGCCCGCGGGACGGGAAGTTTCTGGAAAACGTCGGCACCTACGACCCCAAGCAGGAGCCCATGCGCATCACGCTGAAATCCGAGCGCCTGCGCTACTGGCTCGCCAAGGGGGCCACCCCCACCGACACCGTTCGGAGCCTGCTGAAACGGGAAGGGCTGCTGGGCGGCACCCGGGCGTAGCCGGCCGAGGGACCCGGCGGCCGGCCGGACCCCGCCGCCCCGCGCCACGCCGGTTTCGCGCCGGCGCGCGACGAACCGCCACCCAGGGAGGCCGGAGCCATGAAGGATCTGATCAACCGCATCGCCCAGGCGTTGGTGGATCACCCGGAAGAGGTCAAGGTGACCGAGGTGGAGGGCAACCAGACCTCGGTCATCGAGCTGGCCGTGGCCAAAGCCGATCTCGGCAAAGTGATCGGCAAGGAGGGCCGCAACGCGCGGGCCATGCGGACCATCCTGAGCGCGGCCTCGGCCAAGTTGAAAAAGCGCGCGGTTCTCGAAATCATCGAGTGACCGGTGCCCGGACCGCGGTTTCTCATGATCGGCCGCCTCGTCGGCGCCCACGGGATCGGCGGCGGCCTGAAGCTGAAATCCTACGCCGAGTCGCTGGACATCTTCGCCCCCGGACGCCGCCTGCTCGCGGTCGATGCCCGCGGCGGCGAGCGCGAGGTCGTGGTGGCCGGCGTGCGGCCCCAGGGCCGGGGCGCGTGGATCGCCTTAAAGGGGGTGGCCGACCGCGGACAGGCCGAGGCGCTGGTCGGCAGCGAGCTTTTCATCGACCGCGCGGAGCTCCCCGCGCTCGAGGCCGGCGCCTTCTACTGGGCCGACCTGATCGGGATCGAGGTGCACGCGGCGGCGGGCGGCTATCTCGGCCGGATCGCATCGATCTTCCGGACCGGCAGCAACGATGTCTATGTGGTGGCCGAAGCCGGGCGCGAGCTCTTGATCCCGGCGCTCGCCGCCGTGATCGCGCGCGTCGATCTCGCCGCCGGCCGGATGGAGGTCAACCTGCCCGAGGGGCTGGAGTGGACCTGACCGGGCCGCGGTGAACGGGGCCGCCGATGCGGATTGCCGTGCTGACCATTTTTCCGGAGATGTTCGACCCCTTCTGGGGCCACGGCATCATCCGGCGGGCGATCGCCGGGGGCGTCATCGACGCCCAGGCGATCGACATCCGCGATTTCGCCGCGGGCAGGCACCGCAGCACCGACGATGCGCCCTACGGGGGGGGCAGCGGCATGGTCATGCGGCCCGAGCCGCTGGCCGCCGCCATCCGCGAGGCCCGGCGGCGGATCCCCGGGGGCCGATGCGTGCTGATGACCCCGCAGGGGCGGGTGTTCGGGCAGCCGCGGGCCTGGGAATTCGCGGCGCTCGAGGGGCTCATCCTGGTCTGCGGACGCTACGAGGGGGTCGACGACCGCCTCTGCCCGGGGTTGATCGACGAGGAGCTCTCGATCGGCGACTACGTGTTGACCGGCGGAGAGGTCCCGGCCATGGTGGTGATCGACGCGGTGACGCGCCTGATCCCGGGAGCGCTCGGCGCGCCGGACTCGGCCGAGCGCGAATCCTTCGCCGGCGGGCGCCTCGAGCATGCGCACTACACCCGTCCGGCGGAGTTCGAGGGGCTCCCGGTCCCCGCGGTGCTCCGCAGCGGCCACCACCGGGAAATCGACCGCTGGCGGCTCGAGTCGGCCTTGATGCGCACCTTCGTCAACCGGCGCGACCTCCTGGCGGCGCGGCCGCTCTCCGCCGAGGAGGCCGATATTCTGCGCCGGTGGCGGCGGGAGATCGACGCCCTGCTCGCCGAGGCGGCCGGCGGCGATTGACGGGCTGCGGGCCGGGGGCCGAAGGGCGCCGGCGCGCCGGAAGCGGTTTTTTTCACGGAGCGACAACCACCACACAGATCGACCAAGGCGATCGGGCTGCCGATACGGTCGTCACGCAGGAGGAGAGCCATCATGGACAAAATCGAGCTGTTGCAGCGTGAACAGATGCGCATGGACCTCCCGGATTTCATCCCGGGAGACACGGTGAAGGTCCATGTGAAAATACGCGAGGGCGAGAAAGAGCGCATCCAGGCCTTTCAGGGGGTCGTGATCAGCCGGCGCCGGGGCGGCACGGGGGCGACCTTCACGGTCCGCAAGGTCTCCTACGGGGTGGGCGTCGAGCGCATCTTCCCGACGCACTCGCCGGCGATCGACCGCGTGGAGATCATCACCCGCGGGCGGGTGCGCCGCGGCAAGCTCTACTATCTGCGCAACCTCAAGGGCAAGGCCGCGCGCATCCGCGAGCGCCGCCCGGTCTGACGCGGGGCGGGCGGGGGCGTGGCGCTTCGCGGACAGCTCGCGGCCCGAGGCCCCGGCGGCCCTTCCGACCGCTGGGGCTTTGAAGCCGAGGCGGCGCGCCGGGGGTTTCGCCGGATCGCCGGCGTGGACGAGGCCGGGCGCGGCCCGCTCGCCGGGCCGGTGGTCGCCGCCGCGGTGATCCTTCCGCCGGGGCCGTCCGCGGAGCTCTCCGGCGAGGGCCTGCGCGACTCCAAGCAGCTCACCGGAGCCGAGCGCGAGCGGCAGTATGCGCGCATCTACCGGCAGGCGCTCGCGGTCGGGATCGGGATCGTCGACGCCGCGCAGATCGACCGGGAGAACATCCTGCGCGCCTCGCTGGCGGCCATGGCGGTCGCGGTGGCGAACCTCGCCCCCCAACCCGACTACCTGCTGGTCGACGGCACCTTCCGCGTCCCCCTGGAGGTCCCCCAGGCGCCGATCCCCAAGGGGGATGCGCGGTCGGTTTCGATCGCCGCGGCCTCGATCGTCGCCAAGGTGACCCGCGACCATCTGATGGCGCTCTACCATCTCCATTACCCGCGCTTCGGCTTCGACCGCCACCGGGGCTACCCGACCGCGGCGCACCAGGAGGCCATCCGCCGGTTCGGCTGCTCCCCGATCCACCGCCGCACGTTCCGGGGGGTGAAGGAGCACCTCGGGCCGGCGCAGGACGCCGACCGGTGCTGACCCCGCGCCAGAAATACGGCGAAGCCGGCGAATCGCTCGCCGTGCGGGTGCTCAAGCGCCGCGGCTACACGATCGTCGCCACGAACTACCGCACGCCGCTCGGCGAAATCGACATCATCGCCCGCGACGGGGAGACGCTCGTCTTCGTGGAGGTCAAGGCCCGCCGATCGATGCGCCGCGGCTGCCCCAAAGCGGCGGTGACCGCCGAAAAGCAGCGCCGGATATCGATGGCGGCGCTCGCCTACCTGAAAAGCACCCGCCAGAGCGGCGTGCGGGCGCGCTTCGATGTCGTCGCCATCAAGAGCACGCCGCCCCCGCCGCAAGTCGAGATCGTGCGCAATGCCTTCGACCTCCGCACCGGATAGCGACGGGGCCCGCCCGGGGGTCCTCTACGTCGTGGCCACCCCCATCGGCAACCCGCGGGACATCACCTTGCGGGCGCTTTCCGTGCTCGCGACGGTCGACCGCATCGCCGCCGAGGACACGCGCACGGCCGCGCGGCTGATCGCCCACCACGGGATCGCGGGCCGTCTGGTCTCCTACCACGACCACAACGAGGCCGCGCGCGCCCCGGAGCTTCTCGCGGCGCTGCGCGCCGGCGAATCGATCGCGCTGATCGCCGAGGCCGGCACCCCCGGCGTCTCCGACCCGGGCTACCGGCTGGTCTCGACCGCCGCCGCCGCCGGAATCCGCGTCGTGCCGCTGCCGGGAGCCTCGGCGCTGACCGCCGCCCTTTCGGCCTCGGGGCTGCCCACGGACGCCTTCACCTTCGTCGGCTTCCTGCCCAAGAAGGCCGGCGAGCGCCTCCGGCGCATCGAAAGGCTTGCCTTGGAGCCGCGAACCATCCTATTCTACGAAGCCCCGCAGCGCCTGACCGCGCTGATCGACGAGCTGCTCGCCGCCTTCGGCGACCGCCCGGCGGTCCTCGCGCGCGAGCTCACCAAGGCCCACGAGGAGTTCCTGCGCGGCAAGCTGAGCGCGATCCGCGAGCGCTTGCGCGCGCGCCCGGAGGTCCGCGGCGAGTGCACGCTGCTCGTCGGCGGGCGCGCCGGAGCGGACGAGGCCGCCTGGGAGCGGCTGCGCGCGGAGGCCCGCCGGATCGCCGCCGCGAGACGCCAGGGGCTCGGCGCGATCGCCCGCGAGCTCGCCCGCGCCCACGGCCTTCCCCGCGGCGCGGTCTACGCCGAGGTCCTGAAAATCAACGCCGCGGCGGCGGGCGGCCCGCAGCCCCCGTCCCCGGAAGACAAAGGAGACCCATGCAGAACCACGTCCTGATCGAAGCGCTCGACGCCATCTTCGCGCCGCAGTCGGTCGCCGTCATCGGCGCCTCGAACACCCCCGGCAAGGTCGGCCACGACATCTTCGTCAACATCCTGAAGGGGGGCTTCACCGGAACGCTCTATCCGGTCAACCCCCACGCGCGCGCCGTGTCGAGCGTGCGGGCCTACCCCGCCCTCGCGGAGATCCCCGACCGGGTCGACCTCGCCATCGTGATCGTCCCGCCCAAGCCCGCGCTCGCCGCGGTCGAGGAGGCGGTCGCGAAGGGCATCCGCGGGGTGGTCATCGTCTCGGCCGGCTTTCGCGAGGTGGGCGGCGAAGGGCGCGAGATCGAGGACCGCATCGTCGCCATCTGCCGCGAGGCCGGCGTCCGCCTGATCGGCCCGAACTGCCTGGGGGTGATCAACCCGCTGCCCGCCGTGCGGCTGAACGCGAGCTTTTCGACCCGCATGCCCAAGGCCGGCAACATCTCCTTCATCTCGCAGAGCGGCGCGCTCTGCACGGCGGTGCTCGACTTCGCCGCCGATCGCAACTTCGGCTTCTCCAAGTTCATCTCGATCGGCAACAAGGCCGACGTCGACGAGCTCGACCTCCTGCGCTATCTCCACGAGGACCCGGACACCGAGGTGATTCTGCTTTACCTCGAGGAGCTGCGCCGGGGCCCCGAGTTCATCGCCGCGGTGAAGGAGATCACCTGCGGCGACTACCGGCCCAAGCCCGTGCTGGTGATCAAGTCGGGCCGCACGAGCGCCGGCGCCAAGGCGGCGGCCTCGCACACCGGGGCGCTTTCGGGCACCGAGGGGGTCTACAACGCCATTTTCCAGCAGGCGGGCATCATCCGCGTGGACTCGATCGACGAGCTCTTCGACTTCGCCACCGCCTTCGCCTACAAGAACGAAAGCGAGCTCGGGAAACTCCGGCGCAAGGTCCCCTCCGGGAACCGGGTCGCGATCGTCACCAACGCCGGCGGGCCGGGCATCGTCGCGACCGACATGAGCATGTTCGCCGGCCTGGAGCTCGCACGGTTCAAAGAGGACACCATCGAGACCCTGGCGAGCCACCTGCCGAGCACCGCCAACCTCAACAACCCGGTGGACGTGATCGGCGACGCCTCCATGGAGCGCTACGAGAACGCGCTCGGCGCCGTCATCCGCGACGAGGGCGTGGACGGCGCGCTCGTCATCCTCACCCCGCAGTCGATGACCGACGTCCAGGGCACCGCCGAGGCGATCGCGCGCATCGCGCGCCGCTCCTTCAAACCGATCCTGTGCTGCTTCATGGGGGTGATCGACGTCTCCGCCGGGGTCAAGTACCTCCAGGACCACGGCATCCCCGTCTACAAGTTCCCCGAAAACGCCGCCAAGGCCTTCGGCGCGCTCTACCGCTACTCGCAATGGCTGAACCGCCAGCACCTCGCGCAGTATGCGCTCAGCTTCGACCGCGAGCGCGCCGCGCGGATCATCGCCGACTGCCTGGCGCGCGGCAAGACCCGGCTGGGAGAGCTCGACGGCCTCGGCGTGCTCGAATCCTACGGCTTCCGCGTGCTGCCGACGCGATTGGCGCAGAGCGCCGCCCAGGCCGCGGCGACCGCATCCGACATCGGCTTTCCGGTCGTGATGAAGGTCGTCTCCGAGCAGATCCTGCACAAGTCGGACGCCGGCGGGGTGATCGTGGGAATCGAGAGCCCCGCGGATGCCGCCCGCGCCTTCGAGACCATCGCCGCCCGCGCCCGGGCCTACCGGCCGGACGCCGTGGTCGAGGGGGTGCTGGTGCAGAAGATGGCGCCCGCCGGGACCGAGGTGATCCTCGGCCTGAACCGCTACCCGGTCTTCGGGCCGCTGTTGATGTTCGGGATCGGCGGCATCTTCGTCGAGGTCTTCCAGGACGTGACCTTCCGCCTCGCGCCGATCGGCCGCAACGAGGCGCGCCGCATGGTGCGGCAGATCAAGGGCTACAAGCTCCTGAAGGGGTTCCGCGGCCGGCCGGCGGCGGACATCGAGACGATCGAGAAGTGCCTGGTCGGCCTCTCCAGCCTGGCGATCGACCATCCCGAGATCGTGGAGCTCGACATCAACCCGCTCCTCGTCCACCCCGCGGGCGAGGGGGCCACCGCGGCCGACTGCCGCATGATCCTGCGGGCGCCCGGAAACGGCGCATGACCCCGCCCGCCATCTACCCCGTCATCCTGCCGGTCCCGGAGGCCGCGCGGACGATGCCGCCGGCCGAACGGGCGCGGCTTCTCAGCCGCCGGGCGCGCGAGGCGCTTAGCCTGTCGGCCGCACGCCTGGGCGCCCCCCTCGGCCCGCTCGCGAAGGACGGCCGCGGCGCCCCGCGGCCCGCGGGCGGGCGCTTCTGGTCGCTCACCCACAAGCCGCTCTACGTCGGCGCGGTCCTTTCCCCCGCGGCGGTCGGCATCGACCTCGAGCAGATCCGCCCGGTGCGCGCCGCCCTGTTCGCCAAGGCGGCCGGCCCGGCCGAATGGGCGCTTACCGATGAAGACCCCGAGCGGGCCTTTTTCCGATTCTGGACCGCGAAGGAGGCCGTGCTGAAGACCCGCGGCGAGGGGCTCAAGGACCTCGGCCGCTGCCGCATCGCCGCGGTGCCGGACGCCGCGCACCTCGAGGTCGAGTACGCCGGTGAGGCCTGGCCGGTGGAGCACTTCTTCTTCGCGGGCCACGTGGCCGCGCTCGCGGTCAAAGGGCTCGCCGCGCGGTGGATCCTGGCGGCCTGACCCGCCGGGCGCCGCCGCCTGTCAGACGCGCAGCACCGGCGCGGGCACCGGCTGGCCGCTGCCGTCGAGCGCGACGGCGTAGGCCTCCTTCATGTCGGCTTTGCCGCTGTCGGTGAAGACGAGCAGCCGGCGGCCGTCGGTGCGGGTCTTCACGATGCCGTAGGCCGTGCGGCTGAAGGCGAAGAACTCGCCGCGCCGCGCGTGCTTCACCGGGTCCGCCAGGCGCGCCCAGCCTTCCGTGTTGAAAAACGCCGCGAGCTCGGTCACGAAGATCAGCGGCTCCGGAACCCGCGAATGCCGGCCGAGGGCGCCCATCAGGGTCGCGCGGGGATGGATGTACTCCTGGCGGGCCGACTCGTCGCCGCTCGAGACGACGCTCACGACGGGGGCCACCGCCTCGAGGAACGCCCCCGAGAAATCCGCCGAGCCGTGGTGCGGCGCCTTGAAGACCTCCGCCCGCAGGTTGAGCTCGCCGGCACGGTGCTTCGCCGCGAGGAAGCGCCCGGCCTCCTCGTTCAGGTCGCCGGCGAAGAGGTAGCTGAAGCCGCCGTAGCGCAGCCGGAACACGACGGAGTGGCCGTTGATCGTGTGGGCCGCCGAATGCCCCCGGAACCCCGCGGGGTCCGTCGCGAGCGACTCGTGGCCGACGCGGGGGCCCTTGGGCGGGTTGCCCAGGAACTTGAGCCCGGAGACGCCGCCGATCTGCGTCGGCAGCGGCCCGAGGACCGCGATCTCGCGATCGGGCGCCTGGAAGAAATCGAAGGCGTCGTCTGCGCCGAAGAAGAGCCGGCGGAAGTGGATCGGGCGGCGCGCGTTCCAGGCGGCGAGCGCCTCCTGCCAGCGGCGGAACGGCAGGTTCATCTCCGCCTGCGGCACCGCCAGCAGGTCGTCGACGAGACCCGTCAGGATCGTCTGCCCGCCCACCGAGGCGGTCGGGCCGAGCAGCTCCTTCTCCGGCCGTTTTTTTCCGCGGCCGTCGGTGCTCGGCCGCTTCACCAGGCCGTTGTGGAAGACCCGCCGCGGGGCGATGAAGAGGCGCTTGCGGGGCTCGGCGTTCTGCTCCGATTGGAAGATCTCCCTGAGCCCCGCGAAGTGGTCGGCATCCCCGTGGGTGACGAGGATGGCCTCGACCGGCAGCGGGCGATCCGGGCTTGTTCCGCGGAAGCGTGCGGCGAGGTAGCGCGCGAAGAGTTGGTTGTCGCCGCCGTCGACCAGGATGATTTTGCCGTCCGGCGACTCGATGACGGCCCCGTCTCCCTGCTGCACGTCGACGAAATTGACCTTGAGCACCCGGTTTTCCGCCTGCGGGACGACGACGTCGGCGGCCGTGAGCTTCGATCCGTCCGGCCGGCGCGCGCTCCTGGCCGGGGCGATGAACGCCTCGGTGTCGACGGGCAGGATGCTGCCGTCGGCCCGCGTCTCGTAGCGCACCGTGCGGAGGCGCAGGTGCTCGGGGGTCGTCTCGAGCACCTCCAGCCCGTCCCCCCAGCCGAGCGTCGTGAGAAAACGCCGGCGGCCCGGATCCGCGAACACATCGGCCAGATCGACACCAATCGCTGCGCGATCGGCCATACCCCCCTCCTTTCGGCCGTCCATTGATCTCAAGAAAAACCGCCGCCGGCCGATATCTTCCGTCAGACACGCCGCGGGGCGAAGACCGCCCGCGGGCGCGCCGGCGGCCCTCCGGCGTGCGCCCCGACCGCGGCCCACGGAGGCGAGCCATGCACGTGATCGGCATCGACATCGGTTTCGGGTTCACGAAGGCGACCAACGGGCGCGACGTGGTCGTCTTCAAGTCGATCTTCGGCGACGCGGCCGACATCCAGTACTGGGCGGATTTCAGCGACAGCCGCTCGACCGACCAGCTGCACGTCACGCTCGACGGCCGGTCCTACTTCATCGGGGAGCTCGCCGAGCAGCAGTCGCCAAACACCCATTACACGCTCGACCAGGAGCGGCTGATCGCCGACTACGTGCGCATCCTCGCCCTGACCGCAGCCGGGCTTTTGGTCCCGAACGGGACGCACGTGAACGTGCCGGTGAATGTCGTCTCCGGGCTGCCGATCGGCCACTTCCGCCGCCACCACGAACGCTTTCATGCGCTCTTGACCGGGCACCACCGCGTCACCTACCACGCCCCCGGCGGCGAGGCCCTGACCCGCGAGGTGTACATCAACAAGGTCCGCATGCTGCCCCAGCCGCTCGGCAGCGTCCTGAACCTCGTCATGGACGACAGCGGCCGGATCGCCGACCGCACGCTCGCCGCCCAGAAGATCGGGGTGGTGGACATCGGCTTCCGCACGACGGACTTCACCATTCTCGACCGCCTGCGCCACATCGACCGGGGCTGCCGCACCATCGACATCGGCATGTCCAAGGCCTTCGGCCTGATCGCCCAGAAGCTCCAGGAAAAGTGCGGGATCGCCGTCGAGCTCTACCGGCTCTACCGCGCCGTCGAGGAGGGGACCATCCGCATGCGCGGCAAGCCCATCACCTTCACCGCCATCCGCGACCAGGTCTTTGCGCAGCTCGCCGGCGCCATCGCCGGCGAGATCGAGCGCCTGTGGGCCGACGACTGGGACATCGACGTCATCGTGCTCTCCGGCGGCGGTTCGCGCGAGCTCGCCCGCCACCTGCAGCCGCTGATCGAAGGCCACGTCGCCCCCTTCGAGCCCCACACCGACTCCCGCCTGAACAACGTCTTCGGCTATCTCAAGTACGGGCGGTTCGTCTGGGGCGAGGCGGCGCCGCAGCCGCTCGCCGAGATCCGCGCGCTGCCGAGCCGCCACCGGGAGCCGCAGGGGGCGGCCGCCGCCGGGTAGCCCGGCCCGGAGGCCGGCGCGCCCCTCAGCGCCCGGAGGCCGCCCGCTTTTCGGCCAGGTGCCGACGGAGCGGGGCGAGGAGCTTGGCGAGCGGCCGGCCGAAGAGGAAGTCGGCCGTCTCCGGGGATAGCCCGCCTGCGGCCACCGCCAGCCGCCGCAGCTCGCGGTCGTAGGCGACGATCCGGGCGAGCTCCCGTCCTTCCGGCCCGCCCGCCGCCGCGCCCGCGAGCAGCCGCATGACCGCGGCGATGTTGCAGCGCCGCTCATGCTCCGCGACCAGGTCCCAGAGGCCCGCGACCCCGGAGAGGAGCTCGCCGCGGGTCAGCCTTCCGGCCGCGTACCGGCGCTCGAAGGGTCCGGTGTTCCAGCACTCGAGAAGCCGGCACTCCAGGGGACGATCGGCGTAGATGCGGCAGCGCCGCCGGCGGCCGTCCCAGAAGCAGCAGCTCCAGGTCCCGTCGCGCCCCTTGATCTTGATGATCTCCGCGGGGGCCAAGATCCGCCGGCCCGCGATCGGGTCCGCGACCGGCTCCCCGCGGCGGATGGTGAACAGGCAGCCGAGCGGGATCGCCCCCGCCTCGACCAGCGGGCGGTCCTCGCGGTGCAGGGCCGGTCCGCCCTTGCGGCAGCAGGCCCCGCAGCGCCGGCAGCCGCTCATGGGTTCTCGCGTCGGCATGGAGGGGATCTCGGCGGTCGCTTCCGGGTCGCGCCGGATCATTTGACGGAATGCCGGCACCGAATTAGTATAGTCGCGGATCTGAAAAAGGCAACCCGACCCCGGCGGAAGAGACCATGCGCATCCAGCTCGAGCAGCTTCGCGATCACGGCCGCGTGTTCGAGTTTGCGCCCCGGGCGGACTCCTTTCCGGTTCTCCGGCAGCTCGCGGCCGAGGGGGCGGCCGCCTTTCTCGGCCCGCTCCGCGTGCGCCTCCGGGCGGCCAAAAGCGGCGAAATCGTCACGATCGAGGGCCGGCTCGACAGCCGCGTGCGGCTCGCCTGCAGCCGCTGCCTGGAGGAGTTCGACGGGCCGCTGGCGGCCGACTTCAGCCTGGCCTACCTGCGCTCGCCGGCGCAGCCCGCTTCCGCCGCGCAGGAGACGGAGCGCGAGATCGCACCCGACGAGATCGGGGTGGTCTATTTTCAGGGCGAGGAGATCGACCTCACCGATGCCGTCCAGGAGCAGGCGGTGATGGCGCTGCCGCTCCGGCCGCTTTGCCGCGAGGGATGCCGGGGGATCTGCCCGGGATGCGGGGCCGAGCTGAACCGCGAAAGCTGCCGCTGCCCCGCCCCCGCGGGCGGGGGGCCGTTCGCGGCCCGCTTTGGCTCCCCGATCAAACGCCGCTAGAGGGAGGCGCCCGATGCCCGCCGCGCCCGACGAAACGCCGACCAACCGCCCCGGTTTCGTCCGGTGCGCCTTCGATTTCGCCCTGGCCGTAATCGGGGGCTTTCACCGCAACCAGGGGCTGCTGCTCGCCGGCGCGGTGGCCTACTACACGCTGCTTTCGATCGTCCCGCTCCTCGCCCTGGTCCTGATCGGCCTGTCCCACTTCGCGCAGCCCGAGCCGCTCATCCAGACCATCGTGCGGCACCTCGAACTGCTCGTCCCCGGCTATGCGGACAGCCTCGCCGTCCACGTGCGGGCCTTCCTCGACAAGCGGCACCTGCTCGGGGTCGTGGGCGTCGTCATCATGCTTTTTTTCAGCTCGATGGCCTTCTCGGTGCTCGAGAGCGCCATGGCCGTCATTTTCTCCCATCGCAAGGAGGAGATGCACCGGCCCTTCTTCATCTCCGCCATCATCCCCTACGTGTACATCCTGTTGATCGGCGCCGGGTTCTTCCTGGTGACGGTGATCTCCGGGGCGCTCGACGCCCTCGAGCGGCAGGGTCTTGAGATTTTCGGCTTTTGGCTGAACCTGCGGGGCTCCTCCCGCTTCCTCGTCTACCTGCTCGGCATGATCGGCATGGTGCTGCTGCTCACCTCGTTCTACCTCGTCATGCCGGTCGGCCCCATCTCGGTCCGGCACGCCGCGGCCGGCGCGCTCACCGCCACGATCCTGTGGGAGATCATCCGCCGGGTGCTCGTGTGGTACTACTCGAGGCTTTCGCTGGTGAACGTCATTTACGGGTCGATCGCCACGACCGTCGTGGCGCTGTTGAGCATCGAGGTCGCCGTGATCATCCTGCTGCTCGGCGCCCAGGTGATCGCCGAGGCCGACCGGCGGCGGCGGCAGGGCTCCGGGCCGCCCGACACCGCACGGGTGGATGCTTCTCATCACCGCCAGGGAGTGCCATCATGAAAACCGCGCTGGCCATCTTCGCGGCGGCGGCGGCGCTTTGCGCCTGCGCCCACGGCCGCACCGGCATGCTGCCGCCCCCGCCCGACCCCGCCGCCGCCGCCCGGCTGGTGGTAATCCGCAACGACAACCTGTTCGACTGGGGCATCGCGGTGGCGGTGCGCGTGGACGGGGTCCCGGCCGCGCACCTTCGGGCCGGGGAGCATGTCTCCCTCGAGCTCGCGCCGGGGCTGCGCGAGATCGCCGTCGCCTCCTCGGCCGTCACCATCGCGGCCGAAGCCGGGCAGGTCTACTACTGCCTGATCGGCGCGGGCGATTCGCCGGGCGGCTTCGAGGTCGAACGCCTGGACGCAGGACGGGGGCGCGGCTGGGTCGAGAAGACGCGGCCCCTTCCCTGACGCGCCGGCATCACCCCTTGGCGGCCCGCTCGCGCAGCGTTTTGAGCACCTCTTCGGGGGGCTGGCGGGCGAGGATGTCGCGGAACTGGTCGCGGTAGTTCTTGACCATGCTGATGCCTTCGATGACGACGTCGTAGACCTTCCAGCCCTTGCCGGTATCGAGCAGCCGGTAGTCGAGGGGGATCTTCTTGCCGTCGGAGGTCGTCACGACGCTCGTCACCTCGGCCAGCCCCTCCCGCAGCATGGTCTCCTTTTCGAACTCGACTTTCTCGTTCGAATAGGACAGCAGCCGGTCGGCATAGGTCTTCTCGAGCAGGTCGCTGAAAAGCGTCACGAACTCATTCTGCTGCGCGGGGTTGAACCGGCCCCACTCGCGGCCGAGCGTGCGCTTGGAGAGCTCGGTGTAGTCGAAGATCTCGTTGACGATCGAGCGGATCTTGGCGATCTTGACCTCGCGCGCCTGGTCCTTGAACGCCGGGTCCGCCAGCGCGGCGAGCACCCGGTTGACCTGGACCTCCACCGCCTGCCGCGGGGAGGCGGCTTCGACCCGCACCGCCGCGGCCCCCGCCGCCAGACATACCCCCGCCATCGCGAGCAACAGCTTCCGAATCAGCATGTGCAACACCTCCGATTGCCATAGTGGCCCGCCTCGGGCGATCGGCGCCGGCCGATCGCGGCGCCGTCATTTTTTGACGTCGCCGAAGGCGTACTTGCTTACCAGGTCCATGATGTCGGCCGGCGCCTCGGTTTCGGTGACGACCCCCCCGGGCTCGAGCAGGCTCCCCGAACCCCCGGCGTCGAGGCTGACGTACCGGTCGCCGATCAGCCCCTCGGTCTTGATCGAGGCGATCGCGTCGTCGTAGACCCGCACCCCCCGGCGGATGCGCAGCTCGACGACCGCCTGCTGCCGCTCCTGGTCCATCGTGAGCCGTCCGACCCGGCCGACCTCGATGCCGAGCATGGTCACCGCGCTGCCCGTGCGCAGCCCCGTCACCTGCGAGAAGCGCGCCGTGAGGGGGTAGGTGTCGTCGCCGACGATGCCGAGGTCGCCCAGCTGCACCGTCATGTAGCCGATGGCGAGCAGGCCGAGGACCACGAAAAAACCGACGACGGTCTCCTTGGAGTATTTCTGCATCCCGAGTCACCTCCGAACGTCGCAGCGGAACTGGGCGATGGGTTTGAGATCGAAGCGCGCGAACTCGAGCACCGACTCGATCTCCACCTGGGGCGCACCGGGCGACATCCCCACCGAAATCGCGAAATCGAAGCAGCGCTCCTCGGGGACCTCCCGGCGGAAGGTTTCGACGAGATCGCGCATCCCCGAGCGCTGGAAGTCATCGGTGAAATTCTCCAGGATGCGCCGGGCCTCCTCCAGGTCGGAGAAGGGCAGGATCGTCGCGAACTCGTTGATCGACAGCCGGGTGGAGAACCCGCCCACGGCGCCGAAGTGCTTGCGGATCAGGTTGCCGAGCGCGCGCATGGTCAGCTGGGCCGCGTCGGGGCCGGCCGCCTGGCCGACGGCGTCCATGTTGTCGAAGGAGAACAGGAGCACGGCGTAGCTCTCGTCGGCGCCGCGCTTGGCGAGCTCGGTCTGGTAGCGGACCTTGAAGTTGCGCCGCGAGTAGATGCCGGTGATGTCCTCCTGCAGGTCGGCCAAGCTCTGGATGATCTCCCGGCGGAAGGGGTGGTCGAAGCGGTCGAGCTCCTCGGGCGGCCCCTCGAAGACGATCTTGCGGTCCCACAGGGCGAGGATGCGGTTGGAGATGAAGAAGACGTCCGGGATCTCGTGGCTGATCAGGACCGCCGTGAAGCCGAGCTTGCGCTTGTACTCGGCGATCATCCCGAGGATCGCGTTCTTCCGGATGGGGTCCTGGCCGGTGGTCGGCTCGTCGAACAGCACGACCTGCGGGTCGGTCACCAGCGCGCGCGCGAGCGCGGTCCGCTTCTGCATGCCCCCCGAGAGCTCCGAGGGGTATTTGTGCGCCACCTCGGTGAGCTCGGTCTGCTCGATGCGCGCCATGACGCGCCGGGCGATCTCCGCGCGGCCGAGGCGCGTGGTGCGCTTGAGCGGCAGCGCCACGTTCTCGAAGACCGTCATCGAGTCGAACAGGGCGTTGTTCTGGAACATGTAGCTCACGCGGCCGATGTACTGCTCCCACTCCTTGCGGTGCATGCGGTGGATCGGACGCCCCTGGTAGAGGATTTCGCCCTCGTCCGGCTTGAGCAGGCCGACGATGTGCTTGAGGGTGACGCTCTTGCCCGTCCCGGAGAGGCCGATGATGGTCGTCACCTCGCCCTCGAAGATCTTCAGGTTGACCCCGTCGAGGATGGTGCGGTCGCCGAAGCGCTTGGTGACGCCGCGGAACTCGATCAGGGGCGTGCGGTCCATGGGCGTTCCTTCACAGGATAAAGGAGGTCACCACGTAGTCGGAGACCAGGATCATGACGCAGGAGAGCACCACGGCCGAGGTGGTCGAAAGGCTGACGCTCTTGGCGCCGTGGCTGTCCCGGCGCATGTGCGTGAAGAATCCCTGGAAGCAGCAGATCGTGATCACCAGCACGGCGAAGACGACCGATTTGATGAAGCCGCCGCGGACATCCAGCCACTCGACGCTCGCATCGGCGCGGTAGAGGTAGGCGCCCGGGTTCGCCCCCATGAGAATCACCCCGCTCAGATACCCGCCGGCGATGCCGATCAGGTCGAAGAACGCCGTCAGGATCGGGAAGCTGATCAGCCCCGCGGCGAGGCGCGGGCTGACGAGATAGCCGAGGGGGTCGATGCGCATGGTGGTGAGCGCGTCGATCTGCTCCGAGATGCGCTGGATGCCGATCTCCGCGGTCATCGCGGAGCCGGCCCGCGCGGTGATCATGATGGCGGTGAGCACGGGCCCGAGCTCGCGGATGAGCGACAGCGACACCGCCGTCCCCAGGAACCCGACCGCGCCGAACTTGGCCATGGTGTAGTAAAGCTGGAGGCCGAGGACCATCCCGGTGAAGAGCCCCACCAGCACGACGATGCCCGCCGAGCGCGCGCCGATGAAATAGACCTGGTGCAGGATCTCCGCCGCCTGCTTGGGGTGAAAGATCAACAGGGTCGCCCGGACGAGGAAGATCGCCATCGCGCCGAGGTCGTTGTTCAGGCGCAGCGCCGCCGCGCCGAAGGGGGCGAACAGGCCCCCGGCCCCGGCGGGCGCCGCCGCACCGGCGCGCTCCATTTCCTGGAGGGTGTCATCGGCCATCGTGAAAAATCCTCCCCCGTTTCCGGCAAGCGCCGGACGGGCGGACAGCACGGCAGCGGTGGTTGCCTGCGTGGTGGAAAAACGGCCGGCGGAATCGACAGCGTGAACTGCGGCAATGTGAAAAACTATATCACACGCAGCGGATAAAGCAACCCGCCCCCGCCCGCCG
>CAZNKG010000001.1:443302-478522 GCA_964573635.1 uncultured Desulfatibacillum sp. | reverse complement strand
ACCCGGCCGCCGGCGTCCGGCTCGGCTTCCGGCGGGGCCGGGGGGCGGGCGGCGGGCGGGGTTGACAGGGGCGCGGCGATGGAATAGACAATCATAAAAATTACAGGCGGATACAATTCGGGTCATTTATGCCGTTCCCCATCCGACAACAGACGCTCGCCGCCCCCGTCGAATTCGAGGGGTGCGGGCTGCACTCCGGGCGGCCCGTGCGCATGCGGATCCTGCCGGCGCCGGTCAACCACGGGATCAAGTTCCTCAGGACCGATCTCCCCGAACACGCGCCCATCCCGGCGGTCTTCCAGTACGTGGTCGACACGAGCCAGGCGACCGTCCTCGGGGCGGACGGCGCGATCGTCTCGACGATCGAGCACCTGATGGCCTGCCTGGCGGGCCTGGGCATCGACAACGCCCTGGTGGCGCTCGACGCCTACGAGGTCCCGGTCATGGACGGCAGCGCCGGGCCGTTCGCCGAGGCCATCCTGGCGGGCGGCACCCGGGAGCAGGAGGCCGCGCGGCACTTCATCGTCGTGCGCACCCCGATCGAGCTCGCGGCGGCGGACAAATTCGTCGGCATCTACCCCGGCACGGCCTACACGATCGACTGCCAGATCGACTTCGACCATCCGGCGATCGGCCGGCAGTCGCTCGACCTCGCGGTCGACGCCGCGAGCTTCGCCGCCGCGGTCGCCGCCGCGCGGACCTTCGGCTTCTACCACGAGGTCGAGGCGATGCGGCGGCTGGGGCTTGCCCGGGGCGGCTCGCTCGAGAACGCCGTGGTCGTCGACCGCGGCGGGGTCATGAACCGGGAGGGGCTGCGTTTCCGCGACGAGTTCGTGCGCCACAAGGTCCTCGACTGCATCGGCGACTTCGCGCTGCTCGGCATGCCGATCCTCGGCCGGGTCGTCGTCCGCCGCTCCGGCCACGCCTTCAACCACGCCTTTTTGCGCAAGCTTTTCGTCGAGAGGCGCTCCTGGGAGACGCGGACC
Organism: uncultured Desulfatibacillum sp.; assembly: GCA_964573635.1. Taxonomy (GTDB): domain Bacteria; phylum Desulfobacterota; class Desulfobacteria; order Desulfobacterales; family SpSt-501; genus SpSt-501. Next base: position 477,536 of record CAZNKG010000001.1, on the reverse strand, counting down.
TTTCCGGCCGCCGCCGGCGGGCCCGCCGCGCGGCCAAATTCCCTTGCCCTTTGATTTTCGATCGGTTATTGAAAACGCGATGAGGCCGATCGCCATAATTTCCGCGGGGATCCTGCTGGCGTGCATGGGCGGCATCGCCCCCGCGGCCTCTCCGGCGCAGGAGGCGACCCTCACCAACATCACCCTCTCCACGACCGCAACCGACCTGCTGCTCCACATGAAGCTGGAGGGCGCCTTCACCGAAAAGGTCAAGCGCGCGGTATTGAGCGGCATCCCCACCGCCATCACCTTCACCATCATTCTCGACGAGGTCCGGGTCCTGTGGCTGGACGAGAAGGTGGCCGACGTTTCGGTCACCCACTCCGTCAAGTACGACAACCTCAAGAAGGAGTTCACCGTCCGGCGCTCCTGGAAGGAGAACCTGCCGGAGGTGACCGGCTCCTTCGAGGAGGCCCAGGCGCTGATGAGCCAGATCGAGAACCTCAAGGTCATCGCCCTCGAGCGCATGGAGAAGGGGACGCACTACCAGCTGCGGACCAAGGCGGAGGTGAGCAAGAAGACGCTTCCGTTCAATCTCCACAGCATCCTCTTCTTCGTGTCACTTTGGGACGTGGAAACCGACTGGACGATCATTGATTTCACCTATTGACCCGCCGTGCCGCGGCGCGCGCCCGTCCGCATGACCACCGGCCAGCCGAGCCATAAATCCCCCGCGCAGATCGCCGCCGAGGACATCCGCCGCCGCCGGCGCGAGGCGGTGATCATCATCGTCGTCCTCTTCCTCGTCGCGCTGCTCACCTTCGTCGAGACCAAGGTCTTCGAGTTCGGCGACCGCATCCCGGTGTCCAACACCGTGCTGATGTTCATCCTGATCAACATCAACCTGCTGCTGTTGCTGCTGCTCCTCTTTCTGGTCTTCCGCAACCTGGTGAAGCTGATCTACGACCGCCGCCGCCGGGTGATGGGCGCGCAGCTGCGCACGCGGCTGGTGGCGGCCTTCATCACGCTCACCCTGGTGCCGACGAGCGTGCTCTTCTTCTTCTCGCTGCACTTCATCACGAGCAGCCTGGAGTTCTGGTTCAACCTGCCGATCGAGCAGTCGCTCGAGAACTCGCTGTGGATCGGCGAGCAGTTCTACCGCCGCCTCGAGGGCGCCCACCAGGGAATCCTCGCGCGCGCCTCCCGGCAGATCGAGACCCGCCGGCTGCTCGCGGCCGAAAACCGCCGGGCGCTCGCGGCGCTCGCCGCCGAGATCCTGAGGGAGACCGAGGCGCAGGGGGTCGAGGTCTACTCCCGGGACGCCGAGCGCCTCGCCCTGAGCCTCTCCCCCGAGCTCGAAAACGACTATTTCGGCACCGTCCCGGCGGACACGTTCCGCAAGCAATCGGTCCTGAAGGAGGTCCACTCCCTTTCGGCCCAGACCCCGAACGGGGAGATCATCAAGACCGTGGGCACCGTCCCCTTCGGGGCGGACCCCGCTTCCGCCGAGGGCTTCGTCGTGATCGCCAGCCTCGTCCCGATCGACATTTTTTCGAGCCTGAAATCGGTCTCCCGCGGCATCGAGGAGTACGAGCAGATCAAGCTCGTCAAGAAGCCGATCCAGCTCACCTATTTCATCACGCTCTCCATCGTGCTGCTGGTGGTGGTCTTCTTCGCGGTCTGGTTCGGCTTCCTGCTCGCCAAGACGATCACCATCCCGCTCAAGGAGCTTGCCGAGGGGGCCCGCCGCGTGGCCGGCGGGGACCTGAGCGTGTCGATCGCGCCGGCCGCCGACACCGAGATCGGAAGCCTCGTCGAGGCCTTCAACCGCATGACGCGCGATCTGCAGGCAAGCCGCCTGCAGCTCGAGCTCTCCGCCGAGAGGCTGCGCGAGCAGAACGCCGAGATCGAGGCGAAGCGCCAGTACATGGAAATCGTGCTGGGCAGCGTCTCGACCGGGGTCGTCACCCTCGATGCCGAGGGCCGCATCTCGACGCTCAACCGCTCGGCGGAGCGCATGCTCGCCTGCCGCGCCGCGGAGGTCGCCGGGCGGCATCTCGACGCGCTGTTTCCCTCCGACGCGGGGGAGCTCGCCGCGGCGATCGCCGCCGGCCGCGCGAGCGCGATGGAGTCGCCGCTCGAGCTGCCCATCCGGCTGGCGATCGGCGGCAAGCCGCGCAGCTTCCTCGCCATGGTGAACGCGCTGCGGGACCCGGCCGGCGGCCGGATCGGGACCGTCGTGGCGATCGACGACCTGACGGAGCTCGAGCGGGCCCAGCGCCTGGCCGCCTGGCGCGAGGTGGCCCGCCGCATCGCCCACGAGGTCAAAAACCCGCTCACCCCGATCACCCTCTCGGCCCAGCGGCTGAAGCGCCGCTACGCGGGGCGCATCGCCGAGCCGGTCTTCGACGAGTGCACGCGGACCATCATCGACCACGTCGAGGTGATCCGCAATCTGGTGAACGAATTCGCCGCCTACGCCCGGTTTCCGAGCGCCAACCCCGTGCGCGGCGAGCTGCCGCCGATCATCGAAGAGACCCTCGCCCTGTACCGGGAAGGCTATCCGGGCATCCGCTTCGAAACCGATTTCGGGCCGGACATCCCGCCGCTCAATCTGGACCGGCTGCAGATCAAGCAGGCCCTCATCAACCTGATCGAAAACGCCATCGTGGCGGTCCGGGAGGCGGGGCGGATCGAGATCGCCGTGCGCCACGACCCCGCCGGGCGGCGCGTGCAGCTCGAAGTGGCCGACGACGGCCCCGGGGTGCCCGAACGGCACAAATCGCGGCTGTTCGAGCCGGACTTCTCGACCAAGAAATCCGGGATGGGTCTCGGGCTGACGATCGTGAGCAGCATCGTCGCCGATCATAACGGCGCGATCAGCCTTTGCGACAACCGCCCCCGCGGGGCGCGGTTCGTGATCGAGCTGCCCGTATGAGGCGCGGCTGCCAGCGCGGCCAAGCGCCGGGCCCCGGCCGCGAGACGCCGCTTCTCCAAAGGCGGGCGGGCGGAAGGGGGTGAGGCGAGATGTTTCCATCGATTCTCATCGTCGACGACGAGCCGGCCATCCTGCAGGGCCTCCGCGGGCTTTTGAGCGACGAGGGCTTCGAGGTCCAGGCGGCGGAGAACGGCTACGAGGCGCTCAAGGCGATCGACCAGGAGACGCCCGACCTCGTGCTCCTCGACCTGTGGATGCCCGGGATCGACGGCCTCGAGACCCTCAAGGAGATCAAAAAGGAGTCGCCCAACACCCCGGTCATCATCGTCACCGGACACGGCAACATCGAGACGGCCGTCAAGGCGACCAAGCTCGGGGCCTTCGACCTCATCGAGAAGCCGCTGTCGATCGACCGGCTGATCGTCGCCATCCAGAACGCGCTCAACTTCCGGCGGCTCGAGGAGGAGAACCGCTACCTGCGCCGCAAGATGCTCGAGAAGCATTCGCTCAACGGCTCGAGCCCCGCCGTGCGCGAGCTGCAGCGGGAGATCGCCAAGGCCGCCCCCACCGATGCCTGGGTGCTGATCAGCGGGGAGAACGGCACGGGCAAGGAGCTCGTCGCGCGCACCCTGCACCAGCTGAGCCGCCGGGCGGAGCACCCGATGATCGATGTCGACTGCGCCTCCGTCCCCGAGGCGTTGACCGAAAGCGAGCTTTTCGGCCGTGAAAAGGGGGCGGCCGGCGACGCGGCGCAGCGGCGGATCGGCAAGTTCGAGCTCGCGAACCACGGGACCCTTTTTTTCGACGAAATCGGCGACATGAGCCCCAAGATGCAGGGAGTCGTCCTGCGGGCGCTGCAGGAGCGGCGCATTCAGCGGGTCGGCGGCAGCCGCGCCATCCCGATCGACGTGCGCGTGATCGCCTCGAGCAACCGGAACCTCGCCGAGGCGATCCGGGCCGGGCGCTTCCGCGAGGAGCTCTTCTACCGGATCAACGTCTACCCCCTGCGGGTGCCGCCGCTGCGCGAGCGCGTCGAGGACATCCCGGTGCTCGCGGAGGTCTTCCTGAACGAGCTGGCCGCCGAGGGGCCCGGCCGGCCGAAGCGGATTTCGGCCGAGGCGCTCGCGCTGCTCAAGGGCCACGGCTGGCCGGGGAACATCCGCGAGCTGAAAAACCTTCTGGAGCGCTTGAGCATCATGATCGAGGGGGAGGTGATCGAGGCCGAGGCCGTGCGGGCGTCGCTTTCCTCCGGCGGCGGCGGGGCGGCCTCCGCGGAGGCTCGGCCCTTTGCCGTCCCGGGGTTCCGGGACGCCCGGCGGGCCTTCGAGCGCGAATACCTCGCCCGCCGCCTGGCCGAAAACCACCGCGACCTGAAGGAGACCGCCCGGCGGATCGGCGTGGGGCGCAGCTACCTCAGCCGCAAGATCCGCGACCTGGGCCTCTGACGCATCGGCCGGCGGCGGGACGCGCCATGGGATTGAGGGTCATCGCGGGGGAGTTCAAGGGGCGGCGGCTTGCGACGGTTCCCGGCCGGGAGACCCGCCCGACGGCGGAGCGCATCCGCGAGGCGGTCTTCAACATCCTGGGGCCCCTGGCGGGCGAGCAGGCGCTCGACCTCTTCGCCGGCACCGGGGCGCTCGGGATCGAGGCCTTGAGCCGCGGGGCGGCCTTCGCGCTCTTCGTCGAGAAGAGCCCCCGGGCCCTCGAGGTGATCCGCAGGAACATCCGCCTCTGCGGGATTTCCGCGCGCAGCCGGGTGGTCGCCTGGGACGCGGCCCGCAGCCTGAACTGCCTGCGGCCGGAGGCCGGCCGCTTCAGCCTGGTCCTGATGGACCCGCCCTACGGGCGGGGCCTGGCGGCCGCGGCGCTCGCCCACCTCGCGGCCTGCGGCTGCCTCGCGCGGCAGGCCCGCGTCGTGGTGGAGCGGGACGCCCGCGCGCCGCGCGCCGCGGCGCTCGGGGCGGCGGCCGCCGCGGCCGGCGGCGCCGGCCCGGCCTTCGCGCTCGAGGACGAGCGGCGCTACGGGCGGACGGTTGTCTCCTTTTTGCGGTACGTGCTATGATGCCGGCAGCCGGCGCGCGTCGCGGCCGGCCGCCATCCTCCGCTCGGAAAGGGGTCCCTGCATGGAGCGCATCGCGATCTACCCGGGCTCGTTCGATCCCGTCACCAACGGCCATCTGGACATCGTCGAGCGCGGGCTCAAGCTCTTCGACAAGCTCGTCGTGGTCATCATGAAAAACCCGAAAAAGCAGTTTCTCTTCTCCCTGGAGGAGCGCCTCGAGATGCTGCACGAGAGCCTCAAGGGGTTCCCCGAGGTCGCGGTAGACGCCTTCGACGGGCTGCTGATGGACTACGCCGTCGCGCGCAAGGCCCACGCCGTCCTGCGCGGGCTGCGCGCGCTTTCGGATTTCGAATTCGAGTTCCAGATGGCCCTCATGAACCGGCGCCTGAACCGGGAGGTGCAGACCGTCTTCCTGATGACCGGAATGCGCTGGATCTACACGAGCTCCTCGATCATCAAGGAGGCGGCCCAGTTCGGAGGCGACGTCGAAGGGATGGTGCCCCCGCTGGTGCTCGCGCGGCTCAAGGCGAAGTATCCCGCCTACGCCGAGCGCCCCTGACCGGAGCCCCCCGCGAAATGGACTTGTGGCAGCTGGCGGTCTTCCGCCACGTGGTGGAGCTGAAGAGCTTTTCGAAGGCCGCCCGGGCGGTCCACCTGTCCCAGCCCACCGTGAGCAGCCACATCAAGGATCTCGAGGAGCATGTCGGCGCGCGGCTGATCGACCGCCTCGGCCGCGAGGCGCTGCCCACCCAGGCCGGCCGGATCCTGTATGAGTACGCCCTGCGCCTGCTCGCGCTGCGCGAAGAGGCGCAGACCGCCCTTGCGCAGCATCAGGGAAAGCTCCGCGGAAGCCTGGTCGTCGGCGGCAGCACCATCCCCGGGGGCTATATCCTGCCGCCGGTCATCGGCCGGTTCAACCGGCGATACCCCCGGGTCCGGCTGTCGCTCTCGGTGGCCGACACCGCCGAAATCGTCGCGGCGGTCGCCGCGGGAGCCCTCGAGCTGGCGGTCGTCGGCGCGGAATCGGCGCAGCGGGCCATCATCCAGGAGAAGCTGGTCGACGACCGCCTGCGCCTGATCGTGCCGGCGGGGCACCCCTTCGCCGGGCGGGGGCGGGTCGCCCCCTCCGAGCTCGCCCGGGAGCCGTTCATCGTGCGCGAGCGCGGCTCCGGCACCCTCGCCGCCGTGCGGGATAGCCTGGCGCGCGCGGGGGCGCCGATCGAGGAGTGGAACATCGTCGCGGAGCTGGGCAGCACCGAGGCGGTCCGGCAGGGGGTCAAGTGCGGGCTGGGGGTCTCGATCCTCTCGACGCTCGCGGTGGCCGACGAGCTCGACCGCGGGACCCTCTGCGCGCTCGAGCTCGAGGGGGTGGCGCTGACCCGCAGCTTCTACCTCACCCGCCACCGCCAGCGCAGCCCGTCCCCCCTGGCGGAGGCCTTCATCGAGCTGTTGAAAGCGCACGCCGGCACGGGTCCTTGACCGGCGCCGGCCGTGGCGCCGCGCCGGCTTCCCGCCGCGCTCAGGGCTCCTTCCATCCCTGCTCGCCCACCAGCTTGACGAAGCGGCACCCGCCGAGGTTGGACTGGTGGAGCCCGCGCCGGTCCTTGACGACCCGGATCAGGTCCTGGACGTGCTGGTTGCCGACCGGCGCGACGAGGCGGCCGCCCTCGGCGAGCTGGTTGAGCAGCGCCTTGGGGATTTCGGGGGCGCCGGCGGTGACGATGATGGCATCGAAGGGGCTCTCCTCCTCCCACCCCTTGGTCCCGTCCCCGTAGCGGGTGACGATGCTGAAGAGCCGCAGCTCGTCGAAGAGCTTGCGGGCTTGGAGGTAGAGCAGGCGCAGGCGCTCGATGGTGTAGACGCGGTAGGCGATTTCGGCGATGACGGCGGCCTGGTAGCCGGACCCGGTGCCGATCTCGAGCACCCGGTCCTCCCGGCGCAGGGCGAGCGCCTGGGTCATCTCGGCCACGATGAACGGCTGGGAGATGGTCTGCTGCTCGCCGATCGGCAGCGGAAAATCGCCGTAGGCCTGGTCCCGGAGCGCCTCGCTGACAAACAGGTGCCGCGGGACCTTGCGCATCGCCGCGAGCACCGCGGGATCCGTGATGCCCCGCGCCTCGATCTGCTGGCGCACCATCTCCTCGCGCAGGCGCTGGTATTTGAGAGGCTCGTTCTCCATGGCGGCCGTGCGGTGGGAAGCCATATTCAGCGCAGTAGTAGCAACTTACCCCGCAGCGGTCAAGCCGGCGGCCGGCGCGTCTTTCAACCGGCGGCCGAATCTGCTAAGGTTTTGCGCCGGCCCGCGGCCGCCGGACCGGCGCGCTCCGGGCGCTCTTAAACCCACCATGCAGAAAGGACCCCTCACCGTGAACACCACCCGCCGGGTTGCGCTGGCAATGGCTGCGGGCATCTGCCTGGCGGCGTCGGGCTGCGCCGCCGTGATCGTCGGCGCCGGGGTCGGCGCCGGGACTTTTTCCTACATCCAGGGGGAGCTCACGCGGCCCTATCCGCTGCCCTTCGCCGAGGTCATGAACGCCTGTGTCCAGGTCCTGGAGGACCTCGGCATGCCGACCGGCGACCGGATGACGGAGGGCAGCGAGACGCGGATCGCAACCCGGCGCAAGGACGGGACCCCGGTGGCGGTCACCGTGCGGATCGCCGGCCTGGACGTGACCGAGGTCGCGGTGCGCACCGGCCACGTCGGCCTGTGGGAGCGGGACTTCTCCGAGCAGCTGCACCGCTTCTTCGCCGAGCGGCTCCGGAAGTGAGGCGCCGCCCCGCGCCCGGCTCAGGGCTCCGCCCGGCGCCAGGGGATCTCGCGGTTGGCGGCCTCGATCTCCTCGGCCGTGAGCCGGTTGATCTCGGCGATGTGCCGCTCCATGACCTTGCGCAGCAGCGGGTCGCGGAAGCGGTGCAGGCTCACGTTCCCGACCGCCCGGAACCCCCGGCGCAGCTTGTGCCCGCCGCCGATTCCGGGGTCGAAGCGGCGGATGCCCCGCTCGATCGCCCACTCGATCGGGCGGTAGTAGCAGGTGGCGAAGTGCAGGTTCTCGACATCGGCTTGGCCGCCCCAATACCGGCCGTAGAGCCGGTCCCCCTTGGTCGCGAGAAGCGACATGCCGATCGGCTCGCCCGCCCCGCCCTCGGGCCGCGCCACGGCGAAAACCAGCCGGCGGGAAAAGCGCCCCTTGAGCCGGGCGAAGAAATCCGCCGTCAGGTAGTGGCAGCCCCACGGGCCGAACTTGGCGTTGGTCCGGGAATAGAAGGCGTACATGCGCGCGAGCCAGCCGGCCGGCATCTCGGCGCCCGGCACCATGTCGATGCGGATTCCGCGACGATCGAGCGCCCGGCGCTCCCGGATGATGTTGCGGCGCTGATTCGCGTTGAAACCGGACAGGTAGTCCCCGAAGCCGGCATAGCCCGGGTTGATCCAGGCGAAGCTCGGGTGGACCCAGGCGCTGTAGCCGGCGCGCTCCAGGGACGCCGCCCAGCCGGCATCGGCGTAAAGGAAGCTCGCCCCCGAAAGCCCCCGCTCGCGGCAGAGCGTTTCGATCTCGGCCAGCATGGCCGCGGTGAGATCCGCCTGCGGGAAGCCCGCGGCGGTCAGGAAACGGTAGCCGATCATCGGCGTGAAGGGGCTCATCCCCACCAGCTTGGGGTAGTAGCCGACCCGCAGCCGTTCGGCGAGGTCCGCCCAGGCATGGTCGAAGACGAACTCGCCCTCGCTGTGCGCCTTGATGTAGAGGGGGGCCGCGGCGATGAGCTCGCGGCCCCGCCAGACCGTGAGGTGCCGGGGGGTCCACCCCGTCCGCGGCACGGCGCTGCCCGAGGCCTCCATGAGCCACAGCCACTCCCACTCCAGAAAGGGGCTCTCCCGGGGCTCGGCCAGGCCGTTCCAGTCTTCCGGATCGACGTCCGCCATGCGGTCGAGCCACCGCATGCGAATCGCGCCAGCTGACATCGCGTTCCTCCTCGCCCCTGCGCACCGGGCGGCATCGTCACCTGCGAAGATAGCGCACCGGCGGGCGCGTGTCATCCGAGCCCCTTCCCGCCGGGCGGCTGGCCGGCGGCTGTTCGGCCTCGGGAACGGCGTGGGCGGATGCCGCCTTCGCCGCCGGAGACCTGGGCGCCCCCAGCCGCTCTGCGTTCGGCCGCTTCCGCCCGCTGCCGCCTGCCGGCCCCGTTCGCCGCTCCCGGGGACACCCGCCGCCGGAAGGATCCCCGGGTGGCCGCCGTCCACGCGCCGCCGCTCGCGGGCCGGGGCGGCTCGATGGATCGGATGCGCCGCCCGGCGGCGCCTTGACTTCGGACGCGGATTGGGTAATATTAATGATTCCGCCTGGATTCGAATGGACCGGGCACGCGCCGGTTTCCGCCGGCGGCGGAGCAGGAGGGCGGGAAACCGCCGGGATGTTTTCACTCGCCAAGGAGCCTCAGCGCATGCCGATATACGAGTTCCGCTGCCTGGCCTGCAACGACTGCTTTGAAATCCTGGTGATGAACCAGCAGGAGCAGAGCGAGCTGCGCTGCCCCAAATGCAGCTCGGAGGAGTTCGAGCGGGTCATCAGCCGGACCTGCTACGCCATGGGCGCCGCCAAGGACGCCGCCGCCGGCCCTCAGGCGCGGACGCGTTCCTGCTCGGCGGGCTCCTGCACCACCTGGGAGCTCCCGGGGCACTCGCGCTGAGACGATGGCGCCCGCCGGACGGCCATGACCCAGCTGCACAACCAGGAAAAAGAGCAGTTCAAGAAGCTCTTTCAGCAGGAGCGGATCGATGGCTTCGACGAGCGGCTGCAGGTCCTCGAAGCCTTCCTCTCCACGGACCGGCACGTCACGGTGGAGGAGCTCGCCGACACGCTCGCCGCCGCCGGCCGGCCCCTGGAGCCGGATTTCGTCCGCGACACGCTGAAGCTCTTCATCCGCCTGGGGTTTGCCAGCCAGAACCGCTTCGACAACGGGGTGGTGCGCTACGAGCACCTGCACCTCGGCCATCACCACGACCACATGGTCTGCACCAAGTGCCGGAAGATCATCGAGTTCAAGGACGACCGGCTCGAGGAGCAGCAGATCCGGGTCGCCGCGGCCCACGGCTTCCACATGCTGCACCACAAGCTTGAGCTCTACGGCATCTGCGGCGACTGCCTCCGGGAGCGCTCGCGGCGCATCCCCTTGAGCGCCGCCAAGGCCGGAGAGCGGCTCGCCATCCGCGAAATCGGCGGCGGGGCGGGCACCCGCGTGCGCCTCATGGCGATGGGGCTGCGCCTGGGGGACGTCATCGAGGTGATCACCAACAACGGCCAGGGCCAGCTCGCGATCTCATCCGACATGAAGCGCTTTGTGATCGGAAGAGGGCTGGCGCAGAAGATCGTCGTGGAGGCCGTCCCGGCCCCGGGCTGAAAGGCCCTCCGACCCATGCCGACCGAGCCGCCCGCCTACCTCCGCGCCCATCGCCGGGGGGCCCTCAAAGAGAAGGCCGCCCGGGCGGCCGCGGCGCTGCGCGCCTGCACGCTCTGCCCGCGGATGTGCCGGGTGGACCGGCTCGCCGGCGAGCTCGGCTTCTGCCGCACGGGGCGCCGCGCCTGGATCTCCGGCGTCCACCCCCATTTCGGCGAAGAAGCCCCCCTGGTCGGCCGCAACGGGTCGGGGACCATTTTCTTCACGCACTGCAACCTCCAGTGCCGCTTCTGCCAGAACTACGAGATCAGCCATCTCGGCGCCGGCGAGGAGGTGTCCGACGAGCAGCTCGCCGCGGCGATGCTTGATCTGCAGGCGCGGGGCTGCCATAATATTAACCTGGTGAGCCCTTCCCACGTGGTCGCCCCGATCCTCGCGGCCCTGGAGCTCGCGGCGGCCGGCGGGCTTTGCGTGCCGCTGGTCTACAACACGGGGGGCTACGACCGCGTGGAGTCGCTCGCGCTGCTGGAGGGGGTCGTCGACATCTACATGCCGGACTTCAAGTTCTGGGACCCGCGGGTCGCGGGCGAGGCCTGCGGCGCCGAGGACTACCCCGAGGTGGCGCGCCGGGCGCTGCTGGAGATGCACCGCCAGGTGGGGGAGCTCGCGCTCGACGACCGCGGGATCGCCCGGCGCGGGCTCCTGGTGCGGCACCTGGTGCTTCCCGGAGGCCTCGCCGGGACGCGCGAGGTGATGCGCTTCATCGCCGGGCGGGTGTCGCCGCGGACCTACGTGAACCTGATGTCCCAATACCGACCCTGCGGCCGGGCGGCCGAGGTGCCCGGGCTGGGCGAGCCGCTTTCGGCCGACGACTGGCGCCGGGCGCTCGCGGAGGCCGCCGCCGAGGGCATCACCCGCCTCGATCGGCCGCGGCCTTTTTTCGGCCGCGGCGGAGACGCTTAGAGGCCAGATGGGCCGCATATTCGCCATCGGCGACATCCACGGCTGCTACGAGAAGCTCGTCGACCTGATGGCGCAGCTGCCGATCGACTGGGCGCACGACCGGCTGGTGTTCATCGGCGACTACATCGACCGCGGCCACGAGCCCTTCGCGGTGGTGGAGTACCTGGCGGGGCTGAAGGCCCGGCAGCCGGGGATCGTTTTTTTGAAGGGCAACCACGAGGACATGCTGCTCAACTACCTGGATGGGCAGGACCGCCTGACCTATCTCTACAACGGCGGCCAGCAAACCCTCGACAGCTACCTGCGCGCGAGCGGCGGGCCGGGCGCCTACCCCATCCCCGGCCACCACCTGAGCTTCTACCGGTCGCTTCGGCTGCACTTCGAGACCGAGGACTACATCTTCGTCCACGCGGGCCTGCGCGCCGGGATCCCCCTGGCGCAGCAGGATCCGCAGGACCTGCTCTGGATCCGTGAAAAATTCATCGACCACCGCGAGTCGTTCGGGAAGCGGGTGGTCTTCGGGCACACGCCCTTCGACAAGCCGCGGGTGGAGGCGAACAAGATCGGGATCGACACCGGCGCGGTTTACGGCAACCTGCTGACCGGCTTGCAGCTGCCGGAGCTGCGCTTTTTCTTCGCCTGACGGCGGGTTGGCCGCGGAGGCGCTGCAAGGGGAGGGTTGGCATGCGTCGAATCTGGCCGCTGCTTGCGGCTCTCGCCATCCTCGGCGCCGGTACGGCGGCGGCCGCCGAGCGCATGAGCGTCAGCGTGAAGGATGCGAACGTGCGCGCCGGGCCCGGCCCCAACCACGACGTGCTCTGGCGCGTCGAGAAATACCACCCGATCGAGGTCTTCGAAACCGCGGGGGTCTGGCTCCATTTCCGCGACTTCGAGGGCGATGTCGGGTGGATCCACAAGTCGGCGGTGGACAAGACCCCGGCGGTGATCACCCGGCAGCCCGGCTGCCAGCTGCGCGCCGGCCCCGGGACCGACCAGACGGTGATCGGCCGGGTCGACAAAGGGGTCCCCTTCAAGGTCATCCGGCGCGAGGGGCGCTGGATTCTGGTGGAGCACGCCGACGGCGACAAGGGCTGGATCCACGATTCGCTCGTCTGGTAGCGGCAGCGGGAAGGAGGCGGATGGACGGACAAACGGAAGCCGCGCGGCGCCGGCCGGTCGTGGTGGGGGTGGGGTCGGCGCTGGTCGACATTCTGACCCGCGAGGAGGAGGCCTTCCTGGACGGCGCCGGCGCCGTCAAGGGGGGCATGGTCTACGTCGACAAGGACCACATCGAAAGCACGCTCGCCCGCGCCGGCGGCCCGCCGGCGATCGTCCCCGGCGGGTCGGCCTGCAACACGGTCGTCGGGGTCGGCATGCTCGGGGGCCGGGCGCGCTTCGTCGGCAAGTGCGGCAACGGCGCCATGGGGCGCTTCTTCGAGGAGGCCCTCATCCGCCGTTCGGTCGAGCCGCGGCTGTCGCGCTCTTCCACGCCGACCGGGCGCGTGCTGTCGGTCGTGACGCCCGATGCCGAGCGTTCGATGTTCACCTTCCTCGGCGCGGCGGCCGAGATCGAGGAGGCCGACATCCGCGTCGAGGATTTCGAGGGGGCCGCGCTCGTGCACGTCGAAGGGTATCTGCTTTTCAACCCGGCCGTCATGCGGGCGGCGCTCAAGGCCGCCCGGCAGGCGGGCGCGCGGGTCTCCCTCGATCTGGCGAGCTTCAACGTGGTCGAGGAGTCGCGGGAGTTTCTGAAGGAGATCGTCGCAAGCTTCGTCGACATCCTGATCGCCAACGAGGAGGAGGCGCGCGCCTTCACGGGGCTGGCCGAACCCGAGCCCGCCGTACGCGCCCTCGCGAGCGACGTCGAGATCGCGGCGCTCAAGCTCGGCGCCAGCGGGAGCCTCATCGCCCGCGGCCGGGAGGTGATCGCCGTCGACGCCCGCCGGGACGGAGGCGCGGTGGTGGACACGACCGGCGCCGGGGACCTGTGGGCCGCCGGTTTTTTGCACGGGCTCACTCAGGGCTACGGCCTGGCGCAAAGCGGCGCGCTCGGCTCGCTTTGCGGCTACGAGGTTTGCCGGGTGCTCGGCGCGAGCATCCCCGAGGAGGGCTGGCGCCGGATTCGGGATTTCATGCAGTCGCAAGCGGTTGCGCGCGGCTGAAACCAGCAGGAGGCGACGTGGCGGCGGCCAAGAAGAAAACCCGCAAGGAGCTGTTGAAGGAACCCGACGAGTTCATCACCGTTTCCTCCCGGCTGGTCGAGTGGTTTTCCCGCTACCGCCGAGAGCTGTCCGCCGTCGTCATCGGCGCCGTGGCGCTCGCCGTCCTCGCCTCGGGCTACCGCTTCTTCACGCAGCGGGCCGAGGCCCGCTCGGCCGCCGCGCTCGAGCAGGCGGTTTCCAAGTACCAGCGCCTGGCGCGCGAACAATCGCCGGAGGCCGCGCGCCAGGCGGTCGCCGACGAGTTCGGCGCGATCGTCGCGGCGTACGGCGGGCGCTCCGGCGGGAGGCTCGCCCGCCTGATGCTGGCCGACATGCGCCATGCCTCCGGGGATTTCCGCCGGGCGGCGGAGCTTTACGCCGCCGCCCAGGACGATTTCAAGGAGTTCCCCTCGCTGCGCTGCCAGGTGCTGATCAGCCTGGGGCATGCCCACGAGGCGCTCAAGGAGGATGCCGCGGCCCTCGAGTATTACGAGCGGGCGCTGCCCGCCGCCGCCCCGGCGCAGAAGGCCGAGGCGCTCTTCCACATCGGCCGCATCCACGAGCGCCAGGGCAACACCGACAAGAGCCTCGAGAGCTTCCGCCGCATCGTCGCCGAGCACGCCGACTCGTTCCACGCCGACATCCTCCGGGAGCGGATCGGCGGCTAGCCGGCGCAGGCGCGGCCGGCGCACGCGGGGGGGGGCTTCAGCCTTTCGGCCCGACGTCCAGGTTGTAGCGGCGGATCTTCTGGTTCAGGCCGCTCTTGCCGATCCCGAGCAGCGCGGCGGCATGCGCCTGCACGTAGCCGGTCATCTTGAGCGCGCGCAGGATCATGGTCTTTTCGACCATCTCGAGCGTCTCGTAGAGCTTCGCGTCGGGGGGGATGCTGTCGAGGTGCAGGGAGTTGTCCACGTTGCGGCGGAACTCCTTCGGCAGGTCCGCGGCCGTGATCCGGTCCTGGGGGCAGAGGATGATGGCGCGCTCGATGACGTTTTCGAGCTCGCGGACGTTTCCCGGCCAGCTGTACTCGTAGAAAAGCCGGTCCACATCCTGGCTCACCCCCGCCACGGGGGCGGCCCCGCGGCGCTCGGCCGCGTACTTCTTGATGAAATGGTCGACCAGGGGGCGGATGTCCTCCCGGCGTTCGCGCAGCGGCGGGATCGAGATGTGCAGCACGTTCAGGCGGTAGTAGAGGTCCTCGCGAAAGCGGCCGGCCTGCATCTCCGCTTTCAGGTTCTTGTTGGTCGCCGCGATGATGCGCATGTCGACCGCGATCGAGCGCACGCCGCCGACGCGCTCGAAGGTCTTCTCCTGGAGCACCCGCAGAAGCTTCACCTGGAGGTTCGCCGAGAGCTCCCCGATTTCGTCCAGAAATAGGGAGCCGCCGTGGGCGAGCTCGAAGCGCCCCTTCTTGCTCGCGATGGCGCCGGTGAAGGCCCCCTTTTCGTGGCCGAAGAGCTCGCTTTCGAGGAGGCTCTCCGCGAGCGCGGAGCAGTTGACCGCCACGAAGGGCTCGTCGCGCCGCGGACTGTTGAAGTGGATCGCCTTGGCGACCATCTCCTTTCCCGTGCCGCTTTCCCCCTCGATCAGCACCGATGCGCCGGACCGGGCGACCTTGCGGATCGTCTCGAAGACCTCCTGCATCGCCTTGCTTTTCCCGATCAGGTTGCCGAAGCGGTACTGGGATTCGACGGCGCGGCGCAGGCGCCGGTTCTCCTTGATCACCCGGAAGACGTCGATCGCCTTTTTGACGAACAGGATCAGGCGCTCGTTGTCGAAGGGTTTGAGAATGTAGGTGTAGGCCCCCTTCTGCATGGCTTCCACGGCCTTGTCGACCGTGCCGTAGGCGGTCATCACGATGACCGGCAGGTCGGGGTCGCGGGCCTTGATCTGCTCGAGCAGTTCGATGCCGTCCATGCCCGGCATCTTCATGTCGGTGACCACCAGGTCGAGGTCCGAGGATTTCAGGATCTCCAGGGCCTCCGGCCCGCTCGACGCGGCGAGCACCTCGTAGCCCTCCTCCTCCAGCAGGGCGCTCAGCACCAGCAGGTAGTTCTTTTCGTCGTCGACGATCAGGACGGTTTCCATGCGCTAGACCCCGGCCTCCGCTTGGCGGACGGGCAGCTCGATGGTCACCCGCACCCCGCGGGGGTGGCGGTTGGCGAGACGGATCCGGCCCTGGTGGGACTCCACGATGTTCTTGACGATTCCCAGCCCGAGCCCGGTGCCTTTGTCCTTGGTCGTGAAGAAGGGGTCCCAGATCTTTTCGAGCATCTCCTCGGGGACCCCCGGCCCCTCGTCCTCGATGTCGAGCGCGACGCGCGCGCCCTCGCTGCGCACCGCCACGTCGATGGTCCCGCCATCCGGCATGGCCTGGATCGCGTTGATGAAGAGGTTGAGCAGGCACTGGTGCAGCAGCGAGCCGTCGGCCAGGATCTCCGGCAATCCGTCCGCCGCCCGGCGGCGGATGATGTGGCCCTTCTCCTCGGTCTGCGGGGCGAGGAAGGTGACGGTTTTCTCGATGATCTCCTCGAGGCGGCAGGGGACCAGGTTCGGGCTGCGGGGGCGCGCGAAGTTGATGAAATCGGTGATGATGCCGTTCAGGCGGTTCGCCTCTTCGACGATGATATCCGGAAGCGAGTTGGAGGGGTCCGTCTTGGCGACCTTTTTTTTGAGCAGCTCCGCGGAGCTGCGGATGATGCCGAGGGGGTTTCGGATCTCGTGGGAGATGCCGGCCGCCATTTCGCCGAGCGCCGAGAGCCTCTCCGCCCGGTTGAGCTGCTCCTTGAGCCGCAGCCTTTCGGCGGCGCGCTGCTCGATGATGGACTCCCCGCGCTTGACCACGAACACGAGCACGAGGAACAGGGCGCCCATGAGCACCGTGCAGGTGATGACCACCAGGATCTGGATTCGAAATACGGTCTGGTAATCCTCGGAGAGGTCTTGAACGATCTCGACGACGCCCAGCACCGGGTCGGTGATGCGTCCGAGCGGCTCCTCCCAGCGCAGGGGGGCGAAGGTCACGAGCTGGGCCTGCTTGGGGAAGCCGAGCAGGATCTCGAAAAAATCTCCGCGCTGGACGAGCCGGGAGGAGGGTTTGCCCGCCTTCGCCGCCTCGATGTCGGTGCCGCCGACCACCCGGACGCCGATCCGCTGCGAATCGAAGCTGTAGGAGATGGTGTTGCTCATGCTGTAGATGTTCAGCTCCTGGACCTTGAAGCTGTGCAGCGTGCTGCGCACGACGTTGTCCATGCGCTCGAACTGCTCCGGGTTGCGGAGCTGGACCTTGCCGAAGCGCATGCCGATCGGCAGGATGAATTGCACGAAAACCTGGTGGTTCAGGTTTTCGATCAGCGCCAGCGCGTAGTCCTCGCTCTTCTTGCGCTGCATGGACTTGACCCAGTGGTTGTTCAGCATGGCGAGGATGAGCGTGACCAGGAAAATCACCACCAGTCCGGAGAAGGTGAAGTATTTGACGAGGCGGAAAGGCTTGATCCGCTCTTCGGAGGGCACGGGCGCCATGCTCCGATCATATAAGTGAGTCCGATTTCTTTCAAGTCGATAATCCCGGCGTTCAAGTCAGCCGCCGGATCGGCCGATAGCTCGTAACAGCTTGCCGGGGCCCGCGGCCCCCCGGCGCGGGCCGGGCGGCTGCCGTTTTTTGTCGGAAATGTTGACAGGATGTGGATGCCGGCGTCAGCCATTCGACGTTCCCGGGGGGGCCGGGCGGGGGAAGCGCGCCGGCGGGCCGCATCGGCGGCGGGATCCGCGGCCGGCGCCATGCGCCAGGGCCGTTTGGCGCGGAAATTGCTAAAGTTCGGGTTGCCGAGGCTCCTGCCGCGGCGAGGCCCGACGCAGCCGGCGGGCCGTCCGGAGCGCTCCGGGCGCCGGCGGACGGAGCGGGGCCGGTTGCGGCGCGGTCCGCATAATTACGCATAGTGAGCTTAAGTTAGTGGTCGGCCGGCTCCGGGCGGTTTGTCCGCCCGGACCGCCGCTGGGAGAATGGCGATCGGTCATGGCCAAGAACAGACTCAAAGAGATCCGGGAATCGCGCCTGATGAGCAAAAGCGAGCTCTCCAAGCAGGCGGGGGTCTCCCCCATCACCATCGCGCGCATCGAAAAGGGGTTGCCCTGCCGGCTGGAGACCCAGCGCAAGATCATTCTGGCGCTCGGCTTCAAGCTCTCGGATAAACCTCAAATCTTCAAGGACTAGAGCGGCGACCTATGCTATTCGGAAAAAAAGACACGCTCGTTGGCCTGGATATCGGATCGCGGTCGGTGAAGCTGGCCGAGCTCGCCGAAACCAAGAACGGACTCAAACTCAAACGCTTCGGCATGGCGGACATCCCGGCCGGGGCCATCGAGGACGGCGCCATCAGCGACCCGGAGACGGTGGCCGCCATCATCCGCCAGCTCTTCAAGTCCCACCACGTCAAGGAGTCCAACGTCGCGGTCTCGATCGGGGGCTATTCGGTCATCGTCAAGAAGATCAACGTCCAGACGATGTCCGAGGAGCAGCTCCACGAGACCATCCACTTCGAGGCCGAGCAGTACATCCCCTTCGACATCAGCGACGTCAACCTCGATTTCCAGATCCTCGGCGAAAACGAGGGCAACCCCAACCAGATGAGCGTCTTTCTGGTCGCCGCCAAACGCGACATGGTGAACGACTACGTCAACCTGGTGACGCTCGCCGGCCTGAACCCCTGCATCATCGACGTCGAGGCCTTCGCGCTGCAGAACGCCTTCGAGGCGAACTACGGCCTCGACGGGGAGAACATCGCGCTCATCGACGTCGGCGCGAGCAAGACCTCGCTCAACATCCTGAAGAACGGCTCCTCGGTCTTCATGCGCGACGTCTCGAACGGCTGCGCCCAGATCAACCAGAAAATCATGGCCGTGGCCGATTGCTCCTACGACCAGTCGGAGCTCATCAAGCTCGGGGAGGCCTCGAAAAAAATTTCGGCCGAAAACCTCAAGCAGATCATCGCCGCGGTGGTCGCGGACTGGTGCACCGAGATCCGCCGGGCGCTCGACTTCTTCTATGCGAACTATCCCGACGACCAGATCCGGCGGATCGTCCTGAGCGGCGGCGGCGCCAACATCGCCGAGTTCCAGCAGCAGCTGGCCCGGGAGTCCTCGGCCCAGGTGGAGGCCATCTTCCCCTTCCACAAGGTGGCCGTGGACGAGAAGACCCTTGACGCGGAGACCCTCCGACAATTCGCCCCCCAGGCCGCCATCGCGATGGGGCTGGCCATGAGGAGAGTGGACGACAAATGATACGCATCAATCTCATCCCCTTCCGGTCCGCGCGCAAGAAAGAGAACGTCCGCCGCCAGATTTCGCTGTTCATCCTCTCGGTGGTCCTGTGCGTCGCGCTGCTCGGCGGCATTTACTTCTATCTCGAGTACGAAGCCGGCCGCCAGCGCGACCTCATCGCCGGCACCAAGACCGAGCTCGAGAAGTACGAGCAGATCAACCGCGAGATCGAGGAGTACAAAAAGAAGCTGGAGACGATCAACAAGAAGCTGGAGGTCATGCGCGAGCTCGAGGCCAACCGCTACGAGCCGGTGCTGCTGCTCGACACCATGACCCGGGTGGTCGTCGAGAAGCGCATGTGGTTCACCCACCTCGACACCAAGCCGGAGGCGGTGAACATCAGCGGGCTCGCCCTGGACGAAAAGACCGTCTCCGAGTTCATGGTGCGCCTGGAGCAGAGCGGGCTCTTCGCCGCGGTGAACCTGCGGATCATGCGGCAGGTGGAGATGCAGAAGACCCTGCTGCGCAGCTTCGAGATCGTCTGCAGCCGCAAGCCGATCCAGCGGGTGGAAGCGAAAAATTAGCCGAAAAAAGGTGACGAATCCCATGGACGCCCCGGAAAAAGAAACCCCCTCTTCGAAGGGACAGTTCGTCGAATCGATCGCGAAGATGGCGCTCTGGCAGCGCATCCTGATCCTGGCGGTGCTGATCGTCTGCCTGGCGGGGGGCGCGGTCTACTTTCTGTTCATCCCCCAGATCGAGGAGATCAGCAAGCTCGCCGTCGAGCTGGAAGGCCTGGAGAAGAAACTCGCCATCGCCAAGAAGACCGCCGCCGAGCTGCCGAAGTTCAAGGCGAAGCTCGAGGAGGCGGAGGCCAAGTTCGCCGTCGCGCTCAAGGCGCTGCCCGAGAAGGAGGAGATCCCCGCGCTGCTCGACAGCGTCTCGCGCGCCGGCCACGAGGTCGGCATGGAATTCATCCTCTTCGAGCCGAAGGGCGAGATCAAGAAGGAATTCTACGCGGAGATCCCGGTGGCGCTCAATGTGAGCGGCGACTACCACAACCTCGCCACCTTCTTCGACAAGGTCGCGCGCCTGAACCGCATCGTCAACATCACCAACATCACGATCGACCGCGGCAAACAGGGCCGCGACCTCACGACGAGCTGCACGGCGGTCACCTACAAGTTCGTGGAGCCGGCCCCGGCGAAGAACCCGGCGCCCCCGCGGCCGGGCCCGGCCCCGGCGGACCCGGGGCCCGCCGGCGGCAAGAAGCCCAAGAACACCATCAAGGACCTATGAGAAACCCGAGCTGGCCGATGATGAAAACCAATCCTGCGACGCGTAGATGGATCTGTTTGGGCGCGGCCCTGTGGGTGCTCGCGGGCTGCGACGGCATGGACGCCGCACCGCCTCAGGTGGTGGTGGTGCGCAAGAAAATCGCGGCGCCGACGCAGGCCGGCATGCCGGCGGCGGTCGCCGCCGCCCCGGCCGCCGCCGCGGTAACGGCGCCGGAGCCGGTCCCGCCGCCCGCTCCGGCCGCCGCCGCGGTCAAGGCGCCGCCGCCGGTCCCGCCGCCCGTCGCGGCGGCCGCCGCCTCCGCTCCGGCGGTGCCCCAGCCGGTGGTGAACGCGAGCCTGCCCCCCGCCGATCCGCGCAAGAGCCAGCGGATGTCCGACAGCGTGGACGACCAGCTTGCGACGCTGCTGAACATCAAGCCGCCGGCGCCCTACACCGCGGCCGGGAAGATCGACCCCTTCGAGCCGCTGCTCAAGGACGAGTCGCCCCAGGCGCCGACCACGACCATCAAACCCGTCAAGCGCGACCGCAGCAGCCCGCTCGAGAAAATCGACCTCGGCCAGCTCAAGCTCGTCGCCGTCCTCACCGCGCCCGGCGGCAACCGCGCCCTGGTCGAGGAGACGACCGGCAAGGGATACATCCTCAAGGAGGGGACCTACATCGGGCTGAACTCCGGCAAGGTGGTCGGCATCTCGCTCGACAAGGTCCTGATCGAGGAGGAGTACGAGGACGCTTACGGGAAACCCGTCATCAAGAAAAAAGAGATAACCCTTCCGAAGCCCCCTGGAGAGTAGGCACATGACGACCCTTCGCCCAACCCATTCGAACCGTGTGTTGTCGTGCATCGCTTTCGTGGCGGCGTGGGCGGTCCTGACGGCCGCGTTCGCGTCGCCGGACTCCGCACCGGTCGCGCCCGCGCCGGACGGCCGCGAGGCCGCCGCGGCCCGGCCGGGCGAGCCCGATGGAGACGACGCGAAGATCATCCTCGCCCAGGCGGCCGCGGCGAGCCCGTCGATCCGGGCGGCCGACACCGAGCCGCGCCCCGCCCCCGCCGCCCGGGCGGCCACCGAGCTGCGCCAGGTCTTGGCCGCGCCGGCGAAGGAGGGGACGGTCATCACCCTGGAGGCGGACGGCAGGCTCTCCGACTACAAGAGCTTCACCATGACCGAGGCCCCGGCCCGCATCGTCTTCGATCTGCCCGGGATCCGCAGCACGCAGAAATCGGAGCAGCGCACCGCCGTCTCGGGCGGACCGGTCAGCCGCGTGCGCTATTTCGGGTACCCCGACAAGGTGCGCGTGGTGATCGAGACGGACAAGGCCTATCTCGCCCGATACGCGGCCGAGCCGAGCGACTCCGGGCTGGTCATCACGGTGGGCGGCCCGCCCGCCTCGGGAGCGGGTGCGCCCGGCAAGCTGACGCTCGCCTCCGGTCCGGCACCGGCCGCACCGCCGGCCCCATCGGCCGCCCCCCGGGGGCCGGCCACGGTCAACCGGGTGGAGTTCGCCAGCGAGGAGGACGGGCGCTCGGCCTTGATCATCGGAACGAGCGCGCCGGTCGCCTTCGATCTATCCAAGAGCGGCGACAAGAACCTCAGCCTGAAGCTTTTCAACACGAGCGTCCCGGAGCGCCACCGCCGGCCGATCATCACCTCGCGGTTCGAGAGCGCCGTCGACCGGGTGGCCCCCACGCAGGACAAGGGGACGGGGCTGGTGGCCATCGAGCTGCGCGAGGCGGTGCCCTACCGCGCCGAGCAGACCGGGAACGTGATCCGCGTCGAGTTCGCCGCCGCCCAGATACCGCCCAAGCCCTATGAAAACGCCGAGCCGCCGGCCTGGAAGGCGAGCCTGATGCAGGTCTCCGCCGCCGCCGCCGGCCGGGAGACGCCGCCGCCGGCGGGGGCGCCGGCCGCCGCCTCCGCCCCCCGGGCCGCGGCGGCGCCGGTCAGCGCCTCGCTCGCGCCGGACAAGACCTTCCGGGGCGAGAAGATCGCGCTCGACTTCTACGACACCGACATCAAAAACGTATTCCGGATCCTGCAGGAGATCAGCGGCAAGAACTTCGCCATCGACAAGAACGTGACCGGCAAGGTGACGCTCGCGCTGCAGAAGCCGGTGCCCTGGGACCAGGTGCTCGATCTCGTGCTGAAGATGAACCAGCTCGGCATGGTGATGGAGGGCGACATCATCCGCATCGCCTCGCTCGCCACCCTGCAGCAGGAGGAGAAGCTGCGCCAGGCCCAGCTCAAGGCCGAGCAGGACGCCAAGAAGCAGGAGGAGGAGGGCGAGCCGCTGGTGACCGAGTACATCTCGGTCAACTACTCCAATGCGAAGACCGAGGTCCTGCCGCACATCAACAACATCCTCACCCCGAACCGCGGCAAGGTGAGCGTCGACGAGCGCAACAACCAGATCATCCTGACCGACATCGCCGAGAAGATCCGCCAGGCGAAGACGATCGTCTCCAAGATCGACCAGGTGACCGCGCAGGTGGTGATCGAGGCCCGCGTCGTGGAGGCGAACAGCAGCTTCACGCGCGAGATCGGCTTCGACTGGGGCGACATCACCCTGGGCGCCTTCGAGATCGGCAAGGACATCCTCTTCGGGCCGACGACCTTCGCGGCGAACAACATCCCCACCTCGTTCCGCACGGACAACAACATCGGCTTCAGCTTCTCCAAGATGAGCGGAACCCCCTTCAGCGTCGTCTCGGCGATGCTCACGGCGAGCGAAGTGGAGGGCAAGACGAACATCATCTCCTCGCCCAAGATCGTCACCATGGACAACAAGAAGGCGACGATCAAGCAGGGCCTCGAAGTGCCCTACCTCGAGCGCGACTCCTCGGGGAACTCGACCGTGCGCTTCAAGGACGTGGACCTCCTGCTCGAGGTCACCCCGAACGTCTCCCCGGACAAGCGCATCGCGCTCAGCATCTTCATCACCAAGAACGACGTCGTCGACCCGACGGCGAGCGAGCCGGCGCTCTCCACGAACGAGGCGAAAACCGAGATCCTGGTCGAGGACGGCGACACGATCGTGATCGGCGGGATCCTCAAGGACACGCGCAAGCTCGCCGACCAGGGGATCCCGGGGCTGCGCAAGCTCCCGGCCATCGGCTGGCTCTTCAGCGCCGAGCGGACGGAGAACACCAAGAACGAGCTGTTGATCTTCATCACCCCGCGCATCGTGACGCTTGAGCAGCGCAAGCTGACCTGAAAAAACGGCGGCCCCCCCGCGCGACGCGGCGGGTCCGCCGGCGTGGAACCGGGCCGGGGCCGGGCGCCATTTCGCGCCCGGCCCCGGCGCTGTTTCAGGGGGCGAGCCGGCGCAGCTGCGCCTGGGCGTCGGCGGCGAGCGGGGTGCCGGGGGCGAGCTCCACGGTTTTGGCGAAGGCGGCCCGCGCCTTCTCGGTCTCGCCAAGCCCGATGCAGGCCCGGCCGAGCTCGAAGTGCAGGTGCGGAGACTTCGGCTCCTTCTTGAGCGCCGTCTCCAGGCGCCCCACGGCCAGGCTGTAGCGGCCGGTGGCGTTGTAGGTCATCCCGAGGCCGGCCAGCGCGTTGACGAAGTCCGGCTTGAGCTTGAGGGCCTCGAGGAAATGCTTTTCGGCCTGGGCGTAGTCCTTCTGGTGATAGTAGGCGAGCCCCATGTTGGAGAGCGGGTAGAAGGGGGTGGCGTAGAAGGCGTCCTCGATGACGCGGTCGTAGGCGGCGATCGCCTTGTCCCACTCCTGGCGCGCGGCGTAGACGTTTCCGAGCGTGTTGTGGGCCGGCGCGTAGTTCGGGCGGAGCTTCAGCACGCGCTCCAGGTGCTGGATGGCGAGGTCGTAGCGCTCCCGGTAGTAGTAGACGAGCCCCAGGTTGTAATGGGTGATGGGGTCGTCGGGGTTCATGGCCTCGGCTTTCTTGAACTCGCGCAGGGCGCCGATCAGATTGCCCTCGACCAGGAAGGCTTCGCCGACGTTGCGGGTCGCCTCCGCGGCGGCGAGGTTCTTCGCCCCCGGGGCGGCGGCGGGGTCCTCACCGGGACCCGGGCGGGCGCCGCCCGCGGAGCAGGCCGCGACGGCGGCGGCGAGAGCGAGCGCCAACGCGGCGCGCAGATGCTTTCGAACCATCGAGACTCACCTCGTCCGGCGGCCGTTCAGCCGCCTCGCTTCAGGTTGAGGCGGGCGGCGATCTCCTCCGCCGTCCGGCGCACGAAGCGCTTAAACTCCTCCGGCGGCAGAGGCGCCCCGGCCGCCGGGACCCGCTCCAGGTCCGCGGGCCGGATGAAGACCGGTGCGTTCACGCGGGCCGGGTCGGGCACGATGTCGAACTCCTCGGGGAAGCGGTTTTCGAAGTACATCTCCTGGAAGCCGGCGAACTTGAGGGCGTGGGCCGTCGACGCGAGGACGGCGACCTCGCCGCCGCCGACGATCCCGCGGCGGCGGGCCGCCATCAGCCCGGCGAGCGATTCGCCGCCGTGGGTGCAGGCGATATGGCCGTTGCGGTTGGCTTCGAGCTGGGCGTCCATGATCTCCTGCTCGGAGACGCCGACGAAAAAGACGCGCTCGCACCCGGCCGCCTGGCGGTAGCGCTCGACCAGGTGGATGACGCGCGGCATGGAGACGGGGTTGCCGATCATGGCCGCCTGGGCGACGCTCGGCTTGACCGCGACCGGTTGGAAGCGGCGCCGCGCCGGGTCCGGCTCGGCGTAGTAGCGCACGACGGGATCGGCGTGCGCCGACTGGACCCCGATCACCTTCGGCAGCGCCGTGATCACCCCGGCGGCGTGGAACTTGAGAAAGCCGCTCAGCACCGCCGTGATGTTCCCGGCGTTGCCGATCGGGACGACGACCGCCGCGTCGGCGACGTCGTACTCGAAGTCTTGGGCGATCTCGTAGGCGTAGGACTCCTGTCCGAGGATGCGCCAGGCGTTCTTGGAGTTGAGCAGCGCGACCGGGTAGGCCTCGCTCAGGGCCTCGACGACCTTCATGCAGTCGTCGAAGACCCCCGGGAGCTCGAAGACGGCGGCCCCGCTGCCGAGCGGCTGCGAGAGCTGCTGCGGGGTCACCTTGCCCCGGGGCAGGAGCACGGCGGAGGCGATCTTCGGCTGGAGGTGGGCGGCGTAGAGCGCGGCGGCGGCCGACGTGTCCCCGGTCGAGGCGCAGACCGCGAGCACCCGCTCGACCCGGCCGGCGAGGATCATGGCGTGGAGGGCGCTGAAGGCGCTCGCCATTCCGCGGTCCTTGAACGAGGCGCTCGGGTTCTGGCCCTCGTTCTTGAAATAGAGGTCGACGCCGGCGAGGTCCCGCAGCCGGGAGTTCGCCCGCACGACCGGCGTATTTCCCTCGCCCAGCCAGATCACGGCCTCGAGCGGCATCCCCGGGCCGATGAACTCGTGGTAGCGGTAGACCCCCTTCAGCGCCGGGGTGGTCAGCATGCGGCGGTAATCGAAAATGCGCCGCCAGCGCTCCCCCGGTACGGAGCGCAGGGCGGCGGCCGCTTCGTCCTCGATCAGCAGCACCTGCCGGCATTCGGGGCAGACATAGAGGAGCCGGTCGATATCGAAGCGGCCCTGGCAGCCGAGGCAGCGGTAGCGCGGGCGCCCGGCGTGGACCGGAAGGAGGTGCGGCCGGATGTCGGCCGGGAAGTCCTCGGGCTTCATGGCTCAAGCCGCTCCCTGCCGTCCATGTAGGGCCTCAGCGCCTCCGGCAGCTTGACCGATCCGTCCGGCTGCTGGAAGTTCTCGAGCAGCGCCGCGAAGGTTCGGCCGACCGCCAGCCCCGAGCCGTTCAGCGTGTGGACCAGCTCGGTGCCCTTTTTTCCCCGGCGCCGCATGCGGATGTTCCCCCGCCGGGCCTGGAAGTCTTCGAAATTGCTGCAGGAGGAGATCTCGCGGTAGACGCCCTGGGCGGGCATCCACACCTCGAGGTCGTAGGTCTTGGCGGCCGAGAAGCCCATGTCGCCCGTGCACAGCAGCACGACGCGGTAAGGCAGGCCCAGGGCGACCAGGATCGCTTCGGCATCCGCGAGCAGGGTTTCGAGCTCCTCGTAGGAGCTCTCCGGCCGGGTGAACTTGACGAGCTCCACCTTGTCGAACTGGTGCTGCCGGATCAGGCCGCGGGTGTCTTTGCCGTGGGAGCCGGCCTCCGAGCGGAAGCAGGGGGTGTAGGCCGTGTAGCGGATCGGCAGCCGCTCTTCGTCCAGGATTTCGTTCTGGTGGATGTTCGTCACCGGCACTTCGGCGGTCGGGATGAGGAAATAGTCCCACTCCTCGAGTTTGAAGAGGTCCTGCGCGAATTTGGGCAGCTGCCCGGTGGCGGTGAGCGACTGGCGGTTGGCGATGAAGGGGGGGAGCACCTCCCGGTAGCCGTGGGAGCGGGTGTGGCGGTCGAGCATGAAGCTGATCAGCGCCCGTTCGAGCCGGGCGCCGTCGCCGAAATAGAGCGGGAAGCGGGCCCCGGCGATCTTGGCGGCCCGCTCGAAATCGAGGATGCCGAGCTCGGCCCCGATCTCCCAGTGCGGCTTGGGGGCGAAGCCGAAGGCGGGCGGCTCCCCGTGGGACCGGACGACCGGGTTGTCGGCGCTGTCTTTTCCCACTGGAACGGAAGCGTGGGGCAGGTTCGGAATGCCCATCAAAATGGCCCCGAGCGACTCCTGAAACCCTTCCAGGGCCTTCTCGAGCTCCTTGATGTGGGCGGCGACGCGGCGCATCTCCGCCACGGCCGCTTCCACCGGCCGGCCGGCTTTCTTGCCGGCGGCGATCTCCTCGGAGGCCACGTTGCGCCGGTGGCGCAGCGCCTCGATTTCCTGGAGCGTACGCCGATGGCGATCCGCGACTTCCCGGAACCGGCTCAGGTCGAGCGCCTGCCCCCGGGTCGCGAGGGCCGCCTCCACTTTTTCGAGATTGTCTCTGACGAACCTGATGTCCAGCATGCAGGGGGCGGTTTTTTTAAGGCTTAGTGATTGAAAAATGGGGCGAAATGACTTAAATTAACAATCTACACGCCGAGCGTGGGATAGTCAATGGTTATTTGTGCGGAGCGGGGGCGCCAGGCGTCCGATATCGATTCCGAAACGAAGGGGAGCCAGATGGAGGAAATTCGTGCAGCCAAGGAGCAGATCCGCTCGGAAGCGATCAAGCTGGTGAGCGGCATGAACGAGAAGACGAAAACCGCGAAGGTTCAGTCCATCGAGAACCGGCTCTACGAATTCGCCAATTTTCTCGAGGCGCGGATCGTCTGCTTCTACATCGCCGCGTCGAACGAGGTGCCCACGACCGGCATGCTCAAGCGCGCCTATGGCTACAACAAGATCGTCGTCCTGCCGGCCTTCGAACCCGAACGCGTCAAGATCACCACCTTCAAGGTCGACCATCCCGACAAGGATCTCATTTCCGGCGCCCGGGGGGTTCTGGAGCCCAATCCGGCGCGCTGCAAGCCGGTGCCGATCGCGCGGATCGACATCGCCTTGATCCCCGGCCTGGCCTTCGACGAAAAAGGCGGCCGGCTCGGAACCGGGGCGGGGTACTACGATCGCTTCATTCCCGAGCTTCCCGTAACGACCCGCAAGGTCGCCCTGGCCTTCGAGGAGCAGATCGTTCCCCAGGTCCCGACCGAGTCGCACGACAAGTACGTCGACATCATCATCACGGAGAAGCGGATCATTTACAAGATCTGATCATGGCGGCGCCGCGCGGGCGCCGGCTTTTCCGGAGCCGGCAGAGGGGCGGCGCCGGGGGGAATCGAGAGGGGGGCGCCGGCGCTCAGCAATATTTCACGCCGACGCCGTAGGAATAGGAGGAGTCGTTCAGCGAGAGCTCGCGGGTCCAGACGACCTGGGCCCGGAAGACGTCGTGGCTTTTCGAATAGGGGGAATTCTCGATGCCGATGAAGATCTCCGCTCCGACGTGCGGGGCGAAATCGGCCTCGAAGCCCATTCCGCCGCGGCTGAAGTTCACCATCCGACCCTCGTAGTAGTTTCCGGTCACGTAATTTTCGAACATGATCGTGGCCGCGTGGGGCAGACGGGGGTTTTCCCGCTTTTCGCCGGGGCGTGATGCCGGGGCGGGGTTCAGCGTCTCCGCGGCGCTGGCAGCCCCGGAGAGGCAGCGGCGTGTCCCGGCGCGGCTCCCGCTCAAGCGATCCTCCACGGTTGGGTCTGCTTTCTGGGCCGAGCTCAAGTGGTTCCTCGCTTCAACCGCTCGTCGTCCTGTCCTGGCTTCTCTGCAATTATCCTGCCATCGACGGAAGCACTGCCGCCGAATCCGGCCGACAAATAAACCTAATTAAAACGAACGGATGGTTTCAGGACGGAATCTGCGGGACGATCGTGCCTGGATATTATATGAAATGAAAGAAATAGGCAAGGGAAATTCAGTACACATATGCGTGGGCGTTTCAA
Organism: uncultured Desulfatibacillum sp.; assembly: GCA_964573635.1. Classification (GTDB taxonomy): domain Bacteria; phylum Desulfobacterota; class Desulfobacteria; order Desulfobacterales; family SpSt-501; genus SpSt-501. The sequence continues at coordinate 449,066 of CAZNKG010000001.1, read as the reverse complement.
CCAGGGCGGCGTGCGCGCTTCCGCCCTGGAATTGCATTCGAGGGTTTTTATTCAGTTGGGACAAGGGAGAGGCGGGCGCAGCGCTGCTTCGGAGTCGGGAGTCTCGCGGTTGGGAGTCTGCGGGGTGGGGGCCGGTGCGCGGCTTGAAGTTGTGCCTTGGCTGGCTTATGATGGAGTGCGTTGATCCGTTGGGAACCGGCGTGCCGCGGGGCCATCGGGGCGGCGTTACGGCACGGGAAGGGAGGCTTTCGGCGATGAAGCGCTGGCTCGCATGCGTGGCGGTGGCAATCGTGGTCGCGGCGGTCGGCTCCGGATGGGCCGCGGACTCCGCGGCCCTGAAGAAGGGCTGGGGTGTCGACGATCCCTACAACAAATTGTACAACCCGAAGGAATTCGAGAAGTTCAAAGCGACGGTGACCAAGGTGACCGAGCTCGTGCCCATGCCGGGCATGTCCCCCGTCACGGCGCTCGAGGTGCGCGAGGGCAGCGAAACCATCGTGGTGCATTTATGCCCCGCCTGGTTCGCCAAGCCGAGCGATATCGGGTTCAAGCCGGGGGACCGCGTCACGATCAAGGGCTGCTGGGCGGAAGTCAACGGCAAGGACGTCTTCATGGCCTCGAAGGTCAAGAAGGGCGAAACCTTTGAATTCAAGGTGCGGCTCACATCGGATGGGACCCCCTTCTGGACGATGTCGCCCGAGCGGCTCGCCAAGGAGCGGCAGGCGGGCGATGACTGACGCCGAGAGGTCGTTCGACGCCGGCCGGCGCCTCCCCGGCGGACGCCGTCCTGTGGACGCAGCTCAGCGTGCCTGAAGGATTATCGCATGCCGCCCATTGTATCGATCGTCGGCCGTTCCCAGTCGGGGAAAACCACCCTGATCGAAAAACTGATCCCGGAGCTGGTCCGGCGAGGCTACCGCATCGGCACCATCAAGCACACCCATCACAGCGTCGAAATCGACCAGCCCGGGAAGGACAGCGCGCGCCACCGGGCCGCGGGCGCCGCGGCGGTGATGCTGGCATCGAAAACGAGCGTGGCGCTGGTCAAAACGGCCTCGGGCGAGAGCCTCGAGGCCCTGGCGGGCTATTTCCCGGACGTCGACCTCTTGATCACCGAGGGGTACAAGCGCGAACGCCAACCGAAAATCGAGGTCGTCCGCTCGGCCCTGGGAACCGGGCTGATGTGCGCCGCCGACCCTTTCCTGGTGGCCGTCGCCTCGGACGTGCCGCTTTCCGGCTCAGTTCCGGTCTTCGAGCTCGACCGCCCGGTCGCGATCGCCGATTTCATCGAGCGCCGGATCCTCGGCCGGGAGCGATGAGCCGTGGGGTTGCGCCGTTTGACTTCGACCGGAGATTCGGGTAGAGCACCACAGCCTGACGTGAAAGGACGGCCGCGCGCGGCCGCCGGCGGCACCAGCCCATGAGCCCATCGGCGCTTGAATCCCTGATCTGCCATCGCGACAACCTCGAGCAGGTTTTGGACAGCCTCAAGGAAGGCATCCTCGCCCACGACGACCGGCGCCGCATCTTTTTTATCAACCGCGAGGCGGAGCGCATTACCGGGTTCTCCCGCGAGGAGGTCCTCGGCCGGGACTGCCACGAGGCCTTCGGCGCGCCGCTCTGCGGCGGGCGCTGCGCCTTCTGCGACGAGGCGCCGGAGCCGCCGGACCACGCCGAATACGCCCTCAACATCACCTCCAAGCAGGGCGAGCTGCGCCGGGTCGACATGACGGTGACGCGCATGCCGAGCGGCCCGGGCCCGGCCCACGGGGTGATCGCCGCCTTCCGCGACGTCACCGACCTGGTGGACCTCAAGCTGCGGGCGGGCGAGCTCCAGAGCTTCGGGAACATCATCGGCCGCGACAGCAAGATGCTCGCCATCTTCCAGCAGATCCGGGAGGTGGCCGCCTACGAATACCCGGTTCACATCTCCGGGGAGACCGGCACCGGCAAGGAGCTCGTGGCCAACGCCATCCATAACGAAAGCCGGCGCAGCGGCGCCGCCTTCGTACCCATCAACTGCGGGGCGCTGCCCGAGGGGCTGATCGAAAGCGAGCTTTTTGGCCACGTGAAGGGCGCCTTCTCCGGCGCGATCCGCGACAAGAAGGGGCGCTTCGAGCTGGCGGACGGCGGCACGGTTTTCCTGGACGAGGTGGCCGACATCTCGAACGCCATGCAGGTGAAGCTCCTGCGGTTTCTCCAGGAGGGGCGCTTCGAGCGGGTCGGCGGGGAGCAGACCCTCGGGGTGAACGTGCGGGTGATCAGCGCGACGAACAAGAACCTGAAAAAGGAGGTGGAGCGGGGGCGCTTCCGCGAGGACCTCTACTACCGCCTGAACGTCATCCCGATCCACCTGCCGCCGCTCCGGGAGCGGCGGATCGACATCCCGCTGCTGATCGAGCACTTCCTCAAGGAGGCCTCGCGGCGCTACGGCAAGACGCTGCCCCGGGTGTCGAGCCGGGCGCTCGGGCTGCTCCTGGACTACCCCTGGCCGGGGAACGTGCGCGAGCTGCAGAACGCCGTGCAGTTCGCGTTCGTCAAGTGCAACGGCCGCCTGATCGCGCCCGAAGACCTGCCGCTCGAGCTCCGGGAGTCGATCAACCTCTGCTCGCGCCGGGGCCCCGGCCGCAAGCTGGACCCCGAAAGGGTGCGCGCGGCGATCGAGCGCTCCGGCGGCAACAAGGCCAAGGCCGCCAAGCACCTGGGCGTGGGGCGGGCGACGCTGTACCGTTTTCTCGGAGACCACCCCGAGCTCAAATGAAGGCGACGGGGCCGGAAGCCCGGCAGCGGCGCGGTTCCGCCGCCCGCTGCGGCCGCGGCCCGGCCGGCCGTCACGCGGCCGCGCCAAGCTCCCGGCGCAGCCAGGCCTTGACCTCCGGGTCCAGGGCGTAGACGCCCTTCAGCTCGCAGACCGCCTTTTCGAACCGCGCCGGAAGCTCGAAGCGCGCCAGCTCCTCGGCGCTGTCCGAGTTGCGGCGGATGAGGTAGATGAAGTAGGGCCGGGACCAGCAGTTCACCACGAAGTAGGTGGTGAAGTCCCCCTTCGAGCGGATGACGTACCCGTCTCCCCGCGCCCAGTTGTTGCCCCACTCCAGGTAGAGCCGGATCGCCTCCTCGGGGGTCATGTCCCAGTTGACCTGGTCGATCAGGTCCGGCCGCTGCTTGAGCTCCTCCAACGTCAGCATGTCGTTTTCCCCATTGGTCGGGTTTCGGGCGAGGCCGTCAAATGAAGAAGACCGGGGCGCCGCGGGCGTCCCGGTCCTCTGCTTTACCCCAACGGTTGCGGATTGGAAAGGGCCTTACGCGGCCGCGTCCAGGGAGCGGCGGTCGGCCATGGACATGAGCTGCCGCTCGCGCGCCTTGTCGATCCCGAGCGCCTTGCGCTTCTTGTCGATGTGCGCGATCATCATCCGCGCCATCTCGTACGGATCGGTCGCGAACCCCCACTTGCCCAGGCCCATCTTCTCGAGGTCCTCGAAGAGGTGCTTGTGGAACTTCGTGCCCTCGACGATGGGGAAGGTGACGCCGAAGACCGTGAAGACCCCCGAGGCGACGAAGTACTGGCCGATCGTGATCGCCTTCTCGCTCATGTACTCGGGGGCGGCCCCGGCCACGGGAAGGTCGGCGATGCTGTTGCCGAGGCCGCCGGTCTTCACCATCTCGGAGGCGGCGATCAGAATCCGGCTGTTGTCGACGCAGGAGCCGATCCCGAGGACCGGGGGCATGCCGACGGTCTCGCAGACCTCCTTCAGGCCGGGCCCGGCGAGGTGCGCCGCCTCGGGAGTGGTCAGGCCGGCCTTGGCCAGGGCGAGCTGCGAGCATCCGGTCTGCAGCACGAGCACGTCGTTCTTGATCAGCTCCTTGACGAGCTCGACGTGCACCCAATCCTGCCGCACGCGGGGGTTGTTGCAGCCGACGACCCCGGCCACGCCCCGGATGCGGCCGTTGATGATGTTGTCGTTGAGCGGGGTGTAGGAGGAACGGAAGGTCCCGCCCAGCATGTAGTTGATGTACTCGTGCGAGAAGCCGTGCACGCCGTGGTTCTTGATCTTGGGAATCTCGATCGGCATCTTGCGGTTCTTGAAGCGGCCGATCGCCTGCAGCACCACCTCGTCGGTGCACTCCTTGGGCTTGTGGTCGTTGAACTCGACGTGGGTGACGCCCTCGATGTGGGCGCGCGGGTTGGTGGTGATGAGCTTCGTGCCGTAGCAGTCGGCGACCTTGGCGAGCCCCTGCTTGATGCACTGGACGTCGACGCACATGACGTCGACGGCGCCGGTGACCATGACGGCCTCGGTGGAGGCGAAGTTGCCGGCGTGGGGGATTCCGTGGCGCACGAGCACCTCGGCGCCGGAGCAGCACATCCCGATGAGATTGATGCCCTTGGCGCCGGCGGCCTTGGCCGCCTGGACGAGCGTCGGCTCGTTCACCGACTCGATCATGGATTCGAAGAGGTTCGGCTCATGGCCGTGGATGATGATGTTGACATGGTCCTCCTTGAGGACTCCCATGTTGACCTCGATCGCCACCGGGGTCGGGATCCCGAAGAGGATGTCGGAGATCTCGGTGGCGACCATCGATCCGCCCCAGCCGTCGGCAAGCGCCGTGCGGCTGCACTGCTTGGTGATGTTGGCGTAGTCCTGGTCGACGCCGATGGCGCTGCGGTGCATCAGCTCCATGATCTCGCGCATCGCCCCCCGCGGCACGAGGCCGTGCTTGCGCCAGGTCTCGAGCGTCATGGGCGGGACGCGCTTGGCGAAGGGGATTTCGCCCTCCACCTGGGTGTAGGTGCGCTCGAGCTCCTCGTAGAGCTCCTTGGCGACCTCCATGAGATCCCGGCCCTCGGTTTCGATGCCGATCGACTGCGCCACGGCTTCGAGCTTGCCGGGGTTCTTGATGCGGTAGTCCTTGATGTGGCCGTTCACCACCTCGCGGAACAGGTCGACCATGCTCATGCCGTGGTCGGTGTGCGCCGCGCATCCGGCCGCCACCGCGCGGGCGAAGTTGCGCGACTGGATCGTATCGATCGTGGCGCCGCAGACCCCGACCTTGGAATAGGGGTCGCGCGCGTTGAGCCGGCAGGGGCCCATGAAGCAGTGCTTGCAGCAGGCCGATTCCGCGCCGATGGGGCAGGGCTTCATGTTGTGGGCGCGGTCGAAGGCGAGCTCCACCCCGTCCTTCCGCGCCTTGGCGATCATCTGGGCGGTCGCCTCGCAGGAAGTGTACTCCCGGGGCTCGGGCAGGTCCTTCTCCTTCTTCTTGAGGACTTCTTTCTTTTCCTCCATCCGGAATTCCTCCCTTCGTGGAAAGGTTCTGATCCAGTCGGATTGAAACGCACTGACGGTATCGGAGAGGCGAAAACGCGACTCTAAATATTTAGGAATCGTTCTTGAATGGTTACGTGAAAACGAAAAATAAGTCAAGGGCGGCCGCCGCATCGCCGGCCGTAAAACCATTAATCAATTTCCATGCCACCGCGTGTGCGGGCGCCTGTCGCCCGGTCGTTTCGCATGAAATATTTTTTATAATTAATTCGTGATATTGCAATTATGCGAGCGCCCCCCCGCGCCCCTCGCGCGAGGGTTTTCCGCCATCTGAAGGCTGAGACGCTTCTGTCTTGGATTGCATTGATACATCTCGGGGCGCCTGCGGCCGGGCGGCCGGCCCCGTATTTATTTGGCTGGAAATGTTAAGAATAAGATCGATCAGGGCCCTCCCCGGCAGAGGGCGCCTGCCGGTCGGCGTCCCACCGCGCCGCGCCCCC
>CAZNKG010000001.1:433087-443202 GCA_964573635.1 uncultured Desulfatibacillum sp. | reverse complement strand
AAGGCCGTGCCCGAGGTGAAGATCTATTCGCTGAGCACCTGCAGCCACTGCAAGGCGACCAAGAAGTTCCTGGGCGAGTGCACGATCCGCTACGATTTCGTGGATGTCGATCTGCTGGAGGGCGACGAGCGCAAGGCGATCATCGAGGACGTAAAGAAATTCAACCCGCGCTGCTCGTTCCCCACGATCATCATCGGCGACAAGGTGATCGTCGGCTACAAGGAGAAGGAGATCAAGGAGGCGCTGGGGCTGGAATGAACGCTCAGCAGCTCTACGACATGATGCGCAAGGTCCAGGAGCCCAAGGGCTATTTTTTCAACAACGACCGCGCCCGGGTTTTCGAACTGCTCGAGGCCCTCATTCTGAACAAGCAGCGCTACGGCTACATGGGATGCCCCTGCCGGCTGCTCAGCGGCGACCGCGAAAAGGACCGGGACATCATCTGCCCCTGCGTCTACAGCGTCCCCGATATCGCCGAGTTCGGCAGCTGCTACTGCAACCTCTACGTCTCCCCGGAGTGGAATGCGGGGACCATCCCCCGCGACTACGTGCCGGAGCGCAGGCCCCCGGAAAAAATGCCTTTTTGACGATCCGCCCGCGCCGCAGCCGGCCGTGCGCCCCCGGCGCGGCCGCGGGCGCCCGGCGCCAGGCTTGACAAGGCTGCGGCAACGGAGCATTTTCAGTTTGCGCGCGGCTGGGGGGGCGCGTGCGGCCAAAAGCGAACTGCTCGAATCCGAAGGGGGATTGGATGGCGGAGTATGTCAAGAAAGAGGTGTGCCGCTGCGTGAGCTGCGGGAACGAGGCCGAAATGGTCTTCACCTGTTCGCTGGCGGAGCCGGAGCCGTCGGCCGCGAAGGCCGATTCCCCCGAACCCGCCGCTTCCGGGACCCGTAAAGTGAAGGCCACCGGCACCTGCGCGCATTGCGGCAACGAAGCCGACATGTGGATCGAAATTTAACCGCGCCGCGGCCCCGAAAGGATCGCCGCGCTGCGAGGAGTTGAACCTATGGATGAAGCGTGCCCGGTGGTGCTGAACACCGGCTTGCGGGGGCTGACCATCGCGAGCACGCGGATCTGCCAGGTCGACGGCAAGAACGGTCGGCTGATCTACCGCGGCTACGCAATCCAGGATCTCGCCCGTGCGAGCTTCGAGGAGGTCGTCCACCTGCTGCTCCACGAGCGGCTTCCGACCGCCTCCGAATTGGAGGCTCTCCGCGCCCGGCTCGCCGCGGAAAGGCCCCTGCCGCCCGCGCTCGTCGCCGCCTTCCGCGCGCTGCCGCCGAAATCCCCGCCGATGGATGTCCTGCAGGCGGCCGTACCGATGCTGGCCGTCCACGACCCGGACCTCGGCGACACCTCGCCGGAGGCGGCCGTGCGCATGGCCTACCGGCTGATCGCCAAGTTTCCGACGGTGGTTGCGGCCTGGCACCGGATCCGCAGCGGCGAGGCGCCGGTCGAGCCCTCCGGGCGCCGCGGGCATGCGGCCGAATTCCTCTATATGCTGAACGCCAGGGAGCCGGCGGCGGAGGCCGTCCGGGCCATCGATACGGCGCTCGTCCTGCACGCCGAGCACGCTTTCAACGCCTCCACCTTCGCCGCCCGGGAGGTCGCCTCGACGCGGGCGCACTTGTACGCCGCCGTCGCCGCCGGGGTGGGGTCGCTCTCCGGCGAGCTGCACGGCGGGGCGAACGCGCGCGTCATGCAGATGCTGCTCGCGATCGGCTCCCCGGACCGGGTGGAGGAGTACGTCAACCGCGAGCTCGACGCCGGACGCAAGATTTTCGGCATCGGGCACGCCGTCTACGACGTGGACGATCCCCGCGCCCACATCCTGGCGCCCATGTCGCAAGCCCTCGGGGAGCAGGCCGGCGAGCCGCACTGGTATGAAATGTCGCGGCGCATCGAAAAGACCGCCAAGGAGATCTTCCGGAGGCGCAAGGGGGTCGAGCTGCCGGTGAACGTCGATTTTTACAGCGCCTCGCTCTACCACAGCCTCGGAATCCCGGTCGATCTCTTCACGCCGGTGTTCGCGATCGCGCGCGTCGTCGGATGGGCGGCGCACGTGATCGAGGAGCAGTTCGGCGGCGGGGGGGCGAAGCCCGTGCTTTACCGCCCGGAGTCGGAATACATCGGCGACTACTGCGGCCCGGAGGTCTGCGAATTCACGCCCATCGAGAAGCGCTGAGGGCCGGGGCGGGAAAGGCATGCGAAAAGAGAACGCACCACGCAGCCGCAGGCTGCGCATGACCGCCCAGCGGCGCGTGATTCTCGAGGAGCTGCGCCAGGTCGACAGCCACCCCGGCGCCGAGGAGGTCTTCACCATGGTGCGGCGGCGGCTGCCGCGCATCAGCCTGGCCACGGTCTACCGCAACCTCGACGTGCTCGCCGCCGCCGGCGCGATCGCCCGCATCGATACGGGAAGCAGCCTGAAGCGCTTCGACGGCAACGCCGAGCGCCATTACCACATCCGCTGCATCCGCTGCGACCGTCTGGTCGACGCCATGGTGGAGGTCCAGAAGGACTTCGAGGCGCATGTCCAGTCCAAGACCGACTTCCGCATCCTGGGACATACCCTCGAGTTGACGGGCATCTGCCCGCGCTGCGAGGAGCAGGCGGCGGAGCGCGCGTGAAGCGGCGGCCGCCGTCCGGCCGAAACCCCGCGGGGCAATCCCATGCCACGGAAAAGGTCCATGAAGCTGTTCATCACCGGAGCGACCGGTTTCATCGGCACCCACCTCGTCCGCCATCTGCTCGCGCAGGGCCACCACGTCGCCGGGACCGGCCGCCGCGAGCCGGCGGGGGGAGCGCGCCGCCCGGACTTCCGCTTCGTGGCCGCCGACACCACGCGGCCCGGCCCCTGGCAGGGGACCCTGGCCGCAAGCGACGCCGTGATCAACCTGGCGGGCGAATCCATCTACGGGCGCTGGACCCAAAAGCGCAAGCAGGCGATGGCCGACAGCCGGGTGCTGACGACCCGCAACGTGGTGGCGGCCTTGGGCGAACGGGCGACCCTGGTGAGCGTCTCCGGGGTCGGCTACTATGGAAACCGGGGCGATGATCTCATCTCGGAGAGCGAGCCGGCCGGCCGCGGGGCGATCGTGGCGCTCGCTGCCGACTGGGAGGCCGAGGCCCTCCGGGCCGCCGCCCGCGGCCGCCGGGTGGTGGTGGCGCGCCTGGGGGTCGTGCTGGGGCCGGGCGGCGGGGCGCTCGCGCAGATGATCCCGGCTTTCAAGGGTTTTCTGGGCGGCCCGATCGGAGACGGCCGGCAGTGGTTCTCGTGGATCCATATCGAGGACCTCCTGGCGGCCTTCGACTTCGTGCTGGCGCGCCCCGAGATGGCCGGCGCGGTGAATTTCACCTCGCCGAACCCGGTGCGCAACCGCGAGCTCGCCGCCGCCCTGGGAAAGGCCCTCCACCGGCCGGCGGTGATGCCCGCCCCGGCCTTCGCGATCCGCCTGGCGCTCGGGGAGTTCGCCCAAGTCCTGCTCGAAAGCCAGCGGGTCGTTCCCGCCAAGCTTCTCGACCGCGGCTTCCGGTTCCGATTCGGCGAGATCGACCGGGCGCTCGCCTCGCTGGTCGCAGACCCTGCGCCGGCGGAAGCGCCCAAAACGGGCGGCGATGGACCGGCCGCATGACCGAGAAAGGCGGGGGCAGATGCCCGATGAAGAGCTGAACGAAAGCGAGCGGCGGTTTCTCGCCCGACTGGCCGAGGAGGCCGGCGGCGATACCTCCCGGCAGGTCTCCATGTATGCGGTGGGGGCCTCCCTGGGAATGGACCGCGAGACGGCCTCCCTGGCGGCCCAAGCGCTGATCGGGCTCGAGCTTGCCGAGATCCGCTCGCTCTCCGGGGGGATCGGGATCAGCGCGCGGGGGATCGAGGCGGCCGGTCCGGCGGCCGTCGGCGGCGCGGCGGCGGTCGAGCTCGGCGCCGGGCCGCTTCTCGATGCCCGCGCGTCTCAGGCCGTCGAACAGCTGATGAACGCGACGAAGGCCCGCGCCGGGAGCCTCGGCCTCGATGGCGGCGCGCTGGCCGAGCTGATGTCCGACCTGAAAACGCTCGGCGCGCAGCTGGAGTCCCCCCGCCCCAAGACGGCTGTCGTCCGCGAAACCCTGCGCTCGATCGCGGGGTGCCTCGACCGGGCGGGGGAGCGGGTTTGCCTGGCGAAGGTCGAGGGGCTGATCGGCCGGGAACCCGCGCGCGGGGGGGATCGACGGTGAGCGACGACCGGACCCTGCGGCTGGTGTCCTGGAACGTGAACGGGCTGCGGGCGGCGATGGGGAAGGATTTCCTCGCGTCGTTCGCCCGGCTTGACGCGGACGTTCTCGCCATCCAGGAGACCAAGCTGCAGCCGGGCCAGCTTGCGCCGGCGATGGCCGCGGTGCCCGGCTACGAGTCCCATTGGAGCCACTGCGAGGTGAAGAAAGGCTACAGCGGGGTGGCGACCTACAGCCGGGTCAAGCCGCGGGGGGTCCGCCTCGGGATCGGGGAGCCGCGGTTCGACGCCGAGGGCCGGATCATCGAAATGGACCTGGGGGCGTTCGTGCTGTTCAACGTCTATTTCCCGAACGGCCAGATGAGCGCCGAGCGCCTCCAGTACAAGCTCGATTTCTACGCGGCCTTCTTCCGCTACGCCGAGGGCCTGCGCCGCGCCGGCCGCAGCCTCGTCGTCTGCGGGGACTTCAACACGGCGCACCGCGAGATCGACCTCGCCAACCCCAAGGCCAACGAAAACACCTCCGGTTTTCTCCCGGTCGAACGCGCCTGGCTCGACCGGATCGTGGCCGACGGCTACGTGGACACCTTCCGGCACTTCCACCCCGACACGGTGAAGTACTCGTGGTGGACCTACCGCTTCAAGGCGCGCGAGCGGAACATCGGCTGGCGCATCGACTACTTCTTCGTCACCCGGGACCTGATCGACGCCCGGCGCGTGCGCGAAGCCTTCATCGACAGCGACGTCCACGGCTCCGACCACTGCCCCGTCGGGCTGGTCGTCGCCGCGTGAGCCCGCGGCCGGCCGGGAGGGGAGATCCCATGAACCCCACGCGCATCGTCGCCGTCTACGGCAGCCCGCGGCGCCGCGGGAACACCGCGACCCTTCTGAGCCGGGCGGTGGCCGGGGCCCGGGAGGCGGGGGCTGCGGTCGAGGAGATCGTGCTGCGGGACCTCAAGCTCTCCGCCTGCCTCGAGATCTACGCCTGCCGCGCCGACGGGGAGTGCCGCATCCGCGACGACTACCAGCGCATCCGGGACCTCGTCCTGACGAGCGGCGGGCTGATGCTCGCTTCCCCCATTTTTTACTATGCCGTCTCCGCCCACACCAAGGCCTTCATGGAGCGGTTCCACTCGGTCTGGGTCCAGCGGCACGGGCTCGCGCGGGAGGCGGGGGCGCCCGCGGCGGCCCCGCGCCGCAAGGGTCTGTTCATCGCCGCCGGGGCGACCCGGGGGAAAAAGCTCTTCGACGGGGCGCTGCTCAGCGTGCGCTACTTCTTCGAGACGCTCGAAATGGATCTCTGGCGGGCGCTGCTCTACCGGGGGCTCGAGTTCGAGCAGGACGCTGCCGGCCGGCCGGAGTTTCTCGAGGAGGCTTACCGCGCCGGCCGCGAGCTGGCCGAGCTTCTCATGGCCGCAGCCCCCCGCCGGGCCGCCGCCGGGATCGAGGCTCCCGCGGCGGAGTGACGCCGGCACGACCGGCGCTTGGAAACCGGCGCCCGCGCCCCGCGAGGGCCGGCAACGCTTGAACAAGGATCGGACGACCGCATGCCGCTAACGTTTGAACCCATCACGCTCGACCGGCAGCCGGAATACCTGCGGCTTTTGGACGCCTGCCCCCAGGCGGCCTCGGACTACAGCTTTCTCAACATCTGGGCCTGGGCCGAGGAGTACGGCCTCGCCTGGGCCTGGGAGCGGGATGCCGTCTGGATCCGGCAGTCCCGGCCGCGCGAGGTCTTCTGGGCGCCGGTGGGGCCCTGGCGGGATGCGCCCTGGCGCGACCGGCTGCGCGCCTCCGGCGCGGCCGAGTTCATCCGCGTCCCCGAGGTCCTGGCGGAGATCTGGCGGGCCGAGCCGGGCCTGGCGGCCGTGATCGAGCCCGAACGCGGCCAATGGGACTACCTCTACGCGGTGAGCGACCTCGTGGAGCTCCCGGGGAACCGGTTCCACAACAAGAAGAACCTGCTGCGCCAGTTCACCCGCGCCTACGAGCACCAGTATGTCGAGCTCGGCCCCAAGCTGGTCGACCATGCCATGGCGATGCAGGAGGACTGGTGCGCCTGGCGCGACTGCGAGTCCTCGGACCTGCTCGCCGCCGAGAACCGGGCGATCCTGAGGGTGCTCGAGAACTGGAACCGCTTCGAGCGCATCCTGGGCGGCGGGCTCTTCGTCGAGGGCCTCATCGTGGCCTACACGCTCGCCGAACCCCTGGACGCCGCCTCGCTCGTGATCCATTTCGAAAAGGGGTGTCCGGCCTACAAGGGGGCCTACCAGGCGATCAACCAGATGTTCCTCGCCCGCTCCGCCGGGACCCGCAGCATCGTGAACCGCGAGCAGGACCTGGACAGCGAGGGGCTGCGCAAGGCCAAGCTCTCCTACAACCCGACGGGGTTCCTGAAGAAATACCGCGTGGCGTTTCCCGCCGGATAAGGCCGGCGAGGCCCCGCCTTTGACAAGGCCTCCTGACGGCAATAGCTTCTACGCCATGCGGGGGGCGGCGCCCCAAGGCCCCGGGCCGCGGCGCGCAGCGGTCGTCGCCGGCGCGCGCCGCCGAAGGGCCTTGGGCGCGATGGGTGGGCCAGGAGGGGTTTGCGATGGCAGACGAGCCGGCGTGGAAAGATGCCTGCAAGGGGGCGGCCGCCGCCGAGGCGAACTACCGCCGCGGCCTGCCGGAGATCGCCGCCGCCATTCTCGGCAGCTGCACGGAGCGCGACTGCTGCACCCATATCGACTACGAGCCGATACCCTCCCGCCAGGCGGTGCTCGACATCCTCGAGCACCTGCGCGCCCTGCTCTTTCCGGGATACTTCAGCCGCGAGAAGATCGACCCGGTGAACCTGCCCTACCACGTCGGCCAGGTCACCTCCATCGTCTTCGACGCGCTCGCCGAGCAGATCGGCCGCAGCATCCGCCACGACTGCCTGCGCTACAACCAGGCCTGCTCGGACTGCGACCACCGCGGCCGCGAGCTCGCCTTCGAGTTCCTCAAGACGATCCCCGCCATCCGCCGGGTCCTCGCCGCCGACGTGGCCGCGACCTATGACGGCGATCCGGCCGCCCAAAGCCTCGACGAGATCATCTTCAGCTACCCGGGGATTTACGCCACGGCCGTCTACCGCGTCGCCCACCGGCTGCACCGCCTCGGCGTGCCGCTGCTGCCGCGGATCATGACCGAGTGCGCCCACGGCGCGACCGGCATCGACATCCACCCCGGGGCCGAGATCGGCGGGCGCTTCGTGATCGACCACGGGACCGGGGTCGTCATCGGCGAAACCGCCGTGATCGGCGACAACGTCCGCATCTACCAGGGTGTGACGCTGGGCGCGCTCTCGCTGCCCCGGGACGCCGGCGAGCGGCTGCGCGGCCGCAAGCGCCACCCGACGATCGAGGACGACGTGATCATCTACTCGGGCGCCACGATTCTCGGCGGCGACACGGTGATCGGCGCCCGCTCGGTGGTCGGCGGCAACCTCTGGATCACCGAATCGGTCCCGGCCGACACGCTCGTCGTGATGGAATCCCCGAAGCTCGTCTACAAGCCGAAGCCGGAGTCCCCCGGCCGGCGCCAGGGGGGCGCGGTGCGGCGACGCTGAAAGGAGCCGCCCCATGAAAACCTACACCACGATCGGCAGCACGATCGGCTCGACCCCGCTCGTGCGGCTCAACCGCATGGCCGCGGGCCTCAAGGCCGAGATCTACGCGAAGCTTGAATTCTTCAACCCGCTCGGCAGCGTGAAGGACCGCATCGCCGCCTCGATGATCGCGGCGGCCGAGCTCGAGGGACGGATCACCCCCGAGACGCTGATCGTCGAGCCCACGAGCGGCAACACCGGGATCGCGCTCGCCTTCGTCTGCGCGGCCAAGGGCTACCGCCTCTGCCTCACCATGCCCGAGACCATGAGCGTCGAGCGCCGTCGGCTGCTCACCCACCTGGGCGCCGAGCTGGTGCTCACGCCGGGCCCCCAGGGCATGGGGGGCGCCATCGAGAAGGCGAAGGAGATCGCCGCGGCCACCCCGGGGGCCTTCATGCCCGACCAGTTCGCCAACCCCGCCAATCCCCGGGTCCACCGCGAGACCACGGCCGAGGAGATCTGGCACGACACCGAGGGCCGGGCGGACATCTTGGTCGCCGGGGTGGGCACCGGCGGGACGATCACCGGTGTCTCCCAGGTGTTCAAGGCCCGCAAGCCCGCCTTCCGCAGCGTCGCCGTCGAGCCGGCGGCCTCCCCCGTGCTCTCCGGCGGGCAGAAGGGGCCGCACAAGATCCAGGGAATCGGCGCGGGCTTTGTCCCCGCGGTGCTCGACCGCAGCGTGGTCGACGAGATCATCCAGGTCGAAAACGAGGCGGCCTTCGAAACCGCCCGCGACCTGGCCAAAAAGGAGGGCATCCTCGCCGGGATCTCCTCCGGCGCGGCGGCGTGGGCGGCCCTCGAGGTCGCGCGCCGGCCGGAGGCGGCCGGGAAGATGATCGTCGCCGTGCTCGCGAGCACCGGGGAGCGCTACATCTCGACGGATCTGTTCAAATAGGGCGCGGCGCGCGGGGGCCGCCGCCCGCCCCGGCCTACGCCGCGTGCGCCGCCTCGAGCGCCCGGTCGAGGTCGGCGATGATGTCTGCGGCGTGCTCGATGCCGACCGAGATCCGGACCATCTCGGGGGCGACCCCGGCCTTGAGCTGCTCCTCGGCCGGCAGCTGGGAGTGGGTGGTGGAGGCCGGGTGGATCACGAGCGTGCGCGCATCCAGGATGTTGGCGAGGTGCGAGCACAGCCGCACCGAGTCGATAAATTTCTTTCCCGCCTCAAGCCCCCCTTTCAACCCGAAGCCGAAGACCGCGCTCGGGCCGAGCGGGAAGTACCGGCGCGCCCGCTCGTGGTCCGGGTGGCTCGCCAGTCCGGCGTAGTTCACCCACTTCACGCAGCGGTGCCCTTCCAGGAAGGCGGCGACCTTCTTTGCGTTCTCGCAGTGGGCGCGCGCGCGCAGCGGCAGCGTCTCCAGCCCCTGCAGGATCAGGAAGCTGTTCATGGGGGAGAGCGCCGCGCCGATGTCGCGCATGAGACCGGTGCGCAGCTTGACGCAGAAGGCCGTGCACGGGGCGCCTTCGAGCGCGCAGAGAGCCTCCCAGAAGTTGAGCCCGTGGTAGCTCGGGTCGGGGGCGGTGATCTCCGGGAATTTCCCCCCGGCCGCCCAGTCGAAGCCGCCCGCCTCCACCACCGCCCCGCCGATGCTGTTGCCGTGGCCGCCGATGATCTTGGTGAGCGAGTAGACGGCGATGTCGGCCCCGTGCTCGAAGGGGTTGAAGATCGGCGGCGGCGAAACCGTGTTGTCGACGACGAAGGGCAGGCCGCGGCGGTGCGCCGCGTCGGCCAGGGCGGCGAGGTCGTCGACGTTGCAGCGCGGGTTGCCGATGCTCTCCGTGAACACGAGGCGGGTGTCGGCGTCGATGGCGGCCTCGACCGCCGCGGGCCGGGAGGTGTCGACGAAGCGCACCTCGATCCCGAAGCGCTTCAGGGTGTTCGCGAAGAGGACGTGCGTCCCGCCGTAGAGGTTCGAACCCGAAACGATGTTCTGACCCGTTGCGGTGATCGCCGCCACGGTGTAAAAAATGGCCGCCATGCCCGAGGCTGTGCAGATGGCGGCCGAGCCGCCGTGGATCGCGGCGAGCCGGCGCTCGAGCACGTCGGTGGTCGGGTTGCCGAGGCGGGTGTAAATGAAGCCGCTCGTGTCCCGGAGCGCGAAGAGGTCGGCCGCGTGGCGGGTGTCCTTGAAAACGTAGCTTGTCGTCTGGTAGATCGGCACGGCGCGCGACAGGGTCTGGGAGTCGGGGGTGTGGCCGGCGTGCAGCACCTGGGAGTCGATGTGCAGGTCGCTCTGGGGCATGGGGGGCGCTCCTTTCCGTTGCGGTGG
>CAZNKG010000001.1:427613-432987 GCA_964573635.1 uncultured Desulfatibacillum sp. | reverse complement strand
GAGGGGGATGGCCCCCGCAAGGCGATCCCGCCCCGCAGTGGAAGGAAGCCGCCTGATGCCCCGCCGTGCCGCCCGAGGATGGACCGCCGTTCTGCGCGATCTGCCGATCTTCCAGCTTTTCCGCTCCCGCCGAAGCCCGTCGCGCCAGGCGCTGATGGCCGCCTTCCATCAGAAGTACGACAATTTCAAGCGGCTGCTGGAGTCCAACACCGAGCTGCTCAAGATCATCAGCGACATCGAGGAGAAGCTGCGCGGCCGCTCCGCCTTCGGGCGGCCTTACATCGAGGCGCAGACCATGCGGGCCCTTTTTCACTGCGGGCGGATGATCGACTGCATCGAGAAGATGTCCGGCCGGCCCTACCCGCAGCTGAAAAAAGCCTTGGACGAGATCCAGCAGGCGATCAAGGGGCAGGGGGCGCCGGCCGCTGGCCGGCCGCCGGTCCGGGAGTTCGTCCTGGCCTATGCGGCCATCGGGCCCGAGGCGGCCGAGGCGGTCGGCGGGAAGAACGCCCAGTTGGCCGAGGTGGGCAACCGCGTCCATCTGCCGGTGCCCGCGGGGTTCGCGATCACCACGGCGGCCTTCTCCCGTTTCATGGCCGCCAACCGTCTGACACCGGTCGTGGAGCGGCTGAAGGCCCGGGCGGACGTGATCGAGGCCGAGACCATCCTGAAGGTGAGCGAGCAGATCCAGCTCCTGATCGCCGAGTCCGACGTGCCGGCCGATCTGGCGCAGGCCATCCTCTCCGCTTTCGACGACCTGGACGCGCGGGCGGATGAGGCGCGCCGCCCGCTCAAGATCGCCATGCGCTCGAGCGCCATCGGCGAGGACAGCGCGCTCTCCTTCGCCGGCCAGTACCTGACGGTCCTCAACGTCCCCCGGGAAAAGATCCTCCAGGAATACAAGAACATCCTGGGAAGCCTCTTCACGCCGCGGGCGATCGCCTACCGGCTCCACATGGGCGTCCCCTTCACCGAGGCCGCCATGGCCGTCGCCTGCCTGGAGATGATCCCCTCGCGGGTGAGCGGCGTCGCCTACACCCGCAGCCCCGTCGACCCGCTCGACGACCGCGTGGTGATCAACGCCGTCTGGGGCCTGGGGCCGTATGCGGTCGACGGGATCGTTCCGCCGGACAGCTACCTCTTGAGCCGGGACGAACCGCCGCGGCTGATCAAGACCCGCATCCAGGAAAAGACGGTGAAGCTCGCCGTCCGTCCCGAGGGCTACGTCGCCCCCGAGGAGGTGGGCCCCGCGCTGCGCGCTCAGCCCTGCCTGTCTGCGGCGCAGGCCCGGGAGCTCGCCAGCGCTTGCTTGAAGCTCGAGCATCACTTCGGCATGCCCCAGGACATCGAGTGGGCGCTCGACGAGGCGGGGCGGCTCGTCATCCTGCAGACCCGGCCGCTGCGCTTCGAGGGGCGGGCGGAGGATGCCGCCCGGTTCGACGCCGGGGTGCCGGAGGGCGCGGAGCTTCTCATCGAGGGGGCCGAGGTGGCCTGCCACGGGGTCGGGTGCGGCCCGGCGGTGCTCGTGCGCACGGAGGCCGATCTCGCCGCCTTCCCCGACGGGGGGGTGCTCGTTGCCGTGCACCCCTCGGCGCAGTTCGTCATGGCCATGAACCAGGCCCAGGCCGTCGTCACCGACTTCGGCAGCATCGTGAGCCACATGGCCTCGCTCGCCCGCGAGTACATGGTCCCGACGCTCATGAACACGCGCACGGCCACGGAGCGGATCGCCCCGGGCACCGTGGTGACGGTGGACGGTTACAACGGCCGGGTCTACCGCGGGCGGGTCCACGCGATCCTGGATCGCGCGCTTTCGCTCGGAGGCTTCGTCGTGAAGAGCCCCGACTACCTGGCGCTGCGCCGGCGCGCGGACCTGATCGTGCCGCTCAACCTGACCGACCCCAAGTCCCCGCGCTTCTCCGAGGAGCACTGCCGCACGATCCACGACATCATGCGCTTCATCCACGAAACCTCCTATGCGGTGGTCTTCCAGCTCGGCGACCTCGTTACCGACCGCGCCAGCATCTCGGCCCGGCTGAAGGCGCCGATCCCGCTCGACCTCTACGTGATCGATCTGTTCGGCGGCCTCAAGGTGGATGCGGCGCGGGTGGCGGCCGTCACCCCGGAGGAGGTCACCTCGGTCCCCTTCCGCGCGCTTTTGAAGGGGATGCTGCACCCGGGGCTCTCCGCCTGTCGCACCCGGCCGGTGAACCTGGGCGGCTTCTTCGCCGTCGTGAGCGAGCAGATGGTGTCGCAGCCGGGGGTGGGCCGCGAGCGTTTCGGGGACCGGAGCTACGCCATCATCTCGGACAAGTACCTCAACTTCAGCTCCCGCGTGGGCTACCACTACAGCGTCCTCGACTGCTACTGCGGCAGGACGGCGGCCAAGAACTACATCAACTTCCAGTTCAAGGGCGGGGCGGCCGACGACACCCGGCGCTCGCGGCGCGCCCGGATGATCGAAGTGGTGCTCGGCCGCAGGGGGTTCCTGGTGGAGAGGGGCGGGGACCAGGTCCGGGCGCGGGTCGCCAAGCAGGCGCAGGCCGTGATCGAGGAGCAGCTCGACCTGCTGGGAAGGCTTCTGATCTACACGCGGCAGATGGACATGATGATGGACTCGGAGGCGCACGTCATGCAGCTCTCCGAGTGCTTCCTGGAAGGCAACTACAGCCTCGACCCGCAGGCCCCCGACGGCCGCCCCGCCGGTGACGGGGGCCGGCCGGCGGCGCGGTGAGTCTGAAAGCCGGTCCGCGGCGGTTCATGCCGACGCCGGTCCCGGCGTGAACTGGACTCGGCAGCCGAGGTGGATGCCGCGGTCGCGGGAGACCAGCGCCTCGCTTTCGGCCGGCGTGCAGGCGACCACCTCCACCGCGCCGACGCGCAGGCCGTCCTCATTGACGACGGCCAGCCGCATCCCCGGCCGCACGCCATGGTCGGATCCCCGGCGAAAGGCAACCCGGAACCCCTCCGCGGATTTCTTCAGCATGAAGATCTCGGATCCACCCGGCCGCGGCATGGCCCGCTCCATCCGCCCGGTCCGGCGGGCGGTGCGCTTCGGGGTTCAACGCTCGGCCCGGGACGCCAGGCGGCGCCGGATGATCACCCCGAGCGCCAGCGTCGGAACGAGCATTCCGAAGAACGATTGGAGAAAAACCGCCGTGAAGTCCCCGGTTCCGGACGAGGCGCGCGCCATGGCGATGCAGAGCTCCGCCAGGACGAGCACGTTCATCGCGATCACCACCAGCCAGTGGCGCGGCCCGTTGGCCGCGGCCGCTTCTTCCCGCAACGGGTCCACGATCATTCCCCCTATCCGCCCGCGACCCGGCGGCCGTCTTGCGACGGCCGCCGGGCCTGCGGCGGTGTTCACTTCTTGAATATATCGGTCTGGGTGATGTTCATGAAACGCAGCGACTTGCCCTCTTCCTTGTAGTAGACCCGCACCTCGTCGCCCGCATCCCAGGTGGATTCGGGCCAGGACATGACCTCCTCGGGGAGCTTGATGGTTTCGAGGATCTTCTGCCGCGTCGAGTAGACGGTCACGGTCTGCTTGGCCCGGTCGACGACCGGGAACTTCCTGCCCTTGACCAGGGGGTCCTGCCGGTCGACCCCGGTCTTTTTCTCCACCGGGACGAAATCGATCGTCCGGAAGCTCTGCTGCTTGGCATCGAAGATGGTGATTTGGTTCTTGTCGGCGTCGAGCTTCATGCGCCCGCCGGCCTTGGGCAGCGGCCCGGTTTCATTGGGGTCCTCGGGCAGCGCGTAGGTGAGCGGCGGCAGATGCGAGTAGTCCGGGTTGAGCGTATCGATCTTCTTGTCGCGGATGATGGTGACGAGCCGCTTCTCCCTGTCGAAGGCCACCACCCGCCCCTGGTCGACCTTGCCCCCCTCCGTGCAGCCGGTAAGGAGCGCAAGCGGCCAGGCGACCAGCAGGCCGACCCAAAAACCTTTCTTCAACATGATCTCCTCCTTGAGGCGTGGATGTTCACCGGCGGGGTCAGCCCCGGCTTTTTTTCATGGCCACTTCCTTGGCCGCGCCCTGGACCATCTTGACCGTGATGTAGACCGACATCGCCGCGACCAGCCCGAGAATCAGGATGGTGGCCGAGACGTCGCAGATCGTGTAGAGATGCGGCGCGTAGGTGGGGATCAGCTTGAGCAGCACGGAGATGAAGCAGCCGACCACCGCCAGGCCGAAGGCGATGCGGATCCCGTAGCCCTTGATGTACTTGGTGGCGACCGAGCCGACCTGGGCCCCCACGGCGGCGCCGACCAGCATGATGATCGCGGCGACGAGCTCGGTGCGGCCCTTGTAGGTGTAGGAGGCCGCGCCGTAGAGGCCGGAGATCATGACCTCGAAGAGGTCGGTGCCGACGGCGACGTGGGTCGGGCACCCGATCAGGTAGATCAGTGCCGGCATGCGGATCAGGCCGCCGCCGATCCCGAGAATCCCGGCGAGCCAACCGGTGAAGAAGGACACCAGGATCGGCAGCCAGGCCGAGCAGGTGATCCCCGCGGCCTTCAGGTGGACCATCGGGGGGATCTTGATCTTGTGCAGGGTCTTGTGCCACTCGATGCCGGTCGACAGCTTGTCGACCTCTTTTCCGGCCGCGAGGGCCTCGCGCTCCTTGCGGCGCTTCTTGGCGACGTCGGCGAAGACCATCCAGGCGATCAGGGCGAGCAGCACGAGGTACATCCAGCGGACGACCGGCCCGACCTGGCCGATGCGCTCGAGCCACATGATCATCTGCGCGCCGACCTCGAAGCCCACCACGGTGCCGATCAACATGATCAGGCCCAGCTTGTAGTCCACGTTGCCGAATTTGCCGTGGCGCATGGTCGAGATAAGCGATTTTCCGGCCATGTGGGCGATGTCGGTGCCGATCGCGAACGCCATGGGAAAGCCGAGAATGTTCAAGCCCGGGGTCACCATCCAGGCCCCGCCCATTCCGAAAAAGCCGCCGATGACGCCCACGCCGACGCCCAGGATGATGAGCCCGGGCCAGAAAATCTTCACGCCGGCGATGGGCATGAGGACATACAACCAATCCATACCGGATCTCCTTTCTTCAACCGGATGATGCGACCGGGTGCGGTTCCGTTTCGCCTGCGCCCATCAATGCTCCGCCAGGTCCCGGGACGAGAGGTCGATCCCGACGAAATGCATGGCCAGGTCGGCCAGGAGCCCGAAGATGACGCCGATGATCGGGATCAGGACGACCGTCAGCAGGGTGAAATAGAGGTGGCTTTCGTTGTAAAGGTTCGCCCACCAGGCCATGATTCCGGTGAGCTTCCGCGAGTCGGCCACGATCACGATCGCCTCCCCGCCTCCGCCGGCCGCCAGCGCCAGCGGCGCGCTCAGCCAGAGAGCCGCCAG
>CAZNKG010000001.1:329972-427513 GCA_964573635.1 uncultured Desulfatibacillum sp. | reverse complement strand
ATTTGGCAAGCGGGGCGGCGCCTCGTTTGCCACATTTGCGGGGGTCTGGCAATGAAATGGTTGCGCGGTGAAACTCCGGATTCGAGCTTCGAACGGCTGCGCGCGGCCTATCGCGCAAGCAGCCTCAAGACCCGGCTCATGCTCGGGCTGATCCCGCCGGTCATCTGCATCATCCTTTTGGCGGGTTATTTCTCCTATCAGGTCTCCAAACAGTCCATCGGAAGCGCCGTCCAGCGCGCCACCCGCCTCCAGGCCCTGGCCGCGAGAAATGCGATTGAAGCATATCTCGATCGTTTTCGGGAAGATATTTCCTATCTCGCTCAGGAGCCGATCACGCCCTCAGCCCTGCACCGATTTCTCGCCAAATCCAAAATTTCAGGCGGCCTGGAATACCTGCATGCCGCCGTGATATCGCCAAGCGATGCCGACCACCTCGCCTATCTGGCAAAAGACGAGGAAATCGTGCCAATTCCGGCAGGTGCGATCCGGCCCAATCCGCTCTCCTATTTCGAGCCGCTCAAGTCGCTCGAACCGCTGCAGGTGTGGCTTTCGCCGGTGATGGAGGTCGAGCTCCCGGCACCGGAGCCGGACAGGCCCAATCTCAGGCTGATCCGCAAAGTGATCCAGATGGCCATTGCCTGCCGCCGCGGCGACGGCGCTGCGGCGGGGTTCCTGATCGTCGCGGCCGATGCGCGGCAGCTGCGCAACATCCTCTCGCTCCACAATTCCACGCACTCCCCGATGCACGCCTACCCGCGGACGCCGGAGGAGCGCTACTTCTATCTTTTCGATACCGACGGATGGATCCTTTTCCATTCGGATGCCCTCGATCGGCCGCTCGCCGAACTTTCCACGCACATGGCCCGCTCGGGGCTGACGGGGACGCTCGGACGCGAGGGGCTCGAGTTCGCCTTCCGTCCGGATGCGGCCTTCGAGGCCTTCTGGGAAATGGTCGCGAACGTCAGGCAGGGGCGCCAGGACATCGCGGCCGCGCCATCGTGGCAGCCGAACGCCTTCGGGCGCACCTTTCAGCTCGCCTATGCGCCGGTCCGCTTCCGGGCCTCCCGGGAGGCCCCGCCTCGGGTGGTGGCCGGGGTGGCCTATTTCGACATCACGCGGCTGCCGCTCGCGGCCGGGGCCAAGCAGATCGACCTCATGCTCTACGTCACCGCGGCGGCGGCCCTGCTGGTGGGAGGGGTGATCTACGCGCTCGGGCGGATCATCACCCGACCGATCCTCAAGCTGGCCGAGGCGGTGGACGAGTTCCGCCTGCATCCGGAGCTCAAGCCGATCGCGCTGCCCTACGCCGGCCGGGAGATCACCGTCCTGCAGCGGTCCATCAACGCGATGATCGCCGCCCTGATGCGCCAGCTCGAGGAGATCCGCGAGAAGGACCAAACCATCCGCAGCGCGAACTTGAAGGAGGAGGCCGTCTTAGACGGATGGCTCGGCGTGCTGCCCGGAGACGGCACCGAGGACCCCGTGCCCGCGATCGTCGGGCAAGGCGCGCGGATCGAGCGCCTCAAGACGGAAATCCTCAAAGCGGCCCAGGTGGATGCGGACGTGCTCGTGGTGGGGGAGACGGGTACCGGCAAGCAGCTCGCCGCCGAGGCGATCCACCGCCTGAGCCGGCGTGCGGGCGAGGCCTTCCTATCGATCAACTGCGGCGCCCTGGATGAAAACCTGCTGCTCGACACCCTCTTCGGCCATGTGCGCGGGGCCTTCACCGAAGCGCAGGCCGACCGCAAGGGCGCCTTTCTCGAGGCCGACCGCGGAACGCTCTTCCTGGACGAGATCCAGGCGGCCGCACCCCGGGTCCAGCAGGCCCTGCTTCGGGCCGTCGCGGCCCGCAAGATCAAGCCCCTTGGGAGCGACCGGGAGATCGAGGTGGACGTGCGCCTGATCGCGGCCACCAACGCCGACCTGCGCGAGATGATCCGCCGCGGGGCGTTCCGCGAGGATCTCTATTTCCGACTCAAGGTCATCACCATCCACACCCTCCCGCTGCGCGAGCAGAAGGAAAATATCCCGCTGCTCGCCCGCCACTTCCTCGGCCTGCAGGGCAAGCTCGCCGGAAGGCCGGGGGTGGGGCTGAGCCGCGGGGCGCTCGCCAAGCTCACCCACTACGACTGGCCCGGGAACGTGCGCGAGCTTGAGAACTGCATCACCCGGGCGGTGGTCATGTCGGAGAGCCCGGTGATCCAGGCCGACGAAATCCTGCTGGATGTGGAGGGCTGGGAAGCGGCGGCGGGGGAGGGCGGGGCGGCGCCGGGCGCCGGTGCGCCGCCTCCGAGGCGCTCGGGGGAAATCCCCCCGGCTTTGAACCGCCGCCAGCGCCTCGTCTTCGACCATATTCGGGCCAACGGGCGGATCACCCGCAGCGAGTACCAGGAGATCGTCGGCGGCGGGCTTCCGGCCCGAACGGCCATCTACGACCTTCAGGATCTCGTCGCCAAGGGGATCCTCGTCAAGGCCGGCAGCGGACCGGCGACGCACTACTGCCTGGCGGCCGCGGCCGCGCCGGAGAAGAGCTGAGGCCGGGCGCCGCCCGGCGGCAGGAGGGCGCGGCTATCCCCGCGGAAAGCGCTCGAGCGTCATACACACGAGGTTGTGGGGATCGGGGCAGCGCACCTCGATGCGGTCGCCCGGCCACCAGGGGAGCTTCCCGCCGTACTGGAAGGTGCACAGGCTGGGGAACAGGTCGTGGTAGAACCAGCCGCACAGACCTCCGGAGTCGTGGCAGCTGATTTCGAAAGACTCCCCGGCCCGGTGGCCGGCGCTGCACTCGCCTTTGACGCTCGTGATCGTCGCCTGCACGCGCAGGCCGCTGCCGGGATTGCGGGCCATGTGGTCCTCCTGCTCAGGGTGATGGGGGGCGGCATCCGTCCGCCGCGGCGGCCGTCGGGCAGCCGAGGCGCTCGGCCGCGGGCGGTCGAGGGTTTTCATTTACACCCGAGGCCGGTGTTTGTAAAATCGGACGGCGCCCGGCAGGCGCCCGGAGATCGAGGCGGGGCCGCTCCGGAGGGGAAGGCTTAGGATGTCGAATTCTTGCGGCAGCGTTTTCCGGGTCACGACGTTCGGCGAGTCGCACGGCCGCGGGGTCGGGGTGGTGATCGACGGCTGCCCGGCGCGCCTGGCGCTCGCCGAGGCCGATATCCAGCCCCAGCTCGACCGGCGGCGACCGGGCCAAAGCCGGCTCACCACCGCGCGCGCCGAGGCCGACCGGGTGGCCATCTTGAGCGGGACCGAGAACGGGCTCACCCTGGGGAGCCCGATCGGACTTCTCGTGGCCAATACCGATCACCGGCCGGCGGACTACCGCAGCCTGGCAGAGGCGCCCCGCCCCTCGCACGCCGATTTGACCACCATGCTCAAGTACGGGATCCGCGCGCCAAGCGGCGGCGGCCGGTCGAGCGCCCGCGAGACGGTCGGACGGGTCGCGGCCGGCGCGGTCGCCGAGAAGCTCCTGCGGGAGCGCTGGGGGGTTGCTATCGTCGCCTGGGTCGCGTCCATCGGGACGGAGGAGGCCGGGGAGGTGGACCCGGAAGGGGTCGACCGGGAGGCCGTGGACGCGAACCTCGTGCGCTGCCCGGACGCGGCGGCCGCCGGGCGGATGGCGGCCGCGGTCGACCGGGCGCGGGAGGCGGCCGACTCGCTTGGCGGCGTGATCGCCTGCGTCTGCCGGGGGGTCCCGGCCGGTCTGGGGGAGCCGGTCTTCGGCAAGACCGAGGCCCTGCTCGCCCAGGCGATGCTCTCCATCCCCGCCGCCAAGGGGTTCGAGATCGGCTCGGGCTTCGCCGGGACGCGCATGCGCGGCAGCCGCCACAACGACCCGTTCGTCATGAAGGGGGGGAGGATCGGCACCCTGACGAACTTCAGCGGCGGGGTGCAGGGAGGGATCACGAACGGCGAGCCGGTCTGCTTCCGTGTCGCCTTCAAGCCCACGGCGACCATCGGTACACCCCAGGCGAGCGTCGACTATGAGGGGCGCCCGGTCGTCATCGCGGCGCACGGCCGCCATGACCCCTGCGTCGTGCCGCGCGCCGTGCCGGTGGTCGAGGCCATGGCGGCGCTGGTGCTGGCGGACCTGGCGCTGCTTCAGTCTTGCCGCCGGCCATGACCTTCTCCGGGGCCCCGATGTCGGCCCGCGCGCAGCCTGCCGCGGTCAGCCCGCGGCCCCTTTTCCGAAACGGGCGTGCCAGGCCATGAAGCGCGCGAGGGCCTCCGCGCCGTAGGGGGCGATCTCGGCGGCGATCTCGGCCGGCGTCTTTTCGCGGGCCGGCCCGCGGCCGTTCTTGGAGAAGAACTTGTCCGCGTAGCAGATGATCTCCTCCTCGAGCGTCACCGGCAGCATGTCGCGCGCCGGCAGCGGCAGCCGCCGGCTGAGAATCTCGCGGGCGGAAAGCCCGCCGCCCACGTGGCGCTCGCACACGAGGCCGTGGCGTGGGTGGCCGAGCGCCTCCAGGATCCCGCGGCCGAGAACGCCGTGGCGGATGTAGGGCTCCGCGCCGTGGCAGCCGAGCTCCGGGGCGCGCGTGAGGAAGATGCCGATGTCGTGGAGCAGCGCCGCGCTCTCGATGAAGGCCGCATCCGGCGCCGCCTCGGGCACGGCGGCGGCCGCCGCGAGCGCCTTGGCGGCGACGAGGCGGCCGTGCTCGAGGACGATGCGGTGGGAGCGGGACCCCGGCGGGTAGTAGCGGGCGATGATCCCGATCGGGTCGATGGACGCGGCGGCCGGGGTCATGGGGCGCCCGGAGCGGCGGCCTTCTTTTCGCGCGCGAGGAGGATGCCCTCGATGAAGGGGTCGAGCCCGCCGTCGAGCACCTCGTTTACGTTGCCGATCTCCAGCCCGATGCGGTGGTCCTTGACCAGCTGGTAGGGCTGCAGCACGTAGGAGCGGATCTGGTTGCCCCAGGCGATCTCCTCCTTACCGTTGTGGATCTCCTGCAGCCGCTCTTCCTGCCGCTGCTTTTCGCGCTGGTAGAGCCGGGCGCGCAGCACCTTCATCGCCAGCTCCTTGTTGCGGAACTGGGACTTCTCCTGCTGGCACTGCACGACGATGCCGGTCGGCAGGTGGGTGATGCGCACCGCGCTCGAGGTCTTGTTGACGTGCTGGCCGCCGGAGCCGCTCGCGCGAAAGACGTCGATGCGCAGGTCCTTCTCCTCGATGTCCACCACGATCTCGTTTTCGAGCTCGGGAAAGACGAAGACCGAGGCGAACGAGGTGTGGCGCTTGCCGCTCGCATTGAAGGGGGAGATGCGCACCAGACGGTGGACCCCCACCTCGCTCTTGAGGTAGCCGTAGGCGTTCTCCCCGGAGGCGGTGAAGGTGGCGCTTTTGATTCCGGCCTCCTCGCCGGGCTGGTAGTCGATCAGCTCGAGCGCATAGCCTTTGCGCTCCACCCAGCGCGAGTACATCCGGAAGAGCATCTCCGCCCAGTCCTGGGCCTCGGTGCCTCCGGCGCCCGCGTTGATCGAAACGATGGCGTTGCGGCCGTCGTCCTCGCCGTCGAGCATGAGCTCCAGGGCGAAGCGATCCACGCGCTCCTTGAGCCCGGCGGCCTGCCGGGCGATATCGTTCAGCGTCTCTTCGTCGGCTTCGGCGAGGGCGAGGTCGAAAAGCTCGAGGGCGTCGGCGGTCTCCGCGGCGAGGGCCTGGTAGCGCTCCAGGCGGTTTCCGACGGCGGTGCGCTCCTTGAGCACGGCGCGGGCCTGGTCGGGAGCGTCCCAGAAGCCCGTCCGGGCCATGAGGGATTCGATCTCCTGGAGGCGTTTTTCCATGGCCTCCGGGTCAAAGATAACCTCGGAGCTTGTCGAGTTTGGCGGCGGCATCCTTCAGGGTCTGCTTGATTTCGTAGGACATGGGTGTTCCTCCTGTCAGGCGTTGGCTAAACGGCGTCTTGAGGCCGTGATCCGGCGCTGCGCGGCGCCGGCGGCTTGCGGCCGTCCGGCTCCACGCGGCGTTTTCCCAAACGCCGCGCGCCGGCCGCCATCACGGCCAACAGCGCGGCGCCGAGGCAGGCGGCGGCGGCCGCATCCCCGAGGCGGTTGTAGACGGTCGCACCCTCCATCAGCGGCAGCGACCGCACCACGGCCGCCTCCGTCATCAGCGCCGTGGGGTCCAGGATCCGGCCCGCCGGGTCGATGAATCCGCTGATCCCGGTATTGGCGGCCCGCACCAGGGCGCGGCGGTTTTCGACCGCCCGCAGCACCGCCAGGGAAAAATGCTGGTAGGGCCCCGCGGTGGTTCCGTACCAGGCATCATTCGTAATGGTGATCAACAGGTTCGCCCCGCTGCGGACCTGGGCGGCCGCGAGCGCCGGGAAAATGATCTCGTAGCAGATCTGCACCCCCAGGCGCCGGCCATCGTACTCGAGTGTCCGGCCCACCGCGCCCGGGACGAAGTCGCCCACGTGCTCGACCATCTTGCCGAGAAAGGGTAAGTACTCCTTGTAAGGGGTGTACTCGCCGAAGGGCACCAGGTGGGCCTTGTCGTAGCGGCCGAGCACCTCCCCCGACGGCCCCGCCAGGAAGGCGCTGTTGAAATAGACGGCCTTCGGGCCGTCGGCCTCCACCGCGGGGGCGCCGATCAGGTAATGGGTGCCGCTCGCCTGGACGCCCTGCAGCACCGCCCGGGTCGGGGGCACCTCGGTCAGAAAGTAGAACGGGGCCGCCGATTCCGGCCAGACGATCAGCTCGGGCCGCTCCCGCAGAGCGGCGTAGGACAGCCTCAGGTAGCGCGCGATGGTGGCCTGCTGAAAGGCCGGGTCCCATTTCTGCGACTGCTCGATGTTGCCCTGGACGGCGGCGACCACGGCCCGCGGAGAGCGCTCCGCCTGCCGATCGACGGCGGGCAGGCGCCATTGCCCATAACCCGCGGCCGCGGCGGTCAACAGCGCCGCGGCCCCGAGCCCCGCGGCGGCGGCGCGCGTGCCGACCGGGCGGCCGCGCCACGGCCGGCCGCGCAGTCGGAGCGCGCCCAGGAAGAGGGCGGCGTTTCCAAGCGCGAGCAGCCCGGATACCCCGTAGACTCCGAATATATCGGAAATCTGGATCAGATGCAATCGCCGGTACTGGGAGTAGCCCAGCAGCTCCCAGGGAAAACCGGTGAACAGGAAGGAGCGCAGGTACTCCGCTCCGACCCAGAACACCGGAAAAAGGACGAGCAGCCTGAGCGGCGTCCCGGCCGCCAGGCCGAGGGCCCAGGCGAGCGGCGCCGTCGAGAGCAGGCTCAGGATGGCGGCGAACAGGAACAGGATCGCCACCCCCAGGGCGGGCGGCAGGTGCCCGTAGATCACCATGGTCGGGACGAGCCAGTAGAGCAGGCTGGCGTAATGCACGAGACCGAAGACCCAGCCGCGGCGGAAGGCTTCGGCGGGGGCGGCGCCGTTCAGGGCCCATAGAAGCGGCAACAGCGCCCCCCAGGCGAGATAATCGGCTTCGATCTTGGGGAAGGCGGCCGTCAGCAAAAGGGCGCTCGCGGCGCAAAGTCCGAGGGCGGCGAGGTCCCCTTGCAATCGGTGGCGGCTTAAACCCGGCATGGCAGCGGCAAAAAAACGCCCCGGAAGGCCGGGGCGGGCGTGAGCTTCGATCGCTTCTTTTTCCATCCGGCCGGCTGCGGGCCGGTCGCGAAGGCATCTATTTTGACGGATGATGGGCGATCGTGTCAACAACATTTTCAGGCCGGGTCGCGGCCGGAGCGCCCGGCGGCGGCAATCCACAACGCGTTGTGGCGGGCAGCGCCTTGACACCCCAGATGGACGCATATATACTTGAAAAAACGCGAACGCGTGCGACGCCTGCCGGCGGGGTCCGCCCCATGGAAGATCTGAAGCAAGTCCTGGCCGAGAATCTGCTCAAGCGGGGGATCATGGAGCCCAGCATCCCGGGGTTCCTGAAAACCCTTTCCAAAATCCTGGCCGCGGAGCCCGAGATCGATGCGGCTGCCGCCAATGCCCGGCTGCGCTACCTGGGGTGGCCGGAGGTCGAGGTCGACTACCATCTGCTGCAGATCGCGCTCGCCTGCTTCGAGCTCGAACGCGAGGGCGGACGCGGGACGTTCGCCACGTCCGAGACGCGGCAGCGGGCCTTGCGCCTGCGGGAGACCCAGCCGGCGCCGGCGCATCCAGCGGAGCTCTGAGGGGGGCCGCGCCGGCAGCCCCGGTCATTCGCTGAACATGCCTCGAAAAGTTACGCTGCGCATCGGCCGCCTGGAACTGAGCGGCGAGCTGAACGACTCCGCCGCGGGCCGGGCCATGGCGCGCGCACTGCCCATCGAATGCCGCTGGACGCGTTGGGGCGACGAGTATTACGGCACCACCCGGCCCGTCTTCGGCGCCTACCCTGGGGAAGCGACCGACCGCATGGCGGTCGGCGACCTCGCCTACCATGCCGAGTCCGGATGGCTTTGCCTTTTTTTCGGCCCGACCCCGGCCAGTACCGGCCCGGAGCCCCGGGCGGCGGTTCCGGTCCAGAAAGTCGGCCGCGCCGGCGGCGACTTGGCCGCGCTCCGGGCCCTCGGCGACTCCGTCGTCGCGGTCATCACCGCGGCCGATTGACCCCGGAGTGGTCGCTGCTGTAAACTCCGCGCCGTCAGGCGGCGTCTAATCCCTCGAAAAATCCGCCGACCAGCAAGGCGGCGGTCCGGCCGCCGATCCAAAGTCTTGGCGGTCTGCCGGCAAGGCGGTTTGACGCCAGCCGCCGCGCCGAAGGAGGAGACAGCGTCAGGCCGGGGATGCACCCGCGGCCTGCCGGGAATATGGTCCGAAGCGAACCCCGCACCTCCGGCGGCCGGCAGGGGGACGACGAAGCCGATCTCGTGCTCCGGGCGCAGGCCGGCGATTCCCGGGCCGTCGACCTGCTCGCGCGGCGCTACCTGCAGAAGGTATACGCGATCGCCTATCGGCTGAGCGGCTACGATGCCGAGGAGGCGCGCGACAACGCGCAGGATGCGCTGCTGCAGGCGTTCCGCCACATCAAGCGCTTCGAGGGGCGCTCGCGGTTTTCGACATGGATCTACCGCGTCGCCGTGAACAGCTGCCGCGACGCCCGCCGCCGCCGCCTCCGCTGGCGGCGGCTGCTGGTCCCCTGGCAGGCGGAGCGCGGGGAGGCGGAGCCGGCCGCCGCATCGGCCGAGGCCGAATCCGGGGGCGTCGAAGCGTCGGCGCTCGCCGGGCTCAACGGCGAAGAGCTTAGGCGGCAGGTGCGGCAGGTCCTGGCGGGGCTTTCGGAGAAGCAGCGCCTGGTTTTTGAGCTCAAGGTGTTCGAGGATTTGAGCATCTCCGAAATCGCCGGTGCGACCGGCATGGCGGAGGGAACCGTGAAAACCCACCTGTTTCGCGCCACCCGGAGCGTTCGGGAAGGGCTGCGGGGGTGGGCCGGGAGGTGACCGGATGACGACGAGCAGGGCATGCCGCGATCGGGAAGAGATCCTGATCCTGGACGCTGCCGGCGAGCTTACGGCCGGGCAAGCGGCGGAGGAGTGGGCCGCGCACCTTCTGCACTGCGAAGGCTGCCGGCGCGAGCGGGCCGAGCTCGCGCGGCTCTTCGACGGCCTGCGGCGCGTTCTTCCGGCGCCGGAGCTCGGCCCCGCCCGCTCCGCGGCCATGATCGCCGCGGTCAGGCGCAGCATACCCGGCGCGCGCCGCGCGCCGGCGGAGCTATGGCGCCGTTGGGTCCCGGCCTTCGCCGCCGCCTGCACGGTGCTCTTCGTGGTCGCCGCGGGCGTCGCGCTGAAGGACCGAGGCTTCAGCCCGTGGGGCGGCGGCGATCTCCTGCAGACCCAAGCGCTCTCGGACCAGGAGCGGGAGATCATCAGCAACCTCGATCTCCTGGAAAACCTCGGCACCATCGAAAAGCTCGTGCAGGTGGTGGACGACGCGGGCGGGGATCCGCCGGCGCCAGCCGGTGAATCCGAGACCCAGGGAGCCCGGCGCAGTGAACGCCTCGAACTTTTTTTGTCATGAGATGCGCCGCCGTCTCCGGGCCGGGCTGATCGCGCTGTTGGTCGCCGCCGCCCTGGGCCAGCCCGCCGCGGCGGCGGCCGCGCCCGGTGCGGGCCCGGGCCGGCCGGGGTTCGGGCGCGAGGCCGCGCCGCGTGTGGATCCGCCCGCTGCCTCACCGGGCACCTTCGCCCGGGGTGGGAGCGGGTGGCCGGACTACAACGCCCTTCCGCCGGAGGAGAAGCAGCGCCTGCAGCGGCAGTACCGGGAGTGGCAGTCGCTGCCGCCCGAAAAGAAGGAAGAGATGCGCCGGCGGATGGACGAATACCAACGCAAGCCCCCGCCCCAGCAGGAGCTCTACCGGCAGCGCTACGACCAGTGGCGCAGCCTGTCCCCCCAGGAGCGAAAACGCCTCGAGGAAAACCTGCGCCGCTGGAACGAGCTCTCGCCCCAGGAGCGGGAGAGCCTCAGGCGGCGATTTCGAGACTGACATTGCTTCCGGCCGCCCGGAGTGAGCAATTCCGGCGCGGCGATTTACTTCCTTTCGTCCCGCGCGGATTTTTCTACCGCCGGAGATTTCTCCTGCGGCGCGTGACGATTTCTTCCGCATGTCTTCCGGCCGTTCCGGCACGGCGCGGCCGCCCTGCGGTGCGCCGCGGTTTGCGTTCGCCCATCTCCCTGCGAAGCGAGCTTCGAAGGCTTCTGAAGGGACCCTCCCGGCACATAAAGTAAGTAATCAAACGCAAACTTTATTGATTCCGGGGGCCGGCCGGCGCCGCTTTTGCGATCCCATTCGCGCATCGCTGGGAAGTAAATTACACATCTTTTGCAACCGGAATTTCACTATCAGGGATCTAATTGAAATAAATTGGAATAAGAAATTAATAGCTACCAACTGGGCGCGGGTCGATCGAAAAGCTTCCAGAATGGGAGAGCATTTTCGGAATACCAAATATGGTGTGATAATTATGCTTGACACACTATATCCGCATTGTCTATAATTTGTAACAATGATGGGAGGGCGTCATAACCGATCAAAATAAATAGATAAATTTGTGACCGCGGGGTGCCCGGTGCCGGCCGCCCAGCGTCAGCATGGAGAAACGGTGGCATCTCCCGCCGGGCGGGGGGGTGCGGAGAGGAGGTTGCGGGTGCCTGTTAACTTGCCCCCGGCGCCGATGAACGTGCTGTTGATCTACGACCTCAACCCCCAGTGGACGCCGGCGGAAAAGGACGAAGTCGCCGATGCCCATGCGCGCCTGGCGGACGCCCTGTCCCAATCCGGTCATGCCCTCGATTTCCTGCCGGTAGTCGATCGGCAGTTCTCCGAAGGACTCAAGAACTACGACAGCCGGGAGTGCCTGCTGTTCAACTGGTGCGACGGCATCCCCGGGCACCATCACAGCGAGTGGCTCGTGGTGCGGCAGCTCGAGCAGATGGGCTTCGTCTTCACCGGGTCGAGCTCCTCCACGTTGGCGCTGAGCTACGACAAGCTCAAGGTCAAGCAGGTTCTCGACCGGCACGGCATCCCGACGCCGCGCTGGCGGCTCTACACCTCCGCGCGGGAAAACGGCTGGCACGAGTTCCCGGCGATCGTCAAGCCGGCCCGCGGCCACTGCAGCGAGTGGCTGACCGCCGAGTCGGTGGCGATGAACGAAAGGGAGCTCGCCGAGCGGATCGCCTACCTGGTCGAACGCGTGGGGATGCCGGCGCTCGTCGAGGACTTCATCGATGGCCGCGAGTTTCACGTCTCGGTCTGGGGCAACGGGCGGGTGGAGATGCTGCCGCCGGTCGAGATGGACTTCTCGGCCTTCAGCGACGTCCACGACCGCATCTGCTCCTACGACGCCAAGTTCATCCCCGGTTCGGCAGCCTACGAGAAGATCCTCACCGTGCTTCCTTCCCAGCTGAGCGAGGTCGAGCTCGCCGCCCTCGAGGGCGTCTGCTTCGACGCCTACCGCTCCATCGGCTGCCGCGACTACGGGCGCATCGACGTGCGCCTGAGAGACGGCGTGTTCTACGTCCTGGACATCAATCCGAACCCCGACATCAGCGAGGACGCCAGCATGGCGAGCGCCGCCGAGCACGCCGGCTACACGCACGGCGACATGGCGCGCACCCTCCTCCACCTCGCCGCCAAGCGCCACCCGGTCTTCGGCCGGCGGGAGAAATCCGCCGTCAATTGATCGCTCCGGAGGCCGGGGCGGGCATGCGCCCCCGCCGCCGGCGCGCTCAGGGGAGCGGCCGCCAGCGCACCGTGTACCCCTCGCGCAGGCCGAAGCGGCCGGCAAACCCGGCGCGGACCTCCACCACGAACTGGGCCGGACCGGCCGAGGCGTAGGTCGTGTCGGACATCGGGGTGGTATCCCGGGCGATGTTCAGCACGCGTTGTTCCGCGTCGAGGAAGATGATGTCGAGCGCGCCCGGGGTCGCGCGCATCCAGAAGACCTGCGGCTCGGGGCGCTCGAAGAGGAAGAGCATGCCGGCGGAGTCGTCGCGCAGCATGCGGCCCATCAGCCCCCGCGCGCGCGCCGCGGCGGTGTCGGCGATCTCCACCACCAGGCGGGCGGCGACCTTTCCGGAGGGCGCCACGAACTCGAGCACGGCATCCGGGCGGATCAATGCCGCGGTCTGGGCGAAAGCCCCCGGCCCGCCGCAGGCGATCACGCCGGCGGCGGCGGCCGCCGCCAGGAAAACCCTTGCGCGGTCAAATGACGTCATCGCGTCCTCCGGACAGGCGGTCCCCCGGCCCGGCGCGGGGGCGAAGGCGTTTCGGCGCCTGGCGGCGCCGGCGGGGCGGCGCTTGACACTCGGCGGCCCCCGCGGGGATACTCGGCTCGACGGCGCAAGATCCTAACATCCACGCGGCTTGAATTGCAACGCGGGCGATGGGCCGGCGGCCGGCAGCGGAGGGACGACGGAAATGAACGTGACCTTTTACGGCGCGGCGCGGGAAGTGACCGGCTCGATGCACCTTGTCTCGACGGACCACGACCGCATCCTCCTCGACTGCGGGCTCCATCAGGGGCGCCGCCGCGAGGCGGCGGAGAAGAACCGGGTGCTGCCGTTCGACCCGGCGATCCTCTCCGCCATCCTTCTCTCCCACGCCCATGCCGACCACTCGGGCCGCGTGCCGCTCGCCACCCGCAACGGCTTCACCGGGCGGGTGTTGTGCACGGCGGCGACCCGGTCCGCCTGCGCCTACCTGCTCCCGGACTCGGCGAGCATCCAGGAATCGGACGCCGCCTACCTGAACTACAAGACCGTGCGCCACGCCCTCACCCAGCCGGGCCTTCCGGCGGCGAAAAAGGGCGGCCGCAAGCCGCCCGACCTCGAGGCGGTGAAGAAGCTGCTGAAAAAGAACCGCCACGAGCTCAAGGTGGAGGCGATCAACCGGCTGATCGCGGAGCTCCGGCTGGAGGCCGTGGAGCCGCTCTACACCCTGGAGGACGCCCGTCGGGCGCTCACCGCCTTCGAAGGCTGCTCCTACCGCCGCCCGGTCTCCGTGGGCGCCGGCCTGACCGCGACCTTCTACGATGCCGGCCATATCCTGGGATCGGCCATCATCATCCTGACCGCGCGCGAGGGCGGGCGCACCGTGAGGATCGGCTTCACGGGGGACCTCGGCCGGTTCGACTCCCCGGTCCTGAGAGACCCCGAGCTCGACTTCGCTCCCGAGGAGCGCGCGCTCGATCTCCTCATCCTGGAGAGCACCTACGGCAACCGGGTGCACGAGCCGGTCGCCGATCTCAAGGGGGCGCTGCGCGCGCTGCTCGCCGAGACCTTCGACCGCGGCGGGACGGTCCTGATCCCGGCCTTCGCCTTCGGCCGCACCCAGGTGCTGCTCTACCTCCTGCACGAGCTCCACCAGGGGGGCGAGATCCCCCCGGTGCCGATCTACGTGGACAGCCCGCTCGCGACCCACCTGACCGAGGTCTTCGCGAACCACCCCGAGGGCTACGACCGCGAGGCCCAGGCGACCTTCCTCGCCAAGGGGGAAAACCCCTTCGTCTTCGACCGCGTCCATTTCGTGCGCTCGGTGGAGGAGTCCATGGCGCTCAACCGCGACGAGCGGCCGCAGATCATCATCGCCGCCTCGGGGATGTGCGAGGCCGGGCGCATCCTGCACCACCTGCGCTTCAAGATCCACAACCCCCGCCACACGGTGCTCATCGTCGGCTACATGGCGCAGAACACCCTCGGGCGGCGGATCGAGGAGCTCGGCCGCGCCTGGGAGCAGTCCGGCCGCGCGGGCGACCCGCCGCTCGTCAGGTTCCTCAACAAGGACTACCCGCTGCGGGCGCACGTCGCCAAGATCGGCGGCTTCAGCGCGCACGCGGACCGGCAGGAGATGCTGCGCTTCCTCGAGCGCGGCAACCTGCGCGTCAAGGCGATCGCCCTCGTCCACGGCGAGGAGGAGCAGTGCCTGCCGTTCGCCGAGGAGCTGAACCGCCGCGGGTTTCCGACGGTGGTCCCGCGCCGCGGCGAGACGCTGCGGGTGGGGTGAGGCGGCGCTAGAACGCGAGATTGGCGATGAAGGCGGACTGGAAGTCCGGGTGCGCGGCGAGGTCGAGCACGCGCGTGCGGGCGCAGAGCGCGGCGGCGCGCTCGAAAGTCCCCGGCGCCATCAGGGCGAGCACCGCGCCGGCGCCGGCCGCGTTTCCGATCACCTCGATCCGCTCCTCGCCGATGTCGGGAAACAGCCCGATCCGCAGCGCGGCCGCGCGGTCGATGAAGCTTCCGAACGCGCCGGCGAGAAGGATGCGCTCGGGCCGCGCGAGCCCGTTTTCGCGGCACAGGAGCTCGACCCCGGTCCTGAGCGCGCTTTTGGCAAGCTGCACGGCGCGGACGTCCTTCTGGGTGAGGACGATCGCGCGCCTCCCGCAGGCGGCGTCGGCCGGGACGATCACAAACTCCGGCACGCCGCCCTCGCCCGGCCGCAGGAAGGGGTGCGGCCGGCTCCGGTCGAAGGCGCCGCTCGCGGTGATCACCCCGGCGCGCACGAGCTCGGCCACGGCCGCGATGATGCCGCTGCCGCAGATCCCGGCGGGCGGCGGCGCCGGGCCGGACCCGCGCCGGATCACGCGCGCCGCGAGGGCCCCGGTCGCCGGGTCGAAGCTGACCGCATCGATCGCACCGGAGGCCGCCTGCATGCCGTGCCGGATGGCCGCCCCCTCGAAGGCCGGGCCGGTCGCGCAGCTGGCGGCCGCAAGCCCCGCCGGCGTCATGGCGATGATCTCGCCGTTCGTGCCGACGTCGACGAGCAGCGTCCCGGGCGGGCGCCCTTCGAGGTCGGCGGCGAGCGCCGCGGCGACGACGTCCGCCCCGAGGTAGCCGCTGATCAGCGGCAGCGTCGCGAGCTCGGCCCGCGGGTTGAAGGCGAGCCCGACCGCGCCCGCCGCGACGCGGCGCGCCTCCGCGAAGCGCGGCGCATAGGGGAAGAAGCCGATCGGCGAGGGGTCTGCGCCCAGGAGCAGATGGATCATGGTGCTGTTGCCGACGGCGCACGCGCGCGCGACCTTGGCCGGCGCGATCCCCGTCCGGCGGCAGAGGGCGGCGACCGCCCAGTCGATCGCCCGCACGACGAGGGTCTGCAGCTGCGCCAAGGCCTCCCGCCCCGCGGCCGCAGCGGCGATGCGGCTCACCACGTCGTCGCCGTAGATCGCCTGGGGGTTGCGGGCCGAGGTCGAGGCGAGCACCGCGCGCCGGCCGGCGTCGCAGAGGTAGACCGCGATCGTGGTCGTGCCGAGGTCGACGGCGACCCCGTACTGCGGAGGGCTTTCGGGCGCGGGGGGGAGCGCCGCGGCCAGCCGCTCGAGGAGCCCCGGGAGCCCTTTGCGCACGATCTCGGCCTCGAGCCGGCTCTCCGCGGGGACCGCGACCGCGGCCGGTCCGGCGATGCGCGCCAGGCACGCCAGGCGCTCGCCCGCCGCGAGCCGCGCCGCGCCGAGAAGCCGCCGCTCGCTTTCCTCCGGCGGCTCGAGGGCGCCCGCGGCGGCGCGCACCGCGCATTTCCCGCAGCTCCCGCGGCCGCCGCAGTCCGCGCGCAGGAAGCGCCCCGCTCCGGCCAGGGTCGCGAGGAGGTTTGCGCCCCGCCGCGCCGCGACCGGCACGCCGTCCACGAGCAGTTCGACCTTTTCGTTCTCCACCACGGCCCGCCTCCGTCCGGGGAGCTTGCCAAAGCCCCCCGAAACGGTCTAACCCTTGGCGATCGCTTCCGTCAAGAGGCAAGGAGGCCCCGTGCACTACGCCTGGATCATCCTGTCGCTTTGTTTCGCCACGCTTTTCGTCAACTACACGGTGCGCCTCGGCTACGGGGTCGTGCTGCCCGAAATGATCCGCACCCTGGGCTTGAGCCGCACCGAGGCGGGCTCGATCTTCAACGCCTACCTGCTCACCTACATCGCGCTCGCCCCCGTGGCGGGCTACCTGACCGACCGTCTCGGGGCGCGGCGCGTCATCACGGTCTGCATCCTGCTCGTCGGGGCCGGGGCGGGGCTGCTCGCGACCGTGAACGCGCTCTGGACGGCCTGTCTCTTTTTCGGGCTGGCCGGGCTGGGCTCGACCGGGATCTGGGTGCCGATCATCACCCTCATCCAGCGCTGGTTTGCCGCGCGCCGCCGCGGGCTCGCCCTGGGGGTCCTCTCGACCGGCTACGGGCTGGGGTTCGCCTGCCTCGGCCTCGTCTTCCCCTTCCTCGTCGAGCGCACCAGCTGGCGCGCCGCCTGGGTGGCGCTCGGCGCCATGGCCGTCGCCCTGGTCCTGCCGAACGCGCTGCTGCTCAGCAGCGACCCTGCCGACCGCGGGGCGGCGCCCTGGGGGGAGGACGGGGCCGCGGCCGCGCCCGCGGCCCCGGGCGGGCGGGTGACGCTCAAATGGATCCTGCGCACCCCGAACTTCTGGATCATCGGCGCCTCTTATTTCTCCATCGCCTACGGGCTCTACGGCGTGACCACCTTCATGGTGGACTACGCCCGGGATGGGCTCGGCCTGCCGCTCGAGCAGGCGAGCCTGCTCGCCACCGTCCACGGCATCTTCCAGGTGGTCGGGGTGCTGACCGTGGTTCCGGCCTCCGACCGCTTCGGCCGCCAGGCGACCGTGGTCGCCTCGAACACGGCCATTGCGCTGATCATCGCCGCGCTCCTCGCGGCGGGCGGATTCGCCCCCGTGGTCGCGCTGATCGCGCTGCTCGCCGTCTTCTACGGCGCGACCTTTCCGATCTACGCCGCCTGCGCCGGGGATTACTTCCCGCGGTCGGCCATGGGAACGGTCGCCGGCGCCTGGACGCCGTTCTACGGGCTGGGGGCGATCGCGACCCACTGGGTCACCGGGTGGCTGCGGGACGCCGGCGGCGCCTACACGGCCGGGTTCGCCATCTGCGCGGCGTCCGCCGCCGCGGCGGCCCTGCTGATGGTCTTCGTCCGCCGGCCCCGGGAGCGGTGACCCCCCGTCCGGGCGCCCTCAACCGGCCTCGAGCGGCCGCCGGCCGTCGCCTTCCAATCCGGCGATCCGCCCGGCATTCTCGAGGACCTTGTCGAAGGCCGCGACGTACTGGTCGAGGATGTCGCGGCCGGCGTCCGCAAAGGCCGGCAGCCGCAGGAGCGCCTCCGCCGCGCGCGCGGTCTGCGGCAGGGCGTCGGGCGCGTAGACCGGGGCCGGGCACCCCGCCGGAAGCCGTGCGACCCGGTGGAAATGGCCCTCGGTGAAGAAGGGCTGCTGGTGGAGCAGCGGGTAGCGCGGCCGGGATATGCGGCAGCCCTCCATCCGCAGGGCCGCGATCAGCAGGTCGACGGAGAGCGGCAGGCGCTTTCGGTCGCAGCGCACGATGAATTCGAAATAGACCCGGCGGACATGCGCCGGCCCGCGGAAGGTGTGGAACCCGCGTTGTTCGAGCGCCTGCGAGAGGTGGTCGATGCCGCGGTTGCGCCGCGCGTTGTGCTCCTCGAGGCGCCGCAGCTGGCCGAGCGCGACGGCGGCCGAAAGCGGGGCGATCCGCGTCTTCATCCCGAATCCGGTGGCCGCGAAGCGCCGCGCCGGGGAGGCGAGCTCGCGGATGCGGGTGATGTCTCCCAGACAAGCGGCGCGCTCGAAGTGCTCCCGGCGCGAGCCGAGCAGCACGCCGCCCTCGCCGCCGGGGGCGAGCTTGTCGCCCTGGAGGCTGAAGACCGAGAGATCCCCCAGGGCGCCGCAGGGGATCCCGCGCCAGCTGGCGCCGTGGGCGTGGGAGGCGTCCTCGATCACGGTCAGCTTGTGGGCGGCGGCGAGCGCGCGGATTTCCGTCATCTTCGAGGGCAGGCCCCAGAGGTGCACCACGACCACCGCGCGCGTGCGCGGGGTGATCTTGCGGGCCATGTCGACGGGGTCGATCCCCAGCCGCTCCGGCTCGCTCTCGCAGAAGACCGGCACGGCCCCCAGCCAGGCCATGGGCAGGACCGAGGCCCAGAAGGTCGCCGTGGGGACGAGCACCTCGTCGCCGGGGCCGAGCCCGGCGGCGAAGAAGGCGGCGAGCAGCGCCGCCGTCCCGTTGCAGTGGGCCAGGGCGAAGGGGCGTCCGGTGAACGCCGCGTAGCCGTGTTCGAGCTCGCGGATCACCGGATGGGTGGAGATGTTGCCACTGCGCAGGACGGCGAGCACGGCCGCCTCATCGGCGGCCCCGAGCCGCGGCCAGGCTGTCGCGGGGCCGTGGGCGGCGGTCACCGCCGGGCGTCCGCCGAGGATTGCGGGAAGCGCGATCGTGGTCATGGCGAACCCTCCCTTCAGGTGGCTACAGGCGGTCGAGGAGGGCGTCGTGGCGCTCCCCGACGGTTTCAAGATGCCGCGCGGTCAGACGCCGGGCCTCGACCGCATCGCCCCCGCAGAGGGAAAGGGCCAGGGACTCGACCGCGGGCAGCGTTTCGTTCCTCCGGCCGAGGCCTTCGCGCGGCACCCACTGCGCGATGTTGGTCCGGCGCCGCAGGTAGTCCTCAAGCGTCCAGCAGAGCTCGTGCGCCCGGCACCACGCGGGCGATGGGAGCTTGGCGGCGATCCCCGGAAACGTGACGCGTTCGGAGGATAGCGGCGCCGGAGGCGGCCCGGGCTTGGGCCGCGGGGACGGGCGCGGGGGCGGAAGCGCCTCGGCCACCCGGCGGGCGAGCGCCGCGGCCATCTCCTCGGCTCCCGTGATCTTTCCGCCCCAGGCCGCGACCCACGGCCGCTCCGGGTCTTTCCAGATGCGGTGGCGGCGGGAAATGGACAGGGGATACGCTTTCCGCGACCAGCCCCGCGGGACGGCGAGGGGTCGGATGCCGCCGCGCAGCGCGACCAGGCGCTCTTTCCCGAAGACCCCCGGGAACAGGGCCTCCGCCCGCTCGAGGAGAAAGGCCGCATCCGCGGCCGTCGCCCGGAACCCCTCCGCGATCGAGTCGACCTCGGTCTCGGTCGGACCCCACAGCGAAACCGGCCCCCAGGGGATGAGCGCGAGCACGTCCCCGTTTCGGCCCATGTCGGCGATCAGCGTGTCGCGGTGCTCCGGGGGGCGCTCGAAGGCGAGGAACACCCCTTTGCTCAACCGGTGGCGCCAGGGGGCGCGGATGCCGAGAGCGTCGTGGATCCGGTCCGTCCAGACCCCCGCGCAGTTGACGACGAGCCGGGCGCTCGCCGCCGCGCGTTCGTCGTTCAGGGTGTCCTCGAGCTCCAGGCGGAAGCGGCGCTCGCGCGGGCTCCAGGTCGCCGATCCGAGCGCGCAGTAGTTTAGCGCTAAAGCCCCAGGCGGCTGCCGGGCGGTAATCCGCGAAAGGACGAAGCGCGCGTCGGAGTCGGGCAGGAAGGCCTCCTCGTAGGCGAGCGCCGCGCGGTCGGTCCCGCAGCCAAGCAGCCGCTCTTCCGGGAAACGGCGCTCCAGGGCGGGGAGCCGCCGCCGGCCTTGGCCGAGAACCCAGTAGAGATAAAGGCCCATCCGCAGCAGGAGCAGGCGCCACGGATCGCTCCGCTCGGGGAGGTAACGCAGCCGCCGCACGGCGACCCGGCCGTCGCGGCGGCGGATCATCCGCTCCCGGGAGCGCGAGAAGCGCCACACCGCGCCGATGTCCAGCTGTTTCAGGTAGAGCAGCCCGCCCCAGATCATCATCGCCGAGGCTTGGCTGGTCGCGCCGGCGAAATCCCCCCGGTCCACCAGAAGCGTGCGGTAGCCGAGCGCGCCGAGGCGGTG
Organism: uncultured Desulfatibacillum sp.; assembly: GCA_964573635.1. Taxonomy (GTDB): domain Bacteria; phylum Desulfobacterota; class Desulfobacteria; order Desulfobacterales; family SpSt-501; genus SpSt-501. Next base: position 407,386 of record CAZNKG010000001.1, on the reverse strand, counting down.
GAAGAGGCAGGCGCCGCTCACCCCGCCGCCGATGACGGCGACGTCGAAGTCGGCGGCGGCGGCCTCCCACAGCGGGCGCCGGCAGGCTTTTAGATCGGGTCCCATGGCTCCTCCTTTCCCATCAGGCTGTGGGAAATCGAATATCAGGCCGCCGCGCCGTGCCGCAGCAGCCGCTCGACGATCGCCCGCAGGGCGGGCGCGGTCACCTCATCCGGCGGGACCGCCTGGCCCACCGCGAGCGTGATGCGCGCATAGACGCGCCGGAACGGTCGGGTCATGGCCCGGCCGTATTTGCGGCTGAAGAAGCTCCCCCACATACCTTTCAGCGCCATGGGCACGACGGGAACCGGGGTGCGCGCGACGATCCACTCGACGCCGGGGCGGAAGGGCCCCATCTCGCCGCTGCGGGTGAGGCAGCCCTCCGGGAAGATGCCGACCAGGTTGCCCGCCGCGAGCTCGGCGGCGATCCGATCGAGGGCGGCGCGCAGGAGCGCGGGGTTTTCGCGCAGTCCGGCGATGGGGATCACGCGGGCGTTGCGGCAGATCTGCCGGGCGAAGGGTATTTTGAGGAAGTCGTGGTGCATGACGAAACAGACCGGCCGGGGGCAGGCTGCGGCGATGATCAGCCAGTCGACGAAGCTCACGTGGTTGCTCACCAGCAGCGCCGGACCCGCGGCCGGGAAGTTTTCGAGCCCCTCCACCCGGAGCCGATAGAGGGCCCGGGCCGCAAGCCGGCAGAGGAACTGGCAGACCCCCTGCGGCATCCGCGCGGCGATGAACGCCGCCGCAGCGAGGCTGGCGAACGACAACAGGAGAAAGAGCTGCGGAATGCCGAGGCCGAGAGCGAACCCGAGCATGAGCAGCAGCGCGCCCGACACCATGAACAGCGCGTTCAGGATATTGTTCGCGGCCACGACCCGCGCGCGTTCGCCGGGCGCGGCCTCCCGCTGCATGAGGGTGTAGAGCGGGACGGTAAAGAAGCCCGCCGCGACAGAAAAGAGGAAAAAGTCGGCCGCCAGGCGCAGGCCGCAGGCGGTCGCGAGCAGTCCGGCGACCGTGAGCCGCTCGCCCGCGGAGGCGGGAGGCGCGGCGGGGGCGGCGAGGAAGATGTCGAGCGAAAAGAGCGCAAGCCCCAGCGCGCCCGCCGGGACCAACCCGAGCTCGAGGCGGCGGCCGCTCGCCCGCTCGCACCACAGCGACCCCAAGCCGATGCCGATGGAGAAGAGCCCGAGAAAGAAGGTCACCGCCGACTCCCCGGCGTTCAGCCAATCCCGGCAGAAGGGCGGCAGCACGGCGAGGACCGCCGCCCCGAGGAGCCAGAACCAGGAGATCCCCATGACCGCTCCGAACACCGGGCGGCGGGCGGCCGCCAGGCGCAGGATCTCCACGACGGGGCGGAGCGGCCGAACCGAGATCGCAAGCTCCGGGTGCTCCGCCGGGAGGCGGGGGGTGCGGGCGGCGCACAAAAAGCCCGCCAAGGCGACCAGGGCGACCCCCGCCGCGGCCGCCTCGCGGCCGCCCGCGGGCAGCGAGACGAGGAACCCGCCGGCCACCGTCCCGAGCAGGATGGCGAGAAAGGTGCCGCTCTCGACCCAGGCGTTGGCGGCCAGAAGCTTTTCGTCGCGGACGAGCTGCGGCAGGATGCCGTACTTGACGGGCCCGAAGAAGGCCGACTGCAGCCCCATCAGGAAGAGCGCCGCGAGGAGCAGCGCGGCGCTTTCGGTCAGAAACCCCAGGGCGCCGGTCAGCATGATGGGGATCTCGGCCGCCTTGATCCCGACGGCGAGCCGGGACTTGGAGAACTTGTCGGCGAGCTGGCCGGCGAAGGCCGAAACGAGGAGAAAGGGCAGAATGAAAATGCCGCCGCAGAGCGCGGTCATCTGCTCGGCCGGCAGGCCGCCTAAACCCATCGCGCGGTAGGTGACCAGGACGACGAGCGCGTTTTTGAAGAGGTTGTCGTTGAAGGCCCCGAGGAACTGGGCGCCGAAGAAGGCGCGGAAGCGGCGGTCGGCAAGCATGTTGAGCGGCATCGCGGGCTCTCCTTTCCTCTGCGTTGCGGCCGCGGGTCCGGCCGCCTGCCGGTCCGCAGAGCACGATCGGTGCCAATTGCCCAGGGCGAATTTTTCGATGGATTATCGGTTGGATGGGGCTGAAGCGGCGCCCGGGAGCCTGAAGATCATGAGTCAATGATTGACAATTAATGCGCACTTACTGTACATTGAATGTACAATGTCTTCGCAGAAGATCTCGAGTCGGGACCGCGCCTTCTTCGCGCGCGTGTCGCGCGCCGCCCTGTGCAACCCTTTCAGCGAGGAGCGGGCGCGGCTGGATGCGGCTATCGCCCGGCTGCCGGCGGCGGCCCCCGAAGGCGAGCGCATCGCCGCGGCCGCCGCGCGGGTGCGCGGCCGCATCCGCCGCCTCGAGCCGCTGGGCCTCGCCGATCTGCGGGCCTACGCCGGCGAGGAGCGCACCCGCATGCAGAGCGTCTTTCTCTTCGAGGTCTACCACCGCTACAGCGCGCCGTTCGACGCCCTGATCGCCGACCAGCTCGCCGCCGGAGAGCGGCCGGTGTCCGTCCCCTTCGCCGGCGAGGCGATGGCCGCTTTGGTCGGCCGCGGCTTTCCGGAGGCCGAGGCCGCCCACCACTTCTCCATCCTTTTTCAGCTGAAGCGCGCCTATTACTTCATCGAGCAGGGGCTGATCGGCCAGAGCGCGTCCATGAAGCAGCTCCGGCGGCGGCTGTGGAGCAACGTCTTCACCGACGACCTGCGGCTCTACGGGCTCTATCTCTGGAACCGCATGGAGGATTTCTCGACGCTTCTGCTCGGGGAGACCGGGACCGGGAAGGGCGCCGCCGCCGCCGCCATCGGCCGCTCGGGCTATATCCCCTTCGATCCGGCGAAAAAGGCCTTCGCCGAGAGCTTCACGGCCACGTTGATCGGGGTGAACCTCGCGTTCTATCCCGAGGCCCTGATCGAGTCCGAGCTCTTCGGCCACCGCAAGGGGGCCTTCACCGGGGCGATCGAGAACCACCCCGGCGTCTTCGCCCTCTGCCGGCCCCACGGGTCGATCTTCCTCGACGAGATCGGCGACGTCTCCCCGACGGTCCAGGTGAAGCTCCTGCGGGTGCTCCAGGAGCGCACCTTCTCGCCGGTCGGAAGCCACGCCCGCGAGCGCTTCAGCGGCCGGGTGATCGCGGCGACCAACCGCCCGCTCGACGCGCTGCGTGCCCAGGGCCTCTTCCGCGACGACTTCTACTACCGGCTCTGCTCGGACACGATCACCGTGCCGCCCCTGCGCGAGCGGCTGCGCGAGGAGCCCGGCGAGCTCGACCTCATCCTCGCGCACATCGTCGCCCGGCTGATCGGCGCCCCGGCCCCCGAGCTGGTCGATCTGGCGCGCGAAGCGATCGCCGGGCAGGTGGGCCTCGACTACGCCTGGCCCGGCAACGTGCGCGAGCTCGAGCAGGCGGTGCGCCGCATCCTGCTGCGCGGCGAGTACCGCGGCGAGCGGCCGCCGCCGGAGGCGCCCGGGCGCGGCGACCCCTCCGCGGCGGCGCTTGCGGCCGACCGCGTCCTCGCCCGCCACTGCCGGGCGCTCTTCCGCCGCCACGGCTCCTATGAGGCGGTCGCGCGCCTTGTTCGCCTTGACCGCCGCACGGTCAAGCGCTACGTTCAGCTGGCCGCGGCGGAGGCGCCGCGCGGGAGCGAAACGCGGGAGGGGCCATGAGCCGCTGCCTTTTGATCGACATCGGCGCCGGGACGATGGACGTCCTGTGGCACGACGACGACTCGGTGTGGCACTACAAGGCGGTCGCGGTCTCGCCGGTGCGCACCGTTGCCGCCGAGGCCGAGAGGCATCCCGGCGACCTGCTCGTCACCGGCTGCGAGATGGGCGGCGGGCCGGTGACCGAGGCCCTGAAACGCCGCGCGCAGACCCACGCCGTGGTCGTCTCCCGCTCGGCCGCCGCCACCCTGAGCCACGACCTGGACAAGGTCGCCGCCTGGGGGATCCGCGTCGTCCCCGACGCGGAGGCCGCGGCGATGGCCGCCGACCCGCGCTTCGCGCACCTCGAGCTCGCCGACCTCGAGCCCGGCCGCATCGCGCGGCTCGTCGCCGCCTTCGGGGTCCCCTTCGAATTCGACGCCGTCGCCGTCTGCGCCCAGGACCACGGGGTGCCGCCGCCGGGGGTCTCGCACCTCGACTTCCGCCACCGGCTCTACCGGGAGCGGCTCGAGGCCGACCCGCGGCCGGAGGCGCTTCTCTTCCGCGCCGACGAGGTGCCGCCGCCCCTGAACCGGCTCGCCGCCATCGCCGCGAGCGCCGCCCGACTCCCCACGCGGGAGGTCTACGTCATGGACAGCGGCATGGCCGCCGTCGCCGGGGCGAGCCGCGACAGCCACGCGCCGGCGAACGGCCCCTTCGTCGTCCTCGACGTGGCCACCTCGCACACGGTCTGCGCCGCGGTCGCGGGCGGCGAGCTCGCCGCGCTCGTCGAGTATCACACGGCCGACCTCACGCGGGAGCGGCTCGAGGCGCTGCTCGCGGACCTGGTCCACGGCCGGCTCGACCACCGGCAGGTGCTCGCCGAGGGGGGGCACGGCGCCTATACGCGGCGGGCGGCCGGCCGGGAGGCGCTCGCCGCCATCATCGCGACCGGCCCCAAGCGGCGGCTGCTTTTGGGGTCGCGCCTTCCCATCATTTTCGGCGCCCCGCTGGGCGACAACATGTTGACCGGCTGCGCCGGGATGCTCGCGGCGCTTAGGCGGCGCCAAGGCCTGGCGCCGCCGGTCTGGGTCTGAGCCTCTCCGGCCGGCCTTGGGTCTTTCCGTTTGGCAGCGTTCGAGCGGCTGCGCTCCAACACCTCCCGGCGTTCATCGGCCGCCATCGCGGTACGCGCGCAGGTCGAAGAGGGAATCCCGTGCGCATCGGAAGCGGTCCCGCCGCGGTGATCGGGGAGGAAACCGGGAAGCGGTATGCCACGGTTCTGCGCCGCAGCGGGATGGGAAGGCCCGGGGAGCAGGGCGGTCCGCGAGTCGGAAGACCCGCCCGACGGCTGAAGGCGAGCCGGCACGCGGGCCTGCCTCCCGACCAGCGCAAGCAGGAAACGCCATGCGGATGAAGCGGGCGGTCCGGCTCGCCGCCGCCGAAAGGCTCAAGGTGGAGCCGATGTTGCGCGGGATCGCCGCGGTCCTCGAGATCGTGGGGGCGCGACCACCTGAAGGACGCCTTCTCCCATTTTGGACGGCTTGACGGGTCGCGCCCGGCCTGCTATGGCCCGAGTCGACCACCCCCGGGAGCGAGGGGAGCGCCCATGCGCCGATCCGACGAGCCTTTTTCCGGCAAGCCGCCGATCCCCTTTTTCTCCCGCCTGCGCAACCATTGCCTGGCGGGGGTTCTGGTGACGGCGCCGATCGGGATCACGCTCTACCTCACCGTCTCCTTCTTGCACTTCATCGACGACCAGGTGGCGCAGCTCATCCCCGCCCGCTACAACCCCGACACCTATCTCCCTTTCTCGGTGCCGGGGATCGGGCTGGCGCTGATCCTTGTCTTCCTCGCCGCGGCCGGCTGGCTGGCGCGGAACTTCTTCGGCCGCTGGCTGATCCGCGCCTCCGAGCGCGTCGTCGGCCGGATGCCGGTCGTGCGCAGCGTCTACGGCGTGCTCAAGCAGGTCTTCGAAACCGCCGTGGCCGGCAAATCCCAAGCCTTCCGCGAGGTGGTGCTCTTCGAGTACCCGCGGCCCGGCCTGTGGGCCGTCGGGTTCGTGAGCGGGGCGGCCGGCGGAGAGGTCAGGCGCCGGCTGGGCGAGGAAACGCTGAACGTCTTCGTGCCGACCACCCCCAACCCCACCTCGGGCTTCCTGCTCTTCGTGCCCCGCCGGGAGGTGATCGTTCTCGACATGACGGTCGAAGAGGCGATCACGATGGTCGTCTCGGCCGGCCTCGCCGCCCCCGGCGAGCCATCCGCCCCCGCCGCGCCGCCTTCGGAGAAATGAGGCTCGGCCGGCGCCCCGTTGGCCCCGCCCCGCGGCCGGAAGGCGACGCCGCCGGCCGCTTCAGGCCTTGCGCCGCGAGGCGGCGTGCGGCGCCGCGGCCCGCCGCGCCCTTTTTTGGAAGCGCGCGAATGCGTCGGGCCAGTTCGATCCCGCATCCGCCTCGGCGCGGAGAAACTCCGTGAAGCACGCGAGGCGCTCGAGGGTCAGCGGGTCGATCGCGTGCTCCAGGCGGCAGGCGGTCGCCTCGGCGACCGGCGCCGCGACCCGCAGCACGTTCAGCAGGAACTCCTTGATCACGCGGTGGCGCCGGGCCACCTCCTCGGCGATCTTGCGGCCGGCCGGGGTGAGCGTGATGTAGCTGTAGGGGCGGTAGTCGATCAGCCCCTTCTCCTCCAGGCTCTTCAACGCCCCGGTCACCGAGGCGCGCTGGACCCCGAGCCGGTCGGCGATCTCCTTCGCCCGCGCCACCTTGTGGGCGGTTTCAAGCTCCAGGATCACCTCGAGGTACCCCTGGCTGCTCTCGCTCAGATCGCCGAACTCAACCATCGCCCCCGCTCCTTTCCCGCGGCATCGGGGGGCAGCCTAACATCCTGAAATATGATGGTCAAGCCGCAATCGATGCAAGCGCACAAATTTATATTGACAGAGCCAGTAAAGTTAGGTAAAACTAATATAGCTTTTTCATACCAACTATATGAGGGAGGCAATGGAATGGCGCGCAGGAACTTGAGACGGCTTGGCGAAAACCAGACCGGCGTGATCGCCGCCGTCAAGGCGAACGGCGAGCTCGGCCGGCGCATCCGCGACATGGGGCTCGTGCCCGGGACGGCGGTCACCGTCATCGGCCGCGCCCCCCTTTACGATCCCGTGGCGCTGCGGGTCATGGGCTATACCCTGACCTTGCGCAACAACGAAGCCGACTGGATCGATGTGGAGGTGGAAGCGTGAGCCTGGAGGCGACCATCGCATTGGCCGGCAACCCCAACTCCGGCAAAAGCACCCTGTTCAACGCCCTGACCGGCGCCCGGCAGCGGGTCGGCAACTACCCGGGCGTCACGGTCGAGAAAAAAGCGGGCCGCTGTGAGCATCACGGCGTCCAGCTGAACATCGTCGATCTGCCCGGCACCTACTCGCTCACGGCCTATTCGCCCGAGGAGGTGGTGGCCCGGGACTTCCTGGTGGACCAGCGGCCGGCCCTCGTCGTGCACATCGTGGATGCCGCCAACCTGGAGCGTAACCTCTATTTGACGATCCAACTCCTGGAGCTGGGGGTGCCGGTCGCGATCGCCCTCAACATGATCGATGTGGCCGCGGAGCGCGGGATCCGCATCGCGGCCGATAAACTCGCGCAGCTCCTCGGCGTCCCGGTCGTCCCCACCGTGGCCCGCAGCGGCAAGGGCCGGGAGGCGCTCATGGCGGCGGCCGCGGCGGCCGTGGCCAACCAAGCGCCGATCAACCCGCTGTTCATCTCCTACGGCCGCGACGTCGACCCGCTCCTCTCCGCGCTTTCCCGCCGCATCGAGGCGGCCGGGTTCCTGACCCGGCGCTTCCCGGCCCGCTGGACGGCCCTGAAATACCTGGAGAGCGACGAACAGGTCCGGGCCCTGGGGGCGCAAGCCGACCCGCGGCTGCACGCCGAGCTCGAGGCGGCCGTCGCCCGCCTGGCCGCGCATCTTCAGGAGACCGCCGACACCTACCCCGAGGCGGTGATCGCCGATCAGCGCTACGGCTTCATCAAGTCGCTCCTCAAGCAGGGGGTGGTCGCCCACACCGGGGACCTGAGCCGGCTGTTTCTATCCGACCAAATCGACCGGGTGGCCACCCAGCGGTTTGTCGGCCCGCTCATCATGGCCGCGGTCGTCTGGGGGCTGTACCACTTCACCTTCGGGATCAGCAAAACCCCGGTCGCCTGGGTGGAGGGGTTCTTCGAATGGCTGAAGGGGCTGGCCGGATCCCACCTGGCGGACGGCCTGCTCAAGTCCCTGATCACCTCCGGCATCATCGACGGCGCCGGCGGGGTGCTCGGCTTCACCCCCCTGATCATGTTCATGTTTCTCGGGATTTCCCTGCTCGAGGACTCGGGCTACCTCGCGCGCGTGGCCTTCATGCTGGACCGGGTCTTCCGCGCCTTCGGGCTGCACGGCAGCTCGGTCATGGCCTTCGTCGTCTCCGGCGGGATCGCCGGCGGCTGCGCCGTGCCCGGGGTGATGGCCACCCGCACGCTCAAGTCCCCCCGCGAGCGGCTGGCGACGCTCTTGACCGCCCCCTTCATGAACTGCGGGGCGAAGTTGCCGGTGTTCGCCCTCCTCACGGCTGCGTTTTTCGCCAGCCACGAGGCGCTCGTCATGCTGGCGATCACGGCCGCGGCCTGGGCCGGCGCGCTCCTCGTGGCGAAGCTTTTGCGCACCACCGTGATCCGGGGGGCCTCGACCCCCTTTGTCATGGAGCTGCCCCCCTACCGGCTGCCGACCCTGAAAGGGCTTTTGATCCACACCGGGGAGCGCACCTGGCAATATATCAAGAAGGCCGGGACCGTGATTCTCGCCATCTCCATTCTGCTGTGGGCCATGATGACCTTTCCGCAGCTCCCGGAAGAGGTGACGGCGCAGTTCGAAGAGCGGCGCGCCGCCGTGCTCGCCGCGGCGCCGGCCGAAGTCGCGGACGAAATCGAAGCGCTCGACAAGGAGGCCGGAGAGGGGGGCGAGCTGTCGGAGCAGGCGCAGGCGGTCAAGGAGCAGATGCTAGCCCTCGAGGCCGAGAAAGCCGGCGCCGCCCTGGAGCACTCGATCGCCGGCCGCATCGGCCGGGCGTTCGAGGGCGTCAGCGGGCTCGCCGGGTTCGACTGGCGCACGAACATCGCCCTCGTGGGCGGGTTCGCCGCCAAGGAGGTGGTGGTCTCCACCCTGGGGACGGCCCACTCCCTGGGCGAGGTGGACCCAGAGGAGAGCGGCTCGCTCGCGGAGAAACTGGCCGAGGCCCCCGGCTGGCGGCCGCTCTCCGCGCTCAGCCTGATCGTCTTCACCATGTTTTATGCGCCCTGCTTCGTCTCGGTCGTCTGCATCTCGCGCGAGGCCGGAAGCTGGAGATGGGGCGCCTTCGCGGTGGTCTTCAACACGCTGCTCGCCTTTTCCCTCGCGGTCCTGGTCTACCAGACGGGCTCCGCCCTGGGGTTCTAAGGAGGTTCCGCGATGGAAACCGTCGTCGCAATCGGCATTGTTGCGGCTGCTGCCGCCTATATCGCGTGCACATTCTTCCGAAGGCTGAAGGGGAGCGCTGGCCAAGCCGGCGCCTGCGGGTGCACGGGGTGCGGGTGTCAAGCGGGCTGCGGCAGCACCTCAGCCGCAGGGCCAAAGCCGCCGGAAGAATGAGCGGCCCGCTGTCAGCCGGAATATATTGAATTCAAGCCGGTCGGATGCCGGCTCAAGCCCAGCCGAAGGGTGCTCTGTTGACAATCGAATCGATTCTCACTTAAGATATCTCCACAGGTGCCGTTACGGCTTAATAGGGAATCCCGTGCGAATCGGGAGCGGTCCCGCCGCTGTAACCCCGCCCTTTTCGAAACGAGAAGGGAACCTGTCCGGCTTTAACCGGCCACTTTTCCGCATCAGCGGGATGGGAAGGCTGCCGGACGGGCGGGGGAGCCAGAAGACCTGCCTGACGCCATATCGCCGTGCTTCTGCGTGGCCACAGAGGCTTTTCGGCAGGTTGCCAAGGGTTAAGTAAACTGGGTGCAGCCCTTCAGGCCTAGCGCTTGAAGGGCTTTTTTTATTGGTCCGCTCAACAACCCCGACCGGAAAGGAGGAAGCCGCCGTGAAAAGAGGAGTGATCATTTACGCTGCCGGGGAGGCGCCGGCGTCTTGGACGGAAGAAAAGGAGGAGCTTTTGAAAAAAACCTTGCCCGGGGCGCAGGCCGTCGAAGTCATCACGACGCGAACCGGCCATTTCGACGTTCTGGACGCCTGGTGGTCGCTGCGGTCGAAAGGCATGGCGCACATCGAATGCAAGCTGGCGGTCTTCGCCGACGACGGGCAGCTGAGGGAAACCGGCAGAGCGCTGCGGCTGTGCGGTTGAAGGGGGGGGGCGGTAACGCCGCTGGTCGGGCAGAGGATGGCATTGCCTGAAAACCGGAAGACAAAAGGAGAACCGATGCGGACGATCGGGTTGATCATGACCGTGCTTGCCTTGGCCACATTTGGAGCGACCCTGGGCAGCGCCGCCGAAAAATCGGACATTCATAAAGAGATCCAGCAGTTGAAAGAAAGAATCAAGGAGCTGGAGGAAAAACTGGACGAACGGGAATCGGCCGAAAAAAAACAGACGGCCAAAACCGAGAAAAAGATCGACGAAAAAATAGAGGAGGCCTTGGAGGAGCGCTTCGGCACGCTGGAGATCCACGGCGGGGCGATCGTCTACTATCAGGACAGCCGTACCGACGAGCTCGACGGCGCCAAGGCCGACAGCCCGAGCGGGGCGGGCTTCGCGGCCGATCTCGAGCTGACCTGGAAGCCCGCCCTGCCGGTGGTGGAGGACGGCGCGTTCTTCCTGCGCATCCACGCCGGAAACGGCACCGGGGCGGACCGCACCGGCGGCGGCCGGATCAAGCCGGCCGAAGTGCTGCTTAGCAACTTGAACACGATCGCCGACGACAACTCCGACGAGGACGACGACTCCGGGCTGCGGCTTTTGGAGGCCCATTACACCCATCATTTCTTCGACGAGAAACTGAGCATCACCGGCGGCAAGGCCGAGCCGCTGGGTTTCCTGGACGACAACGCCTTCGCCAATGACGAAGGCAAGCAGTTCATCGGCAAACCCTTCGTCAACAACTCCGTGCTCGACAGCGAAAACGAGTACACCCCACTGATCGGCATCAAGTTCATGCCGGTGGAGCTGCTCTCGCTCTCGCTGGTGGGCGCTTCCACCTCGCGGCCGCAGGTGGAAGGCACTCCGCTGGAGAACACCTCCAAGAGCAAGTACGACAACGTCTTCAGCACCCCGTTTGTCGGCGGGCAGTTGACCGTCTCGCCCAAGTTCGGCGCGCTCGAGGGCAACTACCGCCTCTACGGCTGGTATGCGGGCTACGACCACGCCAAGCTCGACGCCGACCGCAATTTCATCGCCGGACAAAAGGACGAGGGCTGGGGCCTGGGCATCAGCGCCGACCAGCAGCTCACCGAGACGATCGGGCTCTTCGGCCGCTTCGGCTGGAACAACGAGGATGTCTACGTGGTCAAGTGGGAGGCCTCGGGCGGCCTGAACCTAAAGGGGCTGATCCCCGGCCGCGAGGAGGACGAGATCGGCATCGGCTTTGCCGGCCTTGTGCCGGACAGCCGCTTCGCGGCGGATGACCCCGAATATCACCTGGAGGTGTATTACCGCATCGCGGTGACCGACAACCTGGCCTTCACCCCGGACCTCCAGTATGTCTGGAACCCGGGCGGAAACTCCGACAACGACGGGGTCTTCGCCGGCATGGTGCGCGCCGAGTTCGGTTTCTGAGAGCCCAACTTGTTGACAAGGAGATGAAACGATGTCCAAAAATTCAAGCACCGGCGTTTTCGCGTTGTTCATTCTGTGTCTCATGGCCCCGTCCCTGGTATTGGCCGCTCACGGCGACGGGTCTAAAAAAGAGGATAAAACCGCCATCATCCTGGCGAGTTTCGGGACCACGGTCCCGTCCGGGGTCGAGTCCATCGTCAACATCCAGAAAAAGGTCCAGGAGGCCTATCCCGGGGTTCCCGTCAAGATCACCTTTACATCCAACATCATCCGGTCGGTTTGGAAAGACCGCCAGGCCGAGGCGAAGAAATGGCGCGACGAGGGGGTTCCGGAGGAAGTCCTTTATGTCAAGAACATCATCTACACCTTCGGCGAGCTTCTGGAGGAAGGATACCGCAACATCATCGTCCAGCCGACCCATATCTTCTTCATGGAGCAATCCCATGATCTGGCGCGGTACGTCGATGCCATGCGCTCGATCCGGACGATCAAAGACAAGTGGAAGCCGTTTGCCAACATTGCGCTGGGCCGCCCGGCGCTCGGCACGGTCGGGCCGCGCTACGACTACACCAAGGACATGGAAAAGGCGCTGAAGACGCTCGCAGACGACGTGGAGCTGGCCAAGAAGGAGAAGGCCGCCCTGGTCTACATGGGCCACGGCAACGAGCACTGGTCGTCGGGCATTTACGCCGAGGCGCAGAAGATGATGCACGAGCTTTACCCGGAGGTGAAGACCTACATCGGTGTGGTCGAGGGCTATCCCGGAATCGACGAGGTGATGGAGGCGCTGGCCGAGGACAAGTCCAAATCCAAATCCAAGACCCGCAAGGTCGTGCTGAAGCCTTTCATGATCGTGGCCGGCGACCACGCGCTCAACGACATGGCCGGGGACGACGAGGAATCCTGGAAAAGCCTTCTGAGCGCCAAGAAATACCAAGTCATTCCCGTGCTGAAGGGGCTGGGGTCCAACGATGCCTTCGCGGGGATCTTCGTCAACCATATCCGCGATGCGGCCAAGGAGGCCGGCATACCGCTGCCGTAGCGCCACCGCCGGCGGCCGCGGCGGATCGGCAGCGACGGCCGATTCCGAGCCGATCCGCGCTGCCGCCCCACGGCGGCGGCTTTGATCGATCGAGGCTGAGGCCTGAAAAACCCGGTGGCGCGGCCTCAGCCTTCGATGGTCCAGCCGGCGGCAAGGCCCTGAAGATGAACGGGGGGCTCTGCATGCAGGGATTTGTGCACGTCTACACGGGCAACGGGAAGGGCAAGACCACGGCCGCCTTGGGCCTCGCCCTGCGCGCAGCCGGTTCGGGCATGAAGGTTTTCATCGGGCAGTTCGTAAAGTCGGAGAGGTATGGCGAGGCTTCCGCGCTGGAGAGGTTCCCGGAGCGGATCACCTGCCGGCAATACGGCGGCGGCTGCCGGCTGATCGGGAGCCCGTCGGATTTGGACAGGCGCCTCGCGCGTCATGGCATGGAGGAAGTGCGCTGGGTGACCGCCGCAGGCCGCCACCACCTGGTCATTCTCGATGAAGTCAACATCGCCGTGTCCCTGGATCTTCTGCCCGTCACGGACCTGCTGGAGTTGATTGAGATCAAACCCGCCCATGTCGAGCTGGTTTTCACGGGGCGCTACGCGCACCCGCAGCTGATCGAGCGTGCCGACCTGTGCACCGACATGCGCGAAATCAAGCATTACTACCGGAAGGGCGTTTTGGCGCGCAAGGGCATCGAATGCTGAAGAGCCGGCTGCCGTTCAGGCTGGGGACGACCTCCTACGTGATTCCGGACGAGATCATCCCCAACGTCCGCTTTCTGGCCGATCGCGTGGACGACGTCGAAATCGTCCTCTTCGAGACCGAAGGGCTTTCGAGCATTCCTTCCCCGGAAATCGTCCGGGAACTGAAAGACCTGGCCGCGGGCCACGACCTGACCTACACGGTTCATCTGCCGATCGACATCCACAGCGGCCATGCGGATGCCGGCGAGCGCCGCCGCGCCATCGACGCCTGCCGCCGCATCTTCGAGCGCATGGCGCCGGCGGATCCGTTTGCCTACATCCTGCACCTGGCCGGCGATCGCCGGGGCGGCTCCGCCTCCGGCGACCTGCCGCGTTGGCAGGCGTGCCACCTGGATTCCGTCCGCACGCTCATCCAGGAGGTTCCGCCGGGCAGGCTCTGCATCGAGAACCTGGACTATCCGTTCGAGGCGGTGTCCGGCATCGTCCGGGAGCTTGGGTTGTCGGTATGCACGGATATCGGCCACTTGCTGCGCTACGCCCGTGACGTATCCGCCCATTTGAACCGCTACCTGCCGCAAACGCGGGTGGTGCACCTGCACGGGATCGAGAACGGGGCCGACCACGGCTCGATCCATCATCTGGACGCCGGCTTCCGAGGCGCCCTGCTCGATCGGCTGGCTGAGGCGGGCGCCGCCGAGCGGGTGGTGACGCTCGAACTATTCAGCGAAGAAGACCTGCGGGCTTCGATCCGCTGCATCGCCGAGTGGTGGAGGCGGCGTTCCGCCCCGGCGGCGCCCGCCCCAGGCCGCCCGCTGCCATGACCGCTCTCCCCAAAGCGATCCGCAAGGCCCTCCAGCTGATCGATGCGCATTACCACGAAGCCTTGACCCTCGATGCCGTCGCCGGCCGTGCCGGGCTCAGCCGCTATCACTTCAGCCGCCTGTTCAAGGCCTGCACGGGCGCTGCATTCAAGACCTACCTGAACCGCCAGCGGATCGAGGCGGCCAAGCGCCGGATGCAGGCGGAAGGCTTGAACGTCTCCGAGGCCGCCTTCCGCGTGGGCTTCAGCGACCTCTCCCACTTTTCGCGGCAGTTCAAACGGCTCGAAGGCGTGCCGCCCTCGGTTTTTCGCAAAGGGCTCCCGGATCGCGACCGGGTGGTCCCGCCGCTGTAACTCCGCCCTTCATCAGTAAGATAAGGGAGCCTGTCCGGCTTTTGTAAAGCCACTTTTCCGCGGAAGCGGGATGGGATGGCCGCCGGGCGGGCGGGGGAGCCAGAAGACCTGCCTAGCCAAAATGTGCCGGATCCCTGCGCGGCAACGGGGAGGATCGGCCGCCGCTGAAGGCCAAGCAAACTGGGTGCCGCCCTTCAAGCCATCGCGCTTGAGGGGCTTTTTTGTTTGCCGCGGAAGGGAGGTGGGGCAACCGCAGAATAGAAGGCGCTCTTTTCGGCAGAAACCCAAAAAAGAACAATGATCGGCCGGCGCTTAAGGCCAAGAAAAACCGGGTGCAGGTCTTCAAGCGTGATGCTTGAAGGGCTTGTGGTATGTTTCAGATCGACGGGGCAGCACAGAATGGATGTTTTCCACCGCGAATCCTTCCCAACTTTTACCCACTTGACGAGCGCCAAGCAACACCACCGCAGGCACTTGCACAATCCTTTGTTGAAGTTCTTCTGGAATCCATCATTTTATCATGCCTTGCATATCAGGAGATTTATTCCGAAATAACAAGGTATATCTAATCCGGGTCGATTCACCTCTTCGCCGGGGCAAGCTTCCCCGGGCCCGGGGGATTTTCCGGATCATTCGGACGTTGACACGTTTGATGGTTTTGTATAGCATAACGTCAAAATACAACGAAATATGACGGCATTCCATACAACAATGTTCAGCCGCATCCTCACTCCCCCGCGTCAAAGTTTTTTCCTGATGGGTCCCCGCGGCGCGGGGAAAAGCACCTGGCTGCGGTCCCATTTTTCGAACGCGCATGTGATCGACTTGCTTTCGGAGGAAAAATACCAGCAGCTGCTGGCCAACCCCGCACTCTTTGCCGGTGAGGTCCGGGCATTGAAAGCGCCGACGTGGGTGGTGGTGGACGAAATCCAGCGCCTGGCGCAGTTGCTGAACGAGGTGCATCGGTTCCTTGAGGAAAAGCGGCTGCGTTTTGTTCTGTGCGGTTCGAGCGCCAGAAAGCTTCGGCGCGCCGGCGTCAATCTCCTTGCCGGGCGCGCCCTCAACCGCGCCATGCACCCCTTTCTCCCGGAGGAGATCGGAGATGGCTTCGATCTCGACCAGGCGCTCAAAACGGGGCTGCTGCCGGTGGTGTGGGATTCCGACACGAGGGCCGACACGCTCTCGGCCTATGCTCAATTTTACCTGAAAGAGGAGATCCAGACTGAGGCTCTAGTTAGAAACTTGCCGGGCTTCGCCCGATTCCTGCCGATCGCCGCTCTTTTCCACGGGCAGACCATCAACGTCAGCACCATCGCCCGCGAGGCAGGGGTGGCTCGGACCACGGTCTCCGGCTATTTGGACATTCTCGAGGAGACCCTGCTCTGTTTTCGGCTTCCGGCCTACGAGGCAAGGCTGCGCGTGCGCGAACGCAAGCATCCGAAATGGTACTGGTGCGACCCGGGGCTGGTGCGCGCGATGAAGCGCTCTTTCGGGCCGGTGGTGCCGGAGGAGCGCGGGACGCTTTTCGAGGGGCTGGTGGCCCAGGTCCTCCGGGCCTACCGGGATTACCGGGGCATCTGCGACGAGATCTATTATTGGGCGCCCAGCGAAGGAAAGACGACGGAGGTCGACTTCCTGCTGAAACAGGGGGATCGTTTTGTCGGCGTTGAAGCCAAAACCGGCGTCCGGTTTGCGGAGAACTGGTGCAAGGGGCTGCGTGCCGCCTCGGATCTGAAAGGCCTCACGCGCCGGCTGATCGTCTATCCCAGCGGCCCGGTCATGAAGACACCGGACGGCATCGAGGTCTTGCCATTCCATGAATTCGCGTCGCTGCTGTCCGCGAGCGCTCTCTGGCAGAGCTGATGGCTTCCAACGAGGCTCCCCCCTTTTCTGTGGGAGCGGCATCTTGTGACCGCCGAAGCCAGCGGCAAAGATCCCTTTTAGGCCGGGAGCCGCTGTCAACGAGCGATTGAAACGTCAGGGCGGTTCGGCGGCGATGCTGAAGGCGGTGCAGCCGGCGGCGCGCACGGCGTCGACGACGGCGACGAGGCGGCCCACCGCCGCCTCGCGGTCGGCCCGGATCCGCACCGCGGGCTCGGGGCTCGACGCAAGGGAGGCCCTTACCGCCGCGGGGAGCTCCTCCAGGGAGACGGGCCGCTCGCCCAGAAAGATTTCCCCCCCGCGGGTCAGGCTGACGAGCAGGGGCTCCGGGACGCGGGGGGCGGCGCTCTGCGACTCCGGCAGCCGCACGCGGATGGCGGCGTCCGAGGCGATGGAGTAGGTGAGGACGAAGAAGAGCAGCAGGTTGAAGACGATGTCGACCAGCGGGGCGATGTCGATCCGGCCGTTCCTGGAGCGGCGGCGCTTAAACTCCATGGCCGCGCCTCTCGAGCAGGGCGAGGGTCAGGCTCTGCATGCGCAGCGCGATCCCGTCGAGCCGGCCTTCGAGGAAGTGCAGGGCGACGTGGGCCGGGACCGCGACGAAGAGCCCGGCGGCGGTCGTGATGAGCGCCTCGTAGATCCCGCCGGCCACCAAGGCGGGCTCGACCCGGCCGCCCGCGTGGGCGGCGATGCTCATGAAGGCCTGGATCATGCCGGTGGCCGTCCCGGTGAGGCCGATGAGCGGGGCGATGCTCGCGATGAGCCCCAGCAGCCCCAGCCCCCGCTCGAGCTCGCGGACCTGCCGGGCGCCGAGGAGCGCCAGCTCCTCCCGGCCGGTCCCGCCGCCGATCGCCTCCAACAGCGCGGTCATCTCGGCCGGGCGCCGGGCGCGCACCGCCTCCGGCGCGGCCGCTAGCCGGCGGCGCGCGCCGGCGAACTGGAAGCCCTTCGCGCAGATGATGGCGAGCGCCGCGACCGAGCACAACAGCAGGGGCCGCATGAGCGGCCCGCCCTTGACGAAGAGATCAATCATCGCCGGAACCCTTCAAAACGAACTTGACGGGCAGCAGCGCAAGGCTCTCGACCGGCCGCCCGTCGCGCACCGCCGGGCGAAAGGCCGAGGCCCGGACCGCCTCGATCGCCGCCTCGTCGAACCCGAAGCCGGCGCTCTCGGCCACCTCGACCGCCTCCAGGCGGCCCTGCGCGTCGATGGCGAGCCGCAGCACGACGGTCCCCTCCCGGCCCATTTCGCGCGCCGCCCGCGGGTCGCGCGGCAGGACCCGCTTCACGAACCCGGGCCCGCCGCTTGCTCCGAAGGCGGTCAAACGCCCTTCCGCGCCGCGGCCGCGGCGCGACCGCGCCCATGGGGATGCAAAAAAGCGCCGCATGGACCGCCGCCGAGGCGAGGATCGATAGCCAGTTCCGCATGTCGGTGGAAAGCAAAAAAAGCCGCGGCGCCCGGCGGAAAGCCGCTTCCCGCGGCCTTTCCAGGCATCCGTGGCTTCGTGCCACCCGATGGCATGTCGTGCGCTGCGCTCCGCAAGGCAGGCCGCCCCCGTTTGATTCACGCCTTCGTGGCGCCTTCGGCGGCCGCCGGTGCGCGGAACTTTTCTTCTGCCCTCCTCGGCCCGGGGTGGTCAAGGGGGTTTGCGTTGCCGCGGTCAGCCGCGGCGCACCGCCGCGAGCGCCTTTTCGAGCGCCTGCGCCTGGCGCGCGGTCTCCTCCGCCACGCCGCGGAGGAGCTCGGCCGCCTCGGCGGCGCCGACCCGCGCCGCCTCCTCCGCCATGCCGCGGAAGGCGGCCGCATGCTCGCCGTGGTGGCGCAGCGCGTGATCGAGCCGCACGATCAGCTTCTCCCGCTCCGTGAGGGGCGGCGCCTCGGCGTGCCCGGCCGCGGGGCCCGGGCGGCGATGCCGACTGCCGCAGCCATGGGTGCCGTCGTCATGGTGCATGGTTTCGATCCCCCTTCATCCGGTGATGACGCGCCGGGCGCCCCGGCCTTTTGCCGGGCGGGCGCCGGCAAAAAAAAAGCCACCAAGGCGCGCGTGCCTTCGTGGCCGGAGGCCGCACGTTCGCATCCGTGCGGCCGGTCGGAGCACGCATAGCACCGGCGATGCGGCGCTGTCAAGAAGACGCGGGAGCCGCCGCGGCGTCGTTGCCTTTCGGCCGCGGCGGTGCTACCGATCGAGTGCCGGAACGTTTGCCCTCGGGAGAGAATCGATGACCAAGCCCCGGAACGCCTTCGAGATCTTCCAGCTGCTCGACAAGTCCAACTGCGGCAACTGCGGGGAGAAGACCTGCCTTGCCTTCGCCGGCGCCGTGTTCCAGGGCCGGCGGGCGGTTGCGGAGTGCCCGCGGGTGGACCCCGCCGTCGCCGCCCGCTACAGCGGGGCCGCCGCGGGTGCGCCCGAGCCGGAGGGCGCGGCCCACTTCCGCAAGCTCAAGGAGGCGGTCGCCGGGATCGACCTCGAGGCGGCGGCGCGCCGCGTCGGGGCGCGCTTCGACGGCGGCCGGCTGACGCTCAAGGTGCTCGGCAAGGACTTCAGCGTGGACCGCCGCGGGGATTTCCACGCCGACATCCACGTCAACCCCTGGGTCGCGATCCCCTTCCTCACCCACATCCTCCACGGCGAGGGGATCGCGCCCTGCGGCCGATGGGTGTCCTTCCGCGAGCTCAAGGGGGGGCGCGAGCGCTACCCGCTCTTCCGCAAGCGCTGCGAGGAGGCCATGCAGCAGGTGGCCGACGCCTACCCCGCGCTCTTCGACGACATGGTGCACCTCTTCGGCGGCCGCCAGGTGGCCCCCGAGCTTCGCTCCGACATCTCGGTCGTGCTCGCGCCGCTGCCGCGGGTCCCGGTCATGGTCTGCTACTGGAAGCCCGCGGAGGGGATGGCCTCGAGCCTGAACGTCTGCTTCGACGCGACCGCCGACCGCAACCTCGACATCGGCGGCGTCTTCGCGCTGGGGGCCGGCCTGGCGCAGATGTTCACGCGCATCGCCTGGCGGCACGGGGCGGTCGGGATGACGCCGGGCGCGCAGGGATGAGGCGCGCCCGTCAGTCGATCAGCCCTTCCCGGGACATGGCCGCGAACGCCTCGGCGGCCAGGCGCCGGGCGATCGCCGGGGTGTCGACGGGGTTGCGGAGCTGGCTCGCGCCGGCCCACAGGAGACGGTCGCGGGCCGCGTCGTAGAAGCGGGTCTCGACCGTGACCAGGGCGTCGATCGGGCCCCAGGCCGGATCGGCGGCCCACCCCCACCCCCAGCCGGCCGCGCCCCGGTAGCCGCCGAAGCGCGTCCCGAACCGGGGGTAGGCCCGCCAGAGGTCGCCGTCGCGGGCGGCCGGGCGGACCACGAGCGCCAGGTCGACCCCCGCCTGGCGCAGGCGCTCGAAGGCCCGGGGGAGGTCCGCGCCGGCGCCGGCATCCAGGATGGCATAGGCGGTCTGCGGCCGGCCGCCGCGGGCGGCGATTTCATCGGCCATCGCCTCCTCGGCGTTGCGGCGCGTCGCCTCGACGTCGCTCATGAACCAGGCGGCAATCCGGCGGCCGCTCACGGCGAGGGCTTTTTCGTCGCCGGCCTTCCAGGTGGATTGGAAGGGCGGCGCGGCGCAGGCGACGAAAACGCAGAGCGCCGCTGCGATCCCGAGGATCTCTTGAGGTCCGCGCATGGCTGAATCGGCTGTGAGTCGGCTGAAGACGGCCTTAAAATAACACCCGGCGCTCGGCATGCAAGCGCCGCGACCTCGCTCGCGGTGGCCGGGGGATTCGAAAAGAAGGGGCCGTTTAGACATCCTCCGGGTTCACCCGGATTCGGCCTGAACGGCTCGGGGCATAACGGCGTTCCGAGGTACGATGGCGCCCGGCTTCGCGCCGGCGGATGGGAGGGCTTGTAGGCCCGGGCGCCGCGGGTTGTCAGGCGCAATCGGCCCGGCGCGGCACTCGCGGCCGGGTGCCGATGCGTCCATCGCCCGCTACGCGCCGGTCAGCGGCTCGCGCTTGCGGGTCGTGAAGTCGATCACGAAGGAGGCGTCGAGCTTTTCGGGCTCCTGGAAAAAGCCCCCGAACCCGGCCGCAAGGAAGGCCGCAAGGACGGCCGCATACTCCTGCGGGTCCAGGCGCCGGTCGAGCGGCGGATGATCGCAGGCACGGTAGAGGGGGCGGTACTGGGCCATGAGGCTCACCGCCGCGTCCTCGGGGTCGAAGGTGCGCTTCAAAAAGTCGAGCACCTTCAGGCTTTCGGACTCCCCGCCCGGAAGGACGAGGTGGCGGATGAGGAGCCCGCGCACGGCGAGCCCCTGCGCATCGAGGCGCAGGGGCCCGACCTGGCGGAACATGGCCCGCACCGCCTCGCGGTTCACCGCGACGTAGTCGGGCGCCTGCGAGTAGCGCCGGGCCGGCCGGTCGCCGCCGTATTTCATGTCCGGAAGCCAGATGTCGACGACCCCGTTCAAAACGGCGATCGTCTCGGGGCGCTCGTAGCCCCCGCAGTTGTAGACCACCGGGAGCGTCAGCCCCTCGGCGGCCGCGAGCCGGAGCGCCGCGAGCACCTCGGGGAGGAAGTGGGTCGCCGTGACGAGGTTGATGTTGTGGCAGCCGGCGGCCTCGAGCCCGAGCATCTCCCGCGCGAGCTCCGCCGCGCTGAAGGGCCGCCCCTCGCGCTCGTGGGAGAGCTGGTAGTTCTGGCAGAAGAGGCACTTGAGCGTGCAGTGGGTGAAGAAGACCGTCCCCGACCCGCCGCGGCCGGAGATCGGCGGCTCCTCGCCGTGGTGGGGGAAGATGCTCGAGGCGACGATCCCCGCGGGCGCCCCGCAGAAGCCGAGCCCGCCGGCGCGGCGGTCGACGCGGCAGCGCCGGGGGCAGAGCTCGCAGCGCCGGCCGAGCCCCTCGGCCGCCGCGATCCGCGCCCGCCAGTCGTCTTCAGAAAGATAGGTGTAGCTTCCGATCCCCATCGCCGTCGCGCCTGCGCTCCGTATCGCTCGGCGGATCTTAGCGCCTCGCGGCGGCCGAATCAAACGCGCCGGCCGCCTCCGCGCGCCGTTACACTTTGTTACCGTTTGTTACCGCTCCGAAAAGCATCGCCGGCCTCGGGCAGGCTATCTTCAGGACCGTCGGGCGGCGCCGGCGGTTGCGCCGCGGCCGGCTCGAAAGTCAACCCATTCCCAAGGGAGGAACCGGTGATGGAGAAAGCAAGGATGGAGAAGCTGATGATGGCCGCGGCGGGGGTCCTGGCGCTATGCGCCGCGGCGCTCCTGTTCCAGGGCTGCCGGCAGGATCGTCCCGCGGGGGTGGAGTTCGCGGTCGACTACCTCGCCGAGGCGCTCGACCTCACCGCGGCCCAGCGCGGGGCGCTCGAGCGGATCGCGGGCGAGCTCCTGGCCGAGCGGGCGGCGCTGCGGGCGGCCCGGGAGAAGGCTCACCACGAGCTCGAAGCGCTGCTCGCGGCCGAAACGCTGGACGTCGACCGGCTGAAGGGGCTCTGGAACGATCAGCGCGAGGGGATGGAGCGGATCGTCGCGCTCGCCGTCGAGCGGCTGGCCGCCATCCACGCGACCCTCTCCGCCGAGCAGAAGGCGAAGCTCGTCGCCAAGCTCGAGAGGTTCCACCGCCTGCATTCCGGCCGCTGCGGGCGGGCCGGCAGGCAGGAGTAGCGCCATGGAAAGCCCTTCCCTCTCTTCCTGCCTGCGCCCGCCGCGGATCGCGATGGGGCTTTTGGCCGCGGCCGTCGCCGCCCACGCGGCGATCGGCTCGCGGGAGGGGTGGCGGCTCTTCGCGGCGCCGGCGGCCGGCGGATTCCTCGCCGCAACGGGCGCCCTCCTCATGCTCTGGGCCTGGGGGGTCTTCCGGCGGCGGGGCATCCCCGTGCGCCCCGCGGAGCGCTCCGGGGCGCTCGCCGTCCGCGGCCCCTTCCGCGTGAGCCGCAACCCCATGGTCCTCGGCATGGCGGCGATGCTCGGCGGCGCGGCGCTGTGGATGGGGACGCTGCCCTTCTACGCCGCGGCGCTCGTCTTCGTCGGCGTCATCGACCGGGTGTTCATCCCCTTCGAGGAGGCGCGGCTGGAAAAAGAGTTCGGCGCGGCGTATAGTCGCTACCGGTCCCGGGTGCGCCGCTGGATTTGACCGCCCCGGGGCCGCGGCCTGGGGCCGGAGGCGATGGAGACCGCACCCGCCATTCTCATCATCGACGACGACGAGCGCCTGAACCGGCTGCTGGAGCGCTTCCTGAAGGATTTCGGCCTCGCCGCCCGGAGCGCGACCCATCCCGCGGAGGGGCTCAAGCAGCTGCGCCGGCGGCCGCCCGATCTCGTGATCCTGGACGTGATGCTGCCCGGGATGGACGGCTTCTCCCTGTGCCGCGCCATCCGGGCGGAGTCGGCGGTGCCGATCATCATGCTCACCGCCCGCGGGGAGGTCGCCGACAAGGTGGTCGGCCTCGAGCTCGGGGCCGACGACTACCTCGCCAAGCCCTTCGAGCCGCGCGAGCTCGTGGCGCGGATCCACGCCGTGCTCCGGCGGCGCGCCCCCGAAGCGGTCGGGCCGGGCGCCGCGTACGGGGAGCTCGCGATCGACTTCGAGCGGCGCCGGGTGACGCTCCGGGGCCGGCCGGTGGAGCTCACCACCAACGAGTTCGCGGCGCTCGCGCTCCTCGTGCGGCATGCCGGCAGCGTGCTCTCGCGCGACCGGATCCTGCAGGAGCTGCGCGGGATCGACTGCGAGGCCTTCAACCGCTCGGTGGACATCACCATGAGCCGCATCCGCCAGAAGCTGGGCGACGACCCCAAGTCCCCGGAGTTCATCAAGACCGTCTGGGGCGCGGGGTACGTCTTCATCGGCGCGAGGACCGCGTGAGGGGGCGGCGCGCCATGGCGCGCGGCCTGTTCGGCTCGGTCATCTCGAAGCTGCTCGCCGTCTTCCTGGTCGCCGGCCTCGGGATCCAGCTCGCCGTCGGGGGCTTCGGCTGGTATCTTCGCAAGCGGGCCGGGGAGGAGTTCCACCGGACCGTCGCCCACTACCTCGAGCTGGTCGCATCCGAGATCGGCGCGCCGCCGGACCTCGAGCGGGCGGCCGCGCTCGCCGCCGCCGGGGCGTTCCAGCTGCGCGTCGTCACCCCCGAGGCAAGCTGGAGCACGCGGCCGGAGGTCCCCGAAAACCTGCCGCCGCGGATGCGGCTGTGGTCGTCCGGGCCGGAGGTGCGCGCCGGGTTTTTCCGCGGCCGGGTCCTGGCCGAGCTCCGGGAGCCGGGGGCGCGGTTCATCTTCGAGCTCGGCCCCGCGCCGCCGGCCCTCGCCGCGGGCGAGCCGCTCGCCCTGCTGCTCGCCGTGCTGGCCGGAATCCTGGCCGCGGCTTTCGTCGGCCTGCGGCACATTCTCAAGCCGATCGCCCGGCTGCGGGAGGGGGTCCGGGAGGTGGCGGCCGGAAACCTCGACCACCGCATTCCGCTTCCGGCCGCGGGCGGGCCGGGGCGGCCGCGGCCGGGGGCCCACCGCCGACCCGACGAGTTCGACGAGCTCGCCCAGGCCTTCAACGACATGACGCGGCGCATCCGCGACATGATCCAGGCCCGCGAGCGGCTGATGCTCGACGTGAGCCACGAGCTGCGCTCGCCGCTCACGCGCCTCAAGGTGGCCCTCGAGTTCCTGCCGGAGGACCCGGCGCGGGAGAGCATCCGCGCGGACGTCGGCGACATGGAGGCGATGATCACCGCGATCCTCGAAAGCGCGCGGATCCGCCACCGCCCCGAGGAGCTCGCGCGGGAGCCGGTGGACCTCGCCGCGGCGGTGCGCGCCGCCGCGGCCGAGTTCGAAGGCCGGCCGCCGGGGATCCGGATGGAGGCCCTGCCGGAGACCCTGGTCGGCCGCGTCCACCGCGAGCTTTTCCGCACGGTCGTGCGCAACCTCCTCGCCAACGCCCTCAACTATTCGCGGCCGGGGAGCCCCGCCGTCGAGGTGCGGCTGGAACGCCGGCCGCCCGCGGCCGTGCTCGAGGTGCGCGATCACGGCATCGGGATCGCCCCCGAGGACCTCCCGCGCATCTTCGAGCCCTTCTTCCGCGCCGACCCCTCGCGCGCGCGGGCGAGCGGCGGCTACGGACTGGGCTTGAGCCTGTGCCGGACGATCGTGGAGGCCCACGGCGGCGTGATCGAGGCCGAAAGCCCGGCGGGCGGCGGCGCTCTTTTCCGCGTGCGGCTGCCGCTCGCGTCCCCCCCGCCGCCTCCGGGCGAAAAGGCCGGAAGCGGCGCAGGCGGAAGGCCCGGGGTTGATCTTGCCCGCGGATCGACTATAATAACAAAGTAGTCCGGCGCCGCAGGGTGACGATCGGGGCGCGCCCCGGGGGAGACGATGGAGCCGAAGAGCATTCTTTTGATCGACGACGAGGAGATGGTGCGCGACATCGGGAAAGCCATGCTCGTGCGCCTCGGCCACCGGGTGACCATCGCCGCCGACGGGAAGGAGGCGCTCGCGCTCTTGGCCGCGCAGACTCCGCCCTTCGACCTCGTCATCTTCGACATGCGCATGCCGGGGATGACCGGCGCCGAGCTCCTCGCGCAGATGCAGGCCGCAAGCCCCGATTCCCGCTACATCCTCTCGAGCGGCTTCGCCCTCAACGACGAGGCCTCGCAGCTCATGGCGAAGGGCTGCCGCGGCTTCATCCACAAGCCCTTCCGGCTCGCGGACATCACCGCCGCCGTCGAGGCGGCCTTCACGTCCTGAGGCGCCGGTGCGGCGCCCATCCCGGGCGGGGCCACGGGATGGGCGCGTGATCGCGCCGGGCGCCGGCCGCGACGGCGGGGGGCGCTACGGGGTGATGATGGCCGGGTCCTTGATCACGCCGAGGTAGCGGAAACGGCCCTGCTTGACGGTCTGCACCTGGACCTCCTTCACCACCTCGCCCGACTTGAAGCCGGTGATGACCCCGGTCAGGCCGTTGTAGTTCTTCGTGGCCGCGATCGCATCCCGCACCGCCTTGCCCTGGGTGCTCTTCGCGCGCGTGATCCCGTCGCAGAGGATCATGAAGGCGTCGTAGGCCGAGGCGCCCACCATGTCCGGCATGATCTTGAAGCGGGTCTCGTACTCCTTGAGGAAGGTCTGGACCTCCGGCCGCGGGTCGTCGCGGTTCAGGTTGGTCACGATCACGAACCCCTCGGCCGCCTCGCCGGCGATCTCCAGTGTCTTGGGCGAGTCGGCCCCCTCCTCGCCGATGATCTGGGTCTTCATGCCGAGCTCGCGCGCCTGCTTGAGCACCGGGCCGGTCTGGAAGTAGTAGCCGCTGGCGAAGATCACATCCGGGTTCGCTTCCTTGATCTTGGAGAGGTAGGGTTTGAAGTCCTTCTCGGCCATGGGGTAGGTGAGCGCGATGGCGACCTCGGCCTTGCCCGCCGCCTGCTGGGCGAGGTACGCGTTGAACCCCTCGGCGAGGGTGCGGCCGAAGTCGTTGTCGCTGGTGAGCAGCGCGATCTTCTTCGCCTTGAGGAGCTCGATGGCGGTGTAGGCGGCCGCGCGGCCCTCGACGGCGCCGAGGAAGCCGTTGCGGAAATTGAAGTCCCCGGCCTTGGTCACGTCGGGGTGGATTGCGTAGGCGGCGACGAGCGGGATCCCCTCCTCCTGGAAGAGCGGCGCGACGGCGCGGGTCGGCATGCTGTAGGAGCCGGCCACCAGGCCGGCGATCTTGTCCTGCTGGATGAGCTTCTGGGCGAGGGCGACCGCCTCCTTGGCGTCGGCGCGGTCGTCGTAGACCACGAGCTCGACCTTTTTCCCGAGCAGGCCGCCCGCGGCGTTCACCTTCTCCACGGCGAGATCGACGGAGTTCTTGACGCTCGCGCCGTCGGCGGCGGCGAAGCCGGTGAGCGGGGCGAGCAGCCCGATCTTGATCGTGTCGGCCGCCTGGGCGGCGCCGAGGCCGAGGGCGAGCGTGAGGACGGCGGTGACGAGCAGTTTGACGCGTTTCATGGCTCCTCCTTGTCACGGGTTGTCGCGTTCCGGCCGCGCGGGCCGGCGCTTGCCTGCGGGCGGCGTCCGGCCGGACGGCCGCCGAATCATTCGCCGAGGTAGGCCGCCTTGAGCCGCGGTTCGCGGAGGAGCTCCTCCGCGCGGCCCGCGAAGACGCACACCCCGGTTTCGAGCACGTAGGCGCGCTGCGAGATCTCGAGCGAGGCCGCGGCGTTCTGCTCGACGAGCAGGATGGTCAGGCCCCGCTCGCGGTTCAGGCGCGCGAGCACCTCGAAGACCTGGTCGACAAGCTTGGGCATGAGCCCCATCGAGACCTCGTCCACCAGGAGCAGGTCCGGTTCGGAGACGAGGGCGCGGGCGATGGCGAGCTGCTGCTGCTCGCCGCCCGAGAGGGTGGCCGCGGGCTGGCCGCCGCGCTCCCTGAGGATCGGAAAGAGGCCGAAGAGCCACTCCAGGCGGCGGCCGAGGTCGATCCGGCGGCGCATCCCGTAGACCCCGGTCAGGAGGTTTTCCCTCACGCTCAGCCGCGGGAAGACCCGCGCCCGCTCGGGGACCAGCCGCAGCCCGGCGCGCGCCCGCGCGTGGGCGGGCAGGCCGCCGATCTCGCGCCCCTTGAAGCGGACGCTTCCCTGCCGCAGGGGGACGAGGCCCATGAGGCCCGCGAGGATCGAGCTCTTCCCCGCGCCGTTGGCGCCGATGATGGAAACGAGCTCGCCCCGCTCGAGCCCGAAGCTCACCTGCGACACCGCGCGGATGTCGCCGTAGGCGATCGTGAGCTCGCGCGCCTCAAGCAGCATGCGCCCCCCCCTTCCGGCCGAGGTAGGCCTCGATCACCGCCTCGTTCCGCCGGATCTCGGCCGGCGGCCCCTCGGCGAGCTTGCGGCCGTGGTCCAGCACCACCAGCCGGTCGCACAGCCCCATGGCGACCCGCATGTTGTGCTCGATCAGGAGCACGGTGACCCCCTGGCCGCGGATGGCGGCGACAAGCTCCTCGAGGCGGGCGATCTCCTCGGGGCGCAGGCCGGAGAAGGATTCGTCGAGCAGGATGAGCCGGCGGCCGACGGCGAGCGCCCGGGCGATCTCCAGGCGCCGCAGGTCGCCGAGCGGCAGGATGCCGGAGCGGCGCTCGGCGAGCTCGGCGATCCCCACCCGCTCGAGCAGCGCGAGCGACGCGCGGCGTTCGGCCGCGGTTTTCCAGCTCGCCCAGATCCGGTCGAAGCGCGGGTAGCGGTCGATGCCGCGGGCGGCGGTCGCGTTCTCGCGCACGTTCAGGTGGGCGAAGGGCTTGACGATCTGGAAGGTCCGCCCGATCCCGCAGGCGGCGATCGCATGCGGGGCCATCCCGTCGATCCGCCGGCCGTCGAAGCGGATCTCGCCCCCCGTCGGCTTGGCGACCCCGGAGATCAGGTTGAAGCAGACCGTCTTGCCCGCCCCGTTCGGCCCGAGCAGGCCCAGGATCTCGCCCGGGTCGATGTGGAAGCTCACGGCGTCGACGGCCTTCAGACCGCCGAAATGCTTGCTCACCGCGCGCAGCTCGAGAAGCGGCGAGCTCATGGGCGCCCCCCGGGCCGCAGCCGGCCGAAGACCCGGCGCGCGACGCTCTCCTCGCCGAGGAGCCCCCCGGGCTGGAAGCGGATCATCAGCAGCAGGAGCACCGTGTAGAAGAGGATGCGGTAGTCGATCAGCGGCCGGAAGATCTCGGGCAGCACCCCGATCAACAGCGCCCCGAGCAGCGGCCCCCAGAGGGTGCCGATCCCGCCCAGCACCACCATGCTCAAGAGCGACACGGACTGCGGGAAGGCGAAGTCGGCGGCGGCGATGAAGCGCATGAAGTGCGCCTGGAGCGCGCCGGCGACCCCCGCCAGGGCGGTGCCGATCACGAAGGCGAGCAGCTTGAAGCGCACCGGCGAGATCCCGATGCTCGCCGCCGCCGTCTCCTCCTCGCGCAGGGCGAAACAGGCGAGCCCGGCGAAGGAGCGGGCGAGCCAGGCCGCGGATGCGAGCGCGAGCGACAGAAAGCCGAGGCACAGGCCGAGGTAGGGGAGCCCCCGCAGCTTCGCGCCCCAGAGCTCGACCCGCGGGATCCCGCCGATCCCCAGCGCGCCGCCGAAGAACTCGAAGTTGTTGAAGACCGCCTCGACGATGAAGTTGATGCCGATCGTCGTGATGGCGAGAAAGTCCTCGCGCACCCGCAGGCTCGGCAGCCCCAGCAGGAGCCCGATCAGGGCGCTCGCGGCGACGACCGCCGGCAGCGCCGCCCAGAAGGAGAGGCCGGCCTTGGTCGCGAGCAGCGCCGCCGCGTAGGCGCCGATCCCGACGAAGGCCGCGTGCCCGAGGGAGATCTGCCCCGCGAAGCCCACGATGACGTTCAGCCCGATCGCCGCGACGGCGTTGATCGCGATGATGGTGAACAGCGTCACGAGGTATCCGCTCATGTGCGCGCCCCTCCGCCCCCTTTCAACGCGACCCGAGAAGCCCCTGGGAGCGCCACATCAGCACGCCGATCATGGCGATGAAGGCGAGGGCGTCCCGGGGAAGCGGGATGTCGGCGTAGCCGATGAGCAGCGTCTCGGCCATGCCGAGCACGAGCGCGGCGATCACCGCACCCGGCACCGAGCCGAGGCCGCCCACGACGATCAAGGCAAGGGTCTTGTAGGCCGGGATCGCCCCCATGGTGGGGTAGACCTGGTTGAAGTGGATGCCGACCAGCACCCCGGCGAGGGCCGCGATCGCCGAGCCGATGACGAAGGTGAGGCTCACGATGCGGTGGGTGTCGATCCCCATGGCCTCGGCGATCGCGAGATCCTGGGAGGCGGCGCGCATGGCGAGCCCGAGCTCGGTGCGGGTCGTGACGAGCCACAACAGCGCGAGCACCGCGGCGGTGACGGCGTAGATGCCGATCAAGGTCGCGGTCACCGTGACCCCGGCCACCCGCAGCTCCGGGAAGGGCAGCGCCGCGGGGAAGGTGAGGATCTGCGGGCCGGCCACGAGGCGGCAGAGCTCTTCGACCGAGAGCAGGATCGCGATGCTCGCGATCAGCGGCACGAAGGGCGGGTGCCTGAGCAGCGGGAAGTAGACGAAGCGCTCGATCGCGACCCCCGCCGCGGCGCAGACGGCCATGCTGCCGGCGGCGGCGAGCGCCAGGCTCCCCGTGAGATGGAAGAACCACAGCCCGGCGTAGGCGCCGATCGTGTAGACGGCCGCGTGGGCGACGTGCAGGATGCGCAGGATGCCGTAGACGAGGGAGAGCCCCAGGGTGATCAGCGCGTAGACCGACCCCATGGCGAGACCGTTCAGGAGCTGTTCGACGAAGAGCTGCATGCGCCTCCCGGGGTTTTCCCGGCCTAGATCGTGAGCTGCGCGAGCGCCCGTCTCTCCCGCGCCTCGGCTTCGGCCTCGAGCCGCCCGGCCTCGCCGCCGAGCGCGGCGACGAGGGCCGGGTCGGCGATGCCGCTCAGGTTGATGCGCACGTTATAGACCGCCGCGCGCACCGCCATGCGCGCCGCGAGGACCCCGGCGGCCCCGTCGGAGGCGGCGTTGGGGTTGCCGCGGGCGATGACCGCCTCCCCGAGGGCGAGCAGCTCGAGCGCCCGGCGGCCCACCTCGAGCGGCACCTGGGCGGCCTGCCGGAAGGCCGCCTGCACGGCCGCTTCGCGGGCCGCGCGCTCGGCCTCGCTCCCCTTGGGCAGGCGATAGGCCGCGAGCACCGCGCCGTAGGCCTCGGCGTCGCGGTCGATCGCCGCCGCGAGCTCGGCGCGCAGCGCGGCGGCCCGCGCCGCGGCGGCGCGCATCTCCCCCTCGGCGGCGGAAAACGCCTTGCGGCCGATCGTGAGGTTCGCCACCATCTCGATCAAGGCGGCGGAAAGCGCCGCGTTGAGCGCGGCCGCGCTGCCGCCGCCGGGGACGGGCTCGCCGGAGGCGGTCCGGTCCAGATAGGCGGTGAGCGCCAGCTCCCTCAGCATCGCCCCTTCTCCTCTCCTCTGCGGTCGTAAACCACGGTCCCTTCCTTGACCACCGTCTCCACGATGTTCATCCCGACCCGGTAGGGGATGAAGCGGTAGCTCGGGTGCGCGAGGATCACCGCGTCGCCCCGTTTGCCCGGGTCGAGGCTTCCGATCCGCTCGGCCCGGTTCAGGGCCGCCGCCGCGTTCAGCGTGAGCGCCGTCACGATCTCCTCGGCGCTCAGGCCCATGCCGAGGGCGGCCAGGGCCGCGACGAGCGGGATCGACTCCGTGTAGCAGGAGCCCGGGTTGAAGTCGGTCGCCAGCGCCACGGCGCAGCCCGCCGCGATCATCTCCCGCGCCCGGGCGTAGGGCTCGCGCAGGCTGAAGGCGGTCGCGGGCAGAAGCACCGCGACGACGCCGGCGGCGGCGAGCGCCGCGACCCCCGCCGGCGAGGCGTGCAGCAGGTGGTCGGCCGAGACGGCGCCGAGCTCCGCGGCGAGCTCCGCCCCGCCGAGGGGCACGATCTCGTCGGCGTGCAGCTTGGGCTTCAAACCCCAGGCGGCGGCCTTTGTCAAGAGCCGGCGGGACTGGTCGATCGAGAAGACCCCCTGTTCGCAGAAGACGTCGCAGAACTCGCACAGCCCGCGGCCGGCCGCCTCGGGGAGCACCGCGGCGAGCAGGAAATCGAGGTACGCCTCGGCGCGGCCGGCGTACTCCGGCGGGACGGCGTGGGCTCCCAGGAAGGTGGGGACCACCGTGACGGGGTGGCGGCGGCCGAGCTCCGCCATGACCTCGAGCTGCTTGATTTCCGTGTCGCGGTCGAGCCCGTAGCCGCTTTTGCCCTCGACGGTGGTCACCCCGTGGGCGAGCATGGCATCGAGGCGCGCCAGCCCCGCCGCCAAGAGCTCCTCGGCCGCGGCCGCCCGGGTCGCCCGCACGGTGCTGAGGATCCCGCCGCCCTGGGCGAGGATTTCGAGGTAGCTCTTCCCCTGCAGCCGCCAGCCGAACTCCTCGGCGCGCTCGCCGGCGAAGACGAGGTGGGTGTGGGGGTCGACAAACCCCGGCAGCACGGCCTTGCCGCGGGCGTCGATCACCGTGTAGTCGGCCGGGTCGGCGCCGGCGGCGGAAAGCGCCGCCCGCACCGCGGCCGTCGGCCCCACGCGGGCGATGGCCCCCGCCTCGATCACGAGCGCCCCGTCGGCAATGACGCCGATCTCGGACATCGCCCGCCCCCGCTTGGGGCCGAAGCCGCTCACGGTGACGAGCTCGGCAGCGTTTTCGATGATCAGCCAGCCCGGCCGTGGGCCCCGGCCGGCGGCCGCGGCCGCAGGTGCGTTCGCCATCGCCCGGCTACTCCCAGATCCGCGACTCGAGCACCTGCCCGGGGCTGAAGTTCTCGAGCTGCAGGTAGTAGGCCGCGGCGTCGATCAGCGCCGCCAGGGGGACGAGCCCGACGATCTCGCTGCCCACGACCGGGACCCCCCAGCGCCGCGCCTCGATGCGCACGAGCTCGAAGGCGCGGTAGAGGGCGGTGCGCGTGTAGTCGGTCATGTTCATCGAGACCTGGACGATGCCGCGGTCGGTGAGCGCGATGCCGAGCGCCTTGCAGAAGCGCAGCCCGCCGCCCAGGTGGCGCACCCGCCGGGCGATCTGCTCGGCGACGGCGAGGTCGGCGGTGCCCAGGTTGACGTTGTAGGCGATGAGCGGCATGCGCGCGCCCACGGCGGTCGCGCCGGCGGTGGGGTGGACCGCGGCCGGGCCGAAATCGGGGCGCCACTCGGGCTGCCGGATCTTTTCGGCCATCCCCTCGAACTGCCCCTTGCGGATGTCGGCGAGGTTGCGGCGGTGGGGGGCGGAGGCGGACTCTTCGTAGAGGAAGATCGGCAGCTCGAGGCGCCGCGCGGCCTCCGCGGCCACCTCGCGCGCGAGCGCGACCGCCTCGGCCATGGTGACGTTCTTGACCGGGATGAAGGGCACGACGTCGACGGCGCCCATGCGCGGGTGCTGGCCGCGGTGGGTGCGCAGGTCGATCAGCGCGACGGCGGCCGCCATCGCCTCGAGGACGGCCGCCGCCAGGGGCTCCGGGGCCCCCACGACGGTCACCACCAGGCGGTTGTGGTCGGCGTCGCGCTGGAAGTCGAGGAGCTTCACTCCCTCGCGTCCCCGGAAGGGGGCGAGGAGCTTTTCGATCTTTTCCAGGTCGCGCCCCTCGCTGAAGTTGGGGACGCATTCGACGATGCGGTGCATGGCGCTCATTTCGGGCTCTCCCATCGCGGGTCTGCTTTTTTCCAGGCGGCGGCGAGCGCCCGGTCGACGGCCTCCGCCACCAGGCGGTCGTCGGCGAGGAAGGGCAGCGTGATCTGCTCCGCGCCCCGGCGCCGGACGTTATAGTCGGCGGCGGTCGCCAGCGCCGCCGGGTTGCGCGCCCAGGCGCGCCGGGCCACCCCGCCCATGACGTCCCAGGGGATCGCGCGCGCGATGATCGCATCGACCCGGGCGCTGCCGTCCAGGACCAGGCCGAAGCCGCCGTTCACGGCGTTGCCGATCCCCACCCCGCCGCCGTTGTGCAGGGCGACCAGGCTCATGCCGCGGGCGGCGTTGCCGGCGAAGCAGTGGGTCGCCATGTCGGCGCAGATGTTGCTCCCGTCGCGGATGTTGGCGGTCTCGCGGAAGGGCGAGTCGGTGCCGCCGGTGTCGTGGTGGTCGCGGCCGAGCATCACCGGCCCGATCTCGCCCGCGCGCACCATGCGGTTGAATTCGAGGGCGATCGCCGTGCGCCCGGCGGCGTCCTGGTAGAGGATCCGCGCCTGGGTGCCGACCACCAGCCGGTTCTTCTCCGCGTCGCGGATCCACACCCAGTTGTCGCGGTCCTGGAAGCGCCGCCCGGGGTCGATCAGCCGCATGGCGGCGCGGTCGGTCCGCCGCAGGTCCTCGGGGTCGCCGCTCAGGCACACCCAGCGGAAGGGGCCGTAGCCGTAGTCGAAGAGGATCGGGCCCATGATGTCTTCGACGTAGGACTGGAAGACGAAGCCGTCCAGGGGGTTTTTGCCGTTTTTGCAGACCGCCGTCACCCCGGCGTCGAAGACCGCCTTGAGGAAGCTGTTGCCGTAGTCGAAGAAGTAGGTCCCGCGGCCGGCCAAGGTCTGGATGAGCGCGAAGTGGCGCCGCAGCGTCGCGTCGACCATCTCCCGGAAGCCCGCGTGCCCGCTCTCGAGCAGCGCCGTGCGCTCGGCGAAGGTGATCCCCTGCGGGCAGTAGCCGCCGGTGTAGACCGCGTGGCAGGAGGTCTGGTCGGAGAGCAGGTCGATCGCGACCTGCTGGTTCACGGCGTACTCCAGGAGGTCGACCACGTTGCCGTGGAAGGCGACCGCGCGGGCCGTGCGGCTCTGCCGGCAGCGCTCGGCGATGCGGAAGGCCGCCGCGGGGTCGTCGACCGCCTCGTCGATCCAGCCCTGGTCGAGGCGCGTGCGGATGCGGGATTCGTCCACCTCGGCGATCACCCCCACCCCGCCGGCGATGACCACCGCCTTGCCCTGGGCTCCGCTCATGCCGCCGAGCCCCGAGGAGACGAAGAGCCGGCCGGCGAGGTCGCGATCGGCGGGGATCCCGAGCTTGGCGCGGCCGGCGTTGAGCAGCGTGCTGTAAGTCCCGTGGACGATCCCCTGGGGGCCGATGTACATCCAGCCGCCGGCGGTCATCTGGCCGTAGTTGGTGACGCCGAGGGCGGCGGCGCGGTGCCAGTTCTCTTCGTCGTCGAAGGCGCCGACGAGCAGGCCGTTCGTGATGATCACCCGCGGCGCCTCGGGCGCGGAGGCGAACAGGCCCACGGGGTGGCCGGAGGCGACCACCAGGGTCTGCTCGGAGGTCAGCCGCTCGAGGCAGGCCTTGATCAGGCGGTACTGCATCCAGTTCTGGCAGACCTGGCCGGTTTCGCCGTAGGTCACGAGCTCGTAGGGGTAGAGCGCGACCTCGAAGTCGAGGTTGTTGTCGATCATCACCTGGAAGGCGCGGCCCTCGAGGCAGGCGCCGCGGTAGGCGTCCACCGGGAGCCCGCGGATGCGGCCCGGCGGGCGGAAGCGGTAGCCGTAGATTCGGCCGCGGGTGATGAGCTCCTGGAGGAACTCCGGGGCGAGGGCGGCGTGCCATGTATCGGGGACGTAGCGCAGCGCGTTGGCGAGCGCGAGCCGCGTCTCGGCGGGGGTCAGGCCGAAGCGCCGCGCGGGGGCGCGGCGGATTCCGGCCTCGAAGTGCGGCGCGGGCGGAAGCTCCGCGAACAGGGTCCCCAGGTGGAACTCCTGGGCGCCGGCGATGGCGGGGTTGTCGGTCATGGCGGATCTCCTGCCCGGGCTTCGGGATCGCGGAGGCCGGCGGCGGCGCGCCGCCGACGCTGCGTCCCCCCCATACCAAAACGGCGCGGCTTCCGCAATCGCCCTGGACGCCGGCCGGCGGCCGGGGTAAGATGCGCGGACGGGCCGGCGGCGCGGCAGGATGGGGCCGCGCCGGAGGAAGCCGGCATGAAAGGGAGGAGGGCCGTGGGCCGCCGGACGATCACGCTCGAGCGGGAGGGTTTCACGATCGCCGACCTCGTCGCCGTCGCGCGCGGCGGGGCGCGGGTCAGGCTCTCGGCCGCCTGCGAGGCGGCGATTGCGGCCGCCCGGGGCCTGGTCGACGGCTGGGTCCGCGACGAGCGGCGGATCTACGGGGTGACGACCGGGTTCGGCGCGCTTTCCGACATCGCCATCTCGCGCCGGGACACCCGCAAGCTCCAGGAAAACATCCTCATGAGCCACGCCGCCGGGGTGGGGGAGCCGCTCGCGCCCGAGATCGTGCGCGGCGCGATGGCGCTCAGGCTCAAGGACTTCGGCATGGGGCACTCGGGGGTGCGCCTGGCGACCGCGCGGCGCCTGTTGCAGCTCCTGAACCGCGGGGTCGTCCCGGTGGTCCCCGAAAAGGGCTCGGTCGGCGCGAGCGGGGATCTCGCGCCGCTCGCCCACCTCGCGCTCGTCCTGATCGGCCGCGGGGAGGCCTTCTACCGCGGCCGGCGCCTGTCCGGGGCCGAGGCGCTCTCCGCCTGCGGCCTGAAGCCGCTCGCCCTCGAGTCGGCCGAGGGGCTCGCCCTGGTGAACGGCACCCAGGTGATGACCGCCATCGGCGCGCTCGCCGTGCACGACGCCGCCTCGCTCTGCCGGCTCGCCGACGTCGCCGCGGCGATGAGCCTGGAGGTGCTCATGGGCAGCCGCACCGAGTTCAACCCGCGGCTGCACGCCGTGCGGCCGCACCCGGGGCAGGGGGCGGCCGCCGAGAACATGGCGCGCATCACCGCCGCAAGCGAGATCATCTCCTCCCACAAGGACTGCGGCCGGATCCAGGACGCCTACACCCTGCGCTGCTCGCCGCAGGTCCACGGCGCGACCCGCGACGCCGTTGAGTACGGCCGCCGGGTGATCGAAACCGAGATGAACTCCGCCACCGGCAACCCGCTCATCTTCGCCGACAGCGCAGAATTCCTGCTCGGCGGGAACTTCCACGGCCAGCCGGTCGCCCTCGCCATGGATTTCCTGGGCCTCGCCGCGGCCGAGCTCGCCAACATCTCCGAGCGGCGGGTCGAGCGGCTGGTCAACCCCAACCTGAGCGGGCTGCCGGCCTTTCTCGTGAAGGACGGGGGCCTCAACTCCGGCTTCATGATCGCCCAGTACACCGCCGCGGCCCTCGTCTCCGAGAACAAAGTGCTCGCCCACCCGGCGAGCGTCGACTCCATCCCCACCTCCGCGAACAAGGAGGACCACGTCTCGATGGGCACGATCGCCGCGCGCAAGGCGCGCGCGATCCTCGAAAACGTCGAGGCCGTGGTCTCCATCGAGCTGCTCTGCGCCGCCCAGGGGCTCGACCTTTTCACCAACCTCAAGCCCGGCGAGGGGACGCTCGCCGCCTACCGCGCGATCCGGCGCGCCGTTCCGCACCTCGGCGCCGACCGCGAGCTCGCCCCCGACATCGAGGCCGTCCGCGGGCTGGTCCGCAGCGGCGCGATCCTCGCCGCGGTCGAGGCCGCCGTCGGCCCCCTGCGCTGACAGGCGGTGGACGATCGGCGCCTCGAGGCCGGGATCCGGCGCGGCGCTTGCCGACGCCACGCAACCGCCTTCCGGAAAAGCCGGCGCGCGCTGAAGGCGGCCGTCGAGGCGGCGCGCGCCGCAGCGGCCGAAGCAGGAAGCGCGCCCGCCCCGCAGGGAAATCGGGGTTTCAACTCTGAGAAAAATAATTCCGCACCCGAAGCCGGCGGGAGGCGTCGTTTGGTTCAACGCCTTGATTCCGGGGAAAAAATCGGGATTGGCGGCTCCATGCACGCTTCTTGCTTGTGAATTCGTGGCAACCCGGCTGCGCCGCCGATGCGGGAGCCGGGCAGCGGCACGGAGCGGACGGCCGTGCCGGCGCTTGAAAAGGCGCGGCTTCTCGAATGTGCGTGCATCTTTCCCCGGAGCTTTCGCGACGAACGGCAAGATAGCGCCCGGGAGAAACAAACGGCGTTCCGGGAAGCCCGGTTGGAAAGGGCGGGGAGCCGCTGGGGTCCCCGCCCTTTTTTTTCGCGCCCGGGGGGGTCAGGCGGCCGGAGCGGAGAAGAGCTCCGCGAGCGCGGCGGTCGTCTCCCGCGGGCGGGTCAAGCAGGCGAAGTGGCCGCCGCGGGGAAGCGCGACGACCCGGGCCGCGGGGTAGGCCGCCCGCAGCCCCCGGCGAAGCTCCTGCCCGAGCAGGGGGTCGTCCTCCGACTCGATGATCAGCATCGGGGGGGCCGGCCGGGCGGGCTGCGGGAGCTCGAACGCCTGGCACAGGCATCTCAAGCGTGCGCAGAGGTCCGCCTTGCGCAGCGCGCCGCAGGTCTGCTCGAAGAGGTAGGCGCGGACGATCTCGCCTTCCGCTCCGGGCGGCGCGAGGCTCCGGCGCGCGTGGCGCCGCAGCCCGGCCATGACCACCCACTCGGGCAGCCAGGGCAGGGTGTTGGCGCCCCGCTGCGCGCGGCCGCGGATGAACGGGTTGGGCGCGAAGGTGTTCAGCAGCGCGGCCCGGCGGAAGACCTCCGGATCCTTCGAGGCGAGGAACTGCGCGAGATAGCCGCCCATGGAGCTTCCCGCCAGGAAGGCGCCGGAGAGACCCTCCCGGGCGAGAATCCCGTGGATGCCGAACCGCAGCCGGTCGAGGCTCGCGGCGGGCGGGATGGTCACCGCGAGGCACCGGAAGCGCTCCTCGAGCGCCGTGATCTGCTGGAACCAGACGTCGGCCGAGCCGGCGAGCCCGTGCAGGAAGAGGATGGCCTCCGCGCCGCGGCCGGCATCGAGGTAGGGCCAGCGCAGCCCGCCGGCGTCCGTGTGGAACTTCGGCCGGTGGCGGCGCCGGAAGGCCTCGAGGGAGGCGGCGACCGCCGGGGGGACCCGCGCGTAGGCGGCCCGGAACGACGCCTTGGGGACCGGGAAGGCGTAGACCCCCATGAGGACCAGGACGAGCGCCAGGGCGGCCAGCATTCCGGGGTGCATGGCCCGCGCTCTAACACGGCCGGATTTGCGGCGTCAAGCCGGCCGCCGGCTTGCCGGTTCCATCTTCCCGGCGGGTGGTGTATATAGCCGGTGACGGCGCCTGCCGGGACGCTTCGCGCCCGCGCCCCCGGCGGCGGGAAGGGCCCGCGGGCGGACGACGCCGCCGGCGAACCCGGCCGGGGGCGCGCGCATTG
The DNA here is from genome assembly GCA_964573635.1 of uncultured Desulfatibacillum sp. Classification (GTDB taxonomy): domain Bacteria; phylum Desulfobacterota; class Desulfobacteria; order Desulfobacterales; family SpSt-501; genus SpSt-501. The sequence goes on along the minus strand of CAZNKG010000001.1, from coordinate 369,490 downwards.
CCGGGGCATCATGGCGCCGCGCCGGGGAAGGCTTTTTCGACGCCGTCCAGGTTCCAGGAGAGCGCATGAAACGCTGCCCGACGTGCGACCAGCCGGTGGCGGAGGAGATCGGCGTCTGCCCGGTCTGCGGCCAGGATCTCGGCGGACCCCGGCGCTTCATCGACGACTACCGCATCGTCGACGTGCTGCACGACGGCCGCGCGACCTTCCTGTGCCGGGCCGTGCGCGAGAAGACCGACGAGCACGTCATGATCCGGCTCTTCAAGCCCGCGGCCGGGGTGACGGCCGAGATCGCCGCCCGCCTCGAGCGCGAGCTCGCCGCGCTCGCCAAGCTCCCCGGCGAGGGGTTCGTGCGCCACTTCGCCATCCGGCGCGCGCCGGATGGCCTCTGGTACCGCGTCAGCGAATGGGTGGAGGCCGAAAGCTGGGGGTCGCTCCTCGCCTCCGGGCGCCTCGCCGACCGGAGGCGGCTGCTCGCGCTCTTCCGCCGGACGGCGGAGATCATGGCCCTGCTCCACCGCCACGGCCACTGCATGCCGCACCTCATCCTGAACGACATCATGCCCGTCCCCACCCCGGGCGGGGGCCTCGACGTCAAGATCGACTACAAGCTGTCGCGCTTCATCGACCCCCGGCTCGACCGGCCCCCGCCGATGCTGAAAAAGCTCCTCTCCGTCCACCCGGACATCCTGAACGACCGGCCGCTCGACTTCCGCAGCGACATCTGGTCGCTCGGCAAGGTCTTCGTGGAGCTCCTCTCGGGCGACCTCGAGGGGGGGGAGCTCGCCGCGCGCCTCGCCGGGCTGGGCCTTCCCGAGGGGCTCGAGCGGCTGCTGCGGTTGATGCTCGCCGAGGACCCCGACCTTCGGCCGCAGTCGATGGAGGAGGTCGCGGCGGCGCTCGCGCGGATCGCCGGCGAGCCCGCCCCCGGCCCGCCGCCGCCGGAGCAGGGCCGCGGCGGCGGGCGGCCGGCGCGCGCCGCCGGCCGGCGCGCGCTCCCGCTGCTTTTGGCCGCGGCGCTTTTCGCGCTGGCCGCCTTCTCCGCGTGGCGCTACTTCGGCCGCGGGCCGCAGGACGCCGAGGCGCTGCTCGAGAGCTACGCGAACCGCTATGCCCGTGCGGTCGCCTTCGTGGCCGTCGAGTACTGGGTCGAGGCCGGGGGCGAGACGTTCTACCGCAACCTCGCCGAAGGCACCGCCTTTCTCGCCGACCGCGAAGGCTACCTGCTCACCAGCCGGCACGTGGTCTGCCCGTGGCTGGAGGATCCGCGGGTCGGCGCCGCGGCGCAGTTTTTGAGGATGCGCGGCCGGCAGCCGGTCTTCGGCCACCGCATCTACCTGTGGTTCGAGGGCCGGCGCGCCTTCAACCCCGCCGCGCGGTTCATCGACGACCCGGAGGTCGCCGACGTCTACTTCACCGAGAACGCCTACAGCTCGGAGGCCTCCCCGCGGGTGGGGATCGCCGGGGTGGCCAAGCCGCCGGTGCGCGCGCGCCAGGTCTTCACCTCGCCGCTCCGGGACGACTTCGCCGTGATCCGCATCGAGGGGGTGCCGCCGGGGGCCGAGCCGCTCCCGCTCGACCTCGAGATGGACCCGGCCGCGCTGCCGAAGCTCTCCCGCGTGATCGCGCTCGGCTTCCCGCTCGGCAGCCGCACCCAGGCCGACACGGTGAACGCGAGCGTCGTCCGGGGCAACGTCCGGCGCGCCTTCCGGAGCATGTTCCAGATCGACGCCTCGCTGCACAGCGGCAACAGCGGCGGCCCGGTGATCGACGCCCGCGGCCGCGTCATCGGGATCGTCGCCGCGGTGGCCGTGGAGCTCACCCAGGGGATGATGCCGACGGCGACCCCCGTCTGGGACATCGGCCTCATCCTGCCGATCACCGACGCGGTCCGGCTGCTCATCGACATCAAGGCCGGGCAGACCAAGTGGAACGGGGTGATCGACTTCGCCGCCGAGGCGGACCTCGCCCGGGTCCGCGGCATCGCGGCCGAGGGGCGCTTCGCCGAGGCGATGGCCGCGGCCGACGCGAAGCTCGGGACAAACCCCCAGCCGGCCCTGGTCGCCGCCTCCGGGCTGATGCACCTGTGCGCCGCGGACTACGGCACCGCGCGGCTGCGGTTCCGGCAGAGCCTGTCGATGGACCCCGACGACCACGCCTCGCGGCTGATGCTCGCGCTGATCGACCGGCTTGCCGGCGGCCGCGAGGCCGAGCCCTACACCGCCGAGCTCGCGAAAGCCGATTGGCGCAGCCCCGCCGAGTTCCAGGGCTACCTCTACCGGCTTCTCGAGGGCCGGGTCGCGCCCGAGGCGGCCCTCAAGGCCGGGCTGAACGCCTGGGAGCGGGACTGGTTGAAGACCGTCGCCGCGGTCGTGCGCCTGGCGGCCGGCCGGGCCGCCGAGGCGGCCGCCCTGCTCGAGGAGGTCGTGCTCGCCGCCGACACCGAGAGCTGGGCCTTCTTTCTCGCCCGGGCGAAGCTCGAGGAGCTGCGGCGGGGCGGCCGGCCGCCCCGGGCCGGGGAGGACTTCGAGCGGCGGCTGCGCGAAAACCTCGAGGCGCGCCGCCGCGAGCAGGAGAAGACCGCCCCCCTCGCCGCCCGCCTGGCGGGCGGGGGGCTGGCGCCTGCCGAGCGCCGCGAGGTCCTGGAGGCGCTCGCCGCGCTCGACCCCGGCAACCTGACGCTCGCCGGGACGCTCGCCTGGGCGAGCGCGGCCGTGGGGGATTTCGACCGCGCGCTTTCCAGCCTGCGCCGCTTCCAGGAAGCCTCGGCCGGCGGCCGGGTGACGGCCATGCGGCTCTCCTCGCCGCTGCTCGAGGCCGGCATCCGGCACCACCGCGGGGAGGCGGAGGAGAGCCGCCGGCTCCTCCAGGCCTTCATCGCCGCCGTGGAGGAGCCCGGGTTTCGCGCCGCCGCCGAGTTTTTGGACGGCCGGCTGACCGAGGAGGCCCTGCGACGGGAGATCGGCGACAGCCCGGAGATGGCGCTCGCGGCCTTCGCTGCGGCGGGGTTCCGCGCCGAGGGATCGCAGGACCGCCGCGGCGCCATGCGCTTCTACCGCGAGGCGCTCGGCACGTTTCTCGACGAGCGGGTCGAGTACGACTTCGTGCGCGAGCGGGTGAGGCACCTCAAGCGCCAGCCGGAAGGCTGAGGCGGGGGCTAGAGGACGCCCGGCGGCATCGGGGCGACCCGCTCCCCGCCGAGGAGGTAGCCGCCGTCGAGCGTGAGGACGCTTCCGGTCATGAAGGTCGCATCCCGCAGGAGGAACATGACCGCCGGGACGACCTCCGCCAGCCGGCCGGTGCGCCCGAGCAGCGTGTGGTCGAGGATCGCCTGCCGCTCCGCCGCGCTCAAAACCCCCCAGCCGCGGGTGCCCGGGCCGTGCCGCGTCTCGACGAAGCCGAGCATGATCTCGTTCACCCGCACCTCGGGGGCGGCCTCCCGGGCCCAGGTTTCGGTGAGCAGCCGGACGCCGCGGCTCGCGGCGCTGTAGCCGTCGTTGAAGACGGGTCCGGCCGGCCCGGCGCGGCCGACAAGGGCGGCGATCGAGGAGAAGTTCACGACCGCCCCGTCGCCGCTCGCCTTGAGGTAGGGCAGGGCGGCGGCGAAGACCCAGCGCTTGGCGCGCAGCGTCGTCTCGAGCTCGAGGTCCCACTGCTCGCCGGTGTAGGGGCCGTGCACGGCGGGCCAGCCGCCGCGCTCGATGTTGTTGATCAGGATGTCGAGGCGCCCGAAGCGCGCGGCCGCCGCCGCGACCGCCTCCGGGATGGCCGCGGTCTGCCGGAGGTCGACCCGGCGGATCAGGTGCGCCGTCCCGGTGGCGGCGAGATCGGCCTCGAGGTCCGGCAGCGACTCCTCCCAGTCGAAATAGGTCGCCGCCACGGCCACTCCCGCGCGGGCGAGGGCCACCGCGACGGCCTTGCCGATCCCCTTCACCGCCCCGAGAACCAGGGCCGCTTTGCCTTCGAGGTGCATCGCGTTTTCCTATGAGGTGGAGGCCGCGTGCTTCAGCCGCTCCGCCGCCCAGGCGAACGCCGCGGCGAGCAGGGCGGCCTCCGCGCCGAGGCCCCCCGGCGGCCCGTCCGGGGCGGCGGCGGGCGCGCCGCGTTGGAAGAAGCGCTCCCGGAAGCGGTCGAGGTCGTAGAGGGCGCAGTCGAGCTCGGCGTAGAGCGCGGGCGGCAGCGCGCCGGGGAGCAGCCGGTTCTTCAGGCTGATCAGTTCGAGCAGGCGGTCGTTCCAGCGGTCGAAGTCGGCGAGCCCCTGGTCCGCGATCCATTCGGCCGCCGTCCGGCGGCGGCCGCCCGCAAACCCCTGGCAGTGCGGCTCCCGCAGCAGGAGGTAGTCGCTCGCGACCCGGCCGGTGTCGCGCGCGCGGCGGGCGATCCGCACCAGGGGGTAGGTGCGGCAGGAGCCCGGGCGGTCCGCGTAGACCCGGCATCCGGCGGCGGTCACGAAGGGGCAGGCGCGCGTCTGCGGGTCGGCGGGCGCGAGGACGGCCACCGGCAGCCCCGACCCCGGGCCGGGGTGCCGGCGGGCGTAGCGCGTGAACAGCTCCTCGGCGCAGACCCCGAGCGCGAGCTTCAGCCGCAGCACGTCGTAGGGGCTCAGCGCCTGGCAGAGGTCCCGGCAGCAGGCGTTGAAACACGCGACCTCCGGCGAGCAGTCGAACCGGAAGGGCCGGTCGGGGGCGATGGGGGCAAGCGGCTCCGGCATGCGGGCGCTCCGTTCAAAACCGGGTCGGGCGGAATCGTCGGGGTGACTTAAGCACGAAATCGGGGCGGTTGTCACCGGTTTTCTCGCCCGCGCGGCCCCGGCCCTTGGCGCGCGGCCTGGCGGCGGCCGGGCGGCGACTAGATATGGTGCCCGCCGAGGTCCGGCATCCCAGATATGGAAATCGGCGCTCCCCGCCTAACTCCGCAGTTTTTCGGCAATTTACCTTCCCGAAAAGGCTTGACAACCCCATGCCGGAATGGTATGTTCCACTTCCTGCAAATAATTTATCCTTCTGAAATTATGATAAATTCTGACTTTGATGACAGCATCCGGCAGCGATTTTCACCAGCGTTTCGAATTGGGGACTTCGGCCCTCGGGCCAGTTGAGAGACGAGAAGGGGGGATGCCCCGACCAACGAAGGGAGGTGCTGGATCGCCGAGTCGATTGCCAAGGTTCACCGGATCGCGAGCGTCACTTTCACCCCGCAACCTCAGAGGAGGTAATTAAATGCCCAGTTATGTCATTCAGGAAAAGTGCGACGGCTGCAAGGGCGGCGAGAAGACCGCCTGCATGTACATCTGCCCGAACGACCTGATGGTCCTCGACCCGACGGCGATGAAGGCCTACAACCAGGAGCCCGATCAGTGCTGGGAGTGCTTCTCCTGCGTCAAGATCTGCCCCACCCAGGCGATCGAGGTGCGCGGCTACGCGGACTTCGTGCCGCTGGGAAGCAGCGTCATGCCGATGCTCGGCACCGAGGACGTCATGTGGACCTGCAAGTTCCGCAACGGCGTCATCAAGCGGTTCAAGTTCCCCATCCGGACCACCCCCGAGGGAGCGGCGAATGCCTACGAGAACCTGAAGGGCAAGGACCTGGAGAGCCAGCTGCTTTCGACCGAGGAGGCGGACGGCCGCCAGATGCTCCGGCCCAAGGAGCTCGTGAAGTAAGCGGAGCGTTTTCGCGGTTGCAAGGCCACCCTACGATTTCAAACTTCCGAAGGAGGAAAGAATATGGCATTGCCGAACAAACCCAAGGGTGAAATCAAGGCCGTCAAGGATCCCGAAGTGGTCGAGAAGGAAGTGGACATCCTCATCGTCGGCGGCGGCATGGCCGCCTGCGGCGCGGCGTTCGAGATCAAGAAATGGCTCCAGCCGGACCAGACGGTGCTGCTGGTGGACAAGGCGGCCCTCGAGCGCTCCGGCGCCGTGGCGCAGGGCCTTTCGGCCATCAACACCTACATCGGCGAGAACTCCCCGGACGACTACGTCCGCATGGTGCGCAACGACCTGATGGGCCTCGTGCGCGAGGACCTGATCTTCGACCTCGGCTGCCACGTCGACGACTCCGTGTGGCTCTTCGAGGAGTGGGGGCTGCCGATCTGGAAGAAGGACGAGGCCGGCAAGAACCTGGACGGCAAGAAGGGCCTCAAGATGGGGACCCTGAAGTCCGGCGGGAAGCCCGTGCGCACCGGCAAGTGGCAGATCATGATCAACGGCGAGTCCTACAAGCGGATCGTCGCCGAGGCGGCGAAGAAGGCCATCGGGGACACCAACATCCTCGAGCGCGTCTTCATCGTCGAGCTTTTCCTGGACAAGAACAAGCCGAACCAGATCGCCGGCGCGGCCGGCTTCTCGGTGCGCGAGAACAAGGTCTACATCATCAAGTGCAAGACCGCGATGATCGCCTGCGGCGGCGCGGTCAACATCTACCAGCCGCGGTCGGTCGGCGAGGGCAAGGGCCGCGCCTGGTACCCGGTGTGGAACTCCGGCTCCACCTACTACCTGGGCGCGAAGGTCGGCGCGGAGCTCTCCATGATGGAGAACCGTTTCACGCCCGCGCGCTTCAAGGACGGCTACGGCCCGGTCGGCGCCTGGTTCCTGCTCTTCAAGGCGAAGACCCTGAACGGCCTGGGCGAGAACTACGCGACCAGCGAGGCCGCGAAGAAGGAGCTCGAGAAGTACGCCCCCTACGGCACGGCCGCCATCACCCCGACCTGCCTGCGCAACCACCTCATGCTCTTCGAGATGAAGGAGGGCCGCGGGCCGATCATCATGGACACCGTGACCGCGCTCGCCGAGCTCGGCAAGACCATGGACAAGAAGGAGCTGAAGCACCTCGAGAGCGAGGCGTGGGAAGACTTCCTCGACATGACCTGCGGGCAGGCGAACCTGTGGTGCGCGACCAACACCGAGCCCGAGAAGAAGAACTCCGAGGTCATGCCGACCGAGCCCTACCTGCTCGGCTCGCACTCCGGCTGCTGCGGGTTCTGGGTCTCCGGACCGGACCTCGACTGGATCCCCGACGCCTACAAGATCAAGGCGGCGAACGGCAAGGTCTACAACCGCATGACGACGGTCGACGGCCTCTTCACCGCCGGCGACGGCGTCGGCTGCTCCGGCCACAAGTTCTCCTCCGGCTCCCACGCCGAGGGGCGCATCGCGGCCAAGCAGATGGTCCGCTACGCGAAGGACAACGCGGCCTTCAAGCCCGAGCTGCCCATGACCAAGGAGCAGATCGTCGACCTGGTCTACAAGCCGGTGCGCGTCTACCTGCAGCACTGCGCCTACACCACGGCCGATGACATCAACCCGAACTACATCAAGCCGAACGGCATGATGTACCGCATGATGAAGGCGACCCACGAGTACGGGGCCGGCACGGCGACCTTCTACATGACGACCAGCAAGAACCTCGAGATCGTCATGGAGATGCTGCAGTGGATGCGCGAGGACTGCGAGAAGCTCGCCGCCGGCGACCTGCACGAGCTGATGCGCTGCTGGGAGATCATCCACCGCATCTGGACGGTGGAGTCCCACCTGCGCCACATCCAGTTCCGCAAGGAGACCCGCTACCCGGGCTTCTACTACCAGGCGGACTACCCCGGCCAGGACGACAAGAACTGGTTCTGCTTCGTGAACTCGAAGTACGATCCCAAGGCCGCCAAGTGGGATGTGTTCAAGAAGGACTACATCAAGCTCATCCCGTAAGCGATGGACCGCACCGTGAGTCGGACAAGCGGCAGTTAACGCCCCACAGCCTCCAGGTGCCGCCAGGCACCTGGAGGTTTTTTTTCCGTTCGAGCGCATGCGAAAGGGCTCTGTCCCCGGGAGAAAGCCTTTTCGCATGCGATCGGCGCAATTCCCCGGGACCGCGCCCGACGGGCGGACCGGCTGATGGATCGTTTGGATCCCAACCCAGCACGTGACGGAGGGACGGCATGACCGAAGAAAAGGCAACCCCTGTGAGCGGAAGCATCCTGGTGGTCGGCGGCGGCATCAGCGGGCTCACCACGGCCCTCGAGGCGGCCGAGGTCGGCACCGAGGTCTTCCTGGTCGAGAAGAACCCCTATCTCGGCGGCCGCGTTGCCCAGTTGAACCAGTATTTCCCGAAGCTCTGCCCGCCGAGCTGCGGGCTAGAGATCAACTTCCGCCGCATCAAGGACAACCCGCGGGTGAAGGTCTTCACGCTGGCCGAGGTCGAAAAGGTCGAGGGCGCGCCGGGCGACTACACGGTGACGGTCAAGCTCGCCCCGCGCTTCGTGAACGCGAACTGCACCTGCTGCGGCGCCTGCGCCGAGGCCTGCCAGACCGAGATCCCGAGCGACTACGACTTCGGCATGAAAAAGGTCAAGGCGGCCTACCTCCCCTTCGCCATGGCCTTCCCGGCGCGCTACGTGATCGACCCGCGGATCCTCGGCACCGAGGACGCCGCGCGCGTCCAGGCGGCCTGCAAGTACGGCGCGGTCGAGCTCGACATGCAGCCGAAGACGCTCACCCTGAACGTCGGGGCGATCGTCTGGGCGACCGGCTGGGTCCCCTACGACGCGAAGAAGATGGACAACCTCGGCTTCGGGAGCCACCCGAACATCGTCACCAACATGATGATGGAGCGCCTCGCGGCCCCGAACGGTCCGACCGCGGGCAAGATCGGCCGGCCCTCCGACGGCCGGGCGCCGGCCTCCGTCGCCTTCGTGCAGTGCGCCGGCTCGCGCGACGAGAACCATCTCCCCTACTGCTCCTACATCTGCTGCATGGCCTCGCTCAAGCAGGCGACCTATGTCCGCGCCCAGCACCCGGAGGCCAAGATCTATATTTTCTACATCGACCTGCGGGCGCCGGGCTACCGCTACGAGAAGTTCTATGAAGCGATCAAGAAGGATCCGAACGTCTTCTTCGTCAAGGGCAAGGTCGCCGAGGTGCAGGCCGATGCGGCCACGGGCAACGTCACCGTCGTCGCCGAGAACGCCGTGACCGGCGCCAAGATCCGCCAGGAGGTCGAGATGGTGGTGCTCGCCACCGGCATGCAGCCCACCGCGGCGGTGCAGAAGCTCCCGGCGGCGCTCAAGACGACCGCCGACGGCTTCATGCCGAACGACTATGCGGCGGGCGGCATGTTCGCGGCCGGCTGCGCCCACAAGCCCGCCGACGTCGTGTCGTCGAACCAGAACGCGACCGGCATGGCCCTCAAGGCGATTCAAACCCTGGTGCGACGGTAGGAGGGAGGAGATCCATGAACAAGAAATACGGAGTGTATATCTGCGAAGGCTGCGGGATCGGCGAGTCCCTCAACATCGGCAAGCTCGGCGAGGTGGCCTCCGACGAGGGCTACGCGGTCAAGACCTGTCCGGCGCTCTGCGGACCGGCGGGGCTGGAGCTTTTGAAGGGCGACGTCGCCGCCGGGGTGAACACGCTCGTCATCGCCGCCTGCTCGCCGCGGGTGCTCACCGACGCCTTCCGCTTCGACGGCTGCATCGTCGAGCGGGTCAACCTGCGCGAGCACGTCGTCTGGTCCCACCCGCGCGCGACCTGGCCCAAGCCGGCGGACCCCGACGACGAGAGCGCGATCGACCACGTGCAGATGATGGCCGCCGACTACCTCAAGATGGCGCTCGCCAAGGTCGAGAAGATCAGCCTGCCCGAGCCCTACAAGCTCGAGAACCTCTCGAAGAAGATCCTGGTGATCGGCGGCGGGGCGACCGGCATCGCGGCCGCGATCGACGCCGCCAAGGCCGGCTACGCGGTGACGATCGTCGAGAAGGAGGCCGCCCTCGGCGGCCACGCCGCCAAGTGGCGCAAGCAGCTTCCCGTGGACTTCCCCTTCGACCGGCCGATCGCGCCGGTCGTCCCGGCGAAGATCCAGGAGCTGGCGGGCTACCCGAACATCACGGTCAAGACCGGGACGGTGGTGGCGCGCATCGCCGGCCAGCCCGGGGACTTCACCGTGACCTTCAAGAAGCCCGGCGAGAAGATCGAGTTCGACGTGCCCTTCCCGCTGCCCCCCGAGATGCGCGTGGACGCGAGCGGCAAGGAGCTCGAGGCCGACAAGCTGAACGAGCTCTACAAGCAGTACAACGAGGGCAAGGTCGACATCCTCACCTTCGACCCCCATGGCGAGAAGTTCGGGGCGGTGGTGCTCGCCGCCGGCTGGCGCCCCTACCAGCCCGCCGCGGGCGAGTTCGCGCACCTGGGCTACGGCGAGCTTGCCGACGTCGTCACCAACGCGCAGTTCGAGGAGATCGCCGCCCGCGGCAAGATCACGCGGCCCTCCGACGGCCGGGAGGCGAAATCGGTCGTCTTCGTCCAGAGCCCCGGCCAGGGGGACGACAAGGACTTCCCCTTCGCCGCCTCGGTCACGAGCCTGGTCGCCCTCAAGCAGGCGACCTACGTGCGCGAGGACTTCCCCGCCGACGGCAAGGCCTTCATCATCTACCAGCACATGCGCACCCCGGGGCTGACCGAGAACTTCTACAAGTCGGTGCAGCAGGACCCGGGGGTGTTCCTGACCAAGGGGACGGTGACCCAGGTCGCGAAGAACGGGGCGGGCCTCGTCGTCCAGGCCGACGACACCCTGCTCGGCCAGCCGATCGAGATCAAGGCCGACCTCGTCGTGCTCGCCACCGGCATGGTGCCGGCCACCAAGGACGACCCGGTGATCAACCTCGCCTACCGCCAGGGCCCGGCCTTCCGCGACAACGCCATCTTCAACGACTACGCGGACTCGAACTACATCTGCTTCCCCTACGAGACCCAGCGCACCGGCATCTACGCGGCCGGCGGCGTGCGGCGCAGCATGACGACCGAGGAGGCGATGGAGGACGCGGCCGGGGCGGCGCTCAAGGCGATCCAGTGCCTCGAGTCGGTCCACCGCGGGGTCTCCGTGCACCCGCGCTCCGGAGACCTGACCTTCCCCGACTTCTTCTTCCAGCGCTGCACCCAGTGCAAGCGCTGCACCCAGGAGTGCCCCTTCGGAGCCCTCGACGACGACGAGCGCGGCACCCCCAAGCCCAACCCCACGCGCTGCCGCCGCTGCGGCACCTGCATGGGGGCCTGCCCGGAGCGCATCATCAACTTCGCCAACTACAGCATCGACAGCGTCAGTTCGATGGTCAAGGCGATCAAGGTGCCCTCGACCGACGACTTCGACGAGCCGCCCCTGCGCATCCTCGGCCTCATCTGCGAGAACGACGCCTACCCGGCGCTCGACATCGCGGCGCTGAACCAGCTTTCCTGGAACGCGGACGTGCGCTTCATCCCCGTGCGCTGCCTGGGGTCGGTGAACGTCATCTGGATCAAGGACGCGCTCTCGCAGGGCATGGACGGGGTCTTCCTCATGGGCTGCAAGCACGGGGACGACTACCAGTGCCATTTCGTGAAGGGCAGCGAGCTCGCCGAGATCCGGGTGAAGAAGATCGGCGATGCCCTCGCGAGCCTCGCGCTCGAGGTCGAGCGCGTCGCGCAGTTCCAGGTCGCGATCGACGAGGTCGACAAGATCCCGCAGGTGATCCAGGAGTTCGTCAGCACGATCGAGGGCCTCGGGCCCAACCCGTTCAAGGGGTTCTGATCCGACCGTCTGCCTTCAGAGGAGGTGTCCCATATGACCGAACGTCTCGTGGTTGAACCGGATCTCGATTTCATCAAGCAGGTCGGGATCCTCGGCGGCGAGGATCTCAAGAAATGCTACCAGTGCGCCACCTGCTCGGTGGTCTGCCCGATCTCCCCGGAAAACCGCCCCTTCCCCCGCAAGGAGATGATCGCGGCCTCCTGGGGGCTCAAGGACAAGCTCGTCAAGAGCGCCGACCCCTGGCTGTGCCACAACTGCGGCGACTGCTCGACCCGCTGCCCCCGCCAGGCGAAGCCCGGCGACGTCCTCGGCGCCGTCCGCGCCCAGGCGATCCTCGAGTACTCGCGGCCGCGCTGGCTCGCCCGGGCGGTGAACGACCCCAAGCAGCTGCCCATCCTGATCGCGATCCCGGCGATCCTCTTCCTCGTGGTGGGGAGCCTGACGGGGCTGCTCAACTTCCGGCCCGACCTGAGCGGCGGGATCGCCCACTACAAGTTCTTCTCGACCTGGCTCGTGGACATGCACATGGTGCCGGCGGCCATCTTCATGGTCGCCGTCTTCGCGCTCGGCTTGAAGCGCTTCCTCGCCGACATCCACGCGAACGCGCTCGCCGAGGGCAAGACCGACAAGCAGACCCTCGAGCCGGCCGGGATGATCCAGGCGCTCCTGCGCGTGATCCCCAAGATCCTCGCCCACGCCAAGTTCAAGGAGTGCGGCGAGAACAAGGAGCGCGCCCTCGCCCACCAGCTGACGCTCTTCGCCTTCATCGGGCTCTTCATCGTGACGAGCGTCATCTTCCTCGTGCTCTACGGCTCCTACCTCGCCCCCGGCGGCCCGCTCCACGGGCCTTGGAGCCAGACCAACCCCATCAAGTGGCTCGCCAACCTGAGCGGGGTCGCGCTCATCGTCGGCACCGCGCTCATGATCAAGAGCCGCCGGAGCAAGCCCGACCAGAAGAGCGCCTACAAGGACTGGTTTTTGATCTACCTCGCCCTCGGCCTGGGGGTGACCGGGATGCTGACCGAGCTCACCCGGATCGCCGGCTGGGCGCCGGTCTCCTTCTTTCTCTATTTCCTGCACCTGATCAACGTCTTTTTCCTGATCGCCTACCTGCCCTTCACGAAGCTCGCGCACCTCGTCTACCGCACCGCGGCCATGACCTACGCCGAGTACGCGGGGCGCAAGTAGCCGGCCGCAGCGCCGCGCCTGGAAACAGAAAGGGCATCCGCCGTCCGGCGGATGCCCTTTTTAACGGTCCGACGCCGCCCGCGGGGGTCCGGCCTACTTCTTGGTTTCGCCGGTCGCCGCCCCGTGCAGCTTGATCTCGACCTTCTCGGTCAGGCCCTTGTAGTACTCGGCGAGGATCGCGAGAACCTCGTCGCGGCCGAAGTGGTCGGGCACCTTGCTGCCCTCGGAGAGCGCCTTGCGCAGCGCCGTCCCGGAGAGAAGCACGCGGTCCTCCTTGCCGTGGGGGCAGGTGCGCAGCGACGCCATGCCGTCGCACTTGTAGCAGTAGAAGGTCCAGTCGATCATGAGCGGCTTGCAGAGCAGCGCCTTGCCGGGCTCCTTGGGGGTCGGGATCTTGTTGAAGATCGTCTGGGCTTCGAACATGCCGTAGAAGTCCCCGACGCCGGCGTGGTCGCGGCCGATGATCATCCGCGAGCAGCCGTAGTTCTGGCGGAAGGTCGCGTGCAGGAGCGCCTCACGCGGCCCGGCGTAGCGCATGTCGAGGGGGTAGCCGCCCTGGAGCACGTTTTTCTCGACGAAGTAGTTCTTCACCAGGACATCGATGCACTTCACGCGCACGTCGGCGGGGATGTCGCCGGGCTTCAAGTTGCCGACCAGCGAGTGGATGAAGACCCCGTCGCACACCTCGACGGCGATCTTGCACAGGTACTCGTGGGAGCGGTGCATGGGGTTGCGCAGCTGCAGGGCCGCGATCTCGCGCCAGCCGCGCTCCTCGAAGATCTTGCGCGACTCGGCCGGGCGCATGTAGACCCCGGCGTACTTCTTGGGGTACTCGCCCTCGCTCAGCACCTTCACCGGGCCGGCCAGGTTGACCTCCTTCTGCTGCATGACCATCTGGACGCCCGGGTGGTCCTTCTCGGCGATCTTCCAGAACTCCTCGGCGGTCTTGGTGCCCTCGCCCATGAAGATCTTCTCGCACTCGTACTTCTTCTCGGCGGTCCCCATTTCGTACTTCTCGGTGACCTTCATGGTGGCCATGAACTCTTTGCCCTCGGGGTCCCACAGGGCGATCTCTTCACCGACCTGGATGCCGGCCGCCTGCGCCTTGGAGGTCGAGAGCGTCACCGGGATGGGCCAGAAGGTGCCGTCGGCCGTGAGGAAGTTGTCGCAGACGCCCTTCCAGTCGGCCTTGGTCATGAACCCGTTCAACGGGCTGAACCCGCCGATGCCCATCATGATGAGGTCGCCCTTCTCGCGCGGGGAGATCTCGATCTTCTTCAGGGTCGCCGCTTTCTTCTTCTCGGCCTCGAGGGCCGCGCCTTCCAGCAGGCAGCAGACCAATCCTTTTCCGCCGTGAGGGGGAATCAACTGTGACATACAGGCCTTTCTCCTTTCCATGAGGTTTAGTGTTCAGCCCGGATGCGGGGGCTTGTCGCCGCGATGGCATAAGATCGCTATTTTTATTCGGAAAGGCTTTTCTTGTCAAGATGAATCGAAGCGGAACCACCGTGCCTTTCGCCGCGCTTGATTTCGGCCGGCGCGTCCATATGTTGCACCTGTCGGCCGCAGGGGTCTCGAGGAGAAGGAGCGCGCGCCATGACGCCGGAAGCCGTGGATAGCGACCGCCCGGTCGAAATCGCCCCGGGCGTTTTCTGGGTGGGGTTCACCGATGCCCAGGCGGGGCTGCACTGCAACCCCTACCTGATCGTCGACGGCGGGGAAGCGGCCGTGATCGACGGCGGCAGCCGGCCGGATTTCCCGACGGTGATGATGAAGATCCTCCAGGCCGGGGTCCGGCCGCACCAGATCACCGCCCTGATCTACCAGCACTACGACCCCGACCTGTGCGGCAGCCTCCCCAACTTCGAGGAGATCATCGGCGCCGGGCGGCTGCGGATCATCTCGGCCGCGGCGAACAACATGTTCATCCGCCACTACGCCGCGCGCGCGCCCCTGGTCGCCCTCGAGAACATCGGGGGCCGGTTTGCATTCTCCTCCGGGCGCACGCTCGCGTTCGTGAAGACGCCCTACGCCCACGCCCAGGGAAGCTTCGCGACCTTCGATCCGGCAAGCGGGGTCCTCTTCTCGAGCGATCTGTTCGGCAGCTACGGGACCCAGTGGGACCTCTTCTTCAGCCTGAAGGCCCCCTGCCTCGCCTGCGCGGACACCGCGCGCTGCGAGCTCCGGGGCGCGCGGTGCCCGGTCCGGGACATCCTCAAGTTCCACGAAAAACTCATGCCCTCGGTGCGGGCGCTGCGCCGCGCGCTCGCCCGGCTGCTGCCGCTGCCGTTCAACATCATCGCCCCGCAGCACGGCAGCATCATCACCTCCCCGGCGCTCATGCGCTATCTCTTCGAGCGGCTCGCGGCCCTCGAGCGGGTGGGGATCGACGCCGCGGCGGACGACTCCGGGCCGGCGCTTCCGGAGGCGATCCGCGAAAGGTTTCGGGACCATGCCCGCTGACGCCGAGCTATTCGAGCGGCTCGGCCGCCTGGTCCGGGAGGTGCCCGGCTCCGGGGAGCTCGTCCGCCGGGTGATCGAGCACTGGGCGGCGCGGCAGGACATCGCGGAGCGCAGCCGGCTCCTCAAGCACCTGGTCCTGCGGTACGCGGCGGCGGAGGAGGAGCTCTTCCGGCTCAGCCGGGAGCTCGGCCGCCGGCAGCAGTGCATCGAGGAGGACCTCGCCGCCGCGGGCGAGATCCAGCGCCGCCTGCTGCCGCGCGCCCCGCAGGCGGGCGGGCGCTTCGCGGCCGCCTGGCTCTTTCAGCCCTCGGCGGCGGTGGGCGGCGACCTCTTCAACGTCATGCGGCTCGACGAGCACCGCTGGGGGCTCTACGCCTTGGACGTCGGCGGCCACGGGGTGCCGGCCGCCATGGTGGCCGTCTCGGTCTACCAGGACCTCCAGCCCTATTCGCCCTTCGTGCGGCGCGCCGACCCGGCCGCCCCGGCGGGCTACGCGCTCGCCTCCCCCGCCGAGGTGCTCGCCGCCCTGGAGCGGGAGTACCCGTTCGAGCGCTTCGCCAATTTTTTCACGATCGTCTACCTGATTCTCGACACCGCCGCGGACGCGGTCCGGGCGAGCAGCGCCGGCCACCCCCCGCCGGTCCTGGTGCGGCGCGGCGGGCGGGTCGAGGTTCTCCAGCGCGGCGGGCCCGTCATCGGGCTGCGATCCGAGGGGGAGGCGGCCGGGGGGCCTGCGGGCTTCACGGAGGTCGAAGCCGCTTTCGGGCCGGGGGACCGGCTGTTTGTTTACACCGACGGGCTGGTCGAATTTCAGAACGGCGAGGGCGAATTCTTCGGGCGGCCGCGCCTGCTCGAGCTCTTGAAGTCCGGCCGCAGCGCCGCCGCCGCGGTGGAGGCCGTGCGCGCGGCGCTCGCGGAGTTCGGCGGCGGCGCGGCGCCCGCGGACGACGTGACGCTGCTCGGCATCGAGCCCGCGGCGCGGCTCACTTCATGATGAATACCTTGTGCTTCTCGAGGATCTTCTTGAACTCCGGGTGCTTGCGCACGTTGTTCAAGTCCGGGTCGCCCCGGAGCGCATCGTAGTTGTTGAAGCCGAGCTCGAGGCAGCGGTCGAGGGAGTCGAGCGAGCGGTCGAGCTGGTTCTGCAGCGAGTAGAGGGCGACGAAGTTGTAGTGCACTGTGGGGTTTGCGGCGTTCATCTCCTCGGCTTTCTTGAGGTCGTCGAGCGCCTTGTTGAACTTCTTCTGCTGCATGTAGGCGACGGCGCGGTTGGAGTAGGCGACGTCGTAGGCGGGGTGCTTTTCGATCGCCAGCGTGAATTCCTTGATGGCGTTATCGTAGTCCCGGCCGCGCATATAGTTCATGCCCTGCTGCATGTTGAGCTTCGCCTCGATCGGGACGGCGGCCTGGCCGGCGGGGTCGGTGCTCCCCTTGCCGAGCTGCGCCGGGGGGGGCGCTGCGGGCGCGGATTGGCTCTGGGCCACCGCGGCGGCGGCCCAGGCGGCCATCACGACGAGCCCGGCGATGCCGAGCCAAACGGCGGTGTTCCGTCCGGGGGTTCCAGCCATGCGGGTTCCTCCTTCCGTTGCGGGGCGGCGCGTCAGCGGGCGGCCAGGCGCATCTCCCAGTTGGGCTGGGTGGCCATCGCCTGAGGGGTCTGGTCGATGTCGACGCCCTTCTCCTGCTTGACCCGCTGGCTCACCAGGGGTTTGGCATGGTAGAAGGCCTGGCGCACGGACCCGTTGCCGCGGTTGAGCCCCTCGAGGTAGTAGTAAGTGAAGATGCTGTTGTTCAGCTGGTCGGACTCCCATGAGCGCTCGCCGGCCCCGCTCGCGCCGATCAGGACCTTGCCCCACCCCTCGGCCGCTCCCGGGGCGGCGGCCGGCGGCGCCGAGGGCCCCTCGGCGACGAGGTCCTTCGCGCCGAGCAGCCGCCGGCCGAAGCCGGCCGAAAGCCCGTAGCCCTCCTCCTCGCCCGCTCCCAGGGATTTCCCGCCCGGCGGGAGAAACCCCGGGACGGCGCGGTAGGCCCCGTTGCTGTAGCAGGTGTCGAGGATCATGACCAGGCGCTTGGCGCGCAGGTTCTCGACGAAGTCCCGGAGCAGGGTTTCGCTCACCGCCGTCCGCCAGACCGCCTCGCGCGGCTGGACCTGGGTGTCGTAGGCCACGACGAACACCCCCCCGAACTTGTCCGGCGGGGTGCCGTGGCTGCTCAGGTAGACCGCGACCAGGTCGTCGGGCTCGGCCCGCTCCCGGATCCGCGCGAGCCCGGCCGTGATGTTGGCGAGGGTCGCGTCGCGGTCGGTCAGAAAGATGACGTTTTCGGCCGGGAAGCCGCCGCGCCGCGGGTCCACGAGGAAGCGGTGGAAGCTTGCGGCGTCGCGCGCGGCGAACTGCAGCGGGGTGATGCCGCGCGGGTTGGCGGCGGACTGGCCGTAAAGGAATTCCCCGATTCCGGCGACGAGCGCGTAGCGGCGGCGCACCGGCCCGGGGGGCTCGCCGGCCGATGCCGCGCTCAGGACCCGGGCGCGCGCAAAGAGGCCCCCGAGCCGCTTCTCCCACTCCTTGACGCGGATCCCCTCGGGAGTCACCGGCGAGATCCAGCGGATCCCGACCAGCGTCTGGGCGAGCGAGAAGGCGCGGTCCACCTCGGCTTCGTTCTCGTACTCCCCCTTGAGCTCGATGCGGCCCCGGCTGTCGCGCACCGCGAGGCCGTGCGCGATCCCGTTTTGTTTGAACAGGCCGTTCAGGGCCTCCAGGTGCTCGGCGGTGATCGGGCTCTGCTGGGCGGCGGCGTCCGCCGGCGCCAGAAAGGCGGCGGCGGCCAGGAGCGCGAGCAGCCGCCCGGCGCGGCGCCATCCTCGGCGGGGCATGGCCTAATCCTCCGCGGCGGCCGCCAGCAGCGCCGGCAGCATCCGGACCCCGGCGAGCCCCTTCTCGACGACAAGCTCCCGGGCCGCCTGGTCCTCCTTGCCGTTCGCCGCCACCTTCATGACGATCTTGTAGCGGCCCTCGGGCACGTCGGCCGGCAGTTCGAAGCTCCCCTCGGCCCGGCGCGTGCCGGGGGCGGCCGTCACCGGCTGATCGACGCTGCCGAGCTCCTTCCACCCCTTGGCCCCGGCGTCGTAATAGTGCACCGTGCGCGTTTCGACCACCTTGAGGTCCTGGTTGGGGTCGGGGCCCATGACGAAATAGGCGCCGTCCAGGCTAACGCTGCGGCCGGGAGCGACCCCGGCCGGTTCCACCGCGAAGCGCTCGATGCGGGTCACGTAGCCCTGGTCGGGGGTGTAGCCGATCTTCCGGGCGGTCTCCTCCGCGCCGGCCTCGGGGAAGCTCTGCAGGTCGGAGTAGAGCGCGATGCACTGGCCGTAGGCGAGCGCGAAGGCGAGCGCCCCGCCGGCCACCGCGCCGACCGCCGCGCCGGCGGCCGCCCGGCTCGCGGCCCGCCCGCCGGTCAGCATGCCGATGACCGCCCCGCCGACCGCCCCGCCGAGGGCGCCGAGGGCGGTATGCTTGGCGATGCACTGTTTTTTCGCCTCCTCGCGCTCCTGCGCGGTCAGGGCCGTCCCCGGCTTGGGGGGGGTCGCGCAGGCGGCCGACAGGAAGGCGGCCGCGGCCAGGAGGGCGATCATCTTCGCCGTTCGGGTTGGCATAACTCCCTCCACGCGCCGCATCAGTTGTGGCGCAGTTTCACCATGAGCGACAGCACCCCGCCGCCGGATACGGCCGCGGCCGGCACGACCCCGTAGTTCGTCCCGTCGGCGGACTCGAGCACGAGGTCCTTGGTTCCGGCGCGGACCGGCTGCCACTGGCTCTGCGGCGAAACCACCGCGAAGGCGGACTTCATGCTGTCCTCGGCGACGAGGTCCTTCGCGCCCTTCGCGCTCTTCGCCCCGTCGATGTTGCTCGCCACCAGCGCGGCCGGCCCCGGCTCGCCGCCCGGCAGCGTCATGGGCTGGCCGCCGCCGGCCGAGGCGGTGCCGATGCCGCCCGGCCCCGGGCCGGACGGCGCCTGGGGGTCGCCCAGCATGATGAGGATCGTCTCCTCCCCCGGAGCGCCGACGAACCGCATGGCGGAGCTCCGCGGCACCTGCGTCATGGTGTAGGCGTCGACGATCTCCTCGGCGAGCACATTCACGTTTCCGCTCGGCCCGATGTTGTAGATCTTGAGGTACCCCGGCCGGTTGGTCATGACCCGCATGATCAGCCGCTCCCCGGTCTTGAAGACGCGGTGGTTCGGCACCTTGCGGATCTGGCCGTCGTCGGTGAGCAGCAGGAGCTCGTAGGAGATGCCCACGTATTTCTGCGGGGCGGCGGCCGCGGCGGGCGCCGCCGCCGGCTTCTTGGCGGCGGCCGGCGCCGGGGTCTCGACCACCGCGGCGCCGGAGGCCGGCCCCTCGCCGCTGTCGAAGATGGCCTTGGCGCCCTTCGGCGGGCCGGCCCAGGCGAGCGATGCCGCGAGGCCCAGCGCGAGCGCGGCGGCCGCGGCGGTCAACCCTCTGCTTTTCCGGTGCATGCGAACCTCCCTTGCGGTTGGAATTCGAATGGCGGCCGGGCCGGCTGCCGGGGCCCGGCGCGGTGCCAATGGATGGGGCTTCGGCATGATCGCGGCGGCGCGCGGGGCGCGGCCGTGGGGATCGAACGCCAAGGGGGATCGGGCGGAGGCGGGAAGCAAACCCGGCACGTCCGTCTGGGTCCAAGACATCATGCGTCGGCCCCGCAACGCGTGAACCGTGAAAGCTCGGCGCCCGTGAAGCGCGAGTCAAATTCTATGCGGATTCGCCGCGCAAGTCAAGACGGGGGGGTGCCCCCGCCGGCGGGAGCCCACGGCGCCGAACGGCTTTCCCGGCGCGGTGTTCAGTGCCGGTGCAGGATCCCGCCGAAGTAGTTTTCGGGGCGGATTTCGTGGATCACGGCGTGAATGTTCTTCGGGTCGACGCCGGTCACCTGGTTGATGAGGTGGGTGACGCGGTCGATCAGCTCACGCTTGGCCTCCGGGGGATGCCCGGGGTACATGAAGACCTCGAAGAAGACGAAGTTGGGGTCGCGCTCGGCGAAGGTGGAGCGGTGCCGGGCCGGGCTTTCGTAGAGGATCACGTGGCCGCTGATCGGGTCGAGCTTGAGGACCGCGGGGATCGTCTCGCGGGTGCGCTGGACGAAGGCGGACTTCGTGCCGTCGTCCATGACGTTTGAGACGTGAATGATGATGTGCGGCATGGCGCGCTCCTTTCCGGCATTGGGTGGGGGACGGGAGCGATTATACGGCGAAGGCGCCGTCGATACAACCGCCGGCGCGCCATGCGGCCCGGTTCCATCGGGCTATCCCGGCGGCCTGGCGCCCGAAGCGGCGGTCGAAGCGCTCGGGCCGCCCAGGAACGGCATGTCCGGAATCAGGTCGACGCCGGAGGCGCCCGTGAATTTTACCGACGGGTACCTCAGGCTCGAAAACCAGACCCCCACCCGCCGGCCCTCGCCGTCCAGGATGGCGGCGCCGTAGGGCCGGAAGCCGTATTCCTCCCAGATCCAGGCCACCGCACGCCGGAACTCCTCGGAGCCGGGTTCGATCCGGCGCCAGAGGCTGGATTGGAGCTCGAGGCGGGGATCCAGGCCGGCGACGGCGTAGTAGCGGTTGGCGTGGCCGTACCAGTAATAGGCATAGCCGGCCGGCGGGGAGCCGGCTTCGAACTGGCCAAGCACGTTTCCGTCCGCTTGGAACCCGCCGTAGGTCGCGGCGCAGCCAGAAAGAACCGCCGCCGCGAGGAGGGCCGCCGCCAGGGCCGTGAATCCGGAGGCGGATCCCCGCAACAGCGCATCGTTATTGGTCGTCATCGCAGGCTCCTTTCAAGGGTCGGCCGCTTGGCCGCAGGCGGCGGTCGAGGAGGCGGACAGGAAAAGGGTAAGACCGGTGCCGCCCCGAGTCAAAAGATAAGGGCGCGGCGCGCGGGCCGCCGCCGGCGCCGCTATTGACTTGGCGGCGGCGCTCGCCTATCTAATCCAACTCAGCCCGTCGAAATTGCGCGGGCTGCAGCCCGAACACCGATCGGCCATCGTCGCATGCGCCCCGTCGTCCTGGACGTGAAAAGCCTCTGCATCCGCTTCCGGCTGAAGGAAGGGGTGGTCAACGCCGTCGACGGGGTCTCCTACCGCCTGCACGCCGGGGAGACTCTCGGGCTGGTGGGCGAAAGCGGCTGCGGCAAGACGGTCTCCTCGCTCGCGGTGCTGAAGCTCTTGGAAGTCCCGCCAGCCGAGTACGGCGGCGGGGAGGTCCTCTTCGAGGGACTCGACCTCCTGCGCGCCGACGGCCGCACGATGCGCCGCGTCCGCGGCCGGTCCATCGCCATGATTTTCCAGGAGCCGATGACCTCGCTCAATCCGATGATCCCGATCGGCCCGCAGGTCGGCGAGGTCCTGGTCGCCCATGGGATCGCCTCCCCGCGCGAGGCGGCCGCGCGCGCCGTCGAGCTGCTCGACCGCGTGGGGATCCCCTCCCCGCGGCAGCGCGCCGCAGACTACCCCCACCAGCTCTCCGGCGGCATGCGCCAGCGGGCGATGATCGCGCTCGCGCTCGCCTGCAACCCCAAGGTGCTGATCGCCGACGAGCCCACGACGGCCCTCGACGTGACCATCCAGGCCCAGATCCTGGATCTCATGCTCACGCTGCAGGCCGAGCTGGGGACGAGCATCCTCATGATCACCCACGACATGGGGGTGATCGCCGAGACCGCCGACCGGGTCGCGGTCATGTACGCCGGCCGCATCGTCGAGGAGGCCGGGGTGCACGCCATCTTCAAGCACCCGCTGCACCCCTACACGCAGAGCCTGCTGCGCTGCATCCCGCGGATCGACGCCGAGGAGCGCCCGCGGCGCCTGGCGGAGATCCCCGGCCGGGTGCCGGACCTGGGGGCGCTGCCGCCGGGGTGCGCCTTCGGCGAGCGCTGCCCGGTGAAGGACGGGCGCTGCCGGGAGGCGGCCCCCGCGCTCGTCTCCGTCGGCGACGGCCACCGCGTCGGCTGCTGGGCGGTCCAGAGGAGCGGGTGATCGTGGCGCGCGCGCTGCTGGAGGCTTCCGGCCTCACGAAGCACTTTCCGCTCAAGCGGCCGCTGGGGTTCGGCCGGCCCGCGGAGCGGGTGCACGCCGTCGACGGCATCGACCTCCGGGTCCTGCCGGGCGAGACCCTGGGGCTCGTCGGGGAGAGCGGCTGCGGCAAGACCACCGTCGGCAAGACGCTGCTCAAGCTGATCGAGCCGACCGCCGGCGCCATCCGCTTCGACGGCGAGGAGATCACGCGCTACGACCGCCGGCGGATGACGCCGCTGCGCCGCGAGATGCAGATGATCTTCCAGGACCCCTTCTCCTCGCTCAACCCGCGGCAGACCGTGGGGGCCATCATCGCGGCCCCCCTGGAGATCCACGGCCTGGTCGCGCCCGCCTACCGCGAGAGCCGGATCGCCGACCTGCTCTTCCGGGTGGGGCTGCCCCCCGAGGCGATGCGCCGCTATCCCCACGAGTTCTCCGGCGGCCAGCGGCAGCGCATCGGGATCGCGCGGGCGCTGGCGGTGAAGCCGCGGCTGATCGTCGCCGACGAGCCGGTCTCGGCGCTCGACGTCTCCATCCAAGCGCAGATCATCAACCTGCTCGAGGACCTGCAGGACGAGCTCGGCCTCACCTACATCATCGTCGCCCACGATCTCTCCGTCGTGCGCCACGTCGCCGACACGATCGCCGTGATGTACCTGGGGAAAATCGTCGAGAGCGCCCCGGGCGGCGAGCTCTGCCGCCGGCCGCGGCATCCCTACACCGAGGCGCTGCTCGCGGCCGTGCCGATTCCCGACCCCGAGCGCCGGCGCCGCCGGACGGTTTTGAAGGGCGACGTCCCCTCGCCCATCCGCCCGCCCGCCGGCTGCCGGTTCCACCCCCGCTGCCCGCACCGCTTCGAGCCCTGCGACCGGATCGAGCCGGAGCCGTCGCGGGTCGGCGCGGACCACATCGTGGCCTGCCACCTCCGGGGGCGGCCCGAGCCGGAAGGATAGGGCGTGCTGGTCTACATCCTCAAACGGATGCTCCACGCGGTGCCGCTTTTGATCGGCGTCTCGATCATCGCCTTCGCCATGATGCACCTCGCTCCGGGCGGGCCGCTGGCGGTCTACACCCTCAACCCCACCATCACCGCCCAGGACATCGAGCGCATCAAGCAGGTCTTCGGGCTCGACCAGCCCCTGCACGTCCAGTACCTGCGCTGGGCGGCCGGGATGTTCACCGGCAACTGGGGCAACACCTTCTTCGGCGGCCGCCCGGTTTTCGACGTGATCATGGAGCGGGTGCCGGCGACGGTCCTGCTCATGGGCTCCGGCATGGCGCTCGCCATCGTGCTCGGCATGCTGATCGGCATCCTCGGCGCGGTGCGGCGCTATTCGGTCTTCGACATGCTCGCCACCACCGGCGCCATGGTGACGCTCTCGTTTCCGACCTTCTGGTTCGGGCTGATGATGATCTTCGTCTTCGCCCTGCAGCTCGGCTGGCTGCCCTCGGGGGGGATGTTCACGCTGGGGGGCGAGGAGGACCTCCTCGACCTGCTCGAGCACCTCGTCCTGCCGACGGTCGTGCTCGCCCTCGTCCTGGTCGCCCAGTGGAGCCGCTACACCCGCTCGAGCTTCATGGAGGTGATCAACCAGGACTACATCCGCACGGCGCGGGCGAAGGGGCTCTCGGAGCCGCGCATCCTCTTCCGCCACGCCTTTCCGAACGCGCTCGCCCCCCTGATCGCGCTCGCCGGGATCCAGCTCCCGTGGCTCTTCTCCGGGGCGCTCGTCACCGAGACGATCTTCGGCTGGCCGGGGATGGGGCGGCTCTTCGTGGACGCGCTCACCATGAAGGAGTACCCCGTGCTGATGGGCATGGTGATGGTCACCGCCGCGGCCGTCATCCTCGGAAACCTTCTGGCCGACGTGGCGAACGCCGCGATCGACCCGCGCATCCGGTTGGAGTAGATGGTGTCCCGCGACCCGCACGACGATCGAGGCTCCCGCCCGGCCGAGGCCGCCCCCGCCGTGGGGGGCATCTTCGGGCCGCCGCCGGAGCCCTCCGCCCGCCTGTACGAAAGCCAGGCGCGGCGCGTCTTCCGGCGCTTCCGGCGCCACCGCCTGGCGGTCGCCGGCGGCGTCGTCGTCGCCCTGCTGCTCCTGATGGCGCTCGCCGCCGACGTGATCACCCCGCACGACCCCCTCGACCTCGAGACGGGCCGGCGCTTCATCGCGCCCTTCACCGACCCCCGCTACCTCCTGGGGACCGACGAGATGGGGCGCGACCTGCTGAGCCGGCTGATCTACGGCGGCCGGATCAGCCTGGTGGTCGGGGTCGCGGCCATGTTCGCCACCGTGGTGACCGGGCTCGTCGTCGGGCTGATTTCGGGTTTCTACGGCGGGCGGGTGGACAACCTCCTCATGCGCTTCACCGACACGATGCTCTCCTTCCCGCAGGTTTTCCTGCTGCTCGTGCTCGCCGCCTTCGTGACCCCCACGGTGGTCTCGATCGCGCTGATCATCGGGCTCACCTCGTGGATGGAGGTCGCCCGCATCATCCGCGCCCAGATCAAGTATATCAAGGAGCAGGATTTCGTGCTCGCGGCGGTCGCCCTCGGCGCCTCCTCGCGGCGGATCATGTTCAAGGAGCTGCTGCCGAACGCGGTCGCCCCGGTCGTGGTCTCGGCCACGCTGAACGTCGCCAACGCCGTCCTGATGGAGTCCTACATCAGCTTTCTCGGCTACGGGATCCAGCCGCCGCTGGCGAGCTGGGGGAACATGCTCACCAACGCCCAGGCCTACTTCGACACGGCGACCTACCTCGCCGTCTTCCCGGGGGTCATGATCACGCTCACGGTGATGGGCTTCAACTTCCTCGGCGACGGGCTGCGCGACGCCCTCGACCCGCGGCTGCGCATGTGAGCGCCGCGCGGCGGTCGGCCGCCGACCACCCACCTCAAACCAAAGGAGGCAGTCCGATGCGTTCCCGGAAAATCACCCGCAGAGAGTTTCTCCAGACCACCGGCACCGCCGCCGCGGCGCTCGCGCTCACCGGCGCCGCCGGCCTGGTGGGGCCCCGGCCCGCCTGGGCGAAGAAGAACAACGTCATCGTCGGCATGACCCAGGAGCCGGTCAACTTCAACCCGCTGCTCTACGTCAACTCCGGCACCGAGGAGGTCCCCGAGGCCTGCATGTTCGACGCCCTCTGGGACGTGAACGAGAAGGGCCAGTTCGTCCCCAACCTGGCCGCCAAGGTGCCGACCCTCGAAAACGGCGGGATCTCGCCCGACGGCAAGGTCTGGAAGATCGAGCTCAAGAAAGGCGTGAAGTGGCAGGACGGAACCCCCTTCACCGCCAAGGACGTCGAGTTCACCTACCAGACGATCGTGAACCCCAAGGTCGCGATCCGCTCGCGCTCGGGTTTCGACCTGATCGCGCAGTTCAAGATCGTGAACGACCACGCGGTCGAGATCGTGCTCGACAAGCCCTTCGTCCCCTTCGCCTGGGCCTGGCAGAAGATGCACATCGTGCCGGCGCACATCCTCTCCAAGGCGGCGGACATCAACACGGCGCCCTTCAACACCAACCCGATCGGCACCGGCCCCTACAAGCTCGTCAAGCGCGTGGCCGGCAGCCACATGGAGTACAAGAAGAACCCCGACTACCACCGCGGCGCTCCGGCGATCGACACCGTCATCCACAAGTTCGTGCCCGACCAGACCGTGCTCTACACGCAGTACAAGGCGGGCGAGATCGACGTGATGGGGCTGCACGGCACGCCGCCGGACCGCTTCGCGGAGGCGCGCCAGCTCAAGGGCCGCGACGCCCTCGAGACCCCGGCGCCCTGGGTGGAGTTCATCTACTTCAACTGCGGCAAGCCCCAGTTCAAGGAGAAGGCGGTGCGCCAGGCGCTCTACCTCGCCATCGACAAGGAGAAGTGGATCAAGGACATCCAGTACGGGCTGCCCAAGCGCACGCTCTCCTACCTGCACCCGACCCACTGGGCCTACAACGCGAAGATCAAGGACCCGGGCTTCGACCCCCGGAAGGCGGCCGAGATGCTGGATGCGGCCGGCTGGAAGAAGGGCGCGGACGGGGTGCGCGAGAAGGAGGGGGTCAAGCTCGCCTTCTCGATGTCCACGACCGCCGGCTCCAAGGCGCGCGAGCAGGCCCAGGCGATGATCCAGGCCGTCTGGAAGGAGATCGGCGTCGCCATGGAGATCAAGAACATGCCCGCCTCGGTGGTCTGGGGCGAGTACACGACCAAGAGCCAGTTCGACACCCTGATGGTGGGCTGGGAGCCGACCGTGGGCATGGACCCGGACTACACCGCCCGCTGCCACTCCAAGCAGATCCCGGTCAAGGACGGGGTCGGCTCGAACTACGTCCAGTACCAGAATCCCGAGCTCGACAAGCTGCTCGAGGAGGGGGTCCTGATCTCGGACATGGAGAAGCGCAAGACGGTCTACCACAAGATCCAGGAGATCCTCCACGAGGACGTGCCCTTCGCGCCGATCTTCGCCTACATGTTCCTCTACGGGAAGAAGAGCGACCTCGAGGGCTACAAGACCAACCCCTACGTGACCGACATCACCTGGAACATCCAGGAGTGGCGCTGGAAAGCCTGATGACGCGACCGCGGGCCGCCCGCCGCCCGCCCCCTCCGCCGGGGGACGGCGGGGGGCGGCCCGCCCCCGACCGAGAGGTGAGGCATGATCCTGACCGGTTCGACCCACCGCCGCACGCCGGTGTTCAGCCTGCTCGCCGAGGACCAGATCGACGAGCTCATCCGGGCGGTCTTCTGGGTGATGGAGAAGGTGGGGTTCACGGTGCTGCACGCGGGGGCCCGCGAGATGCTCCGGCGCGCCGGGGCGCTGGTCGCCGAGGAGCGGGTCCGGGTCCCCGAGTTCGTCGTGCGCGGCGCGCTCGCCAGCGCGCCGCGGGGCTGGACGCTTTATGACCGCAACGGCGCGCGCGCCATCGACGTGGAGGGCCGCAAGTCCTACTACGGGACCTCCACCGCGAGCCCCAACACGAAGGATGCGCTGACCGGCGAGGTCCGCCCCACCCGGGTCGCGGACATCGCCCTCGCCGCCCGCGTCGCCGACGCGCTCGAACACATCGACTGGGTGATGCCCATGGGCTCCTGCCAGGACGTCCCCGCGCGGGCGGCCGAGCTCTACGAGTTCCACGCGGCCGTCACGAACACCGTGAAGCCGATCGTCTTCCTCTCCTACAGCCCGCGCGGCGCCGAGCTCGTCTTCGAGATGGCGGCGGCGGTGGCCGGGGGGCGCGCGGCGCTGCGCGAGAAGCCCTTCATCGTGCTCTACCCGGAGTCGATCTCGCCGCTCACCTTTCCGGCGGAGGTCGTCGACCGGATGTTCGCTGCGGCCGACTGGGGGCTTCCCCAGATGATGGGCCCGAGCATCCAGCCCGGGGCGACCGGCCCGGTGACGCTCGCCGGAGCCGTCGTCCAGGGGATGGCCGAATCGCTGATGGGGGTCGTGCTCGCCCAGTTGCGGCGCCCCGGCTGCCCGGTCGGGGCGGGCTGCAACTTCGCCATCATGGACATGGCGACGGGGCTCACCGCGATCGCCGCCCCCGAGATGAGCGTCGGGCTCGCGGCCCAGGCCGAGGTGGCGCGCCGCTTCGGGCTGCCCACCTGGGGGCTCGCCGGCTGCACGGACGCGAAGGTGGTGGACGCCCAGGCGGGCGCGGAGAGCGCCTTCGGGATCCTCGCCCAGGGGCTGGCCGGGCTGAACCTGATCCACGATGTGGGCTACATGGACAACGCCATGGTCTGCTCGGTCGCGCAGCTGCTCCTCGGCAACGAGATCATCGGCATGACGAAGCGCTTCCTGCGGCCCTTCGCCGTGGACGCCGAGGCGATCGGCCGCGAGGTCATCGCTGCGGTGGGGCCGGGCGGGAACTTCATCGAGCAGAAGCACACCTTCGACCACTTCCGCCGGGAGCTCTACCGGCCGAAGCTCTTCACCCGGCAGCACACGACCGCCTGGCTGAAGGAGGGCTCGAAGGACGCCGCCCGCCGCATCGAGGAGGAGATCCGCCGGATCGAGGCGGGCCACCGGCCGGCGCCGCTCGCCGACCCGGTCCGGTCGGCGCTCGAGCGGATCGTCACCGAGGGACGCAAGGAGTTGGAGGGCTGATCGATGGGCGTTCAGGAGATTTTCGAGGCGGTGGTCGCCTGCGACGTGGAGGGGGCCGGCCGTGCGGTCGCCGCGGCGCTAAACGCCGGGGGGCAGGCCGGGGAGCTGTTGAACACCGGGCTGATCGCGGCCATGGACGAGGTCGGCCGCCGCTTTGCGGTGGGGGAGATGTTTCTCCCCGACATGATCCGCGCGGCCAAGGCGATGCAGGCCGGGGTCGCCGTGCTGAAGCCGCTGCTCACCGAGGGGATGATCCAGTCGGCCGGGACGGTCGTCATCGGCACGGTCAAGGGCGACATGCACGACATCGGCAAGAACCTCGTCAAGATGATGCTCGAGGGGGCCGGGTTCCGGGTAATCGACCTGGGGGTCGACGTCGCCCCCGAGCGCTTCGCCGCGGCCGCCCGCGAAAACGACGCCCAGGTCGTCGCCATGTCGACCCTGCTCACGACGACCATGCCGTTCATGGCGCAGACGGTCGCCGCGCTCAAGGAGGCGGGAAGCGCCGCGCGGGCGGTCGTCGGCGGCTCCCCGGTGACCCAGGCCTTCGCCGACAAGGTCGGCGCGGACGGCTACGCCGAGGACGCCTCGGGGGCGGTGGAGCTGGTCCGCCGGCTGCTCGCCACCTGAGGGCATTTCAACCGTGCAACAGGAGACCGAAACGACATGACCGAAAAGTACGACGCCATCATCGTGGGGGCGGGGATCATCGGCGGCTGCATCGGCTACGAGCTCGCCAAGAAGGGCCTGAAGACCCTCAACGTCGACCGGCTCGCGGAGGCCGGCCAGGGCTCGACCTCCGCCTCCTGCGCGATCATCCGGTTCCACTACTCCACCGCGGACGGGGTCGCCATGGCGCGGGAGGGGTACTATTACTGGCTCGACTGGCCGAAGTACCTCGAGGCCGACGACGAGCTCGGCTTCGCGACCTACATCAACACCGGCTGCCTCGTCATCAAGACCGCCCACAACAAGTACCTCGCGAACGTCATGAAGAACCTCGCCGCGCTCGGCGTCGCCTACGAGGAGCTCGACGCCGCGGGGCTCGTCCGCCGCATGCCGCTCGCCAACGCCGCGAGCTACCACCCGGCGCGCCTCCTGCAGGACCCGATGTTCGGGCAGAGCTCGGGAGAGACGATCGCCGGGGCGATCTACATCCCGGAGTCGGGCTACATCAGCGACCCGCGCCTCTCCTGCCACAACGTCCAGCGCGCGGCCGAGGCGAAGGGCGGGAAGTTCCGCTTCAACGCCGAGGTGGCCGCGGTGCGGCAGGCGCGGGGGCGGGTGCGCGGGGTGACGCTCCAAGGCGGCGAGGAGATCGACGCCCCGATCGTGGTGAACGTCGCCGGGCCCCACTCCTACCTCATCAACCGCATGGCCGGGGTGGAGGGGGACATGAACATCAAGACCCGGGCGCTTCGGCAGGAGGTCGCCCACGTCCCGGCGCCGCCGGGCTTCGACTACCAGCTGAAGGGCACGATCATCTCCGACGGGGACGTCGGCTGCTACTCGCGGCCCGAGGCCGGCAACCACATCCTGATCGGCTCCGAGGACCCGCCCTGCGACCCGCTCGAGTACGTCGACCCGGACCGCTACGACCGCGACTTCACCGTCCAGTGGAAGACCCAGGTCCTGCGGGTCGCCCAGCGGATCCAGTCGCTCGAGATCCCCAACCAGATGAAGGGCCTGGTCGACCTCTACGACGCCTCCGACGACTGGATCCCGATCTACGACCAGTCGCTGCTGCCCGGCTTCTACATGGCGATCGGCACCTCGGGCAACCAGTACAAGAACGCCCCGGTCGTCGGGGTGCTCATGGCCGAGCTGATCGAGAGGGTGGAAAACGGCCATCCCCACGACCGCGAGCCGCTCAAGCTCCCCATGAAGTACACCCGGCGGACCTGCGACATGGGCTTCTTCAGCCGGCGGCGGCCGATCAACCCGGAGTCGAGCTTTTCGGTGATCGGCTAGCGCGCGGCTAGAAGCCGCGGTCCCAGTAAAGCCACAGGAGCAGCGCGCCGAAGAGGATGCGGTACCAGGCGAAGGGGGTGAAGGAGCGGCGGGCGACGTAGCCGAGCAGCCCGCGGATCACGACGAGCGCCGCGAAGAAGGAGACCGCGAACCCCGCGGCGAAGACCGGCAGGTCCTCGCCCGTGAGCAGGCCGCGCACCTTGAAGAGCTTGATCATCGAGGCGCCGAGCATGGCCGGGATCGCGAGGAAGAAGGAGAACTCCGTCGCCGCGCGGCGCGAAAGCCCGAGGAGCATCCCGCCCATGATCGTCGCCCCGGAGCGCGAGGTCCCGGGGAAGAGGACCGCGAGCACCTGGACGCAGCCCACCCCGAGCGCGCGGGTGAGGGGGATTCCGTCCACCGCCGCGACCTCCGGCGCGCGGCGGCGCCGCTCGATGAAGAAGATCGCGAGCCCCCCGAGCGCGAAGGCGAGGGCGACGGGCAGCGGCCGGAAAAGGTGGGCCTCGATCCACCGCTCCGTCGGCAGCCCGATCACGACCGCCGGCAGCGTTCCGGCGATCAGGTTGGCGATCAGGCGCCGGGCGTCGGGGTCCCGGATCGGGTGGCGCGCGGCGGCGAAGAGCTTGGCGCGGTAGAGCCAGACCACGGCGAGGATCGCCCCGAGCTGGATGAAAATGATGAAGCCGTTTTCCTTGAGGCCGGTGAAGCCGAGCCAGTCCTGAAAGAGGATCAGGTGGCCGGTCGAGGAAATCGGCAGAAACTCCGTCACCCCCTCGACGATCCCCAGAACGACCGCCTTCAGCACCCGCATCCAATCCATGCCGAAACAGAGCCCTCTCGCATCGTCGCTGCCGGCGAGTATATCCGGCTTCGGGGGGAAGATCCAGCGGCGCGCGGGAAGCCCGTCAGTGCTCGGCGAGGATGACCCGGCAGGCGGCGGCCCGGAGCGCGGCGAGGAGCCGCTCGGTGTCGCCGCCCTCGACGCGCAGGGTGACGACGGTGGCGCCCCCGGGCTGCGGGGCGCGGAAAAGGCCGCGGATGCGGCAGCCGCAATGCAGGCAGGCGGCCGCCCAATCGCCGCCCCCGGCGCTTTCCGGGGGCTCCTCGAAGAGGATCGTGCGGCCGCCCGCGGCGGTGAGGACCCCGAAGAGGGCCTTGAAGATGTCCGATTCGGTGATGATCCCCTTGAGCTCCCCGTGGTGCACCACCGGGATCCCGCCGATGCGGTGGTCGAGCATCAGCCGCGCCGCCGCCGCCAGGTGGTCGTTCGGCTTGAGGGTGATCACCGGCGCGTGCATGATGCGCCGCACCGGGAGCTCGAGGCACTCCTCGCCCGCGCAGGTCGAGGCCTGGCCGGGGGTGCCGGGCAGCACGCGCAGCAGGTCGCGCTCGCTCACCATGCCGACGAGCCGCCCCTGCTCGAGCACCGGCGCGCGCCTGACCCGCCGGCGCCGGAACTCCTTGAGGGCCTGCCCGCAGGTCTCCTCCGGCGCGAGGGTGAAGGGCTCGGCGGTCATGAAGTGGCGCACCAGCATGGGGCCCCCGGTGACGGTGCGGCGCTAATCGCGCGATAGCTCATTTTACCACCACCCGGTCGCGGTTGGCAAATCGGCGGCCGGCGCAATTCTTGACAGAAGCGCGGGCATTCGGT
This sequence comes from uncultured Desulfatibacillum sp., assembly GCA_964573635.1. GTDB lineage: Bacteria > Desulfobacterota > Desulfobacteria > Desulfobacterales > SpSt-501 > SpSt-501. Next base: position 337,479 of record CAZNKG010000001.1, on the reverse strand, counting down.
AAAAAAACGCGTTTACGCGCCGCCGGTTTTCCGACGGCCGCCGACAGAGGGAGGATCCGCCCATGTACGCCAAACGCATCGCCGAGATCGAGGAGTTGATCCAGAAGCAGGACGCGTGGCGGCGGCGCGCCATCAACCTGATCGCGAGCGAAAACGTCATGAGCCGGCGCGCCCGCGCGGCGGCCGGGTCGGATTTCGCCCACCGTTATGCCGAGGGCCACCCGGGGGAGCGCTACTACCGCGGCACCTCCTACATCGACGAGATCGAAAGCCAGCTCAAGACGAACCTCAAGATCCTCTTCGAGTGCGACCACTGCGAGGTGCGGCCGATCAGCGGCACGAACGCGAACGAGGCGGTCTTCAGCCGCTTCGTCAGCCCCGGCGACGTGGTCATGGTCAACTCGACCCCCGGCGGCGGGCACATCAGCCACCACCGCCGCGGCTCGCTCGGCAAGTTCACGCACAACATCGTCGACTTCCCGACCACCCCCGACGGCTATCACATCGACGTCGAAAAGACCGCCTTCCTGATCGAAAGGACCCGGCCCAAGCTGATCGTCCTCGGCAAAAGCCTCTTTCTCTTCCCGGAGCCGGTGGCGGCGCTCGCCGAGGTGTGCCGGCACACGGGGACCCGCATCATGTACGACGGCGCCCACGTCCTCGGGCTGATCGCCGGCAAGTGCTTCCAGAGCCCGCTCGCCGAGGGCGCCTGGCTCATCACCGCGAGCACGCACAAGACCTTCTTCGGCAGCCAGCGCGGCCTCATCCTGAGCAACATGGAGGAGGAGCCCTGGCGCCGCATCGACCGCGGGGCGTTTCCCGGCTCCTCGAGCAACCACCACCTGGAGACCCTCGCCCAGATGGCGATCTGCACCTACGAGATGATGGATTTCGGGGAGCAGTACGCGCGGGACACCGTGCAGAACGCCAAGGCACTCGCCGCGGCGCTCGACCGCCTGGGCTTCGATGTCCAGGGCCGGGACGGCGGCTACACCGAGAGCCACCAGGTGGCGGTGAACGTGAAGGCGCAGGGGGGCGGCGAGAAGGTTTCGCGGCTGCTCGAGGCGAACGACATCATCATCAACATGAACATGCTCCCGCACGAGCCGCTCAGCAACCATGACCGCCCGGAGGGGATCCGCCTCGGCGTCCAGGAAATGACGCGCTTCGGGATGGGCGTCGCCGAGATGGAGCAGATCGCCGCGCTGATCCACGCCGCCATCATCGGCCGGCAGGACGTGAAGGAGGAGGTCAACCGCTTCCGGGAGCGGTTCCACGAGGTGCGCTACAGCTACGACAACTTCGGGGAGCGCCGCCCGGAGCAGCTCAAGCTGATCAAGACGGCCTGACAGGGCCGGCGGCCGCGTGAACCCAACCGCCGCCCCCGACCGGGGGCTTGCCCTTTCCTCCGCCGCCATGGCCGCGGGCCTTTGCGTCCTGTGGGGGGCGAACGCCGTGGCGATCAAGTTCACGCTCTCGGGGCTCGGGCCCTGCACCGCGGCCGCCGTGCGCTTCGGGCTCGCCGCAGCCATGCTCGCGGCCTGGTCGGCGGCGACCGGCGCGAGGCTGCGCCCGGCCGCCGGCGAGCTTGGGCCGCTCATTTTGAACTCCCTGCTCTTTGCGTTCCAGCTCGCCCTGGTCTACATCGGCTTCACCTTTACGAACGCCTCGCGCGGGGTGCTGCTCATCAACCTGCAGCCTTTTTTCCTGCTGTTCATCGCCCACTTCTTCCTGCGCGGGGACCGCATCACCCCCTTGAAGCTCGCGGGCCTGGCGATCGGGTTCGCCGGCGCGGCCTGCGTCTTCCTGGACCGCGCCGGCACGGCCTCCGGGGCCCTGGCGGGCGACCTGATGATCCTCGTCTCCACGGTGGGGTGGGCGGCCGGCGCCGCCTACACGAAGCACCTGATTCAAAGCATTTCCTCGCTCAAGATCGTCTTCACCCAGCTGCTCTTTTCGCTTCCGGTGTTCGCGCTGGGGGCGGCGCTGTGGGATTCCCCGGCGGTCGCCGGGGTGACGGCCGGGGTCGTCGCGGCGCTCCTCTTCCAGGCGGCGGTCACGACCTGCTTCGCCTTCCTCGCCTGGAACCGGCTGCTCATCGTCCACGGGGCGGTCGCGCTGCACGCCTTCGTCTTCCTCATCCCGGTTTCGGGCGTGCTTCTGGCCGGCCTCTTCCTCGGCGAGGCCTTGAACGCGATGATCCTGCTCGCGCTCCTCCTGATCGCCGGCGGGATCCTGATCGTGCAGCTCGGCCACCGCCGCGAGACCGCCGCGGCCATCCCGCCGATCCCGCCGCGGGGGGACTGAGCCTTGGCCGCCGGGGCGCTCAAGTCGGACCTCCTGCTGCTTCTGACCGCGGCCATCTGGGGCCTCGCCTTCGTGGCCCAGCGCGTCGGCATGGAGCACGTCGGGCCTTTCACCTACAACGGGGTGCGCTTTGCGCTCGGATGCCTCTCGCTTCTGCCGGTGATCGCGGCCGGCCGCACCCGGCCGGGGCCGGTGCTCGCCCCGGCCGGAAGGCGTCTGTTCCTCCTCGGCGGGGGGGCGCTCGGGATGGTGCTCTTCGCCGCCGCCTCCCTCCAGCAGGTGGCGCTCGTCACCACGACGGCGGGGAAGGCCGGGTTCATCACCGGGCTCTACGTCGTGATCGTGCCGCTCTGCGGGATGTTCTGGGGGCGGCGCCCCACGCGCGGCACCCTGCTGGGGGCCTTCGGCGCGGCCGCGGGCCTCTACCTCCTGTCGGTCACCGCCGCCTTCGAGATGGCCTGGGGGGACTTCCTGGTGCTTTTGAGCGCCTTTTTCTGGAGCGCGCAGGTGTTGCTCGTGGCCTACCTTTCGCCGCGCTGCCGGTCGGCGGACCTCGCCGGCTACCAGTTCGCGGTCTGCGCCGGGCTGAGCCTGCTGGCCGCCTTCCTGTTCGAGCCGGTCGCCTGGGCGGGCATTCGCGACGCGGCGCTGCCGATCCTCTACGGCGGGGTGCTCTCGGTGGGGGTCGCCTACACGCTGCAGGTCGTCGCCCAGCGCGACGCCCACCCGGCGCACGCCGCCATCCTGATGAGCCTGGAGGCGGTCTTCGCCGCGCTGGGCGGCTGGCTCCTGCTGGCGGAGCGCCTCGACGGCCGGGGGCTTTGCGGCTGCGCGCTGATGCTCGCCGGCATGCTCGTCTCCCAGCTCGGGTCGCTCAGGCGGTGAGCGGGCGCATGGAAAAGGAAAACGTCGATCCCGAGGAGCTCGAGAAGTTCGCGGCTCTCGCCGCCATCTGGTGGGACCGCGGGGGGGCCTTCAAGGCGCTGCACGACATCAATCCCCTGCGCGTCGGCTGGATCGACAGCCGCGCGGGCCTCGCGGGCCGCTCGGTGGTCGACGTGGGCTGCGGGGGCGGGCTCCTCGCGGAGGCCATGGCGGCGCGCGGCGCGCGGGTGACGGGGATCGACGCGGGGGAGGCCGCGCTCGGGGCGGCCCAAGCCCATCTCAAGATCTCCGGGCTCGCGGTGGACTACCGCCGGAGCACGGCCGAGGCGTTCGCCCGCGAGCACCCCCGGGGCTACGACATCGTGACCTGCCTGGAGCTCCTCGAGCACGTGCCGCAGCCGGCCTCGGTCGTGGCCGCCTGCGCGCGGCTGGTGAAGCCCGGCGGGGACCTCTTCTTCGCGACCCTGAACCGCAACCCCAAGTCCTTTCTCTTCGCGATCGTCGGCGCGGAGCTCCTCCTCGGCCTGGTCGCGCGCGGCACCCACCGCTACCGGCGCTTCGTGAAGCCCGCGGAGCTCGGCCGCTGGGGGCGCGAGAACGGGCTGGCGCCGAGCGCCCTGACCGGCCTGCACTACCACCCGCTTGGCCGGCGCTATTCCCTGGGCGGCAACACCCACGTGAACTACCTGATGCACCTCAAGGCGCCCGCGCGGCCGGCTTGACCGCCGGCGCGCCGGCATCCTATACTTTTTCATTTCCCAACGTCGGTCGCCGCTTTCCGCGCCGCCGGAGGCCTCCCCGCCCCGGGGCGGCCCGTTTGGACCCGCAACCCCCTCGTCCGGAGCCATCGCATGAGCCAGGACCATTTCAACAAAGTGTTCGTGGTGCTGCTGCTGCTCTTCATCACCGCGCTCTTTTTGGCCATGATCCGCCCGTTTCTGATGACGATCGTCATGGCCGCGATCTTCGCGGCGCTCGCCAGCCCGGTCCATCAGCGGATCGCGCGCGGGGTGAAGGGGCGCCGGAGCCTCGCCGCGGCGCTCACCCTATTTCTGATCGTCTTCGGGGTCCTGATCCCGCTCCTGATCCTGCTCGGCGCGGTCACCGCCGAGGCCTTCAAGGTGAGCCAGACGGTCAAGCCCTGGGTCCAGCGGCAGCTCGCCGAGCCGGCGGCCTTCTCCGAGCTGCTCGAAAAGATCCCCTTCTACGACCGCATCCTGCCCTATAAGGAGACCATCCTGCTCAAAGCCGGGGAGATGGTGGGGCGGGTGAGCACCTTCCTGATCAACAGCCTCTCCTCCGTGACGCTCATGACGGCGCAGTTTCTCTTCATGACCTTCATCTTCCTCTACGCGATGTTCTTCTTCCTGGTGGACGGCCGGCGCATGCTCGAGCGGGTGCTCTTTTATCTCCCGCTCAAGCCGGAGGACGAGGCGCGCATGCTCGACAAGTTCACCTCGGTCACCCGCGCGACCCTCAAGGGGGTGGCGGTGATCGGCATCCTGCAGGGGGGGCTGGCGGGCCTCGCCTTCGCCGCGGCCGGGATCCCGAGCCCGCTCTTCTGGGGCTGCCTCATGGTCGTTTTGTCGATGGTGCCGGGGATCGGGACGGCCATCGTCTGGGTGCCGGCGGCCGTCATCCTGGCCGGCAGCGGCGCCTACGGCAAGGCGATCGCGCTCGCCGCCTTCTGCGGGGTCGTCGTCGGCGGGGTGGACAACCTGCTGCGGCCGCGCCTGGTGGGGAAGGACACGCGCCTGCACGAGCTGATGATCTTTTTCGGGACGCTCGGGGGGATTTTCATGTTCGGGGTCGACGGGATCATCCTCGGGCCGATCGTGGCGGCGCTGCTCGTCACGGTCTGGGAGATCTACGGGGCGGCCTTCAAGGATTCGCTGCCGCCCGCGCGCCCGACCCCGGGTGCGCCGTCCGACGAGGAGGAGCGCCGCATCCTGCTTGCCGACGACGCCGCGTGAACCGCGCGGCGGTCCCAGATCAGGCGCGGGTCGAAGCTCATGGCCGCGAAAATGGTGATGATCACCACCAGCGCGAAATAGGCGGCGGCCGGTCCGGCCTGGATGTTGGCGAGCGCCCCGAGGCTCACCAGGGCGACCAGGATGGTCACGACGAAGATGTCCACCATGGACCAGCGGCCGATCGCTTCGATCAGCCGGTAGAGCCGGGTGCGGTCCTTCGGCCGCCAGGCGGCGCCCCGCCCGACCGAGACGAGGAGGAAGGTCAGGATGAGGAGCTTGAGCAGCGGCACGAAGACGCTCGCGACGAAGATGACGAGCGCGATCGGCCAGGAGCCGCTCTGCACGAAATAGATGACGCCGCTCATGATGGTGTCGCTCTGGACGGCGCCGAGCGAGGTGACGACGGTGATCGGCAGCACGTTCGCCGGGATGTAGAAGATGAAGGCGGCCGTGACCAGCGCCCAGGTGCGCGCGAGGCTGTCGGGCTTGCGGCGGTGAAGCGCAGCCCCGCAGCGCGGGCAACGGGGGGCGGGCCCCCCGGCCGGCGGCAGCGGGCTGAGCAGGTGGCACACCGGGCAGCTCGCCCGGCCGGCGCCCGGGGCCGGGACGGCCGGCCGTCCGCGGGGCTTCCAGCGCTCCCAGACCGCGTGGGGATCGAGAGAGCTCATGGCCGCCGCGATGACGAAGATCAGCGCCATGAAGGAGTAGACCGAGATGCCGGGGACGACCTGCGCCATCTTGGCGAGCTTGACGATGCTCACCAGGATCCCCAGCATGAAAACCTCGGTCATGCCCCAGGGCTGGAGCTGCCGGTAATACCGGAACACCCGGAAGGTGCCGGGCGCGACGCGGTTGCGGGAGAGCGGCAGGAGGATGTAGATCAGGAACAGGAGCTGGAGGCCGGGGGCGATGATAGTCGTGAAGAGCACGAGCAGCGCGAGGCCGGCGAGCCCCTGGTCGTAGAGCTGCCGGATCCCGGAGAGCAGCAGCGTCTCCTGGACGATCCCCTGGAGCTTGAAGGAGAGAAACGGGAAGAGGTTGCTCAGGACGAAAAGGATCACCCCGGCGACGGCCAGGGCGAGCGCGCGCTCGACCCCGTTCAGCCGGGAGCGCAGAAGCACCGCCCCGCAGCGGCGGCAGCGCGCGGTCGCGCCGGGGGGGACCGCGGCGATGCGGTGCAGCCGGTCGCACTCGTGGCAGGCCATGAGATGGACGGCGCCCATGGGGCGGGCCCTTTCGCTTGGGGCAGAGGGAGGCGTTGCGTTGGATGGATATCACGCCGCCGGCGGCGGAATCAAGCTCGCGCGGCCGGCCGGCTACCTCCCGGCGTTCCGCCGGCGGCGCTCGCGGAGGCGTTCGTTCAGGCTCCGCTTGACGTTCTCCTTGATCAGCCGCGAGGTGGTGTTGAGGTAGCGCAGGTTCTTTTCGACGAGGTCCGGGTAGTGGCGGAAGCTCGAGCGGAGCTTGGAGCCGTTCGAGGTCATCTTGCGGATGATGTCGATCTCCTTCCCGATGACCCGGGTCCTGCGCTGCCGGACGGCGTCGAGGAAGGCGCGCCGCCGCCAGGGGCAGCGTGCGACCGTGACGACCCGGCCCATCTGGATCAGCCGGTGGCCGTCGCTGCCCCCGGTCATGGCGCGGCCGAGGTTGAAGCCGAGCAGCGCGCTTTTCAGGTTCCACTTGTTCAGGTTCTCGGAGTTGATCGCCTCGACCCCGTCGGCGAGCGCGAGCAGCTGCGTGAAGCGCTCGGGGGAGAAGAAGGGGTTGTGGATCCCGGTGTAGCTCCCGCAGTAGGGGTGCGGGAAGATGACCACCGATTCGAAGGCGCGCGCCCGCGCGATGATCTCCTCGAGCTCGAGGGCGAGCGAGGACATGATCTCGGCCCCGAGGTAGGGCTGGACGTGGCGGTTGTAGAAGCGCAAAAGGCTCTTGATGTCGTAGAAATAGACGAGCAGGTGGGTCCCCTCGTAGGAGGTGAGCTCGATCCCCGGGATGCTGAAGACCTCCTTGAAGCGGTCGATCTCGACCGCGCCGTGGATGCAGTTGTGGTCGGTCACGGCGACGCCGATGCCGAGCTCGGCCGCCCGGGCGGCGATCGCCGGGATGTCGTCGTGCCCGTCGGAGAGCGAGCTGTGGAAGTGCATGTCGACGACCGCGTTGCCGGCCGCGAGCGCTTCCAGATCCGGGCGCTCGAAGGCGACCCGGGGGGTTCCGGTCATATTCATCGGGAGGCGGTCCCTCTTTGAGTCCGTTCGGATGGGGATACAACGATCGACTATACTAAACTACGGCCTGCAGATCAAATCGGCAACGGCCGGCGCGTTATCTTTTTTCGGCCGTTT
>CAZNKG010000001.1:167830-329872 GCA_964573635.1 uncultured Desulfatibacillum sp. | reverse complement strand
CCCAGGGCGCGCTTGGCTGGAGCCGCGCGGGCTGGGAGCGCCGGGGGAAGATTTCGTCGTCCATTTTAAGCCGATTCGAGGGACGGCCCGCGCCGTCAGGGGAGCGCTCATGGGAGACGCGGTGGCGCCGGCAGGGTCGCCGGCCGAGGTCGTGGGGCTGATCCCGGCCGCCGGAAGGGCGAGCCGCATCGGGCCGCTTCCCTGCAGCAAGGAGATCTACCCCGTCGGGTTCGATCGCGGGGGGCGGCCCCAGGCGGTCGTGCGCTTCCTGCTCGAGGCGCTGGCCGCGGCGGGGGTCACGACCGCCTACGTCCTGCTGCGGAGCGGGAAGTGGGACATCCCGGGCCATCTCGCCGCCGCCGACCCATCCGGGGTCCACCTGGCCTATCTGGTGATGGAGGAATCCCCCGACGTGCCCTTCACGCTCGACCGGGCCTACCCCTTCGTGAGGGGCAAACGGGTGGCGCTCGGCTTCCCCGACATCTACCTCGGCGCGGCGGATCCCTTTTCGGCGCTCATCGAGCGGCTGGACCGCGGCCGGTGCGACATCGTGCTGGGGCTCTTCCCCTGCGATCGGCCGCAGAAGGCCGACATGGTCGCGCTCGATCACCGGGGCCGGGTCCGGGACATCGTCCCCAAGCCGCTGCGGACCAAGCTCCGCCTGTCATGGGGGGTCGCGGCCTGGAACCCGGTCTTCACCGAGTTCCTGCACGCGGCGGCCGCGCGCCCGCAAGCCTCCGGCCCTCGGGGCCGGGAGCTGTTCATCGGAGACGTCGTCCGGGACGCCCTGCGCGCAGGCCTTCCGGTGGAGGCGGTGAAGGTGTCCGGCCGGCCGTTTCGCGACATCGGGACCCCGGAGGGGCTCGTGCAGACCGCCCGGCGCCTGATGCCGCCGCCGCGGCGGCGGCCCGCCGGCGGGGCCGGACGGGGCCCCGGCCGCCGGCCGGGGGGGAGGGCGTCCGCTTGAAGACCATCGGCCTCATCGGCGGCATGAGCTGGGAGTCCACGGTGCCCTACTACCGGGAGATCAACGCGGCGGTGAAGCGGCGGCTGGGCGGGCTCCACTCGGCGAAGATCGTCCTTTACAGCGTCGATTTTCACGAGGTCGAGCGGCTGCAGGCCGCGGGGGAGTGGGAAGCGGCGGGAGCGCTTCTCGCCGGCGCGGCGGCCGCGCTCGAGCGGGCGGGGGCCGACTTCCTCGTGCTCTGCACGAACACGATGCACAAGGTCGCCCCCGCGATCGAGGCGGCGGTCGCCATCCCGCTGCTGCACATCGTCGATCCGACGGCCGGCGAGGTGATCCGCGCCGGTTTTTCGACCGTGGGGCTCCTCGGGACGCGCTTCACCATGGAGGAGGAGTTCTACCGGGCGCGGCTGCGCGACCCCCACGGGCTCGCCGTGGTCGTGCCCGCGGCGCCGGAGCGCGAGGTCGTCCACCGCGTGATCTACGACGAGCTCTGCCTCGGCCGCATCCGGGAGGCCTCGCGCGCCGAGTTTCGCCGCATCATGGCAGGGCTTGCGCAGCGGGGCGCCCAGGCGGTCATTCTCGGATGCACGGAGATCGCGCTGCTCGTCGGGCCGGGGGACGCGCCCGTGCCGCTGTTCGACACCACCGCGATCCACGCCCGCGCGGCCGCCGAGCGGGCGCTCGCGGCCGGTTAGGAGCGGCCGATCCTGCGCTTGCCCCGACGGCGAACATCGCCAGCCAGTCACATCCGATCAGGAGGGGTCTCATGACACTGGATCGATCCTTCGTCGATTTGAACCGCGCGGCGACCCGCCGGCTGCGGGAGCTTGCCGGGACGCTCAGCGAGGCCGATTTCCGGGCGCCCATCGGCCGGGACTGGACGGTGGCGGTCGTCTTCGCCCACCTGGCGTTCTGGGACGCGCGGGCGCGGCATGCCCTGGAGGCGACGATGGCGCGCGGCGAGGTGGTGGACCCCGAGGTCGACCTCGCGGTGAACGACTTCGGCACGCCGCTCTGGGCGGCCGTTCCGCCGCGCGAGGCCGCGCGCATCGCGATCGAGACGGCCGAGGGGCTCGACCGGCGGCTGGAGGAGTGCCCCGCGGCGACGCTCGCGGCGCTTTTCCGGCGAAACGAGCGCCTGGTCCACCGGCACCTGCACCGCAGCGCGCACCTGGACGAGATCGCGGCGGCGCTCGGCCGCTGAGGCGGCCGCTCCCGCCTCGCCGGGTGCTCCGGCGGCCAACCGGCGTCGAGCACCCCGCCGACCCCTGCGGCGGCGGCCGGCTACATCCTCACCACGAGGAAATAGTTCACCTCCGCCCCGGTGTCACCGCCCCGGAAGTTCCCGCCGAGCGTGAGCAGGGCGCCGGCGGCGGCCGTCTTCCGGTAGACCTTGTAGGGGGAGGCCTTGGGGTCCGAGGTGGAGATGGTCTCGTTCGTAAGCGTCCAGCCGTACTGGAGCCAGGTCGGCAATTTGTTGGCGCGCTTGTCGTAGGCGACGTAGACCGTTGCGGCCTTGTGCAGCCTAAGCGTGAGGTGGCTTGCGGCGCTCACCTTCTTGTCGTCCATGGCGGTCTTGACGAGCACCCCGTGGCGCAGGCCGCCGCTCACGGCCGTGATCACGCTGTCGCGGTCGATGTAGGGCCGCGCGTTCAGCACGGCCTCGGTCTGGGCGTAGGGCCGGCCGGTCGAAACGCTCACGATCTCGACGGCGGGCTTCACGATGACCGCATAGTGGCTCAAGGCCCCGGAGGCCCCGGCCGGGAGGTTGCCGCCCAGGACGAGGTCGGCGTCGGCGGAGACCGCTTTTTTGAAAAGCCTCATCGGCGAGGCCTCGGGGTTCGTCGTTACGAGGAATTCCCCCGCCTCGGGCGCCCAGCCGGTGTTCAACCAGGCCGGCAGCGCGGCCGCCCGCTTGTCGTAAGCCACCCAGACGACGGCGTCGCGCTCGAAGCGCAGCACGAGGTGCTTGTCCGTGCCGACCATCCGGTCCGCCATGGCGGTCTGCACCAGGATCCCGTTCTTCAGCCCGGAGCTCAAACTGGTGATCTTGTCCGGCGCATCGCTGTACAAGGGGCTTTCCGGCTTGGATACGCCGTAGGCGTAGTGGCTTGCGGTCGAAACCGAGTCGATCTCGAAGAGGGCGTCGGCATCCTTGGCTTTCAGCTTGAGCTGCGGATCGCCGAAGAGGTTGAGCGCGTAGTAGGGCCAGCGCACGACCAGGCCGGAGATGAATCGGCTGGGCATGTAGAACTCCTTGGAGAAGGCGTTCGCGCGGCCGAGCTCCAGGATCCCCTCGCCCAGGACGCCGTGCCAGAAATCGCGGTTGTACTCGTTCGAAAGGCCGCTCCAGCCGTAGCGCGAATTGGCGATGACGGCGAAGGCTCCGTGCCGCATGCGGGTGATCTCCTCGGCGAAGCAGTCGTTCGCGTCGAAGCGGCCGGCGTGGCACCCCTGGGTGTAGATGAAGACCGGTCGGGTGTTTTTAAGCTTGGAGAGGTGCTGGGAGACCGTGAGCTTCAGGCAGTAGTCGGTGCTGCAGTGGCCGTAATGGTTGAGGATGTGGACGCCTTTGTAGGCCCCGCGGCCCTCGTTGATCCAGTCGATCAGGGTGTCCGCACCCCACCATTTTCCCGGCTCGTCGTAGAGCGGCGGCGGGACGCCGGCGAGGCTTCCGTCCTGGTTGTGGTGAGTGATGAACCAGCCGGCCGACGCCGAGCTCTCGAAGCCGATGGTCGCGTGCCCGCCGGCGCTATACCCCAGCCGAATCTGCTCCAGCTTCGGGGTCGCGTAATCGTTGCCCGCAATGAGCTCGCCCACCATGCCCGCGACGTAGAGGTAGCTGTCGACGGTCGTGTCGTAGGCGATCGTCTTGGCGACGAAGTTTTCGACATCCGTTTTGTTTTCGACGGCCGCGCGGCCGATGTAGACCTCGTGGTAGAGGTCGACCTCTTTGCCGTCCACCCCGTCGTTCGGCTCGCCGTAGAGGCCGTCGGCGTCGTGGTCGAAGGTGCCGTCGAGACAGCCGTAATACATGTCGGCGGGGATGTCCTCGACCAGGCGGGGGGTCTGGTTGACGAAATCGATGCGGAACTTCCGATCGGGGACGATGGTGGCAGCACCCCCGAGCAGGACGTACTCCGTCCCCCAGGCGGCATGGGCGTCGATGATGAAGTTGCGGATGCGGGTCTGGTGGTCGCTTCCGCCGTCGGGCCGCTTGCCGGAGTAGTTCGCGTAGATCCAATCGGTGGTCACGATCTTGGCGGTCGTCCCGCGGGAGCGCTTGTGGGCGATCAGCTTCGTGAAGTCCGAGGCGGCGAGGGCCGGGCTCGTGATGATGACGTACTTGAAGTCGCCGGCGGGCAGCGTGAGGCTCTGCGGCTCCGAGGCGTGCGAATCGACCGCGCCGGCCTCGGGGTAGGTCTCGATGCTGTGAGGGTTGTCGACCATCGTTTGGATTTCGGCCTTGTTGCCGCCGGCCGGCGCCGCGCGCCCGCGCAGGCCGGCGGGCTCCGGCTCGAGCGCGACGCGCACCCGGATCTCGGGGGTGTAGTAAACCTCGCCGCTCAGGGGGTAATAGGCGACCGGGTAGAGCAGGGTCTGCAGAAACTGGAAGCCGCCCTTCCGCTGGAGATCGTGTTCGGCGGCGGTCCGCCCCGGGTAGGCCGACGGCTGCCGGTAGACCTCCGGGTTCGGGGGCGTCGGGGAGGCCGTCCCGGCCTGGCTCAAGGGGACCGGCATCTGCACCGGCGCGACGAGGTATTGGCCGGGAAGCCTCAATGGCGCGGCCGCGACCGCCTCGACCCGCGCCGGCCGGCGGCCGTAGGGAATCAAAATCCTCACCGGCTGGACCGGCAGCCGGGGCTCGCCCGGAATTTCGGTGTGCGCGAGGCCGGTGATCTCGAGCGCATCGAAGGCGTCGTTCTTGACCGCCGTGGGCGCCGGGAAACGGTAGGCGATCTCGATCAGCGCGTCGTCGGCCTTGATGACGGTCCCGGCCGCGAGTAGCGGACCGCCGCCGAGAAGGATCGGGAGAAACACGGCGATCAAGGCGATCGGTCCGCGCACGGGTCCGCGCGGCCGCAGGCCGCGGCGTCGGGTCGGCATGGGGGTCCTCCTTTTCGGGTTCAACCCCGCGCGCCGCCGCCCCGCCACCATCGCGTTCCCCCTCCCCCCGATGCTGCCGGGTGCTGCGCGCGGCGCGGCCTTGTCGGCCGCTCATCCTCCATCAAGCATTAACCGTGCCGAGGGGGGCGCGCGCGGTCGGTTGAAAACCAACCCATCGAAACAACACGGGATCCAATCACCGGCGCTGCCCCGCGGATGAGGCGGGGCGGGACGGCGCGGCGGCCCTTTTTCGGCCCTCCCTGCCGCTGTTTGTCAATTCCGGCGGCGGTACCAGGCGGCGAGGCGCTCGGGGGAGGCGCCGAGCGCGAAGGCGGCGAGGATCCACTGGTTGACGAGCCAGGTCCGGAGCAGCCCGATGGCCAGCCAGCGGCGGGCGGAGGTGCGCACGCGGCCGGGGGCGAGGCGCACGCGGCCATGCCGCCGCAGGCGGCGGACGAGCAGGACGTCCTCCATGATCGGAAGCGGCGGGAACCCCCCGGCCCGCCAGAAAAGCTCCTGCGTGGTGAAAAGCCCCTGGTCGCCGTAGGGGAGCCTGAGCCAGCGCGCGCGCAGGTTCGCGGCCCCGGCGATCAGCCGCAGCCCGCGGCCCGCGCCGTCGATCCCCAGGCGGAAGGCGCCCGCCGCCGTGGTCGGCCGGGCGAGCGTCCGCCGGATCTCGGCCGCATAGCCCGGCGGCAGCCGCGTGTCGGCGTGGAGGAAGAGGAGCAAGCGGCCGCGGGCGGCGGCCGCGCCGGCGTTCATCTGCACCGCCCGCGGGGGGGCGGCGGCGATGACCCGCGCGCCGGCGGCCGCGGCGGCCGCGGCGGTCGCGTCCCGGCTGCCGCCGTCGACGACGATCGCTTCGACCGCATCGACCGCGGGGCCGCGCAGCACGGAGGCGAGCGTCCCGGCGATGAGCGCCTCCTCGTGCAGCGCGGGGATGACGACCGAGAGGCTCTCGGCCGGCTGGCCGCGGTTCAGCTCCCATAGCGCCGCGCCGACATCCTCCGGACGGTCGACGTCGGCGAGGGTTGCCACCCGGGCGCACCGCAGGCCCGCGGCGGCGGCCGCCGCGAGGCTTGCGGCGAGCGCCCGCCCCGTCCCCCAGGGGATGGCGGCGTCGTCGAAGACCGCGGCCGCCCGCGGAAGCGCGGCGGCGCGGCAGCCGATCAGGTAGTAGCCGCCGTCGGCCGCCGGGCCGAAAACGAGGTCCGCGGCGCTCAGGGCCTCGAAGGCGGCCAGGATCGTCTCCGGTCCAAGCGCCGGCAGGTCGGTGCCCACGAGCACGGCCCGGTCGGCGCCCGCCGCGACGGCCGCCGCGAGCGCGCGGCGCATGCGGGCCCCCAGGCCGCCCGAACCCTGGGGCCGATAGCCGAAGGCGCCCCCGAGCCAGGCGGCCGCGCGGTCGGCGTCGGCCCCCGCGACGCAGGCCTCGAGCGCCAGCCCGCGCCGGGCGGCGGCGGCCTGCCGCGCCGCCGCCGCGGCGCGCGCGGCCAGGCGACGGTGGAGCTCGGCCGCCCCGGCGGCGCCCAAGAGCGGGATGAGCCGGGTCTTGACCTCCCCGGGCTGCGGAAAGCGCGTGAAGAGCACGAGTGTTTCCGCGGCGCTCACGGGGCGGCCTCGAGGAAGGGGTCGAAGAGGGAGCGGATGAAGCCGATCTCCATGTACTGCTCGAGTTTGGCCCAGGTGTCCGGGTTGCGGATGCCCGCGTAGCGCCCCTGGTAGGCGGCCCACCCCATGGCCGACCAGCTGATGCCGCGCAGATAGACGAAGGGCTCGCGCAGCCGGATGCGCTCGTCGAGCGTCTCCCGCAGGTGCGGGTCCCGGATCTTTTGCCGGTAGCTTTCGATGAAGGCCCGCCGCTCGCCGGCGTCCATGCGGTGGGTCGTCTTCCACAGCGTCGTGAGCGGGGCGCAGAAGTGGGCGAGGTCCTGGGAGGGGTCCCCCCAGCGCGGCATCTCCCAGTCGACCAGGTGGATCGTGCCGCGCCGGCGGTTCACGATGAAGTTCCCCGAGTTGACCTCCGTGTTGACCAGGCAGGGCCAGGGGTCCTCCCGGTAGTAGCGCTCCTTTGCGCGGGCGGCGTCCGCCCAGGCGAGGAGCTCCTTCAAGTAGCTTTTGATCGCCGGGTCGGCGCGCGGCGCGTCGAAATAGGTCTGAAGCAGGCCGGCGCACTCGGCGTGGATCTGGGACAGGGGCGCGGTCTCGCGGATGAGGTGGTTTTGCGCCTCGGGGACCTCGACCTGGTGGACGGCCGCGAGCACTTCGGCCGCGGCCGGCGCGTCGCGGCGGTAGTCGAGCGGCTCTCCCGGCAGGTACTCCATCACGAGCAGCCCGCGCGCCAAGCGCCGGCGGGAGTCGTCCACGAAGAAAGGCCGCGGGGTCACGCCGCTGCCCGCAAGGAGCTCGAGCGCCTTGAACTCGTAGACGATCTGGTCGGCCCGCCCGATCTGGGTCCCGACGTTCACCCGCAGCACGAGCGCCTCGGCGCCGCTGCGCAGCAGGTAGTTCAGGTTGTACTCCCCTTGCGCGAGCGGGGCGACCGTGAAGCGGCGGCCGGCCATGGCCGGCACGGCGCGGAAGTCCCCCTGCCGGACGTACGCCGCGACCTCGGGCAAAAGCGTGCGCATGAGGTCCACGGCCCCCTCCTAGCGGTCCCCCTTCGCCGGATCCGGGGGGAAGAAGCGGATTTTTTCGGCGGGAAGCTTGAGGCGCACCGCCTGTCCGGGGTCGTATCCGCCGCCGGAGACGAGCGCCACGATTTCGGCCGCGCCGCAGTCGATCGCCAGGCGCGTGGCCGCGCCCTCGAAGGCCGCCCGGCGCACGCGCCCGGCAAGCGGATAGTCTGCGTCGGCGGCCACGAGGACCTCCTCGGGGCGGATCGTGGCGGTGACGGTGTGTCCGTTGGCGGCGACCCCCGGCGCCGGGAAGGCGCCCAGCCGGCACTCGAAGCGGCCGTCGCGGACCCGGCCCTCGAAAAAGTTGCAGCCGCCGAAGAACTCCGCGACCTCGCGGTCGGCCGGGCGGTGGAAGAGGTCCTGCGGGGTGCCGGTTTGCCGCAGGCGGCCGCCCAGCAGGAGCCCGAGGCGGTGCGACACCGTGAGGGCCTCGGACTGGTCGTGGGTCACGAAGAGGGTGGTGGTGCGCGTGGCGGCCTGGATCTCCCGGATGAGCTCGCGCATCTGCCGCCGCAGGTTGGCGTCGAGGCTGCTCAGGGGCTCGTCGAGCAGCAGGACCGCGGGCCTGAGGACGAGCGCGCGCGCGAGCGCCACCCGCTGCTGCTGGCCGCCCGAAATCTCGTGCACCCGGCGCTCCTCGAGCCCGGTGAGCTGGGTCAGCCGGACGATCTCGCCGATGCGCCGCCGCGCCTCGGCCGTCGGGACGCCCTGCATCCGCAGGCCGAAGCCGATGTTCTGCCGGACGTTCATGAAGGGGAAGAGCAGCGGCTTTTGGAACACCATCACCGCCCGGCGCCGTTCGGGGGGCAGATGCAGGACCGAGCGGCCGTCGATGCGGATGTCGCCGCGGGACGGGGCGAGGAGCCCCGCCACCGCTTTGAGGATCGAGGTCTTGCCGGCGCCGCTCGGACCGAGGAGCGAGACGAGCTCGCCCTCGCCCACCTCGAGGTCGAGCCCCTCGACCACCGGTTGGGCCCCGTAGGCGATCGCGAGGCCTTCGAGGACGAGGACGCCCATCTCACCAGACTCCCGGCAGGCGGCGGCCTCCGAGGTGGCGGGCGCTCAGCGCGAGCGCGGCGAGCGCCGGGGCCACGAAGACCAGGCTCACCGCGGCGGCGACGGGCCGGTCGCCGCTCGCCATCAGCGCAAACAGCAGGATCGGCAGCGTCGTGATCTTCCCGCCGCCGATGATGAGCGTGCTCAGGTACTGGCTCCAGGAGAGGAGAAAGGCGAACAGGGCCGCGACCGTGATCCCGGGCAGGACGAGCGGCAGCGTCACGCGCCGGAGCGCCCCCGCCGCCGTGGCGCCGAGGGAGCGCGCCTGCTCCTCGTAGTCGGGGTTGAAGTTCGAGAAGACCCCCCACATGACGAAGACCGCATAGGGCAGGCTGAAGGCGAGGTGCACGAGCACCACCCCCCCGAAGGTCTCGGCCAGGCCGATCTGGAGCATCCAGAGGTGGAACCCCATCGTGACGCAAAGCGGCGGCACGATGACCGGGAGCATCAGCAGGACCGAGACGAGCTGCTTCCCCCGGAAGTGGTAGAGGCCGAGGGCGCGCCCCGCCGGGACGCCGCCGGCGACGGCGAGCAGCGCGGTCGCGGCGGCGACCTTGACGCTCTGGACGACAGCCTCCAGCGTCTGCGCGCCGGCCGTTTCGAAAAGGTAGCTCCAGGCGCGGGTCCCCCAGGCCTCCGGGAGGAGATGCGGGTAGAACCAGCGGCGGCTCACGGACCAGAGGGCGAGCGCGAGGAAGGGCGCCAACACCGCGGCGGCCACGACGGCCGTAAAGGCGAGCCGCTTCACAGGACCGCCCCCCGCCGGCGGGCCGCCTGGGTCAGGCGCTGCGCCAGTACGACCGTCGCGGCGACCGCGGCGGCAATGACGAGCCCCGTCGCGATCCCCTCGGGCCGCTCGAGGAGATCGACGTCGCTGTAGCTCCGGTAGGCCCGGACGGGGAGCATCATCGGGTGGGTGCGCCCGAGGAGGTAAGGGATCTCGAAGGCGCCGAAGGTGTAGGCGAAGACGATCAGGCCGGCGGCGCCCAGGCTGGGGAAGATGAGCGGGAGCGTCACGTGGCGGAAGCACTGCCAGCGGCCGGCCCGCAGCGTGCGCGCGGCCTCGATCAGCTCGGAGCCCCCCCCGCGCAGCGCGGCGAGGACCATGAGCGCGATGAAGGGCACCTCCTTCCATACATAGGCCGCCATGACCCCGATCATCCAGGGGTCGTTCACGAGCAGCGGGAAGCTTTCCGGCGCATCGATCAGCCCGAGATTCAGCGCGAGGCGCGATAGGAGCCCGCTCGGCGCGAGCAGGAACAGGGCCGCCACGGCCACGACGAGGTGCGGGACGGTGAGCGGCACCTGGAAGATGAACTGCAGCGTCCGGCTGCGGCCGGCGCCGGCGTTCAGCGCGAGCGCCGCGGCGGTCGCCAGCGCCATCGCGGCCGCGCTCGAGGCGAGCGCGATGGCGAGCGTCAGCGCGAGGCTTTCGAAGAAGCCGGGGTCGGCGAACACGCGGCGGAAGTGCGCCAGGCTGAGCCCGCTCATCCCGGCCGCCGGCAGGTGCCCCAAACTCTGGAACAGCCCGAGGACGAGCCCCCCGCCGAAGAGGAGCGCGACCGTCCCCAGGGCCGGCGCGAGGAGCGCGGCCAGGACGGCCGGCCGGCGGGCGGGCCGCGTGCGGGGGTCGGCGTCGGCGCCGGGGGGGGTCGCGCTCATCGGCGGGCCTTCAGGACCTGCTCCTCCCAGCCCTTCTCGAGGCGGATCAAAATCTCCGACGGGGGCTCGGGCAGCTGGTGTTTCTGCAGGACCTCGTTCGGCAGCGTCGCCGCGCCGCGCGGCAGCGCGGCGAAGCGCGCCTGCCACTCCTGGTCCAGCCGGCCGATGTCGATCGCCGGGAAGTCGCCCCAGACGGCCGGGTCGGCTTTTTTGAGCTGCGCTTCGGGCGACAGGAGGAAGTCGGCCACCACCATCGCCCCCTCCTTGTCCGCCGCGTTGAAGGGGATGGCGACGAAGTGCGTGTTGGCGATCGTGCCCTCCTCGAAGACGAAGGTCCGCACCGTTTCGGGGAAGAGCCCGTCGTGGATCATCTTGGAGGCCTCGGCCGGATGGTAGCTTACGGCGAAGTCGACCTCGCCGTCGGCGAAAAGCTGCGACAGGCGCAGGGGGTTCTCGGGATAGGTCCGGCCCTCGCGCCAGAGAGAGGGCGCGATCTCCCGCAGGAGGCGGTAGGTTTCCCCGGCGGCCTTCTCGAAGCGCGCTTCGTCGAGGGGGGTCCGCTGCCAGGCGGCCACTTCGCCCGCGGCGTGGTAGAAGACGTGGCGCACGAAGACCGACCCGGTGAAGTCGGGCGGGGCGGGGTAGGCGAACCGCCCCGGGTGCCGGCGGATCCATGCGAGCAGCGCCCCGAGGCTCCGCGGCGGATCCGGCGTGCGCTGGGCGTCGTAGATCATGACCACCTGGGCGCTTCCCCAGGGGGACTCGAGTCCCGCCACCGGCTCGCCGAAATCGTTCATCACCGAGGGCTTGCTCCAGTCGACGAGCTTGTGGTTCGGCAGCCGGTCGGCGAACGGCCCGTAGAGCAGGCCGTGGCGCTTGGCGGTGCGGAAGTTCTCCCCGTTGATCCACAGCAGGTCGGCCTGGCCGCCGGCCGCCTTGCCGGCCTGCTTTTCCACGAGGAGCTTGCCCACCACTTCGGCGATGTCCTGGACGGGCACCTGCCGCAGCGTGATCCCGTGGAGCGCCTTCACCCGGGGGGCGAGATAGCCGTTCACGTAGGCGTTGGCGTGCGGAAACCCGCCCCACATGAACCAGTCCACGGTCTGGCCCCGGGCGCGGGCGGAGATCTCCTTCCAGGCGGATTCGGCCCAGGCCGCGGCCGGAAGGCAAAGGAGCGCCGCGAGCAGGGCGGCCGCGATCCGCGCAACCGGCCGCGGGAAGGTTTTTTTCCCGATCATGATGCACCTCGCTTCGCGCGCATGAGTTTTCGCAGGACGTAGGGCAGGATCCCGCCGTGGATGCAGTAGTCGACCTCGATCGCGCTGTCGACCCGGGCGGTGACCTCGAAGGCGGTCGCGGTGCCGTCGGGCTTCACGGCCGTGACCGCCAGGGTTTGGCGCGGCGCGAGCCCCTCGACCCCCTCGATCGTGATGCGCTCCGAGCCGTCCAGGCCGAGGCCCTGCCAGGAGTCGCCCGGGCGGAAGACGAGCGGCAGCACCCCCATGCCGACCAGGTTGCTCCGGTGGATGCGCTCGAAGGACTCGGCGATCACGGCCTTGACGCCGAGCAGGCAGGGGCCCTTGGCCGCCCAGTCGCGCGAGGAGCCGGCCCCGTACTCCTTGCCGGCGAGGACGACGAGCGGCCGGGACTGGGAGCGGTAGGCCATGGCGGCCTCGTGGACGAAGACCTCGCGGCGCTCGGGGAACTGCAGGGTGTAGCCGCCCTCCTTGGGGGCGACCAGGCGGTTCTTGATGCGGATGTTGGCGAAGGTGCCGCGCATCATCACCTCGTGGTTGCCGCGCCGGGAGCCGTAGGAGTTGAACTCCTCCGGCCGGACCCCGCACGCGATCAGGTGGGCGCCGGCGGGGTAGTGCGCGGCGATGGCCCCGGCCGGCGAGATGTGGTCGGTCGTCACCATGTCGCCGAGCGCGAGCAGCACGGCCGCGTCGCGGATCGGCGGCAGGGGGCCGGGCTCGGGCGTGAGGCCCTCGAAGTAGGGGGGCTTGCGGATGTAGGTCGAGCGCGCGTCCCAGGCGAAGGTGGTGCTGCCCGCCACCGCCAGCCGATGCCAGAATTCGTCCCCTTGGAAGATCCGGCCGTACTGCCGCCGGAAGAACTTGCGCTGCACGTGCCGGGCGGCGAGGGCCGCGATCTCCTCCTCGGTCGGCCAGATTTCTTTCAGGGCGACCGGCCGCCCCCGGGGGTCGAGCCCCACCGGCCCGGAGGCGAGGTCGCCGTCCACCCGGCCGGCGAGCGCGAAGGCGACGACCAGCATGGGCGACATGAGGAAGTTCGACTTGACCCGCTGGTGGATCCGCGCCTCGAAGTTGCGGTTGCCCGAGAGGACCGCCGCGACGTTCAGGTCGTGCTGCGCGACGGCGGCCTCGATCTCCGGCGGAAGCGGGCCGGAGTTTCCGATGCAGGTCGTGCACCCGAAGGCCGCCAGATGGAAGCCGAGCGCCTCGAGGTAGGGCATGAGGCCCGCATCCTCCAGGTAGTCGACCACCACCCGGGATCCGGGGGCGAAGGAGGTCTTGACGTGGGGCGGGACCCGCAGGCCGGCCGCGACGGCCTTCTTGGCGAGCAGCCCCGCCCCGAGCAGCACTGCGGGGTTGGAGGTGTTGGTGCACGAGGTGATGGCGGCGATGACGACATCGCCGTCGCAGAGCCGGAGCTCGCGCCCGTTGACGACCACGGTGCAGGACTTGCGCTTCGGCCGGCACTCCGGGGGGAGGCGGGTCGTGGTGCCGGACTCCTGGTGGAAGGTCGAGAGGTTCGCCGCCGCGGGCCTCCGCTCGTAGTCGCAGCCGAGCGCCTGGTCGAAGGCGCGCGGCAGCTCCGCCAGCGGGATGCGGTCCTGCGGCCGGGCCGGGCCGGCGACGCAGGGGACGACCGTGCCGAGATCGAGGGCGAGCACCTCCGTGTACTCCGGCGCTTCGTCGCCGGAGTAGAAGAGCCGCTGCGCCTTGGCGACCCGCTCGACGACGGCGGCGAGCTCGGCGCGGTTGGTGAGCTCGAGGTACTCGACCGTCTTTTCGTCCACCGGGAAGAAGCCGAGCGTCGCGCCGAACTCGGGGGTCATGTTGGCGATGGTCGCCCGGTCCGGAACCGAGAGGCGCTGCATGCCGGGGCCGAAGAACTCGACGAACTTCTCGACCACCCCGCGCCGGCGCAGCATTTCGGTGACGGTGAGGACCAGGTCGGTCGCCGTGACGCCCGCGGCGAGCTGGCCGGTCAGCTCGACGCCGATCACCTCGGGGATCGCGAGGTAGTAGGGCTGGCCGAGCATCACGGCCTCGGCCTCGATCCCGCCGACCCCCCAGCCGAGGACGCCGATGCCGTTGATCATGGTGGTGTGCGAGTCGAGGCCGACGAGCGTGTCGGGGTAGGCGAGCCGCGGGCTTTTTCCCGGCTCGACGGCGACGACCCGGCCGAGGTGCTCGAGGTTCACCTGGTGGCAGATCCCGGAGTTCGGCGGCACGACCCGGAAGCGGTCGAAGCTCGCCTGGGCCCATTTGAGCAGCGCGTAGCGCTCGGCGTTGCGCTCGTACTCGCGGGCGACGTTCTCGGCCAGCGCCCGGCCGGTGCCCCAGGCGTCGACCTGGATCGAGTGGTCGACGACGAGGTCGACGGGGACGAGCGGGTTGATGCGGCGCGGGTCCCCGCCGAGCGCCTGGAGCGCGTCGCGCATGGCCGCAAGATCGACCACGGCCGGGACCCCGGTGAAATCCTGCATCAGCACGCGGCCGGGGTGGAAGGGGATCTCGCGCGGCGCCGGGTAGCGCTTCTCCCAGCGCGCGACGGCGAGGAGGTCCTCCTCCCGGACGATGCGCCCGTCCAGCTTGCGCAGGAGGTTTTCGACCAGGACGCGGATCGAAAAGGGCAGCCGCCCGATGTCGGCGACCCCCTGCTTCTCGAGCCGCCCGATGTCGAAGAAGCGGTAGGTTTTCTTCCGGATGGTGATCCGGCGCAGGTACTTGTCGCGTTGCATGTCCCCTCCCCTCCGTCGCGAAGAAGGCCGCGGGGTCGAGGCCGCAGCGGCCCAGCCGGATGCGGGTCTACCGCCGTCCGGCCGCCGGCCGGGGCGCGCGGCGATTTGGAAAGCGCGCCGCGCCGGATCGCGGCGGGAAGCGCCGGTCGCCCCCCCCCCGGACGGTTAGACAACCTCCACCCGGCAGACATACTTGACCCAGTCCCGGCCGGCGCGGTCGGGGGCGACTGCCCGCAGCGGAAAACCGTGCCGGCGCGGCAGCCTCTCCCCGTTCACCCCGTGGGCGAGGATGACGCCCCCGGAGCGGATCTCCTCCAGGCTGAAGCCCTCGACTTTTTCGTAAGCCCCCGCGGGCCCGCGCACCGTGGCCCCGGTGCAGCCCGGAGCGGCCCCGGCCAATTCGAGCAGCCGCGCGAGCGGCACCCCTTTCCAGCGCGCGTGGATGGTGAAGATGCCCGGGCAGATCAAGAGCACGTTGCGCTCGATGGGCGCGAGCGCCAGCACCTCGGCATAGGCCAGGCTCAAGGGGGCGGCGACCCGGCCGTCCACGACCAGGCGCCAGGCGTCCAGGTCGACCGCGTGGTCGCTCAGCCCCATGGTTTCGAAGGCTTCGAGCGGCATGAGCGGGAGATGGCGGGTGTCGAGCGCGCGCGGGTCCTGGTTCACGAGGCTCTGCGGGTCGGTATTCCGCGGCAGGATGCGGCGCTTCACGGCCGCCGCGCGGGCCGGGCGGCCGGCGGGCCACCCCGGGATCAGCGCGAGCAGGGCCCCGGGAAGAAGCCTCCCGGCCAGGCGCAGGATCTGGCGGCGAGTTTGCATGCGACCGATTGTCTTGGTTGCCGGCCCGGGCGGAGCGTGCCGGTCCGTTTGCGCGGTTTCAGCCGCCGCGCTTCAGGTGCCGGATCCCGTCCGCGGCGGCGACGATGACGTCGTGGGCGAGGCCGATGAAGAGCCCGTGCTCGACGATTCCGGCGCGGCGGTCGAGCGCGGCGGCGACCTCGGCCGGGTTCTCCATCGGGCCGAAGGCCGCGTCCAGGATCAGGTTGCCCTGGTCGGTCAGGACCGGCCGGCCGTCCCGCTCCCGCAGCCGGACCTCCGCGCCCAGGGAGGCGATGAAGCGCTCCTCGGAGGCCCGCGCGAACGGCACCACTTCGATCGGCAGGGCCCATCGCGTTCCCAGGCGATCGGAGAGCTTGCTTTCGTCGACGATGATGACGTTGCGGTCGCTCGCCTGGGCGAGAACTTTTTCGCGCAGAAGCGCTCCCCCCCCGCCCTTGATCAAGTCGAGCCGCCGGTCGACCTCGTCGGCGCCGTCGATGGTGACGTCGATGCGCGGGTGCTCCTCGAAGCCCGAAAGCGGGATCCCGAGCCTGCGGGAAGCGGATTCGGTGCGGATCGAGCTCGGGATGCCGACGAGGCCGGTCAGCTGGCCGGAGGCGATCAGCTCCGCCAGCCGCTCGAGCGCGTAGGCGACCGTGGAGCCGGTGCCGAGGCCCACCACCATTCCGGATGCGACCATGCCGACGGCGGCATGGGCCGCCCGGCGTTTGAGCTCGTCCTGAGGAGTCATGCGGCGCTTGCGCCTCCCTGCGCTCTCCCTCCTTGCCAGAAAAGCGGCGGAAGATCAATCGCGGGCGCGCGGCGCGGCCGGATGCGGTTGACGCCGCGGACTTCGACATTATGTTCGCTTACCTCGCGGATTGAACGCAACCCCCTTATCCTGAACAAACAAGGAGAGCTGCCATGGAAGAGCGCCGCGGAGCCGTTACGCTGCACGGAAACCCCCTGACCCTCGTCGGTCGGGAGGCGGCCCTCGGGGCGGCCGCCCCGGACGTCGAGCTTTTGGACAACGATTTGAAGCCGGTCAGGATCTCGGATTTCAAGGGAAAGGTCGTGGTGGTCTCGAGCGTGCCGTCGCTCGACACCCCGGTGTGCGATATGGAGACGCGGCGTTTCAACGCCGAGGCCGCCAAGCTCGGCGCCGACGTCGCCATCCTGACGGTCAGCACCGATCTTCCCTTCGCCCAGAAGCGCTGGTGCGGAGCGGCCGGGGTGGATCGGGTCAAGACCCTCTCCGACCACCGGGAAGCGGCCTTCGGGGCCGCCTACGGGGTCCTCATCAAGGAGCTGAGGCTTCTCGCCCGATCGATTTTCGTCCTGGACCGCTCCGGGATCGTCCGCTACGTCCAGCACGTGAAGGAGGTCTCCCAGGAGCCGGACTACGGCCAGGTCATCGAGGCGGTGCGCAAGCTTCTGTGAACGGCGGAAAGGGGGCGGGGCTGAAGGCAACAGGGGGCGGCCCGCAGGCCGCCCCCGTTCTGAGGAAGTATGCTCAGCGTGCACCCGCAGTACACGCCTGATAGCGGATATCGTCTTCCGGCCGAAAAACTTGAGGGGTTCTGCACGCGGCGGATAGGAAAAACCATCCGGACGGCGTACTGCTGGACGGCCCTGCCCTTACGCTCTTGCGAGCGGCCGTCCGGATGGCACTGGAGGGGCGCTGCTCACTTCACTCCGCCGGCGATCACCCGCAGGCGCGGCCGGCCGTTTCCGCCCCGGGGCGGCCTGACGAACTGGACCCCGGAGGCGAAGGTGTTGAGAACCACGGCGGCCTCGATTTCCCGCACCCAGCGGACGCTGATCCAGGCCTTGCTGAACGGCGGCGGGATATCTCCCGGCTCCGCCATCATGACCAGCTCGGATTCCGGCTCCAGCCGCTGGTCGAGCTCCACGTAGGCCCCGGTGCGGCTGATGTTGTAAACCCGGCCGCGCGACCGCACCGCGCCGCTGTAATCGTGGACGCGGACCGGGAAGTCGCAGTCGCGTCGCGGGCTGTCTCGTCTCTCGCTACCCGGCATGTTCGGCGTTCGTCGTCCCGGCGCGGTCCACCTGCCAGCGCCTTTTTCACGCCGGGGATTCGGAGCTTGCGGACGAGGATAGCAAGGCTTGTGCCAAGCATGCCGAACAGTCGGCGGCCGGCCCGAGGCACCGGCCATTCAGCGCCGGCCGCGAAGCGCTAATTTTGCAACTAATTGAAATAAAAAATATAAAAATAAGGCCGGCGGCTGGCGGCCGGGGAGCGCGGCGGCCGGGCGGACGGCCGCCGCGGCCGGCGCGCCGCCGCGCCGCTGGGCGGCCTGCGGCACAGGCTTGAGAAGAATTTTTCTTGGGCCTGTGAAGATCGGTTCCCAGCCGCCCGCGCGGAGGAAGGGGGGGCGGCTACTTGACCCGCCGCAAGGTGTGGGTTTTTCTCAGCAGGTCCCAGGCGGCCTCGAGAATGACGCGGGCGGCGTCGGCCTCTTTGGCGATGTTTTTTTTCGCGACCCAGCGGCAGGAGCGGGCGAGGGGGGTGTCGCCCGTGAGCGGCCCGAACTGCTCGATGAGGTATGCGCCGAGCCGCGGCATGAGGCCGGCAAGCTCCGGTGCGGTCATGTTGGCGATCGTGACGCGGTCTTTGAGGGCGAGCGCCGCGATGAGGCGCGCGGCGGCCTCCTTCACCTTTCGCGGTTGGCTATCCGGCGCGGCGGCGGCCGGCCGTCCAGCGTCGCGGGGGGCGTCGCCCAGGTGGAGGTAGTAGGCGCTCTCGATGAGCGCCAGCGCATCGCGGTAGATCCGGGGGTCCTTGCTGGCGCGGGGTCCGGCCACGTTCAGGACCGCGATCCGGTTTGCGGTCAGCCACTCCTTGATCGCCAGGGCGGCCTTGAAGGCCGGGACCAGCCCGAGATCGACGTGCAGCCAGGGGCGCGCGTGCTTTTCGGCCATCTGCCGCGTGACCCGGGAACCGCCGGTCAGTTTTCCCCGGGAGATGATGAGCGTCCCGTCGGCGGCGAGCACGTTTTTTTCGGTGCGCTCGGCGTACACGGGCGTGGCGGTTTCCCGGACGCGGTAGCGCTCCGGCAGCGCCCCGTCTTCGGTCCGGCGGCCTTTCGGAACCCAGCCGCCGTGGGGGATGCCGAGCTTGATGGCCGCATCCAGGGCCGCCCGATCCACCCCGGTCTGTCCGCCGGAGATGATTTTGGTGATCATGCGCGCCGTTGAACGGCCGCCCGCGCGGGGCGCAGGCGGCCTAAGATCGCCCGGCGGGACGCGCCGCGGCTACTGCTCGACGACGAAATGGGCGCGCCGGTTGCGCGCCCAGGCATCCTCGCCGCTGCCCTTGACGGCCGGCCGCTCCTCGCCGTAGCTGATCGTGGCGAGCCTGGCCGCCGGGATTCCGAGGTCCACCAGGAAGGCTTTGGCCGAGCGGGCGCGGGCCTCTCCCAGGGCGAGGTTGTATTCGTTCGTGCCGCGGTCGTCGCAGTGCCCCTCGATGGTCACCTTGACGTTCGGGTTGGCCCTGAGGAAGGCGGCCTTCTTGCGCAGGATCTCCTGGGCCTGGGACGTGAGGGCGGAGCTGTCGTAGCTGAAATAGATATCCTCGTTCTCGAAGGCCGCACGCTCGGAAGCCCCGAGCGCCCCGCCGGCCCCCGCGGAACCGCGGCCGGCGGCCCCGCCGAGGTCCTGCTCGCCGATCCCCTTGCGGCTGCCCGCCCCGGCGCTATCGCCCGAGCCGCTGCCGCTCTTCCCGTAGGCGGCATCCGAGCTGACCTGCTTCTTCTGACAGGCGGCCGCGCCCGCCACCAGGGCGATGGCCAGGACCAAGACCAACCACTTTCCTCCGCGTTTCATCAGGCTTCTCCTTGCGTGGAATTGGCGCGAAAGGCCGCACTGGGCCGCCGCTTACCCAACCCGTGGTGGGTTACGGGGGTAGTTATATACCAGCGGATGGTGATTGTCAAAACGGCCCCCGTGACCGGCGGCCGCGGCTTTTCGCGGGGGAGCCTTCCGGGCGCGGCCGGCGCCTCCCGGCTTCAGAAAAATACATGTTTGTCAAAAATTAAATAAATAAAGACATTTTTGAATTATATTTTTTCGGGCCGGCGAGACCGAAATACATTTTAATATGAACAATATCATAATGTTAAGTTGAAACCCGGCGGTTGGCACGATCCCTGATAGTGGTGACCTCCATTCGATGAACGACGCGGCGCGCGGAAGCGGCCGCCGGACAGGAGGAATGGGTGCATATGAAGAAGCTGGGAAGAGCGATGCTGGCAGGTGCAGCGGCGGGGATCGGCGCGGCGGCGGCCTGGGCGGCCGACGAGGCGCCGACGCCGGAATCCAATCGGGCGGCCATCGAGCTCGTCCAGGTCCACGCGAACTACCTCTGGACCCTCGTGGCGGCGGCCTTGGTCTTTTTCATGCAGGCGGGCTTCGCCATGGTCGAGACCGGGTTCACCCGGGCGAAGAACGCCATCAACATCATGATGAAAAACCTGATGGACTTCGCCTTCGGGTCGGTGGCCTTCTGGGCGGTGGGCTTCGGCCTGATGTTCGGCGCGAGCCCCACCGGGTGGTTCGGGACCACCGGCTTCTTCCTGAGCGACTTCCAGCCCGGCGGGGACCCCTGGGTGCTCGCCTTCTGGATGTTCCAGGTGGTCTTCGCCGCCACGGCGGCCACGATCGTCTCCGGCGCGATGGCCGAGCGCACGAAGTTCACCGCCTACCTCGTCTACAGCGTCTTCATCAGCGCCGTGATCTACCCCATCTTCGGCGCCTGGGCCTGGGGCGGCGCCTTCAAGGGCGGCGGCTGGCTGCAGCAGCTGGGCTTCATCGACTTCGCCGGCTCGACCGTGGTCCACTCCGTGGGCGGCTGGGCGGCGCTCGCCGGCGCGATGGTGCTCGGGCCGCGCCTCGGGAAGTACGGCCGGGACGGCCGCATCCGGCCGATCCTCGGCCACAACATGCCGCTCGCCGCCCTCGGGGTCTTCATCCTTTGGCTGGGCTGGTTCGGCTTCAACCCGGGGTCGACCACGGCCGCAAACAAAGACATCGCCCTCATCTTCGTCAACACCAATCTCGCCGCCGCGGCCGGGTGCATCCTCGCCCTGGCGACCTCGTGGCTCAAGTTCGGCAAGCCCGAGATCGGCATGACGCTGAACGGCGCCCTGGCCGGCCTGGTGGCCGTGACCGCCGGCTGCGCCACCGTCGCCCCGGCCGGGGCGCTCGCCATCGGCGCGGTCGCGGGCATCCTCGTCGTGCTGGCGGTGCTCTTCTTCGACCGGGTGCGCATCGACGACCCGGTGGGCGCGGTCTCGGTCCACGCCGTGAACGGCGCCTGGGGGACGCTCGCCGCCGGGCTCTTCCATATCGATGGGCTCTCCCTGGGCGTCGTTCTGGTCCAGCTCCTCGGGATCGCCGCCTGTTTCCTGTGGACCTTTCCGACCGCCTTCATCCTGTTCAAGGTCCTGGCGAAGACCGCCGGCCTGCGGGTCTCCCCGGAGGAGGAGCTGGAGGGCCTCGATATCAGCGAGCACGCGGGTGTGGCCTACCCCGACTTCGAGGTGCTCTCCCACGGCGGGGGCATCCGCCCCGCGCCGGACGCCGCCGCGAACCCCGCCTTCGAGCGGCACGCGGCGCCGCGGATCTCCGCGGTCAAGGAGAGCTGAGAAAGAGAGGCGCGCGGGCGGCGTCCGCCCGCGCCGGCTATGGCAATCGGAAGCGCTTACCGAGACGGGAGGAGCGGCAGTATGAAAAGAGCATGGGGCGCCATTCTGATCTGGATTCTGGCCCTGCCGGCCGCCGCCGGCGACTGGGACTTCTACGGCAGCGCGCGCATGGCGACTTTCTGGACCTCGAACGACGCCGGCCAAGTCCGCGACGCCGGCGCCGGACCCGGCCGGGACGACGACGATCTCTTCTGGGACTTCCAGGGGAACTCCGTCTTGGGGGCGAAGGTCAAGACCGAAACGCTCAAGGCCCAGGTCGAGCTGGGGCTTCCGAGCGTCAACACCCACGACGGCGCGGTCGCCGCCCGCCGCATCTGGGGGGGGTGGAAGCTCGCCGACGGGGCGCTCCTCGTGGTGGGCAAGGACTACACACCCCTCATCCAGTTCACCTCGGGCCAGGTCTTCGACGAGGACAACGGGCTCGCCGGCATCGGGACCACCGACAGCCGGCGGCCGGGCCAGGTGCGGCTCGAGATCGGCGACTTCCAGATCGCGGCGATCCAGCCCAACACGAACACCTTCGCGGCCGACTTCGACGGCGACCCGGACGGCTACCTCCCCAAGCTCGAGGCGGCCTGGGCGCTGCGCTTCGAGCCGCTCACCGCGACCTTGGCCGGCGGGGTCCAGTATTACCGGATCGAGAAGACGGGGGCGAGCGTCAACCTGACCGACGATGTCGAGATCCTCTCCTACATTTTCGGCCTGGAGCTCGGCGCGGAGCTCGGCGCCTTCACCCTTCGGGCGGCCGGAAGCTTCGGGCAGAACTGGACCAACGCGCGCTGGAACGACTTCGGCTACACGAACGACGAAAACGCCGGCGCCGCGCTCAAGGCGGGGGGAGGGGACACCGAGGATTGCCTGAGCTGGCAGGCGGCGCTCGCCGCCGGCTACAAGCTCTCCCCCGAGATCGTCTTCGAGGCCGGCTTCGGCTACCGCCGCGACGACAACGACGCCGCCCGGCGCGAGGATGCGGCCTGGTCCGCCTACCTGCAGGCGGTGGTGACGCTCGCCGCGAGCGTCTACCTCGTCCCCGAGGTCGGGGTCTTCGACTACCTCGACGACGCGGACGGCGACGACGAGGGCTCCCGGTGGTACGCGGGGCTCAAGTGGCAGATCGACTTTTAGCCGCTGCGCCCCTCAGCCGAGCGCCCGGGCGAGCGCGGCGATGAACTCCGGGGTGGTGCCGCAGCAGCCGCCGATCATCTCCGCCCCGGCCGCCCGGATCCGCAGGCCGTCGGCGGCGAACTCTGCGGGGCTCTGGTCGTAGACCACCCCGGCGTCGGTCGCCCGGGGTTTGCCGGCGTTCGGCTGGATGAGGATCGGCAGCCGGGTCGCCGCCCGCAGCTCGGCGGCGAGCGCCGCCATGTCGGCGCTGCCGAGCGTGCAGTTGCTGCCGACCGCATCCGCGCCGGCCTCCGCGAGGGCGCGCGCCGCGGCGGCGACCCCGTCGCCCATGAGCGTGAAGAAGCCCCGCGGCGTCCGGCGGTAGGTCAAGGAGGCGATCACGAAGACCTCCCCCAGGGACTTGACCGCCCGCACCGCGGCGAGCGCCTCTTCGAGGGACATCATGGTCTCGATGCTGATGAGGTCCGCCCCGCCGGCGAGCAGCGCCTCGGCCTGGCGGCGGAAGCACGCCTCGGCTTCGGGGGCGGTGAGATCGCCGACCGGGTCGAAGAAGCGGCCGGTCGGGCCGATGTCGCCGGCGACGAGCCTGCCGGGGGGGCAGACGCGCTTGGCGTTTTCGGCCGCGGCGCGGTTCAGGGCCTCGCAGCGGGCGGAAAGCGCGCTTCCGGCGAGCTTGATCGGGTTTCCCCCGAAGGTGTTCGTGTGGACCACGTCGGCGCCGGCCGCGTAGTAGCTCCGGTGGATCTCGGCCACGGCCTCGGGCCGCTCCAGGTTCCAGGCCTCGGGCCGCTCGCCGGGGGCGAGGCCGCGCGCGATCAGCATGCTGCCCATCCCCCCGTCGAAGACCGCCGTCCGGGTGCGAAGGATTTCAACCAGGCGCGGGCGCATTTCACTTCACCTCGAAGTAGACCCCGGCGTTGCGGAGCCGCTCGCCGGTCTTGAAGGCCACGATCAGCTGATAGGTGCCCTTGGCGGCGAGGTTGAAGTAGTTGTCGTAGCTTTGCATCGCCTTCGAGAAGCGCAGCGGCTTCACCTGCTCCGCGCCGCCCGGGTCGATGACCTTCATTTTGACCTGGGCGTCGACGATCGGCTTGCCGCCCGCCGTGTCCTGCAGGACGACGGCGATGTTGTGGGAGGTCCCTTTCTCCGGCTCCTCCTTGGATTTCATGGCGGCGAGCATTTTGCGGTGCTCGGCGTTGGCCATGACCTGGAAAGTGACCTTGACGCCCTCGGCGAGGACGTCGCGGGTTTCCATCGGCATGCCGCCGCCTCCCGCCCCGTGTCCGTGCGTGTGCTGGGCCGCCGCCGGGGCGGGGGCCGCCAGCGCCGCGGCCAGAATCAGGTAGGCCAGCCAGTTGGAGCGCTGCATGGGTCTTCCTCCTTGGGTTGCCGGTCAAGGTTGGTCCGCGGGCGGGCGCCGGGGGGCCGCTTCCAGCCGCCCGCGCCGCAGGGCGCGGCCTTTCACCATGGCGAAAATCACCGGGGTGATGATGAGCACGTGGATGGTCGAGGTGACCACCCCGCCGATGATCGGGGCGGCGATCGGCTTCATCACGTCGGCGCCGACGCCGCTCGACCACATGATCGGGATCAGACCGATCAGGGTGGTGCCCACCGTCATCACCTTCGGCCGCAGGCGCAGCACCGACCCCTCGATCGTGGCCTCGATGAGCTCCCGGCTGCCGACCGGCCCGCGGGCGAGCCGTTTCTCGAGCGCCTCGTGCAGGTAGATGATCATGACGACGCCGGTTTCGACGGCGATCCCGTACAGGGCGATGTACCCCACCCAGGCGGCCACGCTGAAGTTGTAGCCGAGCAGCGCCTGCAGGATCACCCCGCCGGTCATGGCGTAGAGCACGGCCGCCATCAGAATGAGCGCCTCGGAGATGGAGCGGAAGGTCAGGTAGAGCAGGATGAAGATCACGAAGAAAACGACCGGCAGCAGAATCTTCAGGCGCTCCCTGGCCCGCAGCTGGAATTCATACTGGCCGCTCCAGGAGAGAAAATAGCCGGGCGGCAGCTGGACCTGCTCCGTTACCGCCCGCTTGGCCGCCTCCACGTAGCCGCCGATATCCGAGGCGGCCACGTCGATGAAGACGTAGCCGGCGAGCATCGCATCCTCGTCGCGGATCATGGCCGGGCCGGTGGTCACCCGGATGTCGGCCAGCTGGGAGAGGGGGATCTGCGCCATGACCGCGCCGCCCGCCTTTCCGGCCGCCATCCGGCCGGATCCGGCGGACGGCGCGGGAACCAGGATGCGGCCGAGCATCTCGACGTTGTCCCGCAGCTCCCGCGGGTAGCGCACGTTGACCGGGTAGCGCTCCCGCCCCTCGACGGTGCGGGTGATGTTCATGCCGCCGATGGCCGACTGGATGACCTCCTGGACCTCGCCCACGGTGAGGCCGTAGCGCGCGATGGCCTCGCGCCGGATGTCGATGTCGATGAAAAACCCGCCGGCCACCCGCTCGGCGTAGACGCTGCGCGTCCCGGGGACCGCCTGCATGACGGCCTCGATCCGGGTGCCCAGCTCCTGGATCGTGTTCAGGTCGGGCCCGAAGATCTTGATGCCGACCGGGGTGCGGATGCCGGTCGTCAGCATGTCGATGCGGGCGCGGATCGGCATCGTCCAGGCATTCTGCACCCCCGGGAACTGCATGGCGCGGTCCATCTCCGCCACGAGCTCCGCGAGCTCGAGGGGGCGCTCGGCGCCGAGCACGGCGGCGGCCGCGGGGCGCAGCCAGGCGGGCAGCGCGGAGTAGTCCTTGGCGACCTTGCGCCACGCGCTCGAAGGCTTGAGGTTGACGGTGGTCTCCATCATGCTGAAGGGGGCCGGGTCGGTCGCGGTTTCCGCCCGTCCGGCCTTGCCGAAAACCGAGTCCACCTCGGGAAAGCTTTTCAGGATCCGGTCCTGCATGGCGAGCAGCCGCCCGGCCTCGGTCACCGAGATGCCGGGACTGGTGACCGGCATGTAGAAAATGGTGCCCTCGTAGAGCGGGGGCATGAACTCGCTGCCGATGCGCAGCATCAGGACGACGCTCGCCGGAACCAGAAGGAAGTTGATCAGAAGCGAGGTTTTGCGGAATCTGAGCGCCCCGCGCAGGAGCGGCTCGTAGACCCGGCGCAGGCAGCGCGAAACCGGGTTGGCGGACTCCGGCTTGAGCCGCCGGCCCTGGATGAACACCGTCATCAGCACCGGCACCAGCGTGATGGCGAGCAGGGACGAGGCGGCCATGGCGAAGGTCTTGGTGAAGGCGAGCGGCCGGAAAAGCCGCCCCTCCTGGGCCTCCAGCATGAAGACCGGCACGAAGGAGACGATGATGATGATGAGGGCGAAGAAAATGCCGCGGCCGACCTGCTGGCAGGCCCGGACCAGCGTCGCGGCGCCCGCGCGGCGCTCGGCGTCCGACCCCTCCGCCAGGCGCCGGTAGCCGTTTTCCACCATGACGATCGCGGCGTCGACCAGCACGCCGATCGACAGCGCGAAGCCGCCGAGCGACATGATGTTGGAGCTGATCCGCATGAACATCATGGGGATGAAGGATATCAGCATGGCGATCGGCAGCGCGACGATCGGCACCAGGGCCGAGCGGAAGTGAAACAGGAAGACGATCACCACGAGGCTGACCACCGCGATCTCCTCGAGCAGGATGCGCTGCAGGTTCTCGATCGACCGGCGGATCAGCTCGGAGCGGTCGTAGGTCGGAACGATCCGGACCCCCGGCGGCAGGCCGGGGGCGATCTCCGCGATCTTCGCCTTGACCGCGTTGATGACCGCCAGGGCGTTTTCGCCGTGCCGCATGACGACGATCCCGCCGGCGACCTCGCCCCGGCCGTCCAGCTCCACGATCCCGCGGCGGATGTCGGGCCCCAGGACGACGTTGGCGATGTCCCGCAGCAGCACCGGGGTGCCTCCCCGGCTGCCGACCACGATCGACTGGATGTCGGCCGGCGACCGGATGTAGCCGCGGCCGCGCACCATGTACTCGCGTCCGGACATCTCGATCAGGCGGCCCTCCACATCGTTGTTGGACATCTGGATGCGGTCCATCACCTCGCGGATCGACAGGCCGTAGGCCGAGAGGCGGTTGGGGTCGATGTTGACCTGGTACTGCTTGACGAAGCCGCCCACGCTGGCCACCTCGGCCACCCCCGCCACACTCGCCAGGGCGTAGCGGATGTACCAGTCCTGCAGCGTGCGCAGCTGGGCGAGGTCGAGCGCGCCGCTTTCATCCACCAGCGCGTAGGTGAAGACCCACCCGACGCCGGAGGCGTCCGGGCCGATGACCGGCAGCGCCCCCTCGGGCAGGCGCCCGCTGATCTGCTGCAGGTATTCGAGCACCCGCGAGCGCGCCCAGTAGATGTCGGTGCCGTCCTCGAAGATGGCGTAGACGAACGAAAAGCCGAAGTCCGAAAAGCCGCGCACGGTCCTGACCCGCGGGGCGGAGATCAGCGCGGTGACGATGGGGTAGGTGACCTGGTCCTCGATCAGGTCGGGGCTGCGCCCCTCCCAGGGCGTGTAGACGATGACCTGGACGTCGGAGATGTCCGGCACGGCGTCGAGCGGGATGTGCCGGAGCGCGGCGACCCCGCCGAGCGCCAGCAGCAGCACCGCCGCAAAGACCAGGAATCGGTTCCGGGCGCAGCCTTCGATGATTTTCTCGATCATGCCGGCACCCCTCCGGGAGCCCGGTCCGCTAATGCTGGTGGCCGGCCGCGCCGACCGCCTCCTTGAGCTTGGATTCGGAGTCGATCAGGAAGTTCGCGCTCGTCACGATGCGCTCGCCTTCCGCCAGGCCCTCCAGGACCTCGAAGAATTCGCCGGCCTTGGCGCCCAGCCGGACCTCGCGGGGTTCGAGGAAGCCCGCGCCCCGGTCGACGATGACCAGCCGGCGGACCCCGGTGTCGATGACCGCCCCCTCCGGCACGGCGAGCCGCTCCCCCAGCCGCACGGCGATCTCCACGTCGGCGAACATCTCCGGTTTGAGCTTCCCATGGGGGTTGGGGAACTCGAAGCGCACCTTGGCGGTGCGGGTCTGGGGGTCGAGGTAGGGGTAGATGTAGACGCTGCGGCCGGTGAAGGTTTCGCCGGGGTAGTAGGCGAGCCGGATCACCGCCGGCTGCCCCGGGCGCATCGCGGGCAGCTCGTATTCGTAGACGTCGGCGATCAGCCAGAGGACCGAGAGATCGACGATCTTGAACAGCGCCGCGCCCGCCTCCACGTACTGCCCCTTGAAGACCGTCTTTTCGATCACGTGGCCGGTGAACGGGCTGTAGAGGGTGAGCGTCTTTTGGGGCTTTCCGCTCTCCTCGAGCGCCTGGATCTGCCGGTCGCCCACGTCCCAGAGCTCAAGCCGCCGGCGGGCCGATTCGGCGAGCCGGGCGCCGCCCGCGGCGACCTCCGGCACCGGGCTCTGAGACCAGTCGCCGCGGGCTTTCCGGGCGAGCAGGTACTCCTCCTGGGTCGCCACGAGCTCGGGGCTGTAGAGCGTGAGCAGCGGCTCCCCGCGGCGCACGAAGCGGCCGGTGAAATCGACGTAAAGCGCCTCGATCCAGCCCGCGATCTTGGGGGAGACGATGCCGATGCGCTTTTCGTCGTAGTCCAGCCGGCCCACGGTGCGCACGACCCGGTCGAGCGTGCGCCGCTCTACGCTGCCGGTGCGCACCCCGATCAGCCGCTGGCGCTCGGGGCTGATCTGGACGGTGCCGGGGGCGAGCTCCTCAACCTTGCCCTCTCTGCGGATGGACTCCACGGTGAGCCCGCGCATGTCGATGTCGCCGGGATCGTCGGCCCCGGCCGCCGCCCGGGGCGCGTGCGCGCCGTGGCCGGCGGCGCCCTGGGCCCGGGCGGCGGGGCCTCCGGCGGCCGACAGCCCGACGACCAGCGCCAGTCCCCATGCCAGGCGTCTCATGGCCCCTCCCCCTGCGTGAACCGCACGCCGACCGCGGCCTCGAGGGCCGCCAGGGTTTTCTCGTACTCGGTCAGGGCCTCATGGTACTCGAGCTCGAAGCGGTAGAGCCGCATGCGGCTGTCGAGCAGCGCCGTGAAATCGGCCTGACCGACCGTGTAGGCGCTCGTGGCGGCGTCGATCTGCATCCGGGCCTGGGGAAGGATCCCGGTGCGGTAGAGCTCGATCCGCCGCTCGAGCCGCTGGGCCATCGCCCCCAGCTCGGCGATCATGAACATGAGCTCGTTGAAAGCGTCGTCGTACCGGGCTTCGGCCGAGCGCGCCTCCGCCAGGGTTTCGGCCACGCGGGGTCCCTGCCGGGAGCCGGCGAAGATGGGCAGGTTCACCTCGATCATGCCGGAGAGCATGTCCGGGCGGCTTTCACGCTGGCCGTAGGCGAACCGCAGGCCGAAATCCGGCAGGTAGTCCTTCCGCGCCAGGGCGACGCCCGTCCGGCGGGCCGCGACCTCCTGCTTGAGGCCGCGCAGCACGGGGCTCTCCCGCGCGGCGCGCTGCTGGAGCTCCTCGATCGACAGCTCCCGGCGGACGAAGGCGGGGTCCTCCGGCCGGCCGACGGGGCTGCCCGGCGGCCGGCCGAGCAGAAAGTTCATCCGGGCCGCGAGCGCCCTCTTTTTCTGCTC
The DNA here is from genome assembly GCA_964573635.1 of uncultured Desulfatibacillum sp. Lineage (GTDB taxonomy): Bacteria > Desulfobacterota > Desulfobacteria > Desulfobacterales > SpSt-501 > SpSt-501. Next base: position 301,152 of record CAZNKG010000001.1, on the reverse strand, counting down.
GAGCAGGATCCGGTCGTCCACCATTTTGGAGATTTCCACCTGGCTGCGGACGACCTCCTCCTGGATCCCCTGGCCGAGGGCGTAGCGCGTCCGGCTGAGGTGCGCGAGCTCCTCGAGGAGCGTTTGGCTGCGCCGCGTGACCTCGAGGCTGCGGTAGACGTGGGAAAGATCGTGATAGGCGTCCCGGACCGCCTTCACCACCTGGTTGGCGACCTCTTCGGCCCCGGCCCCGCCGGCCTCGGCCTCGCGGCGGGCCATCTCGGCGTTCAGCTCCAATTTCCCGGGGAAGGGAAGCTTCTGGGAGAGGGCCACCTCTTTCGTGGTCATGTCCTCGGCGCTGAAATCGAAGGTGGTGGGCAGGCTGGCCACCCCCAGGCTCAGCATGGGGTCCGCGAGGGCGCCGGCCGGCGAGACCTTTTCGGCCAGCGCGGCATGCCGCTCCCGGGCGGCGAGGATTTTCGGGTTCCGGGCGAGCGCCTCCTCGATCAGGGGCGCGATGGGGAGCGTCTCCTGCGCGTCGGCGTGAGCGAGGCAGGCGGCTGCAAGCAGGCAGGCGGCCGCGGTCGCGAATCGGTGAAGCATGGCGTTGTCCCTCCGGTGGGGCCGAGCGCCGGCAGGCTTCAATCCCCCTGCGTTTCGGCTCGAGGCGCTCCCGCCGCGATGCTCCGGGGCGGCGGCCCGGCGGAACGGCGGCGCCGGGGCGGCATCGCGACCGCCGGCCGCCCGCGGGGCGTGCCGCGCAGCGGACGCAAGAGCGCCACTGGGCTGCCCAAGGGCTGCCGGGAAGCTCGAAGGTAGGGAAAAGCGTAAGGACAATCGCCTGTTTTGTCAAACCGTTCGGTTGCGAGAGCCGCCCGGCGCGCCGGGTGCGGCCGGCCCCCGGGCGCGGCTCACCCCCCGAGCGGCGGGATGGAAAGATAGAAGAGGCGCTTCATCTCGCGGCGGCCGTGGGTCACCGTGTCCAGGATGAAGCCGCAGGTCGCGCTGAGACAGGCGAGGATCATGAGCCCGGTCGAGAGGATCGCCGTGGGGAAGCGCGGCACCAGGCCGGTTTCGAGGTAGGTGACGAATACCGGGTAGGCGAGCAGGAGGGAGGCCAGCGCGAGCGCCGCCGCGATGATCGAGAAGAAGGCGAGCGGCCGCTCCTCCTTGAAGAGGTTCACGATCATCATCAGGATGCGGAAGCCGTCGCGGTAGGTGCGCAGCTTGCTCGCCGAGCCCGCCGGGCGCGCCCCGTAGGGGGTGGGCGTCTCGGCGGTCGGCATGCGCAGCTCGAGCGCGTGCACCGAGAGCTCGGTTTCGATCTCGAAGCCGGCCGACAGCGCCGGGAAGGACTTGACGAAGCGGCGCGAGAAGACCCGGTAGCCCGAGAGGATGTCGGTGAAGGTGCGGCCGAAGCACAGCCCGAGAAAGCCGGTCAGAAGATCGTTGCCGAAGCGGTGGCCGCGGCGGAAGGCCGCGTCGGCGTAGGTCGCCAGCCGCGAGCCGACCACCATGTCGAGCCCCTCCTCGGCGAGCCGGGCGACCATCTCCGGAGCGCTCGCGGCGTCGTAGGTGCCGTCGCCGTCGGCGAGCACGTAGATGTCGGCCTCCACCTCGGCGAACATGCGGCGCACGACGTGCCCCTTGCCCTGGCGCCCCTCCCGGCGCACGACCGCCCCCGCCTCGCGCGCGCGCGCCGCGGTCGCGTCGGTCGAGTTGTTGTCGTAGACGTAGACCGTCGCCTGCGGCAGCGCTTCACGGAAATCGCGCACCACCCGGGCGATGGCGGCCTCCTCGTTGTAGCAGGGCAGGATCACCGCGATGCGGCAGGCCTCGACAACGGCGGGCATCTTCAGCCTCCAGGGGCGCCCGGCAGCTTTGCGACCGGGCAGAAAAAGAAGGGGTGCTGCTGCTGGGGTTCGACGTGCGGAACCATCGTCCGGCAGCCGCGGCGGTCGGCCGCGAGCCGGTAGGCGGCGAGCCCCTCCACGGCGGCCCGCTCCTCGTACTCCCGAAAGAGGATGAACATCGGCCCCGCGTGGGCGGCGACGGCCGCCTGCATCAGCCGGTCGTTCGCGTTGGGGCGCTCCGAGGGGCCGGTCACGAACCCCTGGATCCGGAGGAAGCGCACCGCCGGCGGAAAGAAGGGGATCATGTAGGCGACGGGGTCGTAGCCCGTGACCAGGACGAGGGTTCGGGCCGGGTCCTCCAGGTCGGGGGGCTCGACCCCGAAATAGTCCGGGCCCCAGGGGCGGCGGCCCCAGCTGCCGGGCTGCAGGGTCGCGACGAGCAGCGCGAGCGCCGCGAGCGCCAGCGCAAGCTGCCGGCGCTCCGGCCGCGCGATCCGGCCGAGCACCAGGCAGATCGCCAGCGGCGCGAGGAACTCGGCGACGATGATGTAGCGGTAGATGGCGAAGACCGCCATCCAGACCGCGAAGGTGACGGCCATGAAGACGAACACGAAAGGGGCGGCCGGAGACCGGGCGGGGGGGGCCTCCCGGCCGCCGCGGCGGCCCCCAAGGCGCCGGCCGAGGGCGGCGGCCGCCGCCGGGATCGCCAGCGCGTAGAGCAGCGGGAAGCGCAGGTCGCGGAAGGCGATTTCGCCGACGCGCATGGGGTCCGCCGTGAACCAGAAGGGGAAGATGAGCGCGACCCCGACGCTCTTGGGGATGAAGCGGTCGTCGCGGTAGGAGCCGAGCGCCCCCCACTCCGACTTGAAGATCTCGTTGAAGTAGGGGAAGAGCGGATTTGCGAAGCGCCGCCACATTTCGAGCATCCAGAACCCGCCGGTCAGCGCCGTACCGGCGAGGACCCCCAGCCCGAAGGTGAAGGCGAGAAGAAAGCGGCGGCGGAAGGGCAGCTCGAGGGCGAAAAAGGCCGCGCAGAGGCCGACGGCGTAGATCGCGAAGGGGAGCTTCATGCCGAAGGCCGCTCCGGCGAGGAGGCCCGCGCCGGCGGCGGCGGCCCACGGCCGGGCGCCGCTTCCGCCCAGGCCGTCGCGGCATCGGAGCAAAAGCCAGAAGGCGATAAGGACCGGCAGGCTCAGGAGGTTGTCGAAGTAGCTCGTGCCGATCTCGGCCAGGTTGGCCGAGCCCAGGAACCCGACGAGCGCGAGCGCCAGGCAGAACCACCGCCTGCCCGCCAGTTCGGCCGGGGCGAGCGCCCGGCGGGCGGCGGCATATAGCAGCAGGAGGTTCAGGCCGGGCAGAAACCCGAGCGCAAAACCGATCACGCGCGGCTCGAAAGCGTTCACCGCAAAGTAGAAAGGAAAATATATCAAAGGATTATAATAGGTCGCGACGTGGGCGACGGCGATGTCGAACCCCATGCGGCCGTTCAGGAAGGCGAAGGGGTTGTAGTAGTGGTAATTGCGCAGGTCCCAGTTCGCGTCCTGGCCGAGGGCGAGCGCCGCAAGCCCGCAGACCGCCGGGAAGAGGCCGAGCAGCAGCGCGACGGCGCCGCGCGCAAAGCGGGCGGGGGCGTCCGGCAATGCCGTGTTCCTTTCCATCACGAGGGGGGCCCAGGGAGCGAGCCGGGGTTTAGGCTGACCGGAAAAACGGGGGGAGATTAGAATATCGGCCGGCCGCTGTCAACGCAGCGTCCGGTCCGGCGGCGCGCCGTCAGTGGGCCGCCGCCGGCGGGTCGGCCTCCGGACCGGCATGCAGGCCGCACTCCCGGCAGTCGAGGCACAGGTTGTGGTAGGCCGCCTCGTTCAGGCAGTTCTTGTACTCCGCGCACCACAGGAAGCGGGGCGGCGGGTTCTCTTCCCAATCGGGGTTCATGCGCTGGAACTGGGGTCGTCTCTCCATGGCTCATCCGGCTGCGGCGTGGCAGGTTTCAGCCTCGTTATCGTCCAAGCCGCTCCGGCACTTTAGCCCATTTGCATGCGCCGGCTTGACCCGGATTGGCGAACCGGCTATCTTGCGACCCGTTCGCAAGGCGCGGCCGCGGAAAACGACCCGGCGGCAGCCTGCCCCGTCAAGGGCTGGGGGGTATCGAGTGGGAGCGACATCTGGCCGCGGTTCCGATCGCGAAGCGGGGCGCCCGCCAGCCGTGGAGCGAGATCTTCCGTCGATCGATATCCCCGGGGCGGTCTCCCGGCCGGTGGACTTCTTCGGCCAGGGGCTCGCGATCGCGGCGGTGTGGCTCGTCGTCGTCAACGTGTTCGCCCTCATGGCGCTCAACCGCCTGAATCTCGCCCCGGACACCGCCTTCGAATGGATGTCCCCGGAAACGTACAAGCCCCGCCAGAGCTGGAACCTCGTCCACCTCCACAACCGCTGGGACGCCTACTGGTACCTCGACATCGCCAAGAACGGCTACTACCTGCGCGGGGAGAAGACCCTCGCCAACGTGGTCTTCTTTCCCCTGTACCCCCTGCTGGTGCGGGCGGCGGGGACGCTGACGGGCGCCGACCTCGAGCTTTCCGGCTGGATCGTGAGCAGCCTCTTCCTCGTCGGGGCGCTCGTCCTGCTGATGCAGATCGCCCGGGAGTTCCACCCCGGGATCGACCCCCGCCTGCCGGCGATCTTTCTGCTCGTCTACCCGACGGCTTTTTTCCTGAATGCGATCTACTCCGAATCGCTCTTCCTCTTCCTGTCGCTCGCCGCGGTGCGCTGCGCCCTGCGGCGGCGCTTCCTGTGGGCCGCGCTGTGGGCGGCGCTCGCCTCCGCGACGCGGGTGGCGGGGCTCTTCCTCTGCGTCCTGCTCTTGGTCGAGTTCGTCCAGGCGCACGGCTGGCGGTCGCTTTTCAAGCCCCGCGTCCTCGCGCTCGCCCCGGCGCCGCTCGGGATCCTCCTCTTCTTCGGATACCACTGGGCGGCCTTCGGCGATTTCCTGCTCTTCCTCAAGGTGCAGAGCTGGTTCGGGCGCGATTTCGAAACGGCGCTCGCCGACTTCGCCGTGCGCAACAACCCGGACCTGGTGAACACCATCCTCGACCTTTCCTACACCGCCGGCGCGGTCGGGCTGGCGGTCGTGGCGCTGCTGCGGTTCCGGCCCTCCTACGGGATCTACATGCTCGTCTCGCTCGCCATCGCGCTCTCGAGCGGGACGGTGCTCGGGATCGCGCGCTACGCCATGGTGCTCTTTCCGATCTATTTCATCGCCGCCGGGCTGCGCTCCGCGCTCGGCCGCGGGGCCTGGCTGTTCGCCTCCTCGCTGATGCTGGCGCTGAACATCATCCGTTTCGTGAATCACTACTGGGCCGGGTGAAGGGGGGCGGCCGCACATGACCGGGCTTTCCGCAGACGAACAGGCGGGCCGCGATGCGCCCGGCGGCGCCGCGCCGACCCTGAGCGTCGTCGTGCCGGCCTACAACGAGGCCGAAAACCTTCCCCTGCTGCACGGCCGGCTCGCCGAGGTCCTGGAGCGGCTCGCCCCGCGGGACTGGGAGCTCATCCTCGTCGACGACGGCAGCCGCGACCGCACCTGGGAGGCGATCTGCGGGCTCGCCGCCGCCGACCCGAGGGTGCGCGGGGTGCGCCTGTCGCGCAACTTCGGGCACCAGTACGCGCTGGTCGCGGGGCTCGAGGCGGCCGCGGGCGCGGCCGTGATCATGATGGACGCCGACCTCCAGCACCCGGTCGAGATGATCCCGCTGCTCGTGGAGAAGTGGCGCGCGGGCTTCCGGGTGGTCAAGACGATGCGCGCGGAGGCGGGCGGGACCGGCTGGTTCAAGCGCCTCTCCTCGCGCCTCTTCTACCGGCTCTTTTCCTATTTGAGCGGCGTCGATCTCAAGCCCGGGCTCGCCGACTTCCGGCTGCTCGACCGCCGGGCGGTGCGCGAGCTGTTGCGCTTCGGCGAGGAGGGGCTTTTCCTGCGCGGGCTGACCGAGTGGATCGGCTTTCCCGCCTGCGTCCTGCCCTACACCCCGGGGCGGCGCGTCCACGGGGCCTCGGCCTATACCCTGCGCAAGATGGTCAAGCTCGCCTGGCGCGGGGTGAGCTCGTTTTCGATCATGCCGCTCAGGATCGGAATCCTGATCGGCCTCTGCGGCAGCCTGGTTTCGGTGGCGGGGGTCTTCTACGCCTTCTTCGGGAAATTCTTCGGCTACGGGACCGTGCCCGGCTGGGCCTCGACCCTCATGGTGATCTCGATGCTCTTCTTCCTGCTCTTCGCCTACCTCGGGATCCTGGGCGAATACGTCGGCCGCATCGTGATCGAGGTCCGGCGGCGTCCGCGCTTCATCGTCGGCGAAACCACGGGCTGGGCGCGGCCGGCCCCGGCGGAGCGGCATGCCGACGAGCGGGGATGAGACCGGCGCCGTCCGCCTGATCGTGAACGCCGACGACCTGGGGGTCTCGGAGGCGGTGAACGCCGGGATCCTCCGCGCCCACCGCGGCGGGATCGTGACCGCCGCCTCGATCATGGCCTGCGGCGGCGCCTTCGACCACGCCGCGCGGCTCGCGGCGCAGCACCCGGAGCTCGACATCGGGGTGCACCTCACCCTGGTCGCCGCCCGTCCGCTCCTGAAACGCGAATCCTCCCTCACCGCGGCGCCGGGCCGCTTCCAACCCTCGGCCGGCGCCTTTTTCCGGCGCTGGGCGGCCGGCGGGATCCGGCGCGAAGAGGCGGCCGCGGAGCTCGCCGCGCAGATCGAGCGGGTGCGCGACGCGGGTCTTTCGCCGACCCACCTCGACAGCCACCAGCACCTGCATGCCCTGCCCGGCCTCCTCGGGGTGGTGCGCGACCTCGCCCGGCGCCACCGCATCCCCTTCGTGCGCGCCCCGCTCGAGCGGCCGGTCTTCGACCGGCCGCTCGGCGGGCGCGGGCTGAAACGCCTCGCCGGCGCGCTCGGGCTGGCGCTCTCCTGGAAGGCGGCGGCTATCGTCGACGGGGGCTGGGACGGATGTGCGGCGCCGCTCTTCGTGGGCTTCCGCGAAGGGGGGCGCCTGACCGCGGAGCGGCTCCGCGCCGTGATCGGCCGCCTGCGGCCGGGGCGGGTCTACGAGCTCATGTGCCACCCGGGGCTCGAGCCGCCCGAGCCCGAGATCCGGCGCTGGGGCTACCGCCACGTCGAAGAGCTCGCGGCGCTCACCTCGCCCGCCGTGCGGGGGGAGCTCGACCGGCGCGGGGTGCGGCTGTGCCGCTTCGCCGACCTCGCGGCGCGCTAGCCGGCCGTGCCGAAACCGCCGCCCGGCCGCCGGCCAAGGCGGGCGGTGATCGGCAAACCCGGCAGGTTCGACCGAGAGCGGGCCTTGGCCGGCTAAGGCCGGCGGGCGAGGAAGAGGTGGTGGCTCACCCAGTGGCCGCCCGGCAGCGGACGCTCCTCGAGGAGCGCGAAACCCGCCGCGGCGAGCGCCCGGCGGTAGACCGCGGGGGATTCGAAGTGCGGGGGCTCGCCGCGGGTGATGCCGAAGGCCCGCACGGAGAGGGTCTCCTGGGCCATGATCGCCCAGTACTTCCAGCGCGGCCGGTCCACGACCTCCTTGAGCACCAGCCGCCCGCCCGGCGCGAGCGCGGCGAAGCAGCCGCCGAGCAGCTCCGGCCAGTCCGGAAGGCGCACCGTGTAGAGGACGTCCACGACCGCGGCGGCGGCGAAGCCCGCGCCGGCGAAGGCGGCGAGCGGCGCGGTCGAAAAGCGCGCCCCGGCCGGCGCCCCCCGGCGCGCCTGGGCGATCTTGGCCGCGTCGTGGTCGATGCCCCAGAGCTCGAGGCCGCGGCGGCCGGGGTCGCGGGCGATCAGGCGGATGAGCAGGCCGTGGCCGCAGCCGACATCCAGGAACTTTCCGGAGGCGGGCAGCCGGCCGATCACCGCGGGAAAGGGGCAGGTGAGGGCGCGGACCACGGCCTGCAGGCGGACGGCGGCGGGCGCCGCCGCGAAGGCGCTCCAGGCGGCTTGGACGGACTCAAGCGTTTTCACCCATCACCCAGTACTGGGCGCCCAGGGGCAGGCCGCCGAGCGCCGCCTCGAGCGCGGCGAGCGGCCGCAGCCGCTGCCAGCCCGGCGGGACGAGGCAGACGTGCCGCGCCGGCCGCAGGCGCATCCCGGCGCGCGCCAAAAGGCCGCGCAGCGCCGCAGGCGCGAGCAGCCGGGCCTCGCCGTCGAAGGGGCAGAGGCGGACGAGCAGCCGGGTGAAGGGGTTGAAGGGGTTGTGCTCCCAGACGACGATGCGGCCGCCGGGCTTGATCCGCGCGCGAAGCGACCGCGCGACCTCCGCGCGCGCCGCGGGCGGGATGTGGTGGAAGACGAGAAAGCAGGTCACGAGGTCGAAGGCGAGTCCCGGCGGCAGGGAATCGAGGCCGGCCGCGAAGCCGATCGGCGCCGCGCCCGCCAGCGCGCGCGCCTGCGCGAGCGAGGCGGTCGAGGAGTCCACCCCGAAGACCCGCAGGCGCCCTTCGGCGAGGGCGGCCGCCAGCGCCGCGGATTCGAGCAGGGCGGCGAAGAGGCGCCCGTTCCCGCAGCCGAAGTCGAGGTAGGCAAACTCCCCGGCGGGCTCCCCGATCCACGCGGCCGTCTGGGCCGCGCGCTGGCGGATGAAATCCCCGCTGTGCACGCCCGGCGGCAGGCTCCGCTCGTGGATCGCTTCGTAGTCGCGCGCGACCCGGTCGAAGAGGTCTCTCGTCATGGCGGCGCGGAGCATATCGGGATCGGGGGGCGGCTGTCAATCGAGGCCCGCGCGCGAAGCCAGCGCGCCTTGCCGCCGGCCGGGTTATGGCTTAGAATGGACCCGCCGCCGATCAGCGCGGCTTTCCCGAGGGCTGTCGAGATGACCATGGAGCTGGACGAGACGCTCGCGCGGCTGGAGCGCGCCGCCCTGGAGCTCGCGCGGCGGGCCGCGGCCCGCGACGCCGCCTTCCGCGAGGGGTTTTTCAAGGGGTTCCTCCTCGCCGCGGGGCTCGCGCAGGGGCGCCGCGTCATCGAGCCGGGCGCCGCCGCGCCCCGGCGGCTCCGGGAGGAGCCGGGCCCGCCGGAGGCCTCCTCCTCCGGGCAGCTCACCCTTTTCTGACCTTCGGCCCGGTGGCGGGATGCGGACCTCCTTTTCGCGCGCCGAGATCCACGCGATGGCCCGGCCGTGGCTCGCCGGGCCGCGGCCGCCCGCGGCCGAGGCGCTCGGCATCCACACCGACACCTCCGACTTCTTCCGGGTCGACGCCGGGGAGGTGGTCCTGCTCGACGGCACCCCCTACCTCGTGCGCAACAGCGTGCGCGAGGGCCGCTTCGGCCTGGACGACGAGGTCAAGCACTGGGTGAAGCGCGCCATCGAGCTGCCGACCGGCAAGCCGAAAATCCTCAAGCTCGTTTTCCACGAGCGCTTTACGGCCAACATCGGCGGGATCGCCTTCGAGTGCTTCCGCAGCCCCCGCAAGGAGGCGCGCATCCTCAAGCTCGTCGCCGGCCACCCGAACTTCATGCAGGGGACCGCGGTCGAGGATGCGGCCGGAAACATCGTGCGGGTGCTCGAGGTGATCAGCGGCGCCTCGCTCGCCGACCGCGTGGCCGAAATCCCGCTCGCCCACGAGGCCTATTTCCACGAGGCGCTGCCCGAGATCCTCGGCCGCTTCATCGGCTGCATCGAGGCGATCCGCTTCCTGCACCGCCACGGCGAAAAGCACGGCGACATCCGCCGCGACCACATCCTGATCGATCGCGACCGCGGCGACTACCGCTGGATCGACTTCGACTACAACTACCGCCACCGCGAGAACATCTACGCCTACGACCTCTTCGGGCTGGGGAACATCCTGATCTATGTCGTCGGCAAGGGCGACCTGCTGCTGCCCGATCTCCGGCGCGAGCGGCCCGAAATCGCCGCCGGGCTCTCCGCGGGCGACATGAACATCGTCTTCCACAACCGGCTGGCCAACCTGAAGCGGGTCTACGCCTACCTCCCCGAGGCGCTGAACCGCGTCCTGCTGCACTTCTCGGCCGGCGCGAACTGGTTCTACGAGACGACCGACCAGCTGCTGCAGGAGCTCGGCGAGGCGGCGGCCGAAATCCGCTGAGCCCCGGCGCCGCGGAGGGGAGGAGGAGGAATCGAGATGACCGAGGTCGACGCCGCCGGGTTCAACCGGAGCATCCTCATCGCCGTGGACGATTCGCAGAACGCCGAGCGGGCGGTCGCCTACGTCGGCGGGCTCCTCGGCGGGCTCGCCGGGGTGCGGGTGACGCTGCTCCACGTGATCCCCGAGCCCGAGGAGGACTATTTCCCGAAGCTCGCCGAGAAGGAGCGCTGGCTGGCGGCCTACCGCGAGCGGATCGCGGCCGTGCTCGCGCGCCACCGCGCCATCCTTCGCGACAGCGGCTTCGCCGACGAGGCGGTCGACGCGCGCGTGCGCCAGCGCGCCTGCCCCTCGATGGCCGAGTGCATCCTCTCCGAGCTGCAGGCGGGCGGCTTCGGCACCATCGTGGTCGGCCGCCAGGGGCTCTCGCGCAAGGAGGAGTTCCTCTTCGGCAGCATCTCGAGCAAGATCGTGAGCCACGCCCGCCGCTGCGCGGTGTGGGTGGTGGCGTAGGGCGCCCCGCCGCGCGGGGGGGCTACCGCTCCCGGCGGCGGCGCCGGGCGAGGGCCAAGGCGGCGAGCCCCGAGGCGAGCAGCACCGCCGCCCCGGGAAGCGGCACCGGGTTGAAGTCGATGTCGGTCCCGCTCTCGGTGAGATTCCCGATGATCCGCCACTTCCAGACCCCGTCGATCTCGACGCGCTTCAGGATGTCGGTGTCGCCGTCGAAGGTGGCGTAGAAGTTCCCGAGCGGGTCGATCCCGAGGCCGTCCAACCGCGGCGAGGCGAAGGTCTGGCCGTTCTGGGTCTCTGCGAATTCGAAGAGGATGTCCTCGCGCTTCGTGATAGACGGTGTCTGCGCGAGCGACACCTCGAGGAGCCCGTAGACCGGGGTGTTGTATTCCGGGTGGGTCTTGATCTTCGAAAGCGTGGTCGCGAAAAGCCTGCCGTCGGGGCTGAAGGCGATCCCGCCGAGGTCGTAGTCGGTCCTGAGCACCTCCTTGGCGGAGAGGTAGGAAAATTGCTTTTTCTCGCCGTCATCGTAGTAAACGAAATCCACCGAGTAGATCGACCCGTGATTGTAAAATTCCTGCTCTCCGATGCCGGCTGCGGCGTAGAGCCGGCCGGTATTCGGGTGGATGGCGAGGTCGACGACATAGAGCTCGTCCATGGTTCCGGCCACCATCGTTCCGAAATGGGCAATGGACTTGCCGGTCGCGGGGTTGATCTGCAGCAGGTGGCTCAGCGTAGGTTTTACATCGGAATATCCGGCCGTGGCACCGTAGAGCTCTCCCCGCGCGTTGAAGGCGATCCCGGAGAGGCCTTTGCTCTCGTCCCATGCCGAAAGCTCCGGCCGACCGATGAAGCGCTGCGAGAACGGCTCGGGCGTCACGGCGAAGATCGAGCCGATGTGGTCTGAGTTCTTGATGGCGAAATAATCGGTCGACACGGTGAGGGTCGAGGCCTCCGCCCCGGCCGCAAACACAAGCCACAGGAAAAGCGCAACCGCCGCCGCCGAAATTCGGACCGCCTTCGTCCCCGTCATCATGTCCGCCTCCTTGTCATCGCGTCCCGGATCGCCGCCCGGTCGTGGGAGACCGGGCGGCGATCCGCCGAACCCGATGGCTCCCATGGGCATTACACCGACCCGGGCTTGCTAAAATAGTACAAGGCGGCAGGCCAAAAGTCAATTAAAATGTTATATTTACAGCATCTTACGTTTATTGACGCCATTTGACGCCAATTGACAGCGGCGCGCAGCCCTTCGGCCATGGCCGCCGGGGGATGGGGGGCGAGGCCGGGATGGGATCCGCGGCCACGCCGTCGAAGCCGGGCCGCTTGCGGCCGGGGGGCAAGGAACGGTCAGGGGGTGCGCAGCTTGAAGCTCGCCATGCTCTGGCGGAAGGCCGGGAGGTAGGTCCCCCTTTCGGCGTCGCGGGCGATCCCCTGCATGAGGAAGTAGTCCGTCCGGCCGAAGAGGAGGGTCTGGCAGACGATCATGCGCTCCCCGGTCGGCCGGTCGACCCCGCGGGCGACGACCTCGAACCCCTCGAGGCCGCCGATCGACACCGGCCTGGTCCGGGTGATGCGGATCTCCTTCAGACTCGCGATGGAAAGCGCGCGGGCGATCGCGAAGTCCCGCCGGTTCTGGATGACGAGCCCCCGGGTCGGGGAGGCGCCGGCGAAGAGGATCGGGTCGCTGGGGTTGGCCGCGGGGAACTCCCCGCCGGCGGTCAGCACGAGCTTGCTTCCCAGGCGCCGGGCCGCCTTGAGGCCCCCGGCCGGGGCGAGGTCGAAGCGGGCGCCGGCGGACTCCTCCGGCGGGGGCGGCGCGGAGACGACCTGCGCGGAGGCGACCGCCTCCCGCAGGGGCGCCGAAAAGCGCGCCTCGGCATCGGCGGGGAAGCTTGCGGTGATCATGGTGGTGTGGCGCTCGTCGCCGAAGAGGCTGACCCACTTGAGGTGGCGCACCCCGTAGGCGTTCTGGGAGAGGTGCAGCAGCCGGCCGCCGATGCCGCCGACGGCGATCGGCTCCTGGTGCAGCAGGACGATGTCGCGGGTTTTCAACCCGCCGGCGGTGAGCCCCGCCATGGTCTGCTCGAAGGCGGCCGGGATCTCGTTCACCACGATGGCCGCGTTCGTTTCCCGGTGGACGAAGCCCGGGAAGCGGTCGGACTCCACGAATCCCGGGGGCGGCGCGAGCGCGACGCGCGTGCCCGGAACGGCGCGGGCCTCGCCGGCGGCGGCCGGAGAGGCGGCCGCCGCCGCGAGGATGAGGAGCATCAGCATCCGCATGGAGGAGATCACGCCGGCGCTCCTTTCGCGCGGCGCAGCCGGCGCCGGCCTCACTGCGGCCGGCGGGCGAGCGCGTTCTGGACGGCCATGCCGGTCTGCTCGGCCACGGACATGGCGAAGTTGATGTCGGCCGGCGTAAAGTAGCGGACCTCGGCGGTCAACAGCCGCAGCAGGCCGATCGTCTCCCCCTGGACCGTCACGGGAACGGCCAGGATGCTGCCGACCCCCTCGGCCGCGGCCTCCCGGTGGTAGATCGTGTGGATGTCGACGGTCGCATCCGGAATCACGACCGGCTCGCCCTTGAGGATGTAGTAGGTCGCGAGCTCCTCGTCGAGGGGCCCGCGTTCGAGATAGGCGCGGCTCAAGCCGTGGGCCGCCTTGAGCTCGAGGCGCCCCTGCGACTCGATCAGGCGGATGGTGCAGGCCTTCAGCCGCATGACCTCGGGAAGCCGCTGGACGATCACGTCGAGGATGCGGTCGAGCGCGCCGGCCCCGTTGATCAGCCTGCCGATTTCCGCGACGGTCTTGAGGTAGGCGATCTGCCGGTCCATCTCCGCGACGGTCTGGGCGTTTTCGATGGCGATCCCGCACTGCTCCGCCAGCGCCGCGGCGAAATCGATCTCCTCGCGCTCGAAGGCCCGGGGGGTGCGCGAGAGCAGGCGCAGGATGCCGCCGATCTTGCCGCGGATGGGGATGGGGGCGACCAGCAGGCTGCGGATCCCCTCCTGCCGGGCGGCCTCGGGGTAGTTCACGCGGGGGTCGCCCGCGGCGTCGAGGACGGCGATCGGGGTGCCTTTCAGCGCCTCGAGCACGCTCGGCTCGGCATCCACCGGGCCGCGGTTGAGGTAGGTCTCGCTCAGCCCGTGGGCCGCCTTCAGGACCAGCTTTTTCCCGGAGGGGTCGAGCAGCCGGATGGTGGCGGCGTCGACGCCGACGACCTCCGGGAGCCGCTTGACGATCAGCTCGAGAACCTCCTCGGTTTTCAGGCTCGAGGTGATCGCCTTGGTCACCTCCAGGAGCAGCTGCAGGAACGATTTTTCACGCGCCATCGACGGTTCGGATGCCTCCCGGTCCGCTTGCGCCGGGCGGAGGCCCGGATCGGTTTGCGGTGGGTGAAGGCGCCGCCCGGGGGAGCCCGGGCGGCGCGGGCGTGCGGCTGGCGGAGAGACCGGGATTCGAACCCGGGATACCCCTTTCGGAGTATACTCGCTTAGCAGGCGAGCGCCTTCGACCTACTCGGCCATCTCTCCGTTTCACTCGGGCCGTATCGCGTCGGACCCTTGCGCGGCGAAGCGCCGCACCCGCACCTGCCGCGCGCCTGCGCCGGGGCGGGGTCGGTCGGGCGCGCAACCGGGTGCGGGGGGGTTTCGGGCTGGCGGAGGGAGTAGGATTCGAACCCACGTCCCGTTTCCGGGAAACGGTTTTCAAGACCGCCGCTTTCGACCACTCAGCCATCCCTCCCGGTTTATCCGACAAACATTACCCGACAAAATGCGGCAGGTCAACCATTTTGACGGCCCTCCGCCGCGGCGCGGGCCGCCGCGAAGGGTTGACAGGCGGCTTACGGAAGGTGTAAGTAAACGACTTCGGCCGAGATATTTTGAAGCGGCCGCGAAAGGAAACGCTCCGCCATGCGCCAGAAATATGAAATCGTCCGCGACGACGACCACAAGCAGGTGATCATCCGCGAGTTCGCCGAGCTCGACAAGGACATCATGTCGCTCCTCTGCGAGGAGGCTTTCGAGAAGAAAGCCGTGAAGGCGGCCATGGCGAGCGGCCGCGAGGCGCTGATCGCCGCGCTGCGGACCAAGAACCTCTATCCGCCGGGGATCTATGCCGCCAAGATCGCCGATGCGGTCGCGGGGCTGCTCGGCGCCAAGGGCAAGACCACGGAGGAGATCGTCCTGGACGACCTCGAGTTCCTGGCGCGCGAGCACGAAGCGGCCGAAGTGCCGGTGCCCTACGAGGGCGAGGCCGGCGACATCGACGAGCTCCTCGATGTCGGGCTCGACGACGAGAAGATCGAAGAGGGCGACGAGATCAAGAAGATCGACTCCTCGCTCAAGATCGAGGACGACGAGTTCGCCGATATCGACGAGGACAACTGAGCGTTGCCGCCCCCGGGTGTTGACTCGGGGCGCGATATGGAATAGGGGTTCATCCCGCCGGATCGACGCCGCGGATGCCATGGCCGGTGTCGATCGTGGCTCGATGAACGCCCTGCCGCCGCGGGGGACGGCAGGGGGTTTCGGTGCGATGACGGCCCCGCACCCGGCACGGGGGGCGTCGCCGGCTAGGAAGAACCGGTGCCGCCCCGAACAAGGCCGAATGATTTTGCTTTTTTTCTCCATTTTCATCCGCCCCGTCACCTCCAGCCGCTTGGACCCCGATTTCGTGATCTTCCGCGCGCCGCCCGGCGCGCCTTTCGCCCGGCTGCGTTCCATCCGCAAAGCTCCGCCACCCACAATCGCATCAAGGAGGTGCAAATGGACAACGAGTTGGCGTTAGTTCAAAAACTGGAGGCCAAGGGGGTCTCCCGGCGGGACTTCATGAAGTTCTGCACGTTCCTGACCGCAACCATGGGCCTCTCCTCCTCCTTCGTGCCGAAGGTGGCCGAGGTCTTCGCCCAGCCGGCCGCCCAGCGGCCGCCGGTCATCTGGCTGCACCTCGGGGAGTGCACGGGGTGCTCCGAGGCGCTCCTGCGCGCGATGTACCCCTGGATCGACCAGCTCGTGCTCGAGGTGCTCGACGTCGCCTACCACGAGACCATCATGGCGGCCGCCGGCCACCAGGCCGAGGAGAACCTGCACAACGCCGTCGAAAAGCACAAGGGCAAGTTCATCTGCGTCGTCGAGGGCGCGGTCGCGACCAAGTTCAACGGCGGCTACGGCAAGGTCGCCGGCAAAAGCTTCCTGCAGATCGCCAAGGATACCTGCCAGCATGCGGCCGGGGTGATCTGCATCGGCAGCTGCTCCTCTTTCGGCAACATCCCGGCCGCCAAGCCCAACCCCGGCGGCTACAAGGGGGTGGGCGAGGCGCTCGGGATCAAGACGGTCAACATCGCCGGCTGCCCGCCGAACCCCATCAACTTCGTCGGCACCGTGGTGAACTACCTGCTGCTCGGCAAGCTGCCCGAGCTCGACGACCTCGGCCGCCCGGTCTTCGCCTACGGGCAGACGATCCACGACAACTGCCCGCGCCGCGGGCACTTCGAAAACGAGGAGTTCGTGACCGAGTTCGGCTCGAAGGAGGCCTCGCTCGGCTACTGCCTCTACAAAGTGGGCTGCCGCGGCCCCGAGACCTACAACAACTGCGGGGTCGTCAAGTTCAACGACGGCGCGAGCTGGCCGGTCCAGGCGGGGCACCCCTGCATCGGCTGCAGCCAGCCGGACTTCTGGGACAAGTTCACCCCGTTCTACCAGGAACTCTAACACCCGGCGCGACGGACTGAAGAAACCATCTTCCTGAAGGAGGAGATTGTATGGCCGAGAGAATCACGATCGATCCGATCACCCGCATCGAAGGGCACCTGCGCATCGAGGTCGAGGTGGCCGGGGGCAAGGTGACCAACGCCTGGAGCTCGGGGCAGATGTTCCGGGGAATCGAAATCATCCTCCAGGGGCGCGACCCGCGGGATGCCCAGCATTTCGTCCAGCGCTCCTGCGGTGTTTGAACCTACATCCATGCTCTGTCCTCGGTGAGGGCAGTCGACAACGCCGTTGGCGTCAAGATTCCGAAGAACGCGCGCCTGGTCCGCAACCTGATGCACGGCGCCCAGTACCAGCATGACCACATCGTCCACTTCTACCACCTCCATGCCCTCGACTGGGTGGACGTGGTGAGCGCCCTGAAGGCCGACCCCGCCAAGACGGCGGCGCTGGCCGACAACGTCTCGAACGCCCCCTGGGGCGGGACGGCCTACTACAAGGGCGTCCAGCAGCGGTTGAAGACCTTCGTGGACAGCGGGCAGCTCGGCCCCTTCGCCAACGCCTACTGGGGGCACCCGGCCTACAAGCTGCCGCCCGAGGCGAACCTCATGGCGACCGCCCACTACACCGAGGCGCTGCGGCTGCAGGCCAAGGCCGCGCGCATGCACGCGATCTTCGGCGGCAAGAACCCGCACCCGCAGTTCCTGGTGCCCGGCGGCGTCACCTGCGCGGGCGACCTCACCGCGGAGCGCATCGCCGAATTCCTTTACATCACCAAGGAGACCCAGGACTTCGTCAAGAACGTCTACATCCCGGATCTCCTCGCGGTCGCCTCCTTCTACAAGGACTGGGGCGCGATCGGCGGCACCACCAACTTCCTCGCCTACGGAGACTTCCCGGCGGACGACAAGGAGCCGGAGAGCCTCTTCATGCCCCGCGGGGTCGTCATGAAGCGCGACCTCGCCAAGGTCGGGCCGGTCGACCCGGCCAAGGTGACCGAGCACGTGGCGCGCTCCTGGTACGAGGGCAAGGCCGCCAAGCACCCCTACGAGGGCGAGACCAAGCCGCTGCAGGAGGACCCGAAGTACGCGCCGAACGACGGCCGCTACTCGTGGCTCAAGGCGCCGCGCTACAACGGTGAGTCCTGCGAGGTCGGGCCGCTCGCGCGCGTGCTGGTCGCCTACGGCCTGGGCAAGAAGGAGATCAAGGAGACGGTCGACAAGGTGCTCGCCACCCTGTCGGTTCCCGCCACGGCGCTCTTCTCGACCCTCGGCCGCACCGCCGCCCGCGGAATCGAGACGCTGGTGATCGGCGAGGCCATGCAGGGGTGGGTGATGGAGCTGGTCGCCAACCTGAAGGCCGGCGACACCAAGACCTACGAGCCCTACACGATGCCCGACAAGGCCCAGGGATACGGCCTGAACGACGTCCCGCGGGGCGCGCTCGGCCACTGGGTCGTGATCGAGGGCAAGAAGATCAAGAACTACCAGTACGTGGTGCCTTCGACCTGGAACCTCGGGCCGCGCTGCGCCGAGGGCAAGCTCGGGCCGGTCGAGGAGGCGCTGATCGGCACCCCGATCGCGGACCCCAAGAAGCCGCTCGAGGTGCTGCGCACGGTGCACTCCTACGACCCGTGCATCGCCTGCGCGGTGCACGTCATCGACCCGGATTCGAACCAGGTGTACAAGATCAAGGCGCTGTAACCGCATGCCGCGGCCCTGCGGCCCGCCCGCGGGCGGGCCGCAGGGCCGCGGCCTTTTTTCGCCCGCCCCGAGGCGCGCCGCGGCCGCGGACCTTCCGGCCGCCCGGACGTTTAGGAGGCATACCCGTTGGCCCCATCGCCCGTGAACCCCTTCGATGCCGAGCGCGCCCCCGAGATCATGGTGCTCGGGATCGGCTCGCTGCTCTTCCGCGACGACGGCTTCGGCATCCAGGTGGTCCAGCGCCTCGAGCGGGAGTACGCCTTTTCCGACAACGTCCTCGTCGTGGACGGCGGGGTGCTCGGCATCAACCTGCTCGGCGTCATCTCCAAGCCCCGCCACCTGATCGTGGTGGACGCCGTCCGCAGCCGGGGGCGGCCCGGCGAGATCCACCGCCTGGAGGGGGCGGCGATCCCGGAGCGCATCCGCGCCAAGAACTCGCTGCACCAGGTGGACTTCCTCGAGGCGCTGACGCTCTGCCAGGCCCTCGACAACGTGCCGCAAACGGTTATTATTGGGGTCGAGCCGCAGGACATCGAGACCTTGAGCCTCGAGCTCACCCCGCCGGTCGCGGCCCAGGTCGAACCGGTGATGGCCATGGTCATCGCAGAGCTCACGCGCCTCGGCGCCGCCTGCCGCAGAAAGGAACCCACGGAGCATGTGCCTCGCGATCCCTTCCCGCATCACCCGGATTGACGACCAGATGGCGGTCATCGACGTGGACGGCGTGACCCGGCAGTGCAGCCTGCTGCTGCTCGAGGACGCGGCGGTGGGCGACTACGTCATCGTGCACGCCGGGTTCGCGATCTCCAAGATCGACGAGGCGGCCGCGCAGGAGACCCTCGCCCTGCTCCGCGAGGCCGCGGCGCGGGCGGAGTCCGCGGGGGGCGCCGCGGACGGCTGATCCATGACCCGCGAGGCCCGCAGAGTCCTGGTGAACGGGATCGTTCAGGGCGTCGGCTTCCGGCCCTTCGTCTACCAGCTCGCCCGGCGCCACGGGCTCGCCGGCGAGGTCGCCAACACCTCCTCCGGGGTCGTGATCCACGTCGAGGGGCCGCCCGAGAGCCTCGGCGCCTTCGTGAGCGACCTCGCCGCAAGCCCCCCGCCGCTCGCCCGCGTGGTCGAGGTGGCGGGCTTCCCCGAGGCGCCCCGCGGCCTGAGCGGCTTCCGCATCGCGGCCAGCCGCGCGGAAGCCCCCATGGCGACCCTCATCTCGCCGGATGCGGCCGTCTGCGCGGCCTGCCTCGCCGAGCTCTTCGACCCCGCCGACCGGCGCTACCGCTACCCCTTCATCAACTGCACCCACTGCGGCCCGCGCTGCACCATCATCGACGACATCCCCTACGACCGGCCGAACACCTCCATGGCCTGCTTTCCCATGTGCGCCGCCTGCCGGGCCGAGTACGAGGATCCCGGAAACCGGCGCTTCCACGCCCAGCCGAACGCCTGCCCGGCGTGCGGGCCGCGCCTCACGCTGCGCGACGCAACCGGCCGTCCGTGCGGCGGCGCCGATCCGATCGCCGCCGCCGCCGAGCTGATCCGCGGTGGAAAAATCGTGGCGCTCAAAGGCCTGGGGGGGTTCCACCTCGCCGTGGACGCAGCCGACGCGGAGGCCGTCCGGCGCCTGCGGGCGCGCAAGCGGCGCGAGGAGAAGCCCTTCGCCGTGATGGCGGCCGACCCGGAAGCGGTCCGCGCCTTCGCGCGGCTCGACGCCGAGGAGGAGGGGGTGCTGCTCTCCGCCGCGCGGCCGATCGTGCTCCTCGCGCAGCGCCGGCCCTTTCCGCTCGCCGCGGCGGTCGCGCCGGGAAACCGGCGGGTGGGGGCGATGCTGCCCTACACGCCGCTCCACCACCTGCTTTTCGCCGAGGGGTTCGCGGCGCTCGTCATGACGAGCGCCAACCTGAGCGAGGAGCCGATCGCGATCGGAAACCGCGAGGCCGTCCGGCGCCTCTCGGGGATCGCCGACGCCTTCCTCACCCACGACCGCGACATCCGCCTGCGCAGCGACGACTCGGTCGTGCGCCGCGCGGCGGGGGCGGTGCGCTTCATCCGCCGCTCGCGCGGCTACGTGCCCGCGCCGGTCTTTCTCCGGCGCCGGCTGCCGCCGGTCCTCGGCTGCGGGGCCGAGCTCAAGAGCACCGTCTGCCTGATCAAGGGCGACCAGGCCTTCCTCTCCCAGCACATCGGCGATCTCGAGAACCTCGAAACGTACGACTTCTACCGCCAGAGCGTCGCCCACCTGACGCGCATCCTCGCCGCGCGGCCGGAGGCGCTCGCCTGCGACCTGCACCCCGACTACCTCAGCACCCGCTTCGCCGAGGAGCGGCCGGAGCTCCCCCTGGTGCGGGTCCAGCACCACCACGCCCACGTCGTCGCCGTCATGGCCGAGCACCGCCTCCAGGGGCCGCTCATCGGGATCGCCTGCGACGGGACCGGCTACGGACCGGACGGGACCGTGTGGGGCGGGGAGGTGCTGGTGGCCGACGAGCGCGATTTCGAGCGCGCCGCCCACTTCGCCCCCGTGCCGATGCCGGGCGGCGACGCCGCGGTGCGCGAGCCCTGGCGCATGGCGGTGAGCTACCTGAGGGAGGCCTTCGGGGCGGAGGCGGCGGGGCTCGACCTCCCGCTGCTGGCCGCCGCCGGCGCCGACAAGGTCGCGCTGATGCTGCGGATGGCGGAGCGGCGGATCAACGCGCCGCTCACCTCGAGCCTCGGGCGGCTCTTCGACGCCGTCGCGGCCCTGTGCGGGCTGCGGCACGCCGTGAGCTTCGAGGGCCAGGCCGCCATGGAGCTCGAGAGCGCCGCGGCCGACGGGGCCGCGGCGCCTTACGCGACGGCGTGGGAGGGGGAGGCGCCGATCCGGTTGCTGACAGCCCCGATCATCCGCGGGGTGGTGGGCGACCTGCTCCGCGGGGAGCCGGCCGCGCGGGTGAGCGCCCGCTTCCACGACACGCTGGTCGACCTCTTCGCGCGGCTCTGCGCCCGGATCCGGGAGGAGCGGGGTCTTCGGCGCGTCGCTCTCGGCGGCGGGGTGTTCCAGAACGCGCGCCTGCTCGAGGGGCTGATCGCCGCGCTCCGCGCCCGCGGCTTCGAGGTGGTCGCCCCCCGGCAGCTCCCCGCGAACGACGGCGGGATCGCCCTCGGCCAGGCCGTCTGCGCGGCAAGCCGCATCGCGGACGGGGGCTGACCCGGCAGGGGGGGGCGATGGCGATACGCTACAGCGAGGAGTACCGGGACGCCGAGGTCTGCCGCACGCTCGCGGAGCGGATCCGGCGCGCGAGCCGCCGGCCGGTGCGGCTGATGGAGGTCTGCGGCACCCACACGGTGTCGATTTTCCGCAGCGGGGTGCGCTCGCTTCTGCCGGAGACGATCACGCTCCTCTCCGGGCCGGGATGCCCGGTCTGCGTCACCGACCAGGCCGAGATCGACGCCTTTGTCGCTCTCGCCCGCATTCCGGAGGTCACCGTCGCGACCTTCGGCGACCTCATGCGGGTGCCGGGCAGCGCCTCCACGCTCGTGGCCGAGCGGGCCGCGGGCCGGGATGTGCGCGTCGTCTACTCCACCATGGACGCCCTCGAGATCGCCCGCCGCCGCCCCGAGCGGCAGGTGGTCTTCCCCGGGGTCGGCTTCGAGACCACCGCGCCGACGGTCGCCGCCGCAATCCGCCTGGCGGCGGGGGAGGGGCTCGCAAACTTTTCGGTCTTCGCGGCGCACAAGACGGTGCCGCCGGCGCTCGAGGCCCTCATGGCGCTCGATGGGGTGCGCATCGACGGCTTCATCCTGCCGGGGCACGTGTCGGTCGTGATCGGGGCGGAGGCCTACCGGCCCTTCTGCGAGCGCCACCGGGTGCCCGGCGTCGTCGCCGGCTTCGAGCCCGCCGACATTCTCGGCGCGATCGCCTCGCTCGTCGAGCAGATCGAGGCCGGGGCCCCGCGCCTGGTGAACGCCTACCCGCGGGCGGTCGCGGCCGAGGGCAACCCCCGGGCCCGGGAGCTGCTCGCCGAGGTCTTCGAGCCCGCGTGCGCCCGCTGGCGGGGGATCGGCCCCATTGCCGCCAGCGGGCTGGCGATCCGCGAAACGTATGCGGCCTTCGACGCCGGCCGGCGCTTCACGCTCGCGCTGCCCCCGGCGCGGGAGCCGCGGGGCTGCGCCTGCGGCGAGATCCTGGTCGGCCGCAAGACCCCGCCCGAGTGCCCGCTCTACAAGCGCCGCTGCACGCCCATGGAGCCGGTCGGGCCCTGCATGGTGTCGAGCGAGGGGACATGCGCGGCCTACTACCGCTACCATCCGTGACGCCGCCGGAAAACCGATCGCGGCGCGGCGCCCGTC
Organism: uncultured Desulfatibacillum sp.; assembly: GCA_964573635.1. Classification (GTDB taxonomy): domain Bacteria; phylum Desulfobacterota; class Desulfobacteria; order Desulfobacterales; family SpSt-501; genus SpSt-501. Next base: position 278,975 of record CAZNKG010000001.1, on the reverse strand, counting down.
CCCGGCCGGCGACGGCGGCCCTCAACCCCTGCGAGCGAAGCGGCGCATGAAAACCGACCAGATCCTGCTCGACCACGGCAGCGGCGGGAAGCTCTCCCACCGGCTCACCCAGGAGCTTTTCCTGCCGGTCTTCGGCAACCCGGCCCTCGCCGCGCTGAACGACGGGGCGATCTTCGAGCTCGGGGGCCGGCGGCTCGCCTTCTCGACCGACTCCTACACCATCGACCCGATCTTTTTCCCGGGCGGGAACATCGGCGAGCTCGCGGTCTACGGCACGGTGAACGACATCGCGATGTGCGGGGGCGCGCCGGCCGTGCTGAGCGCGGGCTTCATCATCGAGGAGGGCTTTGCGCTGGCGGACCTCGCGGCGATCGCCTCCGCCATGGGGGCGGCGGCCGAGGCGGCCGGGGTGCGCATCGTCACGGGCGACACCAAGGTGGTGCCCCGGGGGGCGGCCGACAAGATCTTCATCAACACCGCGGGCATCGGGTTGATCCCCGCGGGGGTCGAGGTGGGGGCCGCCCGCGCCCGGCCGGGGGATCTCGTCCTGTTGAGCGGGACGATCGCCGACCACGGGGTGAGCGTTCTCGCCCGGCGGGAGGGGCTCGCCTTCACCACCTCGGTCCAAAGCGACACCGCCCCCCTCAACCACATGGTGGCCGCGATGCTCGCCGCGGCGGCGCCCGGGGTCCACGCGCTGCGCGACCCGACGCGCGGGGGGCTCGGGACCGCGTTGAACGAGATCGCCGCGGCCTCGGGGGTCGCCATCCGCATCGCGGAGGAGCGCATTCCGGTCGCCGCGGAGGTGCGGGGGCTCTGCGAGCTGTTGGGGCTCGACCCCCTTTACCTCGCCAACGAGGGCAAGCTCGTCGCCTGCGTCGCGCCGGAAGACGCGGAGCGGCTGCTCGCGGCCATGCGCGCCGACCGCTTCGGCCGCGGGGCGGTCGTCATCGGCGAGGTGGCGGCCGGGCCGCCGGGGCGGGTCTCCATGCGCACCCGCATCGGCGGGACCCGGATCGTGGACATGCTCTCCGGCGAGCAGCTGCCGCGGATCTGTTGAAGCGGGGCGGGCGGCCATCAACGGGCGGTCGGGGGCGGCAAATGCGGGTGCGGGTCTGGGTGGCGATCGGCCTGGCCGCGGGGCTCGCCGCGGCGGCGGGCTGCGACGGGCGGCGGGAGCATCTCATCGCCGGGCGCACGATGGGCACCACCTACCACGTGACGGTGGTGACCGGGCCCTTCGGCGCCGTCGCGGGGCTGAAGGAAAAGATCGACCGCCGCCTCGACGAGGTGAACCGCAGCATGTCGCCCTATCTCGCCGACAGCGAGATCAGCCGCTTCAACCGCCTGGCCGAGGCCGGCCGGGAGTTTCCGGTTTCGGAGGATTTCCACACGGTGATGCGGGTCGCCGCGCAGATCCACGCGCTGTCGCAGGGCGCCTGGGACGGGACGCTGAACCCGCTGGTCGACCTCTGGGGCTTCGGCCGCGCCGGCCGGGGCGGCCGCATCCCCGACCCCGAGCGGATCCGCGAGGCGCTCGCGGCGGTCGGCTTCGAAAAGATCGAGATCCGTGGGAACCGGACCCTCGTCAAGCGCGACCCGCGCGTGACCCTCGATCTCTCCTCGATCGCCAAGGGGTTCGGCGTCGATGCGGTGGCCGCGCTCCTGCGGCAGGCGGGGTTCGTCGACTTTTTGGTCGAAATCGGCGGCGAGGTGGCGGCCGAGGGGCGGCGGCCGGACCGGCGCCGCTGGCGCATCGGCATCAACCTCCCCCGGCCGGACGCCCCGGCCGACGCGGTCTACCGGGTGGCGGCCGTGAGCGGACGGGCATTGGCCACAAGCGGCGACTACCGCAGCTTCTTCGTCCAGGACGGGGTGCGCTACGCGCACATCCTCGACCCTCGGACGGGCCGGCCGGTCGCCAACCGCGTGGCGAGCGTCTCCATCCTCGCCGACACCTGCACGCTCGCCGACGGGCTGGCCACGGCCGTGATGGTGATGGGGCCCGAAGCGGGGCTTGCGCTGATCGAGCGCCTGGAGGGCGTCGAGGGCCTGATCGTGGTGGAGGCCCCGGACGGAAGCCTCCGGGAGCACGCCTCCGGCGGCTGGCACCGGGAAACCTCGGCGGCGGATTGACAGGGCCGGGGGGACACCTTAACCTCTTCTGATTAAGCCGTTTCTGCGGCCCGGATGAGCTCCCCATGAAGCTTTACCTCGAAAGCCTCGGCTGCGCCAAGAACCAGGTGGACAGCGAAATCATGCTCGGCCAGCTCCGGCAGGCGGGCTGGGAGATCACCACCGACCCGGGGGAGGCCGAGGCGATCGTCGTCAACACCTGCTGCTTCATCGAGTCCGCGGCCCAGGAGTCGGTCGACACCATCATCGAGCTCGCCCAATACAAGCGGACCGGCGCCTGCCGCCGCCTGGTGGTGGCCGGCTGCCTTCCCCAGCGCTACCGCGACAAGATCGTCGCGGCCATCCCCGAGGCGGACATGTTCCTGGGGACCGGCGCGTTCGATCAGATCGCCAAGGCCGTCCTGCCGTCGCGCAACCGGCGCAAGCTTTTGCTTCCGGATCCGAACCGCCCGGCCGCGGCGGAGGGCGACGGGGCGCGCGTGCTCCTCACCCCCCACACGGCCTACCTCAAGGTCGCCGAGGGCTGCGGGCGCGCGTGCACCTACTGCATCATCCCCAAGCTGCGCGGGCGGCACCACAGCCGGCCGCTCGCGGATTTGGCGGCCGAGGCGCGGGACCTGATCGCCTCCGGCGTCCAGGAGCTCGTCCTCGTGGCCCAGGACACCACCGCCTACGGCACGGACCTTAAGCCGCCCACGAGCCTGGCGGCGCTGGTCAAGTGCCTCGCGGAGATCGCCGCGGCCGAAAAACAAGGCGCGCTCAGCCCGTGGATCCGCATCCTCTACGGCCATCCGGAAAGCCTGGAGGAGGGGTTCGTCCGCACGGTGGCGGCCTACCCGCACGTCTGCTCCTACTTCGATCTTCCGATCCAGCACGCGAGCGACCGCATCCTCAAGCGCATGGGGCGCGGCTACACGCGGGAGAAGCTTCACCGCCTTTTCCAGCGCATCCGCACGCTCGTCCCCGACGCCGTCCTGCGCACCACGGTGATCGTGGGGTTTCCGGGCGAAACGGAGACGGACTTCCGCGAGGTGCTCGACTTCGTCGAGGAGATTCGGTTTGACCATTTGGGCGTCTTTGTCTATTCTGACGCCGAAGACATCCCCGCCCACCGGCTGCGGGGGAAGGTGCCGCCGGCCGCGGCGCAGGAGCGCTACGATCAGCTCATGTGCTGCCAGATGGACATCGCCTGCGAGAAGAACCAGCGGCACATCGACACGACCCAGCAGGTGCTGATCGAGGAGGACCTGGGGAACCACATGTTCGCCGGCCGCACCGCTTTTCAGGCCCCGGAGGTCGACGGGGTCACCTACGTGAACACGGCGGCGAGCGGACGGAGGCCGGCCATCGGCCGCTTCGTGCGGGCGCGGATCACGGACGGCATGGAATACGACCTGATGGGAGAGCTCGCGTGAGCGACCTGAAGCAGCGGATCCTCGCCGCCGCGCGCAGCGATCTCGAGGCCATCGAAGCCGCCCTGGCCGAAAACCTCAACCCGCACCTCGCGCTCGTGCGCGAGGTGGCCGGCCACATCCTCTTCAGCGGCGGAAAACGCCTGCGGCCGCTCTTGATGGTGCTCGCCGCGCGCCTGTGCGGCTACACCGGAACCTACGACCGCACCTTCGCGACCGCGATCGAGTTCCTGCACGCCGCGACGCTGCTGCACGACGACCTGGTCGACGGCGCGAGCCTGCGGCGCGGAAAGCCCGCCGCCCACCTTAAATGGGGCGGGCCGATCGCCGTGCTGGTCGGGGACTTCCTGCTCGCGCGCGCGCTGTCGATTTCGGCGGGCACCGGAAACGTGCGCATCGTGCGGATCCTCGCCGAGTTGACCGAGCAGATGTCCCAGGGCGAGGTGCACCAGCTCATGCGGATCGGCGACACCGGGTTGAGCGAAGCGGAGTATCACGAGGTGATCCGCCGCAAGACCGCCGCCCTTTTCGAGGCCGCCTGCCGCGTGAGCGCCGTCCTGGCGGACGCCCCCCGGGAGCGGGAGCGCGCGCTCGCCGACTACGGCGGGAACCTCGGGATGGCCTTTCAGATCGCCGACGATCTTTTCGACTACACGCGCGAAAGCGGGGAGCTCGGCAAGCCGGTCGGCGCCGATCTGCGCGAGGGCAAGATCACCCTGCCGCTGATCCACGCGCTCGCGGCGGCGGGGGCGGACGATCGGCAGTGGATCGCGCGGCTGGCCCGCGAGCGCTCGTTCTCCGAGGCGGAGTTCCGGCGGCTGGTCGAGCGGCTGCATCGCGGCGGCTCCTTCGCCTACGCCGAGGCGGCCGCCGCGGGGTTCGTCGCGAAGGCCAAGGCGGCGCTCGCCGCTTTTCCCGAATCGGCGGCCAAGGCGACCCTGCTCGACATCGCCGACTACACGCTCGCGCGCCGGACCTGATGGCATGTGGCGACGAACCCTCAGCGCCGCGCTTCTGGTTTTCGCCCTCCTGCTCCCCCCGGAGGCTTCGGCCGAGGGCGAGGCGGATGGGAAGAGCTTCCTCGCCGTCGGCTCGGCCCCGGCGCCGGCGGCTGCCGCGGGGCCGGCGGCCGCGCGCGAGGCGGCGCTGGCCGACGCGCTGCAGTCGGCCGTCTGCCTCGCCGTGCTCGAGGTCGTGGGGGCGGAGCGGTTCGCCGAGAGCATGAAAAAGCTCGGCCCGCTGCTCGAACGCCCAACGGACGCCGTCCTGGATTACAAGGTGCTGGCGGAGGGGTCCGCCGCGGGACGGCCGCGCAGCATCGTGCAGGCCACCGTGGCGGTCGGAAAGCTCCGCGGCATCCTCGCCGGCGCGGGGCTCAAGGCCGCCGAAGAGGCCCCCGTGCGGCCGATCTTTCTCACCGTCGAGGGCACCGACAACCTGCCCGGCTTCGTGCGCTTCCGCAAGGCGCTCGGCGCCGTGGAGGGCGTGGGCGGCCTGCAGGTGCGCGAGATGCGGGCCCGGGAGGCGCTCCTCGCCGTGGGCTTCCGCGGCGGCGCGGGGGATCTCGCCGCCTTGCTCCGCCGTCCCCCTTTCGATGGCCTGGCGCTCGCCGTCAGCGAAGAGGGCGGCGACGCGCTCCGGGTGAGGCTTTCCGCTAGCCCATGACCCCCGCCCCGCCGCAGAAGCTCAAGGTCACCATCCCGAACGGGCTGACGGTCCTCCGGATCCTCGTCACGCCGCTTTTCGTCATCCTGGTCATCCGCGAGCTCAACCACTATGCGCTCTTCGTCTTCGTCCTGGCGGGGGTGAGCGACGGCCTGGACGGCTTCATCGCCCGCATGTTCAACCAGAGAAGCGAGCTCGGCGCGGTCCTCGACCCGATCGCCGACAAGCTGCTCTTGACCGCCGCGTACGTGAGCCTCGGCGTGCTCAAGCAGGTTCCCGCCTGGGTCGTCGTCGTGGTGATCAGCCGCGATGTCGTCATCACGATCGGGGTGGCGGTGCTCAAGTTCCTGGACATCCCCTTCGACGTGCGGCCGAGCCTGGTCAGCAAGTGGACGACCGTTGTCCAGATCCTCACCATCGTGGCGGTGCTGCTCGGCCCGGTCTACCCGGGCGCCGAGCGGACCCTGCCGATCCTCTTCTGGACGACGCTCGGGATGACGGTGCTCTCCGGCCTCCACTACACCTACCGCGGTCTCGGGATCCTGCAGGCCGGGCGCGGGAACCCGACGAAGCGCTGAGCGCGCCGCCCGTTTTCCTATTGACACCCAAAGCGGCCGGTGTTAAAAATTTCAGTCTGTATAGGCACGTAGCTCAGGGGGAGAGCACTACCCTGACACGGTAGGGGTCATGAGTTCAAATCTCATCGTGCCTACCACGACGATCGAGGGGGCCGCGTCGCCGACCGCGGCCCCCTTTTTTCGCTGGTGACGCGCCGCTGAGCCGGCCGTCCCATCACGGCGCTTGCAGCCGGGCGGCGAGGCGGTCCATCACCAACTCGGCCGCGGCGCGCTTGTCGAGCAGCGGCAGCGTCTCCTCCCCTCCCCCCGGATCGAGGATCACGATCCGGTTGGTGTCGGCATCGAAGCCGCTTCCCGCAAGGGTGACGTCGTTGGCGACGATCAGGTCGAGGCCCTTGCGCTCGAGCTTCCGCCGCGCGTTCCGAATGAGATCCTCGGTCTCGGCCGCGAAACCGACGAGCACGCCCGGGCCGGCCCCGGAGCGGCGCCGGTCGCCGATGAGCGCGAGGATGTCCTCGGTGCGGGCAAGCTCGATGCGCTCGAGCCCGGCTTCCTTTTTGATCTTGCCTCCGGCCGCGGCCCGCGGCCGGAAATCGGCGACGGCGGCCGCCATGATGAGGGCGTCGGCGGCCGCGGAGGCCTCGAGCACGGCCGCCTTCATCTGGGCCGCGGATTCGACGGCGATCGCGGTGACCGCGAAGGGGGGGGCGAGCGCGGCCGGCCCGTGGACGAGGGTCACCTCGGCCCCGCGGTCCCGCGCCGCGGCCGCAAGCGCGAAGCCCATCTTGCCGCTGCTTCGGTTGCCGATGAAGCGCACCGGGTCGATCGCCTCGCGGGTGCCGCCGGCCGTGACCACGATGCGCCGGCCCGCGAGCGGCCCCGTGCGGCCGATCGCCCAGCAGGCGGCGTCGAGAATCGTCGCCGGCTCGGCCATGCGTCCCGGCCCGATCCCGCCCGAGGCGAGCCGTCCGGCCTCCGGGCCGACCACCAGCGCTCCCCGGCGCTTGAGCGTCTCCATGTTTTCGCGCGTGGCCGGGTGCGCCCACATGCCGGACTCCATGGCCGGGGCGATGAGCAGCGGGCCGCGCAGGGCGAGGGCGGTCGTGACGAGCAGGTTGTCGGCCATTCCGGAGGCCAGCCGGGCGATGGTGTTGGCCGTCGCCGGGGCGATCACCATCAAGGCGGCGCGCTGGCCCAACGCGACATGGCCGATCTCACGGTCCTGCAGCAGAGAAAACATCTCGGCTGCCACCGGGCGGTGGGTGAGGGCCTGGAAGGTGAGCGGCCGGACGAACTCGGTCGCGGCGGGGGTCATGACGACATCCACCTGCGCGCCGGCCTGGACGAGGCGGCTGGCGAGATCGGCCGCCTTGTAGGCGGCGATGCCGCCGCAGACGCCGAGAACGACCGGCTGGTTTTCCAGGGTCGGGATACGCTTGTCCATGCGGGCTCCTCAAGCGGGATGCCGGAGTCGGGCGCGGTCGGCGCGGGGGTCAGCGGTTGAGCTCGTGGATCAACCGCAGCCCCTCCAGGGTGAGCATGGCGTCGACCGCCTGGATGACCGCGGTGTGCTCTGCCAAGATATGGGCCATGCCGCCGGTGGCGATCACCCGCGCCTCGGCGCCCAGCTCCGCGCGGATGCGCGCGACCAGGCCCTCGACCAGACCGATGTAGCCGAGGACGAGACCGGACTGCATGGCCTGGACGGTGTTGCGGCCGATGGCGGCCGGCGGCGCGGAGAGCTCGATCCGCGGCAGCTTGGCCGTGCGGCTGTAGAGCGCTTCGGCCGCAATGCCCAGGCCGGGGGCGATGGCCCCGCCGACGTAGTCCCCTTCGCGGGAGACGGCGTCGAAGGTGGTGGCGGTGCCGAAATCCACCACGATCGCCGGCGTGCCGTGGAGCGTCTTGGCGGCGAGAGCGTTCAAGATCCGGTCCGCCCCGAGCTCGGCGGGATAGTCGATGCGGACCCGCACCCCGGTCGTGAGCCGATGGGAGACGATCAGCGGTTCGAGCCTGAAGTAGCGGCGGCAGAGCTCGACGAAGACGGGGGTGACCGGAGGCACGACGCTCGACAGGGCGACCGCGGTCAGATCAGACCAGCGAAGCTCGGCATGCTCGAACAGGCTGCGCAGCAGCATCGCATGTTCGTCGGGCTGCCGCGAGCGGCTGGTCGCCGCCCGCCAATGGGCCATCCAGCGGCCTTGCGCGTTCACGCCGAAGGAGGTGTTGGTGTTGTTGATGTTGATCGCGAGCAGCATGCCGCCGGGCGGAGGGTTCTGCCGATGGAATTAAAAAAGGCCGCCCCGCGAGGCGGGGCGGCCTTTTTACGCGGTCATCGACTACTTCACGGTGACATTGACAGCCGACGGACCTTTCGGGCCCTGCTGGATGTCGAAGGTGACCTGGTCGCCCTCATTCAGGGACTTGAAACCGGTCATGTTGATCCCCGAATGATGCACGAACACATCCGGGCCGTTTTCCTGGGAAATGAATCCGTAGCCCTTGGTGCTGTTGAACCACTTCACGACTCCATTCGCCATGCGCTTTCTCCTCCTTTCATAATCTTCTCATGGTCTCAAACTGGAGGCTGCCGACACGGCAGATGGAGCCGACCTTCAGTAACGAAACCGATCCGCCAATCAAGAACGGACCTTTAATGATTAACATTATTCTAGACCTTGATTTTGGAAAAATCAAGAAAAAAATGAAGACGCCCCCCGGCGGCCGGGTCGGGCGCCGCTTGACATCCATCACCCGGGAGCTTACGTAAAGCACGGTTCCGCCGCGCAGGCCGGGGCCGAAGCCGGCCGTGCGGACGGAACGGCCGGGGCGGCCCCGCAGCGGAAACGGGGCCGGCCCGCCCCGGTGGGAGCCGCGATGTCGAGACCAACGAAAGGAGGGGGCGATGGGACTGTTCGATTTCGTGAAGGAGATCGGCAACAAGCTTTTCAACCGTGAAGAGGATGCGGCCGCCAAGATCAAGAAGCACATCGAGGAGGCCAACCCCGGAATCAGCGACCTCGTGGTCGCGTTCAAGGACGGGGTGGTGTCGCTGTCCGGCCAGGCCGCGAGCCCCGAGGCCATGGAGAAGGCGGTGCTCATGGCCGGAAACGTCCATGGCGTGGGGGAGGTCAAGGCCGACAACCTCAAGGCCCCGCCGGCCGCGAAGAAGGTCGAGTACTACATCATTCAGAAGGGCGACACGCTCTCGGCCATCGCCAAGCGGTTCTACGGCAACCCGAACGACTACCCGCGGATTTTCGAGGCCAACCGCGAGGTGATCCGGGACCCGAACCTCATCTTCCCGGGTCAGAAAATCCGCGTTCCGCTCGACTGATCCATCGCCGGCCGCCCCCCGGCGGCGCGGGCGGCCGGCAGCCACTCTGGGAAACGGGGGATCGTCAAATGAATTTCAGCGACTTGTTGGGAGGACTGCTGCAGTCCGGGTTGAGCCCTTCATCCGAAAACCGCCTGCGCAACGCCCTGGGCGGCGGCGCCGACGGGGGGGCGGACATCTTGGGCAGCCTGGCCGGGATGCTCGGCGGCGGGGCGGCCGGCGGCGGTTTGGGCGGGGCCCTCGCGGGGATGCTGGGCGGCGGCCGCAGCGGCGGCGGCCTCGGGGGGCTGCTCGGAGATGTGCTCGGGGAGGCCGGGCGCGCGGCCGGCGGTGATCAGAACCTCGCGCTCGGCGGCTTGGGAGCGCTCGCCGGCGCGCTTCTCGGCGGTGGCGGCAAAGCGATGCAGGGCGCCCTGGGGGGCGGTCTGCTCGCGGTCCTGGGCGCCATGGCCTTCCAGGCGCTCAAGGGCAGCGGCAGCCCGCCGGCGCAGGTCCCTCTCGGGTTGCGGGCGCCGCGGACGGAGGCCGAGTCCGAAGAGCTCGAGCGGCAGGCCGAGCTCATCCTGCGGGCGATGATCAACGCGGCCAAGGCCGACGGGCAGATCGACGCCGAGGAGATCAACCGCATCGCCGGCAAGCTCAAGGAGCTGGGCGCCGACCGGCAGGCGCAGGAGTTCGTCATGGCCGAGTTGCGCAAGCCGCTCGAGACCGACGCGCTCGCCGCCGCGGCCGCCGGCCGGCCGGAGCTCGCGGCCCAGGTCTACGCGGCCTCGCTGCTGGCGATCGAGGTGGACACGCCGGCCGAGAAGGAGTATCTCGCCCGGCTCGCCCAGAAGCTGGGCTTAAACTCCCAGGTGGTCGGGCGCGTCGACCGGCTGGTCGGCCTGATGCCGGACTGAGACGGCGCGGGACTCGGCGCGGTGCTTCAGGCCGGCTCCGTCCAGCGCCGGCCCTTCAGGCGGCAGTAGAGGCTCACCGCGAGAAGCCCCATCACCGCCCCCAGGTGCGAGAGGTTCAGCGCGATCACGAACCGATCGGGGAAGTGGACGGCGGGGAAATTCTTGACCACGATGAGCGCCCCGGAGGCGACGATCCCGGCGATGAGCGCCCCGCGCACAAGCCCCGTCCGCGTCAGCCGCTCGCGCCGGCGCCGGGCGAGCCGGTAGTCCAGGGCGGCGAAGGCGATCAGGCCGAGAAAGAGCGCGGCGGCGGCGTAGTGCACGTTGCGCGTCACGTAGAAGTCGGCGAGCCATCCCATGGCCGGCAGGTCGCTCAGGTAGTAGCGCTGGTAGATCGGCAGCTGGCCGAAGCCGGTCAGGGCGAGCACCGCGACGGCGGCGGCATAGAGCGGGCCGGTGAATCCGGTGCGGCTCGCGGCGGCGGCGGTTCCGGTAGCGGGCATCTTTTCAAACTCTCCTTTCATGCGATCGGCGGCGGCGGTCAGGCCTCCGGCGCCGACTTGCGGCCGCGCAGGCAGCGCAGGGCCGCCCCGGCGATCCCGGCCACCGGGGCGGCGACCATGGCGGCCGCCAGGTTGTTCGCCTCGGCCATGGCGTCGGCCGCCCGGTGAAAGCCCGGCCGGCCGTCGCCTGTTTCGATCGCTTTTTCAATCTCCTCGAAGGGGACCGGCGAGACGTAGATCGTGTTCGTCCCGCCGTTTTCGCGCTCCCCGTAGATGTATCCGCCGATCTCCCGGGCGAGCGCCTGCGCCTGCGCGACGATCGCCTCGCGCGGCCCGATGGTCTGCACCCCCTCCGGGCAGGCCGCGATGCAGGCGGGCTCCCCGCCCGCGGCGATGCGCTCGTAGCAGCGGTCGCACTTGAACATGACCCCGTTGCCGGCGAAGGCGGGCAGCAGGTCGAGATAGAGGCCGACCCCGGTCTGCCGCTGGGGGATGTCCCAGGGGCAGACGTTCTTGCACTTGGAGCCGCCGAGGCAGATCTCCGGATCGATGCGCGCGATGCCGTTCGGCAGCTGCTTGGCCGAGCCCCACGGGCAGAGCTTGACGCAGGGCGGGTTGACGCAGTGCATGCAGCGCCGGGGCATGGTGATTTCGGTCTCCTCGCCCTTCACGGTGACGACGGCGCGCTGGATGAAGAGCCAGTTGTAAGGGGTCAGGCGGTCGTCAACCCCGCGCTTCTCCGACCAGTCGGAGACCTTCGCGCGGGCCGGGTACATCCTGGGGAAGGGCTTGCGCGGCTCGGGGAACTTCGCGGCGTTCGCCTCGCGGCAGGCCTCGACGCAGGCGCCGCAGCCGACGCACTTGCGGATGTCGATCAGGGTCGCGAGGTACCCCCGGGGCTCGGGCGCGGCGAGCGCCCGGCTGCCGGGAATCCCCGCGGCGGCCGCTCCGGCGGCGGCCGCGAGGCCGCCTTTCAGGAACATGCGACGCGATATCTTCGGGCTCAAACGACACCTCCTGGAAGAGTTGGATCAGGGCGACGCTCCCCCGACAATGCAAGACCTATTCCAGCCGCTCCGGGCGCCGGCGCGCGGCCGCCTTCAGGCTGCAGCGGGATCTTCCACTGCCGCATGCGCTGCCACACCGCCGTGCGGCTCACCCCCAGGCGCCGGGCGGCCTCGGCCTTGTTCCAGCCGCACTCGGCGAGCAGGCGGGTGAGGCCCTCGGCGGTGATCGCGCCGCGCCCCCGGCCGCGGCCGGGCGCCGCCCCGGCGGCGGCCGGCGGGAAATCGGGCCGAGCCGGCTCGCGGATCTCGCGGGGGAGGTGGCCGAGGTCGATCTCCTCGCCGCGGCAGAGCACGAAGGCGTGCGCGACCGCGTTTTCGAGCTCGCGCACGTTGCCCGGGAAGGGGTGGTCGAGCAGCGCGCGCATGGCCGCCTCCGTGAAGCGCGCCACCTGCTTTCCGGTGCGGCGGTTGAGCGCCTCCATGAAGTGCGCGGCGAGCAGCGGGATGTCCTCCCGCCGCTCGCGCAGCGGGGGCAGCTGGATGGGGAAGACCTTGAGGCGGTAGAAAAGGTCCTCGCGGAAGAGCCCCTGCTGCACGCGGCCGTAGAGGTCCTGGTGGGTGGCGGCGAGGATGCGGATGTCGACCTTGTGCCGCACCGACTCGCCCACGCGCTCGATCTCGCGCTCCTGGAGCACGCGCAACAGCTTCACCTGGATGAAGGGGCTGAGCTCCGCCACCTCGTCGAGAAAGACCGTCCCGCCGTCGGCCTCCTCGAAGCGGCCCTTGCGGTCGCGCGCCGCCCCGGTGAAGGCGCCGCGCACGTGGCCGAAGAGCTCGCTTTCGAGCAGCGACTCGGGCAGCGCCGAGCAGTTGACCGTGACGAGGGGCTTTCCGGCGCGGGCGCTTTCGTGGTGGATCGCCCCGGCGACGAGCTCCTTGCCCGTGCCGCTCTCCCCCAGGATCAGCACGGCGGCGTCGCTCTGCGCCGCGGCGCGGATGGCCTCAAAGACCTCCTGCATCGGCCGGCTCCGGCCGATCAGGTTGGCGAAGCGGTACTTCTCCCCGAGGCGCCGGGCGGCCTCCTCGGCCTGGAGGCGGGCGGTTTCGAGCTCGCTCAAATCGGTGATCGTCTCGACCACCCCGATGACGGCGCCCCCGTCGTCGCGCACGACGCGCGCGTTCTTGATGACCGGCACGTCGTGCCCGTCGCGGTGGCGCAGGCGGCACTCCTTGGCCTCGGATTTCCCGCGCTTCATCAGGCCGCACTCCCGGATGCCGGCCGGGCAGGTGCGGTTCACGCAGCGGTCGAACTGCAGGATGTCGCAGCGCTTCCCGAGGGCCTCTTGCGCCGCGTAGCCGGTGATGCGCTCCATGGCGGGGTTCCAGGAGCTGATGCGGCCGCTCGCGTCCAGGGTGAAGACCCCCTCGGCCATGCATTCGATCATCTGGGAGAGAAAGCGCGGGTTGAGGCGCGGCCGGCTGCCGCTCATGCGAATCTCCTTCATCGGCCGGCGGGTCGACGACCCCCTTGGTTGTTGCGTTACATAACGTAAACTTTACGTTAACATGACGTTTGCATTATGTCAACTTTCATCGTCGCCGGAGCGGCCGCGGCGCGCCGCGGCCAGGCGGCGCCGGTGCGCGTACCAGATGGGGCACGCGGGGCGGTGTTTGCAGTAGAGCTTCGGGTCCCGGCACCGGAGGCACGCCTCGCAGAGGAACAGCTCGTGCTTCAGGCACTGGAACGCGGTTTCGCGGTCGGGGTGTGCCGCGCAGCGGCCCATGGCGTTTACCTCCCCCACGCAATCGGGGCTAAGCAAGAACGGTACCCGCTGCGCCGACCGCCCGCGCCGGGTTGACCGGCGCGCGGCGATCCGTTATGGTGGCGGCGAGTTTCGCGGACGCCGGGGCTTTCCATCAAGGAACCGAAACGCCATGCGCGCTTGTCTGCTTCTCGCCGCGATGACCTCCCGCAGCGCCGCCCGCAACCCGCGGGCCGGGCATCTCCAACGCACCGCCTTTCCGCCCCCGATCCCCGTCCGGATGCCCGCGCCCGCCGGCGGGGCCGCCGCGGCCGGCGGCGGCCGGTGAGCCCCGCCGCGGAGACGGCGCGCCGCGGCGCGCCGGGCGGGACGGCGGGCGAGGGGCCGGAGCCGGCCGAGGGCCACCTCGACGTTCCCGGGGGGCGGCTGCACTACCTCGACTGGGGCGGCCGCGGGCGGCCCGCCCATTTCCTGCACGGCAACGGCTTCTGCGCGGGGACCTACACGCCCTTCATCCGGATGCTCGCCTCCGAGCTGCGCATCGTGGCGAGCGATGCCCGCGGCCACGGCGGCTCGGCCGTCGAGGCGCCGCTGCCGGTGCGCGACTGGGGCGTTTTCGCCGAGGACGTGGCGCGGCTCGTCGCCGCCGTGCTCGCGCCGCCGGTGATCGGCCTGGGCCACTCGCTCGGGGCAGTCGCCACCCTGATGGCGGCCGCGCGCCGGCCGGAGCTCTTCGCGGCCCTCGTGCTGATCGATCCGGTGCTGCTCTCCGGCCCCCGGCTCTGGGGGCTCGCCGCGCTGCAGCGCCTCGGCCTGCGGGGCCGGGTCCCGCGCGCGGCTCTCGCCCGCCGGCGCCGCCGGGTCTTCCGCGGCAAGGCCGAGGCGCTGCGGCTCTTTCTCGCCGGCCGGGGCATCTTCAAGCGCTGGTCGCCCGAGTTCGTCGAGGCGTACCTCTCCTGCGGGCTGCTCGAGAAGGACGCCCAGACCGCCGTGCTCACCTGCGACCCCGAGCTCGAGGCCCAGATCTTCGAGTCGGTCCCCGCCGGGATCTGGCGCACCGCCGCCGCGGTCGCCTGCCCGGTGCTCGCGCTGCGCGGGGAGCACTCCGACGTGTTCCTCGCGCCGGCCGCCGCGCGGCTGCAGAAGACGTTGCCGCAGGCCGAGGTCGCCGTCATCCCCGGCACCGGGCACTTCCCGCCGATGGAAAAACCCGCGGCGTGCGCGCGGCTGATCCGCGACTTCCTCGGGCGTCTGCCCGCCGCCCCGCGGGCCGGGGGGGACGCCGGCGGTTGAATCCGCTTCATGGTCTGAAACCCATGCGGATAATTGTTGACTTTTTCAGAGCATCTTGTCATTTTCAGCCCGATAAAAAAAGCCTAACTCCATACAATGAACGTTTTTTCTGTGTCCTTCTCTAGCCATGCAGCCGGCGCGGGGCTGCCGCGCATCGATCCGGGAGACCTGGCGCCATGGACATGAAGCGCGATTATTACGAGGACATCCAGCTGTTCACCTCCGGGGTCGTCGTCTTCTGGTTCGCGGCCTTCATGGTGTTTCTCGCCGCCTTCCCCTTCCTGTTCAAGAATTACTACGTCTATGTCGCCAACTACATGGCCATCAACATCATCACCGTGGTCGGGCTGAACCTGCTCGTGGGCTACACCGGGCAGATTTCGCTCGGCCACTCCGGCTTCTTCGCGATCGGCGCCTTCCTGACGGTGGTGTTGATCGGAAAGCTGAACGTCCCCTTCGTGCTGGCGCTCCCGGCGGCCGCCCTGATCGCGGCCCTCTTCGGGTTCGTGCTGGGGCTGCCGGCGCTCCGGCTCGAAGGCCCCTATCTCGCCATCGCCACCCTCGGCTTCGGGCTGACCATCACCCAGGTGATCGGCAAGATCCAGCTCTTCGGCGGCCGGCAGGGCCTGCACGCCCCGGCGCTCACGATCGGACCCTGGCACCTGGACACCGACCGCGAGTTCTACTACCTGCTGATGACCATCACGGTCCTGATGGTGGTCGGCGCCCGCAACCTGATGCGCACGCGCGTCGGCCGGGCCTTCATCTCGATCCGCGACGCCGACATCGCCGCCGAGACCGTCGGGGTGAACCTCGTCTTCTACAAGACGCTCGCCTTCGCCCTGAGCGCCTTCTACGCCGGGGTGGCCGGCGGGCTCTACGCCTTCGTCCTGCGGTTCATCGAGCCGGAGCTCTTCAACCTGTTCATGTCGGTCATGTTTCTCACCATGGCGGTGGTGGGGGGCCTCGGCTCGATGATGGGGCCGATCGCCGGGGCGGCGCTCTTGAGCCTGCTCGACCTGCAGCTGCGCAACATCCTGGGCATCCCCTATCTCGGGGAGTGGCTGCGCGCGCTGTCGCAGAGCTATTTCACCCTGACCGGGGTGTCGAACATCCAGCTGATCGTCTTCGGCCTGATCCTGATCCTGATCATGGTCTTCGAGCCGCTCGGGATTTTCGGGATCTGGATCCGCGCGAAAAAGTACTGGAAAACCTGGCCGTTCTGACGGCACGGGCCGTCGCGAAGGAAGACCGATGCTCGATTTCGTCCAGATGGTGGTGAGCGGGATCGCGGTGGGCTCCACCTACGCCCTCATGGGCCTGGGGATGGTCCTGATCTACAAGGCCTCCGAGGTGCCGAACTTCGTCCAGGGGGAGATGGCGCTCCTGCCGACGTTCATCGCCTACGTGCTCCTCGACGGCTACGGCCTGCCGCCGGCCGCGGCGCTGCCGGCGACCCTCGTCTTCGCCGGCCTGCTCGGGGCCTTTCTCGAGTTCGCCGTCCTGCGGCGCGCCAAGGAGCCGAACATCCTCGGGCTGATCATCATCACCATCGGCCTGGAGATGGTGCTGCTCGGGTTCGTCTCCTGGAAGTTCGGGGCCGACCAGCGCAGCATGCCCTTTCCCATTTCGAGCTTCGACTCCGTGAGCCTCGGGCCGCTGTTCATCAGCAGCCTGGACCTCCTCACCCTGGTGGTCGCTTTGGTGATCATGCTCGCGCTCTTCCTCTTCTTCCGCTTCTCCAAGCTCGGGGTGGCGATGAAGGCCACCCAGCAGAACGAGAACGCCGCGCGCCTGATGGGCATCCAGACCCGGCGCGTGCGCATGCTCACCTGGGCGATCTCCGCCATGGTGGGCAGCATCGCCGGGATGCTGCTCGCCCCGGTCCTGATCGAGCCCTACATGATGTGGGACCCCATGCTCAAAGGCTTCGCCGGGGCGGTCGTCGGCGGCATGACGAGCCTGCCCGGGGCGGTGGTCGGGGCCTACATCGTCGGGATCATCGAGCACCTCTTCGGCGGCTACGTCTCGATCGA
This sequence comes from uncultured Desulfatibacillum sp., assembly GCA_964573635.1. Classification (GTDB taxonomy): domain Bacteria; phylum Desulfobacterota; class Desulfobacteria; order Desulfobacterales; family SpSt-501; genus SpSt-501. Next base: position 262,346 of record CAZNKG010000001.1, on the reverse strand, counting down.
GTTCAAGTCGGTGGTGGCCTTCGCCGTCATCGTGATCGTGCTCTGCGTCAAGCCGAGCGGGCTCTTCGCGCGGCACTTCGTCAAGAAGGTGTAGCTTGAGCCAACCCAACACCCATTCAGCTAAGGAGGCAGACATGCGTAGCGCAAGTTGGATCCTGGTGCTCGTGGCGGCGTTCAGCCTGGGCGGCGCGTTCGGCGCCGCGGCCGAGGAGGGGGTGACCGACACCGAAATCCACATCGGGCAGTGGGGGCCCCAGACCGGCCCCGCGGCCGCGTGGGGGGCGGTGGCGCGCGGCACGGACGCCTACTTCAAAATGATCAACGACCAGGGCGGGATCAACGGCCGCAAGCTCGTCCACCACTTCTTCGACGACGCCTACAATCCCGCCAAGACCATGGCCGGCGTGAAACAGCTCCAGGAGGAGAAGGGCATGTTCGCCTGGGTCTCCGGGGTCGGCACCGCCTGCGGGCTGGCCGTCAAGGACTACCTCCTCGAGCGCAAGATCCCCTGGGTGGGCCCCTCCTCGGGCTCGGCGCACTGGGTCGACCCGCCGAAGAAGACCATCTTCAACGTCTACCCGATGTACTCCGGCGACGCGCAGATCCTCGCCCAGTACGCCGTGAAGACCCTCAAGATGAAGAAGCTCGCCGTCATCTTCATGAACGACGACTACGGCAAGTTCGGCCTGGTCGGCACGAAGAAGCAGCTTTCCAAGGACGGGGTCCAGCTCGTCGCCGAGATCCCGGTGAACGTGGCCGACACCGACCTCAAGCCGCACACCATGGAGCTCAAGAAGGCCGAGGCCGAAGGGGTCTTCATGTACATCACCCCCGGCCACGTCGCGCGGCTGCAGGGCACGGCCAAGGCCATGCAGTACGAGCCCAAGTGGTTCACGACGACCACCTGCGCCGATTTCCCGCTGATGATGGCGATCACCAAGGGCGGCTACGCCGGGACGATCGCGGCCTCCTTCGGCCTGATGAACCCCGCCCAGGTGGGGATCGGCAACGTCGAGGACGTGAACGCGCCGAGCCACCCGCTCATGAAGCAGTACAAGGAGCTCGCCTTCGGCAAGCACGCCGCCAAGGACGAGCGCTGGGGGATGACCTTTGTCGCGGGGATCGGCTACGCCGAGCCGCTGGTCGAGGGCCTCAAGCTCGCCGGCCGGGACTTGACCCGCGAGAAGCTGGTCGAGAAGCTGGAGGGGCTGAAGAACTTCCAGGGGGTGATGGGGCGCATCTCCTACGCCCCCTTCGATGCGAAGAACCCCGCGACCCGGCTGGGGCAGCGGGAGGTCTTCCTGACGGAGGCGACGGCCGACGGGAAGTACAAGGTGTTGAGCGACTGGATCCAGACCGACTACGTCGGCTTCGAATAAGGCGCCGCATCGCGTGACCCGGGCCGCCGGCCGCGAGGGCGCGTGCGCCCCGCCGGCGGGCGGCCCGGCCGGCGCCCCTGTTCCGTCAACCCAGCGAGGACCGCGGTCCATGCACTTCTTCGAAGTCCGCAGCCTGTCGATCTCCTTCGGCGGCATCCGCGCGCTGAACGAGGTCTCCTTCGCCGTCCGCCCGCACGAGATCTTCGCCATCATCGGCCCGAACGGCGCCGGCAAGACGACGCTCTTCAACTGCGTGAACGGCATCTACCGCGCCGATTCCGGCGACGTGCTCTTCCAGGGCCGGAGCATCAGCGGGAAGAAGCCGGATGCGATCGCGCGGCTGAAGATCGCGCGCACGTTCCAGAATATCGAGCTCTTCAAGAACCTGAACACGATGGAGAACATCATGCTCGGCCGGCATCTCTACATGCGGACCGGGCTGTTCCGCGGGGCGTGCTTGTGGGGCCGGCGCTCCTTCGCCGGCCGGGAGGAGGCGGCCCACCGGCGCAAGGTCGAGGAGATCATCGACTTCCTCGGGCTGCAGGCGGCGCGCAACAAGCTCGTCGGGGGGCTGCCCTACGGCACCCAGAAGCAGATCGAGCTCGCCCGGGCGCTCGCCCTCGAGCCCGAGCTCCTGCTGCTCGACGAGCCCTGCGCGGGGATGAACTCCGAGGAGCGCCAGGACATGATCTTCTGGATCAAGGACATCCAGGAGGACCTCGGGGTCACGATCCTTTTGATCGAGCACGACATGAACATGGTGATGGACATCTCCAGCCGGATCCTGGTCCTGAACTTCGGCAGCCCGATCACCGAGGGGACGCCGGCGGAGGTCCAGCGCCACCCGGAGGTGCTCAAGGCCTACCTGGGAGAGGACGACGGTGAGTGCGCTGCTTGAGATCAAGAACATCGAAACCTACTACGACCTGGTCTACGCCATCCGCGGGGCCTCCTGCGCGGTCGAGGCCGGGACCATCACGGCGATCCTCGGCAACAACGGCGCCGGCAAGTCCACGATCCTGAAAACCGTCATGGGGCTGATCGAGGACCAGCCCGAAAAGGGGTCGATCGAGTTCGAGGGGCGGCGCATCGACGGGATGGACACCGAGGCGATCGTGCGGCTGGGCGTCACCCTCGTCCCCGAGGGGCGCGAGGTCTTCAACGAGCTCACCGTCCGCGAGAACCTCCTCATGGGCGCCTACACCCGCTCCGACCGCAGCGGGGTCGCCGAGGATTTCGAGCGGGTCTTCCACCACTTCCCGATCCTGAAAAAGCGGGTGAACCAGTGGGCCGGGACGCTGTCGGGCGGCGAGCAGCAGATGCTCGCGATCGGCCGGGCGCTCATGAGCCGGCCGAAGCTGCTCCTGCTGGACGAGCCCTCGCTCGGGCTCTCCCCGATTCTCGTCAAGGAGATCTTCCGCATCATCCAGTCGCTGAACGCCGAGGGGGTGACGATCTTCCTCGTCGAGCAGAACGCGCGCATGGCGCTCGGGATCGCCCACACCGGCCTGATCCTCGAAAACGGGCGCTTCGTGATGAAGGGCAGGGCCTGCGACCTGTTGCAGGACAAGGACGTGAAGGAGTTCTACATGGGGGTGCGCTCGGAGGCCTCGGTGAAGGGGTTCCAGCGCTGGAAGCGCAAGAAGACCTGGCGCTAGCGGCGCCGGGCGCCGGGCCCCCCCGCCCCGGCGCGACACCACACGCCAGATCGGGACGCGGAGATGAATGCAATGCCTGAGGAGACGGTTCCGTCGCGGTTTGTCGCGGCGGCGCGGCGCTGGGGCGGCCGCGTCGCGATGCGCCGCAAGGAGTTCGGCCTGTGGCACGACATCACCTGGAACGACTACCGCCAAAAGGTCGAACAGGTCGCCTGCGGCCTCATGGCGATGGGGCTCGCCGCCGGGCAGCGCGCCGCCATCATCGGCGACAACTGCCCGGAGTGGGTCTGGGCGGATCTCGGCATCCAGTGCTGCGGGGCGGCCGCCGTCGGCATCTACTCGACGAACGCCTGGCAGCAGGTGGAGTACGTGGTGGCGCACTCCGAGTCGCGGTTCCTTTTCGTCGAAAACGAGGAGCAGCTCGACAAGTGGCTCCACTTCCGCGAGCGCGTCCCGGCGCTCGTCCGGGTCATCGTCTGGGACACCGAGGGCCTGCGGCGCTTCAAGGACCCGATGGTCACGACCTTCGCGGAGCTCCTCGCGCTCGGGGCCCGGGCGGCTGAGGAGCACCCGCAGCGCTTCGCGGAGCGCGTCGCCGCCATCCGGCCCGACGACGTCTCCGTGCTGATCTACACCTCGGGCACGACCGGCCCGCCCAAGGGGGCGATGCTCACCCACACGAACTGCCTGTGGATGGGCGAGGCGATCACCCGCGAAAACCCCATGCGCGGCGAGGACGAGATCCTCTCCTTCCTGCCGCTGTGCCACATCTTCGAGCAGCTCTTCACCGTGCTCGGCCACATCACCGTCGGCCACACGGTGAACTTCATCGAAAGCCCCGACACGGTCACCGAGAACATGATGGAGGTCTCCCCGACCGTGGGGCACGCCGTGCCGCGCATCTGGGAGAAGTACTACTCGGCCATCATGATCCGCATGGCGGACGCGACCCGCTTCAAGAAGCTGTGCTTTTTCGGCGCGCTCAAGATCGGCCGGCGGAGGGCCGAGCTGCGGATGGCCCTGCGGCCCGTGCCGGCCCACCTGGAGATCCTCTACCGCCTCGCCCATTTCGCCGTCTTCCGCAAGCTCAAGGAGCGCATGGGGCTCGACCGGATGTGGGTCGCCTATTCGGGGGCGGCGCCGATCGCCCCCGACATCCTGCTCTTCTTCAACGCGATCGGGGTGAACTTGGTCGAGGGCTACGGCCAGACCGAGGGGACCGGCGTCACCACGGTGTCGCGCATCGGGCAGGTGAAGTTCGGCGCGGTGGGCAAGCCGCTGACCGGGGTCGAGGTCCGCATCGCCGCCGACGGCGAGATCCTGGTGAAATCCCCCGGCGTCTTCAAGGGGTACTTCAAAAACCCGGAGGCGACCGCCGAGACCGTCCGCGACGGCTGGCTCTACTCCGGGGACGTGGGCGAGCTCGACGCCGACGGGTTTCTGCGCATCACCGACCGCAAGAAGGACATCATCGTGACGGCCGGCGGCAAGAACATCACCCCCCAGTACATCGAGAACAAGCTCAAGGCGAGCATCTACATCAACGACGCCGTCGTGATCGGCGACCGGCGCAAGTTCCTCTCCGCGCTCGTCATGATCGACGAGGACAACGTCGTCAAGTACGCCCAGGACCACAAGATCCAATTCTCGACCTACGGAGACCTCACCGCGCATCCGCAGATCCGCGCCCTCGTCCAGCGCGAGCTCGACGCCGTGAACGAAACCCTCTCGCGGGTCGAACAGATCAAGAAGTTCACCATCCTGCCGAAAAAGCTCTACGTCGAGGACGGCGAGGTCACCCCCACCATGAAGGTCAAGCGCAAGTTCGTGAATGAGGCGTTCAAGGACCTGATCGAAGCCATGTACCGCGGATGACGGCGCCGGGCGCCCCGCCCCGCGCGCCTCACCCCGCCCGGCTCCCGGGAGGCCTGCGGCGGCGGCGGTCGGCGATGCCGCTGCGGCGGTCGCGCGCGAGGTAGGTGTGCAGCACCCGCCGGTCGGCCGGGCGGCGGCGGCGCTCGAAGGGGAGCACGTTGGGGGCCCGCGGCGCGGGCGCGGCGAGGGCGGAGCGGAAGAAGGCGAGCTTTTCCTGGAGTTGCGTTTCGCCCGCGGCGGCGGACCCCGCGGGGTCGGCGCGCGCCGTCCGCCCCGTGATCGCCGCCGTGCGCAGGGAAACGGCTATCGACTGGATCTGGGCGAGCAGCCCCAGGAGGTACACCTCCAGGACGCCGCGGCGGGCCGGCCGGTTCCACAAGAGGTCGTTCACGATGGCCCGCGCCTCGGAGGCGAGCGCGACGAGCCGGGTGAGCTTCTCAAGCCCCATAGGCGTTTCTCAGCCAGGCGAGGGCCACGGCCGCCGGCAGGGCGGCGATCGATGCGAGCAGCAGGAGATCGCAGGCCCGGGGGATGTCCGAAAGCCGCACCGCTCCGAACCGCACGCCGATGAACGGCTTCTCCACCAGGACGCCGCCGTAGAAGTTGGGCCCGTTCAGTTTGACCCCGAGCGCCCCGGCGAAGGCGGCCTCCGGCCAGCCGGCGTTCGGGCTCTGGTGGTGCATCCCCTCCGCGAGCGCCGTCTCGAGGCTGCGCCGGCCCGTGCCGCCCAGAAGCTCGGCCGCCAGGGCGATCGGCACGAGCGCGAGCCGCGCCGGGAGGAAGTTCGCGGCGTCGTCCAGCCGTGCAGACGCCTTGCCGAAGTCGCGATAGCGCGGGCTGCGGTAGCCGACCATGGAGTCGAGCGTGCTCACCATCTTGAAGGCGAGCGCGAGCGGCGCCCCCCCGAGGGCCGCGAAGAGCAGCGGGGAGAGCAGGCCGTCGACGGTGTTTTCGGCGACGGTCTCGACCGTGGCCCGCGCGATGTCCTCGGCCCCGTAGCGGTCGACGTCGCGGCCGACGATCAGGGCGACCTTCTCCCGCGCCGCATCCACGCGGCCGGCGGCGAGCAGGCCGTGGATCTCGCGGCCGGCGGCGTCGAGCGAGCGGCCGGCGAGGCAGGTGGTGATCAGCGCGACTTCGACCGCCCAGCCCAGAAGCGGGTCGAGCCCGCTGCTGAGCGCCGTCAGCGCGCGGGCCGCGATCCAGGTGCCCGCGACGAGCGCGCCCGCGAAGAGGGCGCCGCTCGCCGCCGCCGGCAGCGGCAGCGCCCGGAACAGGGGCTCGGCGGCGGTGATCGCCCGCCCCATCCAGCGCACCGGGTGCGGCCACTGCGGCGGATCGCCCAGGAGGAGGTCGAGGGCGAAGGCCGCCGGAAGCGTCGCGAGCGCGATCCACTCCGCCATGGGGTTACCGGCGCTCCGGGCCGGCGGCGAGCGCGCGGAGCAGATCGGCCGCCCGGCGGTTGACCGCGGCCCCCTTGGGGGAGATGCGGATGAAGCGCTCCGAGAGGCCCTCGAAGTTTGCGGCCGGCCGGATCAGCAGGCGCTCGGCGGCGAAGCGCGCCGCCACCTCCGCGGCGCCCAGGGCCTGCGGGAGCCGGATCAGCAGAAACGAGGCGCTGCCGGGGAAGACCGTGAGGCCGGGCACCCCCGCCAGGCGCTCGCGGAACGCGCGGCGCTCGGCTTCGAGATAGCGCTGGGTCTGCGCCACGAACGCGGCCACCGCCGCCGCGTTTGCGGCGAGCCAGGCGACGGCCGCCTGGGCGAGGCTGTTCACGCTCCAGGGGAGCAGCTGCGCGGCGGCCCGCTTGACGAACGCCGCCGGGGCGGCGAGAAAGCCCAGGCGCAGCCCCGAAATGCAGTATATCTTGGAAACCGAGACGAGCGCCAGGACGTTTTCGAGCCCCGCGGCCGCGAGGCTTTCGGCCTCCCCGCCGGGGACGAAGGGGAGGTAGGACTCGTCGACGACGAAGCGCACGCCCGCGTTGCGGCGGGCCAGGCGGCGGATCTCCTCGGCCGGCACGAGCGCCCCGGTCGGGTTGTTGGGGTTGCAGATGACGAGCGTGTCGGCCCCCTCGCGGCGCAGCGCGGCCTCGAGCGCCGCGGGGTCCGGCTGGAAGCCGCGGCTTTCGTCGGCGACGCAGGACCGCGCCGCGACCCCCGCGAGGCGGCAGGCGTCGGCATAGTCGGAATAGGTGGGGGCGGCGATCAACACCCGGCGCGCCGCGAGGAGCCGGGGGAGGGCGTAGATGAACTGGGTCGTGCCGCCGGCCGCGAGCAGGCGCTCCGCCGCGACGCCGAGCCAGGGCGCCGCCGCCGCGAGCAGGCCGCGGTTGTCCACCTCCGGCAGCCGGGTGACCGCCGCCATTTGCGCGGCGAGATGCGCGAGGAGCCCCGGCGGCGGGCCGAGCGGGTTCACGTTGCTGCTCAAGTCGTCGATATCCTCCGGCCGGCATCCGAGCCGGCGCGCGAGCTCGTAGACGTTTCCCCCGTGCCCGCCGATCAAGGGGCGCCTCCCGCGGCGGCCGCCGCGAGAAACAAGGCGGCCTCAAGCGTTTCGACCAGCGCCCCCAGCATGTCGCCGGTGACCCCTCCCAGCCGCGCCCGGTAGAAGGCGATCATCCCCGCCGCGGCGGCGAGGAAGGCCGCGTTCACGGCGAGCCCCTGGCGGCCGAGGGCGAGCGAGGCCGCCGCCGCGACGGCCAGCCCCCAGAAGGCCCGCCAGCCGATCCGCACCGCGAAGAAGGCTCCGCCCGTGCCGCCCTCCGGCCGCGCATAGGGCAGAAAGCGCATGGCGGCCAGGACGGCCGAGCGGCCGTAGGCCGGCGCGAGCGCGAGCACGGCGGCGCGGTTTTCCCCGAGCGCGGCGATCCCGGCCCACTTGAGCAGCATCACGGACAAGATCGCCACCACGCCCATGGCGCCGATGCGGCTGTCCTTCATGATCGCGAGCACCCGCTCGCGGGGGCGGTGGCTGAAGAGGCCGTCGGCGGTGTCGCCCAGCCCGTCGAGGTGGAAGGCGCCGGTCAACAGGGCGAGCGCCACGACATCCACGGCCGCCGCCGCCGCCGGCCCTAAGAGGGCCCGCGCCGGATAGTCGATGAGGGCGACGATGCCCCCGAGCATGAGCCCCACCGCCGGAAACCAGGCGGCCATCCGGACCGGGTCGAACTCCGCCGCCCGCCCCGCCGGGAGCACCGTCATGAACTGCACTGCCGCCCGAAACCCCCTCAATCCCCGACCCTCCCGATCCGCCAGGTCCCATGGCGCGGCGTGCCGACCCGGCCCGCCGTCGGCCTGCCGGTTCTTACTTGATCCTGACCCCGATCCCCGCGACCACCCAGATCACCTTGCCGGCGAGCGCCGCCACCGCCTGGTTGACCGCGCCGGCCGCGTCCCGGAACCGGCGCGCCAGGCGGTTCTCGGGGACGATCCCGGCGCCGACCTCGTTCGACACGGCGACGACCGGCGCCGCGGCCGAGCCGAGCGCCGCGGCGAGGCGCTCCATCCCGCCCGCCGCCGCCGCCCCCGTTTCGTCCTGCAAAAGGAGGTTCGCGACCCAGATGGTCAGGCAGTCGATGAGCAGCACGCTTCCCGGGTCGGCCCCGTGGCGGGCGACCGCCTCCGGAAGGTCGCGGGGCGCCTCCACGGTGAGCCACGCCGCGCCCCGCTCGGCCCGGTGGCTCAGGATGCGGGCGCGCATCTCCTCGTCGCCGGGCTCGGCGGTCGCGACGAAGATCCGCCTCTCCGCCGGACGGCCCGCGGCCTCCGCGAGGGCGATCCGGCTCTTGCCGCTGCGGCAGCCGCCGATCACGAACGTGAGGTCGTTCATGCCGCGCTCCCTTTCGCCCGCCGCAGCAGCGCCTCGACGTCGACGTGGGCTTCGAAGTGGTCGGCGAGCCGCTCGTACTCCGCCCGCCGCGCCGCCAGTCCGCCGGGCCCCGCCGGCTGCGCCCCCTCGAGACCGATCGCCGCGAGAAACCGGGCGCAGACCGCCGGGCTGTCGAAAAGGCCGTGGATGTAGGTCCCCATGAGGCGGCCCGCGGCGTCCCGGCAGCCCTCCGCCTCGTCGGCCGGCGCGCCGTTGCGGCCGACGACGCGCCAAAGCGGCCGGCCGCCCGTGCGCGTCGTCCGTCCCATGTGGATCTCGTAGCCCTCGCCCGCGGCCCCCTCCCAGAGGAAGCGGGTGAGGGTCGTCGTCTTGGGGGCCTCGAGCACGGTTTCGACCGGCAAAAGGCCGAGCCCCGGGGTGGCGCCCGCCGCCCCCTCGTGCCCCTCGGGGTCGTGCACCGCGCCGCCGAGCATCTGGTAGCCGCCGCAGATTCCGAGCAGCCGGCCGCCCTCTGCGGCATAGGCGCGGAGCGCCGCGCTCCAGCCGGTGGCGTGCAGCCAGGCGAGGTCGGCGCGCGTGTTCTTCGACCCCGGCAGGATCACCGCGCGGAACGCTCCGAGCGGCTGCGGCCGCTCCAGGTAGCGGACCGCGACCCCCGGGACGGCGCCGAGCGGCGCGAAGTCGGTGAAGTTCGCGATGTGCGGCAGGCGCACGACGGCGATGGCCGCGGCCCCGGCCGCCGCCGGCCCGACGGCGCGCTCCGGGTTTTCGATGACGACAGAGTCCTCGGCGTCGACCCGCATCCCGGAGAGCCAGGGCAGCACGCCGAAGACGGGCTTGGCGGTCTGCGCCTCGATCCAGCGCACCCCGCCGGCGAAGAGGGCGAGGTCCCCGCGGAAGCGGTTCACGATGAACCCGGCGACCGCCTCGCGGCCGGCGGCGTCCAGGCAGGCGAGGGTCCCCACGATCTGGGCGAAGACCCCGCCGCGGTGGATGTCGGCGACCAGCACGACCGGCGCCCGGGCGTGGGCGGCCATGCGCAGGTTGACGATGTCTTCGGCCATCAGGTTCACCTCGGCGCAGGAGCCCGCCCCCTCGAGCACGACGAAGTCGAACCGCGCCCGCAGCCGGTCGAGGGCGGCGGCGGCCGCGGCGAAGAGCCCCTCCTTGCCGCGGTGGTATTCGGCCGCCGTGCGGTTGCCGAGCACGCGCCCCAAAAGCACCACCTGGGAGCCGACCTCGCTCGTCGGCTTGAGGAGGATCGGGTTCATGTCGACCTCGGGCGCAATCCCGGCCGCCTCGGCCTGCGCGATCTGGGCCCGCCCCATCTCGAGCCCCGCGGGGGTCACCCCGGAGTTGTTCGACATGTTCTGGGCCTTGAAGGGGGCGACCTTCACCCCGCGGCGCGCGAGCACCCGGCAGAGCGCCGTCGTGACGATGCTCTTGCCCACGTCGGATCCCGTCCCGAGGACGGCGAGGGCCGCGGCGCTCATTTCTCGATCCCGGGCCGCGCGGCGACCCCCTGCTGGAAGTAGTGCTTGACCAGGCGCATCTCGGTCACGAGGTCGGCGGCCGCGACGAGGCCGGCCGGCGCGCCGCGTCCGGTGAACACGAGCTCGACGTGCCCGGGGCGGCGCGCGATCAGGTCGAGAAGCTCCTCCTCGGAGAGGATCCCGCAGGCGGCGGCGACATTCGCCTCGTCCAGGACGACCACCGCGTGCCGCCCCGCGCGCAGCACCCGGCGCACGGCCTCCAACCCCCTGCGGCCGGCTTCGCGCTCCGCCTCGTCCGGGGCCCCGCGCACGAAGCGCCCGGTCCCGAACTGCTCGAGGCGCACGGCCCCGCCGAGGCGCTCCAGGGCCCGCACCTCGGCGCACTCCCCGCGCTTCATGAACTGGGCGATGTAGACCGCCAGGCCCGCCCCCGCCGCCCGCACGGCGAGCCCGATCGCGGCCGTCGTCTTTCCCTTGCCGTCGCCGGTGTAGACGTGGACATAGCCCTTGGCCGGTTGCGCCGCGCTCATGGCGCCTCCTGTGGACCCCCGGCGGCCGTTTTCCCGCCGACCGCGTATTTTCCCGCATACCCCCGCGGCGTCACCATGAAGTCGCGATAGCGGCTCGAGGCCCGGCTGCCGACGAAGAGCGTGGTCTGCATGCCGACCGCCGCGGCGTCGAGCGCGCCGAGCGCCACGATCCGCACCGCCTGGTTCGGCCGCATGGCCCCCGTGACCACCCCGACCGGGGTTTCGTCCGGGCGGTGGGCGCGCAGGATCTCGATCGCGGCCGGAAGCTGCCAGTCGCGCCGGCGGCTCTTCGGGTTGTAGAGCACCACCACGAAATCGGCGGCGGCGGCCGCTTCGAGCCGCCGCGCGATCACCTCCCAGGGGGTGAGGAGGTCGCTCAGGCTGACCGCCGCGAAGTCGTGGGTGAGCGGCGCGCCGAGCAGGGCCGCGCCCGCGCAGAGGGCCGGGACCCCGGGGACCACCTCGACGGTGAGCTCGCCCTCGGCCGGCGGGCCGGCGCCGGGCGGCCGCGCGGCGATCCCGCGGGCGGCGAGGCACTCGAAGACGAGGCCCGCCATGGCGTAGATCCCCGGGTCGCCGCTCGAGACGAGCGCGCAGGGCCGGCCCGACACGGCCGCGGCGATGGCCCCCTCCACCCGTTCGAGCTCCCGCCGCATGCCGGAGCGCAGCAGCGTCTTTCCGGCGGTGAGCGGGGCGATCAGGTCGAGATAGAGCCCGTAGCCGGCGACCACCTCGGCCGCGGCCAGGACCTCCTCGGCCCGCCGCGTCAGGTGGGCGAGGCTTCCGGGCCCGATGCCGACGACCGCCAGGCGATGCGGGCGATCGCGATCGTCACGTTGCGGCTCACGCGCTTGGGCACGATCAGCGGCCCCCCGCGCGCCGCCAGGATGGCTGCGGCTTCGCATACGCTTTTCACTCCCACATGCGCCGCGACCCGCGCGGAGGGGTTCGGGACGTCGCCCTCCACCCGGCGAAGCGCGCGGCGCTCGAAAAATTCAATCGGCAGACCGCTCTCCCGGGCGAGCTCGAGAAGCCCTGCCTCGTCGGCCTTGAGCGCGATCGAGGCGAGCCGCGCGAGGCTCGCCGGCGAAAGGCCCGCTTCCGCGAGGCAGGCGTGCAGCCGATCGCGGATCTCCCCGGCGGGGGTGCCGCGGTTGCACCCGATCCCGGCGGCGAGGCTCGGCGGCCTCAGGACGAGCGCGCGGGGCGGTGCGGCGATTTCCCGGTCGTCGACCGCCACGCACGGCCCGCGGCCCCGCCAGGGCCGCGCGAGATCGACCGGCCGGGCGCGCGGCAGGCGCCCGGCGAGGAGCTCGAGCGGGTCGTGCAGGCCGATCGCCCGCCCGGCGAGCAGCGCCGCGTTCACCGGGGCGATGGCCGCCGGGTTCTCGATCGCGAGCCCGAGCGCCTTCGCGATCAGGTCGATGGCGGGCTTGCCCTGGACATCGGTCGCGGTGGTGATGACCGGCGCCCCGCCGGTGATCGCCGCCACCGCGGCGGCGAGCTCGTTCGCCCCCCCCAGGTGGCCGGAAAGCAGGCTGACCGCGTGCCGGCCGCGCTCGTCGACCACGACCACCGCCGGATCGACGCTCTTGTCGCGGATCCGCGCGGCGATCGCCCGCACCACGATCCCGGCGGCCATGACGAAGACGTGGCCCCTGCAGCGCGGGAACGCCTCGGCGACGGCCGGCTCGAGGCGGTCGAAGGCGGCTTCGCCGGCGCGGGCGAAGCGCTCGAGGAGGCGCACGCGGCCTCCCGGCAGCCCGGCGGCGATCCGCCGCGCGAGCCGCGCGCCGCCGGCGCTCACCGCCCAGACCGCGACCGGCGCGGTTCGGCCGGCGGCCGCCGGCAGGCGCGCCGGGGGCTCGCCGCGCGGGCGCGCCGCGGCCGGCCGGAACCCGTGGGCGAAGGTTCTATCATAAAGCCGCGAGCGCGGAAACCCGCCGGGGCCGCCCGCCTCCAGGACCCGGCCGGCGACGATCACCGCCTGGCGGCGGATGCCCGCCCGCCGGAGGCTTTCGGCAAGTCCGGCGGGGGTCGTGCGCACGATCTTCTCGTCGGGGTGGCTGGCGCGGTAGACCACCGCCAGGGGCGCCTCGGGCCCGTAGGCGCGGCCGAGGGCCTCCGCCACCTCCCGGGCCTGCCCCACGCTCAGGTAGACCACCATCGAGGTGCGGTGGGCGGCGAGCTTCTCGAGCGCTTCGCTCTCCGGGACCGGGGTGCGGCCGGCGGCGCGGGTCAGGATCAGGGTCTGGGCGATCTCCGGCCGGGTGAATTCGATCCCGAGCGCCGCGGCCGCGGCAAAGGCCGCGCTCACCCCCGGGATGACGCGGCAGGGGATGCCGCGCGCCGCGAGCGCCTCCATCTGCTCGGCGATGGCCCCATACAGGCTGGGGTCGCCGGTATGCAGGCGCACGACGCGCCGGCCGGCGCGGCAGGCCCGCTCCATGACGGCGACGATCTCCTCCAGGTCGAGGGGGGCGCTGTCGACGGTCTTGGCCTCCGGGCGGGCCCACTGGAGCAGCTCCCGCGGCACGAGCGAGCCCGCGTAGACCACGAGGTCGGCCGCCGCGAGCGCCGCCCGGCCCTTCACGGTGATCAGCTCCGGGTCGCCGGGGCCGGCGCCGACGAACAGGACGGGGGATAACGCCTTCACGCCGCCGCCTTTCGCATGCCGGTGACGATCCACACCGGGTTCAGGGCCTCGAGCCGCTCGCCGTCGGGCATCGCCCGGCCGCGGCTCACCTGGACCTGGACGAGCTCGGCGGAGAACGCCAGCGCGCGCAGCGCCGCCAGGACGGCGGCGAGATGGTCCGGGACCACCGTGTTGACGGCGATCAGCCCCTGCGGCTTGAGGCGCGCGGCGGCGGCCGCGATGATGGACCCGAGCTCGCGGCCGCCGCCGCCGATGAAGACCCGGTCGGGAGGGGGCAGCCCCGCGAGGCCCTCCGGCAGCCGCGCCTCAACCACGCGCAGGCCCTTGACGCCGAAGCGCCGCGCGTTTTCCCGGATCTGGGCCGCGCGCCCGGCCTCCTTCTCGACGGCCACGATCCGGCCGCCCCGCAGCAGGAGGGAGGCCTCGATGGCGACCGAGCCCGCCCCCGCCCCGAGGTCCCAGAGGGTGTGGCCGGGCAGAAGCCTCAGCCGCGCGAGCGTCACGGCGCGTACCTCGGCCTTGGTGATCAGCCCGTCCTGCCGCGCGTAGCGCTCCTCGGGCATGCCGAGATAGAGCGGCTGCGGCCCCGGGTCGGGCTCCGGCGCCCATTTCAGGATGACGAGATTCGGGGCGCGGTAGCTTTCCAGCAGCGCCTGCCGGGGGGTGGTCCAGCCGTAGCGCTCGCCCGCGCTGCCGAGCGCCTCGAAGATGCAGAGGCGATAGCCTTCGACCCCCCGCTCGCAGAGCGTGCGCGCGATCCAGGCCGGGCCGCGCTCCGGATCGGTCAGCACCGCGACCGTTTCCCGCGCCGCGAGCGCCCGCATGAGCCCGGAGGGGTCCTTGCGGCCGTGGAGGCTCACGACCCGCATGCCGCCCCAGGGCTCCCCGATCCGCGCGCAGGCCGCGGCGACCGAGGAGACGTTCGGGTAGAGCGCGACCTGGTCCGCGCCGAAGGCCTCGACCAGCCGTGCGCCGATCCCGTAGAAGAGCGGGTCGCCGGAGGCGAGCACGACCATCGCCCGCCGCCCGAGGCGGCGGCGGATGAAGGCGATCGTCTCCGCGACGTCCTTGCCCACGGCTTTCTTCTCCGCCGGGCAGCCGCTGAAGTGCGCGAGCAGCCGCGCGCCGCCGATCAGGATCTCGGCGGAGGCGATGATCTCGAGGTGCCGGGCGGTCAGGTCCTGCGGGCCCAGCCCCATGCCGATGACGGCCAGCGGTTTGGCCGCCGGCGGGCGTGTGCGTTTCATGGAGGCCCCTCTGCCTGGGAGTCGAAGGCCGCGCGGCCCTCGTAGTCGAGAATGATGCCGCGGATCCGGACCGCGGGTCCGGCGAAGCGCGCGGCGGCCGCCATCATCCGGCGGCCGACCCGGGCGATCAGCTCCGGGCGCTTCTCGCGGACGAGCCCGAAGGCCTCCCGGGCCGTGTTGCAGGCGGCGATCGCCGCCGCAAGCCCCGGGTCGCCCGCCTCGCGGGCGAGGCCCGCGAGCCCGTCGAGCCGGAGCTCCGCCCGGGCGGCGTGCGTCTGGGCGGCCCCGGAGGCCATCTTGAGGGCCTTGCCGAAAAAGGCCGCGAGCACCACCGCCTCGAAGCCGTGCGCGGCGGCGAGCGCGAGCCCGCGGCCGAAGAAGTCCCCGATCTGCACGCACGCCTCCTCGGGCAGCTCCGGCAGCAGGGCCTGGGCGCAGCGCTCGCTGCGGCGGCCGGTCGTCAGGAGCGCCTCGCGCCGCCCCGCCGCCCGGGCGACCGCCAGGGCGCAGGCGATGGTCGCCTCGAAGGCCGCATGCGACATCGGCCGCACGACCCCGGTCGTCCCGAGGATCGAGATCCCCCCGAGGATGCCGAGCCGGGCGTTCAGCGTCCGGCGGGCGATCGCCTCCCCCCGGGGGACGAAGACCTCGACCTCGAGGGGCAACGCCTCGCCGCAGCCGGCGAAGGCCTCCGCCACGGCCTGGGCGATCATGCGCCGCGGACCGGGGTTGATCGCCGGCTCGCCGGGGGGCACCTCGAGGCCCGGCTTGGTCACCCGGCCGACCCCGGGGCCCCCGGTGATCCGGAGGCCGGGCGCCGCCGGGTCCGCGCAGAGCCGCACCTCCGCCCCGATCTCGGCCCCGTGGGTGACGTCCGGGTCGTCGCCCGCATCCTTGATGACGCTCGCGCGCGCGCGGCCGGGCCCGGTTTTCCGGCAGCGGTGGAGGGGGACCGTGATCCGCCCGCCGGAGAGGAGCTCGATCTCGACCGCCTCGGGCGCCCGGCCGGCGAGCAGCCGCAGGAGCGCCCCCTTGGCCGCGGCCGCGGCCGCCGCCCCGGTGGTGAACCCCGTTCTCAGTTTTTTGCGCGCCGGCATGGGCGTCTGGCGCCTCCCATCCTTCAAGCCGGTCAGCTCCATAAAAAAAAGAGAGCCCCGGCGGCGGCGACGCTCGCCACCCGCAGCAGCTGCCCCAGCAGCAGCAGCTCGAGCCCCGTGCGCGGGTCGAAAATCCCCATGTAGTGCGGCAGCTGGTGGCGCAGGGCGCGGAGGGGGAAGGCGAGCACGTTTCCCACAAGCAGGGCGAGGACCGCCTGGGGGGTCGTGATCACCCCGGAGTCCATCAGCGCGCCGGCGGCGGCGAAGCCGGAGGTGAACTCGGCGACGAAGCCGAGCACCACGATGGAGAGCGCCTCCACCGGCACGAAGGCCGCCACGACCGCGCGCGCGAGAAGATCGCGCATGGCCTCGAAGAACCCCGCGCGGTTCAGCAGGAAGACCGCCGTGTAGACGGGCACCACATAGACGCCGATCCGGGCGAGGCGCGCCGGGAAGCGCTCCCGGACGGCCCGCCAGGCGGCGTGCCAGCGCGGCGCCGGGCCGCCGGCGGCCTGCGGCGGCGCCCCCTCGGGCCCCGCCGCCTCCGGCGGCAGCCTGAGCCTGCCGTAGAGCAGCAGGAGAAAGGTCCGCCCGGCCGCCGCGAGAAAGGTGAGCGCGAAATACCACAGCCCGGCTGCGCCGGTCATCGAGGTCACGACGAAGAAGGTCGTCGGCAGGTGCAGGAAATAGGCCGGAAACTGGTTGACGAAATTGGCGAGGAAGAGGCGCCGGCGGTCGATCCGCCCGGACTTCCAGAAGTCGAGGAGCATCGCGTTCGCCGCGACGCCGGAGACGAAGGCCGCGGTGAAGGCCGCCGCGCACGGCGCGCCGAGGCGGCCGAAGCGGAAGAGCGGCCGCGCGAGGAAGGCGACGCGCCGCGTCCAGCCGGTCGCCTCGATCGCCTGGCCGACGATCAGGCCCGCCGCGATCACCGCCATCAGCTGGAGGATCGGCAGCAGCAGCCCGCGCGCGATGGAATGGAGCCCCAGGCCGCCGACGACGGCCGAGGCGGCCGCGAGCGCGGCCGCCGAGAGCGCCAGCGAGGCGGTGATCGCGCGGCTAGATTTGGGGCGGCTCCGGCTCATGGTCGCGGCGCTTCTTGGCGATGATGAGGGTCCAGTAGTCCGGCTTCTGGCGGCAGAGGGCCTCCAGGCTCTCGACGACCTCCTCCTCCGGCCGGCCGCAGTGCTTCACGGCGGCGCAGCAGGGGTATTCGCCGCTCTCCTCGAGGGCGGCGCAGATGTCGTCGAGATGGCGGTAGGCCTTGAGGAAGACCACGGTCTCCGGCTTGGGCGAGAGCGCCCGCAGCCGCTCCCCGCCGGTCGCCCCCGAGACGATCATGAGCGACCCCTCGCCCTCCACCAGGGGGATCGCCAGCCGCGAGGCGGCGGCCTGGTAGGAGGTGATGCCGGGCACGGTCTCGATGGCGGCCTGCGGCGCGCAGGCCCTCACGTGCTCGATCAGGTAGCCGAAGGTCGAGTAGGTGAGCGAGTCGCCCAGGGTGATGAAGGCCGCGTCGCGCCCGCTGTCGAGCACCTCGGCGATGCGCCGGGCGTTCGCCTCCCACGCCCGCCGGGTTTCGGAGCGCTCCCGCGTCATGGGGAAATAGAGCAGCTCGGCCGGCGTCGCCTCGGGGATCAGCGGCCGGGCGATCGACAGCGCCAGGCTCTCGGGGTTCCGGCTCGAGGCCGCCGCGAAGACGACCGCGACGCGGCCGAGGATCCGCGCCGCCTTGAGCGTGATCAGCTCCGGGTCTCCGGGCCCGACCCCGATGCCGTAAAGGGTTCCCGCCTTTTTCATCGCATCACCTCCGGCGCTCCCGAACGCCCCGCTGCGTCAACCCATCCAACCCGCCCAACCAAAGTCAATCAATAGAACCGACTCAACCAAAAGAACCCGCGCAGCCGGGCGGCGCCCGCCGCCCGGCGCATCGCCCCTCACCCCTGCGCCGCGAGGAGCAGCAGCGCGTTGACCACCGCCGCGGCGACGTTCGAGCCGCCCTTGCGCCCGAGGGCGGTGATGTGGGGGTGGTCGCGCGCGGCGAGCGCCGCCTTGGACTCGGCGGCGTTCACGAACCCCACCGGGAACCCGACGATCAAGGCGGGTGCCGCCTGCCCGCAATCGAGCAGCGCGATCAGCCTGAGGAGCGCCGTGGGGGCGTTGCCGACGACATAGATCCCGCCCGCCATCCGCGGGGCCGCCAGGTCGACGGCCGCCGCGGCCCGCGTGGTCCCGGCCGCCCGCGCGGCCTCGCGGACGGCCGCCGCGTCGATGTCGCAGGCGGCCGGAACGCCGAACCGCTCGAGCAGCGGCCGGCGGATGCCGGAGAGCGCCATGCGCGTGTCGGTGAAGAGCGCGCGCCCGCCGCGGATCGCGGCCGTCCCGGCGGTGATCGCCCGGGGGTGGATGCGGATGGTTTTCAGGTAGTCGAAGTCGGCCGAGGTGTGGATGACGCGCCGGACGATCTGCCAGGCGTCGTCCGGGAAGCCGTGGGGGCCGGCCTCGCGGTCGATGATCGCAAAGCTTGCGGTTTCGATCTCCTCGGGTTTCACGCGGAGCACTTCCTTTCGCTGCGGGTTACGCGGTAGTAGCGGCAGTTTTCCACGAAATTGGCGGCCGCGCGCGGCGCGCTGCCGAAATGCAGGTGGACGTAGCTGGCGAGCGTCCGGCGGGCCACGGCGGCCTCGCCCGCCCGCGCCTCCCCGCTGCGCCCGGCGACCGCGGCGGCAAGCTCTGCCGGGCCGCCGCCGGAAAGCAGCTCGGAGTAGTGGAACTCATGGCCGCGGATCGCCATGCCGCGTTCGCCGACGACCGTATCGCGGGTAAAGCGCATTTCGCGGTAGCCCAAGGCCTTCAGGCGCGGGAGCATGCGCGTCGCGAAGGGGAAGACGCCCGCCATCGGAAAGCGGCGGTTTTCGCGGTCGTGCAGCTCCGCGCAGAGGTACATGAAGCCGCCGCACTCGGCATAGATCGGCATCCCGGCTTCGCTCGCCGCGCGGATTGCGCCGCGCAGCCCCGCGTTCGCGCTGAGCGCCGGCGCATGCAGCTCGGGGTAGCCGCCGCCGAGGTAGAGCCCCCCCAGGTCCGGCGGGAGCTCCCGGTCGCGGATGGGCGAGAAGCGGACGATCTCGGCGCCGTAGCGCTCGAGCAGCTCGAGGTTGTCCGGATAGTAGAAGCAGAACGCCTCGTCCCGGGCGACCCCGATGCGGACGCGCTCCCGGACCTCGGGGGGGGGCTCCGCCCGGTCCCCGGCCGCGGCGGTTTCCGGAAGCCCGGCGAGGATCCCGTCGAGATCGAGGCGCAGCGCCACCTGGTCGGCGAGCCGTTTGAGCCGCGGGGCCGCCTCGCCGGCCTCCTCGACGGTCGTGAGCCCCAGGTGCCGCTCGGGGATGGCGAGCGCCTCGTCCCGCAGAAGCCCCCCCCGGCAGGGCATCCGCACGCGGCCGGATAGGGCCTCCCGGATGAGCTCGAGGTGCCGCGGGCTGCCCACGCGGTTGAAGACCACACCGGCGAACTCGAGGCCGGGGTCGAAATTCTCGAAGCCCTGCACGAGCGCCGCCGCGCTGCGCGCCATGCTGCGGGCGTCGACGACGAGCAGCACGGGAAGCTTGAGCCAGGCCGCCATCTGCGCGGTCGATCCGGCCGCGCTCGTCCCGTCGATGCCGTCGAAGAGGCCCATCACCCCCTCGACCACGGCGATGTCGGCCGTCTCGGCGGCGCGGGTAAAGGCCTCCAGGTTGTAGTCGCGGCTGAGCATCCATCCGTCCAGGTTGCGGCAGGGGCGGCCGGCAGCCCGGCCGTGGTGGCCGGGATCGATGAAATCCGGGCCGACCTTGAAGGGCGCGACCCTCAGCCCCCGGCGGGCGAGCGCCGCCGCGATCCCCAGGCTGATGGTGGTCTTGCCGCACCCGCTGTGGGTGCCGGCGATGACGATCCCTTTAATGGCGCCCCCCTTTCCCGGCCGCCCGGCGGCCGGGCCGGCCCGCTGCGATCCTCGCATGCGGCGCGGCGTTCATCCCCCGAAGTCCTCCGGCCGCTTGTCCCGGAAGAGCTCCGGGTGGAGCAGGCGGCCGATGGCGAGAATCCCCTCCAAGAGCCGCGGGGTGGGCCGCGAGACGAGCCGCTCGTCGATCAGGTGGATCCGCCCCTCCCGGACCGCGCGGATCGCCTGGAAGCCGCTCGCCGCCGCGATCTGCTCGCGGGTCGCCGGGTTCATCGGGCCGCTTTGGGCGAGGTAGACGTCGATCTCGGCGCCCCGGGCGAGCAGGCGCTCCTTGCCGTAGAAGGCGATGTTGGTGCCGCGCACCGGGGCGGCGTCGGGGGCGGCGTTGATCCCGCCCGCGGTCTCGAGCGCGAAGACGGCCATCGAGCCCGGCGCGAACGTCTTCGCCTTGTCGTGGATCGCCTCGAAGTAGACGGTCGGGCGGGCGGCGATCCCGTCGGTGAGCGCCCGGATGCGGCCGACCGCCGCCGTGAACCGCGCGGCCATGGCGGCGGCCTCCGCGCGCTTCCCGGCGAGAAGCCCCAGGATCTCCCAGTAGGCGAGCATCTCCGCAGCGCTTCCGGGCTGGATCGAGGCCACGGCGATCCCGCGCTGCTCGAGGCGCCGCAGGAGCTGGGGGTAGCCGCGGTCGATCATCGGCCGCACCAGGACGAGATCCGGGCGGGCGGCGAGGAACTTCTCCGGGTCGTCGCGCGTGGAGAAGGCGGGCAGGCGGGCGGCTTCGGGCGGGAACGCCTCCCCGGGCGACACCCCGACGAGGCGGTCCCCCGCCCCGAGCGCGAAGAGGTTCTCGGTGTGGGCGCCGTAGAGGCTGATGATGCGGGAAAACGGCTTGGCGGCCGGGATGCGCCGCCCGGCCTGGTCGACGACCGCCGGCCCCGCCACCAGGCCGAAGTCCGCGCCGGCGGCCCCCCCGCCCCAGGCGAGCGCGGCGATCAGGACGATCAGGCGGGGCAGGCGCTCAGGCGGCATGTCCGGCTTCTCCGGGGAGGTGCGCCGCGCCGCGCCGGAAGACCACCTGCATCCCGCCGGCGAAGTCGTCGCGGACGACCCGGGACTCCACGCCGAACACCGCGCGGATGGTCGCCGGCGTGAGCACTTCGTCCGTCGCGCCGCAGGCGGCCACCCGGCCGTTGGACAGCACGATCAGACGGTCGCAGCAGGCGGCCGCCTGGTTGATGTCCTGGAAGACCGCGACCACCGTGCGGCCCTCCCGGCGGACGCTGCGGCCGGCGATGGAAAGCAGGCGCAGCGCCTGCCCGATGTCGAGGTTCGAGGTGGCCTCGTCCAGCAAAAGCACCGGCGTGTCCTGCGCGAGCGCCCGGGCGAAGACCACGCGCTGGCGCTCGCCCCCGCTCAGCTCGGTCACGAAGCGCGCGGCGAACTCCGCGACCCCGGCCGCGGCCATCGCCGCCCAGACGCGCTCGCGGTCTCTGCGGCCCGGCCGGCCGAAGCGCGGGATATGGGGGGCGCGGCCCATCGCCACCACCTCCTGCACCGAAAAGGGGAAGTTGATGTAGAAATCCTGGGGGACGAGCGCGAGCCGGCGCGCCAGCTCCCGCCGGGGGTAGCTCGCGAGCTCCCGGCCCTTCAGGCGGATCCGGCCTTCCGCCGGCCGGCGCAGGCCGCCGAGCAGCTCGAGGAGCGTCGTCTTGCCGCTGCCGTTCGGGCCGACGATGCCCGTGAAGCTTGCCTCCGCGATCGCGAGCGTCACTTGCGCGAGCACGCGCCGGGACTCGTAGGCGAAGCTCAGGCGGTCGATTTCGAAGAGCGCGGCCGTCACCAGACCCTCCGCGTTTTGCGCTGCCGCTGGAAGACCCAGCAGAAGAAGGGGCCGCCGATCAGGGCGGTCAGGACCCCGATGGGGACCTCGGCCGGCAGAACCGCCCGCGTGAGCGTGTCCGCGGCGAGCAGCAGGACGGCGCCGGCGAGCAGGCTCGCGGCGAGCAGCCGGCGGTTATCCGGGCCGATGAGCCCGCGCATGAGGTGCGGCACCAGCAGCCCCACGAAGCCGATGATCCCCGATACGGCGACGCACACCGCGGCGAGCAGCGAGGCCGCCGCGAGGAGCGTCACGGTGACCCGGCGCGTGTCGACCCCGAGGGAGGCCGCCGCCTGCGGGCCGAGCGCCAGGAGGTTGAGCTCGCGGGCGTGGTAGCCGAACACCGCGAGCGCCGCCGCGACCCCGCAAGCCGTGAGGGCCACGTCCGCCCAGGTCCGGGAGGCGAAGCTTCCCATGAGCCAGAAGATGATCACGGCCACCTGCTCGTCGGCGAGATACTTGAGAAAGCTGATCCCGGCGGAGAGGATGGCGGCGACGATGATCCCGGAGAGGATGAGGTTGTTCGAGGAGGGCCCGCCGCTGCCGTAGGCGAGGAAGATGACGGCGGCGAGCGTCGCGGCCGCCCCCAGGAACGCGGCGAGCGGGACCGAGGCCGTGCCGAGGGCGGTGAGATTGAACAGGATGGCGAGGGAGGCGCCGAAGGCGGCCCCGGCGGAGACCCCGAGCGTGTAAGGGTCGGCGAGCGGGTTGAGCAGCAGCCCCTGGAAAACCACCCCGCACATGGCGAGCCCCCCGCCGACGAGCGCCGCGCAGAGGATGCGCGGCAGGCGGACGTCCATCACGACCACGGGGAAGAGCTCGTCGATCCCGGAGAGTAGCCCCGCCAGGCCGGCCGCCCGGCCGAGGAGGATCCGCACCACCGTCTCCGGCGGGATCCGGATGAAGCCCATCCCGGTCGAGACGACCAGCTCGAGGAGCAGTGCGGCGCCGAGCGCGAGGATCAGCCCGGCGGCGGCCAGGCGCCGCCGGCCGGCGCGCCCGGCGGCGGGCGGGGTTTTCGTCGTTTGGCTCTCGTCCAAGAAAAAACCCTTCCGGCGAATTTCGCCCGAAGGGTTGCACCCAGCTTTCTTGGCCCTTGTTGTCGGCGACCGGATGGAAGCCCGAATGACCGCGGGCGGCGGCGCCGGGTTCCACTCCGGGGCCGCCGGTCGCATCCGGAAACGGGCAGGTCTTCTGGCTCCCTCCCCCCCCGGCGGCCTTCCCGCGCCGCTTGGAGACGGCGCAGTGGCACACCCACACGGCCGAAGGGGTTTCCCGGCGTCACGCCCCGGGAGGAGGTTACAGCGGCGGGACCGCTCCCGATTTTCACGGGATTCCCTATTAAGCGCTGGCACCCGACCGGTTACGCCGATCGGTATATGCCAAACGGCCGGCGGAGTCAAGGCGGCGCGGGACGGGCGGGACTTACGGGGGCCTATCCGCGGCCGCGCGCCGGCGGGCGCCTCGATCGGCCTTGACATCCGGTGCGCTTCATTCTAAAGGGCGCTTTCCAGAATCGGCGGAAACACCCCCCGCGGTGCCGGCCGGGCCGGCGCAAGAGGGAATCCGGTGCGAGACCGGAGCGGACCCGCCGCTGTGACCTCCGGCCCCGGTTTTTTCGGGGAACCCCGGCGGCCGATCGAGCGCGCCACTGCGCCGCATCCAAGCGGCGCGGGAAGGCCGCCGCCGGGGGGAGGGAGCCAGAAGACCTGCCGCGGGGGCGAACGCAAGGGGAGACGGCAAATCCCCGGGCGCAGCAAGGCTGCGCCTGGGGATTTTTTTTGGCCCGGCGGGGAGACGCCGCCGGACCGCCGGGCAGGGTGACCCATTGGAAGGAAGGAGGAAGAGACTGATGACGGAGTCGCTCAAGGAGATCATCGATGGCGTCCGGCCGGTCGACCGGCAGTGGCTCGAGCGCGCGCGCGCGCACACCGCCCAGCTCGTCATGCCGCCGCGGGCGCTCGGCCGCCTGCATGAAATCGGGGAGCGCCTGTGCGCCATCCGCCAGAGCCTTGCGCCCCGGGTGGGCCGCAAGGCCGTGCTCGTCATGGCGGCCGACCACGGAATCGCCGCCGAGGGGGTGAGCGCCTACCCGCAGGAGGTGACCGGTGCGATGGTGCGTACCTTCCTCGCCGGCGGAGCCGGGATCAGCGTCATCGCGCGGCTGGCCGGCGCCGAGGTCTACGTGGCGGACATGGGGATCCTTCCGGAGCTCGATCCCGGTGGGCTTCCGAACCGCGAACGGCTCTTCGTCCGCAAGATCGGCCGCGGGACGCAGAGCATCTCGCGGGGGCCGGCGATGAGCCGGCCGCAGGCCGAGCGGGCGGTCTTGACCGGCTTCGAGCTCGCCTCCGGGCTGATCCGCGGGGGGGTCGAGCTCCTCGGCACCGGCGACATGGGGATCGGGAACACGACCGCCTCGGCCGCCGTCGGGGCGGTGCTCGCCGGTGCGGGCCTCGAGGAGATGGTCGGCCGCGGCACGGGGGTCGACGACGCCGGGCTTGCCCGCAAGCGCCGGGCGGTCGCGCAGGCCCTCGAGGTGAACCGCCCCGATCCCGCCGACGGGCTGGACGTCCTCGCCAAGGTGGGCGGCTTCGAGATCGGCGGGATCGCCGGGATCGCGCTCGCCGGGGCCTTTCACCGCGTCCCGGTGGCGGTCGACGGCTTCATTTCGACCGCCGGCGCGCTCGTCGCCTGCGCGCTCGCCCCGGCGGCGGCCGACTTCCTCTTTGCCGGCCATCGCTCCGAAGAGCCGGGCCACCGGCGCATGCTCGCGCACCTCGGCCTCGAGCCGATCCTGGACCTCGGCATGCGGCTCGGCGAGGGCACGGGGGCGGCGCTCGCCATGGGGGTGATCGAGGCGGGGGCCCGGGTGATCGCGGAGGTGATGACGTTCGCCCAGGCGGGTGTTCCGACGAAATGACGGCTTCGCCGGAGGCCCGATCTCGGCGTTGCGCGGCGCCCCGCGGTCGCTTAGGCGCACTCGAAGTGCGCCTCGCGCCGCGGGGGTAAGCGCGCTCAGGCGGGGCTCGGGTCCTCGTCGGCGAGCTCGCCGTCGGGCAGGCAGTGGCGGTGGGGGCTGCCGCCCAGGGGGTGGGCGTGGACGTGCCGGTGGACCTGGAGCGCGGCGTCGCGGCGGATGCGGCCGTTCTCCAGGGTGTAGATCGCGCCGGTCAGGGAGGCGAGGAACTCGAGCTCGTGCGAGATGAGGACGTAGGCGATCTCGAGGCAGCCCAGGATCTCCGTCAGCCGGCTGCGGGTGCGCCGATCGAGCCCGTTTTCGGGCTCGTCCAGCAGGAGCACCGCGGGCTCCATGGCGAGGACCGCGGCGAGCGAGACGAGCCGCTTCTCCCCGCCGGAGAGCTTGAAGGTGATGCGCTCCTCGAAGCCCGCGAGTCCCAGGGAGGCCAGGGTCCGCCGGGCGATGGCGGCCGCCTCCGCCCGGCTTTTTCCCAGGTTGAGCGGGCCGAAGGCGACATCCTCGATGACCGTCGGGCTGAAGAGCTGGTCGTCCGGGTCCTGGAAGAGCAGGCCGATGCGGCGGCGCGCCTCCTCGAAGTCGCGCTCCTGCCGCGCCGCCCGGCCGAAGATGCGCAGCTCCCCGGCCTGAGGCTTGACGAGCCCCATGATCAGATGGAAGAGGGTCGTCTTGCCGCTGCCGTTCGGGGCCATGATCCCGATGCGCTCGCCCCCGCGCAGGGCGAAGTCGAGCCCGCGCAGGACCGGCGGGCCGCCCGGGTAGGCGAAGGATATCCCTTTCATCTCGATGATCGGCGGGGTCTCGGCACTCATGGGCCGATTATGGCGCGCGAAAATAAGGAATTCAAGCGCCCCGTTTCGAGCAGGATGATCCCGGCGACCGCCGCCGCCGCGGCCGCGAGGAAGACGAGGCTCCCCGCCCCGGCCTGGAACTCCTTCAGGCTGTGGAAGCGGCGCCGGAACCCGCGGCAGATCATCGCCCAGCGCACGCGCTCGGCGCGCTCGAGCGCCCGCACGAAGAGCATGCCCGCGAGGTAGGCGAAGGTGCGGTAGGTGTGCAGGTTGGTGCGGGGCCGGAAGCCGCGGATCCGGGCCGCGCGGATCAGGCGCTGGTACTCCTGCTCGAGGACGAAGACGTAGCGGTAGGTCATGAGCAGCAGGTGGACGATCTTCCCCGGGACCCGCAGCCGGTGGAGGGCGTGGCCGGCGGTGGCGAGCGGCATGGTGGCGACGAGCGCGATGAAGGCGATGACGATGGCGTTCGACTTGAGCGTGATCCGCAGGGCGAGCACCGCCCCCTCGCGCGAGGCGGCCAGCGGGCCGAGGCGCAGGATGGCCTGCCCGGGGAAGGTGAAGGGGAGGAACACCCAGAGCAGGGCGAGCAGCCCGTTTACGGCGAGAAGCCGCTTGAGGATCGCTGCGGCCGGAAGCCGGGCCATGGCCGCCCAGGCGATGGCGATGGCGAGCGCGGCCGCCAGGGCGGGAAGCTGCTCGAGCACCGCCGCGGCGCACGAGAACCCCGCGGCCGCGACCAGGCGCACGCGCGGGTCGAGGCGGTGCGCCGGCGAGTCGCCGACGGCGAAAGGCTCGCGCAGCATCGGCGGCCTTTCCGCCTCAGGCGCCGAAGACGATGCGGTGCTCGACGAGCTGCATGCGCTTCAGCCGGCCCTTAACGGTCT
Organism: uncultured Desulfatibacillum sp.; assembly: GCA_964573635.1. Taxonomy (GTDB): domain Bacteria; phylum Desulfobacterota; class Desulfobacteria; order Desulfobacterales; family SpSt-501; genus SpSt-501. The sequence continues at coordinate 236,097 of CAZNKG010000001.1, read as the reverse complement.
TCTGCTGGCCGAAGATGTCCACCAGCAGGAACCCCCCGTCCGCCTGGGGCTCGACCAGGTCGACCGATTCGAGGAGGAGCTCCTCGCGCCCCTCCTTCTCGATGTAGGCATTGGCTTCACACATCCGGCAACACCTCCTTCATCTTCTCGTGGACGAGCGCCTGGATCAGGTGCGGCAGGGGCTCGGCGCTCAGCCCCGCCAAGATCACCCGCTCCTGGGAGAGCGGCAGGAAGAGCTTGGGGGCCGGGCTCGACATGACCGCCTCGGCCATCCGGGGGGTGATCTCCCCCAGCATGGCGTTCGCCCAGCCGACGGAGATCGCCCCCACGATCACGTCGGCCGTCCCGGCGGTGCGGACGATGGCGTTTTCGCCCGAGGCGGCGCGGTTCGCGCCCGCTTTGCGCATCTGCGCGGCGGCCACGGCGTTCGTGCCGAGGGCGATCAGCTCGATCGACTCTCCGTAGGCCTGCTTGAGCGCGCGGATCAGGGCGGCGCCGATCCCGCCGCCGTGGCCGTCGATGACGCAGACGCGTTTCAAGGTCCGATTCCTCAAGCCCGCTATCGGGGTTTGCGTTTGAAGTAGGCCGCGATCCCGGCAAGCCCCACGATGTAGCCGATCCCGCCCAGGACGTCGCTCGCGCGCACCCGCGGCTCGCTCAGCTCGGCGAGCATCTTGATGATCGGCGCAAGCTTGCGGTCGAGCGCCCGCTCGAGCGCCGCCTCGGCCGACAGGGCGGCCTCCGGGGACGGGGCCGGTGGGGGCGGGGCGCTTCCGGCCGCGGCCGGAGCGCCCGGCGGCGGCTCGCCGGCGCCGGCGGCGGCGAGATCCTCGCGGCTCAGCGTCCAGTCGGCGCGGTGCCCCATGCCGGCCTCGAGCACGATGGTGAGCGAGTCGGCCGCCGGGGCCTGGAAGGCGAACTCTCCCCGGTCGTTCGTCTTCCCGGAGAGCAGCTCGGCCCCCTTTGCGTCCAGGACCCGGATCACGCCCGCCTTCACGCGGGAGCCGTCCGGGTACTTGGATTCGACGCGGACGGTGCCGCCCTCGACCCAGGCGAAGACGTTCACGCGGTGGGCCCGCGCCCCCTGGGCCGCGAGGAGCACGAGCAGCGGCACCCACCCCCACTTCAAGAAAACGCGCGCGGTCATGACCGCTTCCCTCCCGGAATGAAGTAGCCCGGCAGCGTCGAGGGCTGCACCTTCTGCAGGAAGGCGACGCACAGCGCGGTCACGACGCCTTCGATCAAGATCACCGGCAGGTGGGCGGCGAGCACCGCCGCGGCCACCTCGAGGAATTGCTCCTCGGTGAAAAAAAGGGCGAGTCCGACGAGGACCCCGCCCAGCCCGACCGCGAGCCCCCCGGCCGCGAAGGCGGCGGCGAGGGCGACCGGCCGCCCCCGCCGCAGAAGCGGCGCGAAGAGGTGATAGGCGACAACCGCCGGCAGCGCCATGATCACCGTGTTCACGCCGAGGGTCGTGATGCCGCCGAACTGGAAGAAGACCGCCTGCAGGGCGAGCGCCACGAGGATCGCGGGGAAGGCCGCCCAGCCGAGCAGAAGCCCCACCATCCCGTTCAGGATGAGGTGCACGCTCGCAGGGCCGAGCGGGACGTGGATCAACGAGGCGACGAAGAAGACCCCGGAGAGCATCCCGGCCCGGGCGATCTCGTCGTAGTCGAGCTGCTTCAGGCCCACCGCCGTCCCGGCGGCCGCGAGCGCGGCGCCCGCCACGAGCACCGGCGCGGAGAGGATGCCCTCGGAGACGTGCATGGCTCCAGTCTTTCGATGTCGGCGGCGGCGCGTCCGGCCGCCGGCCCGCCCCAACCTAACGCAGCGCGCCGCTTTCCGCAACCGCCGCCGGATCAAAGCGCGCCGGCCGGCATCGCCGCGCCGCCATAATCGCCGCGCACCTCGGCCGGCGGCCGGATGCGGGTTTGGCAGCGCCCGCTAAAAGCTGAACTCCCCGCGCAGCATGCCCGCCGCCACCTCGCCGTTGTCCCGGTCGCCGCCCGGGTTCCAGACGATCTGCAGGTCCGGGGTGATCGCGAAGTTCTCGGTCACGGCGATCCGGTAGTAGAGCTCAAGATGGATTTCCGGGTCGTCCGCCTGGTAGCGGCTGTCGGGGAAGAGCGCCGCCAGGCCGAGGCCGATCTCGTCATCCTCGCGGTCCGGGAGAAGCCCCTTCAGATTCACCCCGCCGGAGAGCTCGTATTTCACGATATAGACCTCCTCGTTGTTCCAGGCGGCGCGGCCGAAGAGGCCGATTCCCTCGGCGATCTCCTGGTCGGCGCTCAGGCCGAGGCCCCAGCCCTTGCCTTGGCCGTCGGCGCGGTAGTCGCGGCGGCGGTCGAGCTCGGCGTGGTCGTAGGAGGCGGTCCAGCCGTAGAGCCGGTAGTTCCCCTGGCGCTCGCCGAACTTCGGCATGAGCGCGACCTGGCCGCCCAGAAAGGGGGTGCTGAAGAGGTTGTCGTACTTGCTCTTGGAGTCCCCGTCAAGCGGGCTGTCCTCGACGAGCGGCCGCGAGGTGGAGGCCCCGACGAGCGCAAGCGCGACGAGCTCGGTCGGCTGGAACTTGACGCCGAGAAGGGGCGTGTACTCGTTTTCGCCGTCGAGCACGCTGTTGTTCACGAAGGGCTTGCCCACGAACTGGCGCACCTCGTCGTTCGCGAAGGCGTTGTCGTCCAGGAAGGCGAGCGGTTCGGCCTTGCCGGCGGTCACGCTGAGGCGCCCGTCGAGAAACGGGTGGGTGTAGTGCGCCTCGAGCAGACGGATGCCGGAGTCGCTCTCTTCGTCGGAGTTGTCGTCGGCGATGGTGTTCAGGTTGGCGAGCAGGAGATCGGCCGGCGCCCGTCCGCGGCCGCCGCGGTCGGCGCCCGTGCCGTTGCCGGCATGGACGCGGACGAAGAACTCCCCGTCCTCCACGACCGGCAGCGCCGGCTTCCAGGTGAATTCGAGGTCGGCGGCGAAGCCGGCCCCCCCGGGGTCGTCCCCGCTGCCGCCGTTCAGCTTGCCGGCGCGGCTCTCCTGCACGTAGAGGACCGCCCCGCCGTGGACCGCGAGCGTCCCGAAGCGCTCCTCGAGCGCCGCGCCGATCTTTTCGTCCGTCTCTTTTTCGCTCTTCGCGGCCTGCTTTTTCGCGGCCGCCTCCTGCTCCTCCAGCCGCTGCTCGAGCTCGGCGATGCGCTCCTTGAGCGCCTCGATCTCCTTCAGGATGGCGGCGTTGTCGGCCGGGGCCGGGTCGGCGGCCGCGAGCAGGGCGGCCGCCGCGGCGATCGTGATCCAGAAGCGTTTCATCGTCTCTCTCCGTTCCTTCAAGGAAAGCGGTGCGGTGCGGTTACTTCTTCGCCTGCCAGTCATGGAAGTAGACCCAGATCACGCCGCCGATTTCGACCGCCTTGTCCTTGCCGTCCTTCTTGAGCTTGAAGTCGGCGGTGGTGAGCGCCGCAAAACCCCACCAGCCCGACCGCGGCGCGGCGTAGCTGAAGACCCCGTTGCGGTCGGCCTTGACGGTCTGGGTGACCATGTACTCGGTCGGGGCTTGGGCCTTCTCCTCCTGGTTGTAGTACTCGATCTCGACCTCGGCGTAGGGCAGCGGCTTGCCGCCCACCTTGACGATCCCCTGGAAGAGGTTTCCGGCATAGAGCCCGAAGGGCCGGGCGAGGGGGACGATCTCGATCTTGTGGCCGACCTCGCCGTCCCAGCCCTCCTCCTCGCCGAAGGCCGGCACGACCACCTTGGTGTAGTGGATGATGAAGGCGTCCTCGGCCGGCTCCCAGTAGGGCTCCGGCTCCATCTGGAAAATGTAGACCCCGGGCTTCTTGAAGGCGTAGGACGCCGTCCAGGCGGGCTTGCCCATCACCTGGGCGGGCTTCAACGCCGCGCCGAGGTCCTCCTTCGCGCCGCCGGCGACCACGCCGAAGGCCTTGGGCTTCGCCATCTCCATGCCGACCATTTCGAAGGGGTGCGAAAAAGAGAGGGCGAGCTCGATCGTCTTGGGGTCCGCCTTGGAAATGCTCGCCTTGGAGGGGATCAGCATTCCGAAATGCGCCCACGCAGCGCCGCACCAGCCAAGCACCAATGCCGTCGTCCAAAGCCACCTCGTCTTCATCTTCATGGTCGTCTCCTTGGTCATGGTTTGGAAATAAAAAAGCCACGCGGCTTTAAGCGCGCCCGGCGCGCCAAGCCTTCGTGGCTGGTTGCAAGGATGGTCGTAGCGTCGTGGAACCGGCTGCGGGCTTCGACCCGCGGTTGACTGCCCTTCTAGGCCAAACGGGAGCGGTTGTCAAGGCCCGCGCCGGGGAGCGGCGCCTGTTTCGGCCGCGAGCCCCGGCTTGACTTGAAATGGGTGCGCCTGTAGAGTCGAACGTTATGGCGCAGAGCACCCCGCAGCTTTCCGGCAAGGGCGCGGGCCGGGCCGTTTTCGGCTGGGCGGTGCTGGTCTTCCTCATCGCCGCCGGCATGTTCAGCCTGGGGCTGCTCGTCGGGCGGGGGACCGCCCCGATCGAGTTCGATCTCGACCGGCTGAAAAAGAGGATCGACGGGCTCGCGGCGGCCGAAAACGGGCCCCGGCCGGGGAAGGCCGCGGACAAGCCGGCGCAGATGAAAAACCAGACGAGCCTCGATTTCCCCGAGGTGCTGCCGAAAAACCGGGACGATGCGGAAGGCTGGGCCCCGCCGGCTCCGCCCGCCGCGGCGGCCCGTTCGGAGGCGCCGGCGGCCAAGCCCGCCGCCCCGCCGCCGCCGGCGGCCAAGCCCGACAAGCCGCCCGCCCCGGCCGCCGCCCCGCCGGGGGGCAGCTTCACCGTCCAGGTGTCGGCGGTCAGAAGCGAGGAGGAGGCTCGGCGGCTGCTCGAGCGGCTGCGCGAGAAGGGCTACGCCGGCTATCTCGAGGCCGTCGCGACTCCGGACAAGGGGCGGCTGTTCCGCGTGCGCATGGGCGAGTTCCCCTCGAAGGAGTTCGCCCGCGGGACGCTCGAGCGGCTGCAGAAAGACGGGTTTGCGCCCATGGTGGTGCCGAAATAGAGGAAGATCGGGTCATGCGGATCACGAAGGAGCAGATCGCGCACGTCGCGCACCTGGCGCGGCTCGAGCTCACCGCGGCGGAGGTGGAGCGGTTCGCCGCGCAGATCGGCGAAATCCTCGACTACGTCGACCAGCTCAAGCAGGTGGAGACCTCCGGGGTCGCGCCGACGGCGCATGCGACCGCGGCCGCCAACGCCTTCCGCGAGGACGAGGAGCGCCCGCACCTCCCGCGCGAGGCGGCCCTCGCGAACGCCCCCGAAAAGGATGCGGAGCATTTCGTCGTTCCCAAGGTGGTGGGGTGAGGCCGTGGAGCTCTACGCGTTGAGCATCGCCGAAGCCCGCCGGCTTCTCGACCAGCGGGAGATCTCCTGCCACGAGCTCACGCGGTCGGTCCTCGAACGGATCGCCGCGGTGGAAGGGAAGGTCGGGGCCTTTCTCGCCCTGCGGGAGGAGGCGGCGCTCGCGCAGGCCGAGGCCGTCGACCGGGAGCTTGCCGCCGGCCGCTCCGCGCCGCTCGCCGGGATCCCGCTCGCGGTGAAGGACGTCATCTGCACCCGGGGGGTGCCCACGACCTGCGCCTCGCGGATCCTCGAGGGGTTCGTCCCGCCCTACGACGCCGAGGTGATCCGGCGGCTCAAGGCGCAGGGCGCCGTGCTGCTCGGTAAGCTCAACATGGACGAGTTCGCCATGGGCTCATCGACCGAGAATTCCGGCTTCCGGACGACGCGCAACCCCTGGGACCTCGAGCGGATCCCGGGCGGCTCGAGCGGCGGGTCGGCGGCCGCCGTCGCCGCGCGCATGTGCCTGGGGGCGCTCGGCTCCGACACCGGGGGCTCGATCCGCCAGCCCGCCTCGCACTGCGGGGTCGTGGGGCTGAAGCCCACCTACGGCCGCGTGTCGCGCTTCGGGCTGGTCGCCTTCGCCTCCTCGCTCGACCAGATCGGTCCGCTGGCCCGCAGCGTCGGCGACGCGGCCGCGATCCTGCAGGCGATCGCCGGCCACGACCCGGCGGACTCGACCTCCGTGCCGCGGCCGGTCCCGGACTACCGGGCGGCGCTCGCCGGGGGGGTCGCGGGGCTGCGGATCGGCATCCCGCGGGAGTACGCCGCCTCCGAGGGGCTCGACCCGGAGGTGGCCGCGGCCGTGGAAGCGGCGGTCGCGACCCTGGAGGCGCTCGGGGCGCGGCGCGTCCCGGTGTCGCTCCCGCACACGCGCTACGCCGTCGCCGTCTACTACGTGATCGCCCCCGCCGAGGCGAGCTCGAACCTCGCGCGCTACGACGGGGTGAAGTACGGCCTGCGCCGCGACGGCGCGGGCGACCTGCTGCAAACCTACCGCGCCACGCGCTCGGCCGGGTTCGGGGCCGAGGTCCGGCGGCGGATCATCATCGGCACCTACTGCCTGTCGGCCGGCTACTACGACGCCTACTACGGAAAGGCCTCCCAGGTGCGGACGCTGATCGTCGAGGACTTCCGGCGCGCCTTCGAGGCCTGCGATCTCATCGCCTGCCCGGTTGCGCCCACCCCGGCCTTCAAGATCGGCGAAAAGGCGGACGATCCGCTCACGATGTACCTCTCGGACATCTTCACCATTGCGGCGAACCTCGCGGGGATTCCGGCGATGTCGGTCCCCTGCGGCTTCTCCTCCGCGGGGCTTCCGATCGGGCTGCAGCTCATGGGCCGCCCCTTCGACGAGGAGTCCCTCATCCGGGCGGGGGGCGCCTTCGAGCGCGCGACGGAGCACCACCTGAGACCCCCCCCATTATAAAGGAAGCGGCCATGACCACCATCCTTCCCCCGGGCGAAGAGCTGCGCAAAGCGGTCCAGTGGATCTCGGAGGAGCGCGCGGGCCGGCCGGAGGCGAGGCTCGCGAAGCTCGTCGAGGAGGCGAGCCTGCGCTTCGACCTGTCGCCCGCGGACGGCGAGTTCCTCCTCAAGTTCTTCAAAGGCCGCCCCCTCGGGGCCCCGCTGCCGGATTCGCCGACTCGCTGACTCGCCACCCCGACCATCGACCGCCATGCCCACGATCCGCATCCTCCCCGAGGCCCTCACGAACCGCATCGCCGCCGGCGAGGTGGTGGAGCGCCCGGCCTCGGTGGTGAAGGAGCTCGTCGAAAACGCGCTCGACGCCGGCGCGCGCCGGATCCTGATCGACGTCGAGCAGGGCGGCTTCGGGCTGATCCGGGTGGCCGACGACGGCTGCGGCATGGGGCCGGACGACGCGCGGCTGGCGATCGAGCGCCACGCGACGAGCAAGGTCGCCTCCGACGAGGATCTCTTCCGGATCGCGACCTTGGGCTTCCGCGGGGAGGCGCTGCCGAGCATCGCCTCGGTGTCGCGCTTTACGCTCCTCACCCGCGACGCGGGCTCCGCGGCCGGGGTGGAGGTGACCGTCGCGGGGGGGCGGCTCGAGCGGATCGCCGAGCGCGGGGCCCCGGTCGGCACCATGGTGACGGTCGCGGAGCTCTTCTTCAACACCCCCGCGCGGCGCAAGTTTTTGAAGTCCGCCGCCACCGAGATGGCCCATATCAGCGACGCCGTCGCCGCGATCGCCCTCGGCCGGCCGCAGGTCCACTTCCGGCTCGCCCACAACGGGAAGGCGGCGCGCAACTGGCCGGCGGCCGCCGACCCCTTCGAGCGCGTGGTCGACGTCCTGGGTGGCGCCCTTAGGCCGGAGCTCCACCCGGTCCGCTGCGCCGCGGAAGGCGTGGCGGTCTCCGGCTGGATCGCCAGCCCGCGCGTCAGCCGCCGCACCTCGGGGGCGATCCATCTCTACGTGAACGGCCGCCCGGTCCGCGACCGCATGGTCCAGAACGCGCTCTTCACGGCCTACGCCGAGCGGCTCGTCAAGGGCCAGTTCCCGATCGCCGTGCTCTTCGTCGAGCTTCCCTGCGACCAGGTGGACGTGAACGTCCATCCCGCGAAGGCCGAGGTGCGCTTCGCCCGGCCGGAGGCGGTGCACGCGGCGGTCCGCCGCGCCGCCGCCCAGACCCTCTACGACATCGACCGCCCCGACTGGCGGCCGGCCGCGGGAAGCCCGGCGCCGGGGGCTTTCCCGCGGGTCGCGGAAGCGCCCGCGGCCTGGCGGCCGCCCCCCGGCCGCGGCGAAGCCTTCGGCGGCGGGCGGCTGCAGGCGGCGCTGCCGCTGCCCCGGGTGCGTTTCGGCGGGGAGCCGGCCGCACTTCCCGGCGCCCCCCCCGCCCGCGGCGCCGGCCCGGGCTTTTCCGGCCTGCGGCTCATCGGGCAGCTGCACGCGACCTATATCGTCTGCGAGGATGCCGACGGGCTTCTCATGATCGACCAGCACGCGGCCCACGAGCGGGTGATCTACGAGCAGCTTTCCCGCGGCGGCGCCGGCGCCGTCCAGCCGCTCCTCGTGCCCGAGACCGTCGAGCTCGGCGCCCGCGAAGCCCGGGCGATCGCCGAGATGCTCCCGCGGCTTGCGGAGATGGGGATCGAGGTCGAGCCCTTCGGCGGGAACACGGTCGTCGTCAAGGCGCTTCCGGCGCTGCTCGCCGCCAGGCCCGCGGCCGAGCTCATCACCGCGATCGCCGAGGCGGCCCTGGCGGGGGGGGAGCCGGCGCCGGGGGAGGCGGTCGACCGCCTGCGCCGGGTCGCCGCCTGCCACGGGGCGATCCGCGCGGGGCAGGCGCTAGCCTTCGCCGAGATGCAGGCGCTCCTCGGGCAGCTCGACGCCTGCGAGAACGGCGCCCACTGCCCGCACGGCCGGCCCACCTTCCTTCGCTACGACCTGGCGGCGATCGAACGCGGCTTCCGGCGGATCGTCTAGCCCCCTGCCATCCGGCCCGGGGTGAGGCGGGATGGGAAGGATCGATCCCCAAGAACTCGACACGATAAAAAAATCCTTGACTTGGGGTTTGCCGCCGGAATATGATTTTCCAAATCTGGACTTGCGCCGTTTCCAAGTTATTAGGCTCTTGGATGCGGCGCTCAAGCCAGCCCGCTCCGGGAAAGGAGGCTTCAAGGGAGAGTCGGGCAAGCAGCACGAAGTTATTAGGCTTTGGCAAAAACCATCTTTAGCGCGTTGAGGAGGAAAAACGAGATGAAGAAACTGATTGCCCTTTTTGCGGTCCTGCTCCTGGCCGGCCCGGCCATGGCCGCGGACTGGTCCTTCTACGGCAGCGCCCGTATGGCGACCTTCTGGGACCACCGCGACGGCGGCGATTTCAACGTCACCGGCGACAAGGACGACGACGACGACCTGTACTGGGATTTCCAGGGGAACTCCCGCCTGGGCGCGCGCGTGAAGGCCGACAAGGTCTCCGGCCGCATCGAGCTCGCGCTTCCGAGCTCGAACACCCATGACGGCAACGTCGCCACCCGTCTCATTTACGGGACCTGGAAGTTCGCCGACAACATGAGCCTGAAGGTCGGCAAGGACTACACCCCGGCCTCGCAGTTCATTTCGACCCAGACCTTCTTCGAGGATCTCGGTCTGCTCGGCATCGGCACGACCTACGCCCGCCGCCCGGGCCAGCTCGCCCTCACGATCGGCGGGTTCGAGGTCGCCTTCATCCAGCCGAACAGCACGAACACGCTCGCCGGCGGCGACACCGACGAGTGGCTGCCCAAGATCGAGGCGAAGTTCGGGATGCCCCTCGGGATGTTCAGCTTCAACCTCATGGGCGGGTTCCAGATCTTCACGGTCGAGGACAACGGCGGCGCGATCGACGACGACATCGACGTCATCTCCTACATCCTGGGCGCCGACGTCGGCGTCAACATCGGCGCCTTCTACATCAAGGCCGCGGGCTCCTGGGGTCAGAACTGGACGAACGCGCGCTGGAACGACCTCGGCTTCACCAGCAACGCGAACGCCGGCGCGGTCCTGAGCGGCACCGACGACACCGACGACTGCACGAGCTGGATGGCGGCGCTGGTCGTCGGCCTGAAGTTCTCCTCGGACCTCGCCTTTGAAGTCGGCGCGGGCTACCGCAGCGACGACAACGACGCGGCCGACGACGAGGACGAGGTGTGGTCGATCTACGGCAACGCCACCATCACCCTCGCCCCGGGCGTCTACCTGGTGCCGGAAGTCGGCTACGTCGACTACATGGACAACAACGTCGGCACCGACCAGGGCTACGAGTGGTACGCCGGCATGAAGTGGCAGATCGACTTCTGATCCGCCGCCGGCGCTGAGGCGCCATCACCCGACTCTCCCGATCCCGAAAAGAACCCGGGGCCGCAAGGCCCCGGGTTCTTTTTCGGGCGTGTTGAATTTTAAGCGGGGTACCCCGCCCGCGGGCGGAGGTTTATCCGGAAGCAACTTGGCGAACCCCCGGAATCGGCAGCCGGAACGCGGAGGCCGAATGTTCACTGGTGCGTTGCGCGCGTTTTCAAGCGTGGTCCGGGAGCTGGCGGTTTTGCCACTGGTGACGCGTTTGCTATCCCGTTTGGAAGAGAGCCGTCGCCGGCAGCTCGACGTCCGGTCCTGCCGATTCTCTTTCGGAGGCCGGAACGATGCGTACACGCAAGCCCCCCAGACCCGGGAAGATGAAGCTGCCCAAACCGCTGCAGCTCATCAACCCGCATGCGGCAGGCAATAAAGCCGTTTTGTGGCGGGCGAGCGCGATTCTCTGGTGTCGGCCCGCCTGCGGGAGCCGCGCTGCAAGCGCGACGCGTCGACCATCGCGCCTTCGCCGCAGGGCAACTTCCGCCGCGAGCATCTGTCCAGCCTCAAGCAGGTTGTGGACTCCACGAGCTCTATCAGAGTCAAATCGTCGAATGCGATCGGCAGATTCTGGATCAATCGGCCGACTTCGATGCGGCCGATGGATCCGGCAGCGGTTCGCCGGCTAAGCTGGAGGAGGCGTTGCCGCGGATGACCGGCGTGGATTTGACCCGCATCGACGGCATCGATACCAACCGTGCAATGAAGATCATCTCCGAGATCGGAGCCGGCATGCGCCGTTGGAAGTCGCCTCAAGCATTTTGCCTCGTGGTTGGGGCGTTGCCCTGGCACCAAGACCAGCGGTGGCAAACTGCTCAGCGGCAAGGGCCAACCGGTGGCCAACCGTGCGGCCGCGGCCCTGCGGATGGCGGCCTTCACCCTGTTGCGATCCAAAAGCGCACGGGGCGCCCGCTTCCGCCGCCAGCGATCCCGGCTGGACGCCCCCGACAAGGCCATAACGGCGACTGCTCGCAAACGGGCTCGACTGGTTTGCCGCATGTGGCAGCACGGCACCGCCGATGTCGATGAGGGCCAGAAAGAAGCATTAGGAAGAGCGCTATCGGAACCGGGTCGTACAACACTCGAAACGAAAAGCGAAAGAATTGGGCTACGCACGGTCGAAACCGCCGAAAATTGATCGTCAGCCCCCTTGACGCCAGCGCCGGCCGCAGCCCGGTCCCCGGCTGTCGTCTTTGCGCGCGGCCGGCCGGCGGCGGGCGGGATGGTTCAGGTTTCGGCGGCCCGCAGCAACTGCTCTGCCCGGTCGAAGCCGACGGCGTCGTCGGATTTTCCGATGAGGGTCAGGAAACGATCGGCGGTCGGGGTATGCGGCAAAGCGGAAAGCTCGTAGCGGCCGGCCACATACTGGAAGAGCATCGTTTGCGGCGGCTCCGCAATTTCAATGATGCCTTTGGCGCGAAAGATGGAGCGCGGAAGCGATTCGGCCGCCCTCAAGAACCTTCCGCGGTCGAGCTTCCGCGTGAACCTCAGGCTTCGCGACCAAAGACCGTCTGGTCGATGGGTCCGGCGTGTTGGGCCTGCCGTTGGCCCGGTGGGTGGCGCCGCCTGACATTCACCGATGCCAGTGGCGTTTTCCTCTCCGCCCAGGATCAATGCCGGATGGACATCCCCCTGGGTGGCCTCAATGACGGGTACATTCGGCTTCAGGCCGTTCAGCTGCTGCCGAAGAAAGCGCAGACGCGAGCCGTCGATCAAATCGCACTTGTTCAAAACCAAGACATCGGCCGCTTGGATCTGGTCGAGCGCAATCCGGTAGTCCGCCAGGGCTTCATCAAAATTCAGGGCGTCCACGACGGTAACCGTGCAGTCGAATCGAACGGTGTCCTCTAAATCGCCCATCTCATCGAGCAGATTCAACGGATTCGCCAGTCCGGACGTTTCCAGGATGACATAATCCGGCGAAAAGCTTTCCAGGATGCCGTGGACGGCGCGCTTGAGGTTGCCGACCAGGCTGCAGCACACGCAGCCCTCGTCGATCTCCGTGACCTGGTAGTCCAGCAGCTTGCCGTCGAGGCCGATCTCGCCGATCTCGTTCTGGATCACCGCGACGAAGCGGCTGCGCTGGGTCTGGTGCTCGATGAAGTGCTGCAGAAAGCTCGTTTTGCCGGCACCGAGAAAACCCGTCAGGATGATGAGCGGCGGGCGGTCGTCCACGCCCAAAATTCTCTTGTCGACGCTCTTAAAGTCCCGGAGCTGGTGGGCGCGCCACCAGAGCCTGTCCTGGTGGCTCCCGGGAGCGCTGTCCGGCCCGGCGGCGGTTCGCGCCGACAGCGGCGCGCGCTCCGCTGGCGCGATCGCTGAACAGAGCGCTTCGAAGTCCCCCGCTCCGTAGCCCAGCGCTACGAGTCCGCTCCAGAGGTCCGGCGCCTCCCGAGTGGACACCGCACCTGACCCGTCGTACACCGCTTGGGTCGCCGGGTATCTGCGTTCGATTAGGCAGGCGGGAGCCTGCTCGAGATTGAATGTCACGGAGGCGGCCAGCACATCGAAAAAGCCGAGGGCGGTCTCGAAGGCAGGCAGATCCTGGTCGCAACCGCCGGGTGCGACCAGCTCCACCATCTGTCCGTCCCGCAGCATGCGCACGCCTTCGCGGGCCAGCGTGCGTTGGGAGGATACGCTTTGCATCGCCAGCGCCAGCCCGCGCTGGTCGGGCCGGACGGAGAGCAGGACGTTCCCGATTCCGAAAAGCGCGCACATGTCGGGGTGCTGCAGAAAATCGCGGACGCCGGGCCAGTAATCGGCACTCTGGGTGAAGGCCGCCGCGCGCAGGGAATACCGTTCGACGAGGGCCTCGGCCGGATCGGGAAAATAGCACAGGCCGAAGAGGCCCGTGATCCACTCCGGCAGCGGTTCGAGCCCCATGAAAAACAGGCCGAACACTCCGGAATAGCCCTTGATCTTCGCCGTCCAACCTTCCACCCCGGCCGCGGACTGCTTCAGGCCGCGCCAACCGATGACATGGCGGACGGCAGGCAGAAACTGGGTGCGGATCAGGACCGACCGCATGACGGCCTGGAGCGCAGCGGCCGGATCCTGATCCAGGTCGCCCTTGAAAAATGAGCTAAAATTCACGTCCGACGCCATCGCTGCGAGGACCTTGTCAACTCAGCCGCAAACCGGCGATTGTTACGACCCCCCGGTGGCAGCCGTTCGAAAACAGCGCTTCAAGTTCGTCGATTTCGATGGAATTCGCTTCGCACGCCTCCACGACGGTGGGGCACTTGCCGTGGGCTTCTTAACAGCGCCGGATGAAACGAAACCCGTCCCCGTGCTCTTCGGCCGGCCCGGACGGAACTTCGCATGCGCTGGCAAGGCCTTCGGCCGGATCGCGGTCCCATTCCGCCGGGTTCAGCCGGAACCCGTCGGCGTCCAGCTCGAACATTCTCCCTGGTATTTAGATCTGCGCATACGCTCACCCCCCCTCCCTTTTTCCGCCGCAAACCGCCCCGCTCGCATCCGGCAAGGCGACCCCGCCAGCTCTTCATCGCCTGCCGGCTATCCAGGCGACCCATCGTTCTGATTTTCGCTTGAGGCGGCGATGCGGGGTTCTCAATATTCGACCTTGCCTCCTTTAGGGCCCCCCCAGGCGAACTTGACGATCTTGCCGCCCTTCCACCCCATGGCGAAGATGCGCACCGTGCCCACCGCCGTTTCGGAATGCTGATCGCACTTTTCCACCCGGGACTCCACGGTATAGTAGGTGATGCCGTCTTTTTCCTCCGCCTTGGCAACGACCGGTTTGGCCATGTCGCACACCGTCAGCTCTTGGGGCACCACTCCGGGCTCATCGTATTTCTTGAGCACCTCTGCCAGTTTGGTTTTATCCGTAAAGCTGTCGACCACCTCCTTCATTTCTGGAATGAGCTTGAGGCCTAAAAATCCCACCGTGCCGGTCAGCCACACCGCCAGGAGCAGGTATTTGCAATTTCCGGCAATTAATTTTCGCATCGTCATTTTCTCCTCTCACGCAGTTGCGGCGGGAGGATGCCCCCCCGCCGCACGGGGCATTGAATGCTCAAATCTCGATCCCGTAGCCGATCCGGTCTCCATTACCCAGATAGGCCGGGTCCTTGGAACGGTTCTTCGCCGAACCCTTGATGACCGGGTAGCCGGCCTCGATGAACTTCTTGGCGCACAGAATCCCGGTGCAGTGGTTGCAGCCAATTTTCTTGAAGCCGTATTTGCCCAGAGATAGAACCAGGTCGTCGTACTTGGGGTCCCAGTCCTCGAAGGGCGAGATGTGCAGGCCGCCGTAAATGCCGTAGAGTTGGTCTTTCTCGTATTTGATCTCTCGGAAGGCGGCCTCGGAGAATTGGATGATCCCGAAGTGGCAGCAGCCCGTGATACTAACCAACCCGATGTCTTTGACGTTGACGTAAATGGCTTGCTCCCCGTAGACTCGACAAATGATGGGAACCGGGAAAACATATGTTGCCAGGCCGGGGATGATCGGAGTGACCCCGGGTTTGACCTTGATCTGTTTGCCCTTGTGCCCGGCATCCTGAAGGTATTGAAGGCCCTCAGGGTAGAAGCCTTCGGGGTAGTAGGTCGTGATGTTGGGATCGTACTTGTACACTACCGGAACGCCCCAGAAATGGTCGAAGTGCTCGTGCGAAATGATGAGGGCCTCGATCTCGTTGTTTTTCAGCATCTGGTCGACGCCCTCGCGCTTGAAGCTCTCGTCCATCCACTTGTAGGACCAGCCGCTGTCGAGCAGGAACTTGCGCTTGCGGCCGTTCATTTCCTCAATCTCGACCAGAGCGGCGAACCCGCCCGCGTTCTCGGGGCTGACCGATAGCTTTTCCGTGATCGCCCAAGCCTCCTCCAGATTATTCGGCAACAGATGCTTGATCTTGGCGATGCCCTTCTCGTAGCTGCCCTTGCCGAGGCCGGTGCCGTCGCCGAAGGGCGGCCAGTTGTAGCTGTACTGGTTCACCAGCAGGCCTCCCGCCTCCTTGATGTCTTTCATCAGCACCGCGTTTTCAAACCAGCTCGTTTCGGAAATGTTGGTGACTTTGACCGACTTGCAAACACCGATGTCGGCCAGCTTGCGTTTCACTTCCGGAAAATAGGACTTGCGCCAGGGGGAATAGGAGAAAAGTCCCATCCCCAGCGCCGTGCCTCCCAACACCCCCATGGCCGCCCCTTTGAAGAAGCTCCGGCGGCTGATCGCGCCTTTATCGTCAGACATGGTCCCTCCTTGTCTTGCTTACTTGATAACGGTGATGTTCTGATACGCCCAGGGCAGCACGCTCAAGGTGATGAAGTAGATCGCCACCCCGCATACCGCACCGGCCCCCAATCCCCAGCCCAGCGCCGGGTTCCAGCGCACCTCCGCCAGTTTGGCCTGCTCGGCGGCATGGTCGGCGGCGATCTCCTCGGCGGTCTTGGGCGCCATCTTCCAGGCCGGCCAGTTGTCCATGAACCAGTGGTGCACCAGCCAGATGTTGATCAGCCAGATGGTCGGGATCATGGGGAACTGCTGCTCGTGCATGAAGCCCTTCTGGGTCCCCAGATAGTCGTGTGAAGTCTTGTAGTAGAAAATGTAGAGCAGAACGGCAGCCGCGATGGTAATCAGCGTACGGATAAAGACGTTGACCGGCAGGCTGAAGCGCTGGGGCCAGTTGCCACAGTAGAAGGTGATGAACATCGCCGGAACCAGGAAGAACACCGCCATCTCGCCCACGTGCAGCCAGCGCCAATCGGGCGCGTTGATCAGCCGGGTGCCGCGAATGGCCGGACCCCAGGTCAGCTCCTGGGCGAAATACAGGAAGAAATGCATGGCCCAGGCGATGGCGATGATGCCGAAAAAAGCCACCACGCGGCGCAGCCAGTTGGTACGGATCAGTTTGAACGGGAAGCGCTCCCAGATGGTTTCCACGATCCAGACCGTCACCGTGCAGCACATGATCCAGGCCACGTGGAAGTTGCCCGAGACCGTGTTCGCAAACTTTTCCCAGTACGGTGGTGCTATGGAAGTGAAATACTGCCAGGGGTAGTAGAGAATTCCCATGTGGGAGTGCATCGTCATGAAGAAGATCAGGGTGCTCAGAAAGAAGGTGGCCACCAGGATGCTGATGCCCTTGCCGGGCTGGTGCATGTTCTGCCAGGGCACCTCCTCGCAGGCCACCACCCAGGCCGGGCTCAGCCAGGAGGCAATCGCCGCGAACATCAGGCAGGCGAGAGACGCGTATTCGAGTGCGAAGAACTCGGTCATCCGCGGCAGTTTCATCAGCTTTTCGGGATTGAAATAGGCGATTCCATAGTTGCCCAACAGAGATTCGAAAAACCCCTTGATGAGCACCCAAAGGATCACCACCGAGATCACCGTCAACACGGCGCCCTTGACGACCGGGTGGGTGTTCTCCAGCCACTTGCGTTTAAATGGCCAGTAATTGAAGATGTAAACCATCCAGATCAACATGATCAGCCACCAGCGGGTGTACATGTAGCCGACGTAGGGGGTGTACATGCGCATCCAGCCGCGGGGGTCCTGAAAAATCCACCACGTGGCGTAAAACACGGCCAGTGTCAGCACCAGGGCCACGAGCGCCGGTATCGGCTGCGGCCAACGCTTGATCAGTTTGCGTTCCTCCAGATAACCCATACCGTAACGCTCCATTTCAGCCTCCTTTCGTTACCAGGCCTTGGTGATTCTGAGGATGTTGGGCCATCTTCTGGTAAATCTCCTGCTGCAGTTCCTTCGAATTGCCGGCCGGCAGATCTATCCCCCGCAGCTCCGCCTCGATCGCCAGCAGTGAAGGGCTTAGCTCGGTCGCCGGCAAATCGAACCCGGGCCGCTCAGCGACAGGCTCCGCTGAGGCGCATTCAACTTCGGCGGCCAAGTCGTTCACCGCGCGGATTCCTATCAAGAGCAAATCCCTGAAAAATTCTTTTCGTGAAAGCATCGCGGCGATTCCGCGGGAGGGGTTGACCGTGAGCGCAGCCGGGTTTTCCTTTTTTGACATTTGATGATCACCGCACAGCAACTGTGGTGCCAGCCGCTTGGCTTGAAGTTCTGTCGATTTAATATATTGAAATGGTTTTAAATTATTTAGAAGCCGCCGATAAGTGCCCGGTCGGAGAATTGGAATGGGAACAAACAGCATCCGTTGAAAAGACAGAGATGGTGCGAATTGTTCCTTTTGTTCGATCTGAAGATTGGTTTTGAGCGGCAGGAGCGAAATGGTCGAAAAGCGGCTATTCGGAACCCGGCATCCGGAACCGAGGGTGGTTCAGGGTCCCGTTGCGGTGCGCGGCAACCACCTCATCGATGTCACCGGTAATTCCGCAGACCAAATCTATACCGGCTTCCCTAAGAAGATTGTAGAACGCTTCGCTCACCGCACCGCAGATAACCACCCGGATGCCGAGCTTTTTAATTTCGCCGGCGCGTTCGTAAATCGATCCGGCTTTCATGGGGATCGTACGTTTGGCCACACCCTGTTTTCCACCCGCTTCCAGCACGCACAAATTTTTGCAGGTATCCAGAACCGGAGAGACTCTCCCATTGAAGGTGGGCACGGCCGTGCGCAGCGGCTCCGGTGCAGGGGCGGCGGCGAGAAGTCCACCCGCCGGTTCGGACGGGGACAAACGCTGATAAGACTTCGAGCAGAAAATACAGGGATGCGTCGGCATGGCACTCCGATTCATCGAAAGCGGTGTGATCGATAGGCCCGACGAGTTTTCAGCAACAACCATGCCCGTATCGCAGCGGCGATTCGCATCGATGATGCATTTCAAAAGATTCAAATCGATTGGCGCCATCAACGCCCAGCTCGCAGAAACATGCAGACATGTCGGAGCGGCAGCCGCTCCTTGACTAAAGCGAAAAGAGGGAACATTCTGCACCCAGGTCATGAAACTGAGGAGACGCATGGCCCATAAAAAGCCAGGCTGCCATGAAGGAATCCCCTAAAACCCCCCAGCAGCGGCACCACGAACTGATCCTGGACAGCCTCGCTGAAGGGGTGTTCACGGTGGATCTGGAGTGGCGCATCACGTCGTTCAACCGCGCTGCCGAAACCATCACCGGGATTGAACGATCCCAGGCGATCGGCCGGCAGTGCTTCGAGGTCTTTCGCGCAGACGTGTGCGAAACCGGCTGCATGCTGCGCCGCACGATGGAAACCAAGGCGCCTATCTCCAACATGCCGGTGCACGTCTACCGAGCGGACAAGAAACGCATTCCCATCAGTGTGAGCACCACCTTGTTGAAGGACGAGGCGGGCAAGATCATCGGGGGAGTGGAGACGTTTCAGGACATATCAGCGCTTCGGGAGCTTCAAAAGGCGCTGCGGCAGCAGCACTCGTTCGAAGACATCGTCAGCAAGAGCGAGAAGATGCTCAAGATCTTCGGCATCCTCCCCCAGGTGGCCGAAAGCAGCAGCACGGTGCTGATCGAGGGCGCCAGCGGAACCGGAAAAGAGCTGATTGCGCGCGCGGTTCACAACCACAGCCCCCACCGCGACGGGCCTTTTGTTGCGGTAAATTGCGGGGCGCTGCCCGACTCTTTGATCGAGTCCGAGCTGTTCGGCTACAAGGCCGGCGCGTTCACCGATGCCAGGCAGGACAAACCCGGCCGTTTCGCCCTAGCCCAGAACGGTACGATCTTCCTTGACGAGATCGGCGACATCTCGCCACCGGTCCAAGTGCGGCTGCTGCGGGTCCTGCAGCAGCGCGTGTACGAACCCCTGGGGTCCAACCGCCCGGTTCCAACCAACGCCCGGGTCATCGCCGCCACCCACCGCAACCTCAGCCAGCTCGTCCGGGAGGAAAAGTTCCGGGATGACCTTTACTTCCGGATCAACGTGTTCAAGATCGTGCTGCCGACCCTGGCCGAGCGCCGCGACGATATCCCGCTGCTGGCAGACCACTTCATCGAGCGCTTCAACCACCAGAAAGACCGCGAGGTGAAAGGGCTGACCCGGGACGCACTGGCCGCTCTGATGCTGCACGACTGGCCCGGCAACGTGCGCGAGCTGGAGAACGCGATCGAGCACGCCTTCATCCTCTGCCGCGAGGACCTCATCCGCATCGATGACCTTCCCGAACACCTCATCCCGCGCGGCAGGGACGTCAGCATGCCGGCCGGCATGAGCCTGCAGGACATCGAAAAAGCGGCTATCGTCCAGGCCCTGCAGCGCCACGGCGGCAAAAAGGTCGCCACCGCCCGAGAGCTCGGCATCGACAAGAACACCCTGCGCCGCAAGATGATCCGCCTCGGCATCCGGCACAGCGGCGACGGCCCCTGACAGCAGAAAGCCCTCTGCCCCCGAGGATGAAAAAGCGAATCGAAACCTAGCCGCCGGTGTTGCACCCCGCCCGCGGGCGGGGTGCAACGCCTAAAACGTTTCTATTTCATTTCGAGCGCGATGACGGTGCTCTTCGGCGTCGTCGTGATGACGCGGCCCTCGTCCAGGATCACGGCGGCGATGATCTCCTTCTTGCCGTCGTTGTTGAAGTCGGCGAAGGCGAAGTCGCGGATGTAGCCGGTGAGCTTGCGGGTCTTCCAGGCCGGGGCGAGCCCGATCCCGTCCCAGAACATCGAGATGAACTGGGCCTCGGTGAACTGGCGGAACTTCTCGAGCCGCAGGCCCGCGACGTCGTGGTTCTTGACGAGGAGCAGCTGGGGCTTGCCGTCCGGGCCGGGCCCCTGGGCCGTCATGCGCATGGGGAAGAAGATGGGCCGCTCGATGTCGCCGGGGCTCTGGATGTCGCCGGCGTAGTAGAGGGTGTTCCCCCCGTAGCGCTCGGCGCTCTTCCACTCCTGCTTTCCGGCCTCGTCGAAGATGCGGATGTAGTCGGCGCTGTCGAAGGCCGCGACCGTCTCCCGGCCGTTTCCGAGGAGGTCCCCGAGGGCGAGCCCGAGGACGTTGAGCGACCCGGAGGTCGGGATCAGGGTCTCGGGTTCGTACCGGCCGTTTCGCCAGAGCATCTCGTAGACCGCGCCGCCGTAGGGCGAGCCCGCGCGGTGGGCCTGGCCGAGCAGGGCCGGGCCGCGGGCGAGATCGCTCACCCGCAGGAACCAGGGGAAGTCCTGGACGGTCTTGCGGTACTGCTTGCCGTCGAACTCCAGGACGAAGGAGTTCACCGCCTTCTGGGTGATGGCGAGGCTCGTCACGAAGATCTCGGCGACCCCGTTGCCGTTCACGTCGGCGACGTCGACGCCGATGTAGTAGGACTGGCGGTTCGTCTCGAGCTCCTGGAACTGGTAGAAGCGCCCCTGCTCGAAGCGGAAGAGGAGCACCGACTGCGGGGTGAGGATCACCGTTTCGTTCTTGCCGTCGCCGTCGATGTCGCCGACCGCGATTCCGTTGAAGAGCAGCTTGAAGGCGGCGCTCTTCCAGAACTGCGGGGAGACCTCGCGGCCGCCCCCCTCGGAGACGAAGGGGGAGTCGGCTCCGCCCATGCCGCCGGTCTGCTGCTTGAACATCTTCTCGGGGTGCATGCGGGCGTCGGCCGGGGCGGCGGAGTCGGTTCCCGGGGCGGCGGCGGAGGCCGCCGGGGCCGCGGACGCCCGCGCGGCCGGCTCGCGGCTGAACATCTTCGCGTTGATGTCGGCCGCCATGAGGTTGATCTTGCCGATGATCCCGCCGGCGTCCTCGCTCTGGTCGAAGAAGGCGACCGTCGGCTTCGCGCCGGCGACGTCCACCATCTTGGAGTCGATCGAGATGCTGTTTCCGAGCGCGGTGATGCTGCCGAAGAGGACGAAGTCGGCCGCGAGCTTGCGGCCGAAGTCGCGGGCCGCGGCCTCGGTCGCCACCGCCTGAGTGAGCGCGCGCTCGACCACCTGGCGGTTCAGCACCTCGACGTCGCCCGCCTTCTGCAGGCGCGAGCTCAGCATGTCGTAGACCCCGTCGCGCAGGTAGCCCATGTCCTTTTCGGCGTTGATCTTGAACGGCACGATGGCGACGGTTTTCGCCGCCGCCGCGGCGGCGGCGGGCAGCGCGAGGGCGGCGGCCGCGGCGAGGAGGCAGAGCACGGCCGCGGTGCCGAGGGAGCGCAGGGTGGCGATCGGATTTTTCAAGGGTGGTCCTCCGGTTTCGGTTGGTGGGTGCGGCATGCGGGAGGCGATTCTCATTCCTCCAGCATGCGGCGCAGGAGTTCGTTCACCGCTTTGGGGTTCGCCCGGCCGCCGGTCGCCTTCATGACCTCGCCGACGAAGAAGCCGAGAAGCTTGTGCTTGCCGCCGCGGTAGGCCGCGGCCTCCTTCGGGTTCGCGGCGATCGCCGCCGCGGCGGCCTTTTCGAGGGCGGCCTCGTCGCTCACCTGGGTCAGGCCCTTCTCGGCGACGATCGCCTCGGCGCGCTTCCCGCTCGCGGCCATCTCGTCGAAGACGCTCTTGGCGGTCTTGGCGCTGATCTCTCCGGAGTCGACGAGCCTCAAGAGCCCGGCGAGGGCCTCGGGCGCGACCGGAAGCGCGTCGAGGGGCGCGTTCGTGGCGTTCACGAGGGCGAGCAGCGGGCCCATGATCCAGTTGCTGACGGTCTTCGGCTGCGGGAAGAGCTCCAGGCAGCGCTCGAAGTAGTCGGCGAGCTCGCGCTCGGCGGTGAGCACCCCGGCGTCGTAGGCCGGAAGGCCGAGGCGCTCGACGAAGCGCCGCCGCCGCGCGTCCGGGAGCTCGGGCAGCGCGCCGCGCACGCGCTCGATCCAGGCCGCGTCGATTTCGAGCGGCAGGAGGTCCGGGTCGGGGAAGTAGCGGTAGTCGTGGGCCTCCTCCTTGCCGCGCATCGAGAGCGTGCGCCCCTTTTCGGCGTCCCACAGGCGCGTCTCCTGGACGATCTCTCCGCCGTCGGCGAGCGTTTCGAGCTGGCGCGCGATCTCGTAGTCGAGCGCCTTTTCGACGAAGCGGAAGGAGTTCAGGTTCTTGAGCTCCGTCCGGGTGCCGAGCGCGGAGGCGCCCTTCGGCCTGACCGAGACGTTCGCGTCGCAGCGGAAGCTCCCCTCCTCGAGGTTCCCGTCGCAGATGCCCAAGGTGCGCACGATCGCGCGCAGCTTCCGCAGGTAGGCCCCGGCCTCGGCCGGCGAGGCGATGTCCGGCTCGGTCACGATCTCGATCAGCGGGACCCCCGTGCGGTTGAAGTCGACCCGGCTCACCGGCCGCTCCGGGTCGTGGACGAGCTTCCCGGCGTCCTCCTCCATGTGGATGCGGCGGATGCGCACGCGGCGGCTTTCGCCGTCGAGCTCGACGTCGATGTGGCCGTGCTCGGCGATCGGCAGCTCGTACTGCGAGATCTGGTACCCCTTGGGAAGGTCGGGGTAGAAGTAGTTCTTGCGCGCGAAGCGGCTCACGGGGGCGATGGTGCACCCGGTGGCGAGCGCCATCCGCAGGGCGAACTCCACCACCATGCGGTTGAGGACCGGCAGCACCCCGGGCATCCCCAGGCAGACGGGGCAGACCTGGGTGTTCGGCGGCGCCCCGAAGGCGGTCGAGCAGGCGCAGAAGATCTTCGTCCGGGTCTTGAGCTGGGCGTGGACCTCCAGCCCGATGACGGGTTCGAACTCCATCGCATGTCCTTGGGATGGCAGCAATGAAAATCCCTGCATTTTTGCGGATCGTCAAGGGTTAGTCAAGCGCATTCTCACCCGGTCCGTCCCCTTCGTCGGCCTCGAAGGGCGCGAACGCCTCCGCGGGGGCGTACCACCGGAAAAAGTGGTTCATGATGAACTTGACCGTCCGCTTGTTCACGTGGAAATTCTCCCGGCCCGGGGCGAAGAAGCCCCGTCCGAGGATCGCCTGGTAGATCGTCGCCATTTCGAAGGCCGGGAAATAGCAGACGTTTTCGTGCGCGGCGGCGAATTCGTCGGCGGCCGCGCGCAGCGTGCTCTTGGAGTTGCAGCTGGCGCTGATCACATCCGCGTCGCGGCGGAAGGTCGCCCAGAGGTGCACCGGCGAGACGGTGACGACGATGCGGCAGGCCGGGTTGTGCCGGGCGAGCAGCGCGTGGATGCGCTCGAGGTTTTCCAGGTTTTCGGCGTAACGGCTCACCCGGAAGATGTAGGGGCGCATGTCCCCGCCCTCGTTCACGTAGGGGCCGGCGGGCAGGCTGATGACCGTCCCGTCGCGCGCGTCCTGCCAGATCTCGGTCAGCCCGAGGGTGATCACCAGCACCTGCGCGCGCGAAAGCGCCCGGCGCGAGTGCTCGCGGTGGCGCGCGAAGTCCGCCTCGGCCTGGGCTTCGTCGGCGTAGAGCACGACCCGGCGGAAGGGGTCCTGGATGCGGCCCGAGAGGGGCGCGCGCCACCAGCGCTGCCGCGGCCGGAACGCCTCGAAGGTGTACTCGAAGATCTGGCGCATGCAGAAGGTGTTGTAGACCCGCTCCCAGGCCGCGCTCGCGTGCACGGCGGCGGGGTGGTCGGTCTCCTCGCAGATGTAATTGAAGCCGCGCTGCAGGAGCCGCCGCTTGATCTCGCGCGCGAAGCAGGAGCCGAGCGAGGCGATGGGGGTCGCCCGCGTGATGGCGAGGCCCGTCTGCGGCGGGTGCGGGAAGTTCCCGTCGGCCGCGGGGTTGTCGAAGGAGCCCGGCCAGACCTGCCAGGGCTCGAAGCGATGGACCGGGTGGACGTCGGAGCGGGCCATGGGTCGCCTTTATCGCGGAAAGCCTATGCCGGCCGGGGCGGCGGCCGGCGGTCGCCCCTTTATACCAGAATCGACGCGGCGGAGGAAGCGCGCGGCGCATTCCGCCTTCATTGACAAAAGGGCTTGAATTTTAATATGATAAAAAAACACGGCGCGCTTGCAAGCGCCGCGGACGGAGGGGCATGGCCCGCAGCGCCACCTACAACATCCTGATGTATTCCCACGACACCTACGGGCTCGGTCACATCCGCCGCAGCATGGCGATCGCCGGCCACCTGCTCGCCCCGCGCGTGAACATCCTCATTTTGACGGGCTCGCCCATCGCCGGGCGCTTCTCCTTCCCCGAGCAGATCGACTTCGTCCGCATCCCGGGCATGATCAAGAAGACGAACGAGCAGTATCTGCCGTTTTCGATCAAGATCAACGCCCGCCACGCGCTCGACATCCGCAAGAACATCATCACCGCCACCGTGAAGACCTTCCAGCCGCAGCTGTTCATCGTCGACAAGGAGCCGCTCGGGCTGAAGCGCGAGGTCCTGCCGGCCCTGCAGTGGCTGCGGCGCTGCCGGCCCGCGACGCGCACGATCCTCGGGCTGCGCGACATCATGGACGACGCCGAGACGACGCGGCGCGACTGGCGGGAGAAGGGGGTCTACCAGAGCCTCGAGGAGCTCTACAGCGAGATCTGGGTCTACGGCAACCGCGATTTCTACGACCCGATCGTCGAGTACGGGATCAGCGCGCCGGTGAGCCGCAAGATCCATTTCACCGGCTACATCCCCCGCAAGGTCCCCTCGGCCGAGGCGGTCGCCGCCATCCGCAAGGAGCACGGGCTGCAGGCCGACGAGCGCCTGGTGGTGGTGACGACCGGCGGGGGCGGCGACGGCTTCGGCGTCATGGACACCTACCTCACCATGCTCGAAAACGCGGGCCGCCCGATGCCCTTCAAGAGCATCCTGATCACCGGCCCCTTCATGCCGAAGTCCGAGCGCAAGAACGTCTACAAGCGCGCGCGCAAGCTCGGGGTGCGCATGTACCACTTCTACCGCCAGATGGAGAAGATCTTCGCCGCGGCCGACGTCGTGGTCAGCATGGGCGGCTACAACACGCTCTGCGAGATCCTGAGCCAGGGGACGATGAGCCTCGTCATCCCGCGGGAGACCCCCCGCAAGGAGCAGCTGATCCGCGCCCAGACCTTCCAGCGCCATCATTTGACCGACTACATCCCCTGGAACGCGATGAGCCCGGAGCGCCTGCGGGACAAGCTGCTCGCGCTACTCGAAAACCACCGCGCCGGCCGCGAGGCGATCGCCGGCTTCCGCATGACCGGGATCGAGGTGATGAAGCAGCGCCTGAGGGAGTTCCGCTGCCACAAGCGGGAGCTTCCCGGCCCGTTCTTCGCCGCGGCGCCTTCCCCGCCGCCATGACCCCCGCCGCCCCCCCGGTCCTCGGGATGGTCCTCAAGGGCTTCCCGCGCATCTCCGAGACCTTCATCGCCAACGAGATTCGGCTGCTCGAAAACCTGGGCTTCCGGATCCGCATCTTCTCCATGCGCCCGGGGCGCGAGGGGTTCGCCCACCCCGCCGTCCGCCGCATCCGGGCCCGGGTCGACTACCTGCCGGAGACCTTTCTGCCGAACAGCCACCGGCTCCTCTTCCGCGCCCTGAGGCTTTTCATCCGCCGGCCCGGGCGCTTCCGGGAGAGCCTCGCCTTCGCGCTGCGCCGCTTCCGCCGCACCCGCAACCCGGCGACGCTGCGCCACTTCCTGCAGGCGGTGTACCTCGTCGAGAAGCTCCTGCCGCGCTCCGGGGTCGCCCACCTGCACGCCCACTTCGCGCACTCGCCGACCTCGGTGGCGCTGTTCGCCGCGCACCTCTCCGGGATCGCCTACAGCTTCACGGCCCACGCGAAGGACATCTACACCTCGCGCCCCGAGCACCTGCGGGACAAGATCGCGGGGGCGCGTTTCGTCGCCACCTGCACGGAGTACAACCGCCGCTACCTCGCGGGCCTGGGCGCGGCGCCCGCTTCCCGCATCCATCGGATCTACCACGGGATCGACACGGCGCTTTTCGCGAGCGGCCGCGACGGCCGCACGGCCCCCGGCCCGCCCTACCGCATCCTCACGGTCGCGCGGCTGATCCCGAAAAAGGGGATCGCGACGATCCTCGAGGCGCTCGCGCGGCTGCGCGCGCACGGGGCGGCCTTCGCCTACACGCTGATCGGCGACGGGCCCGAGCGCGGCCGGCTGGCGGCGCTCGCGGCCGGCCTCGGGCTGAACGGCGACGGCTGCCGCTTCCTCGGGACGCAGCCGCACCCCGTCGTCCTCGAGCACTACCGCGCGGCCGATCTGTTCGTGCTGGGAAGCGAGGTCGCCGCCGACGGCGACCGCGACGGGATCCCGAACGTCATCCTCGAGAGCATGGCGATGGGGGTCCCGGTCGTCGCGACGGCGGTGTCGGCGATCCCGGAGGCGGTGGAGCCGGGACGAACGGGGCTCCTCGTCGCGCCCGGCCGGCCGGCGGAGATGGCGGCCGCGATGCGCACGCTGCTCACCGACGCCGCGCTGCGGGCGGCGGTGATCCCCGCGGCCCGCGAGCGGGTCCGGCGGTCGTTCGACAACCGCGCGCTGATCGGCGAGCTCGCCGGGCTGCTGCGGGAGGCGCTGGCGGCGGGGCCGCCGGCGTTGCGCTTGGGGGGCGCCGCCCCGTCGCGCGCCGGCGATTTGACGTGAGTCAAGGCCCGCCGCCGGCGGGTGTGCTAGGCATCGGAAGCGGATGCGAGGTGATGCATGGCGGTGAATTCCGATGTCCTGGCCGGCGGGCCGGAAGCGGGGGGCTGCGACCGCCGGACCGTCCCCGGGGCCTTGGCGGCGGCCGGCGCGGCCCTGCCGGCGGCCGCGCTCCTTCTCCTGGCGGCGCACTTCCTGCGCGCCGGCGGCCGCGGGGCCTGCGTGTTTCTTCTCGGCGCCGCCCTGGCGGGCCTGCTCCGCGCGGGGTGGGTGCGGATCGTGTGGCTCGCGCTCATCGGGGCGGGGCTCGGCGTCTGGGCTGACGCCGGGGCCACCCTCTTGAACGCCCGCCTGGCAGCGGGCCTTCCCTGGGGGCGGCTCGGCCTGATCATGGCCGGGATCGTCGGGCTGAGCATCGGGTCGCTGCTCTGGCTCGGGGGGGCCGCCGGCCGGGCCGTTTTCAGCCGGCGGGCCGCGGATGCCGTTCCGCTGGCCGCGCTCTTCCTGCTGACCGCCGCGCTTCTCGGGCTGGCGCGTGAAAACGCCCGCGTTCCCGTCCTGCTCCTCGACCGGCTGCTTCCGGGTTGGGGGGGAGTCCAGGTGGTCGCGCTGGCCGCCTACGCCGTCGGAGTGGGCGGGGCGATGCTCGACCGGCGGCGGGCGCCGGCGGTGCGCGGCCGCATCTGGGGCCTCTTTTCAGCGGTCTTCTTCCTGCAGCTCCTCCTGGGGCTCTGCGGGGCCGAGCAGTTTCTGATGACCGGCGAGCTCCACCTCCCGGTCCCGGCGGTGATCATCGGCGGCCCGCTTTACCGCGGCGGCGGCTATTTCATGCCGATCCTTTTTGCGGCCGCCGTCCTTCTCGCGGGGCCGGCCTGGTGCAGCTTCCTGTGCTACATCGGTGCCTGGGAGGAGCGGCTGAGCCGGCGGCGCGCCGGCGCGCCGCGAGCCCTTTCACCCGGCCACTCCCGGGGACGCTTCGCCACGCTCGCGCTCACGGTCGCCGCGGCGCTCATGCTGCGCGCCGGCGGCGCGCCGGCCGCCGCCGCGGCGCTTCTCGCCGCGGTCTTCGGACTGGCCGGGGTGGGGGTCATGGTCTTCGCCGCGGCGCGCCGCGGGCTGATGGTCCACTGCACCGCCTATTGTCCGCTCGGTCTGGTCGCCGACCTTTTGGGGAAGCTTTCCCCCTGGCGGCTCCGGATCGGCCCCGGCTGCACGCGCTGCGGCGCCTGCCGCCGCGCCTGCCGCTACGGGGCGCTCGCCGAGGGCGACCTCGAACGCGGCCGGCCGGGGCTTTCCTGCTCGCTTTGCACGGACTGTCTGGCGGCGTGCCGGCCGGAGGCGATCGCGCTCAGCTTCCCGGGCCTGGGCCCCGAGGCGAGCCGCCGGGCCTTCGTGGTGGTGGTGATCAGCCTGCACGCGGCCTTTCTGGGGGTGGCGCGGATGTAGCGGCCGGGCCGTCGGAAGGCGCGCTCAGAGATCCGGGCGCCGGGAGCCGGCGGCCGCCCGCGCGGTGATCGCGCCGAGCACGACCGCGCCGCCGGCGAGCGCCAGCGGCCCCGGGGTCTCGCCGATCACGAGAAAGACCCACAGGGGGTTCAAGACCGGCTCGAGCGTCAGGATCAGGTTGGCCTCGAGCGCCCGCACGCGGCGGATGGCGACGGCATAAAGGGCCGAGGCGAGCCCGGTCTGGAACACCCCGAGGTAGACCATGATGGCCGCCGCGCGCGGGCTCCACGCCTCGGCGAGCACGGCCGGAAGCCCGATCACGGCGCTGAGCAGGCTTCCCAGAAGAAAGATCCGGGCGGGGTGCCCCTGGCGCGCGGCGCGGCTGCTCACGATCATGACCGCGAGCGCGACCCCGCCCAGCACCGCCGCGAGATTGCCGTAAAACCCCCGGCTGAGCTTGAGCTCCTGGCCGAAGAAGAGCAGCATGCCGGCGAAGATCAGGAGCATCGTGATCCCGTCGATCCGGCGGGGGCGCTCGCCGAGGAGCCAGATCGATAGAGCCAGGACGGTGATCGGCGCGGTGTACTGCAGAAAAATCGCGTTCGCGGCCGTGGTGAGCTGGAGCGAGAGGATGAAGAAGAACTGCGCGCCCATGTAGCCGAGCGCGCCGGCCGCCAGCCAGGGGGTGAGGCGCCAGGGGGTCCGCCGCATCCAGACCAGGAAGACGACGCCCGCGACCATTCCCCGCGCGCCGAAGATGGCGAGCGGGGAGGCATCCAGGAGCTTGATGAACAGGCCGCTCGTGCTCCACAACAGCGCGGTCAGAACCAGCAGCGCGATCGCGCGCCCGCGGCCGGCCGGGTCACCCTGCATGTCGATCTGCCTCCCGTCCGGCCCGGATCAGCGCGGGCGCACCGGCGTGCGGTTCCACTCGCGGGTGTTGTACTCCGCGACCCGGTTGGGGTCGAAGCCGTTCTCGTCCGTGTCGAGGACATCTCCCCGGGGGTTGACCCAGCGGTGGCGATAGCGGGAGGTGTCGACCTCGGTCTGGCCGTTGAAGGGGTTCGTGTACTCCTCGCGCCCGGTCGGCAGCCGCCGGTTCTCATAGCGGATCCCGGCGTGGGTGCGCCGGCGGTTTCCGACGATCCGGCCGGCGGCCTCGGCGATGCGGCGCTGGGTTTCCAGAGCGGCCCGGGCGCGCTCGCCGGATGCCTTGACCGCCGCCGCGGCCCACGCGGGGTTCAGCCGGCGCGAGGTGTGGCTCCCGTCGAGAACCGGCTTCCAGGCGTCGAACTCGGGCGCTGGGGCGCGGCATCGGAGCGTGTCGTCGTTCGGCCGCATGATCACCGGGGTGGGCTTCAAGGCAGGCGGGGCGGCCGGCCCGCGGCTTCCGCGGCCGCGTCCCACCCGCCCGCCTGCCGCAGGCGTGCGACGATCTCCTCGGCGCGGCGCCGCAGCTCGAGCTTGTCCACTTTTGTGCTGCGCGTGAGGGGCAGCTCCGCCTCGGCCGGCAGGATCTCGACATGCTGCGGGCGCTTGTAGGCGGCGATCCCCCGGCAGTGGTCCAAAACCTTTTCGGCGTCAAGCGGGGCGCCTTTGGCGGGCCGCACGAAGGCGAAGAGCCCTTCGTCGAAGAGCGCGTGGGGGACCCCCACCACCTCGACGACGTCCACGCCCGGCAGCCGGGCGATGAACTCCTCGACCTCGTCGGGAAAGACGTTGTAGCCCTTCTGCTTGACGATGAACTTGCGCCGCCCGGAGAGCCGGAGCGCCCGCCGCCCGCCGCGCTCCTGGAAACACCCGAGGTCGCCCGTGTAGAGGATCCCCTCCCGGGAGACGGTCCGCGCCGTCTCCTCCGGCATGCCGTAATAGCCGAGGAAGACGATCGGCGGGTGGTAGCAGATCTCGCCCACCTCCCCGTCGGGCAGCTCCGCGCCGGCCGTGCCGTCCGGGTTCATGGGCGCGCGGACGGTGACGGCCGCCAGATCGGGGAAGGGCGCGCCCACCTGGCCGACCATCTCCTCGGGCGGCGTCCCCGGTCGGGTGAAGGTCGCGAAGCCCGCGTTCTCGGTCATGCCGATCCCGGTGCCGAAGGCGGGGGCCATGGCGGCGAGCTTCTTCAGGAAGGCGAGGTCCACGGACGAGCCGGCGTAGGCGACGAACCGCAGGCTGCTCAGGTCGAAGCGGCCGTAGTCGGGGTGGGCCCAGAGCATGCGGAACTGCGTCGGGATCTGCCCGAGGGCGGTGACGCGGTGGCGCTCGATCGCCTCGAGGGTCAGCCGGACGTCGAAGATCCGCAGCAGCACGGCGGTGCCGCCGAGACACATCGTCGTCATGAAGCATTCGGTGACGCAGCCGACATGGCTCGGCGGGAGATTGATCAGGATCCGCAGGCCGCTCTCCGGGGTCTGGTCCATGCCGCGGGCGAGGATCTCGTTCTGGACGAGGATGTTCTCGTGGCAGAGGACCGCCGGCTTGGGCTCGCCCGTCGTGCCGGTCGTGAAAATGATGAGCGCCGGCGTGCGGGCGGTGACCGCGGCATACCTCCGGCGCAGGGTCCCGCGGAAGAGCTCCTTCGCCATCAGGGCGAGGAGCCTGCCCTTGGCCATCATCTGCGTGATGCCGACCGCCCCCTCGAGGATCTCGCCCGGTCGGGGGTCGGCCGTGAACTGCACGAGA
Source organism: uncultured Desulfatibacillum sp. (assembly GCA_964573635.1). GTDB lineage: Bacteria > Desulfobacterota > Desulfobacteria > Desulfobacterales > SpSt-501 > SpSt-501. Next base: position 205,426 of record CAZNKG010000001.1, on the reverse strand, counting down.
TGCTGGACGTACGGGCAGCGTTCCTTCACCGCCCGCGCAACCGCGCGGAAGTCGCGCACGGGGGTCCGGCCGAGAAAGAAAAAGGCCTTGGGCCGGATCTTGCCGATCTCGCGGACGACCTCCTCCTCCTTCAGCCGCAGGTCGAGCGGCGCGAAGAGCGCCCCGATCTTGAAGCAGGCATACATGAGCATCAGGTGCTCGGGGATGAGGACGAGCATGCTCGCGACCCGGTCGCCCGGGCCGATGCCCATGTCGCCGAGCCTCAAGGCGAAGAGGTCCACGAGGCGGTTGAACTTGCGGTAGGTGACGGTTTTGCCGTCCTCGTGCTGGATCATGGCCGGGTGGTCCGGCCGCGCCTTCGCCCAGTGGGCGATCGCGTCGTTCAGCCGCTCGAAACGGATGAAGGCCTCGGCAGTCATGCGCGCTCGCTTTCCAGCCGGGCATACCCCCGGCGGATGGCCGGCTCTCCCTGATGGTTGGCGACCTCGAACCAGAGGTCGGCGCCCGCCTCGTCGTCCCGCCGGCCGTTCAGCCGGACGCGGATCGCGCTTCCCGGGAAAACCATGGCGCCGAAGCGGGCGGCGAGCGCCTTCAGCCGGGCGGGCTCCCCGCCCGCCTCGCGGTCGGTCAGCTCGCGCGCGGCGAGCGCGAGCGTCGCGGTCCCCTGCAGGATGATGTCCGGAAGGCCCGCCTGCCGCGCCGACCGGCGCGAGGTGTGGATCGGGAAGACGATCCCGCTGCCGGCGTCGTAGAGGAAGGGGCGCAGGCGGTCGACCGGGATCGGGGCTTCCCAGAGGGGGCTTCCGCCCCCCGCGGGGTCGGGGGCCGCGGGCAGGCGCTCAAGCCCCGCCCCCCCGCCCGCGCAGCCGACCCCGCGCAGCAGGCCGCCCAGATGCTCGGTGAAGACGGGCGACCCCGCCGCATCGCGCGCTTCGAAGCGCAGGACGATGCGGGTCCCGGCCCGGTGCGGGCCGATCGCCGCGACCGCGCCCGCGATGGCGAGCGTCTCGCCGGGCCGGATGGGGCGGTGGAACTGCAGGTGCTCCGTGTGGTGCACGAGGGTCGCCAAGGCCTCGAGCGGAAACCCGGCCTTGGCGATCGACGGAGCGACCCCCGCGGCGAGCGGCCAGGTGAGGGCGACCGCGAGCATCGGCGGGGCGATGATTCCGTCGGGGCGCTCGTCGTCGAAGTAGCGCGGGTTGTCGTCCCCGACGGCGGCCGCGTAGTTCATGCTCCGCCGCGGGTCGACCGCCGCCGTGACGGCCTCGAGCGCCGTGCCGACGAAGCGCGCGTCGATCCGCATGCGCGCGTTCAGGCCCCGTCACCGGTGCCGACGGCGAAGCCCTTGGGGGTGAGCCCCGTGGAGGAGGGCGTCCCCGCGATCTGGGCGAGATAGGTCGCCCCGAGGGTGCGGATGTGCTCGTCCACGTTGTCGAAGTAGTTGTAGTGGAGCTGTTCTTCGTCGATGATGGTCTCGAAGATCTTCGCGCTGATGCTGTCGCCGTTTTCGCGGCAGACGTTGGCGAACTGGTTGTAGACGTCGATCGTGTGGTCCTCGAGCTTCGCGTCGAAGCTGAAGATGATCTCGACCTTCTGCCCCTTCTGGGTCTTTCCCGCCGGCTCGGCGGTCGGCTCCCCGCCGAGCTCCTTCACGCGCTCGGCGAAGCTCTCGGCGTGGCGCATCTCGTCGATGGCGATCAGCTTCATCTTCGCGGCGAGCTCGCCGTAGTCCATGTTGTCCAGGTTGTAGTGCTGGTTCATGTACTGCGTGATGGCCTGCAGCTCCATCCCGCGCGCGGTGTTCAGGGCCTCGATCACCTTCTTCCTGCGATCTTCCTTGCTCTTCAAAGCCATGCCGTCGCCTCCTGCTTCGGGGTTGAGTGGTGGAAGAAATCTTCCGCGCTGATGGTACCAGACCTTGGGGCCGGCCGCAACCCGGCCCGGCAGGGAAGCTGCGGATCACACCGGCGCGAGGACCTGGACGCTCAAGCCCCGGACGAGGTTCTTGACCCGGGTGCGGTAAGCGAGCATGTGGGCGGTCTTCAGGTGGTTGCGCAGGTCCTCCAGGCTCTCCCAGGCTTCGACCAGGGTGACGACGTTCGCCCGCAGGTCGCACTGGGTCGGAAGCCCGGAGGGGATGTCCACCGTCGGCGTGTAGGCGATGCAGCCCGTCTCGGCCCGCACCGCCGGGGCGACCTCGCGCAGGATGTCAAGGTACGCCTCCCGCCGGCCCGCGGCCACTTCGATCGTCGCGATCACGTGAATCATCGTTCTCCCCTCCTTGGCGTATTGGCGTTCGCAGGCGCCGGGTCCTCCCGCCGCCCTCCCGCCGCCCTCTATACCAGAGCCGCGGCCGCCGATAAACCGCGCTTTTTTCGCCGGCGGCTGTTATTTCGGACCCCGGCGTGCTATGCACGGGGGGCAAGCCCAACCATCCCCAGGGGGGCAATCGGCGGTGAAGAGGACTCGCGGCGGCGGCGCCGCTCTTTTTTTCGGATCGCTGGCCGTCTTCTGGCCGGGCGGCCTCATTTTCGGGCTGCCCGGGGCGCTCGGGCCGCATTGGCAGTCGGCCTTCGGGGCGGACCGCGCGGCGCTCGGCCAAAGCCTGTTCTTCCTCCTGTGCGGGGCCGGCTCCTGCATGTACCTCGCCGGCCGGTTCCTGGGGCGGGTCGGGCCGCGCCGGATGATCGCCGCCGGGGCGCTCGCGACCGGCCTCGGCACGGCGCTGCTCTGCGCCGGCGACGGCATCGGGTCGGTGTATGCCTGGGCCTATCTCTGCGGCGCGGCCTCCTCCCTGGTCTACATCCCGGTGCTCACCGTCTCCCAGATCTGGTTTCCGCAACGGCGCGGCCTGGTCTCGGGCTTCGTGAACATGGTTTTCGGAATGGCGGCGGCGCCGGTGGCCCCGCTCGCGGCCCGGCTGCTGGCCGGCCTGGGATACGGGCCGGCCGTGGTGAGTCTCGGCGCCGCGACGGCCGTCATGGGCTGCCTCGGCGCCGGCTTCATCCGCCTGCCGTCGCCGATCCCGTTCGCGCCGGCCGGTGAGGCCCCGGCGGCCCCGCCGCCGCCCTCCCTCACGGTCTCCGCCAGCCTCCGGACGCAGGCCTTCTGGCTGCTCTGGGCCACCTGGGCCTTCGCCGGCGCGGGCGGCATCACGCTGGTGGTGTTCGCCTCGCTCTACGGCACGGCGCGCGGCCTGCCGCTCGAAGAGGCCGTGCTCCTGGTTTCGGCCTTCAACGTCGGCAGCGGGGTCGGCCGGATGGCGAGCGGCCTGCTCTCGGACCGCCTCGGCCGCGTCCCCGTCATGTCGGCCGCCTTCCTCGCCGCCGCGGCGGGCTACGCCCTCCTGCCGAACTCGGGCGGCTTCGCCGCCTGGGCCCTCTGCACGACCGCGGTCGGCTACGCTTTCGGCACGCAGTTCGCGGTCTCGGCCCCGCTCATCGTCGACTGCTTCGGCATCGCCGCCTTCGGCGCCATTTTCGGGGCGGTCTTCACGGCCTACGGGTTTCTCTCCGGGATCCTGGGCCCCTGGGTCGGGGGCCTGATCCTGGACGCCTTTCAAGGCGATTTCCGCCCGGTGTTCTACTACCTGGGGGCGCTCTACCTGGTTTCGGCGGCCTGCGTCCTGTCGGTGCGGCCCGCGGCCGGGCGGGCGGGGCCGCCGGGGGGCGAAGCGCATTGACAGCTCCGGCGGCGGTTGCATAAGATTTCCGGCGGAGCGCTGATCGACACGGGAGAACGCATGCGGATCGTATCGCTTTACTTCGGCCACGACGCGAACCTCACCCTGCTCGAGGACGGGGAGCCGGTCGCCGTCCTGGAAAAGGAACGGCTGACCCGGGTGAAGCACGACCAGGGCGCGATGGACCTCGAGGCGGTCCTCGCCGCCTACGGGTGGACGCCGGAGTCGATCGACTTCGTCGCCATCAACCCCTACACCCGGCCGACCCTGGACGGACGGGAGTTCCGCTGGGAGCTCGAGGGCGAGCGCTACGACGCGCGGCCCGACTACAAGCAGGACGGCTGGCGCGGGCCCGCCGAGGGGCGCATGAGCCGTCACCGGATCCGGCTCTTCGGCCGCTGGATCGAGGGGTGCGCGGTCGACCACCACCTCGCGCACGTGGCCGGGGCCCTCTTCACCTCGCCCTTCGAGGCGGCCGGGGTGCTGACCGCCGACGGCAGCGGCGACCTGCGGGCCTGCGCGCTCGCCTATGGAAGCGGCCACCGGATCCACGAGATCGAGTACGGCTGGGGGTACGAGCGCAAGCGCATGCAGCTCAACATCGGGGCGGTCTGGGCCTCGATCGGCGAGTACAACTTCGGCATGCAGCGGCTCGAGGGGGCGGGCAAGCTGATGGGGCTCGCGAGCTACGGGACGCCGCGGGAGGAGATGGTCGAGGTCCTGCGCGAGCAGATGCTCTATTTCCCCTTCGCTCCGTTCCAGACCCACCGCTTCGGCCGCGGGGACGAGCTCCGGCTCGATCCCGCGGACCGCTTCGCCCAGGACGTCTGCGCCTCGCTGCAGAAGCTGACGACCGAGCTCTACCTCGAGGCGGCCGCCCGCCTGAAATCCTGGAAGGGCGTCGAGCGGCTCGTCCTGACCGGGGGCTGCTCGATGAACTGCATCGCCAACACGGCCGTGCACCGCAGCGGCCTGTTCGCCGACACCTGGGTCCCGGCCCAGCCCCATGACGGGGGCCTGAGCCTGGGCCAGGCGCTTTTCGCCTGGCATCATCTCCTCGGAAACCCGCGCGCGCCGCGGGTCTGGAGCCCCTACCTCGGGACCGATGCCGGGCCGATCCCCCGGGAGCGGATTGCGGAGATCGTCGACCATCTCGCCGCGGGGCGCAGCGTCGGGCTCTGCTACGGCCGGGCCGAGTCCGGCCCGCGGGCGCTCGGGCACCGCAGCATCCTGCTCGACCCGCGGATCCCCGACGGCAAGGACCGTCTCAACCGCGAGGTGAAGCGCCGCGAGTGGTACCGCCCCTTCGCGCCGATGGTGCTGGGCGACTGGGGAGGGGTGCCGAGCAAGTACATGTCCTACATCGTCCCGGTGAACGCCGCGCAAGTCCCGGCCGTGACCCATGTCGACGGGACGACCCGCCCCCAGATCGTCGCCCCCGGCGACGACCCCTTCATCGTGGAGCTGCTCGAGGCCTGGCGGGCGAAGACCGGCTGCGGCCTGCTGCTCAACACCTCCTTCAACTGCCAGGAGCCGCTCGTCGACACCGTGGAGCAGGCGCGCGCCACCTGGGCGCGAACGGGCCTGGACGTGCTCGCGACGCCGGAGGGGATCGCGGCGAAGGGGGGCGCGGCGCGCCGCGGATGACCGGCCGCGCGCCTGCGGCGCGGCGCAGCCCGCCGGCGGCTCTCGGCGCTGCCGGCACGGGGCTGGTGCGGCTCAGTAGCGCGGCGGCAGGGCCCCGGTCACGCGCGGGGAGAGGCGCTTGGCGCACTCGGGGCAGAAGCGGTGGTGCTCCTTCACGTCCGGGTGGTGGTCGACGGCGCGCTCGTGGGCGACCTCGAGGAACTTCGGCGTGGCGAAGCGCCGGCCGCAGCCCTCGCAGGTCGCGAGCGGGTGGCGGCCGATCACCTCGCCGCGGATGGAGATGGTGCGGGCGTAGTCGTCGTCCTGGATGTGGATCACGTGGGTGGGGCAGATGTTCGCGCAGGTGCCGCAGCCGATGCAGCGGCCCGCGACCGGCTCGATCAGCCGCCGGCTGCCGCGTTTTGTCAGCTTGAGCGCCCCCGCCCCCACGACCTCCCGGCAGACCCGCTCGCACAAGAGGCAGCGGATGCACCCGTCCGGCGCCGGATCGACGCGGATCCCGAACTCCTCGGCCAGCCGGATCAGCCGCTCGGACTGGGGGGCGAGGCGCACGAGCGCGCGCAGCGCCTTCTCGCGCGCCGACTGGACCGCGACGCTTTCGGTCTGCACGGAGAGCCCCGGGGCCGTCTTGACCAGGCAGGCCCGCCGCACCTCGGAGCTCTTCCCGGGAAACGCGAGCTCCACCGTGCACATCCGGCACACGCCCGCCGGGCGCTTGAGCGCCGGGTGGAAGCAGACGGCGGGCAGGCGCACCCCGGCCGCCTGCAGCGCCTGGAGCAGGTTCTCCCCCTCGGCGACCTCGATCTCCCGGTCGTTCACGCGGATGGCGATCATGGCGGCAGCGTCCTTTGCGCGCATGGGGTCATTCCGGCAGCAGCCGCAGGCAGTCCTGGGGGAAGCGGTGGGTGCCCTTGCCCTCGATGCTCACCTCGATCAGGGCGTCCGGATCGTTCTTGGTCGTGTCCGGATCGGTGATGATGCCGTGGCGCCCGACGTACTGGTCCATGTGGGCGCCCCAGCCTTCGTCGTCGGATTTGCGGAAGATCTCCACTTTCTGGCCGCGGTGGAACGCCATGGCCCGCCTCCTGCGATCTGGGATGGGCCGGCCCGTCAGGCCGGCGGGTTTTCCGCGTGGGCGCCCGCGGTCTTGCGGCGGGCGCAGGCGTGGCAGAGACGCTCGTGCAGCACCACGGACCCGACGCCCGCGGTGCGCTTCTGCAGGTAATCGAGATAGCGCGCCGGCCCGAGGACCGCGCCGCACTCCCGGCAGTGTTCGAGCTTCTGGCGGTTGAGGATCGTCCCGCAGTAGGAGAGCAGCCGCTCGCCGCCGCGGTCGATCACCCGGATCGCGTGGTTCGGGCAGTTCGCCGCGCAGGCCCCGCAGAGAATGCAGCGCTCCGCTGTGACGCGGAAATCGGTGTGCCCCGGGTGGTCGAAGTCGAGGAAGCCGAACGCGAGCGCGTCGACCCCCATCATGTCGCGGCAGACCGCGACGCATTTTCCGCACCGCAGGCAGACATCGCAGCGCAGGCAGCGCCGGGCCTCCTCCCGCACGGCGTTCTCGGGGTAGCCGAGCTCGACCTGCTGGAAGGTGGTGCGGCGGCGCTCGAGGTTCAACAGCGGCATCTCCGGCCGGCGCAGCGTCATCTTCGTCGTGGCCGGGACCTCCATCCATTCCACCCGGCCCCGGCGCACCGGGACCGGCGGCATCTTCGGCTGGGGGATCGCGGAGAGGAAGCGGTCGATCGCCTCGGCGGCGCGCTTGCCGGCGCCGATCGCCTCCACCACGGTGGCCGGCCCGGTGACGGCGTCCCCGCCGGCGAAGACCCCGGGGAGGGCGGTCTCCATGCTGACCGGGTTCGCCTGGATGGTCTGGCGGCGCGTCCACTTGAGGCCGGCGAGATCGCCCAGGCTCTCGAGGTCGATCCGCTGGCCGATGGCCGAGATCACCGCGTCGGCGGCGATCGTGAACTCGCTGCCCGCGATCGGCACGGGAAAGAGCCGCCCGCCGTCCTCCTTCTTGACGAGCTCGGCGCGCAGGCACTCGAGGCCCGTGACCCGGCCCGGCCGCCCCAGGATCGTCTTGGGGACGGTGAGCAGCTCCAGGTGGATCCCTTCGTCCTCGGCCTGCTCGACCTCCTCGACGTCGGCGGGCATCTCGTTGCGCGTGCGGCGGTAGGCGATGGTGACCTCCTCGGAGCCGAGCCGCAGGCAGGTGCGCGCGGCGTCGATCGCCACGTTTCCGCCCCCCACCACCACGACCCGCTTGCCGGGCATCCGGCGGTCGCCGAGCGCGACCCGGCGCAGGAGATCGATCGCCTCGGTCACCTGGGGGTACTCCTCTTCGCCGGGGATGTTCATCTTGAAGGAGCGGTGGGCGCCGATCGCGAAGAAGAAGGCGTCGAACCCCTCGGCCTTGAGGCCGACGAGGGTCACGTCGCGCCCGTAGGTCGTGTTGAAGCGGAACGCGACCCCGAGGTCCTCGAGCATGGCGGTCTCGCGGTCGATCACCTCGCGCGGCAGGCGGTAGCGGGGGATGCCGAGCATCATCATGCCGCCGGCGACCGGCAGCGCCTCGAAGACCGTCACCGCGTAGCCCTTGAGGGCGAGGTAATAGGCCGCGGTCATCCCGCCCGGCCCGGCGCCGATCACCGCGACCCGCCGCCCCTTGTCGGGCTCGCGCGGCGGGTTCGCGTAGCGGCGGTCGGAGAGCGCCCGCTCGGCGGCGAACGCCTTGAGGAACTTGATCGAGATCGGCTGATCGATCCGGCCGCGGACGCACATGAGCTCGCAGGGCCGCGTGCAGACGAGCCCGCAGACCCACGGGAAGGGGTTGTCGCGGCGGATCACCTCGATCGCCTCGGCGTCGCGCCCGGCGCCGATCAGGTTCACGTAGGTGGGGACGTCGATCCCGGCCGGACAGGCCATCTGGCAGGGGGCCGGCACGAGCCGCACGCAGTCGCCGGTCGCGCAGTTGTGGGTGTCGATGTGGCTCTGGAAGACCTCGCGGTGTTCGCCGAGGGCGTCGACCACCGCCCGCGCGGCGGCGACCGCCCCGGGGGCCGCCGGGTCGGCGGCGAGCTCGTCGGCGAGCGCGGCGATCGCGCCGATGTGGTCGCCGCCCGCCCGGCCCCAGGCCACGTCCAGGAGGAGCTCCCGGATCTCCTCGGCGATCCGCCGGCTGCGGGGGGTCGCGATCCGCCCGGCCGCAAGCTCCTCCGTGAGCCCGGCGATCGTCCGGTCGACGGGGCAGGCTTTCGCGTTCATGGCATCAGGCAATCTGGTTCTCGAGGCTCGCGATCACTTTCGCGTGGCGCTCGCGGCGGATCTGGGTCATCGCCTCGACCTTGCCGAAGTGCAGGCAGTGGGTCGTGCAGATCGTGACGCAGGCCGGCTTGAGCCCCGCGTCGACCCGGTCCTTGCAGTAGTCGCATTTGGTCACCTTGCCGGCCTCCGGGTTCCACTGGGGGGCGCCCCAGGGGCAGGCGGTGATGCAGGTCTTGCAGCCGACGCACAGGCTCGACTCCACGTAGACGATCCCGTCCTGCGGCCGGCGGCGCATGGCCCCGGTGGGGCAGGCGGCGACGCACCAGGGGTTTTCGCAGTGGAAGCAGGGCATGAAGACGTAGGAGGCGCGCGGCAGGCCGTTCACCATCTTGGGGGCGACGTGGATCACCTGGCAGGGCTTGGGCCCGACGGGCAGCGCCTTGTTGCTCTTGCAGGCGATCTCGCAGGAGTGGCATCCGATGCAGTTCTTGGTGTCCTGGAACAGGTAGTACTGGCTCATTCTTCTCCTCCGGGTATTAGGCCGCCTTGACGGTCACGATGGTGTCGTGCAGGGCCGGGCTGCCGCCGACCTTGTCGGTGATGTTGGCCTCGAGCAGCGCGTCCGACACCCCCTTGTTGAAGGAGCGGGACGCCAGGCGCGCCTGGTGGCCGAAGCCGTGGAGCATGAAGACGGCATCCGGGTGGATGAGGTCGGTCACGAAGGCCTTGATCTCGCCGGAGCCCTGCGGGGAGGCGACGGTCACCCGCCCCCCGTCCTTGATGCCGAGGGCCGCCGCGCGCTTGGTGTTGATCCACAGCACGTTCTCCGGCATGAGCTCGCTCAGGTAGGGGTTGTTCTGCGTCGAGACGTGGGTGTGCAGCGCGTGGCGTCCGGTGATCAGCCGGAAGCTCTCCCCGGTGAGCGCCGGCAGCGGCTCGTAGGGCGGGAAGGAGGGGAAGCCGGCCCCCTCGAGCAGCGCGGACTTGAACTCGATCTTCTTGGAGGGGGTCTTGAACTTGAGCCCCTCCCGGCGGTCCCAGAGGATCTGCTTGTCGGTGTAGGCGACGAAGCCGGACTTGTCGAAATCCTCGAGGGCGAAGCCCGTGCCCTCGAGCTGCCAGCGCACGAGCGCCTCCATGTCGTCGTAGGGGAAGAACTCCCCGATCCCGATGCGCTCGCCGATCTGCTTGGCGATCATCGGCCACTCGCGGGTGTCGTAGCGCGGGGGGACCGCCTGGCGCCGCAGGAACATCTGGGGCTTCTGGCCGTTCGCCTGCTGCAGGCAGTCGGTGCGCTCGAGGTAGACCGACTCCGGCAGCACGACGTCGGAATACCAGGCGATGTCGCTCCAGTTGATGTCGCAGGTCACGATGAGGTCGAGCTTGTCGAGGGCCTTGCGGGTGAGGTTCGTGTCCGGGATCGACATGAGCGGCTCGAAGCGGTAGACGAAAAGCGCCTTGACCGGGTAGGGGTCCTCGTTCAGGATCGCGTGCGGCAGCATCTGCGGCACCCCGTGGTCGGGGTCCGGGAGCGGAAACTCCTTGGTCCCGACCTTGTCGCAGCGCGGCACCTTGATCGCCGGGAACTTCTGCTCGGTCAGCTTGCGGGCGGGCTTCGCGCCGACCTCGCCCGGGCCCTTCTTGAAAAAGATCCCGCCCTTCGCCTCGACCGCGCCCATGAGCGCGTTCAGGATGAGGATCGAGCGCCGCAGATAGATCTCGTTCACGTGGTGGGCGCCGCGGTAGCCGAAGTGGAAGACCACCGCGGGCTTGTCGCGGCTCACCTCGCGCGCGAAGGCGACGATCTCGCCCGCCGGGATACCGGTCTCCTTCTCGGCCCACTCCGGGGTGTAGCCCTGGACGAAGTCCTGCAGCTCGTTCAGGCCGAGCACCCATTTGTCCACGTACTCGGCGTCGTAGAGCCGCTCCTTCAAGACCACGTGGATCAGGGCGTAGTTCAGGGCGAGGTCGGTGCCCGGCCGGATCATCCAGAAGCGGTGCGCCTTCGTGGCGGTGATCGAGACCCGCGGGTCGATGTAGGTGATCTTCGCGCCCGCCGCGAGCGCATCCATCATGCTGTTCACCTCCTTGACCGCGATCGCCTCGAAGAGGTTGCGGCCGTAGAGGACCATGTGCTTGGTGTTCTTGTAGTCGATCCCCATCTGGGCGTCGGTGTAGGCGAAGAGCGAGCGGCAGGCGGTGTTGACCGACCCCTTGCAGAGCGCATCGTGGGTGAAGTGGTTGGGGGAGCCGATGGCCTTGAGGAAGGTCTTGCTCACGTGGGTGGCGAGGTTGGTCCGCTCGGTGAGCGCGACGCTGTGGCCGCCATGCTTCTTCACGACCGCCTGGAGCTTCTCGGCGATGAAGTCGTAGGCCTCATCCCAGCTCGCCTTGCGCCACTGGCCCGCGCCGCGCGCCCCGGTGCGGATCATGGGCGACTGCAGCCGCTGCGCGTCGTAGAGCAGCGCGATCCCGGCCGAGCCGCGGGGGCAGAGGCTCCCGTCGATGCCCGCCACCTTGGGGTTGCCTTCGATGAAGGTCACCTGCCCGTCCTTGACCGTGACCTTGATCGGGCAGCGCACCGAGCACATGAAACACAGGCTGTAAACCGTTTTTTCCATTTTTCCTTGAGCCTCCACGCTGGTTAGTTGGCCGAGAAGCGCCTCGCTCCCGCACCGCCTGGCGGTGAAACCTCACCGGCGGAGAGCAATAAGCGTACCATTCCCGCCTGTGGGCCGGTCTGCGGCTCTTTTTTTCATCTACTATTTATTTCCTTATTCTTCAACCGGTTGATCGATATGCCCATCAGGCGGCGGCCGTCATTTCAAGGCGCCGGACCGATTCGGCCCGGGTGGATGAAATAATTATATTGCAGCGCAGTATTTTTTTTGCGATTAGTGGGGAAGATGGGGCCCCGTCGGGGCCCTCCCGGGGCGCCGTGCCATGGCGGCGCAAGGGACGGAGCCGGCCGCCACGGCGTCGCAGCTGCGGGCGAGCGGATGCCAGCAAAGAAAAATTTAATTTTATTCTAGCATGTTGAATCAAAACCCGCCGCGGGCGAGGTGTCCGTCGCCAGGCGGCGACACCTTGCGGGAAACTGCCGGGGGAGCTTGCGGCGCCATGGCATAACGCTTGCTAGCTGCTGGCCGGGCTGCCGCGACCGCTCCCGATGGGGGCCCCCACCGGGGCGAGCGCGCGGGAGCGCATGCGGCTCAAGGCGCATCAACCAACTCAACGCAGGCGGGATCTCGGCAGGAGGGACAATGAACATCCGGCAAGCGGCAAAGAATCTGGTTCTCTGTTTTTCGATCCTTTTTATGGCGGCGGCCTTTCTGGGCGCGGGCAGCGCCCATGCCCAGACCCAGGCGGCCGGACAGGCGGCGGCCTCCGAGCAGAAACCGGCCGAAGCCAAGCCCAAGGCCGTGGGCAGCGACCTGGGCCTGCCCGGCAAGCTGGGCCAGGAAATCGCCAAGGCTCCGGAGGGACAGGGAAAAGGGAAAATCGACCCGAATGCCCCGCGCGGGGTCTTCAACATTCCGGGCGCACCCCAGGTCGGCTTCATTCTCGCCCTGCTCTGGGCCACCTGGGTGGGCTGGATCTTTTCGACCGTGGGCGCCTTCGGCGGCATCATGGCCGGGGTGGGGCACATGACGGTCTACGGGCTGGGCGACTACGTCCGGACCTTCAAGGAAACCGCCCCCAGCCTCAACAAGACCCTGACCGACAGCATCCGCACCTCGAACCAGTTCCTGGTCGGCCTCTCCTCGATCCTGAGCGTCATCAACTACCTCAAGTCCAAGCGCATGTCCTGGCCGCTCGGGCTCGCCCTCGGCGTGGGCTCGATCGTCGGGGCCTTCCTCGCCGCCTCGCTGACCGGCGGCAAGGTGAGCTTCAGCCAGTACCAGGGGTGGTTCGGCGTTTTCGTCCTGGTGGTGGGGTTCGTCCTGATCTACGAGCTGACCCCCAAGGGGCAGGCCGGGAAGAAGAAGGCCAAGGAGGCCGCCCAGGCCTTCGAGAAGACGGTCAAGGAAAAGAAGGACATCGCCTCGGCGGGCGTCACCCTCAAGTCCTTCGGGATCACCAAGTCCGTGATGAGCTTCTTCGGAACGGACTTCGCCTTCAATCCCATCGCGGCTTTCTTCGGCGGGGTGGTCATCGCCGCGATCTCGGCCTTCATCGGCGTCGGCGGCGGGTTCCTCTACGTGCCCTACCTCACGAGCATCGTGGGGCTGCCGATGTTCGTCGTGGCCGGCACCTCGGCGCTGGCGGTCCTGATCAGCATGATCACGAGCATCACGACCTACATCAACGTGGCCGGAGCGGGCATGGATTGGGCGCTCGTCGGGACCCAGCTGATCGGGGTCTTCATCGGCTCCATGATCGGCCCGCGCACGGCGAAGTACATCCCGGACAAGTGGTTGAAGGTCATCTTTATCGTGCTGGCCCTGTACGTCGGCATCGGCTACTTCAGCAAGGGCTTCTTCGGCCAATCCTGGGTCCCGATGTGATCGGGGCGCACCGCCGAAGCTGAGCGGGACCGCCCGGACCTCGAGCGGCTGGCGGGGTCCGGGCGGTCCGACCTTACCGCCGCCCCCGCCGGGCGGACCGAAACGGATCGCGCATGGCACACTGGCTGGACCCCGTCATCCTGCCGTTCTTCCGGCTGACCGGCGTGGAGGGGATCGACGGCATCCTCGGCGCCTTCCTGCTGGCGCTGGGGGCGGCGGTGGTGGGCGAATTCACGATTTCGCTCGTCTTCCGGGTGAACCGCGGCCATCTCGACCGCCTCAACGCCGATCTCCGGAAATATGACGCGCTCGCGCAGCAGGCCCTTGAGCTCGACGACCGGCCGAGCTACAAGGCGCTGAACAAGCAGGCGAACGACGCCTACGGCCAGGTCTTTTTCAACAAGTTCGGGCTCTCGGCCGCCTCCCTGTGGCCGGCATTTTTCGCCCTCGACTGGATGCAGCCGCATTTTGCGGCCTCGGGGGTTCCGCTTCCCGGGGCCTCCACGGGCGCGAATTACGTGGTCGTCTTTCTCGGCGCCTATATCCTGGCCCGGATCGTCTTCGGCCGCCTGAAGCGCCATCTGCCTTACTTCAAGGGCCAGCACCGGATGCTGATGTCCTACGGCCGAAAAACCCCGGCGGCGGACGAAGCCGCCCTGCCCCGCCCTCCCGCCGCCTGAGTTCCGCGCGTCACCCGCGGGAAGGGCCCGGCGCGAGCCTCCGGCGCGGACGCTTATGACCGCCAAACGCTTGATCCGCAGTCTCCTGCCCCCGGCGATCCTCCTTGTTCTCGCCGGCGGGCTCGCCCCCCCGCCGGCCCTCGCCGTCCAGGGGCACGGCCACCCGGAGGGGATTTACGTCCACCAGGCGGCGCACGTCTTTTTCGCCGCCGCGATGGGGCTTTTGATCTATTGGCTGCGGGAGCGCCGGCTCGTCGCCGCGCGGGGGTGGCGGCTCATCCAGTACTCCGCGCTCGGCTTCATCCTCTGGAACGCGGACGCCTTCTTCGCGCACCTCGTGGACGAGCAGCTCGCGGTGGTGAAGGTCGTCATGGTCGACCGCGGGACGCTGCGGGTCGATGCGCCGGGGGGGGGCGCGGCGCTCGCCGGGCTCTACTACGCCGCCAAGCTCGACCACCTGCTCTGCGTCCCGGCCATGGCCTTCCTTTACGCGGGGCTCCGGCGGCTGCTGAAGGACGGCGCCCCTCCGCCGCCGCCCCCGCCGGAGGCGACGGGCCGATGACCGCCTCCTTCTGGCCGATCCTGGTCGTCGACGTCGGCGGCGCGGTCGCGATGATCGTCCTGTCGTTTCTCGCGATCGGGCTCGCCCGGCGCTTGAGGCGGCGCGACCCGCAGAACGTCATCACCGCCTATCTCTTCTGGGTCTGCCTGGGGCTCGTGGGATTTGCGATCTCGCGCTCGGCCGGCCACATCCTCAAGCAGTTCCTGGTCCTCTCCGGTCACCGGGAGGCCTGGGAGGCGATCCGGCCGGTGAGCGGGGCGATCAACTCCTTCATGTTCGTCTTCGTCGCCTCGGTCACCCTCTTCTTCGAGCGGGTCTGGGACATCTACCGGCAGATCGCCGCCGACAAGGCGGCGCTCCAGCGGGCGCACGGGGAGCTGCTGCGCTTGAACGAGAACCTGGAGGAGATCGTCGGCGAGCGCACGCAGGCGCTCGAGGAGTCCGAGCGGCGCTACCGGCGCATCTTCGAGGTCTCGCGCGACATGATCCTCGTCGTGGACGCCCGGGGCGCGGTGCGCGACATGAACATGGCCGGGCGGCGGATCCTCGGGTTCGAGGCGGGCGCGGACGACCCGCGGGGAGAGCCCTTCGAGCGCTACTTCGCCCGGCCGTCCGACTGGCAGCGGCTGCGCGCGGCGGTCCTGCGGGACGGCTTCGCGCTGAACGTCGAGACGGTGCTCCGGCCCCGCGACGGCTCCGGCCTCCACGTCCTGGTCTCGGCGGGCCTCGACCGGGACGCCGACGGCGGCGAGCCCTCCATCCACCTGCTCGTCCGCGACATCCAGGAGCGCCACCTCATGCGCGAGCAGATGGCCCAGGCCGAGCGGCTCGCCTCCATCGGCCAGCTATCCGCCGGCATCGCGCACGAGATCAACAACCCGCTCGGGATCATCCTGGGCTACACCCAGCTTCTGCTGCGCGCCGAGAGCGGGGAGTCCGAGCGCCGCCGGGATCTCAAGACCATCGAGAAGCACGTGCGCCACTGCAAGTCGATCGTGGAGGACCTGCTCAATTTCGCGCGGCGCGCCGAGCCCGAGAAGGAGGCGGCCGACATCCACCGCACCATCGAGGAGGCGCTCGCCCTCGTCGGCCAGCGCCGCGGCGCGGGCCGCATCGCGTTCCGGACGGATTTCGATCCGCGCGTGCCGCCGGTCGTGATGGACGCGAAGAAGATCCAGCAGGTCCTGGTGAACCTCCTCATGAACGCGCGCCACGCCGTGGGGGAGGCCGGGACCATCGAGGTCCGCACCGCGTGGCGCGAAGCCGCCCGGCAGGTGGAGATCCACGTGGCGGACACCGGCCACGGGATCGAGGCGCGCCACCTCAAGCACATCTTCGATCCCTTCTTCACGACCAAGCCGACCGGAGAGGGGACCGGGCTCGGGCTCTCGGTGAGCTACGGGATCGTCAAGAAGCACGGCGGCGACATCCGGGTGGCAAGCGAGCCCGGCCGCGGGGCCACGTTCACCGTGGTCCTGCCGGTCGGGGAGCCATGAACGGCGGTGGACCCATGCAACGCTCGATCCTGATCGTCGACGACGAAGCGGACCTGCGCCAGCTCCTGCGCCGCAGCCTCGCCCCCGACCTCGGCTGCGAGGTCGAGACAGCCGCCTCCGGCGAGGAGGCGCTGCTCAAGCTCTCCGCGCGGCCCTTCGACCTCGTGCTCGCCGACATCAAGATGCCGGGGATGGACGGGCTCGAGCTGCTCGAGATCATCAAGCGCAAGCGCCCCGGGCAGACGGTCGTGATGATGACGGCCTTCGGCCAGGTCGACACCGCCGTGCGGGCCATGAAAAGCGGCGCCCACGACTTCATCACCAAGCCCTTCGAGCACGAGGCGCTCGTCGTGCGGCTCGAGAAGGCGCTCGAGCGCGCGGCCCTCATCCGCGAAAACCAGCGCCTGCAGGACGCCTGCTCGCCGCTTTCCGCCTTCCAGGAGCTCGTGGGCAAGAGCGCGGTGATGCAGCGGCTCTACGAAACGATCCGCATGGCGGCCCAAACCGACCTCACGGTCCTGATCACCGGCGAGTCGGGGACCGGCAAGGAGCTGACCGCCCGGGCGGTCCACGCGCTGAGCGCCCGCCGCCGCGGCCCCTTCGTCGCCGTGAACTGCCCGGCCGTGCCGGAGAACATCCTCGAAAGCGAGCTCTTCGGCTACCGCAAGGGGGCCTTCACCCACGCGACCGAAAACCGCATCGGCCTCTTCCAGGAGGCCCGCGGCGGAACCATCTTCCTGGACGAGATCGGCGACATCAGCCCCAGCATCCAGACGAAGCTCCTGCGCGCGCTGCAGGAGAAGGAGATCAAGCCCCTCGGCGACACGCGCGCCGTCGTCGTCGACGTGCGCATCGTCGCCTCCACGAACCAGGATCTCGCCGCCAAGATCAGGGCCGGGCAGTTCCGCGAGGATTTCTTCTACCGGCTGAATGTCCTCCCCATCCGGCTGCCGAGCCTGCGCGAGCACCGCGAGGACATCCCGCTCATCGCGAACCACCTCCTCGAAAAGCACTGCGCGGCGATGCAGCGCCCCTTAAAGCGGATCTCCCCGGAGGTGATGCGCCGCTTCGTGCAATCCGACTGGAGCGGAAACGTGCGCGAGCTCGAAAACCTGATCATGCGGGGGATCTCGTTTTCGAGCGGCGGCGAGATCCGCATCGAAGACCTCGGCCTCGAGGCGGCCCCCCCGACCGCCGGCGGCGGCGCGGGCCGCCCCGATCTTCCGGCCGGGTACCGGGAGGCCAAGCAGCGGGTGCTCGAGAGCTTCAACCGGGATTTCCTGGGGGCGCTGCTCGCCGACTGCCGCGGGAACGTCTCCGAGGCCGCGCGGCGCTGCGGCCTCGAGCGCCAGGCCCTGCAGCAGGTCATGCGCCGCTACGGGATCCGCGCCGACGCCTTCCGCTGAGGCCGCGCCGCTGCCGCCGCGCTACGGCAGGTCGGAGGCGCTCTGAAACAGGCAGCTCTCCTCGGGGCAGAAGACGTTCAGCCACAGCCCCTTGTCGCTCCGGCCCTCGTGCCCGGCGGCGGCCAGCGTGATCCGCCCCCCCTCGCCGACGCAGGCGCCCTTCGGGCAGTCGACCTCGAGCCACACGCCGGCCTGTCCCAGCGCGGCCTTCTTTTTCTCCTCGGGAAGCGCGGCGACCTCGCTCGCGCTCAAGATCCTCGTTTTGGGAAAGAAAAACGTCAATCGATCGCTCGACGGTCCGCTCATGGTCCACCTCCTCGTCCGGCCGCCGCCCGCGGGGCGGGCAGCGGCGTCAATGTCCTAAGGTAACGGGATTTGCGGGCGTGTCAATGGCCGGGAGCGGTCAGGGCGGGGAGATGACCGCCGTGGTTTGCGGCGGCTCCTCCTCCATGGAGAACATGCCGCCCGCGAGCCACAGGCGGGTGAGGTCGTCGTAGTGCGGGCTGAAGCAGGTTTCGTTCTGCCCGGTGATGAGCACCATGCGGCCGCGCGGCTCAGGCTCGAAGCTCACGACGAGCCGCAGCCCGGCGGCGAGCTCGGCGGTGAAGGGCGGGCGCACGCCGGTGAAGTGTGCGCGCAGGTTCGTCTCGCCGTCGCCGCCGAGGGGGTAGGGGCCGCGGTTCACGAGCGGCCGCAGCGCGCGCGAGTTTCCGAGCAGGTGATCGAAGCGGATGGTGTGCACCGCGCCCCAGCGCCACTCGGCGGGGTCCCGCCGGCCGGTCGCCTCCGCAAGCAGGGCGAGCGTCTCCTCGAAGGCCCGGGTGGCGATCTCCGCGGCGGTTTCGACGGCGGGGGTCGCGGTGTCGTCGAAGAAGGCGCTGCCGGATGCCAACAGCGCCAGGAAGCGCTCCAGGCTGATGTAGCGCTGGCCGGCGTACTCCGCGGCGAGCTCCGGCCCGAGCTCGTCGGCGAAGGTCTGGACCATGAAGCGCATGAGCCAGGTGTTGAAGATCGCCGGGGCGGGGCTGTCGGCGTCGGCCGCGCCGTCCCACCGGTCGAGGATCGCGAGCGCCCGGGCCGCGCGGGGGTCGGCTCCGGGCCGGACGAGGGCGGCGATCTGCGGCCGGAGCTTGCGGGCGAGCCGGGAGACGGTGTCGACCTGCATGGCCGCCATCTCCTCCGGGCCGTGGCGCTCGCGGGCGGCGAGCAGCTCCGTGATCCGGTCGTAGCGGTAGCGCGGGGCGACGGTCGGGTTCATGTCGACGGGGAAGTCCCGGACGACCCGGTTGTTCGCCGTGGCGATGAACCCCTTGGGCGGGTTGACGGCCGCGGGGTTTTCCCCGGCCTCGACCAGACCGCTCCAGTTGGGCCCCGCGGGGCCTTCCGCCGCCGGGAAGTTCCCGGTGCCCGCCCGCCGCCGGACGAGGGTCCCGAGGGTGCGGTAGCCGATGTTCCCCTGGTCGTCGGCCCAGACCAGGTTCTGCGGGGTCATCCGGACCATCGCGGCCGCGCGGGTGAACTCCCCGGCGCTGCGGGCGCGGTTCATCCCGACGAAGCCCGCGAAGAACCCGGTGCCGTCGAAGCCGGACCAATCGAGGCTCAAGGCCTCGGGAAGGCCCGTGACGGCCTCGCCGATAAGCGGCCGCCGGCCGGCGTAGAAAAGCGACCTTCTGACCGGCGCCCGGCCCTTGATCCGGATCTCGACCTCCTTCGCGGCCAGGGGCCGCTCGACGCCGTTGCGGCGGTAGGTCTTTTTCTCCCAGTCCACCTGCTCGACGTAGAGGTCGACCTGGTCGGCGCCCTGGTTGGTCAGGCCCCAGGCGAGGTGGCGGTTGTAGCCGAAGGCGACGAAGGGCAGCCCCGCCACCTGCCCGCCGGCAGCCTCGAACTCCCCGGCCTGGAGGCGCACGAGGTAGAAGTCCGAGGGGATCTTGGAGCCGTGGACGTGGGGGTCGCTCGCGAGGATCGGCCGGCCGTTGGAGCTCTTCGCCGGGCCGACCGCCCAGTTGTTGCTGGCCGACAAGCCGCCGCCGAGCGGACCGAGGCGCTGCGCCCAGGCGAGCGCCCGGTCGAGGGCCTCGTCGGTGATCGCCGGGGTCTGCGGCGGGATGTGATTCATGAGCTCCCGAGAGCGCTCGGGCCCGATCCGGCGGGCGATCTTGGCGTAGAGGAGTTCGTGGCCCAGGTTGTAGGCGAGCGTCCAGTTGAGCATGAAGCCGACCACGAGCGGGTCGGCGGCCGTCCATGGCTCCTTTTCGAGGCCGAGCAGCCGGAAGTAGAGCGGGGTCTTTTCGGTCGCGAGGTAGTGGTTGACGCCCGCCGCGTAGCGCTCGAGCAGGCGCCGCGCCTCGGGCGGAAGGGTGTCGGCCTCCCGCCGGGCGAGCTCATAGAAGCCGAGCGCGCGCAGGAAGAGATCCTTCTCCAGGCCGGCCTCCCCGGCGAACTCGCTGATGCGCCCCTGGCCGATGCGGCGCGTCGTCTCCATCTGGAACATGCGGTCCTGGGCGTTCGCGTAGCCCCAGCCGAAGTAGAGGTCTTCCAAGTTTTCGGCCCGGATGGTGGGCACGGCGAAGCGGTTGCGCTCGATCACGACCGGGGCCCCGAGCCCGGGCGCCGTCACGCGCGCGGCGTAGTCCGGCAGATGGCTTCTCAGATAAAGGGCGGCCGCCGCCGCGGCCACCAGCAGCACGGCCGCCGCTCCCAGGATCGCGCGGCGCATCATCCCTCCTCAGACGGGGCGGACGGGCGCCCGGGCGAGGTCGTCCGTCAGGAATCCAAGCCCGAGCCGCTCGAGGGCTTCCGGCGAGGGGACCGTCGTGGCCGCGTCCCAGCCGAGGCGTTCGAGAAACTCGGCCATGAGCGTGCGGTGGTCGACGGTCACCCCCTTCACGTTGCCGGCGGTGAGCGGCGGCTCGCCCACGATCCTGCCCGGCAGGTTGCGGGCGAGCGGGTTCAGCCCCTCGCGCAGGTTGAAGGCGTGGCGCATGGTGTAGATGCGGGTCCCGGCGGCCAGGATGCGCTCGAGGTCCCAGGCCTCGCCGGTCGCGGCCGCAAGCTGCTCCGGGACGGCGTCGAAGGGGTAGGAGAGGTAGCCGAAGAGGCACAGCCCCGCGGCGTTCACCACCTCGACCGCGGCGACGAGGATGTGGTGCCCCTCGGCCTGGCCGGAGTAGGTGTACTTGTCGGTGCGCGGCACCTTGAGCTTGGGGGCAGGGTTCAGCTCCCCCCCTTGGGTGTGGCGCGCCGGGGTCGCGGTGAGCGTGTAGGTGGTCGCCAGCCCGGGGGTGAACTTGGGGTCGTGGGCCGGGACCTCCTCGCCCTGGATGTGCACCGCGTACTCGGTCCCGATCCGGCCGAGCCGCTCCCAGGCGGCCCAGACGCCGTCGGCGAGCAGATCCCCCAGCCCCTCGCGGCGGGCGATCTTCCCGGTCAGCGCGACGATCGCCTCGGCGTTTCCCCAGCGCAGCTCCAGGCCGCCGGTCCGGCTGCGGTCGATCAGCCCGTTTTCGAAGCACTCGATCGCGTAGGCGACGGCCGCCCCGGTCGAGATGGTGTCGATGCCGGCGTCGTTGCAGATCTCGTTCACCTTGACGATGGCGGCGAGGTCCGCGTTCAGGAGGTTCGAGCCGAACATGGCGAGCGTCTCGTATTCGGGCTTGTGGCCGACCCCGTCGTTCAGCGCGAGCGGGAAGCGCCCCCCCGTCTGGGTGACCTTGCCGCCGCAGGCGATCGGGCAGTGCCAGCAGCCGTAGGCCTGGTAGCCGGCGAGCCCCACGACCGCCTCGTCGCTGATGCGCCGCGCCTGCTCGGAGGGGAAATCCGCGGTGCCGGCCCCGCCCCAGTTTTTGACCGGCGCGTCCCCGCAGAGGATCGCGTCGTGGGTGATGCCGGCCGTGCCGTAGCGGTTCAGCACCCCGAAGGCGCCGGTCGCCTGCTTGAGGTAGTGCTTCCGCAGCGCCTTCATCCGCGCCTCGTCGGCGAGCGGCACCTTGAGCCCGCCCCGGACGACGATGCACTTGAGCCGCTTCGCGCCCATCACCGCCCCGAGGCCCGAGCGGCCGGCCGCGCGCTCCTTGTCGTTCATGATGCAGGCGAGCAGCGAGCGCATCTCGCCGGCCGGACCGATGGAGCAGACCTGGATGCCCTTGCCGTGGCGCGCGATCAAGCGCTCCTCGAGCGCGCTCACCCCCAGGCCCCAGAGATCGCCCGCGTCCCGGAGCTCGGCGCGGCCCCCATCGATCAAAAGATAGACGGGCGCGACGGCCGCCCCGGCGACGAGCACCCCGTCGTAGCCCGCGAACTTGAGGTGCGGGCCGAAGTGGCCGCCGCAGTTCGCATCCCCCCAGCCGCCGGCGGTCTTGGGCGACTTGCCGACCACGGTGAAGCGCGAGCCGATGATCGCCGGGGTGCCGGTGAGCGGGCCGGTCAGAAACCCGAGGATGTTCTCGGGGCCGAGGGGGTCGGCCCCGGCCGGGATGCGCTCATAGAGCAGGCGCGCCCCCAGGCCGTAGCCGCCGATGAAGTCGCGGCACAGCCCCGGGTCGAGCGCCTCATCGCCGAGCGCGCCGGCCGTCAGATCGACGTTCAGGATCCGTCCCATGTAGCCGTTGGCCATGGCCTCCTCCTGATGCGCGGGGGGTGAAAAGGGCCCGCCGCCGCTCACCCCCCGGCGATGAGCGGGATGACGGTGAGCTCGTCGCCGTCCGCCAGCGCGGCCTCGAGGCCGCCGCGGTAGCGGACGTTTTCACCGTTCACGAAGAGCGAAAGCGAATCGCGCAGCCGTCCGGTTTCATCCAGCCATGCGGAGAACAATCGCGGCCGGTCGCGGCGCGCCGCCGCGAGCGCCCGGGAAACGGTGGGCGGGGGGTCCTCATCCAGGCGGAGCGCCTCCCGGGCGCTCCCGCAGCGCAGCCACACCTGCATGGCGCCTCGGGCGGCGGTGGGTTCGGGGCGGGTGGCACAGGGGATCGCCTCCGGCGCCTCCCTCGCGGGGAGCGGCGCCGGTTCACCCGGTTTATGGCACATTTCGCGGGGCGGATCAACGCCTCAGAGCAGGATCCACAAGCCGAGGACGAGAAGCGAGAAGAGCGTCACGGGCACCCCGGCGCGGGCATGGTCGCGGAAGGAGATCGAGACCTGCCAGGCGGCCGCCTGCTCGATGACGATCAGGTTCGCGATGCTCCCGATGGTGAAGAGGTTGCCGGCGAAGGTGCTCGAGACCGCGAGCGCGTACCAGGCCTCGAGGTGCGCCGGCTCGAGGAAGCGCACGAGCATCATGACCGCCGGGACGTTGCTCACGAGATTGCTCAGCACGACCGAGACCCCGCTCAGCGTGAGGAGGTTTTTCAGGTCGATCCCGGCCCGGTCGAGAGCGGCGGCCGCCCGCGCCGGGGCGCCGTCCGCCTCCACGCCGCCGATGATGACGAAGAGCGCGGCAAAGAGCGTGATGAGATGCCAGTCGACGAGCCCGAGGATCTCGCGCGAGGCCATCCGGCGGCTGCAGAGCAGGGCCCCGGCGACCGCGACCGCGGAGAGCTCGCGCGGAATCGAGGTGAAGAAAAGGGCCACGAGGAGAGCCACCCCGGCAAGCCCCTTCGCGCTCTCCCAGAGGCTGAAGGGGGGCATCGCCTTCAGGATCGGCGCAGGCTCCGGGGTTTCGGCGGCCCGTCCGAAATCGCGGCGGAAGAGCCAGCAGAGGATCGCGTAGGCCCCGGCGAGCGCGGCGAGCGCGGGCGGCGCGCACCAGGCGATGAAGCGGTCGAAGGCGAGCCGCCCGACCTGGCCGATCAGCATGTTCTGGGGGTTTCCGATGATGGTCGCCGCCGAGCCGATGTTGCTCGCGACGGCGAGCCCCAGCAGGTAGGGAAGCGGGTTCAGCCGCGCGGCCCGCAGCGAGAAGATCAACACCGGGGTGAAGGCGAGGCAGACGATGTCGTTGGCGAGAAGCGCCGAGAGCAGGGCGCTCACGAACATGGTCAGCCACAGGAAGAGGCGCGGGTGGTGGATGAGGGCGCCCAGCTTGAGGGCCGTCCGCGTGTAGAACCCTCCCAGCCGCAGCTGGGCCGAGATCACCATCAGCGCGTAGAGAAGCACGATCGTCGGCAGGTCGACCGCGCGGACGGCCTCCTCGAGCGAGATGTCGCCCAGGACCAGCATGGCGATCGCCCCCAGCAGCGCGATCCCCGTGCGGTCGAGCTTGAGGCCCGGGAAGCGTCCGAGGGCGACGCCGGCGTAGGTGACCAGGAAGATCAGGACGGTGAGCGACATCGTCGGCCGAACGGCCGCCTCCCGGGCGGCGGAGGTCTACCGTCCCTTCTTCAGCAGGTCGCGGATCTCCGCGAGCAGCTCCTCTTCCTTGGTGGGCGGCGGCGGGGCCGCCGGAGCCTCCTCCTTCTTGGCCGCGAAGCGGTTGACCTGCTTGATGAGGAGGAAGATCGCGAAGGCGACGATCAGGAAGTTGATGACGGTGTTCAGGAACATCCCGTAGTTCAGGGTCGCGGCCCCGGCCGCCTTGGCCGCCTCGAGGCTCGGGAAATCCCGGCCGCTCAGGTTGATGAAGAGGTTCGAGAAATCGACCTTGCCGAGCAGCAGCCCGATCGGCGGCATCAGGACATCCTCGACGAAGGAGGCGACGATTTTCCCGAACGCGCCGCCGATGATGATGCCGACCGCCATGTCGAGAACGTTGCCGCGCATCGCAAACGCTTTGAATTCCTGTAACATGCGGACCTCCTGGGTTTAGGTGAGAGCCTCCCCGGCGCCTCCTCCGGCGGCGGGCGCCGGGCCGCGGTGCCCGCGGCCTTCATCGGCCTGGCATCCATATCACGCTCGATCCCCGCGGATCAGCGCCAGCACTTCGGGCAAAAGCCGCCGCGGCGCGCTCAACGCCTCGCCGGCGTGGATCGTCTCGTTTCCGGACCAGTCCCCGAAAAACCCGCCCGCCTCGCGCAGGATGACCGGGAAGGGGCCGCAGTCGTAGGGGTTCATGACCGGGTCGAGCATGAGGTCCGCCCGGCCGCTGGCGACCAGCGCGTGCCCGTAGGCATCCGACCAGCCGACGCTGTGGTAGGCGGCGCCGATGATGCGCTGGAAGGCCTCCCAGCGGTTGTGCGCCTTGAAGCTGCCGGCGCTCGTGAAGCTGACGACCGCGCGGCCGAGGCTTTCGGTCGCGGCGACCCGGCAGCGCCGCCCGTTCAGGAAGGCCCCCAGGCCCGCCGCGGCATAGAGCATCTCGTCGAGCGCCGGGAAGTAGGCCGCCCCCGCCTCGATCCGCCCGTCGATCTCGAGCCCGATCAGGACCCCGTAGAGCGGCACCCCGCGGACGAAGGCCTTGGTCCCGTCGATGGGGTCGATCCACCAGCAGGGCGCGGAGGCGTCGGTCCCGCTTTTTCCGTGCTCCTCGCCGACGATGCGGTGGCCGGGATAGCGCGCCTCGATCCGCGAGCGGATCAGCTCCTCGGCGCGCCGGTCGGCGGCCGTCACCGGCGAGTCGTCGGCCTTCATCTCGGGCGCGATCCCGGTCTGAAAATAGCCCAGGGTCAGCCGCCCGGCCTCGTGGGCGGTTTGGACGGCGAACTCGAGGTAGGCGCTCAGGCGCTTGGCGGTCATCGGGGGACGGCTCCTTGGCGGCGGCGTCAGCCGGGCTTCTTGGCGAGCGGGTTTCCGAGGATCGCGAGCATGCGCTCGCGCCAGAGCTCGGGCTTGACGATGCAGACGTCGCCCGCGTCGTCGCGGGTCGCGATCACGGTCCCGAACTCCTCGGGGCGCATGAACCCGCAGGCTGCGCCCGTCCACCCGGCGAAGTCGGGCTTGACCGCGATGAAGCGCTCCATGGCGCCGGCATCGACGGCGACGAAGCATCCCCGGTCGGGGATGTAGATGGTGTCCGATCGCTGGCGCTCATCGTGGACGAAGTAGGCGATCATGGTCCTCCTTTAAGATCCGTGAGGATCGGCGGTGTCCGCCTCCGGCGGCACTATAACGCATCCGCGCGGTCTTGGCGAGCCCCCCGGCGCCGCATGCCGTCCCGGCGCGGCGCCGCGGCCCTCAGCCAGGGCGCTGCAGCGCGAAACCGTTTGACCTCCCGCCCCGGTTCGGTGAATATGGCCGGGCGGGACAGGCTGACGATGCGGCCGGAACCCTTTCTCGAGGCGCGACCATGCTGACACCGGAGCTCCCCGGAATCGACGATGCGGAAGGCGATGCCGTGCCCGACGGACTTCCCGGGGTGATCGACGCCCACGTGCACGTGTTCCCCCGCCGGTTGTTCGCCGCCATTTGGCGCTGGTTCGATGCAAACGCCTGGCCGATCCGCTATCGGCTTTCGACAGCCGGGGTCTTGAAGTTTCTGCTCGCCCGCGGCGTGCGCCACGTGGTCGCCCTCCAGTACGCGCACCGGCCCGGGATCGCCCGGCGGCTCAACCGCTTTCTCGCCGAAAAATGCCGGCAGTTCCCCGGACGGGTGACGGGGATGGCCACGGTCTTTCCGGGCGAGCCCGGCGCGGCGGAGATCCTCGAGGAGGCCTTCGGCCTCGGCCTGGGGGGCGTGAAGCTCCACGCCCACGTCCAGTGCTTCGACATGAACTCGGCCGCGATGGAGGCGGTTTACGATCGCTGCGCATCCGCCGGAAGGCCGATCGTCATGCACGTCGGCCGCGAGCCCAAGAGCCCGGCGTACGCCTGCGACCCCCACGCGCTCTGCCGGGCCGACAAGCTCGAGCGGGTCTTGAAGGCGCACCCGCGGCTCAAGGTCTGCGTCCCGCACCTGGGCTTGGACGAGTTGGCGAGCTACCGCCGCCTGATCGCGGATTACGACAACCTCTGGCTGGACACGACGATGGCGCTCGCCGGCTACTTTCCCCTGGCCGCGGCGGTCGACCTCGCCGGCTACCGGGCGGAGCGGATCATGTACGGCTCGGACTTCCCGAACATCCCCTACGCCTGGGACCGGGAGCTCAAGCGGCTCCAAGCGGCGGGGCTTGCCCCGGCCGCGCTCGAGCAGGTCCTCGTCCGCAGCGCCGTCGAATTCTTCCGCCTGCCCGCTGCGTGAACGCCAAAGAAAACGGCGCGGAGGCGGCCGGCAGAAAGCGGCCTCAACCGGGGGGCGGGAAGGGAAACCGGCCGGTCGCCACCTCCGCGTGGGGCTTGCGGCCGTTGGGGGACTCCAGGGCGCGCAGCTCCTCGGGGAGCCCCGCCGGGTCGCCGGGACGCCCGACGGCGATGGCCGCCATGATCAGATACTCCTCCCGGTCGGCCCCCAGGGCGGCGTAGGCCTTCTCCTGGCTGAAGCCGGCCATGGCGTGGGCGTAGAGCCCAAGCTTGCGGGCCTGGAGCGCGAGCGCCATCCAGGCGGCTCCGGCGTCGAACGGCGCGTGGCGGTTTTCCTTCCCGCCCGCCGCGAACCGGCGCCGCGCGAGGAGAAACATCAGCACGGGCGCCCGGCCGGCCCAGGCCTGGTTCTTGGGGGAAAGGCACGCGAGCAGCCGGCCGCGGGGCTCCGGCTCGGTCGCGTAGACGAAGAGCCACGGCTGCTCGTTGAAGCAGGAGGGCGCCCAGCGGGCGGCCTCGAAGAGCGTGTGGAGCTCGCGCGCGGTGAGCGGCTCGTCCGCGAAGGCGCGCGGGGACCAGCGGTCGAGGAACATGCTGTCGATGTCCCACTCCGCGCTCCTTGCGCTCGGATGCTTTCCGTTCATGGGCGCTTCCTCATCGGCCGGCTTAGGCGCGGGGCGGTGCGGCCGGCGCGTGCGCTCAGGATTCGCTGGCGGCCTTGTCGCCGGCCTTTTTCTTCCGGGGGCGGCTCTTGCCGTGGGTCCCGCGCCAGATCTTGCCTTTCTTGCTGCGTCGATCGCCTTTTCCCATGGGTCCTCTCCGATCACGAATGGATTGCGTCCGTCGGCGCCGCGCCGGAAGCGCGGCGGGGTCTTATAGCACGGCGGCCGCCCGGGGTTCAACCGCCGTCGCCCGGGCGATGAGCCGCTCGATCATCTCCTCGGCGGCGCGCAGCTCGGCGGCGGAGCGGAAAAAGCCGCCGAGCTCGCGCAGCAGCAAGTCGAAGGCCGAAGGCGTTCCTCCGGCCGCCGCGTAGTCGATCTCCGGGCGGAGGTGGCCGCCGTCGTTGAAGAAGTAATGGCCGGGGCCCTTCCAGCCGGGGCCGCGGAAGGGCCAGGTGAGCTTGAGCTCCAGGAACTCCGCGACGGCCTGCCGCGCGCCGGGGTGCGCCGCGAGGTCGGCCCGGGTGAGCGGTCGGCCGAGGCGCCGCTCGGCTGCGGCGAAAAACCCCCGGAGCAGCCGCTCCTCGGTGACGATGAGACCGTAGCGGTACCAGTCCCCGGCCAGCTCCTTGACGATGCGCTTCGCCTCCGCCGGCAGGCCGCGGTAGGTCGGGCAGAAATAGCTGCGGCAGGCGAGCCCGCCGTAGAAGCTGAGCCCGCGGTAGTCCACCCCCCCGTTTCCCGCGGCGAGCGGGTGCAGCAGGCAGCCCACCGTGAGCCGCTTCGGGCCGATGAACCCGAGAAACGGGCAGTGGTAGAAGTCGGGGAAGGGCCGCGGCCGCGGATCGCCGCGCTCCATGCGCACCTGGAACTCGGTGATGGCGTCGGGGTCGCGCGGGAGAAGGCTGAACGCCTCGGTGCGCCGCGCCAGGAGGAACTCGAGGTTTTCGCGCGAGGCGTCGGCCAGGTTGTAGAGCCCGCAGCAGGCGCCGCAGGAAACCCGCTCGCCGACCTGGCAGAGGTAGACCCCGCCCGGCGCATCGGGCCGCTCCGCCGGCTGCATGTCGTCCGCCTTCACCCCTTCCACCGGCGGCCGCTCCATTCTCCGCTCGCCACCACTGTCCGCCTCCATGTTTCTCCCCACTCCCCCGCTCACCAACCCACAGACTCACCCACTTGCGAACGCACCACTCCCATCCGGCGGCGCCATTCCCACAGCGCGACGCTCACGGCCGCGGCCGCGTTCAGCGACTCGACCTCCGGCCGGATGGGGATGGCGAGCGCGCGCCGGCGCCAGGCCGCCGGAAGCCCCGCCCCCTCCAGGCCGGCCAGCAGGCCGAAGGCGCGGGGAAACTCGGCGCGGCGGATGTCTGCGCCCTGCGCGCAGAGGGCGAAGATCGGCAGCCCCTCCGGCAGCGCGTCGATCCCCGGCCCCTGCCGGAGCCGCACGGCGAGCGCCGCGCCCCCCGAGGCCCGGAGCGCCTTGGGGTGGAAGGGGTGGGCGCTCTCGGCGAGCAGGATGACCTGCGCGGCGCCGAGGGCCGCCGCCGAGCGCACGGCCGCGCCGACGTTCTCCGGGTCCTGGAAAGGGACCAGGAGGCTCGCCCCCTCGGGAAACCCCTCCTCCGGCCGCCAGGGGGCGATCTCCGGGATCCCGATCAACAGAAGCGGGGCGCGGGTGCCGGCGGTGTCGAGCTCGTCGAAAAGGGGGGGGGCCAAACGGATCCACTCGAGGTGCGCGGGGCTTCCCGCCGGCGGCGGCTCCCGGTCGCTGCGGCTGACCCAGGCTTGGCAGCGCCCGGGGTGGCGGGCGAGGATTTCCGCGACGAGCCGGCTTCCGGCGGCGAGCGCCCGCCCGCTGCGGCGAACCCCGCGGCTGGCGAGGAGCTTCTTCAGCTCCTTGAACCTCGGGTTCCGGCGGCTTTCCAGCGTGGGGGCGGGGTGCGCGGCGAGCGCCGCCTGCCGGCGTCGGCCGAGAGGCTCGTCGAGGCGGCGGAAGACCACCAGGCGCCGGTCGAACGGGGTCGTCGGGATGCGGTACGCCCGGTCGTGCTCCAACACGAAGGTTTTCTCGAACCGGGCCGCGGCCTGCGCGATCTCTTCCGTGCAGCGCGGACCTTTCAGGAAAATCGCGCGCCCCCCGGAAGCGAGACATCCCCGCACGCGCGCGAGGGTGGCCGCGATCGGCTCGACGGCGCGGGTGACGACGCCTTCGACCGGCGCATCGAAATCCTCCGTGACCGCGCCGCCGTGGATCCGGACGGAGGCGAGCCCCAGCCGCGCCACCGCCTCCCGCAGGAATGCGACCCGCTTGGCGCGGCTCTCCGCCAGGATCACGTCGAGCTGCGGCCGGTAGATCTTGAGCGGGATCCCGGGCATCCCGGGGCCGGTCCCCAGGTCGAGCAGCGGCGAGGGCAGGTCGAGCAGGTCGGCCGGGAGCATGGCGTCGACGTACAGCTTGAGGACCATGTTGGCGAAGTTGCGGACGCGGGTCAGGTTGAGATCGGGATTGCGCCCGCGCAGCAGGCTGTGGTAGGCCCAGAGCTGCTCCTGCTGGCGCGGCGAGAGGCGGATCCCGCAGGCGTTCACGATGGCGGCCATCTGCGCGGCGTCCGGCGCGGCGCGGTCGGGGGGCGGGGAATGGCGTTTGAGATCGATCATGGGCATGCCGAGGCTCGGCCGTGACATTGTTCTGGCACGCGCGCTGGCCGGTGTTTTTCGCTGACAACCACCTCCTGGTGGTCTTCAAGCCGGCCGGCCTTCTCGCGCAGGGGGACGCGAGCGGCGCGCCCAACCTGCTCGATCTCTGCCGCGCCTGGGTCGCCGGGCATTATGCCAAGCCCGGCCGGGCCTTCCTCGGGCTGGTGCACCGCCTCGACCGCCCGGTGGCGGGCGTCATGGTGTTCGCCCGCACCTCCAAGGCGGCCGCGCGCCTGAGCGAACAGATCCGCCGGCGCGAGATGCGCAAGCGCTACCTCGCCGTGGTCGAAGGGCGCTTGCCCGCGCAAGCCGCCGTGCTCGCGGACCGCCACGCGCGCCGCGGCCGCGCCGCGGTCCTCGCCCCCGCCGCCGCCTCCGGCGGCCGCGAGGCGCGCCTCGCCTACCGCGTCCTTGCGGAATCGGCGGGCGCAAGCCTGGTCGAAGTCGATCTCGAAACCGGCCGCAAGCACCAGATCCGGCTGCAGCTCGCCCGCGCCGGCTGCCCGGTCCTCGGCGACACGCGCTACGGCGCGTCCCGGCCCCTGCCGGCCCGCCAAATCGCCCTCTTCGCCCGGGAGATCGCCTTCCAACACCCGACCCGGCGCGCGCCCCTGTCTTTCACCGCCCCGCTTCCCGCCGGCTGGCCCTGGCCGCACGACGAGCCCGCCGGGCAGGCGCCGCCGTGGAGCTGGGAAGCGTCGGAAGCCGCCTGCGGCGGCCGGTTTAAGCTTTAAGTGTCAAGCCCGGGAAAGGGCCGGGTTGGGTGGTTCAATCCCCATTTTTTTTGACATAACGCTAAAAACGCCGCACGGTGCTTCCGAGTTATCTCGTCAACGCGCGGTACTTGATCCGGTGCGGCTGGTCGGCCTCGGCGCCGAGCCGCGCACGCCGGTCAGCCTCGTACTCCGAGTAGTTGCCCTCGAACCAGACGACCCGGCTCTCCCCTTCGAAGGCGAGGATGTGGGTCGCGATGCGGTCGAGGAACCAGCGGTCGTGGCTGATGACGACGGCGCAGCCGGCGAAGCTCTCGAGCGCCTCCTCGAGCGCCCTAAGCGTGTTCACGTCGAGGTCGTTCGTCGGCTCGTCGAGCAGCAGCACGTTCGCCCCCGAGCGCAGCATGCGGGCGAGGTGCAGGCGGTTGCGCTCCCCGCCGGAGAGCATCCCGACCTTCTTCTGCTGATCGCCGCCGGAGAAGTTGAAGCGCGCCGCGTAGGCGCGCGCCTTGACCTGGACCTTGCCGAGCTCGATCACCTCCTCGCCGTCGCCGATCGCCTCCCAGACGGCCTGGTCGGGCTTCAAGCTGTCGCGGCTCTGATCGACGTAGGCGAGCTTCACGGTGTCGCCGATGCGGATCGTGCCGGCATCCGGGGTCTCCTGGCCGGTGATCATGCGGAAGAGCGTGGTCTTGCCGGCGCCGTTCGGGCCGATCACGCCGACGATCCCGCCGGGCGGCAGCGCGAAGGAGACGTTTTCGACGAGCAGCCGGTCGCCGTAGGCCTTGCGGACGCCCTGGGCCTCGACCACGAGGTTCCCCAGCCGCGGCCCCGGCGGGATGTAGATTTCGAGGTCCTCCACCCGGCCGGCCGCGTCCTGGGAGAGGAGCTTCTCGTAGGCCGTGATGCGCGCCTTGGACTTGGCGTGGCGGGCCTTGGGGGCCATGCGGATCCACTCGAGCTCGCGCTCGAGCGTCTTGCGGCGCTTGCTTTCGGACTTCTCCTCCTGCTGGAGCCGGGCCTGCTTCTGCTCGAGCCAGGAGGAGTAGTTGCCCTTCCAGGGGATCCCGCGCCCGCGGTCGAGCTCGAGGATCCAGCCGGCGACGTTGTCGAGGAAGTAGCGGTCGTGGGTGACGGCGATCACCGTGCCCGGGTACTGCTGGAGGTGGTGCTCGAGCCAGGCGACGGTCTCGGCGTCCAGGTGGTTCGTCGGCTCGTCGAGCAGCAGGATGTCGGGCTTCTGCAGGAGCAGCCGGCAGAGGGC
The DNA here is from genome assembly GCA_964573635.1 of uncultured Desulfatibacillum sp. GTDB lineage: Bacteria > Desulfobacterota > Desulfobacteria > Desulfobacterales > SpSt-501 > SpSt-501. The sequence continues at coordinate 173,791 of CAZNKG010000001.1, read as the reverse complement.
GACCCGGCGGCGCTCGCCGCCGGAGATCACCTTGACGGGGGTCTCCCCGGGCGGGCAGCGCAGGGCGTCCATCGCCATCTCCAGGCGCGCGTCGAGGTCCCAGGCATCGAGCTGGTCGAGCTTCTCCTGGATCGCGCCCTGCCGCTCGAGGGTCTTCTCCATCTCCTCGTCGGACATCGGCTCGGCGAGCTTCTCGTTGATGCGGTTGAACTCCGCGACGAGCGCGACCGTCTCCGCGACGGCCTCCTCGACGACCTCCCGCACCGTCTTGGCGTCGTCCAACCGCGGCTCCTGCTCGAGGAGCCCCACGGTGAGCCCCGGCGAGATCACCGTCTGGCCGACGAACTCCTGGTCGACCCCGGCCAAGATGCGCAGCAGCGAGCTCTTCCCGGAGCCGTTCAGGCCGAGGACGCCGATCTTCGCGCCGTAGAAGTAGGAGAGGGATATGTCTTCGAGAACCGGCTTCTTGTCGTAGTACTTGCTGACGCGGATCATCGAGTAGATGACCTTGTTCGGCGCCTCGCTCATGAACGGGAGTCTCCTTGTCCAGCACTCGTCTTCGCCCGGGCGCGCGCGGCGCGCCCCGCGGTCATCTCTACACGCCGCGGGCCCCGGGATCAAGCGGCCGGCGGGTCCATCAAACGAAAGGAGCCCGCGAGAGGCTCCCTTCGATGCGCCGCCGTGGCGGGGAATGGCCGGGTCGGGCTATCCCGGGAACTCGATGGTGATCTCCTCGCGGTCGTCCTTGACCTTGAGCTTCACCTGGAGCTCCAGGCTGTCGTTGCGGATGCCGAGAGCGAGCAGCGACTTGCCCTTCCCCCCCTCGAGATGGGCGATCTCGCGCACGGCGCCGATCACGTTTCGGCCGATTTCGGCCCCGGGCGAGGGGAGCTCGGTTTCGCGGTACTTGGCGCTCACCCGGACGGCCCCGTCCTTTTCGCGGCGCAGCGTGATCTCCTCGGCGTTGTGGTTCACGCCGTGCAGCGCCGCGAGCGCCAGCCACTTGGCGGCCGCCTCCTCGCGGTCCTTGTCCTGGGCGATGGCGGACATCTCCTTGAGGGGGTCGGTCGTGGCATAGCAGTCGCAGAGCTCCTGGACCTTCAAGTGCAGGTTGCGCTTTTCTTTCATCGTCGGCCTCCTTTTGGGCGTTGATGGAAATCAAGCGCTAACCTAGACATGATTTAAAAAAACGCAAGCGCCCCGGGGCCGGCGGTCAGGGGACGATCTCGAGCAGCTCGACCTCGAAGATCAGCAGCTGGTTGGGCCCGATCGCGCCGCCCCCGGCGCCGCGCTCGCCGTAGGCGAGCCGCGAGGGGATGAAGATCCGGTAGGCGCTGCCCACCGGCATGAGCTGCAGCGCTTCCGTCCAGCCGGGAATGACGCCCTTCACCGGGAAGACCGCCGGCTGGTTGCGGGCGTAGGAGCTGTCGAACTCGCGGCCGTCGATCAGCTTGCCGCGGTAGTTCACCTTCACCTTGTCGCCCTCCTTGGGCTTGGCGCCCGCGGCCTCCTTCAGCACTTCGTACTGCAGCCCGCTGGCCGTCGTGACGATCCCCTTCTGGTCCTTGTTCTTGGCGAGGAAGGCCTCCTCGGCCTTCAGGTTCGCTTCGGCCTGGGCGGCGATCTTTTTCTCCTGGGCCTGCTGGATGCGGTTCGAAAACTCCATCTTCACCGCCTCCTCCTCGGCCGGCGCCACCGCCGAGGGGCGGTTGTTGACGGCGTCCTCGATCCCGCGCCGCAGCAGGTTGATGTCGATCTTGGCCGGGGCGTCCTTGACCCCCTGGCCGATTTCGCGGCCGAGGACGTAGCTGATTTTCTCCTCGAAGGTCTTGAACTCCGGGGCCTTGCCGCCGGCCTTATCGGCGCTGTAGACCGCGAGCGGGAGGAAGGCGACAAGCGCTGCCGTGGTGGTGATGAGCCCTTTTTGCATGCATCGATTCCTTTCCAGGTTGATCCGGTGGTCGCCACCGGGGTTGCGCGTGGGGCGCCGCGTGAGTCCATCGGGCGGCGCTCGGCGGCAGGACGGGGGGCGGTGCGGCTAGAGCGGGGCCGGTTCGATGTCCGCGATCGCAAACCGGAAGGCGCGGCCGCCGGCCGCGTCCTCGAGGTAGTCCCGCAGCGTGCGGGCGATGACGCGGAAGGCGATCGCCTCCCAGGGAATGTCGCCGGCCGCAAAGAGCCCCACCTCCAGGCTCTCCCGGCCGGGGGCGTAGTCGGGCCCCTCCAGGCGGCCCCGGAACATCACGTAGATCTGGTTGATGTGGCAGATGTTGAAGATCCGGTAGGGCTCGAGGGCGCTCAGCCGGGCCCCGGCCTCCTCCCAGGTTTCGCGCAGGGCGCAGCCCGCCAGGGTTTCGCCGTTTTCGAGATAGCCCGCCGGCAGCGTCCACTTCCCGTGGCAGGGCTCGATCGCCCGGCGGCAAAGCAGGATCCGGCCGCCGTGCTCCGGGATCGCGCCGACGACCACCCGCGGGTTCTGGTAGTGGATCGCGCCGCAGGACGGGCAGAAAAAGCGCGGGCGGTCCTCCCCCGGGGGGATGGTCAGCACGACGTTCCGGCCGCAGCGGCTGCAGTAATTCATCGATCGGTCTTCTCCGCGGGAGGCGGCCATCACTTCAGGTCCAGCAGGAGGTAGTCGGCGTCGAGGAGATCGGCCGTCCGGGCGTCGATGCTGCCGGGGACCTCCGGGAGCAGCACGGCGACCGGCGCCTCCGAGCGCAGCCGGACCTGGCGCGGAACGGCCCCCTTCTGGGCGTGGCCGACCCCGGTCAGGATCACCACCACGGCCTCGGCGTCGCCTTTGAGGTAGTCGAGCGCATAGACCGCCATGGCCGCGTCCCAGACCATCTGCGCCTCGCAGAAGCGCACGAAGTCGGCGCTGCCGCCGTGGCCGTGCGCCTGGTAGGCCCGGCGGATGTATCGCATGTACTCCTCGTCCACGGCGCAGGTCACGTCGGCGAGCAGCCCGCGCTGCGCCGCGGTCAAGGACTCGAACCCGCCGCGCGCGACCTGGCGCGTCACCTCGCGGGGGACATTGAGGCCGATCATCGGCAGGCGCTTTTCACGGGCGTAGTCGAAAATCGGGCGGTAGGCCGCGAAGGGATAGCCCCAGTTGTCGCGGAAGGCGCGCTCGAACTCGGCGGGCGCGCTCGCGCCGGAGACCCAGCGGTCGAGGACCGTCTGGCTCTCGCGCCGGAACATCTCGAGGCCTACGGCGACCCTTGCGCCGGCCTCGACGAGCCGCCGGATCACCTCCAGCTGGGCACGGTGGTGGCTCTCGGTCGCGTGGTGCTCGCCCACCACGACGATGCGGCGCGCGGCGAGCTCGGGGGCGATCGCGGCGAGCGTCGTCCGCGCGCCGGCCTTGAGGTCGTAGACCGGCTGCGCGCCGGCGGCGCCGGCGCCGGCGATGGCGGCGGCGAGCGCCGCCGCGGCGATCGCAAGGCGAAGGCGCCGGATCGTGGTCCTGAGGTTCATCGCGTTCTCCGAATTCATCATCATAGCCTACTTCCCCCCAGGGGGGAACCGATATTCCAACGGGCGATCCGCGACCGGCCAGACCCCTTTCTCCGTGTTCTGCCCGCCGCGGAAGACGAGGTAGCCGAAGCGTCCGTAGTGGGGGATCTTGGCCGCGGCCCTCTCGGCCCCCTGGAGGCCGATCGGCAGAAGCAGCGCGCGGACGCGGCCGGGGGCATCCGGGTGGGGGAAGACCCCGAAAAAGAGATCGCCCGGCTGGGCGTGCTCCTTTCCGAAGAGCGTGAACCCGCCGGCGCGCAGCTCGACCCCCTCGGGGGGGCGGCCGAGGAGATCCGGGTCGGCCGGCAGGCCGACCATCACGAGGTCGCTCCGCCCGAGCCGCTCCCGATCGAGGCCGGCCTCGGGCACGACGGCGGCGGGCGGGGCGCCGAGCGCGCGGGCGAGCTGCCGCGCAAGCGCGAGGCCGCCGCCCGGCGGCAAACCGCCGCCGACCGCGACCACGAGCGCCTCCGAGCTGCGCAGGGCGTTCACGCTCGGCGGGATTTCGACCGGGTCGAGGCGCCGCAGCAGGTGGCTGTCGGGATCGACGGCAAGCCGCCGGGGCTCGGCCGCCCCGCGGATCTCGAAGGCGGCCTCCGCGCCGTGGAGCTTCACCGCGGCGGTTTGGCGGCCGTCCACGGTTTCGAGCACGAGCTCGGCCTCGAGGGCGAAGCGGGGCTCCTCCTGGCGCAGGCGGCCGCGGACGACCCACCCCCCGCCGGTCGCTTCGCGGCGGACCTCCTCGAGGCGCAGCGCCGGCGCCCCCGGCCGGGCCGTCCACTGCTCGAAGAACCGCGCCAGCGACCGGCCGCTGCGCTTCTCGAAGAGCCGGCGCAGGTCCTCCCAGGCCGCCGGCCGGAAGAGGAAGTCGCGGGCGAGGTCGCGCAGGGCGCCCCAGAAGGCCTCCTCGCCGATCGTGCGGCGCAGCATGTGGAAGACCATGGCCCCCTTGTCGTAGCCGACCGCCTTGGTCGCGGGGTCGACCCGTCCCTGAAAGCGCGACAGCGGGAAGTCCGCCGCGGCCGGGGCGAGGGTCGCGTAGTTGCCAAGCGCGTTGCGGCGCCAGTCGGCGGCGGCTTCGGCCGACTCGCGCTCGCGCAGGAGGTAGTCGGCCGTGTAGGTGGCGAGCGCCTCGCTCCAGTTCCCGCCGGCATGGTCCACGAACACGCCGTTTCCCCACCAGCAGTGGGCGATCTCGTGGGCGAGGCTCGTCTCCAGGATGAAGGGCAGGCGCAGGATCGCCCCGCCGATCAGGGTGTAGGAGGGGAACCCGTAGCCCGTCGGGAAGAAATTTTCGACGACCGCGAACTGCGCAAAGGGATAGGGTCCGAAGCGCTCGGCGTAGAAGGCGAGATGGCCGGCCGCGGCCTCGAGGTAGGCCGGGGCGAGCGCCTCGTTTTCGGCCGTGAAGTAGGCGGCGACCGTCGTCGCGCCTTGCCGCCGGGCGTGCCGCCGCCAGGCGGCCGCCGAGAGGGCGAGCCCGCGCACCGGGTGGTCCACGCGCCACTCGGAGATCGCCGCCCCGCCCTCCTCCCGGTGCCCGAGGTTTTCCCCCGCGGTCACGGCGAGCATTCCGGCCGGGGCCTTCACGCGCAGATGGAAGGTCTCGCGGGCGCCGGCGGCGGCGGGGTACCAGCCCGCGCCGGGGAGCAGGAAGACGCCCGCCGCGGAGATGGTGCCGCTCACCCCGTAGCCGGGGTTGTCGGTATTGACCGGCCCGGCGGGCAGGGGGTCATCGAAGCGCGCCTCGTAGCGGATGCCGAGATCGAGCGTGCCCCCCCGCTCGGAGGGCTCGACGGGCAGCCGCAGCTCTCCGTTTTTCAGCCGGTGGCCCCGCGGCCGGCCGTAGGCCTCGACGACAAGCCTTTCGGCGCGCGGGCTGATGAAGAAGCCGATTTCGGCCTCCGCGCCCACCAGGCGGACCCGCAGGTCGTCGCGGACGCTCAGCCGGGAGTCGGCCGGAAAGATCTCCACCGCGAGCCGGTGCTCCGCCTCCAGGGCGGCGGCGGAAGCCGACCACGACAGGAGGATGAGGACGGCGCCGCAGAGCGCCGTGCGGCCTGCCCGCCGTGGGCGGGACGCCTTTCTGTGCTTGGCGGATGGGCTGGTCATCTGCGTATCCGAAAACCGGGGCGGCTGTCCGTCAACCTAACAACGATCGGCGGGGTGTCAAAATTTGGGTTTGACCCGCTAGGCATGCTGAAGTATATCTGAACCGTTGCGATCGCCGGTCTCAAACCAACGAAAGAAGCCTCTCATGATCGAGTCGCGTTCGCGGTGGAGAAAGCTCTCCCTCGTCCTGGCGGCGGCGGTGCTTGCGGCCGGCGTGCCGTCGGTATGCCCCGCCCAGCCGTCCGACGCCCCCGGGGTCGTCCGCAAGAAGCTGCCCGCCGCGCCGGAGGCGGAGGTCGTGCGCAAGAAGCTTCCGGAGCCCCCGCCGGCCGC
>CAZNKG010000001.1:152843-167730 GCA_964573635.1 uncultured Desulfatibacillum sp. | reverse complement strand
CCCGCCGGCCGCCGCCGCCGAATCCTCCCCGGCCGCCGCGGCCGAAACTCCGCCGCCGCCCGCCGCCGCGGCGCAGACGCCGGCCCCGGCCGAGGCGCCGCCGCCCGCTCCGGCCCCGCCGCCCCCGGCCAGGGAGCCGGCGCGGCCCGCCGCCGCCAAAACCGCGGCCAAGCCTTATTCGATCCTGCTCGCTAGCCACCGGCAGAGGGAAAACGCCCTGGTGGAGCTGGCGCACTACCGCGGCTCGGGCCTGGCGCCCTTCCTCACCCTGACCGACCTCCCCGGCAAAGGGGCCTGGTGGCGGACGCTCTGCGGCGGCTACGCGAGCCTGGCGGAGGCGCTCGAGGCCCGCAAGCGGCTGAACATTCCCGCCGCCGTCGTGGTGAAGACCCCCTTCGCCAACCTCGTCGGCGAATACCCCTCCGAGCGGGACGCGGCCAAGCCGGCCGCGCGCCTGACCGAGATCGGCTTCCAGCCTTACAGCCTGCCTGCCGCCGGGGGCGGGGTCGCGCTTTTCGTCGGGGCCTACCCCGACCGGCAGGGGGCCGAGCGCGACCGGCTCGCGCTCAAGGAAAAGGGGATCGAGACCCGCGTCGTCCCGCGTTAGCGCACCCCCTCGCGCGCGCGTCTTTTTTTTCCGGCCCGCGTTGCGCCCCGCCGCCCGCGTCTTTATGATCTATCTCGCCTGAAAACTTTCTGGGGGGACGACACGATGCCCAAAGATGCAACGCCCGACATGCAGCAATACATGCGCAAGGAATCCGCCCTGCTGATGGCGCTGCTCGCTCTGGCGGCGGGCTTTTTCGGCGGGGTCTTCTTCGGCGTCTACAAGTCCGGCTCCGGCCCGGACCGCATGCCCGCGGGGGCCTCCTCCGGCGCGCCGGACCTCTCGCGGCACATCGCCGAACTGGAAGCCGAGACCGGCCGCAACCCCGGGAATGTCGGCGCCTGGATCGAGCTCGGCAACGCCTTTTTCGACTCCGACCAGTACGAGAAGTCGATCCAGGCCTACCGCAAGGCCCTCGACCTCAAGCCGGACAACGCCGATGTCTGGACCGACATGGGCGTGATGTACCGCAAGACCAAGCGCCCCCAGGAGGCGATCAACTGCTTCGATCAGGCGATCGCGGTCGACCCCAAGCACGAAATCTCCCGGCTGAACAAGGGGATCGTCCTGCTCCATGACCTCCAGGACGCCGCGGGCGCGATCCGCGCCTGGGAGGGGCTGCTCGAGGTGAACCCCACCGCCATGGCGCCCGGCGGCACGACGGTCGACCAGATGGTCCAGAGCCTGAAGAAGCAGGCCGCCGCGGCGCCGGCCACGAATTAGCCGGCGGGCCGCCGGGCGGCTCAGTTGTCCGGGCGCCGGCGGCCGTAAATCGCCTCGATCTCGGGCCGGTCGAAGGCATAGGCCGTGTTGCAGTTGTGGCAGCGCATTTCGACCGGGAAGGGGCCGTTGTCGCGCAGCTCGGCGAGGTCCTTGGCGGGCAGGAGCGCGAGGATCGCGGCCAGGCGCTCCCGGCTGCAGTGGCACATGAACTCGACCCGCCGGCCGGCAAGCATTTTCGGGCCATAATCGGCGAACTCCTCGGAAACCAGCTGCTCGGCGCTTTTTCCGGCGCCGAGCGCCTCCCCGATCGACGGCAGCGCGACGATCCGCTGCTCGAGCTCGGCGGCGAGCGTCTCGTCGGCCGGCGGCATGGCCTGGAGCAGCAGCCCGCCCGCGCCGGTCACCTCGCCCTCGCGGTCGAAGGCGATGCTCAGGTCGAAGGCCGTCGGGATCTGCTCGGAGACGAGGTGGTAGTGGGCGAGATCCAGGGCGAGGTTGCCGTAGCGCAGCTCCACCTGGCCGCTGAAGGGCCTTCGGCCGTCCTCGAGGAAGCGCGTCACCGTGAGGATCCCCGCGCCGAAGAAGCGCGACAGGTCGAGGTCTTGCGGCGGCTCCGCGATGGGGATCGGCACCTTTTTGAGATAGCCGCGCACCTCGCCGAAGGCGTTCGCCTCGACGACGAGCCCCTGGATCGGCCCGGAGCAGTCGATCCGCAGGCTCAGCCGGTCGGCGCCCTTGAGCGCGGCGCTCATGAGGGCCGCCCCGAGATAGGCGCGGCCGAGCACCACGGTCTCCAGGATTCCGAGCTCGTGGTTGGCGCGCATCTCGTTCACCATGCGCGTGCCGTTCAGGACCGCTCCGCGCACGGCCCCGCCGGCGAGCAGGAAGCTGAAGAGCTTGTCGCGGGCGGCGGCGAGGTGCCGCTCCTTCGGCGTGCGGCCGTATGGCTTCTTCTTCTCCATGGCACGGCGGGGATCATAGGACAACCGCGGCCGCCGCGCAATCGCGCGTCAACGGCCCAGGCCTCCCGCCGGGCGGCGGGCGATCGGCAGCTCGATGCGCGAGGGGCGGGCGCCGCCGCGCAGCAGCCGCAGGGACGGGGCCGGGTCGAGCACCGGGGTTTCGAAGTTGTCGGCGTCCGCGAAGAAGACGGCGACGCGGACCCGGCCGCCCTTCGGGAAGCGGTAGGCGGTGGGCAGCAGCGCGAAGCTGAGGTCGATCGGCACCCCCGGGGGGATGGGGCTTTGGTCGGACTCGAAATGCGAGTGGAACGGAAGCCCGAGGTTGTCGAAGGGCGGTTGGCCCAATCGGCGGTGCGAGGCGCGCAGGTTTCCCTCGGTCAGGGTCGCGCAGCGGCCGTCGGGGGCCACGGCCTCGAGGGTGACGAAAACGTCGAGGTCTGCGGCGGCGCTTTCGAGGGTGAGATGCACGACCGGGTGCCCGATGATCTCGGCGGCCTCCGCCAGCGGGGCGCTCGTGTAGGTCAGGGCCTTTTCGTCGTTGGCCCGCATGTCGGGGGCGCTCCGCGGCCGGTTCACCGCCGTCCAGCGCGAACCTGCCCCGGTCGTGGTCGTGTAGTCCACGGTGGCGGCGTCGAAGCCTTCGGCCGGGGCGTGGGGGACGAGGCCGCCGTCGTTCACCGAGCCGCAGCTGCCGGTGCGGCCGGCCGTAAAGTACCAAGGCGCCGGCGCCGCCTCCGGGAGCGGCCATGACACGGCCGTCCGCCAAGCCTCCTTTGCCGGGGCGCTCATGACATAGTAGCGCAGAGGGGGCTCCCGCATGATCCCATTGTCGATCCCCTTCAGCCAGGCATCGAACCAGCGCCGCGCCTCCGCGCCGATGTCGAGGTCGCGGCCCGGCTTCTCGACCCCGCTGTGGTCGTGCGGCCGCACGATGAGGCGCCGCGGCACGGTCAGGTTGCGGTACCAGAAAAAGGCGTCGGCGCTGAAGAGGTCGTACCACCCGCTGACGAGGCAGATCGGGACGCCGGCGCGGTTGATCCCATCGATCAAGGGATAGAGGGCCGCGTTCTCGAGGTAGACCCGGCTTCCGTTCGCCGCCCGGCTGTCGCGGAACGGCAGGGCCTTGGCGAAGTCGGCCGTCTGCGAAAGACTGCGGGTGCGCTCCGCGCGCGCCGCGGCGAGGAGCTTGGGGCCATCCTCCCCGTCGACCGGCGTCACGGTGTCGGACTCCAGGAACGCTGTCGACCACTTGAAGAAGTCGGCGAAGGCCTTGTTGAAGACCCCGCCGGGGTAGTTCACGGCGTCGTAGGTTTCGACCGGGGTGGAGACCGGGAAGATCGCCTTCAGATGCGGGTTGCCCGTGGCGGCCGCGGCCATCTGGATCATGGCCTGGAAGGAGTCGCCGAACATGCCGACACGGCCGTCGCACCAGGGCTGGGCGGCGATCCAGTCGATGATTTCGCCTGCCTCCCTTCCGGCCGGCGCGTGCGAGGGGTCGAAGGTTCCAAAGGAGGCCCCGGTCCCGGGCCGCTCGACGACGATTACGGCGTAGCCGTGGTGGACGAGCTCCCCCAGCCAGGGGGTCCGGAAGAGGGGGTCCATGTATCGGCCGCGGTCGGAGAGCCAGGCGCGCACACGCAAAAGCGCGCGCTCCCGCCAGCCCAGGCCGATCAGCTCGGCGATGAGGTTCCTCCCCTTTTCGTCGAAGACGGTGAGGGTGCGCAGGTAGGGCGTGTACTTGAAGAGCGCCGGCAGGGGTTCTTCCGCCGGGCGGCCGCCCTTCGCGGGCAGGATGAGGTCATAGGCAAGCCGCGTCCCGTCGGCGAGCGGGAGGTACCGGGAGGTCCGCACGCTCCCGTCATAGACGGCCGCGGCGGTGCCGGGGAAGCGGCCGGGGGAGGAGACTGGATCCCGATCGCCCCGGGTTCCCAGCCAGGCGCAGGCTCCGATTCCGAGAAGGAGCGCGATGGTTCCGACGACGACCCAAGAAGGCTTGATTCCCGCTATCAGGCTCATGGCCGACCTCCGGTGACGATGATCGCTTGCACCGGGAAGAGCAGCTTTTGTGCCATGTCGGTAATGACGGCAGTTTCAGGCGGTTAAGTTTTGCGCGGTTTGCAGATTGCCGCCGGTGGCGGAATCGGATTGCCTTATGCGGCGATTTGCCTCAAAATGGCCGCATTCAGCGGTTGGCGAGAGGTCCACCCGAGCGCCGAGGCGGTCATGGCCGTCGACGAAAACGAATTCTTCCGCCGCGCCGCCCTGAGCATCTGCGGCAGTCTCGAAATCGAGGCCGCGTTGTGGGGCTGCTTGCAGGTCCTCTCCGGCATCGTGCCGGCAGACGAGCTGTACCTGCACCTCTACGAACGCGGCCTCGGGGCCTTGCACACGATCGCCGGGGCGACGGCCCGCGAGGGCCGGCGGATGGAGAGCATCACGCCGCTGCCCCGGGATCTCCGCGCCCGGCTCGAAGCGCAGCCTCCGCAGCCGCGGATCGTGAACGACCCCCAAGCGGAGCCGGCTTTCCAGTTCATGCTCGGCTACCACGGGCGGCCGGAGACCTCGGCGCTCGTGCGGATCCTGCGGGTGGAGGAGGGGCGCATCGGCATCCTTGCCCTGCTCGCCGCGGGCCGCAACCGCTTCACGGAGGCGCACGCCCGCCTCGTCGCGCTGCTGGACGAGCCGTTCACCATCGCGCTCGCCAACGCGCTCAAACACCGCGAGATCGTCCGGCTGAAGGAGATCGTGGCGGACGACAACCGCTTTCTCCACGACGAGCTCCTGCGCCTCGGCGGCGAGGAGATCGTCGGCGCGGAGCGCGGCCTGCGGGAGGTCATGGAGATGGTGCGGCAGGTCGCCCCGCTAGACAGCCCGGTGCTGCTGCTGGGCGAGACCGGGGTCGGCAAGGACTTGGTCGCCAACGCGATTCACCGCCTTTCGCCGCGCCGGGAGGGTGCGATCGTCAAGGTGAACTGCGGGGCCATCCCCGAGGGGCTCGTCGACAGCGAGCTCTTTGGCCACGAGAAGGGCGCCTTCACCGGTGCGCACGCCGAGCGGCGCGGCCGCTTCGAGCGGGCCGACCGCGGAACGCTCTTCCTGGACGAGATCGGCGAGCTGCCGGCCGCCGCCCAGGTCCGGATGCTGCGCGCGCTCCAGCACCAGGAGATCGAGCGCCTCGGCGGAAGCCGCCCCATCCGCGTCGACATCCGGCTGGTCGCCGCCACGAACCGCGACCTCGAGGCGCTCGTCGCCGCGGGCCGGTTCCGCGAGGACCTCTGGTTCCGGCTCAACGTCTTTCCCATCCGCGTGCCCCCGCTGCGCGAGCGGCGGCAGGACATCCCCGCCCTGGTGCACCACTTCGTCCGCAGCAAGTCGCGCGAGCTGAAGCTCGCCCGGCCGGCGGCCCTCGCCCCGGGGGCGATCGACCGGCTGATTCCCTATCCCTGGCCGGGGAACGTGCGCGAGCTCGAAAACGTGATCGAGCGGGCGCTCATCCTCAGCCGGGGGCGGCCGCTCGCCTTCGACGGCCTGGTTCCGGCGCGGGCGGCGGCGCCAGCCTCGCCGGAGGAAGCGGGGCCGCTCGACCTCGACGAAGTCGTGAGCCGCCACATCCGCGCGGTGCTCGCACGGACCGGTGGAAAGGTCCACGGCCCGGGCGGGGCGGCCGAGCTTCTCGGCGTCAATCCGAGCACGCTCAGAAACCGCATGGACCGCCTGGGGGTGACCTACCGGAAAAGGCGCGCCGGCGGGCGCTAGCCCGCCGGCGCTTTCAGGGAAGGCGGCGGCCGCCCTCAGAACTCGAGGTGCTTCGGCGTGCGCGGGAAGGGGATCACGTCGCGGATGTTGGCGACCCCGGTCGCCAGCATGAGAAAGCGCTCGAAGCCCAGGCCGAATCCGGCATGCGGCGCCGAGCCGAAGCGGCGGATGTCGAGGTACCACCAGTAGGGCTCGGCCGCCATGCCGGCCGCGGCGATGCGCTGCTCGAGCACCGCGAGGCGCTCCTCGCGCTGGCTGCCGCCGACGAGCTCGCCCACCCGCGGGACGAGGAGGTCCATGGCGGCGACCGTCCGCCCGTCGTCGTTCAGGCGCATGTAGAACGCCTTGATCTCCTTCGGGTAGTCGTGAACGATGACCGGCTTCTTGAAGTGCTCCTCGCAGAGGTAGCGCTCGTGCTCGGTCTGCAGGTCGGCGCCGAAGGCGGCCGGGAACTCGAAGGCGCGCCCCGAGCGCTTAAGCACCGCGACGGCCTCGGCGTAGGGCAGCCGAACGTAGGGCTCGGCGACGACCGCCTCGAGCCGCGCCATGAGCCCCTGGTCGACGAACTTGGCGAAGAGCTCGAGGTCCTCGCGGCAGTGCTCGAGGAGGTGGGTGGTCATGGCCTTGACGAGCGCCTCGGCGAGGTCCATGTCGTCGTGCAGGTCGGCGAAGGCCATCTCGGGCTCGATCATCCAGAACTCGGCCGCGTGGCGCGGGGTGTTCGAGTTCTCGGCGCGGAAGGTGGGGCCGAAGGTGTAGACGTTTCCGAGCGCGCTCGCGAAGAGCTCGGCCTCGAGCTGCCCGGAGACCGTGAGGCTCGCCTCCCGGCCGAAGAAGTCCGCCTCGAAGGCGCCGCCCGCCGGAGCCGGCGCGCCGGGCGGAAGCGTCGTGACCCGGAACATCTCGCCCGCCCCCTCGCAGTCGCTGCCGGTGATGATCGGGCTGTGCAGGTGGATGAAGCCGCGCTCGCGGAAGAAGCGGTGGACCGCGAAGGCGGCCTCGGAGCGGATGCGGAAGAGCGCGCCGTACTTGTTCGTGCGCGGCCGCAGGTGCGCGATGGTGCGCAGGAACTCGTCGGTGTGGCGCTTCTTCTGGAGCGGGTAGCTCTCGGGGTCGGCCGGGCCGAGGACCTCGAGGGCGGCCGCCTGGAGCTCCCATTTCTGGCCGGCGCCGGGGGAGGCGACCAGGGCGCCCCTGAGCGCGACGGCCGCGCCGGTGGTCGCCTCGCGCAGCGCCGCGAAGGCGGGCGTGGACTCCTCCACGATCACCTGCAGGTTCTTCAGGCAGGAGCCGTCGTTCACTTCGAGAAAGGAGAAGCCCTTCGCGTCGCGGCGGGTGCGCACCCAGCCGCAGACCCGCACGTCGGCCCGGGGCCGCTCGCTGTTCAGAAGGTTCTTGATCAATACCCGTCGCATGGTCTTGTCCCTGTCAGCTGTGACGTTCGATGATCGCCCGGATCCGCTTGGGGTCGCGGGTGGTCCCGAGGGCGGCCATGAGCAGGATCCGCGCCTTGGGGCCCGAGAGCCGGCCGCCCAGGATGACGCCTTTCGCCGCGAGATCGGCCCCGCCGCCGGCGTAGGCGTACATCGGCCAGACCCCGCCCTCCACGCAGCGCGTGGTCAGCACGACGGGGACCCCGGCGGCGACGGCCGCCTCGAGCGCCGGCACGAGGCCCGGCGGGACGTTGCCCGCCCCGAAGCCCTCGATCACGAGCCCCGCGGTCCCGGAGCGCAGCAGGTGCTCGACGAGCGCGCCGTCCATCCCGGTGAAGCAGGCGAGGAGGGCGACGTTCGCCTCGATCCGCCGCGCCGGGACCCGGGGGCGCCCGGCGGCCCCCGTCCGGCGGGCGGGCGCGCGCGCCAGGCGCACCTCCTCGCCCGCGACATAGGCGACCGGCCCGCTCTCGGGGGCCGCGAAGGCGTCGATGTTGAGCGAGTTGACCTTGATCACCTCGGCGGCGGCGTAAATGCGGTCGGTCATGAGGAGCACGGCCCCCGTCTGCGGCGGAAGCGGCAGGAGGCAGGCCCGGACCGCGTTCAGGAGGTTGCGGATCCCGTCGAACCCGGCTTCGCGGTAGTAGCGCATCGAGCCGGTGAAGACGACGGGCTTCTTCGTGCGCAGCACGAGGTCGGCCATGAAGGCCGACTCGACCAGCACATCGGTCCCGTGGATCACGACCGCCCCCGCCGCCGCCGGGTCGGCGAGCGCGCGGTCGATGTCGGCCGCCAGCCGGAACATGTGCCCGGGCGTCATGTGCGGGCTGGGGAGATTCGACCAGAGCACGGGCTCGAAGTCCACCCCCTTCACGTGGGGCCGAAGCTCGGCGAAGAGCCGCTCGAACTCGTCGCTCGGCACCACCCCGCGCGCGCGCGCCTGCGGGCGCATGGTGATCGTCCCGCCGGTGAAGAAGATGACCACCCGGCGGCGGCGCTCACGCCGTGACATAGCGCCAGCCCTGCCGGTCCATGCGCGTGATGAAGTCGACGAGGGTGTCCACGAGGACCTGCTTCATCCTGCGGCCCTTTTCGGCCGTCCCCTTCTCGGGCGCGCCGCTCGCCCCGTGCTCGGTCAGCTCCTGGAAGTTCCAGACGAGCTTGACGTTCGCGTCCATCTGCGGGATCTGGCCCCGGGCGCGGGACATGTCGACCAGCTCCGGGAAGATGGCGAGCGCGATCGAGGTCTCGCCCTCCCCCCCGTGGCCGAGCCCGCCCCAGACTTCGAAGGTGTCCTTCGGCAGGAGGTTTCCGGCGGTGACCCACCAGGCGTCGAGGACCGCGAGCCCGAGCTCCGGATGCTTCACCTTCAGGTCGCGGGCGGCGATCTCGATCGAGGCGATGTTGCCGTCGTGGCCGTTGACGACCAGGATCTTCCGGATTCCCCAGCGGACGAGCGACTCCATGGCCTCGCGCAGCACCTGGGTGAGCGTGTCGCTCGACAGACTGATGCACATCGGCTTGTGGCTGTAGTGCAGGCTCATGCCGTACCACAGCGGCGGCACCACGACCGTGCGCTCCAGGCGCCGGGCGACCTCGAGGGCGAGGTCGTAGGCGACGAAGGTGTCGCAGCCGTAGGGCAGGTGCTCGCCGTGGCTCTCGGTCGAGCCGACCGCCAAGAGCGCCTTGTCGATCCCGGTCTGCCGGAAATCGTATTCGGTGTACTCTTCGAGCTTGACCTTTTTCATGCGGGCATCCTCAGTCGCAGCGGGTTCGGGCGGAGCGGGAGACCGGGGGCGCCCCGGCCCCCCGACCGCCGCCGGTTAGGGCTTGGGCATCCAGACCTCTTCCACCTTGTACTTGCCGTTCATGACGCTGATGATCGACACCCCCTTGGCCGGCACCATGCTCGGGCGCGAGTAGGTGATCTCGCCGGTCACCGCCTGGTAGCCCTTGGTGGCGGCGAGCGCCTCGCGCAGCGCCTTGCCGTCGACCTTGCCGGCGCGCTTGAGACCGTCGGCGATCAGGCCGACCGCGTCGAAGCCGAGCGCGGCGAAGGCGTTTTCGGGCGGCTTCTTGTACTCTTTTTCATAGGCTTTCACGAAGGCGAGCACCTCGGGGCGGTTGTCCTCGCGGTAGGTGTGGGTCGAGAAATAGACCGCGTTGGCGAGCTTCGGGCCGGGGACGGTGGTCACCAGCTCGGTGTCGAAGCCGTCGCCGGAGACGATCGGCAGCTCCAGGCCGGCCTCGCGGATCTGCTTGACGGTGAGCCCCGCCTCGTTCGGGATGGCGGAGACGAAGACCGCGTCGGCCTTGGGGCTGGCGGCCTTCAGGCGCGCGATCTGGGCCGAGAAGTCCTTGTCGCCCATCTTGAAGAAATCCTCGAGGACGATCGCGCCGCCGAGCGCCTTGATCCGCTCCATGTAGAACTTGGAGAGCGCCTTGGTGAAGTCCATCGAGGTGTCGGTCCAGACGGCCACGTTCTTCGCGTTCAGCTTCTTTACGGTGAAATCGGCGATGGCGTAGGACTGGTCGTCGTCGCCGAAGGGGACCATGAACATGAAGTTGCCGACCCACTTGGGAAGCTCGGGGTGAGTGGCGCCCGAGGTGACGAAGGGCAGCCCCTTCTTCTGGAAGAGGGGCGCGGCGGCCATGACGTAGGTCGTGTCCCCGTAGCCCAGGCCGGCGATGACGCCCGATGAGAGCGCCTTCTGGGCGCCGGTCGCGGCCGCCTTCTGGTCGGTCTTGGTGTCGATCCCGATCACCTCGAGCTTCTTGCCGAGGACCCCGCCCTTTTCGTTGATGAGCTTGGCGGCGAGCTTCGCACCGTTCAAGGCCGGGGCGTCGATCGAGGACATGCCGCCGGTCAGGTTGTAGAGGGCGCCGAGCTTGATGGTGTCGTCCGCCGCCCCGAGGGGTGCGGCGGCCAGCAGAGCCGCCGCAAGGGCCATTAATCCGAGTTGCATGCGCTTCATGTTCGACCTCCTTTTGCGGTTGCGGGATGCGCTCCCGGTTTCGAGATGGGCCCGGCCGAGAGAAAACCGGGCTCGCGGCTTCCGAAGAGCCCGGAAGGCCGTAAGACCAATATCAGGAGCAGGAGCAGCGCCATCAGGATTTCGGCGATGCCGTACATCTCGAGGCGCTCCTCGAGCGGCCGGAAGAGCTCGGTCAGCGCCGAGAAGACCACCGCGGCCAGAAGCGAGCCGGTGATGCTCCCCGTCCCGCCGACCACGACCATGACGACGATGTTGAAGGCGAGGACCAGCGAGAAGGTTCCCGGGGTGATGGCCGTCACCAGGTGGGCCCACAGCCCGCCGGCCACCCCGGCGAAGAAGGCGCCGATCGCGAGCGCCGCGACCCGCGAGCGGAAGAGGTCGACCCCCAGGCACTGGGCGGCGAGGCTGTCCTCGCGCATGGCGAGCAGGCTGCGGCCGAAGGAGGAGAACTTCACCTTCCAGCTCACGGCGACGGCGGCGACGAGCCAGCCGTACACCCATCCGAGATCGGTCAGGGCGGCAAGCCCGTTCAGCCCGAGCGGGCCGCGGGTGACGCTCTCCCAGTTCTCGATCAGGACCTGGACGATGATCAAAAACCCCATGGTGGCGACCGCGAGATAGTGGCCGCGCAGGCGCAGGACCGGCAGGCCGACGAGGCAGGCGGTCAGCGCCGCGGCGGCGCCGCCCAGAAGGAGCGCCGGCAGGAAGCCCACCTCGAGCCCCGCCAGCCATCCGGGAAGCGCGAGGAACATGGCCTTGCGCTCGACCGGGAAGGTGAGGACCGCCGTGACGTAGCCGCCGATCGCCATGAAGCCCGGGTGGCCGAGCGAAAAGAGGCCGGCGAAGCCGTTGGTCAGGTTCAGGCTCACCGCGAGGATGGCGTAGATGCCGACGAAGTTCACGATCGAAAGCCCGTAGTCGTCGAGCGTGGCCCGCGCGGCGGCCGTCGCCGCCGCCCCCGCCAGGGCGGCGGCCAGGAGGATGAACGGCGGCCGGGGGCGGCGGTCCATCAGGCGCGCTCCTCCGTCGATTGACCCAGGAGCCCGTTCGGCAGGACGAGCAGGATCAAGATCAGGGTCGCGAAGACGAAGGCGTCGCGGAAGGCGGCGTAGGCCGGGGGCAGGAGCCCCACGAAAAGCACCTCGGCAAGCCCCAGCAAATAGCCGCCCAAGATCGCCCCCGGAATGGAGCCGACCCCGCCGATCACCGCGGCGACGAAGGACTTCAGCCCCGGGACATAGCCGAGCAGGGGGTCGATCTGGCCGAACTTCCCGCCCCACATCAGCCCGGCGACGGCCGCGAGCGCGCTGCCGATCGCGAAGGCGGCGCAGATGGTGCGGTCGATGCGGATGCCCATCAGGCGCGCGACGTCGAGGTTCTCGGCGGTCGCGCGCATCGCCATGCCGAGGCGGGTGCGGCGCACGAGGAGGATCAGGCCGCCCATCAGCATCACGGCAACAGCCGCGATCACGGCGTCGATCACCCGGAAGCTCACCCCGCCGGCGTCGATCACCCGCTGCAGCGCGTCGGGGAAGCTGAAGTTGCGGGGCTGGGCGCTGAGCGCGAGAATGCCCAGGTTCTGCAGCATGATCGAGACCGCCAGCGAGGCGATGAACCCCGTCACCTGGGGGGCGCCGCGCATGGGCCGGAAGGCGGCCCGCTCGATCAAAAACCCCATCAGCCCGCCGGCGAAAAGCACCCCGAGGGCGACCGCCGCGAAAGGGGCGCCGGCCGCCTCAAGCAGCCCGAGGGTCACGAAGGCGCCGATCATGACGATGTCGCCGTGGGCGAAATTGATCAGCCGCACGATGCCGTAGATCATCGAAAAGCCGATCGCGACGAGCGCGTACATCGACCCCAGGATCAGACCGTTCACGATCTGCTGCGCGATGTAGCCGCCGGTCATGGCGCCCCTCCCAGGTAGGCGGCGCGCACGCTCGGGTCGTCGAGGAGCGCGCGGCTCGGCCCGGCGAGGACCACCCGGCCGGTCTCGAGCACGTAGGCGCGGTGGGCGAGGTCGAGGGCCGCGACCGCGTTCTGCTCGACGAGCAGGATCGTCACCCCCTGCCGGTTGATCTCGGCGAGCACCCCGAAGAGGTCGGCGACGACGATCGGGCCTAGCCCGAGGGAGGGCTCGTCCAGGATCAGCAGCCGCGGCCGGCTCATGAGGGCGCGGCCGATCGCGAGCATCTCCTGCTCGCCGCCGGAGAGGCTCCCGGCCGCCTGGTCGGCGCGCTCGGCGAGGATGGGGAAGATCGTGCCCATGCGGCGATAGTCGGCGGCGACCCCCGGCGCGTCGCGGCGCCGGTAGGCGCCGATCAGCAGGTTCTCGCGCACCGAGAGCTGGGTGAAGACGCCGCGGCCCTCCGGGCAGTGGGAGAGGCCGAGGCCGACGACCTCCTCGGCCGGCAGCCGGGTGAGATCGGCCTCGGGTCCTTCCGGATCCGGCCGGTAGCGGATCGCGCCCTGCCGCGGCCGCAGCAGGCCCGAGAGGGTGCGCAGCAGCGTCGTCTTCCCCGCGCCGTTCGCGCCGATCAGGGCGACGATCTCGCCGCGCTCGACCGCGAGGCTCACCCCTTTCAGCACGTGGGTGCGGCCGCGGTAGACGTGCAGCGCCTCGACCGTCAGCATGCGCGCGCCTCTTTCGGCCGGCCGAGATAGGCCGCGATGACGCGCGCATCCCCGCGGATTTCGGCCGGGGTGCCGCGGGCGATCGTGCGGCCGCGGTCGAGCACCAGGATCCGCTCGCAGAGGCTCATGACGACCGGCATGTGGTGCTCGACCAAAAGGACGGCCATCCCGTGGTCGCGGTGGATGCGGCGGATGAGGCCGATCAGCTCCTCGGTCTCCGTGGGGTTCAGCCCCGCGGCCGGCTCGTCGAGCAGGATGAGCCGGGGCTGCGGGGCGATCGCCCGCCCGAGCTCGACCCGGCGCTGCAGGCCGTAGGGCAGGTTGCGCGCGGCCTCGCCGGCGAGCGCCTCGAGCCCGAGCCGGGCGAGGACCTCGCGCGCCCGCGCCTCGATGCGCCCCTCCGCCCGGCGGAAGCCGGGCGTGTGGGCGATCGTCGACCAGAATCCCCGGCCGAAGGGCCGGTGCAGGGCGGCCTTGATGTTGTCCAAGACCGAGAGCTCCCCGAAGAGGCGGATGTTCTGAAAGGTGCGCGCCAGGCCGAGCGCGGCGCGGCGGTGCGGGGGCAGGGCGGTGACGTCCCGGCCGTCGAAGGCGATGCGGCCGCGGGTCGGGGCGAGGACGCCGGAGAGCAGGTTGAAGACCGTCGTCTTCCCGGCGCCGTTCGGCCCGATCAGCCCGAGGAGCTCCCCGGGCCGGATCTCGACCGCGAAATCGTCGAGCGCCACGATTCCGCCGAAACGCTTTTCGAGCCCCGCGACTTTGAGCAGCGCCGTCGACACGTTAACGCCGGACCCCTCCGATGGTGACGTTTTCCCAGGGCCGCCCCGCCCCGCACCGCGCCGCTCACGAGATGGCGGCCGACAGCTCCTTGGAGAGCTCGACGAGCAGCGCGGCGTGCCGCGCGGCGAGCTCGCCGATCGAAAAGCGCGTCGTCGAGGCGTCGAAGCTCACCCCGCCGACGACCCGCCCCGTGTGGCGGTTGAAAAGCGGCGCCCCGATCGCGACCAGGCCGGGCACGAACTCCTCGTCGTTCAACGCGAAGCCGCGCCGGCGGGTTTCGGCGAGCTCGGCGAGCAGCCGGCCCTTGTCGGTGATGGTGCGCTCCGTCCGGCGCTCGAGCCGGATCCGCGCCAGGCGCGCGCGCAGCTCCCGCGGCTCCCATTGGGCCATGGCGGCCTTGCCGGTCGCCAGGTAGTGCAGCCCCGGGCCGGTCGTGAAATGCCGGAAGGCGAGCGTGTCCTTGGACTCGCGGCGGTAGACGAGGTGGATCGCATCACCCTGCAGCAGCCCCACGTCGACGTGCAGGTCGTGGCGCTTGTGCACCTCGTCGACCAGCGGTTTGACGCGCTGCACGATCTCGGCCCGCTGGAGAAACCCGTAGGCCATGGCCATGGTGCGCACGCCGATCCGGTAGAAGCGGGTCGCCGCGTCCTTTTCGAGGTATCCCGCCTCGCAGAAGGCCGCCAAATAGCGCAGCGCCGAGGTCTTGTTGATCCCCGTGCGGCGCGCGATCTCGGCGAGCCCGATCTGCGGCTCCTCCTCGCTGAAGAGCGCCCAGATCCGCAGCCCCTTGGCGAGGGTCTCGGACGTGTGAGGCTTTTTCCCCCGTATGGTGCGCGCCTTCACCGGCTTTCCCGCCCGCGGCCTGCCGCCGTCCGCCGCCCGCCGGCGGACCCGGTCCTTCGCCGCCGATCGTTTCTCTGAGAGAAACCGCATTTCGATTATTTCTACACCATGTTCCGCCGGCGCTGTCAAGCGCGCGCCTCGCCCCGTCCCCGG
>CAZNKG010000001.1:0-152743 GCA_964573635.1 uncultured Desulfatibacillum sp. | reverse complement strand
AGGGCCGGCCCATGAAGCCTGCGAAGGTTTTCGAAAGCACGTATCGCGACTACCTGCGGCAGATCGCGGCCGTCGACGGCCGTGCCCGGGCCGCGACCCTCGGCGCCGAGGTCGCGGGCGGCGACCTGATCATCCCCTTTTACGGCAAACCGTACCGGGTTTCGGGCGCGGGCATCTCCGACCCCGAAGGCCGGCCGGCCAATTTCTCCATCGCCGTCGTGCTGTGCCGGTATATCCTCCTCTGCCCGGGCGAAACACCCGCCGACGGGAAATGGGTGACCTACCGGGAGTTCAAAGACGCCGGGCCGCTCACGGTCTTTTTCGCCAACAACACCAACAAGACCATCGAGAGCGCCTTCGGCGCCGATCCCGCGGCGTTCGAAACCGCCTGCAAGAAGCTGGGAGGAGCCCCGTTCCAGGACGATGCCTCCCACGATGTGTCGATGATCTTTCCCGCCCTGCCGCGGATCCCGGTATTGCTGCGCTTCAATTACCGCGACGCCGACTTTCCGGCCCAGTGCGCGGTTCTCTTCAGGCAGTCGGCCGAAAAGTATCTCGACATGGAAAGCCTCGCCATCGCCGGCACGTTTCTAGCGGGGGGACTGATCAAGCAGACGGCCGGATGAACCGGATGACCCTATCAAAAGCCTTCGTTGCGGCGGCACGAATTCGCGGATGCCATTAACCCCCACTCACCGGAAAGGAGGTCGTCATGAAAAAAATCGCGTTGATGGCCGTTCTTCTCGCGCTCGCGGCCGCGACCGGCTGTGCCACGCGCCGGTACGTGGACGAGAGCATCCAGCGGCTCATGGACGATTTGCAGTTTCGGGCGGAAACCCGGGGGGAGACCCTGGTGCGCAGCCGCAGCCTGGATCTCGACGGCGACGGCCGCGTCTCCTGGGAGGAGTACCAGCGGGTGGTCGCGGCGCGATACCGCACCGGGCTCGGAGCCGCGGACCGAAACGGCGACGGCGATGTGAGCCTCGAGGAGTTTCTGCAGCAGCGCCGCAGCGGGCGGATCCTGATCGCCTACCGCGAGATGGACGCCGACCGGAACGGAAGGATCGACGCCCGGGAATTCGACCGCTTCAACGCGCAGCTCTTCACGCTCCTGGTCGAACAGCTCGGCGGCGGGAAGGGCAAGCCCCTCACGCTCGGCCTCTTCCAGGCCTACCACCGCCGGGTGTTCGACGGCTTCGACGCGAACCGCGACGGCTTCATCGACCGCGGCGAGGTCTCCGCCCGGCCGCGGGCGGCCGCCCAGCCCCTGGTCATGCCCGAGTGGAAAAAGCTCGCGCCTTTCGTCTCGATCTGCGACTTCGCAGATTGCCCGCCGCTCAGCTTCTTCCTGGATGACGAGAGCCCCCAGCCGGACCCGTGTAAATCCCCCAACCCGCCGGGCTACTGCCCCGATCCGAGCCACCCGGGGTGCACCGTCGGCGATGTGAGAAGCGGCAATTGCGTCGAGATCTGGGATCGCTTCTTTGCGCCGTTTTTCTGATCGGTAGGCAAGCCGACCCCGAAGGGAGGGGAGCGCGACGGGTCCATCGGCGGTCCCGTCCGCGCCTCCGACGGCGTGCGCGGGCTGTCGCCTGGGGAGGAGCGATCAGGCGATTGGAAGAGGATCGGCGGGATTCCGGAGAGAGCCCGATACCCTTGATCAGCAGGCTCTCTCCGGAACCCGACCGATGAACATCAATTTCGATCGGCTGCTTTGACTCAGCCTCGACGCTTTCTTCCCGCGGAGGGCTCGTCGTGACGGCGGCCCTGCTGTCGCCCGATGGCGAATGGCGCCGCACTCCACCGACCCCGACCGGGGATCGAGCCGTGGGAAGCAGCCAGATCGGGGCCTGCGCTCGGTGCCGAAGGAACATCGCGTGACTTCCGCTCATTGGAAGTCCGCTCCAGCGGACAGCGCGGCCGCGGCCGCCGGGCTTGCCGTTGAAAGCCAGAGGGACGATGATGGACTTTCGAGTTTACAGCGACCCGCATGTTTGGGGGCATAGCACGGCCTTCATCGAGATTTGCCCGGGCCGGTACACCGGAGTGCACTTTCGGAAAGGCTGCCTGTTTGTGGATGAGGATGCATTCATTTATGCTGAAGGCATCCTCCGAAAACATTTCCCCGCTTACGATCCCTACGACATGCAGGATATTCCCAAGGAGGTCTGGCACGCTATTGCAGCGGACTGGGCTTCTGCCGCAGACGGGCTCACATGCCTATCCGCCTTAGAAGCGATGCGTCGACTTGGCCTGAAGTGGCCGCTTGACCCCGACGAATGGTCTCAGCATTCGCAGCCGGTTTCTGCCATGCTGAGAGCGCTCGCACAGGAGTCCCTGGCGCTTGGCGCTTCTGAAGATTGGATATGCGTGCTCGGCGTATAGCCTCGGCGCGGACCCCCTGCCAGTCACTTTAGCGGGATGGGTGGCCGCTGCCGCCGGGTCTGGGTTTTTGAGAAGATCCCCGCAAAACAGGGTCCCGATAATCATGGACTCGCGGCGGCCCACCCCCCTAAAGCTTCTTTCAGCAGCGGCCGGCGCAGAAGGCGGTGCGGGAATGTGAAGGCGGGAGGCGCATCGGGGCGGGGTCGGTCGATGCGACCCCTGGCGGAGCCGACCCACCTCGGGGTTCAGGAGGTGGCCGCCTTCGCTTCATGGACGGCGGGGGGCGGCCCAAGGGGAGGGGGTGGGTTGGTTCCGGTGACGCGGCCGCGATATGGGCGGGCCGGGCGCGCCCTGAAGCGCGCCAACGGGCCTCGAATCGCGTTCAAGTTGCGAACGAACGAAAGGAGGGGGGCATGGGAGTGCTGGCGCATTTGATCCAAAGTCGTCTCGGGCGGCTCTCCGGGCTCGCGGCCCTGCCGGTCGTCATGGCCGCCAGCGCGCCGGGCATGGCCGCCGGGGAGTTGACCGAGGAGTTGAAGCGGCTGACGGCGAACATCCACTGGCTGGGGCACGACAGCTTCCGGATCGATGGAAAGAGGGCGGTGGTCTACATCGACCCCTACCGGCTGAAGCCGGGGCCGAAAGCCGATCTCATCCTCGTCACCCACGAGCATGGGGACCACGCCTCGCCGGACGACGTCGCGAAAATCCGGAAGGCGGACACGGTGATCGTGGCGCCCGCGGCGGCGGCGGCGAAACTCTCCGGCGAGATCAAGACCGTCGCGCCCGGAGCGGAGCTCACGGTGAAGGGGATCGCGATCCGGACCGTTCCGGCCTACAACCTCACCAAGTTCCGCAGCCCGGGGGTTCCCTATCACCCCAAGGAGGCGGGGCACGTGGGCTATCTCCTCCGCGTGGACGGCGTGCGGATCTACCACGCGGGCGACACCGACCACATCCCCGAGATGGCGGGGCTCGCCCCGGATGTGGCTCTTCTTCCGGTGAGCGGAACCTACGTCATGACGGCCGAGGAGGCGGTCGGGGCGGCCGCGGCCATCGGCCCGAAGGTGGCCGTCCCCATGCACGTGGGCGAGGCGATCGGAACGCTCGAGGACGCCGCGCGCTTCAAGGCCCAGGCCGCGGTGCCGGTCATCGTGCTGCCGATCGAAAAGTGACGGGGCGGACGGCCGTCCGCCCCGCCTGCGCCGAGCGGAGAGGGACCCCGGCCGGGGGGTGCGCGCTACCCTTCCAGGGGCAGCCCCGCGTTCGACCAGGCGAAGACCCCGCCGGCGAGCGACTTCACCCGCGAGAAGCCGGCGCGGCGCAGGATGCTCGCCGCGATGTTGGAGCGGTAGCCGCTGCCGCACTGGAGGACGAGCTCCTCGCTCTTTTCGGCCGGCGGCAGGCGCCCCTCCATGATCTGCGTGAGCGGGAAGTGCTCGGCCTGCCGGATGCGGCCGCTTTGCCATTCGGCGGGCGTGCGCACGTCGATCACCCGCAGGCCGCCGTTTGAAAGCCGCGCGGCGAGCTGGTGCGGCGAGATCTGCTCGAGCTGCTCCACCGGCCGGCCGCTCATCAGCCAGGCCATGATCCCACCGGAGAGGTAGCCGAAGATGAGGTCGTAGCCGATGCGGTGGAGCTCGGTCACCATCCGGTCGTAGTCCGCCTGGTCGTCGACCACGAGGATGATCTCCGAGCCGGGCTCGACCACCATCCCCACCCAGTTCGCGAGCTGCTTCTCGAAGCCGATGTTGATGCTCCCCGGAATGTGGAAGCCGCCGAAGGCGGCCGAGTCGCGGGCGTCGATGACGACCGCGCCCCCCTGCATCAGCTCCTCGAACTGCTGCGGCGTCAGGCGCTTGTCCATCGGGCAGGCGTCGAGGGTCGGGGCGCCCTTCAGGTTCGTCTGGATGATGTGGGAGAAGCTCTTGGGCCGGACGGGGAAGGCCGACGTCACATCGGCCTTGAACGCCTCGAAGGAGGGGAAGCGCAGCATGGGGTTCGCGCGGCGCTCGTAGCCCAGCGTCGAGCTCTTCTTCGCGCTCAGCCCCCGGCCGCAGAGCGAGCCCTGTCCGTGGGCCGGGAAGACCTCCAGGTGGTCGGGGAACTCGGCGAGCTTCACGTAGAGGCTGTGGTAGAGGTTGGCCACCTGCTCGTCCAGGATCTCCGCCCCCGGCAGGTCCGGCCGCCCGATGTCGCCGACGAAGAGCAGATCGCCGGTGAGGATCATCTGGGGCTCGGCGGAGCGCAGCGTGTCGGTCACGAGCAGCGAGACCGCGTTCGGCGTGTGCCCCGGGGTGTGCAGGACCTTGATCCGCGCGGCGCCGATTTCGAAGAGGTCCCCCTCCTTGAGGTCCTGGTGGCGGTAGGCGACCGGCGCGCTCTCGTGGATGTAGATGTCGGCGCCGGTCGCGGCGCGGAGCTCCTGGTCGCCGCTCACGTGATCGGCGTGCACGTGGGTGTTGAAGACGTGGGTGATCCGCATGCCCTCCTCGCGGCTGATCGCGAGGTAGTCCTGGATGTCGCGTTTGGGGTCGACGACCGCCATGGCCTTGGCCCGCGGGCAGCCGATGACGTAGGAGAGGCAGCCCAGCCCGGGAACATCGATCTGGTTGAAGTACATGGTTCGTCCTTTCCGGCGAGGGTGAACGCGGCGGGTGATCTTCCCGCTCCGGGCCGGGCCGCCGGCTGCGCCCCCGGCCCGGTGGGCGTGTCAGATTTTCCGGTGGCAGAACCACCAGTCGTAGCACTCGTATTCCTTCTCCCGGGCCCGGGCGGTCTTCACGTCCTTCGCCGGCGGGACGATGACCCGCTCGCCGATCAGCTCGTTGTTCGGCCATCCGGCCGGAAGAGCGACCCCGTGCTTGTCGGAGGTCTGCATCCCCTTCACCGCGCGCAGAAGCTCGTCCATGTTCCGGCCGAGCTCCTGCGGGTAGTAGAAGATGATCCGGATTGCCCCCCGGTCGTCGACGATGAAGACCGCGCGCACCGTGTTGGTGCCCTTGCCGGGGTGGATCATCCCCAGCCGCTGCGCGATCGCTCCCATGTCGTCGGCGATGATCGGGAACTGGATCTCCACGTTGAGCTTTTCGCGGATCCAGTCGACCCACTTGATGTGCGCGAAGACCTGGTCGATGGAGAGCCCGACGAGCTCGCAGTTGAGGGCCTTGAAATCGGCATAGCGCTTCTGGAAGGCGACGAACTCGGTCGTGCATACCGGCGTGTAGTCCGCCGGGTGGGAGAAGAGGACGAACCATTTGCCGGCCATGTCCTGCGGCAGTCTGAGCGTGCCCTGGGTGGTGGTCGCCGTCACCTCGGGGAACTTTTCGCCGATCAGGGGAAAGCCTTTCTGGATTTCCATGGACCCTCCTTTTGGTCTGTGAGTGCTGGCTGCTGCGGATGGGGAAGGCCGCGCCACGCGACCGGTAAGCTTAAACATTAAAAATTGTTGCTTGCCGGGCGATGTCAAGGGCGCAACCGGCGCCGGTCCGGCGGGAGGGGCTTCAACCGCCCGCGGCCGGCCCTTCCGGCGACCAGGCGGGGGCCGGGGCGGCCGCGGCGGCGGGCTGCGCGGCGCGCGCCGGGGGGGCGGCGGGACCGAAGATGCGGTCGGTGGCCTTCACGTACCAGGCCGCCGCCTGCACCTGGACCACGTAGGCGAGCGCGATCACCAGCGCCGCCCCGGAGCCGGCGGGCCCGAAGGCGTTCACGGCGAGCGCGAGGGCGATCGAGAGGTTGCGCATCACGGTTCCGTAGACCAGGGCGATCGCCTCCCCCCGGGGCAGGCAGCGTCGGCCAACGGCGGTGCTCAGGGCGAAGTTCAGGGCGTAGACCACGAGGATCGGCGCAAAGAGCGTGAGCAGGGCCGCCGGCGCGCGCACGATCGCCTGCGCCTTGAGCGCCATGGCGACGAAGACGATTCCGAGCACCCCGAGGGTCGAGAGCGCCGGAAAGCGCGGCGCGATCCGCTTCTCGAAGGCTTCATCCCCCCAGCGGCGCCGGAGCAGCCGCTGGGTCGCGTGCCCCGCCGCGAGCGGCAGGAAGACGATCAACAGGACCTGGCGCACCACCAAGCCGAGGTCCATTTCGATCTCGGCGGCGAGGAGCAGCCGCACGTAGATCGGGGTCGCGAGCGCGCCGGCGACCAGCCCGACGACCGTCATCCTGACCGCGGCCGCCACGTCCCCGCGGGCGAACCCGGTCCAGGAGATGGTCATCCCGCTCGTGGGCACGAGCCCGGCGAGCAGGAGCCCGAGGGCGTAGTCGGGCGCCTCGGGGAAAAAGAGCCGGCCGGCGAGGTAGGCGGCGAAGGGGACGACGCCGAAGTTGATCGCCTGCGCCAGCCACTGCGCCCGGGCCCCGCCGCGCACGAAGACCCGGCGCACCTTGAGGGTCACCATCATGGGGTAAACCATGAGGAAGGTGAGCGGCAGGATGGCGTGCCGGAGGGGGCCGGGCTGCCGGACGGCCCCGAAGGCGAGCCCGGCGAGCAGCATGAGGGGGATGGCGATGTAGAGCTTTTGATTCAAGGCGCGCAGCAGCGTCCACATGGTGAGCTCCTTGCTTCCGGCGCCGGAGCCGGCCCCGCCTCGCCGGCCAACGCGAGGCGCGCGAGGCGATGCCCGCATGCCGCACCGGCGTATTCATGGACCGACGCGGGGCGCTCCATCCGCGATGAACCCCGGCCCGGGCGGCTTGCGCCGCCCGGGTCGGGGCCCCCGCATCAAGGGGGAGAGGAGAGTTGGGAGGTGGATGATGCCCAGTTCCCCCGACAGCGAGAGGAAGCAAGTCCGATGCCAGTCGCCGCCGACCGCGCGGCGCGGCGCCGCCCGGCGCCGCGCGCCGCGGTCGGGCAAGCTTCGCGCGCGGCGAGCCAAGTAAAGTTCGCGTCAAGCGAACGTCAAGTTGACGTACAGGTTAACGCCGCGCGGCGCCGCCGCCGGCGGGGGGCCTCCAGGCGGCCCGGCCCGGGGCGCGCCCCCTCCGTGCGGCCGCCGGCGTTTGACAATCAGCCGACGGCGGCGGTAGGGAGTCGTGTCGGCTTTCAACCCCCGCGACCGAGGAGGTGTTCCATGCCGCGCATCGAAGCGCGCTTGAACGCGATGGGGCTCGCCCTGCCGCCGCCCTTCCGCCCGCCGCCGGGCCTGGTGCTTCCCTTCCGTTTCGTCCGCGTCCTCGGCCGCCGGGCGCTCATCGCCGGGCACGGGCCGCAGGCGCCGGACGGATCCTTCGCCCCGCCGTTCGGCAAGGTCGGCGGCGCCGTGAGCCTCGAGGAGGGCTACGCCGCCGCGAGGCTCGCCGCGCTCTCGATCCTGGGCAGCCTCAAGCGGGCGCTCGGCGACCTCGACCGCATCGGCGCCTGGGCGCGGGTCTTCGGGATGGTCAACTCCGCCCCCGGGTTCAACCGCCAGCCGGCCGTGATCAACGGCTTCTCCGACCTCATCATCGAGCTCTTCGGACCCGAGGCCGGCGCCCACAGCCGCAGCGCCGTCGGGGTCGCGGAGCTCCCCTTCGACTTCCCGGTCGAGATCGAGGGCGAGGTCGAGCTCGCCTCCTGACGGCCGCCGGGCGGCTCGTCCGGGCCGTCAGGGAGCGCCGGGCGGGGGCGCCGGCCCGCGCAGGAGCGCGCGCAGGGACGCGAGCGTGTCGGCCTCCGCGGGGCGCTTGTCGGGCCGCCGGCGGGCGATGCGCGGGAAGCGCACGGCGACCCCGCTCTTGTGGCGCGGGGAGGGGCGGATCGCCTCGAAGGCGATCTCGAAGACAAGCTCGGGCTTGACGGCGCGCACCGGACCGAAGCGCTCGGTCGTGTTCGCGCGCACGAAGCGGTCGACCTCGCGGATCTCGGCGTCGGTCAGCCCCGAGTAGGCCTTGGCGAAGGGCACGAGGGCTTCGCCGTCGCGCACGGCGAAGGTGTAGTCGGTGAAGAGGTTGGCGCGCCGGCCGTGCCCGGGCTGGGCGTAGACCAGCACCGCGTCGACCGCAAGGGGCGCGAGCTTCCACTTCCACCAGTCGCCGCGGCGCCGGCCGACGCCGTAGGCCGAGGCGAGGCGCTTGACCATCAGCCCCTCGACCCCGCGCCGCCGCGCCTCCTCCCGCCGGGCGGCGAGCGCCGGCCAGTCCGGCGCGGCGAGCCGCGGGGAGATGCGGATCCCCGGTCCGCCCGCAGCCGCCAGGAGCGCCTCGAGCGCCGCGCGGCGCGCGGCGAGCGCTCGGCCGCGGATGTCCGCGCCGTCTGCCTCGAGCAGGTCGTAGGCCATGAGCACGGCCGGGGCCTCCGCGAGCACCTTGGCGGTCAGGTTCCGGCGGCCGATCCGCCGCTGAAGCAGCGCGAAGTCGAGCGGCCGGCCCTCGCGCCAGGCGAGGATCTCGCCGTCGAGCACGCAGCCCTCGGGAAGCCCGGCGGCCGCCGCGGCGATCTCGGGGAACTTCTCCGTCACGAGCTCCTCGCCGCGCGACCAGATGAAGACCCGCCCGCCGCGCCGGACGAGCTGGGCGCGGATCCCGTCCCACTTCCACTCGGCGAGCCACTCGGCCGCCGGCCCGAGCGCCTCGGGCCCCTCCTCGAGGGGATGGGCGAGACAGAAGGGGTAGGGGCGGCTGTCGTCGGCGTCGTCGGTGCGCGCCGCGCCGAGCCGCTGCCAGAAGGCCGTCCCCGGGGTCCAGTCCCCCATCAGCCGCTGGGCGACCGCGGCGGCGTCGACCCCCAGGCGGTCGGCGAGCGCGCGCACGACGAGCCGCTGGGAGACCCCCACGCGGAAGCCGCCGGTCAGAAGCTTGTTCCAGGCGAGCCGTTCGACGCGGTCCATGGCGCGCCAGGCGTCCAGGACCGCCGCGCGCTGGCGCTCCTCGGGCAGGCCGCGCAGGGCGAGGAGCGTCCCCTCGATCCAGGCGCGGAGCGGCCGGTCGGGGCCGGCCGCCTCGCGGCCGGGCGGAAGCAGGAGCGCGATCGTCTCGGCGAGGTCGCCGACCGTTTCGTAGGCGGCCGCGAAGAGCCAGTCGGGGATTCCCGCCGCCTCGGCCGCCCAGCGCTTGAGCCGCGCCGTGGGGACGGGCTGCCGCGGCCGGCGGCCGATGAGGAAATAGAGCGCCCAGGCGGCGTCCGCGGCCGGCGCGGCGGCGAAGTAGTCGGCGAGCGCGCGCACCTTGCCGGCGGTGCCGGTCGTGCGGTCGAGCGCCGCGTAGAGCGCGGCGAAGCGCCTCACCGCTCCTCCTCGCCCGCCGCCCGGCCCGCCCGCACGGCCTCGGCGGCGAGCCCTTTTTCCCGCAGGAAGCGCGCGAGCTCATCGGCATAGCCGTGGGTGATCCAGACCCGCTCGGCGCGGCTCTCCGCGACGGTGCGCAGCAGCGCCGGCCAGTCGGCGTGGTCGGAGAGGACGAAGCCGCGGTCGAGCCCGCGCCGCCGGCGGTTGCCGCGGATCTGCATCCAGCCGGAGGCCATCGCGCGGGAGGCGGCGGCGAAGCGCTCGATCCAGGGGGAGCCGTCGGCCCCCGGCGGGGCGATGATGAGGGCGCGCGAGAGCGCCCCGCGGCCGGAGAGCTCGGCGGCGGCGCGCGTCGCCGGCAGCCGCACCCCCGCCGCGCGGTAGACGGCCGCCATGTTCTCGACGGCGCCGTGGAGGAGGATCGGCCCGAGCCCGTCCTTGAGGCCGGCGAGCAGGCGCTCGGCCTTGCCGAGGGCGTAGGCGAAGAGCAGGCTCGGCCGGCCCGCGGCGGCGTTTTCGCGCCACCAGTCGTCGAGCGCCGCGAGCTCCGCCTGCGGCTCCGGCCAGCGGAAGACCGGCAGCCCGAAGGTCGACTCGGTCACGAGCGTGTGGCAGACAAGCGGCTCGAAGGGCTCGCAGGTGGGGTCGGGGTCGCGCTTGAAATCGCCGGTCACGACCCAGACCTCGCCGCCGCGCTCGAGGCGCACCTGGGCCGAGCCGAGCAGGTGCCCGGCCGGGTGGAGGGAGAGCCTCACCGCGCCGATCTTCAGCGGCTCCCCGAAGGCGAGCTCCTGCACCGCGATGTCCGCCCCCAGCCGCGCCCGGAGCAGCCGGACGCAGGCCGGGGCGGCGAGGTAGCTCCCGCAGCCGGGCCGGGCGTGGTCGGCGTGGGCGTGGGTGATGACGGCGCGCGCGACCGGCCGCAGGGGGTCGATGGTGAAGCCGCCCGCCGGGCAGGACAGGCCGGCGTCGGTCGGCAGCAGGAGGGGCTCCCCGGCGCTCATGGCCGCGATGGCTCCCCGGTGGGGCGTACGGCGCTCATGCGCCCATCATAGCACCGCCGCCGCCGATTGGAAGACCGCCGGCCGCCCGCAACGAATTCAAGCACGAGGGGCGGTCTCCTGGAGACCGCCCCGTTTGGGCGTCTTGGCGGAAAAACCGGCCGGTGTCGAGGGGGGGCTTACCGGCCGGCTGCCGCCGGCCCTGGCCGTTGATGAGCCGGGGATAAGGCGTCCGTGGTTTGAGGGAGTTTCGGGGACTCGACCGGCGGTCCTGCCGGCGCCTCCTGCGGCTCGCCGCCTGCCCGTGCCCGGCCTTGGACCAGCTCACGCAGCTCCGCCACGATTCGGTTCAATTGCCCCGCCTGCGCCTTGAGCTCCTCAACGGAGGCCGCGGATTCCTCGGCGCTTGCGGCCACCTGCTGGGTCACCTTGTCCATTTCCGAGACGGCAATATTGACCTGCTCGATACCGGCGGCCTGCTCCTTCGAGGCCGCCGCGATTTCGCTGACCAACCCGCCGACCTTGACCGTGCTGGAAGAAGCCCGTTCGAAGGCTATGCCGGTCTTGCGGCCGATAGCGGAGCATTCGGCCACGCGTTTCGAGGTGCTGTCGATCAAGTCGGAGGTGTTGCGGGCGGCGGCCGCCGCGCGCAATGCCAGGTTGCGGACCTCATCGGCGACCACGGCGAAACCGGCGCCGGCCTCCCCGGCGCGGGCCGCTTCGACGGCCGCGTTCAGCGCGAGCAGATTCGTCTGGAAGGCGATCTCATCGATGGTCTTGACGATTTTTTGGGTGTCGGCGCTGGCCTTGGAGATCGAATCCATGCACGCCGCAAGTTCGGTCATCGAGCTGTTGGCCTCGGTGAGGAAGCCGTTTGACTCCTGCATCAGCAAATCCGCCTGCGCGGCGTTGTCCGCGTTTTGCCGGGTCATCGAGGCCATCTCTTCCAGGGAAGCGGATGTCTCCTGCAGCGAAGCCGCCTGCTCGGACGATCCTTCCGCCAGCTGCTGGCTGCCGGCGGAGATCTGGTCGGCCGTAACCGCCAGCAGGCCGGAGGAGCTGCTCAGGCCGGAGATGATCCGTTGCAGGGGGACTGACAGCGAGCGGAAAAGCAGGGTGAAGACGGACAGCAGAACCAGCAGTCCGCCGGCCATCGTACCGCCCGATGCCAGCAAAACCTGATTCATCAACCCGCGCGCCAATTCGGCCGACTCGCGGCGCGTGCGTTCGAGGTGTTCGGCGACCCGGGGCTGGGCTTGACCCCCTTCGTGCGGCTCGCTCGAGTCGGAACCATCCTCGATCGCGCCGGCGGCCATCCGGGAAACGCCTTCAGGCAGGTCCACCGTGAAGAGCAGGAAACCGAGGAGGGTCTCGACATCGAAAACCGGTATGTAAGCGATCAGGCGCCCATTGTCCACGAACACATGCGGGACGCCCTTTTGGGGGGGCTTGCGGTTGATGCGGCTGACCGCCGCGGCGGGAATGCCGCCGGTCGCCGGATACCGGAGGCCCCCCTTGGTGTCGGTGAAATAAACGGCGTCGAGCCCCATGCCGTCCGCTTGCTTCATCAGATCGACGGCCATGCCGTCGTCGTTGCCCTCCAACCCGATGAAGGCGTTTGCCGCCAGCGGGGAGGCGGCGAGCAGGGCGATCCCGTTGCCGAGCTGCCGGCTTTCGGCCTTGAGCATCCGCTCCAATTCGTTGGCCTGGGTTTTCTGCGCATTGGCCCGGATGAACCAGGAGCTGAGCGCCCCCATGACCGCAAAAACACTGACCGCAAGGAAAACCGGGATCCAGAGCATTTTGACAGAGAGCTTCACGAGCGATGACCTCCGGTCGATGAAGATGGTTGCGTTTATGCCGCGGGGGGGGGGGGGAGGGGGCGGCCGCCTCGATTTCTGCCCGGCCCGATTACTTGATCAACGCCTGTGCCGGGGGCGACAGCAGGAAATCGATGACCATCTTGACCTCCGGCGACGGGTCGCCCTTGGTGATGATGCTGAGCGGGCGCGATATGCTTTCGGTCTTCACCACCTTCACCTTGCCCGGGTTCATCGCCAGGAAGCCTTCTGAAACCGCGCCGATGCCGCCTTTGAAGCTGGATACGAGATCCAGCTCTTCACGGGTCGAGCGCACTTCGCGGATGCCTTCCACGTAAGGCGCGCCCTTCATCACGACTTCCTGGAAGACATTGCGCGTGGCCGAAGTGGGCTGGGAGGTCACCACCACGATCTTCTGATCGGGGCCGCCGAGCTCCTTCCAGTTGGCGATCTTTCCGGTGTGGATGTCGGTGAGCTGCTGCCAGCTCAGTTCGGTGACGCTGTTCTGGGGATGGATGATGGGCACGATGACGTCCTTGACGATCACATGCTCGCGATAGGTGCCGTCATTCGGCAGCCCGGCTTTCGCCAGCAGCAGGGGCAGCGGGCTGGATGAAATCGAGGCCGGGACCTTGCCGGCGACCAGCTCCTCGAACCCCTTTCCGGAGTTCACCCCGCGGACAGAGACCTTGATCTTGGTCGCTTCCTCCAGAGACTGGGCGCAAGGCTCCAGGATGCGCTTCTGAAAAGTGGTCGATCCCGGGATTTCCAATTCCTTGCCGAAAGCCGGCGCGGCGGTGAGAAGCATGGCGGCAAGCAAGAATGAAACCACGCGCTGAGAGCTCATGTCGATCCTCCTGTAACCATAATTGATTGAATGGAAAATGGGCCCGCCGAAAGCTTTGCCGGCAAGTCAACCCGAGCGCCGCGCGAAATCCGGTCCAGGGCCGTTCATTCCTACCGGCCGGTTTCACGCGGCGGTCGAAACCGCCGGCTCGGGCAACGCCGCTGGTTGCGGGGCCGTCGAGCTTGCTTTCGGCCGTGCAACCGTCGGGGGTGCCTCGACGGCCATCCGCAGCCGGCGGGAGCCGGACGATTTGACCATGCCCATATATCGCCTGCTTTGGGGGAGGGCTTGAGAAAAAATCGGCGGCACGCGCGCCGGCGGTTGAAAGCGGTCGATTCCCTTTCCCGGGATGCCGTCAAGCCGGGCGGCGGCGGATCCGGCCGCCCGCAACGGCGCCCAACGCTACCCGAGCTCCCGCCAGACGGCCTCCACCCGCGCGAAGACCCCCGACCACGACAGCGGCGCAAGCCGCCGGCAGGCGTCCGCATCGCGGCCGCAGGCGACGCTGCGGGCGAGCTGCCGGTTCAGGGCCGCCGCCAGCCGCGCGACGAAGCCGGGCAGCTCGGCGGCCGCGGGGGTGTCCGGTCCGGTGAGCCGCGGCAGGGCCACGCGCTCGACGATCCCTTCGGCGCACAGCCCCGCGGGCATCCAGGAGTCGGTCCCGGGAAGATCGGTCATCACCACGCGGCAGCCGCAGGCGAGCGACTCGACCACCACGAGCGGCAGCCCCTCG
The DNA here is from genome assembly GCA_964573635.1 of uncultured Desulfatibacillum sp. Classification (GTDB taxonomy): domain Bacteria; phylum Desulfobacterota; class Desulfobacteria; order Desulfobacterales; family SpSt-501; genus SpSt-501. Next base: position 138,755 of record CAZNKG010000001.1, on the reverse strand, counting down.
AAGAAGGAGGGCAGGACGAAGAGGTCGGCCTGCCGCAGCGTTTCCGCGAGCGCCTCCTGGGTGAGCGCGCCGAGAAAGACGACGTTGTCCATGTCGGCCGCGGCGCGTCGGATGGCCTCCTCGCCGGGCCCGCCGGCCGCGCCGGCGAGCAGCAGCCGCACGCGCCGCCCCGCCGGCGGCGCGATCCGCCGGAAGGCCTCGATCAGCCAGGGGACCCCCTTGGGGGCGCTGATCTTTCCGGCATAGACGACCGTCAGCTCCGCGCGCGCCTCGGCCGGCCGGCAGGCGGGGTCGGGCCGGAAGAGCTCCTCGCGGAACCCGGCCCCCACGATGCGCAGCCGCTCCGGGGCGACCCCGTAGGCCGCCGCGATCCGGTCGCGGTTGGCGGCGTGCAGGGCGAGGACCCGGTCGCAGTCGCCGCAGGCCGGAAGGACGTAGGGGGCGAGGGCCGGCGCCGTTTCGAGCTGCCGCAGCTCGGTTCCGTGGCTGTAGGCGCACAGGGGGATGTCGGGGAAGAGCAGGCGGCCGAGGGCGGTGAGCAGCCAGAGGTGGTGGGACTGGATGAGGTCGGGGGTGAAGCCCGCCGTCGCCTTCCGGAGCGCGGCGGCGAAGGCCGCGAGGTAGGCGGCGAGCATCGGTACCGTGAAGCGCGCAAAGCGCGTCGACGGGTAGGGCATGATGTCGCTCATGCCGGGGATGGGGAAGGGGACCGGCGGCCGGTCGAAGCGCACCGGGAAGATCTCCGCGGGCGAAAGCGGCGGGATCTCCGGCAGCGGCTCGCCGCCGGGAAGCCCGATCACGACCCGCTGCCGGTAGCCTTTTTCGGCCGCGGCGCGCACGAGCGCGAGCAGCGCGACCCCGCTTCCGGTCTTCCCCGGCTGCTGGGAGAGCAGGTGCAAAACGGCCCGGCCGGCGGCGGGCCTCGGGGGCGCCGGCCGGGGCCGGTAGTTTTTCAGCCGCTCGGCGAACTCCCGGCGCGGTGCAACCGATGCCATGGGATCGGAAGGGTCAGGCGAAATTGAGCACCATGCTCTCCGGGGCGGCGAAGGGCCGGGCGGGCAGGCCGGCCTCCGCGGCGACGTATCCCGGCACCGCGACCCCGGAGTCGTATTGGGCGTAGTTCACGAAGGTGCGGCCGTCGATCCGCACGGTCATGCCCGCCCGCGGCTTTTTCAACGGCACGATCGCGTAGACCTGGCGGTAGCGGCCGGTGAGCTCGCGGAAGCCGAGCTCCTCGGCCACCCGGCCGATGTCGACCTCGCAGTAGAACCGCGACGTGGGGGCGATGTCATGGCGGTAGCGCTCGCCGATCCGGCCCAGGATCTCTCCCAGATGCGGGTTCATGCCTCTTCCTCCTCGCTGTCCCCGGCGGGGAGCTTCCCGCTCCGCGAAAGCCGCCGGGCGCGCTCGATGTAGCGTTTGAGGCGGCGCTGCACCTCGCCGAACACGGTGGCGGCGGGGTAGGCGCCGTCTTCGCCGCGCGCCCCGGCCGGGACGCCGGTGAGGATCTCGATTCCCTCCTCGACCGCGGAGACCTGCCAGACGTGGAACCGCCCGCGGCGCACGGCTTGGACGACCTCCCGGCGCAGCATCAGGTGGCGCGTGTTGGCCGAAGGAATGATCACGCCCTGGCCGCCCGTCAAGCCCTTCTCGCGGCAGACCTCGAAGAAGCCCTCGATCTTCTGGTTCACGCCGCCGATCGCCTGGATGCGGCCCTTCTGGTCCACCGAGCCCGTGGCCGCGATCCCCTGGCGGATGGGGATGCCGGAGAGGCTCGAGAGGATGGCGTAGAGCTCGCTCGAGGAGGCGCTGTCGCCGTCGATGTCGCTGTAGCTCTGCTCGAAGGCGACGCTGATCGACACCGCCAGCGGATGGTCCTGGGCGAAGGTGCGCCCGAGGAAGCCGGAGAGGATCAGGATCCCCTTGTCGTGGGTGCGGCCGCTCAGGTCCGCCTCGCGCTCGATGTTGATCACCCCGGGCTTGCCCATGAACGCCTCCGCCGTGATGCGCACCGGCCGGCCGAAGGCGTAGTCGCCGATCTGGTAGACCGCCAGCCCGTTCACCTGGCCGACCACCGCCCCGTCGACGTCGACCATGATCGTCCCGTCGCGGTAGGACTCGTGGATCTTCTGCTCGAAGAGCCCGTAGCGGAAGCGGTGCTCCTGGAAGGCGCGGATGACGTGGGCCTCGGTCACCCGCCGTGCGCGCCGCCGCCGGGCCCAGTAGTCCGCCTCCTGGATCACGCCGAGCAGCGGGCCGAAGCGGATGGAGAGCTTCTGCTGGTCGGAGACGTGCTTTTCGCCGAACTCCACCATCGCGGCCACCCCGCGGGGGGTGAAGGGCAACAGCTGCTCCTCGCGGCAGACGCGCGCGATGAACTGCGCGTAGCGCTGCATGTTTTCGGGGGTCGCCGCCACCTCGTGGTCGAAGTCGGCGCGCACCTTGAAAATCTTGTTGAACTTCGAGTCGTAGTTCTGCAGCAGCGCGAAGGTTTCGTAGTCCCCGATCAGGATCACCTTGACCTCGAGCGGGATGGGCTGCGGCCGGAGCAGGGTGGTGCCGAACCCCGACTCCTCGGGGACGTCCTCGATGAGCAGGCTCTTCGTCTGCAGGGCGCGCTTGAGCGCCTCCCAGACGTAAGGGTGGGTCAACAGCGGCTCGATCTCCATGATGAGGTAGCCGCCGTTGGCGGCGAGCAGCGCGCCCGCCTGGACCTGGGTGAAGTCGGCGTTCACCGTTCCCATGACGGCGCGCTTCTCGATCCGCCCGAACACGTTCTGGTAGGTGGGGTTGATCTCGTGGACCACCGGCGCCCCCTTCATCACCTCGCGGCGCACGAGCACGTTCACCTGGTACTTCAGGAAGGGGTCGCGGGCCGGCAGCGGCGCCTCGGGCGCCTCGGCGCCCTCGCCCTTTACCGCCGGCACGAAGAGGTTGAAATTCTCGACGATGTCGGCCGCGAGGCTGTCCAGGTAGTCGCTGACGGCCGGGCGGTCGGCGAAGTCGCGGCGGATCGGATCGAGGCGCCTTTCGACGAGGGCGAGCGTCGTCGCGTTCATCAGCCGCTCGATCTCGGCGTGCAGGCCGTGGTTCAGCTTCTCGATCTTGCGGCCGGCGCGCTCCATCTCGGCCTGGATCTCGCGCACCTTGCCGTCCACCGCCGCCCGCGTCTCCTCCGGCAGCCCCTGGTACTCCTCGACGGACAGCACCCGGCCCTCCATGATAGGCAGCACTGGAAACTCCTGCCGGTCGGAATCGAGGTGGAGGTCGCGCGCGGCGGCGAAGCGCTCGACCTTGCGGAAGACCGCCTGCCTCCGGGCGGCATGCCGGGCCTTGATGGCGGCGAGCTGCTTGAGATAGCCCTCCTGCTCGAAGGCCCGCGGGATCTCGCGCTTCAAGTCGACGACGAAGCGCGCGATGCGCTTGGCGAAGGAGGGGCCGCGGCCGGGCGGCAGCGCGATCGGCTGCGGCCGGAACTCGTCTTTGAAGTTGTTGACGAGGCACCAGTCGTCGGGCACGGGCCGGGTCTTCGCGTGGCGGGCGGCCAGGTCGCGCACGATGGTCGTCTTCCCGGTCCCGGCCGGCCCGGTGAGAAAGATGTTGTAGCCGGGGCTCTGCATGTCGAGGCCGAAGGCGATCGCCTGGACCGCGCGCTCCTGGCCGATCACCCCGTCGAGGGGGCTCACCGCGGAGGTGTCTTGGAACGCGAAGACCGCGGGGTCGCAGGTCCGGCGGAGCTGCGCGGCCTTGAGCTCGAAGCGCTGTGTCATGGACCCTTTCTCCCGTTAGGCCCGGCGAGGCCGGACCTGAGCAGCCTAAGGGAAGCGGCGGCTTTTGTCAAAAGGCGGGCCGGGGCCGGGCGGGGTCATCCGCGGCCGAGGTAGCCGGAGAGAAACCGCGCGGTGTGCGAGCGCCGCCGCGCCCGAAGGAGCTCGGCGGGCGAGCCGCAGGCGACCAGGCTTCCGCCGGCGGCGCCGCCCTCCGGGCCGAGGTCGATCACGTAGTCCGCCGCGGCGACGACGTCGAGGTTGTGCTCGATCACGGCCACCGTGTGGCCGCGGTCGACGAGCGCCTGCAGGACGTCGATCAAACGCCCGACGTCGGCCGGGTGCAGGCCGGTCGTGGGCTCGTCCAGGATGAAGAAGGCCGCGCCGCTTCCGGGGCGGGCGAGCTGCTCGGCGAGCTTGATGCGCTGGGCCTCCCCGCCCGAGAGGGTGGGGCTCGGCTGGCCGAGCGCCAGGTAGCCCAGGCCCACGTCGCAGACGAACTGGGCGGCGCTGCGGACCGCCGGGACGGCCTCGAAGAAGACGAGCGCTTCGGCGAACGTCATGGCGAGGACATCGGCGATCGATTTCCCCTTGTAGCGCACCGCGAGCGTTTCGGGGTTGAAGCGCCGGCCGGCGCACGCCTCGCAGGGGACGGTGACGTCGGGCAGAAAGCTCATCTCGACCTTGGGGTGCCCCTGCCCCTTGCAGGCCTCGCAGCGGCCCCCGGCGACGTTGAACGAGAATCGTCCGGCGGTGTAGCCGGCCGCGCGCGCGGCCGGGGTCCGGGCGAAGAGCCGCCGGATTTCGTCCAGGATCCCGATGTAGGAGGCCGGGACCGATCGCGGGGTGCGGCCGATCGGGCTGTGGTCCACCTCGAGGACCCGCGCGAGGCTTTTCCAGCCGGTGATCTCCGCGCAGGCGCCGGCCGGGTCGCGGCGCCCGAGCAGGCGGTTGCGCAGTCCCTTGAACACCGTCTCCTTGAGCAGCGTCGACTTGCCCGAGCCCGATACTCCGGTCACGGCGCAGAAGAGCCCCAAGGGAAGGTCGACGTCGATCGCCTTCAGGTTGTTCGCCGCGGCCCCCCGGATGCGGACCGCAGGCTTTCCGCGCCAGGGCCGGCGGCGCGAGGTGATGCGGCGGCGGCCCCCGTCGATGAGCGCCCCGGTGACCGACTCCGGCGCGGCGCGCAGGTCGGCCAAGGTGCCGGCGGCGACGACCCGGCCCCCGTCGCGGCCGGCGCCCGGTCCGAGGTCGATCAGGGTGTCGGCCGCGCGGATGGTCTCCTCGTCGTGCTCGACCACGAGGATCGTGTTGCCGCGGTCGCGCAGCTCCTTGAGCGCCTCGACGAGCAGGCGGTTGTCGCGCGGGTGCAGCCCGATGGTCGGCTCGTCGAGGATGTAGCAGACCCCGGTCAGGTTCGACCCGAGTTGGGCCGCGAGCCGCACCCGCTGGGCCTCGCCGCCCGAGAGGGTCTCCCCGCTGCGGCCGAGCGCGAGGTATCCGAGGCCGAGCCGTTCGAGGAGCTCGAGGCGGCCGTGGATTTCGGAGAGCACCGGCCGGGCGACCGGCCGGCGGGGGCCTGCGAACTGCATCTGGCCGAGCGCCGCGCGCAGCTCGGCGGCCGGCAGGCGGACGAGGTCCCAGATGGAGCGGCCGTCGATCTTCACGGCGAGCGCTTGGGGCTTGAGGCGGCTGCCGCCGCAGGCGCCGCAGACCGGGGCCGGCGCCGGTGCGTCCGCCTCGGGCTCGGCCTCCGCCTCGGGGGCGGCCACCCCCAGGCCGTGGCACTCCGGGCAGGCGCCCCGGCGGCTGTTGAAGGAGAAGAGCCGGGGGTCGAGGGGCTCGACGCCGATCCCGCAGGCGGGGCAGACCCCGTGCAGGCTGAAGAGCTCCTCGCCGCCCGCGTCGGACAGAATGGTGATGTGGCCGCCGCCCTCCTCGAGGCTGCGGGCGATCAGGGCCTCGGGCTCCGGGGAGGGGAGCCGGCCGACGAGCAGCTCGATCGTGTGCTCGTGGTAGCGGCTGAGCGCCATGGCCGGCGTGATCGCGGTCACGACCCCGTCGATCCGCGCGTGGGTGTATCCCTTTTTCAAGGCGCGCTCGAGCACCTCCTTGTGGAAGCCCTTGCGGCCGAGAACCTTCGCGGCGAGGACGGCGGCCCGGCGGCGGCGGTAGCGGGCGCGCACCTCGGCGACGATCGCCTCGCGGCTGCGCGCGGCGAGCGGGCGGCCGCATCCCGGGCAGTGGGGAACGCCGAGCTTGCTGTAGAGCAGCCGCAGGAAGTGGTAGATCTCGGTGAGGGTGGCGACCGTGGAGCGGCGGCTCGTCGCCGCGATGCGCTGCTCGATCGCCACCGTGGGGGCGAGCCCCGTCACGAGATCGACGTCGGGCCGCTCCATGATTTTCATGTACTGGCGCACGTAGGGGGCGAGGCTTTCGAGGTAGCGGCGCTGGCCCTCGGAGAAGAGGATGTCGAAGGCGAGCGTCGATTTCCCCGAGCCGGACACCCCGGTCAGGACGACCAGGCGCCGGTGGGGCAGGCGGACGTCGATCGCCTTCAGGTTGTGCTCGCGCGCCCCGCGCACCTCGATGGCGGCCGCCTCCGCCGGCCGCCCCGCGCCGTAGGCGGCCGCCCTTTCGGCCACGCCCGGCGCCCGGGCCTCCGGCCGCTTGAGCCGACCGCCGCCGTCCAAGTATTGCCGGAGGAAGGCCCCGGTGTGGGAATCCGTTTCGGCGGCGACCGCCTCCGGGGTCCCGGCCGCGACGACCCGGCCCCCCTCCTCGCCGCCCTCGGGGCCGAGGTCGATCACCCAGTCGGCGGTTTTGACGACGTCCAGGTTGTGCTCGATCACGAGCACCGTGTGGCCGGCCGCGACCAGGCGCTGCAGGGCCGCGAGCAGGGTCGCGACGTCGGCGAAGTGCAGGCCGGTCGTGGGCTCGTCGAAGATGAAGAGCGTCGGCCGGGCGTCTTGGCCGCGGCCCCCGGGGCGCAGGTGGCGCGAGAGCTTCAGGCGCTGGGCCTCGCCGCCCGAGAGGGTGTTGAGCGGCTGGCCGAGGCGCAGGTAGCCCAGCCCCACCTCGGCGAGCGCGGCGAGCGCCTCGACGACGCGGGGCGCCTCGCGGAAGAACGCGAGCGCCTGGTCGACGGTCATCGCGAGGATGTCGGCGATGCTCCGGCCGCGCCAGGCGACCGCGAGCACCTCGGGGCGGAAGCGCCGGCCGCCGCAGTCCGGGCAGGTGATGAAGACATCCGAGAGGAACTGCATCTCCACGCGCTCGAAGCCCTCGCCGCGGCAGGTCTCGCAGCGGCCACCGGGCGAGTTGAAGGAAAAGTGCCCCGGACCGAGCCCTCGCCGCCGGGCCTCCTCGGTCTCGGCCAACAGCTTGCGCACCGGGTCGAGGGCCCGGGTGTAGGTGAGGGCGTTGGCGCGCGGCGTGCGCCCGACGGCGCGCTGGTCGACGAGCACGACGTCGCCCAGCCGCTCGACGCCCTCGAGGGCGCGGTGCCGGCCCGGGCGGCCCTCGGGGTCGCCGAGCGCCCGCCGCGCGGCCTTGTAGAGCACCTCCTCGGCGAGCGTCGACTTGCCCGAGCCCGAAACCCCGGTCAGGCAGACGAAGCGGCCGAGCGGGATGTCGACGTCGATCGCCTTCAGGTTGTTCTCGGCGGCCCCGCGCACCCGGAGCCACTCCCCGTCCGGGGGGGGCGGCCGGCGCCAGGCCGGGACGGGTATCCGGCGCACCCCGCGCAGGTACTCGCCGGTGAGCGAGCCGTCCACCTGCGCCGTCGGGCCGAAATACATCACCCGGCCGCCGGCCTCTCCGGCGCCGGGACCGAGGTCGAGGAGGAAATCGCTTTCGCGGATGATCTCGGGGTCGTGTTCGACCACGACGACGGTGTTGCCGAGGTCGCGCAGCCCCTTGAGGATCCGCACCAGCCGGTGGCTGTCGCGGGGGTGCAGCCCGATGCTCGGCTCGTCCAGGACGTAGAGGGTGTGGACGAGCGCGGAGCCGAGCGCCGAGGTCAAGGCGACCCGCTGCACCTCGCCCCCCGAGAGGGTGCGCGACTGGCGGTCGAGCGTCAGGTAGCCCAGGCCGACGTCCTTCAGGTACTTCAGCCGCCGCCGGACCTCGTCGCGGATCATGCGCCCGGCCTCGTCGCCCGGCGGGATCGACAGCCCGTCGAAGAACTCGGCGGCGCGCTCGATGTTCAGGGCGTAGACCGCGGCGATGGTGCGCCCCTCCAGGCGGTAGAGGAGCGTTTCCTCCTTGAAGCGCGTGCCGCCGCAGGCGCTGCAGACGTCGTAGCTGCGGTAGCGCGACAGGAAGACGCGCACGTGCATCTTGTAGGTGCGGTTTTCGAGCCAGCGGAAGAAGCCGGCGATGCCGTAGTAGTCCTCGGTCCCCTGGATGATCGCCTGCTGCTGCGCGGCGGGCAGCTCCCGGAAGGGGATCTCGGTCGAAATCCCCCGCCGGCGGCAGAAGGCCGCGAGGTCGCGGTACTCCGGCCGCCCCTCGGCCCGGCCCCCGAAGGGCTTCACCGCGCCGGCGGCCAGCGACCGCGAGCGGTCGGGGATGATGAGATCGAGGTCGATCCCGATCGTGCGCCCGAACCCCCGGCAGCGGTCGCAGGCGCCGATCGGGCTGTTGAACGAGAAGCGGCTCGGCAGCGGCGGGGCGTAGCCGATGCCGCAGGCGGCGCATTCCAGCCGGCCGCTGAAGGCGTGGCGCCCGTCCGGCGGCAGCCGGAGATCGAGGCGCCCGCCGCCGAAGCGGAAGGCGAGCTCGGCCGAATCGACGATCCGCCCGCGCGCCTCCGGCCGGAGGGCGAGCCGGTCGACCACCACGTCGGCCGTGGCCCCGTCGGGGGTCCACTCCGCAAGCGGCACGATGGTTCCGCCGCGCCAGATGCGGTCGAAGCCCTGCCGGGCGAGCGCGCGCCGCGCCTCCGCCGGCTTGAGGCCCTCGAGCGCGAAGGGGAAGGTGATGACGATCGGGGTGCCGGCGGGCAGCTCCCGGACCCGCGCCCAGACATGCTCGGGGGTTTCGGGGACGACCGGCCGGCCGCAGGAGCGGCAGTGCAGGCGGCCGAGGCGCGCGAAGAGCAGCTTCACGTAGTCGGTCACCTCGGTCATCGTCCCCACGGTGGAGCGCGAGGTGCGCACCGGGTCCTTGGCGTCGATGGCGATGGCCGGCGGGATGCCCTCGATTTTTTCCACCCGCGGCCGGTCCATGCGGTCCATGAACTGCCGCGCGTAGGGCGAGAAGGTTTCGATGTAGCGCCGCTGCCCCTCGGCGTAGAGAGTGTCGAAGGCGAGCGAGGATTTCCCCGAGCCGCTGACCCCGGTCACCACCGTGACGGCGCCGTGGGGAATGTCGAGGTCGAGGTCCTTCAGGTTGTTCTGGCGCGCGCCGCGGACGCGGATGACGGGCGGCTGGTCCATGCAGGTTCCTTCCGATTCGATTGAGGCGACGCCGGGAGCTCGCGAGGTCTAACCTAACGCATCTCGGCGGCCGATCAACTCCGCGCTTGCCAAAAGCGGCCGGGGTGGTTAGTCTCCCCCATCCACCCCGATGAGGATCGGAAGACGCCGTGCGAGGGCGGCGGGCCTCCGGCGCGGGGGATCGAAAAGGCGGCGGGATTCATGCACAAGGCTCTCATCATCTTAATTGGGGCGCTTACGGGGATGCTCATCGCCGCCGGCGCGGGCGGCGCCCAGACCGCCGAGCGCATGCCCGTGGGGGTGAGCGCCGGCCTCGCCTATCTCGTGGCCCTCGCCGGCCCCGCCGGCGCGTCGGGGTTCGACCCGGCCCGCGCGGCCGAGGTGCTGGCCTTCGTCGACGCCCCCAAGCCCCCAGGGGCCGTTTATACCTCCGAGCCCATGCTGGAGGCCTCCTCGGGCTATCTCGAGCTCGATGTGCGCCGAGGACTTTCCGACCTTCTGCGCATCACGTTCAATCCGGTCATTCCCTGGTTCACGAGCACCCCCTCCTCGCTGCGCCTCTCGGACTGGCGGCGCACCGAGAAGCCCTCGCCGGAATTCCCCCGTCTCTGGGAGCTGCGGGAGCTCGCGGGCCCGGTCGCGATCCGCGGGGTCGAGCACGTCGAAAACACGCCGGACCTCTCCACCGGCGGATACTACCGCTACGACTTGAACCGCTTCCTCGTCCTCTACGAAGCCGCGGGGGGGCGCCGGGCGTTCGTCTCGGTCTCCCGGCAGACCGGCCCCTCGGAGGTGGGCCGGAAAGGCTTCATCATCGGCCGGGACGAGGAGTGGAACTATTTCTACTCCGGCGAGCCGGGGCTGAACTTCCCGGGGCTCGGATGGGTCAAATCCTACATGTACGACTCCGCCGGCGTCACCGTCTATGTCGAGTCCGCGCCGGGAGCCGGGCAGGTGCGGGTCGCCAACTTCAAATGGGTGCGGGCGGGCTGGGCCGGCCTGAACGTGGTCGAGACCGAGCACATCCTGAAGGGCCTCAAGCGGTTCGCCCGGGCGTTCCGGGAGGTCGTCGAGTCCCCGCGGCTGCCGCCGGTCGACGTGCTCGAGGAGGCCTGCCGGCGGATCGAGGGGCTTTCCGAGGCGGCGCTGCGCGAGAGGGTCGACCGCTACCGGCTGCTTTTGGCCGAGCGGGCGGAGCGGCTGGCAGGCGGCGCACGCCGGACTTTGCCCGAGTCCTTCTGGAAAGAGGAGACCTGGAGCCGCCTCGGCCGGGAGGAGATGGAGTCGATCCTCGTCCTTGAAAACCTCAAGGGAGCCCTCGGCAAGTCCCCCGAGGCCGAATGGCGCGGCCTGCTCGCCTCCCGGCGGTAGCCGGCGGGGCGTTCAGGCGACCCCCTTGCCCCGCAGCCCCCACATCAGGAACGCGAGCGCCGCCGCCGTGATGCCGGCCGATACGGCGCAGGTGAGGCCGATCCCGCCGGCCAGCCACACCCCGCCGCCCGCGAGCGCCCCGACCACCCGGCCGACCCCCGCCGCGGCGTAATAGGCGGCGACGAGGGTGGCCCGCTGCCCGGGCATGAGCTCGGTCGAAAGCGAGAGGATCGTCACGATCGTCATCTCGAAAAAGCAGAAGTGCACGAAAAGCGCCGCGAGCGCAAGCCCCGCCGAGCGTCCCACGACGGGCAGCCCCGCGTAGGTCGCGATGCAGGCGGCCACCCCCGCCACCGCCATGCGCTTGAGCCCCACCCGGTCGCCCAGCCCCGCGGTCAAAAACTCCCCGGCGAGCTCGGCCGCCCCGATCACCGCCGTCCCCAGCCCGACCGCGAGCAGGCTCAGCCCGAAGGCCTCCTCGAGCCAGACGCCGTAGACCACGAAGAGGTTGTCCATGGCGGCGTTGAAAAGAAAGGCGTAGGCGATAAGCCCCATGGCCGGCCGCGAGCGGGCGACGTCGCGCAGCGCCCTTCCGAGGCCGGGGGCCTCGCGGCGTGCGGCGGCCGGCCGTCCCGGGGGGACCGCCCATCCGAGCAGCATAAGCCCGAGGAGCCCCGAGGCGCTCAGGCAGAAAAAGGCCGGCCGCCACCCCGCGCGGTCGATCAGAATCGCCATGGCGGGGATGCCGAGAAGCGTGCTCCCGGCCCAGGCGGTCTCGATGAGCCCCACCGCGAGCCCGCGGCGGCGGTAGGGAACCCGCGCGCCGATGAAGGCCTGCAGGGCCGGGTCGAAGACGCTCTTGCCCAGGCCGGCGAGACAGGCGGCCGGCAGCAGGGTCCACAGGGACAGGTGCAGCCCGGCGACGGCGAGCCCCAGGACGAGCATCAGCATCCCGGCGACCATCATCGGGCGGTAGCCGGTGCGGTCGGCGATCGGCCCGCTGAAAAGCGCGAGCAGGTTGGTCGCCCAGTTGACCGCGATCAGGCCGGTGACCGCGGTGAGCGGCACGCCGAGGGCCCGACTCAAATCGGGGGCGAAGGGGTAGATGAAGCGGCGCGCGGTGTTCAGGGCGATGCGGCAGACGATCGAGGCGGCGATGACCGCCGCCAGGCCGGCGCGGCCGTTTTCGGCTTCTTGATCCATGTCAATGGTCCCGGCCCCGCGCCATGCCATGCTGGCCCTTAAGAATGAATGCATCCCCGCGCCGCAGGGGTCAGGGTGCCGCGGCGCGGGCGCAAGGAGGCCGCATGATGTCAGCCGTCCAGGTCGTGCTGTTCGGAAGCCTGCGCCGGGGGCGCCCGGCGGCGGAGGCGCCCATCCCCCTTGAGCTCGCCGCTCCGGCGCCGCTCGCGGAGGTCCTGTCGCGGATCGGGATCCCGCCCGAGCAGGTCCAGCTCGCCATGGTGAACCACCGCGCGGTGGACCGCGCCGCGCTCATTCGCCCGCGCGACCGCCTGGCGCTCTTTCCGCCGGAATACCCGTTTTTCGCCGATTGGAAGGATTGGCGCCGCCGGCCGTAGCCTGATAGCCCATGCCTCGCGGCGGGTCAAGGCCGGCCGCGCGGCGGGCGCCCCCCGGCCGCGAGGAAAAAAAGGCTCATCCCGCAGGCGATCAGCGCCATGCCGGCCAGGTGGAACGCCTGCAGGGCCTCGCCGAGGAAGGCGATCGAGAGCGCGGCGGCGAACACCGGGATCAGGTTCATGAATAGGCCGGCGCGGTTGGCCCCCACCCCGGCGACCCCCTGGTTCCAGCAGAAATAGGCGACGATCGAGGGGAACAGGGCGACAGAGAGGATGCTGAGCGCCGCCGCGCGGGTGAGGGCGAACGGCCCGGTGCGCAGGAGCTCCCACAGGTAGGCGGGCAGGAGCCCGGCCGCGCCCAGGGCGAAGGTCGCGGCGAGAAAGCTCAACGGATGGATCGCCGGGCGCTTCCGCAGCAGGACGGAGTAAAGCGCGTAGCAGCCGACCGCCGCGATCATCAGGAGGTCCCCCGCGACGAACCCCAGCCGGGACAAGTGGCGGAGGTCGCCGCGCAGGACGATCACCGCCGCGCCGGCGAAGCCGAGCAGGACCCCGGCCCACTGGACGGCGCGGATGCGCTCGCGGAAGAAGAGCGCGCTCAGCGCCGCGATGAAGGCCGGCATGCTCGCCTGGATGAGCGCCGCGTTGACGGCCGTCGTCGTGTGCACGGCGGTGTAGAGCAGCGCGTTCCAGGCGGAAATGCCGAGGAGCGCCAGCAGCGCGAGGATGCCGGCGCGGGCGCGGACGGCGGGCCAGTCGGCCGCGAGCGGACGCCGGGCGAACGGCAGGATGAAGATCAGCGCCGCCACCCAGCGGAAAAAGGCGAAGGCGACCGGGGGCAGGATCTCGATCACCCCGCGGGCGACGACGAAGTTCCCGGCCCAGCACAGGGCCGCGAGGGCGAGCAGGCCGTAGGGCCTCAGGCCGGCCACGGCGCTCTCATGGGGCGGCGGCCGGGGCGGCCCCGGCCGGTTGCAAGCCCTGGAGCAGACGCAGGCGCTCGGCGATCCCGGCCGCGATGTGGGCCACCTGGTCGGGGCTCAGGTGGCGGTATTTGCCGATGAGCTTCAGATAGTCGCCGATCGGCCGCGGCCGGTCGGTCGGGTGGGTGAAGCGGATCCCGCCCTCCGCCGCACGGTACTCCCACAGCGGCACGAGGTTGGTTTCGACCGCCAGGCGGCTGACCTCGATCAGCCGCTCGGGCGGGAACCGCCAGCCGGTCGGGCAGGGCGAGAAGACGTGGAGGTAGGCCATGCCGGTCTTGGCGGCGGCGATCGCCTGGTCGAGCTTCGCGTAGTAATCCTCCATGAAGGCCGTTGCGGCGGTCGCGACATAGGCGCAGCGGTGCATGACCATGATGATCGGAAGGTATTTCGCCTCGCGGGTCTTGCCGCGCAGGGCCGGGCCGACCGGGGTCGTCGAGGTCCAGGCGCCGTAGGGGGTCGTGCCCGAGCGCTGCACGCCGGTATTCATGTAGCCCTCGTTGTCGATGCAGATGTAGATCATCTGCTCGCCGCGCTCGGCCGCACCCGAGAGGGACTGGAATCCGACGTCGGCCGTGCCGCCGTCGCCGGCGAAGGCGAGCATGGTGACGTCGCGCCCGATGCGGTTGTAGTAGCGCCGGGTGCCCGCCAGCATGGCGGCCGTGTTGGTGAGCAGCGGGTGGAAGACGGGGGTCTTGGTCGCCGTGCGGCCGTTCACCCCGACTGCGCCCACCCCGGCGACGCAGCCGGGCGGGGTCGCGACGACCACGTTCGGGCCGATCCGCCTCAGGGTGTGCCGCACCACGAGCTCCGAGTTGCACCCGAGGCAGAAGGACATCCCGGGCACGAAGAGGTCCTCGAGCTCGCCCCATTGCTGGAAGAGCTCGGCCGCCCGGATGTAGCGCAGCGCGCCGGGCTGGCAGGCCTTGACGCACGCCGGGTCGCCCCCGCAGTGGTCGCACTTCATGACCTTTCCGGAGGCGGGGTCGGCGGTGATCCCCGCGTAGGAGCAGGCGAGCGTGCAGAGCCGGCAGTCGACGCAGCGCGACGCGTCCCAGAGGACGACCCCCGTCGCCTCGTCCTTGCGCAGCGCCCGCGCCGGGCAGTCCTGCACGCAGCGGGGGTCCCCGCACTGGCGGCACTGCGCGATGCCGAAAGCGCCGGGGCCGGCCGCCGGGTCGGCAACGATGCGGATGCGCGCGCGGGCCGGGTCGACGGATTTCGCGTGCCGGTAGCTGCAGGTGCGCTCGCAGTCCCGGCAGCCGGTGCACTTGTCGGGGATGAAGGCGATCGTGTTGAAGGCCATGGGTCCTCGAAGCTCCTTATCGCCACAGGCGGGTCATCAGGATCCGGCCGATGTTCAGCGGGTCGCGGGTGAAAGCCGCCTTGGCCGCGCCGAGGTCGACCCGCCGCTGGATCAGCTCGCGCAGCACCCCCGGGTCGAGCTCGGCGTTGATCGCCGAGACCCCGATCAGCCGGTCGTCCTCGAAGACGAGCTTCTGGTAGCGGCGGCTGCTCGGCAGAAAGACGGTGTTGATCTCGATTCCGGGGCGCGCCGCGGTCAGGGTCGCCCGGCCGAGCGAGAAGGCGTGGTGGCCGAAGAAGTTGAAGGTGTTCAGCCCGCTGCTTCCCGGGTAGGGCTTGACGGCGGGGTCCCCGGCCATGCCCATGCCGGCGATCCGCCCCTGGACCGAGGCGTTCGGCAGGGTCGCGTTGACGCGCCGCTCGGGGTCGAAGAAGCCCGGGGCCTGGGCCGCGTCCCCGGCCGCCCAGACATCGGGAGCGCTCGCGCGCATGCAGGCGTCGACCAGGACCCCCTGGTCGACCTGGATGCCGGAGCCCGCGAGGAAGCCGACCCGCGGCTTGACTCCGGCGGCGAGCACCAGGAGGTCGGCCGCGAGGGTGGCGCCCGATTCGAGCCGCACCGCGCACCCCCCTTCGACCCGGGGGTCAACGGCGGCGATCCCGCTGCCGGTCGCCAGCCGCACCCCGTGGTCGGCGTAGATCCGCTCGATCATTCCGGCCGCCTCCCCGTCGAAGTAGGCGAAGAGCGAAACGCGGCGCCGCACGACGACGGTGGTCGCAAGCCCCGCGCGGGCGAGGTTCTCGGCGGTGTGCAGGGCGATCAACCCCGCGCCGACGACGATCGCCGAGGCGGATGCCCGCATGCGCTCGCGCAGCGCGAGCGCATCGGCGAGCGTGCGCACGACCGCGGCGGGCACGCGGTCGATGCCGGGAAACGGCGGCACGGCCGCGTCCGCGCCGGTGGCGATCAAAAGCTTCTCGTAGGCGATCGCCCGGCCGTCGGCCAGCCGGACCGACTTGGCGGCCGGGTCGACCCCCACGGCCGCGACCCCGGCCAGGCGCGTCACCTTCAGCCGGTCGAAGTCGGCCGGCTCGCGCAGGTGGATGTCGGCCGGCTCTTTGGCGCCGGCGATGACATGGGGGAGGATGGTGGGCGAGTAGACCGGCCCCGCCTCGCGGGTGACGGCGGTGATCGCGCCGGACTCGTCGGTCATGCGGATCGCCTCGATGGCGGCGAGCGCGGCATGGCTCAAGCCGACGATGAGGTACCGGGTGCGGGGTTCGCTGGCCATCAATCCGCCTCGTTGATCCAGATGGGCCCGCCGGGGACCTCGCCGTCGAGCGCCCGGCGCACGGCGGCGATGACCCGGCGGAAGTGCCGGATGGTGAGGTCGGCGCCGGCGAGCCCGCCGATGAAGCTCACCGCCGGGATGCGTCGCGGCAGGCGGTAGAGGGTCCCGAGCAGCTCCTGGTACACCGGGCCGGCGTTCCAGCCGAAGGAGACCGCGCGGTCGACGACCCCGAGCGCCCGGACCTTGGATGCGGCCGCGAGTAGCGCCGCCTGGGGGTAGGGCCGAAAGGTCTTGATCTTGATGAGGCCGACCGCCTCGCCTGCCGCGCGGGCCGCATCCACCGCCTCCTTGGCGGCGCCCGTCATGCCGCCGATCGTGACGATGGCGGTCTCGGCGTCGTCCAGGCGGTACTCCTCCACGAGCGGCGCGTGGGCCCGGCCGAAGCGCGCGGCCCATTCGGCGTGGACGCGGGGGATTACCTCGAGCGCGTTCTGCATCCCGCGGCAGGTGCCCTGGCGGTAGCGCACGAAGAGCGCCGGGCCCTCGCCGAGCGCCCCCCCGGTCAGCGGGTCGATCGCCATGGGCCGCTCGGGGTCCAGGGCCGCGTGCCAGTTGGTGTTCTTCTCGCCCAGGAAGGCGTCCACCGCCTCCGGGTCGGGCACGACCACCTTCTCGACCCCGTAGGAGAGGTAGTTGCCGTCATGGCAGACGTTCACCGGCAGCATCACGCCCCGGTCCTCGGCGATCTTGTAGGCCATGATGATGGTGTCGAGGATCTCCTGGTTGTTTTCGCAGTACATCTGGATCCAGCCGACCTCGCGCACGGTCATGGCGTCCTGCTGGCCGCCCCAGACGCACTGCGGCGAGATGCCGTCGCGGGTGACGATCGACATCACGATCGGCAGCCTGAGCGGCGGGGTGCGGAAGTAGGGCTCGAACATGAAGGCGAGTCCCTGGCCGCAGCTCGCCGTGAACGTGCGCGCGCCGGCGAGGCAGGCCCCCTGCAGGACCGACAGGACGCTGTGCTCGCCCTCGACGTCCATGAGGTCGGCCTGAAGAATCCCGTCGGCCACGAACTGCGAGAGGTACTCGGCGAGCGAGGACTGGGGCGTGATCGGGTAGACGGCCACCATGTCGGGCCGGGCGCGGGCGACCCCCCAGGCCGCCGCCTCGTTGCCGTCGCAGACGATTTCCATCGGCATGCGGCTACTCCTCCTGTTCGGCCACCATCGTGATGGCGCGGTGCGGGCACTCGCGGCGGCAGACGCCGCAGCCCTTGCAGATCGAGAGGTCCGCCTCGAACCACGCGCGCCGCCGGCGCACGCACTGGGTCGGGCAGTAGAGCCAGCAGGTGCCGCAGGCGACGCACTTGTCGCGGTCGACGACGGGCCGCTCAGCCCGCCACTCGCCGGTCCGCAGGACCGAGGGTTCGGTGGCGATCGGGCACAAATCGTCCGGGATCGCGGAACGGTCGCAAGGCTTCTTCGCCTGCGGTTTCATGGCGCCTCCGCGGCAATCGGGCGGTGGACCCGGGTCGCTTCGTGCCCGCGGCGGACCGCCTCGATGTTCTTTTCGAGCGCGGCGTCACGGAAGGCGACCGAGGCCATGCCCCGGTTGAGGGCCTCCACGGAAACGATGCCGGTCGTCCGGGCGAGGGCCCCGAGCATGATCGTGTTCGTGATCGGCCGGCCGAAGATCTCCAGGGCGAGCGCCATGGCGTCGCAGAGCCCGACCAGGGCGACCCCCGGCGGGGCCGCGAGGCGCTCGATCGGCTTCTGCGTCGCCTGGACCCAGGTCCCATTCGCCTTCAGCCCCTCGAAGATGTCGACCGCCCGCGGCAGCGTCGGGTCGAGGCAGACGATGCAGTCGGGGTGGTAGATGTTGGTCACCTGGCGGAAGGGATGGTCGGCAAAGCGCAGAAACGCGGCCACCGGAGCCCCGCGGCGTTCGAAGCCGAAGGCCGGGATGGCCTTCGCCGCCTTGCCCTCGACGGTCAGGGCCTTGGCGAGGATCTTGGCGGCGAGCACCGCCCCCTGCCCCCCGCGGCCGTGGAATCGGATCTCGATCATGGTGGCGGCCGCCCTCCCCGCTATCCCTTGAACCAGGTGGCCAGGCCCGGGAAGGCCATCACGAGCGCGACCGCCAGGACGTCGAGCAGGCAATACGGGACCGCGGCGCGGTAGATGTCGCGCATGCCGATGTCCGCCGGCACGACGGCCTTCATGACGAAGAGCGCCAGGCCGAGGGGCGGGCTCAGCTGGCCGATCGACAGGCAGATCAGCACCAGGATGCAGAACCACACCGGGTCGACGCCGAGCGATTTGACGATGGGCATGAAGATGGGCAGCGTGATCATCATGATCGAGACCTGCTCGAGGAAGCAGCCGAGCACCGTCACCACCGCGAGCATGATCACGACGATCCACAGCGGGTCGACGGCGATGCCGAGCACGAGCGCGAGCATCCCGGAGCTGGCGCCCGAGAAGGCCATCACCTGGCTGAAGGCGGCCGAGGCGGCGATGATGGTGAGGATCATGACGGTCACTTTGAGCGCGCTCAAAAGCGACTCGTGGAAGACCGCAGCCGTCAGGCGGCGGTAGCCGGCCGCCATGAGGAAGGCCGCGACGCTGGCAAGCGCCGCCGCCTCGGTCGGGGTCGCGACCCCGAGCAGGATGAGGCCGAGGGCGATGAAGATCACCGCCCCGAGCGGGAAGATGTCGCGCAGCCCGGAGGCGACCTTCGCGGCGAGGGGCGTGCGTTCGAACGCGTAGGCCGGCGCAAGCGCCGGGTTGACCAGGCAGCGGACGACCACGTAGCCGATGTAGATGAAAAGCAGCACGTAGCCGGGCACGATGGCGTTGATCAAGAGCCGCCCGATCGACACCTCGGCGAGGGTGCCGAGCAGGACCGTGAGCGCGCTCGGCGGAATGATCATGTCGAGCGCCCCGGAGGCCATGATCGGCCCGAGCGTCATCTCCTTGCTGTAGCCGCGTCGGCGCATCTCCGGCACCATGAGGGAGGCGAGCACCGCGGTGCTCGCAACCGTCGCCCCACTCAAGGCGCCGAAGAGCCCGCCGACCAGAAACGTGACCACGCTCAGACGGCCGGGGATCGCGCCCACCCACTGGGAGAGGGCGTCGAGGGCCTTGGTGACGAGCCCGGCGCGGTAGAGGACCTCGCCCATCAGGATGAAAAACGGGATCGCCGTCAGGCTGAACTTGGTGAGCGAATCGAAGATGCTGACCGTGAGTTGGGTCAAGCCGTGGGGCCCGCCCATCAGGAGATACATGCCGGCCGAGGTGACGAGCAGAAACGCGAAAGCGACCGGCAGCCCGCCGAACATCAGGATCATCAGGGCCGCGAAAAGGCTCGCTAGGACGAGGGGCCAATCCATCAGGCCGGCCCCTCCTCGGGGGCCGCGGCCAGGCGGGCGAAGCGCCCGGCCTTGAGGACGAACTGCAGGCACAACAGCGCCGCCCCGAGCGGGATGACGCCCATCAGCAGGTATTGGGGGACGTTCAGGATGCCGATGACGGTCACCTTGCGGCTGAAGTAATCCAGGGTGACGGCCGTCCCTTTCCAGGCGAGCACCAGGCTCACGGCCGCCCCGCACACGGAGCTTGCCGCCTTGAAGGCGGCCCGGCGGCGCGGGGCGAGCGCCCCGGTGAGCAGATCGACGTCCACGTGGCCGTCCTGCTCGAGCAGCCAGGCGGTCCCGAGGAAGGTGACGTAGAGCAAGAGATAGCTCGAGACCTCGACCACCCAGGCCACGGGCTGGTTGAACAGGAACCGCATGGCGACGGCGTAGGTGATCGCCGCCATCATGAAAAAGATCAGGGCGGCCGCCAGCAGGGCGGCCGCCCGGTTGATGCGGCTCAACGCGCCGGCCAGGCGGCCGCGGCGCTCTCCCGGGACGGCGCTCATTTCGCGAACAGCTCGCGCAGCTTCCGGCCGCCCGGCTCGTCCTTCCGGAGGACCTCCTTCCAGGCCGCGTCGTAGGCCGTCTCGAGGTAGCGGCGGGACTCGTCGCCCGCGAGCTTGACCTCCTTAACCCCCTTGGCGATGAGCTGGCGGCGGTCCTCCTGGATGAGTTGGGCGAAATGCTTCTCGGCCTCGGCCTCGGTCGCCTGCATGGCGGCGGCGAGGGTCTCCTGGAGCTGCTGGGGAAGCTTCGCCCAGGCGGTGCTGTTCACGAGCGCGATCACGTCCACCTGGTAGAAGGCGGGCTCGATCACGACCCGGGTGACGCTGTCCCAGCCGAAATCGGAAATGCCGAGCGAGGGCCAGCCGTAGGCCTTGACCATTTTGCGTTCGAGGGCGGTGTACACCTCGCCGGGGTCGGTCGTGACCGGGGCGGCCCCCAGGGCCTCGACGAAGGCCTTGTAGGCCGGGGTCACCCGCACGGCCATGCCCTTGAAGTCGGCGATCGACCGGACGGGCTCGGCGGCGTAGAGATTGTAGGTGAGGCCCGGGGTGCCCTTGCCGAGGTAGACCGCGTTCAGCTTTTCCAGGTAGACCTGGCGGTAGAAATCGTGGACGCCACGGGCGCGCTCCGCGGCCGGCGAGAGCGCCGAGAGCTTGGCGCCCTCGACGACCGGCACCTGGGCGACGTTGTAAGTGTGCGCCGTCCAGGCGATGTCGACGACCCCGTTTCTCAGGGCCTCCACGAGCTGGAAGGCCGGGATCGTTTCCGGGCCGCCGACGAAGTTGAGCTCGAGCCGGCCCTGGGAGCCTTCCTTGGCCTTGGCCTGGAGGATCCAGAGGGCGTCGTTCATCTTGTTGTTCTTGCCCCAGGCGCTGACCACCTTGAGCACCGTCTTGTCCGCGGCCATGGCGGGGTCCCCCGCAGGCCCGGCCCCCCAAGCGGCTGCCAGGAAGATCGCCATCGTGACGCCCAGGATGTTCCGAGTCGCGCGCATCGTCATTTTCTCCTTGGCTGGGTTGACCGGCGGAGGGGCTGAAAGCCGGCCGGCCGCCGGATGTCGGCCGGCATTTGGATACATGTTGTATACATGAGGCCTCGCCGCCGTGTCAAGACGCCGGCCGGGACCGGGCGGCGGCCTTTGTCTTCCGCCGTCCGGTATGATATGGGCATCGGGAGGCGCCGGGCGGCCGCGCCGCCGCCGCCGCCGCGCCGGAAAGAGGCTGGATGACCCCGCTGCACGAGCGACTGACAGGGCTGCGCGCCGGACTGCCCCGGCTGGACGAGGTGCTCGCGCTCGGCGGAGGGGAGCCCCTCGCGGCGTGGGGCAAGGTCGTGGACACGCGGCTGCTCGCGCGCTTCGACCCGGATTTTCCGCTCGTCGCGGCGGTCTGCGGCGGCGGGTCGTCCGGGAAGTCCACCCTGTTCAACACGCTGCTGGAGGCGCGCGTCTCGCCGACCGGCGGGCGCGCCGGGATGAACCGCCGCGTCCTGATTTCGATTCCCGCGGCCTTCGAGGCCCGGGCCGGCTTCATCGCCGCGCTCGTCGCCCCCTTCGACGCCCCGGCCGCCCCGCTCGCGCACCCCGATGAGCTGCTCGCCCCCGGGGGGCCGCTCACGCGCGTGCACCGCGCCCCCCGGGACCTCATCCTGCTCGACACCCCCGATTTCGACACGGGCGCCCGGGGGCGCTACGAAAACCGGCCCCACGCCCAGGCCGCGCTCGAGGCGGCCGACATCCTGATCTACATCTTCACCAACTCCAACTACAACAACCGCGACAACACCGATTTCATCGCGCGCATGCTGACCGGGATCGGCCGGCGCAAGTGCTTTCTCGTCTACCGCGCCTACGCGAGCTTTCCCGACGAGGAGGTGGCCGCGCACGCGATGACGGTCGCCCGCCACATCTACGGGGCGGAGGCCGAGCGCCACGTCCTCGGCATCTACCGGGCCGACGAGGACAACCGCGTCGCGGCCGGGGAGCGCCCGATGGCGCTCGCCGCGGTGCCGGCCGGGGGGCCGCCGCTGGCGGCCGCGCTCGCCGCCCTCGAGGTCGGCCGCCTGCGGCTCGAGCTCAACCGGACGATGGTCGCCGACGTCATGCAGACGGCTGGCGCCCATCTCATGCGGGGCCGGGAGTCGCTGGCGGCGCTCGAGCGCTACGGCCAGGCGCTGCGCGCCGCTCAGGGCGCCTGCCTGCAGGAGGCGCTGCGCTTCTTCCCGGCCGAGCGCGTGCTGCGCCGCTTCGCCAAGATCTGGGCGCAGACCGACCCCCCGGCGGTCAAGTTCATGCGCCGCACCGGCGCGCTCGTCGAGCTGCCGCTCAAGGCCGTCTTGGGGGCGGCCGGCTGGGCGCGCGGGCGGCTCGGGGGCCCGGCGCCCGCGCCGGACGCCGCGGCGCTCTTCGAGCGCAAGCTCGAGGAAAACCTCGCCGCCGCCGCCGCGACCTTGTACCAGAGCGTTCTCAGCCCCCAGGTCGCGGCGCCGGCGGGCGCCCCCGTCCCGGCCCATCCGGCGGCCCGCGACGCGCGCGAGCGGCTGCGGCGCCGGGAGGCGGGAAGCGTCCTGCAGGCGGTCCTGGCCCGACGGCCGGAGATCGGCCGCATCGGGGAGGAGGTCGATGAGGAGCTCCGGGCGATCGCGGACCGTTTCCGGCGCTCCATGGGGCTGTGGGCGAAGGTGAGCCAGACGTTCTGGGCCTTTCTGAACGTGCTGCCGGCGACGCTCGCCGTCACCTACGTCATTTCGACGGGGGACCCCGTGGGGGCGGCGACGATCAAGGTGAAGCTCGCCGGCCTGTTCGGGCTGAAGGACCTCTACGCCCTGGTCGCGATCCCGATCACCCGGGGGATGAAGCAGGCCGACCAGAAGCAGCTCGGCGAGATGCTCGGCCCGCTCGTGCGGGCCTGGCTCGACCACAAGTCCGAGCTGGTCCGCGGGGTCTTCGAGCGCGAGATCTCCGGCGAGGTGCTCGCGGCGATCGACCGGGCGGCCGCCGAAGCGCGGGAGCTTCTCGACGGGCTCGAACCCCTCGCGGCCGGGGAGGGGCGTTGAAGGCGCTGGCGCGGCAGACCGCGCGGATGCAGGCCGCGGGCCGCATCGAGGGCCTCTTGGCCGAGATCCGGCGGCTGAAGGAGCGGCTGGCGGGCGTGCCGCTGTGGCAGCCGGCGGCCGGCCTCGAGCGGCAGTGCGCCGCGGCGCTCGCCCTGATCGAGGGGATTACGGCCCGGCTCGAGCGCAGCCTGGTGGCGGTCGTCATCGGGCCTTCGGGCGCGGGGAAATCCACCTTGGTGAACGCCCTCGCCGGCGGGGCGGAGCTCTCCGCGAGCGGGCGCAGCCGGCCGACGACCCGCGGCCTGGTCGTCCTCGGCTCCGCGGCGGGGGACGCCGCGGAGCTCGCCGCGGAGCTCGCGGCCGCCTTCGTGCCGGCCGAAACCGCACGGGGCCTGTGCCTGGTCGACACCCCGGACACCGACAGCACGGAGGCCGGGGACCACCGGGAGGCCCTCGAGCGCGCGGTGGCGATGGCCGACGTGCTGATCTGCATCTTCGACGCCGAAAACCCCAAGCGCCGCGACCATGCGGATTTCCTCGCGCCGATCGTGGGCCGCTTCGACGGGCAGTCGCTCGTCGCGGTGCTCAACAAGTGCGACCGCCTGGACGAGGGCGAGCTCACCGGGCGCATCCTGCCGGATTTCCGCGACTACCTCCAAGCGGCCTGGCAGGGGGCGGTGGACCGCGCGCTCTGCCTCGCGGCCCGCCGGCACCTCGAGCATCCGGACTGGGACGAGGCGGCGCGGCCGCGGCATGCCTTCGACCAGTTCGACGCCCTCGCGGCGCTGCTCGCCGAGGCGGCGGGGACGGGCGGCCGGGTGATCGACCGCCGGGTGGAGAACGCCCGGCGGATCGCCGCGTGGGTGCGCGCCGAGGTCGGCCGGGAGCTCGCCGCGGATCGCCCGGCGCTCACGGCCGCCGCCCGGCGGATCGCCGAGGTCGAGCAGGGGGCGCTCGCGGCCGCCGCCGAGGGGCTGAAGGGGGCGGCCGCCCGCGGCGCCGGGGACGCCGGCGCGCGGATCTACCGGGAAATCGCCTTGAAATGGATCGGCCCGGTCGGATGGCTGGTGGCGGTCTGGGCGCGGCTGATCGCGATCGGCGGCGGCATCGCGGCGGTCGTCCGGCCCGCGCGTTTCCGGCGCCGGGCGCCGGCGGCGGCGGGGCCCGCTGCGGCGGACGCCGAGGTGCTGCGGCGCTGCCGCCTCGCCTTTTATCACCGCTGGCCGCAGGCGGCCGAGGAGCTGATCCGGGGCCGCTGCGATCCGGCGGTGCAACGCCTGGACGCGGCCGCCGCCGCGGAGCGCTTCGCCGCGCATGCCGCCGCGGTCTGGTCCGAGTCCCTGGAGCGGGAGGTCGAGGCGGCCGTGCGCCGGATGAGCGGGCTGTGGCTGCAGATCGCGGCGAACCTTCCGGTTGTGGCGGTGCTCGCCTACGCGGGGTGGGTCGCGGTGCACGGCTTTTTCACCGGAAGCTACCTGCCCGCCGGGTTCTTCGTGCACGCCCTCTGGGTGGTCGGCATCGCGCTCGCGCTCAGCTTCGCCGGGCTGCAGCTCGTGATCCGCCTGGCGGCGGCGCCGGAGCGCCTGGGCGCGCGCGCCGTGCGGCGCGCCGCCCCCCGGCTCGCGGAGGCCTCGGGGCTGGAAGACGACCCGCTCCGGCGCCAGCTCCGCGAGCTTCTCGGGCTCTCGGAATCCGCGGAGGTCTGAGCGCTGCGCGTCAGTTCGACTTCTGCTTCGCCTTGCGCTCGGCCTCCATCTTCTCGATCGCCGCGACCCGGGCGAGGACTTCGCGCGTGTCCATCGGGCGCTCCTCGAACTGGCCGCACCAGTTGTGGTCGGCCGTCACCGGCCAGGCGGCGCAGCGGATGCGGCCGGCGCTCGCCGCGTCGAAAAGCGCCGGCAGCGGCGCGTTGCGGTGGCACTCGCCCACCAGCCCGGCGTCGGTCCCGCCGGTTTCGACCCAATACCTGCATTTTTCACAGACCGGATCCATCGGGGCTCCTTGTTTCCTTGGGCGGTAGCTTGCGGACTGACGTTGTCTTTTTCGGCGTCCGCCGGGAAAACTTGAGCCCTGCCCCGCGCGCGAGCGGTCAGGGGATGATCCACGCGGCGGCCTTGGAGAGCTTCTGCGCCACGTGGTTCGACACGCTGCCGCTGAAAAAGGAGCGGTTGATCCCGCGGCGGCCGAGCACCACGGTGCCGAAGCCGCCCTCGCGGGCCGCGGCGAGGATCGCCTTGCCGACGTTGCGGACGGCGGCGACCGTGCGGACATCGAGCCGCTCGCGCGGGATCCCGGCCGCGGCGAGCTTTTTCAGCGCCGCCGCGAAGAAGCGGTCCATGCAGCGCGCATCCCCCTCGGCGACGAGCGTTTCGAGCCGCGCGTCATGCTCGAGGCTCAAGTCGATCTCGCAGAAGTCCCTCAGGCGCGGGGTGACGTGCAGAAAGGCGACCTCGGCCCGGGGGCTGCCCGAGAGCATGAAGGCGAGGTGGTCGATCGCCTTCAACGAGTTCTCGGAGCCGTCGACCGCGGTGAGGATCCGCTGCGAGCGCACCTCCCCGTCCACGAGCCAGACCGGGACCAGGCGGGAGTTCTGGCAGAGGTTGGCGGAGACCGAGCCGCTGAAAAGCTCCTGCAGCGCCGAGAGGCCGCGCCGGCCGATCAACAGCGCGTCGAAGAGCCCGTTCTCCGCAAAGTCGAGGATATCCTTGGCGGCCCCCTCGCGGCGGGGAAGCGTCACCAGCTCCACGGCCGCCTCCGGGACTCCGGCCCGCACGGCGAGCTCCCGGCTCTTCTCGAGCAGCTGCCGGGCGGCCGCGGCGTTTTTGGCGAGCACCTGCTTCAGGGCGGCGCCCGCTTTCGGCCGGCGCCGGGCCTCCTCCAGGAGAAACTGGGAGATGCCCGGCTGCACGTGGAAGAGCGTCAGGCGCAGATCGGGGATCATCGACGCCATCCGCCCGGCGTATTCGATCGCCCGGCGCGAATGCAGGGAGCCGTCGACCGCGGCGAGCACTTTCTTCTCCATGTCGCGATAGCCCTCGGTTCGGGGTTGGCCGGGCCGTCGTCGGCCTCGGCGGGCGAACCACCCGGCCCTCTCCGGCCCCGGAAGCGTGCGTCCAGTGCATCTTATAGGCATCCCCGCCGCGCCGCGCAACCTCCGGGGGCGCGCGTCCACGGCGCGGCGGCTTTTCAAGACGGCGGCCATCTGCTATGAAACCAGCCGGCCGGTATCCATCCGGCGTTCCCGTCCAACCTGAGAGGCCACCGCCGTGACCGCCATCGCCTGGCATGCCCTTTCCGCCGAGGAGGCCGCCCGCCGCGAGCGCACCGATCTCGCCCAGGGCCTTTCCGCCGCGGAGGCCGCCCGCCGCGCCGCCGAGTTCGGGGCGAACCGCCTGACCCCGATGAAGACGCAGGGGCCGCTCGTCCGCTTCCTGCTGCAGTTCTACCAGCCGCTCGTGCTGATCCTGCTCGCGGCGACGGCGGTCACGGCGGCCGTCGGCGAGTGGGTCGATGCGGCGGTGATCCTCGCCGTGGTGCTGGTCAACGCGCTCATCGGCTTCGCCCAGGAAGCGAAGGCGCTCAAGGCGATCGACGCGCTCGCGCGCGCCATGACGGCGACCGCCCTCGTCGTGCGCGGCGGGGAGCGCCGCAGCGTTCCCGCCGCGGAGCTCGTCCCGGGCGACATCGTGCAGCTGCAGTCCGGCGACAAGGTGCCGGCGGACGTGCGGCTCTTCGCCTGCCGCGAGCTGCGCGTCGACGAAAGCGCGCTCACCGGCGAAAGCCTGCCGGTCGAGAAGACGGAGGCGCCGCTCGAGGAGGCCGCCGTGCTCGCCGACCGCCGCAACATGGCCTACTCCTCGACGCTCGTGATCCACGGCGCCGCCAAGGGGCTGGTGGTCGCCACCGGCGATCGCTCCGAGATCGGCCGGATCAACCGCATGATCGCGGCCGCCAGCGTGATCGACACCCCGCTCACACGCAAGATCAAGCAGTTCAGCGGCATGCTGCTCTACGCGATCCTCGCCCTCGCGGCCCTCACCTTCGCCGCCGGCGCGCTCCACGGCCACCCCTGGATCGATATGTTCATGGCGGCGGTCGCCCTCGCCGTGAGCGCGATCCCCGAGGGGCTGCCGGCGGCGCTCACCATCACGCTGGCGATCGGGGTCGGCCGCATGGCCCGGCGCCACGCCATCATCCGCAAGCTGCCGGCCGTCGAGACGCTCGGCAGCACGACCGTCATCTGCTCGGACAAGACCGGGACCCTCACCCAGAACCAGATGACCGTGACCCGCCTCTACGCCGGCGGGGTCGGCTACCAGGTCACCGGGGTCGGCTACGCCCCCGAAGGCCGGATCACGGTCGAAGGGTCCGGGGGGCCGGCGCCGCTCGACCCGGCGCTCGACGAGCTCCTCACGGCGGGAGTCCTGTGCAGCGACTCGCAGCTGGTCGCCACCGAGGCCGGCTTCCGCGCCCAGGGCGACCCGACCGAGGTCGCGCTGATCGTCGCCGCCGCCAAGGCCGGAATTTCCGCCGCGGAGGCCGCCCGGCGGCGGCCGCGCCTCGACGCGATCCCCTTCGAGTCCGCGCGGCAGTACATGGCGACGCTTCACGACGCGGGTCCCGGCCGGCCCCGGATGATCTACGTCAAGGGGTCGATCGAGAGCATCTGCACCGACTGCCGCCTGGGGGTCTGCGCCGACGGCGCCGCCGGGTCCGTCGACGCGGGGGAGATCCACCGCCGGGTGGAGGAGATGGCCGCCTCCGGCCTGCGGGTGCTCGCCTTCGCCCGCAAGCCGCTGCCGCCCGACGCCGACCGGATCTCCCATGCGGATCTCGGCGAGGGGCTCGAGTTCCTCGGGCTGCAGGGCATGATCGACCCGCCGCGGCCGGAGGCGCTCGCCGCGGTCGCCACGTGCCAGCGGGCCGGGGTGCTCGTCAAGATGATCACCGGCGACCACGCCGGGACCGCCGCGGCCGTCGGCCGCGAGCTCGGCCTGTGCGGCGGCGGATCGTGCGCGATGCACACCCGGGAGGTCATGACCGGCCGCGAGCTCGCGGCGCTCTCCGACGTCGAGCTCATCGACCTGGTCGAGCACACGGCGGTTTTCGCCCGGGTCAGCCCCGAGCAGAAGCTGCGGCTGGTCGAGGCCCTCCAGCGCCGGCGGCACGTGGTCGCCATGACCGGCGACGGCGTGAACGACGCCCCGGCGCTCAGGCAGGCGGACATCGGGGTCGCCATGGGGATCAACGGCACCGAGGTGTCCAAGGAGGCGGCCGACATGATCCTCACCGACGACAACTTCGCCTCGATCGCGGCCGCCGTCGAGGAGGGCCGCGGCGTCTTCGACAACCTGACCAAGTTCATCGCCTGGACGCTTCCCACGAACGGCGGCGAGTGCCTGGCCCTCATGGTGGCGATCTTCTTCGGCCTGGATCTCCCGGTCCTGCCGCTGCAGATCCTCTGGATCAACATGACGACCGCCGTGCTCCTCGGGCTCATGCTCGCCTTCGAGCCCCAGGAGCCCGGGATCATGGAGCGGCCGCCGCGGGCCGCGGATGCGCCGATCCTCACCCCCGCGCTGATCGGCCGGATCGCCCTGGTGAGCGTGCTGCTGATGGCGGGCGCCTTCGGCCTCTTCGAGCTCGAGACGGCGGCCGGCGGCGACGTCGACCTCGCCCGCACGCTCGCGGTCAACCTCTTCGTCTTCGGCGAGACGGCCTACCTCTTCAACTGCCGCTCGCTCACGCGGCCGATCCGCGAGCTCGGGCTCTTCTCCAACCGCTGGCTCTGGGCCGGGGTCGCGGCCATGACGGCGCTGCAGCTCGTCTACACCTACGCGCCGCTTTTCAACCGTCTCTTCGGCAGCCGCCCGATGGGCCCGGCCGACTGGGGGCTCGTCCTCGCGGCGAGCCTGGCGGTCAGCCTGGCGGCCGCGGCCGAGAAGGCCGTGCGCCGCCGCCGCTGGCGCGGCTGAGCGGGGGTCAGCCCCGGCCGCCCGCGGCGTGCAGGAAGGCGAGCACCGCCTCCATGCGGCGGTTGAGCTCCCGGAAGGCGGCCGCCGGCGCGGCCAGGATCCGGGCCGCGCTCTGCACGTGGGCGGCGGGGACGAGCTCCGCGCGGCAGTGGTCGACCAGCTCCCGCAGCGTCTCGGGGGTCGTCTCGAGGTGGAACTGCAGCCCGAGCGCCGCCGGCCCGAGCTGGAAGGCCTGGTTGCGGCAGGCCGCGCTCGATGCGAGGCGCACGGCCCCCGGCGGCAGATCGAACGTCTCCCCGTGCCAGTGGAAGGCGATCATCTCCGGCGGGAAGCGCAACAGGGGGAAAGGGGGGGGCTCCGCGGGCGCCTCGGCGCGCACCGGAAACCAGCCGATCTCCTTGGCCGCGTTCGGGAACACGCGGGCGCCCATGGCGGCGGCGATGAGCTGCGCCCCGAGGCAGATCCCCAGCACGGGCCGGCCGGAGGCGGCCACCCGCCGGATGAATGCCTTCTCCGCGGCGAGCCATGGGTAAGCGGGCTCGTCGTTCACGCTCATCGGCCCGCCCATGGCGACGAGGAAATCGACCGCCTCCGGATCGGGCAGGTCGGCCCCTTCGAAGAGGCGGGTGCAGTCGAGCGCGTAGCCGGCCGCCGCGAGCCACGGGGCGATGCTGCCGGGACCCTCGAAGGCCGCGTGCTGCAGGATGTGGGCGCGCATGGCCGGTCGACCCTCCCTGTTGCGGGTTCCGCCCGCCGGGCGTGAAGCTAGACCTACAAGCCGTGCGGCCGTTTGTCAACGCCCGCGGGAGGCTCTGCGGCGGCCCATCCGCCGGGCGAGCCATTTCCAGGGAAAGAACATCGATACGCGCTCCCGGTAGGCGCCGTAGACCGGGCCGAGCTCGGCGAGCAGCCGGCGCTCCTCGAGGCGCGCGCCGAACAGAAGGTAGAGGCTGAGCGTCAGATTGACGGCGAGCCCCAGGGCGCCGACCTCCCGCACCCAGACGAGCAACAGCGCCCCCGCGTACCACGGGTGCCGGATGGCGCCGTGGACCCCGGAGTCGGAGAGCCCCTCGCGTTCGCTCAGCAGGACGGCGCGCGTTCCGGCGCGCAGCTGATCGATGCCGACCAGCCGGGAGAGGCGGTAGCCCCGCGCCCCGGCGGCGAACAGGGCGACGGCCCCGGCCAGCAGGGCGGCCGGCACGACGGCCAGCCCGCCTTCCCAACGCCAGAGCGGCGCCGAGTCGACCGCGCGCGAAACCAGCCACAGCGGCAGCAGGCTCGCCGCGGCGAAGAGGTTGTAGAGCAGCCGGTAGGCCCCGCGCCGGCCTCCGAGGAGGCGGCCGGCGGCCGCCTCCGTGCGGCGGGCGGCGAGCAGGCTGTGCAGGACGCACCACAGGACCCACAAGGCCAGGACGGGCATCTGGTCGGCTGCGAGGGGCATCGGACGGCTCCTCCCCCGCTGGGGGTCGGCGATCGGGCGACGGGGTTCCACCGGGGAATCCGGCGCTGGCCCTGCCCGGTGCCCATCGCGGCCGGGCGGCCCGGCGAACGGCGGGTCCGGATCGCGGATCGGCGCCGGAGCTACGGCGTGTGGAAGAGCTTCTCGAACCAGCGGATCGAGGCCTCGTCGGCGATCTTGAGGCGGCGCGCGACGGCGGGCGAGAAGACCTTGAAGCGGGCGGTCGCCCGCGCGCAGGGCTCGCCGCCGGCCTCCGCGACGACCGCCTCCATGACGGCGTCGTTTTTTCCGTCGTGCGCGCGCACGGCCCCGCGGGCGGCGAGCGCGCTTCCGATGCGGGCCGGCCGCAGGTACTCGATCGTCATGCTCTGGGTGAGGGCGATTTTTTTCAGCAGGTGGATCGCCGCCCAGCTCATGGTCTCGTCGCAGATCGTGGCGAGAATCCCGCCGTGGACGATGCGGCTCCAGCCGCACAGGTGCTCCGGCACGGCGAGCTCCGTGTAGACCGCGGACCCGTCGGTGGAGAACTTGAGCTGCAGGCCCGCCGGGTTTTTCGGGCTGCACCCGAAGCAGTTATGGCCGTCGGTGTTTGGCAGCTCTCTTCGGCGGGGGGGCGGGTTCATTCTCGGGGTAGATCCTTTCGAAAAGGGTGCCGGCCATGGACTCGTCGATGGTCCGCAGGATCTTGTATTCCTCCAGGGCCGCGGCGCGGTTGCCTTGCCGCACGAGCGCGATTCCCATGGCGAGGTGCGCCGGGGCGAAGTCGGGATCGGCGCGCACCGATTCGCGGTAGGCCTGCACGGCCCGCCGGAGCTGGTCGAGCCGGGCGTAGGACTCCCCGATGGCGAAGTGCGCCGGGGCGAAATTCGGCTTCAGGCGGATCACGCGCATCTGGGCGGCGATCGCCTCTTCGTGGCGCCCGAGCTGGCCGAGCGCGATGCCCAGGTTGTAGTGGGCCGGGGCGGCCTCGGGGTTGATCCGGGTGACGGCCTCGAAGGCGAGGCGCCCCTCCTCGAAGCGCTCGAGCCGCGCGAGGAGGACCCCCAGGTTGAAGTGCGCGGCCTCGAAGCCGGGCCGCAGGCGGATCGCCTCGCGGTAGGCGGCGATCGCCTCCTCGTGGCGGCCGACCTTGCCGAGATAGTTGGCGAGATGGAAATAACCGGCCTCGTTGCCGGGGTCGGCCGCGATCGCCCGGCGGTACGCGCCCACCGCCTCCTCGGTGTCGTTCAGGCCCGCATAGCATGAGCCCAGGCCGCTCCAGGCGGTCGGGTCCTGCGGGTCCTTTTCGGTCGCGGCCTTGAAAAACTCCAGCGCCTGCAGGTCCTCGCCGCGGATGGAGAGCCGGAACCCTTTCTGGCAGAGCTCTTCGGCCAGCCGGGGCTTGCGGCCGGAGTGGGCGAAGGTCCACTCCGAGATGCTGCGCGGCGTTGCGAAGGGCGCCAAGCTCAGGACCTGGCGCGCGGAGACGGCGAAGTTGAGGTTTTGCCCCACGAGAAACTGGAAGGAGGCGACGCCGACGACCTGCCCCTTGGCGTTGACCACCGGGCTGCCGCTGGAGCCCTGCGAGATGGGGGCCGAGATCTGGAACACCTCGCCGATCGGAGGGATCTCCCGGACCGAGGAGATGATCCCTTCGCTCACCGTCTGCTCGAGCCCGAAAGGGCTCCCGACGACCACGACCCGGTCGGCGACCGCCGGCGGCCGGTCGCCGACCGGGATCCAGGAGAGCTCCTCGGCCGGGATCGCCACCTGGAGCAGCAGCAGGTCGGCCTCCTGGTTCTCGGCGACCACCGCCTCGACGCGATAGGACTTGCCGGCCGCCGTGCGGACGTCGGCCCCGAAGCGGCCGGCCAGCACGTGGAAATTGGTGACGAGGTGCCCCTTCGGGTTGATGAAGAAGCCGGTCCCGAGATTGGCGATGTTGCGCTCGATGTCGTAGGCGATCACCGTCGCCACCGCCGGCTGGATCCTGCGCACGAGCTGGGCGAGCGGCGTTGCGGCGGCCTGCGCGGCGGAGGCCGTCACGAGCGCCGCGAGGAGCGCGGCGGCTGGCGACAAGTTGAGCATGGGGTGCTTCCCGTAAATTGGATCACACGGCGGACGTAACGACATTAATACCGCCCGCTCGATTTGTAAGGGCCCCCCGGTCGTCCGCGGATCGTTTCGGCCGGGCCCGCGGCGGCGGCCGGTGCGCCGATCACTTGGGTTCGGTGGGGTGGCCGGCTTTGAGCCACGCCTCCCAGCCGCCTTCCAGGGCGTAGACCCTCCCGGCTCCGGCCGCCATCAGCTGTGCCGCCACCCGGGCGCTCGTCCGCTCGTTCACTCAGGTGCAGTAAAGGACGAGCGGGGCCCGGCCGTCGAACGCCGCCCCCCACTCGGCCGCGGCATCCGGGTCCCGCCTAAGCGCCCCGGCGATCTTCCGGCCGCTCGCCTCCCAGGTGCGGCCGGTGCGCACGTCCACGAAGACCGCCGCCGAGCTCCGGTGCAGCGCGAAGGCCTCGGCCACCGTGATCCGGGGCACCTCGGGATGCGGCCGATCGCAGGCCGCGAGGGCGGCAAAGAGGAGCAGCAGGCCGAGGGCGGCGCGGCGGGATTTGGGGTTCACGTGCATGGCGTCCATTCCGTGGCGGCGGCCGTTCACATCGCGGCGAGCAGCACCGCCTCGAGCTCGGCGGCCTCGAGGGCGATCGGGTTGCCGCGCATGCTGCTCGCCGCCATCGCCTTGCCGGCCAGCTCGGCGGTCCGGTCGGCGGTGAACCCGTAGGCCGAAAGCGGCGGGAGGTCCAGCTCGTCGAGGAGCGCCGCGAGCCAGTCGACCGCCTCTTCGGCCGCAGCCCGGTCGCGGCCGGTCAGGATGGCCGCCGCCTCGCCGTAGCGTGCGAGCGCCGGCGAGTCCGGCGCGCGTTGTCGCAGGGCGGCGATGTTGGCCGCGGTAACCCGGGGCAGCAGGCGGCCGCAGACCGCGCCGTGGGGGGACTTGAACATCCCGCCGAAAGGCCCGGCGATGCCGTGCACGGCCCCCAGCCGGGCGTTGGCGAGCGCCAGCCCGCTCAGAAGGCTCGCCAGGCTCATCGCCTCGCGCGCGCGGCGGTCGCGGCCGTCGGCGACGGCCGGCCGCAGGGCGCCGGCCGCGCGTCGCAGCCCCTCGCGGCAGAATCCGTCCGTCAGGGGGTTCGCCGCGGGCGACACGAAGGCTTCGAGGAGCTGGGTCAAGGCGTCCATCCCGGCGGCGGCGGTCAGGCTCGGGGGGGCCGTGACGGTTGTCTGCGGGTCGACAACCGCGAGCCGCGGGAGCAGGTGCCGGCCGCGCAGGCTGACCTTGACCCGGTGCGCGGGCGAGCCGATGACGGCGTTGCGGGTCACCTCGGCCCCGGTGCCGGCCGTCGTCGGGACGGCCACGTAGGGGGCGCCCGGCCGCGCGAGGCTGCGCCCGGCGCCGATCACCTCGAGGTAGTCCATGAGCTCCCCGCCGTTTACGAGCATCGCGGCGACAACCTTGCCGGTGTCGATGACGCTGCCGCCCCCGATGCCGATGACCAGCTCGGCGCCAAAGGCGCGGGCCTTTTCGAGCGCGGCGTGCGCGGTTGCGGTCGTCGGCTCCCCGTCGACGGGAAAGACCGCGGCGCTCAGGTGGCGGTCGTGGAGCTGCTGCAGGACGGGCGCGCAGCGCTCCGGATGCTTTCCCGTCAGGACGAACGCCCGCCGGCCGAAGGCCTCCGCCTCGGCGGCGATCCGTTCGGATGCGCCCCAGCCGAAAATGATCCGCTGGGCGGTGGCGAATTCGAAGGTCACGGTCATGCGGGCCGCCTCCGGGTGTGCGGGGTTTCGGCCACCCTACCACCCGGGGCGGGTCGATTCAATCGCCCGGTTGACGCTTTTCGTCAACAAACCGGCCGCAAAGCGTCACCGCCGGCCGCGGAACCGGGCCGTGCACCAAGGTATCGGCTTGAAATCAATAACGATAGTTCGATTTCGAAAGGCTGGCACAAAAATTGATTTCTCTCGCGCCAGCAACTTCTCAGGTGCGCGTGCATCTTCCTCGACGGGCTCTCACCTATAGTCTAGGCTTTGAGGATCGCATCGTCTGGAAAAACGGCATCCCGGGAAGTTTTGCTATTTGGTGATCTTCT
This sequence comes from uncultured Desulfatibacillum sp., assembly GCA_964573635.1. Classification (GTDB taxonomy): domain Bacteria; phylum Desulfobacterota; class Desulfobacteria; order Desulfobacterales; family SpSt-501; genus SpSt-501. The sequence continues at coordinate 104,473 of CAZNKG010000001.1, read as the reverse complement.
GATAAGCTCCCGGGCGGAAGCGGGCATGCGAACGTCCCGGCGGGAGGCGGCCGGGAAAAGGGGGCGACCGTGAAGAAGAGCAGCCACCGCCGACTGTTCCCCTCCGCGCACGAAGACGCCCGGATCGCCGGGCGTCCGTCGAGCGCGCAGCAGTGCCGTTCGCCGAGCTTCCGCCTGGCCTTCCAGGACCCGGAATTCCTGCTGCGCGACGAGCTGCGGCCCGTGCGCCTGCAGCTCGAGCTGCTCAAGCCGGAGCTCGTCCTGCGCGAAAGGGGGATCGAGTCGACCGTCGTCGTCTTCGGCAGCGCGCGCATCCCGGACGCCAAGCGGGCGGCGGCGGAGCTGAAGGCCGCCCGCCGGGAGGCCGCGCGCTTTCCGGGCGACCGCGGCCGGGCCCGCGCGGTCGAGCGCGCCGAACGGCGGTTGGCGAACAGCCGCTACTACGAGGAGGCCCGCCGGCTTGCCGGCCTCATCGCCCGGAACGGCGACGGCCGGCGGATGGTCGTGATGACCGGCGGCGGTCCGGGCATCATGGAGGCCGCCAACCGCGGGGCGTGCGAGGCGGGGGCCGAGAGCATCGGGCTGAACATCGTCCTGCCGCACGAGGAGCTTCCCAACCCGTACATCACCCCCGAGCTCAACTTCCAATTCCACTACTTCGCCGTGCGCAAGATGCACCTGCTGATGCGCGCCGAGAGCCTGGTGGCCTTTCCCGGCGGGTTCGGGACGCTCGACGAGCTCTTCGAAACGCTCACCCTGATCCAGACCGGAAAGATCCGCCGGAAGATCCCGGTCATCCTGTTCGGCCGGGAGTTCTGGGGCCGGGTGATCGATTTCGAGGCGCTGGTCGCGGAGGGCACGATTTCCGAGGAGGATCTCGATCTTTTCACCACCGTCGACTCCGCCGAGGAGGCCTGGGGGATCATCCGGCGGTTTCACCGCCGCCGCGGCCGCGGGGCGGGTGTCATCCGACGGGGCGGCCGGGGCGTCCAATCCGGTTGAGGTCGGCGCATCCCGGAACCAGGATGGACATCATGAAGAAGCTGACGCTGCCGGTTGCCCTGGCGCTCGGCGTGCTCGCGGCGGCGGCCGCCGAGGCGGACATCTACCGCTGGAAGGATGCCAAGGGCCTGACCCACTTCACCAACGAGCCGCCCCCGCCCGGGGCGGTCCTGGTCGAGCGCATCGAAGAGGTGCCCTACGATGCCGAGGCCGACCGCCGCCGGATCGAGGAGGAGCGCCGCATGCACCTCGAGCGGCAGCGGCTGGAGGTCGAGGAGAAAAAGGCCGCCCTCGAGCAGCGCGAGCGCGAGGTCCGGATGAAGCTCGACGAGGCCGACCGCGCCCTGCGGCAGGCGCGCGAGGCCGAGGAAAAGCCGTCCGAATCGGCCGGCCGTGACTGCAGCGAGGAGTATTTCCTGCGCTTCGGCACGTGCGCGGGCTACCCCCGCGTGATCCACCGCACCCTCCGGCCCTCGGGCCAGCAGGACCTCTACCGCGGCTACACCCGCAAGGAGGGGGGGCTCTACTATCGGGAGCCCCCGCCCCCGCCGCCGAAACCCGCCCCGCCGCCGATCGAGCCGAAGCCGCCGAAGTCGAAAACACCGCCGCCGGCCGACCGCCGGGAGGGGAAGGCCGCCGCGGCGCCGCCCAAGGCCCCGGCGAAAACGCCGCCGCCCGAGGCTCCGCCCGACGAGTGAGCGCGGCCTTTCGTCAAAAAAGCTCGGGCTGGCCCCCGGACACCTCCGGGAGGCGCTCCTGGAACATCGCGACCTGCCGGCGCAGCGATTCGATGCGCTCCAGATGGGCGAGCTTCCAGCGGTAGATCTCCGCCTTAAGCCTGCGGGCGTCGTCGGCGAGCGCCTCGAGGAGCTGGAGGCGGGCCGGCCCCCAGACGAGCCCGGTCTCCTCCGGCGAAAGGCCAAGGCGCCGGAAGCGCCACCGGCAGTAGCGCTGCCACCACTCGGAGGGAAGCTCCGCGTTGGACCGGGACCCCTCGTGGAGGTAGAGCACCCACTCGAGCACCGGCAGGGGAATGTGCAGATCCCGGGCGACGTCGCGCAGCGCCCGCCGGCCCTCGGCCGTGTGGCGGTCGAAGACGATCCAGAAGGGGAAGGGCTCGGCCGGGGGATCGGCCGGCGCCGCCGGCGGGGCGGCCGCCTGCGCCGCGAGTAGCGCCGCCGCCTGCATCACCGCCCGGTCGTGGGGTCTGCCGGCGTCCTGGTAGCGCTTGGCCCGCGAGGCGAGGCCGCGGACCTCGGCGCGCGGGGCCCGGGCGTCGATCCAGCTCCAGAACGCCGCCGGGGCGTGGATTCCCCCTGCGAGCCGGCGCAGGGCCGCCTCCCCGTCCGCATCGGCTTCCTCCAAGACCGTTGCGTCCCCCCGGCTGAAGGCATAGGCGAGGAATCCCAGGCCCGCCGCGTCCCGGATCTTGCAGCCGCCCGCCACGCGCATCAGCGCGGCCGCCTTGCTGTGGAAGCCCCGGGTGAAGTGCAGGTCCCCGCCGAGCGGCCAGCACTCCTCGAAGACGATGACCGCCGTTCGCTTCTCGAGCCATTCGGCGGTGATCGCCCCGCGGCTCTCGCCCAAGGCGCACACCGTGAGCGCGAGGTCCCCGTGCCCGCGACGCACCGCTTTCTGGAGCAGCGAGCGGAAGCGGTCGAGAGCGGGATCGGCGGTCTTCATGCGGGGCCTCCGCGGGGCGGGCGGCGGGGCGGTCTGCTGGGAGTCGGGAAACGGAGCGGCGTGTAACCTTTGCCGGCGCGCGATCTCTTTATGAGTGGGTCGATGAGACCCGGCCTTTCCTGAGCAGACCGGAAAGGCCACGCTCCGGGCAAACCTTTTCGACCTCCTTTTGGGTGCGCCCGGAGTGCCACCGGCTGGCGTTTCGCCGGTGGGTTCTCTCCTCCTTTCCTGAAGGGGCGGCTTCTACGGAAGCCGCCCTGTTCGTTTCCCACCGGGCGGATCAGGCGCACTCGGCATGCGGCGGCACCTTGCCGCTTTCCAGGATGTCGGCGAAGGAGATCCGGTTCAGCCGCTCGAACATGGCCCGGGAGGCCTCGACCCAGACAAACCGCGTGAGGCATTCGTCGACGCGGTCGCAATCCTCCGGCTTGAGGGCGCAGTGCGTCAGCGTGGAGCCGCCTTCCAGCAGGGCGACGATTTCGCCGACGGTGATCTGGGAGGGCTCCCGCGCGAGGATATGGCCGCCCTTCGATCCGCGGAAGCTTTGGATGTAGCCGGCGGCCTTGAGCGGCCGGATGATCTGCTCGAGGTACTTGAGCGAGACTTTCTGGCGCCGGGCGATCTCGCCGAGCTGAATGGGACCCTTTCCGTGGTGCTGGGCCATGTCGAGAATCAACCGGGTGCCGTAGCGGCTGCGGGTCGAGAGCTTCATGGGGTCTCCGTCGGGCGAGGGTCGGAAGCAGTTGGCGGCGACAGCCATACACCATACAGAATTAATATCAATTTCCGCGCCGCGTCAAGCCGGTTCAGCGGCCCGGGGGGGCGATCTTCGCGAAAAGGCGCCGCAGGAAGTCCGCGGCGATCTTGAGCGGCGGGCGGCGCCACTCCACCTGGAGCAGCAGGTCGCCCGGCCGGCCGCCGTTCCGGCCGGCCGTGCCCATCCCGGCGAGGCGGATGCGCTGGCCCGGCCGGACGCCCGGCGGGATGGTGACGACGAGCTTCTTGCCGCGCCAGCGGTGGTAGTAGGCATAGGGTCCCCCCCGGAGGGCGAGCTGCGGATCCAGGAGAATGCGGTCGCTCAGATCGCGGCCGTCCACCGGGAGCTCGATTCCCGTCAGGCGGCGGATGACGAAGCGCAGGATGGGGCCGCGGATCCCGCCGGCCGGGGGCGCGGCGCCGGGCGGCCGGCCGGAGCGGATCGGGCGGCTGAAGATGACCGTGCGCATCGAGCGCCGGCAGGGCTTGAATTCGAAGCCCCGGTAGGCCGGGCCGTAAACATCCCGGAAGATGTCGTCGATCCCCCTGAGCCCGAACATGCGGCTCAACTCCTCGAAAATGGAATTGATGTCGGAGCCGCTGAAGATCTCCTGGTCGCTGTGGCGGGTGCGGAAGCGGTCGTGGGCCGTTCGGCCGTACTCGCGCCGCAGGGAGTCGTACTCGCCGCGCTTCACCGGATCGGAGAGGACGGCATAGGCCTCGTTCACGCGCTTCATCTCCTCGGCGGCCGCCGGGTTGCCGCGGTTGCGGTCGGGGTGGTGGCGGAAGGCGAGGCGGCGATAGGCGGCCTTGATCTCCTTCGGGGCGGCATTTTCCGGCACCCCGAGGGCGGCGTAGTAGTCCTGATCGTGCATGGTTCTTCGTAGTGCAGGTTGCGCGGCGTTGTCAACGACCGGGCCGGGTTCAAGTTTTTCGGCCGGGGGGTCGATACCCGAAAGCGAGGCGCATGCCGGGATGGCGGGCTCCACCCCCGGGGCGGCCGCGGAGGTGGTTTCGATCGGGATGAGGGCATCAAGCGATCCGCCCGCGGGCGGCGGCGAGGGGCGCTCCGGCAAGGACCGGCGCCGGCACCGCCTCCCCCGCCTGAAATTCCTCTTGAACGGCGGACGCCGCCGGCGCCTTCGCCGCCGGGAGGACCGCTACCGGATCGCCTTGTTCGACCAATACAGCCCGCGGCTCTTCGCCGTCATCCTCACGGTGCTGGCGCTCAGCCTGATCGATGCCGTGCTCACCCTCTTCCTGCTGGAGCACGGCGCCTACGAGATGAACCCGGTCATGGCCCGCCTCCTGGCCGAGGGCCCGCTCGCCTTCATCGTGGGGAAGTACCTCCTCACCTGTCTTGCGCTCGGCATCTTCCTGATCGTCTACCCCGGCCGGAGCCGGGCGCTCGACGTGTCCTACCGCAGCCTCTTCGTCTTCTCGCTGGCCGCCTTCGGGGGGGTGATCCTCTGGGAGGTGGCGCTGATGGCCGCCGTCTTCAACCGATAGCCGTCTTCGGCGCCGGGGGGCTCAGGCCGCCGCCGAAGGCGCGCGGGCGATTTGGAGCGCGAAGCCTGCGCGGGCGCTCTCACGCGATCTCCCGCCAGTGGCGGCTTGCGACCGTGCGGCCGGCCGGGTCGTAGAGGCTGACCCGGCGGGAGGAGCGCCAGTCCGGAAGCAGGTAGAGGGTGCCGCCGGGCCCGGCGGGCAGGGACCCCTCGCGGTGGAAGTGGCCCACGAGGAGCGTGTGGCTCCCGGCGGCGCGGCGTGCGGCGGCGAAGCGGCCGATGGACTCGGCCGGAAGCTCCGCGGGCGGGGCGGCCCGGGGGCGCTCGAGGAGGCGCTTGATCCCGCGGGCGAACGCCGGGCCGCCGGGCAGCAGGCGCAGGAAGGCGATCGATAGCGGGTTGCGGGTCAGGCCCCGGAAGGCGAGGTGCCGGATGTCGCGGCGGTCGATCCGGTCGCCGTGGACGAAAAGCACCCCGCCTTCCCGCCGCCAGGGGCGGTCCGTGCACCAGCTGAAGCAGGCGGCCCGCCCGCCGCGGGCCACGAAGAACTCGTGGTTGCCTTCCATGAACCCGACGCAGCGGGTGCGCTTCTGGCGGCGGCACCAGGCGAGGAACCGCCGGTGGACCGCGGTCTCGTAGGGGTCGAGCGCGATCCAGAGGTCGAAGATGTCCCCCAGGAAGACGATGTCGCCCGCGACCCCCTCGAGGCGCTCGAGCATCCGGAAGAATTCGGAGGCGCTCTCCCCCGCGGGGTCCACGTGGGCGTCCGTGACGAGGATCAAGCGGCTTGCGGGCCCGTCCGGGGTTGTCGGCATGCGCCTCCTGATGTATCGTGTCGGCCGGTCGCTGGAACGCCATAGCCCACAACCAACCGCGTTGTCAAAACGATGACCTTCGTCCTTCTGGTTCAACTGCCCATCCCCCGGCACACCTTCGGCCGGCGGACCGGCAACGTCCCGCTGGGGGCCGCCTGCCTGCAGCAGGCCGCCCGCGGGGTCCCCGGCCTGCGGGTTACGCTCCTCGATCCCGGTGCGGCCTCCCGCCTGGGGGATGCCGCCCTGCTCACGGAGATCGTGCGCCGGCGGCCCGACGCCGTCGGCTTCACGGTTTTCAGCTGGAACATCGACCGCAGTCTCTATTTCGCCGCCAAGCTCAAGGAGGCCTGCGGCCCGCGGATCATCCTCGGCGGCCCGGAGGTGACCGCGGACAACGACCGCGCGCGCTCGCCCGACGTCGACTTCCGCGTGTTCGGCGACGGGGAGGCGGTGTTCCGCCGGCTTTGGGAGGAGCCCGGGCTTTGGGCGCAGGGGAGCGCCGCCGAGAGCGCCGATGCCCTCTTCCGGGCGGCGCGCAGCCCCTACCTCGAGGGGCTCATCGACCCGGCCGGCGAAAACCTGATGCTGCTCGAGACCCAGCGCGGCTGCCCCTACCGCTGCGGCTTCTGCTTCTACCACAAGGCGCGGCGGGGGCTGGCCCCGGCCGCCGAGGAGCACCTCCTGGCGGCGGTCGCCTGGGCCGTCGACCGCGGGGTCCCCGAGATCTACCTGCTCGACCCTTCCCTGAACGCGCGGCCGCGCCTGAAGCCGCTTTTAAAGGCAATCGCCCGGCTGAACGCCCAGCGCCGGGTCAGGCTCTTCAGCGAGATCCGGGCCGAGGCCGTCGACGCCGACTTGGCCGGCCGGCTGGCGGCGGCCGGATTCGACTGGTTCGAAATCGGGCTGCAAAGCACCAACCCCGCCGCCCTGCGGCGGATGAACCGGCCGACCGACCTCCGCCGGTTCGCGGCCGGGGCCCGGCGGTTGAAGGCGCGCGGGATCACGCCCAGCATCGACCTGATCCTCGGGCTTCCGGGGGACGACCTGCGGGGCTTCATGCGGAGCGTCGACTTCGTGGTCGAAAACGGCCTCCAGGACGACGTGCAGGTCTTTCCCCTCGCCGTCCTGCCGGGCACGGCGTTCCGCCGCCGCAGCCGTGCGCTCGGGCTGCGCCACGAGCCGCACCCGCCTTACACCGTGCTCGAAACCGGGACGTTCCGCCCCGAGGAGTTCCTGCTCGCCTACGACTACGCGGAGAGCCGCCTCGACACGGTTTTTTTCCCGCTGCCGGACCTCGATCTCGCGTTCCGCTCGGGGCGCTCCCGCGGCCTCGAACGGGCCGCCGACGTCGAGGTGCGCGTGGGAGGGGAGCTTTTCGTGGCCAAGCTGATCATCGCCCGCGAGCGCCCGCTCGCGGAGATCCGGCGCCTCGCCGGGCGGCTCACCCATCCCTACCAGCTTCTCGTCGGCCCGCAGGCGTCGAATCCCGCCTACCTGAGGGCGGTCCTCTCCATCGTCACGGCGGAAAACCCGTTCACCCCCCTGGAGGTGGTCTTCTTCGAACCCGCCGAGCCTCCGCGGACCGCGGCGCTGCTCGAGGCCGCCCGCATCCGCCGGCCGCACTACCTCGACGGCGACCTGCGCTTTCTCTGCGCTCGGCCCGGGAACCGGGCCGTGCTCTTCACCCTGGTTTCGGCGCACCCCGCGCCCCGGTTCCAGGGCGACATGGAGCGGCAGGTCTTCTGGTGGAAAAGCCCCGCGCTGCCGCAGCCGGAGGAGCTTGAGGCCTTCGCCGGGCTCGACGGCGTGCTGATCGACTCGGCGGCCTCCTCGGCGGCGGTCGCCGATTGGCAGGCGCGCTTCGGCGCCCGGGCGGCCGAGCAGTTCCACCTGAGCTTCGCCGGGGTCGCCGCGCAGCGGCACTGGCTCGCGGCGACGCAGCCGGAGGAGTACGGCGCCTTCTTCGGCGCCGGAGCGAACCGGAGGCCCGGATGGCGGTGAACCTCCTGCTCTACGCGGCCGCGAGCCTCATCTGGGGCTCGACCTGGCTCGCCATCAAGCTGCAGCTCGCCCCGGTGCCCCCGATCCTTTCGGTCGCCTACCGCTTCGGCCTCGCGGCGGCGATTTTGCTCCTCTTCTGCCTCGCCACGGGCCGGCGGCTCGCCTTTTCCCTGGCCGACCACCGCTTCATGGCCCTGCAGGGCTTCACCCTGTTCGGCCTGAGTTATTGCCTGAGCTACCTCGCGACGGGCTGCCTGACGAGCGGGCTCGTGGCGGTGGTCTTTTCCACCATCCAGATGTGGAACATCCTCAACCTGCGGCTCTTCATGCGGCAGCCCGTCGCCTGGCGCGCGTTTTGGGGCGGGGCGCTGGGACTGACGGGGATCGGGGTCCTCTTCTGGCGCGAGCTGTTCGGCTTCGCCGCCACCCGGGAGCTGATCGGTCTTGCGGCCGCGGTCGGCGGGGCCTACCTCGCCTCGCTCGGCAACGTGGTCGGCGCGCGCCATGCCCGCCGGGGGGTGCCGGTCACCCAGGCGAACGCCTACGGCATGGCCTACGGCGGGCTTCTCACCGCGGCGCTGCATCTCGCCACGGGCGGAGAGGTCGTCATGGACTGGTCCTGGGGCTATCTCGCGCCGATGCTCTACCTGACGGTGTTCGGGTCGATCGCCGCCTTCGGCTGCTACATGCTTTTGATCGGGCGCATCGGCGCCGAATACGCCGCCTATGTCACCCTGTTGATGCCCGTGATCGCCCTGCTGCTCTCGACCCTCTTCGAGGCGTACCGCTTCGGCCCCGCGGCGGCGATCGGGGTCGCCGTCGTCCTGACCGGGAATCTGATCATCCTCACCCCGCCCGCCGCGCTGCGCCGGGCCCGGAGGCGCGGGGCGCCGCGGCCGGTCGATTGAGGACCGGGCCCGGAGAGGGACTCAAGCCGCGGGGGGGATCGGCCGAATACCGGATCGGCGGGGAGCGGGAGAGGTGTTGCCGGCCGGACGGGTTGACGGGCGGCGATCCGCATTTATTTTTATCGGCGGTTTGAGCGGAAAGGAGTCGCTATGCCGATCTACGAATATCAGTGCGAAGCGTGCTGCCACTGCTTCGAGCAGCTCACCTTGGGCGGCGAGAGCGGCCCCCCGGCCTGCCCGGCGTGCGGCTGCGCGGATGTGAAAAAGCTCATGTCCGCCGGATGCATCCGGCCGCAGGGGATCCCCTCCGGCGGCGGCGGCTTCAAGGCCCCGGCCTGCAAACCCTCGGGTTGACGGATCTAGCCCTTCCTCGGTCCGAGGAAGAGAGCGGGCCGGGCGCTGCGCCCGCCCGGCCCGGGCGCCATCCCCCGTCAAATCTCGATCGTTTCTCCGGGCCGCATCACGATCGCCTCGGCCCGGGTCTCCCGCCGCACCCGCGCCGCCCAGGCGTCGGGGTCCTGCCGGATGACCTCGAAGGTGTTGTAGTGGATCGGGACCACGCGCCGGGGCTCGATCAGCTTGACGGCCCTGAGGGCGTCCTCCGGCCCCATGGTGAAGTTGTCGCCGATCGGCAGGATGGCGAGGTCGATCCCCTCCTCGCCGATCAGCCGCATGTCCCCGAACAGCCCGGTGTCGCAGGCGTGGTAGATCTTGCGGCCTTCGAGGGTGAGGAGAAACCCGGCGGGGTTTCCGCCGTAGGAGCCGTCGGGCAGGCCCGATCCGTGCAGGGCGGCCGTCAGCTTGACCCGCCCCCAGGGGAAGTCGAACCCGCCGCCGATGTGGAGCGGGTGGAGGTTTTTCAGCCCCTGGGCGGCCAGCCAGTTCTGGATTTCGAAGTTGGAGACGACGGTCGCGCCGGTGCGGCGGGCGATCTCGACCGTGTCGCCGACATGGTCCCCGTGGCCGTGGGAGACCAGGATGAAGCCGGGTGAGAGCTGGTCGGCTTTGACCGGGGCGAGGGGGTTCCCGCTGAGGAAGGGGTCGATCAGCAGCTGCGCCTTGGGGCTTTCGACCAGGAAGCAAGCGTGGCTGTACCAGGTGAGTCGGACCGGCATTCAGGGTCTCCTTTCCGGTTGGGGTTCCTTGACGAGATAGATCCCGGGCAGGCTGGCGAGCGTGACCATCCCCTTGACCAGCACGTTGGCGGCGAAAATCGACCAGACGACGGCGGCGGGCAGAACGCCGCCGAAGGCCCCCCAGCAGAAGATCAGGCTGTCGAGCGGGATGCTGACGGCGTTGCTGGCGAGCACGCGCATCCACTGGTGGCGCTGGGTCACGCGCCGCACCCAGAGGCGGTACACCTCGGTGTCGACCATCTCCGCGGCGACCTCGGCGGCGATGCTCGCCAGGACGATCCGCCACACCGGCCCGAGGATGGCGGCGAACTCGCGGCCGAGCCCCCAGGCCGGATCGTCCGGCAGGCGGACGGCCATCTGGAAGAAGAGCGCCATGAAGAGGTTCACGCCGGCGGCGAGCAGCACGACCGTGCGGGCGGCCGCGACGCCGAGCCGCTTGTGCACGAGGTCGCGCAGCGTGAAGGTCAGCGGGTAGATGAACGTCCCGGCATCGATGCTGAAGCCCCAGATGAAGGCGATCTTCAGGCTGGCGATGTCGGAGAGGATCTGGGCGGCGATGTAAAGCGAAACCACCACCAGCCCGGCCATGGCCGGGCCGGCGGTCTCGAACGGCGAATCGGCGGTGTTTGCCACGGGATGGAGCCTGCCTCGCAGAGGATGTTTCCCCGCGCTATAGTACAGCGGCCGCGCCGTGTCAAAACGGCCGGCGGCGCTCGGCGCGGAAAAACATTGCATTCTTGTCTATTTTAATCCGGAAATATTACGCAATTGTGTTTTTTCTGCTGTAAGGCCGCTCGTCCGCGGCGAGGCCGTCTCCGGCACAACAACCTGAAATCATATTCTCTAACGTCGTGGGCGGCCCCGGCACGGCGGGTGGCACGGATCTTGTTTATGGTTCCCTCTCAGGAGCTTTCTCGCCCGGCGGCCGAGTCTCTTGCCGGCCCGCCGCCGGCCGGGAAGAAACGGATGGCGAAGCGTTCAACCGTGAAGGGGGTACCATGGAAAAGAAATCCCGCGCGGCGGCCGATCTCCGGGAGGCCTCTCCGGCCGGCGATCCGCCCCGCTGCGACCACTGCGACCGCCTGCTGCGCGACGCCGCCGAGGGCCTGCGCAGCGCCCGGAGGACCCTCTGCCCGGACTGCTATGAAAGCCTGATCGACCCCTTTCCCAAGCGCTGCCACGCGGGGCTGCTGCTCTGAGCGCCCGCTTCCCTTTCCCTGCGCGGTGGCCCCTTGCGCCGCGCGCTCGCCGGTGGAATGCCCGCCGCCGGGGAGCGCGCGGTTTTTTCATCCCGGAAAGAGCCGGCGCAGCTTGAGCAGCAGGCCGAGATCGCCCGCGGCGGTGTACCGGCCGCCGAGGAAAGCCTGCTGCCCGTCGAGCTCGCCGCGCGAGACCATGAGCCAGACATCGGCCGGCGACCGGATGATCACCCCGGGGTTTTCAGCCGGGCCGTCCCGGTAGACGCAGCGCCCCTCGCCGATGGCAAGGTGCGCCGTGAAATTCTCGGCTCCCGAGATTTCGAACTGGTAGACGGCCGCAAGCCCCTCGGCGGCGGCGGGGTCGAAGCCGAGCGGCATCGCCTGCAGCAGCTCGCGGCAGCTCGCTGCGGCGTGCGCTCCGCCGGCGGGCGTCTCGCGAGGCCGCTCTCGCCTGTCCGCGGGCGCGCCCCCCCGGGACCGGTAGCCCGCCATGATCGCCTGCAGCCACGCCCGGCGGATCTCGGGGTCGTAGGCCGGGCGCTCCCGCTTTTGCTGGATGTAGGCCTCGAAGCTCTCCATGAGGCCGAGGCGCTCCCAGTGGTCGTGGTCGTCCCGCATGACGCTGTCACGGTGGTCGCGCACCAGCCCTCCCATGAACTGGTAGTAGCGCAGGTCCATGTCGGTTGCGGGGTAGCGGCGCTTTTCGCGGACCGCGCGGGCGAGGTCGCGGGCGAGGTCCCCGGCGCGCGCCGCCACCGCCTCCCGGCCGAGGAAGTCGCCGGGGGAGGTCGCCATGGCCGTGAGCCGTCCGACGGCGAACGCGCCGTAGATCCGGAGCACGCTTGCGAGGTACTCCGCGACCTGGGTTTCGCCCAGGCCGGCCGAGACGCTCACCGCCAGGCCCGGCTTCCAGGTCGGCTGCGGTTTGTGGCCGAAGGCGAGGCTGCGGTCGAGGAAGGTCTTCATCTGCGCCGTCACGTGGAAGACGTAGACCGGCGAAGCGAGGACGATCCCGTCGGCGGCGAGCAGGCGCTTCACGAGGCCGGCGTGGTCGTCGGGGATCCAGCAGCGGCCCTTTTCGAGGCAGAAGGCGCAGCCGAGGCAGTAGTCGATGCGGTGTTCGCCGAGGGTGATCACCTCCAGGGCGAACCCCTCCTGCGCGAGCGGGGCGCGCAGCATCTCGATCATCTGGGCGGTGTTGCCGTAGCCCGCGTGCGGCGAGCCGTTCACGGCGACGACGGTGGGTTGGTCGGTCATCTCTGAATCCTCCATGCGGTCGGTCGGCGCGGCGCGCGCACCGGCGGGTCATTTCCCGGGGGCATCCCTTTTCAGGCTTCGCATCCCCGCCACCCGGAGCTGGAAAAGCCGGTCGATGACGTAAGCGCGGCACAGCCGGGCGCTCTTGACCATCTCGATGGTGAGCGCGGCGTCCTCGGCGGCGCTCAAACGGCCGGTCATCCGGTCGCGGAGCGCCATCTCGCAATCGACGATTTTCTCGCCGATCGCGGCGTAGTAGGCGAGGTCTGCGGGCCGCACGCCGGCCCGCAGGGCGCGGGCCGCCATGACGCCCATCGCCAGGTCCTCGGCGTCGAACCGCCCGGGCTCGAGCGGCAGCAAAAGCCGGGCCTCGAGCAGCTCCCTCAGCTGCCGGGGCTTGAGGCCGGAGCGGCGGCAGAACGTCCGGGAGTCGAGCGGCGGGCCCCGGCGGCGGCGGCCGAAGACGATGTCGTTCAGCTCGAGCCGCCGGGCGAGATCGGCGGGGTCCGCCCCGTCGATCAGGCGCCGGATTTCGGCGAGCGAGAGCCGGTGGCGCTCCTGGAGATGCCGGATGAGGCGCAGGCGGTCGATGCAGGCCGGGTCGTAGCGGGCCGTGTTGGGGCCCGTTTTGACCGGCAGGGGCAGAAGCCCCGCCTGCAGGTAGAAGAGGATGGTCGACTTGGGGACGCCGGTTGCTTGGACGAGAGCCTGCATCCGCAGCCCGGGCGGCGCGGAGGCGCGCGGGCGGGGCGGGGCGGCCGGGGCTCCGGGGGGCGCTTGCATGGCTTTCGGCTCCTTTCGGCGGATCGCGCCGCAGCGTTCGGCAGCCTACACGCTTAAACACAAAGTGTCAAGTGCCACTTGACACTATGAGGCATCCGGGCTTCCGCTCCGCCCTTTTCCCCGCCGGGGGGCGTTTGAATTTTTTGGGCGTCGGATTTATGCTCTCGGGGAGTCCGGCGGTCGGCCGGACGGATCGACGCGCAAGCGATTCGCAAGGGAGTGCGAGATGACGCCGACATGCCCCGCCTGCGGGGAGCCGGTCGAGGAGACCTGGAAGCTCTGCCCGGTGTGCGCGGCACCGCTTGCCGCCCCCGTCTGCCCGCAGTGCGCCGCGGCGGTCAAGGCCCACTGGAAACTGTGCCCCGCGTGCGGCGCCCGCCTTCTGTGCGCCGGCTGCGGCCGGCGGATGCCGCCCGGCGGCGGCCCGTGCCCGGCGTGCGACGCGGAGCGCGCCGGCGCCGACCGGTTGATCGAGCCGCTGAGCGGCATGACGCTGGTGCGCGTGCCCGGCGGCGAGTTCGAGATGGGCGACCTTTTCGGCGACGGTTGGGAGGACGAAACCCCGGTCCACCGCGTGCGCGTCACGGGGTTCCATATGGGCCGGCACCCGGTCACCCAGGCCGAGTGGCAGCGCGTGATGGGGGAGAACCCCTCGCGCTTCCAGCGGGGCGGCGACCACCCGGTCGAGCAGGTGAGCTTCGCGGCGGTCGCGGAGTTCATCCGGCGGCTGAACGCGGCCGCCCGCCCCGGGGAGCGGTATCGGCTGCCGACCGAGGCCGAATGGGAGTACGCGGCGCGAAGCGGCGGCCGGCGGGAGCGCTACGCCGGCGGCGACGAGCCGGAGGCGCTCGCCTGGTACGACGCGAACAGCGGCGGGTCGACCCGGCCCGTCGGGCGCAAGCGGCCGAACGGCCTGGGCCTTTGCGACATGAGCGGCAACGTCTGGGAGTGGTGCCGGGACGTCTACGCCGCCGGCGCCTACCGCGACCACGGCCCCGTCGACCCGGTCGCCGCCGGCCGGGGGGGCGATCGGGTCATCCGCGGGGGGAGCTGGAACCTCGACGCCTGGAGCGTGCGCGCGAGCCGGCGCGCCGCCATGCCGGAGGAGTTCTACGGCCCCGGCTTGGGCTTCCGGCTGGTCAGAACTCCTTGAGCCCGTCGTCGTCGAGGGGGATCACCGCCTGCGGCGGGCTGCCGGCGGCCGCGGGGGGCGCGGCCTTCTCCGGGGGCGGAGCCGCCGGGCTGTCGGGCGCGGCCGGCGCCGCGGCCGCCTTTTCCCCTTGGGGCGCCTCCCCGGAGATCAGGCCGGTGAGCGCGCCCACCATCGTCTGCAGCTGCCGGGATTGCTCGCCCATCTCCTCCGAGGCGGCGGCCGACTCCTCGGCCACGGCGGCGTTGCGCTGCGCAACCGTGTCGATCTCGGCCACGGCCGCCTCCAGCTGGCGGATGCCCTCGGACTGCTCCTGGATGCCGGCGGCGATCTGGGAGACGAGGCCGGCGGTGGCCCGGCTGCATTCGGCGAGCTGCGCGAAGCAGGCGCCCGTGTCCGCGACCGTCCGGCTCCCGGTTTGGACCTTCGAAACCGTGCGCTCGATCAGGTCGGTCGTGCTGCGCGCCGCCTCGGCCGCGCGCATGGCGAGGCGGCGCACCTCGCCGGCCACCACGGCGAACCCGGCGCCGGCTTCGCCCGCGCGGGCCGCCTCGACGGCGGCGTTCAGGGCGAGCAGGTTCGTCTGAAAGGCGATTTCGTCGATCGTCTTCACGATCTTGGAGGTTTCGCCGCTCGCCGCCGCGATGTCCGCCATGGATGCGGCGAGGCTGGTGACCGCCTGGTTGGCCTGCGCCACGATGCCGGAGGTTTCCGTCATCAAGCGGTCGGCCTCGACGGCGCTCGCGGCGTTCCGGCGGATCATCGCAGCGATCTCCTCGAGGGCGGCGGAGCTCTCCTCGATCCGCGAGGCTTGCCGCGCGGCGCCGTCGGATAAGTCCTGGCTCGCCGCCGCGAGCCCGCCGGCCGACGCCGCCACATGCTCGGCCCCCCCGGCGAGACCCGCCGCGACCCGGCGCAGCGCGCGGCTGACGGAGAGGCTGAGCAGGATGCCCAGGGCGAGCGCGGCCGCGAAGCCCAAGGCGGTGCCGCCGGCGGTGGCCGCCGCCGCCAAGCGCGCCGCCGCGCCGCCCGCCGCCTGCGCCTCGCGCGCCGCCGCTTCGTTGGCGGCGATGAGGCGGTCCAGGATTTCGAGCGCGGCGCGCTGCGTTGCGACGCAAGCCCCCAGGGCGCGGCGGTTCAGCGCTTCGTAGAGCTCATGGGCCCGGGCGGCCTCCCGGCGCAGGGCGTCGAACTCCTGGTTGACCCCCTCGGCGGCGGGCAGAAGCTCGGCGGAGAGCACCTCCGCCGCCTGGTCCTCCCAGCCCTTCGCCATGAAGGACTTGAGCTGCTTGATGCTGTTGTGGAAGGTGGCGTGCTGGGATTTCGCGTGGTGGATGGCCTGCTTGATCTCCTTGTTCGAGAAGCTCTGGGAGGCCAGCCAGCGGGTGAAGAAGCAGCCGCCGGCATCCTCCCCGCCCTCGAAATCGACCTTGCGGGCCACCAGGAACTGGGCGGCGGACAACAGCCGGTAGTGGTCGGCGCGGATCGTCTCGATGCTCTTCAGCAGCTCCGGCGGGTTGAGGATTTCCGTGGCCTCGAGCTGCCGGGCGAGCGCGAGCGCCTCGTCGTTTTCCCTGTCCCAGGCGGCGATCGCCGGCCCGAGCTCGGCCCACAGCGCGGCCTCCGCGGCGCTCTTGGGCAGCTCCTGGTAGCGCTTGGCGGCCGCCTCGGTGCGGCGGCGGGCCGCTTCGACGGCCGCCGCCTGCGCGGCGCGCGCGCCCGGGTCGAGGTTCGGGTTGAGCAGCGCGGTGAGCGCCGCGTGCAGCGACTCCATTTCGCGGCCGATTTCGAGCAGGGCGGCGACCCCGGGCAGGTTGACCTGGCCGACCTCCCGCAGGTGTCCGGCGATGCGGCCGGAGGAGATCCACCCGGCCGCCCCCACCAACAGCGTCACCCCGGCGACGATCCCGAAGCTGGCGATCAGCTTCACCCTCAGCGACAGTTTCCGGCCCATGCGGCCGCCCTCCCCGAGCGTCGTTGCGCCGCGCCGGCAGGCTTCCGGTCGCTCCGCGCGTACCGTTGCTATCGGTATCTCGGGGAGAAACTTGAGCCCCGAACGCCTGCCGCGGGAAGGGCCGCGGCGGAGCGGGCCGGGGAATTTTTCGGCTTGATTCGACCGGGTCGGGGTGGGATACCTTGGGCGGCGGGTCGCCGCCGGAGTGGTCATTCGCGGAAGAGGCGTCCGATGGCCGAATGGATTCCGTTCGAAGAGGGCCGCTACCGGGTCGAGCGGGCGGTGCTGCTCGGCGCGGGGGGGCTCGGGGTGGAGCTCGAGGATGCGGTGATCGAGGTGGCCGGCCCGGCCGGCCGCCGCCGCCTGCGGGGCTGGGGGCGCGTTGCGAACGAGCGCCTCGTCCGGCTGCTCGACCTGAGCGACGAGCTCGACCTCGTGCTCGATCTCGGCGGGGAGTTCAAGTACCGCCTGCGCGCGCCGCGCATTCAGGGCGGGAAGGTTTTCGCCCCGGGGGTCAAGTCCTTCATCCAGATCACCCCGGCCGCGCCCTGGGAGGAGCTCCCGGAGGAGGACTTCACTGCTCTAATGACGCAGGTCCGTACGGCGGGCGGGGAAGCGGATTGAACAGCGCCCCCTTGGCCTTCTCGAACTCCTCGCGGGTGATCAGGTTCTTTGCGTACATGTCGACGAGGGCGGAGAGCTCCCGCAGCCGCAGGGTCTCGGGCTCCTCGAGAAGGGCCGCCGGCGGCGGCCCGGGGCCGGCGGGCCGGCGCAGGGTCACCGACGCGACGCCGCCGAGAAAGCTCACCTCGAGGCTCCCGCCGGGGGCCACGGCGGCGCCCCGGACTTCCCCCCAGAGGCGGCGGCCCCGGGCCCGGGCCCGGAAAAAGGCGTAAAGCGCCGCGCCCAGGCCGGCCGTAAGGCCGCCCAAAAGGATCCACACCCAGGTGCGGGCGATCCCCCCGAAAAAGATCACCAGCAGCCCGATCAGCGCCACGAGGGCGATGTGCAGCCCCAGGATCAGGTGGACGAGGAGCACCCCCCGAAAAAGCTCCCGTCCGGATGGGTCGTCGCGCGTCGTCACGGCATCGTCCTTGTGGGGGCGATCATCCGCCGCTCCCCCACGATTCATATTACCACGGATCGAACCGGAAATCCCGGCCGAATAGAGTGGTCGGCGGAGGCCGGGTTCTCAGAACTCAAGCATCTGCATGTGCTCGATCGCCTCCCGCTGCCGCCGCGGGCTGAGCGGGAAGACCGGCTCGGGCGGCTCCTCCTCCTCGCCCAGCCGCATCTCGGCGTTCACGCGGCTGGCGACGGGCAGGTGGTAGAGCGAGAGCTTGAGGACCCCGGAGGTCTCGTAGTGCTTGAGCTTGATCCGGGTCTCACCGGCCTTCCAGGAGTAGGTCGTCAGGTCGCTGCGCGATTCCCGGCTGATCTTGGGCAGGCCGTGTTTCTGCTGGATGTCGTGCCGGATGCGGGCGAAGACGTCGATCCCCTCGAGGTTGACGTAGACGGCGAAAAAGCGGTCTTCGTAAAACCCGAAGACGACTTCCGGGACCTCGGCGTCGAAGAGCCGGTAGGCCTGCCGCGGGTGGACGTAGTAGCCGATCGGGCCGGCCTGGCCGGCCCGCTCGAGACCCGGCGCGGCCGAAGGGGGCGACCCCCAGGCCATCCCCAGAAACCCGTCGTCCAGCCCGGCGGCGCCGGCCGCCGGCGCGAAGGCGCAGGCGGCGGCCAGGAAAACGAATGCGGCGATTGTCTCTCTCATGATCGGGTTCTCCTCCTCAGTAGCCCGCGGCGGGGTCGACGGTGTTCCGGGGCGGTTTTCCGGCGCGCAGCCGGCGGTAGTTCTCGGCGAGCTGCGGCGCCACCGCCCGCGGGAAGGTGAGGCTGGCGATGTGGGGGGTGACCGTGATCCGCGGGTGGCCCCAGAAGGGGTGGGCCGGCGGCAGGGGCTCCTCGCGGAAGACGTCCAGGCAGGCCCCGGAGAGATGCCCGCCGTCGATGGCGGCCAGCAGGTCCTCCTCCACGAGATGCTCGCCGCGGGCGGCGTTGATCACGAAGGCCCCCTGCGGCAGCCGCTCGAAGGTCCGGCGGTTCAAAACACCCCGGGTCGCGGGGGTGAGCGGCAGGAGGCACACCAGGACGTCGGCCGCCGCGAGGAAGCTCTCGAGCGCCCCCTCGCCGGCGAAGTGGGCGACGCCTTCGATCCGCTTCGGGGTCCGGCTCCAGCCCGAGACCGCAAAGCCCAGGCCCCGCAGCTTCGCGGCCGCATCGGCGCCGAGGTGCCCCATGCCCATGATGCCGACGCGGACCGCACCGGCCTCCCGGGGGGCCCGCGGGTTCCACCGGCGCTCGGCCTGGTCGGCCCGATAGACATCGAACTGCCGGACGTGCAGCAGCACGGCCGCGATCACGTAGGTGCTCATCGCGGCGATCATGGCGGGCTCCACGATGCGGATGATCGGCACCCCGGCGGGAAGCTCCGGGTCGCTCAGGATATGGTCCACGCCGAAGCCGAGGGAGGCGATGCCCTTGAGGTTGGGGAACTTCTTGAGCTCCCCCGGCGGGTGCTTCCAGCACAGGACGAGCTCGATCGCGCGCGCCTCCCCGACCTCGGGCCACACCCGCACGTCGATGTCCGGGCCCTGCGCGCGGAGGTGCTTGACCCAGGCGTCGCTTTTCAGCCCCGGCGCGAGGAACAGGATGCCCAACGGCGCCTCCTTCTTTTCGAGGTTCGCGGATGGTTCAAACGGCGACGGTCTGCCCGTGCCGCCAGTCGATCAGGCGCTCCGCCATCCCGGCCCGCTGCATCTCGTCGCGGATGTGCTGCGGCGGGAGGTGCACCGGTTCGTCGCCGAGCTGGAAGGTGCCCCAGTGCGCGATCGCCAGCTTTTCGGCCCGCAGCTCCCGAAACGCCCGCACGGTTTCAGCCGGGTCGATGTGGCTGGCGGCCATGAACCAGCGGGGCTCGTAGGCCCCCAGGTTGAAGACCGCCAGATCGATGGACGCCTCCTCGGCGATCTGGTCGAAGCCGTCGAAATAGGCCGTATCGCCGGAGATGTAAAGGGTCCGTCCGCTCGGGGTCCGCACGAGGTAGGAGCCCCACAGGCCCGTGTTGGGGCCGACGATGGGGTTGCGCATGCTCCAGTGGTTGCAGGGCAGCAGGGTGATCGCCAGCCCGCCGTCGCGGGTTTCGTCGTACCAGTCGAGCTCGGTGCGGCGGCGCAGGCCGATTTCGTCGAAGAGCTCGCCGTAGCCGAGCGGCGCGATCACGCGCGTGTCGCGGGGAAGCCGCGCGAGCGAGGCGGTGTCGAGGTGGTCCAGGTGGCCGTGGGTGATGAGCAGATGGGTCGGCGCCGGAAACGCCTGCGGGTCGAAGGCGAGCGGCGTGTGGTCGCGGATGAACCAGAACGGCTCCGCGAAGATCGGATCGATCAGCAGGCGCAGGCCTTCGTCCTGGATCAGGACGCTCGCGTGCTTGAAGAAGGTGACCGACGGACCCTCCGGGCGCCGCAGCGCCTCCCAGTCGAGGTCGACCGCGGTCGTGGGCTGGCGCGCGAGCTCGTCCTGGAACCGGTTGCGGTGGAACATCTTCCAGGAGAGAACCTGGAGCAGCCGCCCCGAGCGCTCCAACCCGAGCGGGTTCAGGAACCGGCCCGGCCCGCGGTGTTCGCCCCGGGCGGCGATCTCCCTGAGCCGCCGGCCGTTCAGGGGCCGGTAGTGCAGGCGCGGGACCTCCGGCCCACGGTCCACCGCCGCCGCGGCCAGGCCCGGCCAGATCCCGGCGACGAGCGCGGCCTTGAACCACCGCGACGCCGTGTGCAGGAAGTTTCTCCGATTCATCCGCCGCGCGCTCCCCTCCGTCCGGGCGCCCCCTTTCCGGCCGCTGGGAGCCCGCCTCCCGGTCGGCCGGAATGCCCCAACGATAAGCACGCCGCCGCGGATTGAAAAGCCGCCCGCCGCCGGCCGGCGGGCGGTGGAAAAACAAGCCTCCGACCGCCGGCCGCGGCCCGGTCTCACCACTCGGAGGTCAGCTTGCGGGCGACCTTGCCCCAGTTGGCGTTCAGCTTGGCCACGGCGTCGATGCCGATGTCGAGGTGGGTCTCCATGTGGTGGGCGTAGATGTCCTCGGAGGCGCGCTTGTCCTTGATCCCGCGGCGCTGCAGCGGCATGTCGGAGACGAGCATCACCGAGCCGATCGGCACCTCGAAGCGGTAGGCGACGGTGAACAGCGTGGCGAGCTCCATTTCGATCGCGAGAATCCGCCGCTTGCGCAGGTAGGCGACGAACTCCTCGTCGAACTCCCACAGGCGGCGGTCGGTGGTGTAGACGATGCCGCTGTAAGGCGTGAAGCCGAGCTTGCGGACGGCGCCGATGCAGTAGAGGTTGACCGCCGAGGCCGGGATCGCCGGGAACTCCTTGGGCATGTAGTGGCGGCTGGTCCCCTCGCCGCGGATGGCCGCCGACGGGACGAGAAAGTCGCCCTTCTTCAGAATTTCGTCGATCCCCCCGCACATGCCGAGCATGATGACCGCCTTGAGGTTGTCCAGGTAGGCGAGCGTGTTGATGATCAAGGCGGCCTGCGGCGAGCCGATGCCGAAATCGATCATCGTGCAGCCGAGCTCCGGGGCGTTCACCAGCCGGAAGTTCCCCTCGTAGTACCGGCCCT
This sequence comes from uncultured Desulfatibacillum sp., assembly GCA_964573635.1. GTDB lineage: Bacteria > Desulfobacterota > Desulfobacteria > Desulfobacterales > SpSt-501 > SpSt-501. Next base: position 83,646 of record CAZNKG010000001.1, on the reverse strand, counting down.
TGGTCTTCTCCTGGAAGCGCTGGATGTAGCGCTTGAAGTTGGTGACGAGGATGACGTCGCAGAACTCCTCGAGGGGGCAGTTCGTGTAGCGCTCGAGCGTCTGGCGGATGTACTCGTGCTCTTTCAGCATCATGTCGGAAGACCTCCGTCGGGTTGGTGGCGGCGGCTGGCGGCGCGTCAGCCGCCGCGCGGCACGTCGTACTTGCGCGCGAGCCGCTCGAGCTCCGCAAGGTATTGCGGCCGGTAGGCCAGGCCGGCCTGGGCGCGCATTTCGGCCGCGGTGGCGGCGATGAGCGGCCGGATGTCGACCCCGTTCGGGTTCGACTGGCGGTCGTTCGCGCGGTCCAGGACGAGGATGCAGTAATACAGGGTGAGCAGGCGCAGCTTGCCCCCGCGGCGCATCACGTAGCTGCGCCCCCCGAGGGTCTCGGTGAAAAAGCTCGCATACTGGTAGAGGGTCTCCTCCCCGGGCCGGCCCTTGAGCGTGGAGGCGCCGGCCGCCGTCGCCCATTGGTAGAACAGGCGCATGGCGGGCTCCATGAGGTCGGCTTCGCGGTTGAGCACCTCGGCGGCCAGCTCGACGCGCTGTTTGCCGAGCACCCGGAAGAAATGGGAGACGTTTCGGATCACGGTGAAAAGCGAGTCGGTTTCGCCGGCGACCCGCGGCGGGTTGGCGGCAAGCTCCGCGACTCCCTGGGTGAACAGCGCGTAGGTGCCGCCCTCGAGCCCGCGGGCCTTGACGTAGTCGCGGCCGTCCAGGTAGCGGAAAAAGGCGAGCACCTGGGCGTCGACGCCGGCGGGCTGGTCCTTGCCCGGCGCCGCCGGGGCCGGGGGCTCGATGATTTTCACGAACCGGTCCTCGCCGGCGGTTTCGCCGCGCGCCGCCTGGAGCTCCTGCTCGAGCCGGGAGATCCGCTGCGCGAGGTCCTCGGCGCGCTCCTTCCATTGCCGGCCCTCGGTCTGCCGGGCGCCGTCGGCCCGGCGGTCCTGCCACTCCCGGTAGAGGATCCACCCGAAGATGGCGACGATGACCAGCACCAGGGCCGTCATGACGGCCGGGTAGAGGCGGTCTTTTTTCATGGCGCAGTCCCCTTTCCATCCAGTTCCGCCGGCGCGCCCTCCGGCCCCGCCGGCCGATCGGCCCCCTCCGGGGGGTCGACGTGGATTTCGACGTCCACCACCTCCTCGATGTCGCGGAGCAGCCGCGCCTCGACCTCCTTGGCGATGGCATGACCCGCGCGCACCGGGATGTCGCCGTCGACGACGATGTGCAGCACGAGCTGGATGCTCGCACCGATGAAGCGCGTGCGGATGTCGTGGACCTGGCGCACGCCCGGGTGGCGCCCGGCGATGTCGCGGATGCGCCGGCGGATCTCCTCCGGGGCCCCGGCGTCGATCAGCTCCCGGAGGTTCGGCCAGGTGACCTTGAACGCCGCGTGCAGGATGAAGACCGAGACCACGGCGGCGCCCAGGTGGTCGATGAAGGTCCAGGAGGGGACCAGGATCGCCGCCGTCACGGCGACGACGACCGGGGCCGAGCTGAACGCGTCCGAGCGGTAGTGCCAGGCGGTCGCGATCACCGCCGCGCTGCGGATCCGCTTGCCGGCCGAGAGCGTCCAGCGGAAAAGGGACTCCTTGCCGACGATCGATGCGCCCGCCGCCGCCGCCGCGATCCACCCCGGCGCGGCGGCGTGCGGCTCGCGCAGGGTCGCGACCGCCTGCCAGCCGATGCCCGCCCCCACGGCGGCGAGCGAGGCCCCGACCCCCACCGCGAAGAGGGTTTCGAGCCGTCCGTGCCCGAAGGGGTGGGTGTCGTCCGCCGGGCGGTTCCAGATGCGCGATCCGGCATAGACCATAAGCACCGTGAAGACATCGAGCAGGGCCTCGATCCCGTCGGCGAAGACCGCCTGGCTCTGCCCGTAATGCCCGGCGGCGAGTTTGGCGGCCGCGAGCAGGAGGTTGACGGCGACACCGATTCCGGTCACCCGGCGGATCACCGCCGCCTGGGCGGAAAAGGCCTCCGCTGCGGGCGGCGCCTGGGGATGCGAGCGACGGGTCATGCGCCTCCGGGGATCATGGGAGATAGCGGCCAGTATAGCCAAGGTTCGGCGCGGCTTCAATCCATTTCGGCCGCCGGCCGTCCGGCCGTGCGGCGCTTGACACCTTGCGGGCGCTCCTTTATGGTGGCCTTCCGGAAGCCGCGGGCCCTCGGGACGGGGAGGCGCCCGGTGACGGGAGGAGAATGCGCCACGCCAGGCCGAGATCGGGGATGCGCCTCGCGGCGATCGCCGCCATGGCCCGCAACCGGGTCATCGGCCGAGACGGGGGGATCCCCTGGAAGATCCCCGGCGAGCAGGGGCTGTTCCGCCGCATCACGATCGGCCACACGGTGATCATGGGCCGCCGGACCTACGAGAGCATCCGGCGGGCGCTGCCGGAGCGCACCAACATCGTCCTGAGCACCCGCGAGGCGTTCGCTCCCCCGGGGTGCCTGCGGGCCGCCAGCCTCGCCGCGGCCCTCGATCTGTGCCCGCCGGGGGAAACCGAGGCCTTCGTCATCGGCGGGGGGCGGCTCTACGCGGAGGCGCTGCCGCTCACCGACCGCATCTACCTGAGCGTGCTCGCGCGGGAGGTGCCCGGCGACACGCTCTTCCCGGAGATCCCCGCGGGGGAGTTCCGGCTGGTCTGCCGCGAGCCGGTCGCGGGGCCCGATCCCTACGACTTCTGCATCTACGACCGGGTGCGCCCCCCGGGCGCCGGCAAGCGATGAAGAAGATCAATCCGGAATACGTCGCGCGGGTGAACGAGCTCGTGAACCGCTCGCCGTATTTCGAGCTGCTCGCGATGCGGATCCGCGCCGTCGACCGCGGGTATTCGCTGCTCGAGGTCGAGCTCTCCCGCAAGCACCTGCAGCCCTTCGGGGTCGTCCACGGCGGGGTCTTCGCCTCGGTCATCGACGCGGCCTCGTTCTGGGCGCTCTACTACGACATCGAGGACGAGCGGGCGGGGGTCACCACCGTGGAGCTCAAGCTGAACTACCTCGCGCCCACGGCCGGCGGCCGCCTCGTCGCGCGGGGCCGTCAGCTCAAGGTCGGCAAGACCCTGGGTTACGCCGAAGCCGAGGTGACGGACGCCGACGGGCGGCTTCTCGCCCACGGCACCTCCACGGTGATCATCCTGCCGGGGAAGCTGCTCACCGCGGAGCCCCCGCTGCCCCCCAAGTTCGTCTGACCGCCTTGGTGCAGAAAGGATCGGCCATGGCAGAGGCGCCGGTAGCCTACGGCTGGAGCCCGGGCGCGGGGATCGCGCTCCAGGAGAAGCTCCGCCAGGATCTCAAGCTCGCGCTGCGCGGGCGGAACGAGGTGCTCAAGAGCACGATCCGCCAGATCATGGCGGAGTTCTTCAAGCTCACCGTGCCCGTGACCCTGGAGGGCGGCAAGCGCTCGACCCGCCCGAAGCGGGCCGAGGAGATCACCGACGATGAGATCGTCGGCATCATCCAGGGGCTCGTGAAGTCGGAGCAGATCGTCCTCGCGGCGAAGAAAGCGTCCGGATCCGAGTACCTGCGCATCCTCGAGGCCTACCTTCCCCGGCCGGCGTCCGACGAGCAGATCGTCGCCTGGATCCGGGCGAATGTCGATTTCAGCCGCTACAAGAACCGGATGCAGGCCATGGGCGCGATCATGCAGCACTTCGGCAAGGCCGCCGACGGCAAGCGGGTGAACCGGATCCTGGCGGAATGGCAACCGTGACGGCGCCCCGGCGCCCCCGGACGCGGAAGGGAGGACCCATGATCTACATCGGCAAATTCCTGCACACCACGAACCAGCAGGTGAAGGACGAATCCGGCCGCCGCCACGGCGAGTTCAACCTCATCGTCGCCGCCCCCGGCCAGAAGGAGGCCGTCGAGAAGTTCAGGAAGCGGATCGAGGAGATCCGCGCCACCACCGATCTCTTCGAGGGGGAGGCCTTCATTTATCTCCTGCACGTTCTGGAGATGCCGGACGTCCCGGCGGAGCGCGCGCGCATGTTCGACTACCAGTCGACCGCCGGGGACCCCGTCATGCCGACCATCAGCTGCCAGGCCCCCTCCGGGGAGACCGACGGCTGCCGCATCCTGGACTGGCAGGAAAACATTCCGGGCGTGGACGGCCACGCCACGGTCCCCTTCATGAAGTTCAAGCCGTGAGCGGACCTGTAAACGTGCTAACTAACATATGCTAACACGGTTTTAACATATTGGGCCGAAAGGCGGGCAGGCATCCGCCGCGGGTGTCGGCCGCTGGTTTTCTCGCGATCCCCCCCAGCCGCTTGTTTCATGATAGATTTCCAATAAATTTAAATTGGTTGAGAAAAAACCGGCTTTCGCCGCGGAGCGGCCCGGCTGCGCGCGCCCCGGGGACGGGGCGGCTGGTATGCAAATTGCCTGTGTGCGGGGAGGGGAGGCGGGCCGACGCTCCCAGTGACGATCACTCATCCCCAGGAGGGCGGCATGCAGCCGGCCGGCATTCGAATGGTCATCCTTCTTACCCTGTGGCTCCTCGCTTCCGAGGGGGCGGCAGCCCTGGCGAGTCCGGGCCCGGCCGAGGGCGAAAAGGCGCCGGGCCGCGAAATGGCGCAGCAGGCCACCAAGGGCGCCCGGCGCTGGATCACATCCGACCACAGCAAGCACGAGGTCTTGAAACAGCCGTTCGCCTCCGGGCCGGAGGTGACCAAGGCGTGCCTGAGCTGCCACTCGGAGGCGGCCGCCCAGATCCACAAGACCATCCACTGGACCTGGGTCGACCCGGCCTCGCCGCCGGACAAGCCCATGGGCAAGGGGGCGCTCACGGTAAACAACTATTGCGTCAGCATCCACGGCAACGAGCCGCGGTGCACCTCCTGCCACATCGGCTACGGGTGGAAGGACAAGAGCTTCGACTTCTCCGACGCCTCCAAGGTGGACTGCCTCGTCTGCCACGAGCAGACCGGCACCTACAAGAAGTTCCCGGCCGGGGCCGGAAACCCCGTGAAGGAGCCCGTGGTGTTCCCCGGAGACGGCCAGAAGTACCTGCCGCCGGAGTGGAACAAGGTGGCCCAGAGCGTCGGCCGCCCGACCCGCGAGAACTGCGGGGTCTGCCACTTCTACGGCGGCGGGGGCGACATGGTGAAGCACGGGGACCTCGACTCCTCGATGACCAAGCCGAACAAGGCGCTCGACGTCCACATGGGGGTCGACGGCCGCAACTTCGACTGCACCCGCTGCCACACCACCACCGCGCACCAGGTGGCCGGCCGGGTCTATTCGACCCCGGCCGCCACGCAGCGCACGACGCTCGCCCAGGACGACCTGACCCCGCGCATCACCTGCGAGTCCTGCCACACCGCCGCCCCCCACAAACCGGGGGTGAAGGCGAACGACCACACCGACAAGGTGGCCTGCCAGACCTGCCACATCCCCGAGTTCGCCCGCGCGCTGCCCACCAAGATGCGCTGGGACTGGTCGACGGCCGGCCGCAAGAAGGAGGGCAAGCCCTTCAAGGAGAAGGGGCCGCTCGGCACCCCGGTCTACGACACGCAGAAGGGCGATTTCATCTGGGAAAAGAACGTGAAGCCCCGGTACTTCTGGTACAACGGGACGATCGACGCGGTCTCCCTCAAGGACCCGGTCGACCCGACGAAACCCGTCGCGCTCAACTGGCCGGTCGGCCGCCCGGGCGACCCCAACTCGCGGATCGCGCCCTTCAAGGTCCACACCGGCAAGCAGCCCTACGACACGGTGAACAAGACCATGCTCGTGCCGCACCTCTTCGGGCCGCCGGGCTCCGACGCCTACTGGGCGAAGTACGACTGGAAGAGCGCGCTCGAAAGCGGCATGCAGAAGGCGGGGCTGCCCTTCAGCGGGCAGTTCGACTTCGTCGAGACGAGCTACGTCTTCCCCACCACCCACATGGTCGCGCCGAAGGAGAACTCGGTCGCCTGCAGCGAGTGCCACACGCGCGAGGGCTCCCGCATGGCCGGAATCCCGGGCGTCTACCTCCCGGGCCGGGACGGGAACCGCGTGGTCGAGGTCTTGGGCTGGGCGGCGGTGCTCGGCTCGCTCGCCGGCGTCCTGTTGCACGCGGCCGGCCGGGTGGTGAGCCGCCGCCGCAAGGAGGGTTGATCCATGAACGCGAACGACACCGCCTGCAAGATGGTGGACATCTACCTCTACTCCCGCTACGAGCGCTTCTGGCACTGGCTGCAGAGCGCGCTCATCGTGCTTCTGCTGCTCACCGGCTTCGAGGCGAACGGCGTCGTGACGCTCTTCGGATTCCAGTCGGCCGTCGCGGTCCACAACTTCGTCGGCCTGAGCTGGCTCATCGCCTTCGCCTTCTTCGTCTTCTGGGTCTTCACCACCGGCGAGTGGCGGCAGTACGTCCCGACGACGCGCAAGATGCTCGCGGTGGTCCGCTACTACCTCTTCGGGATCTTCCGCGGCGAGCCGCACCCGGTCCCCAAGCGCCGGGAGGCCAAGCACAACCCCCTGCAGCGCCTGGTCTACCTCAGCCTCGCCGCCTTCCTGCTCCCGGTCCAGATGCTGACCGGGTTTCTCTACTGGGGCTACAACTCCTGGGAGGCCTGGGGCCTCGGGTGGCTGTCGCTCCAGGCGGTCGCGGCCGTGCACCTGGCCGGCGGCTTCGCGATCCTCTCCTTTCTCATCGTGCACGTCTACATGATCACGACCGGCCACAGCCTGACCGCCCACACCCGCGCCATGATCTGCGGCTGGGAGGAGGTCGAGGAGCGCGAGGCGGTCGAGGCCTGGGAGATCAAGTCCCGGACCAAGCCCGCCGCCTGAGCGCCCCGCCCCCGGGGGAGGCCGCGGCCTCCCCCCCCCGCCGGCGCGGCCGCATCGCGGTCACCGCCCCGGCGCGGCGCGGGCCGCGCTCGCATCCGCCGCAAGCGGCGCGGCGTGCTCCACGGTGAGCGTCGCGGCGCCCCAGTCCGCCTCGACTTTTCCGGACAGCAGGTAGGGCCGGCCGGCGTCGATCATCGCCGAGAAGCGCGCGTAGGCCTCGGGAAAGAAGGTGGCCTCGACCAACCCGGTCTCGTCCTCGAACGTCAAGAACTCCATGGGGTCGCCGTATTTCGTGGCGACGACCTTGCCGGTGACGAGCCAGCCGGCGAAGCGCACGCGGCGCCCGACCCGCCGCGGGAGATCGGCCGCCGGGACCGCTCCCGACCGGCGCACCGCCTCGGCGTAGAGCGTCATGGGGTGGCGGTCGCAGAGGAAGCCGAGCACGGCGAACTCGCGCCGCAGCCGCTCGCGCGGGTCGTCGGGGGGCAGCCGCGGGGGGCGGCGGCGGGCCTCGGGTGCGGCGAACAGCGCGCCCTGCGCCGGCCGCCCGGGGGCGCCCCCCGGCGGCGATTTCAGCTGGCGCGCGAGCTCCCAGAGAAGGTCCGCGCGGCTGGCGCCCGGCGCCAGCCCGTCCAAGGCCCCGGCGTGGATCAGCGCGCGCGCCTCGGACTCCTCCGGCCGGACGCGCGCGAGGAAATCCGCCAGGCCGGTGTACGGCCCGGTGCCGCGCCGCGCGACGATCCGCGCCGCCGTCTCGGCCGCCAGCCCCTTCACGGCCGCGAGCCCCACCCGCAGCGCGGCGCCTCGGCCGGTCCAGGCGGCGGCGCTCGCGTTCACGTCCGGCGGCCGGACGGCGAGCCCCAGGCGGCGGGCCTCCGAGACGTAGGCGAAGGCGCTGTAGAACCCGCCGCCGTTTTCGATCACCGCCGCCATGAACTCGGCCGGGTGGTGGACCTTGAGGTAGGCCGCCTGGAACGAGACCCGCGCGTAGGAGGCGCTGTGGGGCTTGCAGAAGGAGTAGCCGTCGAAGCTCATCATCATCGCCCAGACGGCGGCGATCGTCGCCTCGTCCAGCCCGCGCGCCCGCGCCCCCGCCCGGAAGCGTTCGGCATAGTCCCGCAGCGCGTGCTCCCGGTCCTTTTTCGAGAGGACCTTGCGCAGCCCGTCGGCCTCGGCGGGGGAGAAGCCGGCGAGCGCGACGGCGACCCGCGAGACGTCCTCCTGGTAGACCATGATGCCGAACGTCTCGGCGAGCACCTCGCCCGCGAGCGGGTGGATCGGCTCCCAGGCCCCCCCGTGCAGGCGGCGGAGGTACTCGCGGATCGTGTCGTTCGCCGCCGGCCGGATGATGCTGCTGTGGATCACGAGGTGCTCGAAGTCGCCGACCTTCGCCTTCTGCTGCAGCAGGCGCATGGCCGGGCTTTCGATGTAGAAGCAGCCCATGGTGCGGCCCTGGGCCACGGCCTCCTGGGTCGCGAGGTCCTCTTCGGGCTCCCAGCGCGATTCGTCGAGCGCCCGGCCGTCGGCCCTCAAGGCGGCGAGGGCGTCGCGGATCACGCCGAGGCTGCGGTTGCCGAGCAGATCGATCTTGACGAGCCCGGCGTCCTCGGCCCCGTCCTTCTCCCACTGGATGATGGGCAGCCCCTTCGGCGCGCGCTCGACCGGGACGTAGTCGTCGATCGGGCCCGGCGTGATGACCACCCCCCCGGGGTGGACCGAGAGGTGGCGCGGGGTGCCGACGATCCGCCCGGCGAGCGCGAGGATCTCCGGCCAGGGCGGCGGGAGCGCGAGCGCGCGGGATTCGGGCCGGCGCCGGAGCGCCTCCCGCAGATCGGCGCCGAGCTCCTCGGCGCGCCAGCACCCCGGCAGGCGCTTGGCGACCCGGGCGATTTCGGCCTCCGGCAGGCCGTAGACCTTGGCGACTTCGCGCACGGCCATGCGCGGCCGGAAGAGGACGTGGTTGGCGACCATGGCGGCGTGTCCGGCGTGGCGCGCGAGCACCGCCGCGAGGACCCCGTCGCGCTCGTCCCAGGCGAAGTCGACGTCGATGTCGGGCGGGTCCCGGCGGCCGGGGTTGAGGAAGCGCTCGAAGTAGAGGTTGTGCTTGAGCGGGCAGACGTTGGTGATCCCCAGGCAGTAGGCGACGAGGGAGGCCGCCGCCGATCCCCGGCCGCAGGTGCGCGGGCTCAAGGCGACGATGTCGCGCACGATCAGGAAATAGGCGGCGAACCCCATGCGGGCGATGACGGCGAGCTCGTGCTCGAGCCGCTCGACCACCGCCTCGGCGAGCTCCTCCCCGTAGCGGCGCCGGGCGCCGGCGTAGGCCTCCGCGCGCAGGCGGGCGGGCGCTTGCGCCGCGGGCACGCCGGCAAGCGGCGGCAGCACGATCCCGAACCGCGGGCCGGTGAAGGCGAGCCGCTCGGCGAGGGCCTCGGCGGCCGCGAGGGCCTCGGGGCAGGGAAGAAACCGGCGGCGGACCTCGGCGGGCGGCGCGAGCCAGGCGTCGGGGGCGGCGGTCTCCTGGGGGGGCAGGCGCGAGAGGCTCGTGCGGCAGGCGATCGCGCGCAGCAGGCGGTGCACGGCGAAGTCCGCCGGATCGAGGAAGAAGCTTGCGGGGACGGCCGCGGTCGGCAGGCCGAGCCGCCGGGCCGCGGCGCGCAGCGGGTGGCCGGCCGCAAGCGGCCGGCGCGCGAGACCGGCGGCGGCCACCCCGGCCGCGTGCCAGGCGGCGAGCAGCCCGGGGTCGTCGGTCAGCACCGACAGCCCCGCGGCGAATGCGGGCAGCGTCCGCGCGAGGTCGAACCCCGGCTCCAGGTGCCGCCGGGTGATCAGGCGGCAGAGGCTGCGGTAGCCCGCCTCGTTTTCGACCAGGCAGACGGCGCGGCGGCCGGAGCCGGGTTGGGTGACCTCGGCGCCGACGATCGGCAGGATCCTCTCGCGCCGGCAGGCCGCGAGAAACGGCCACAGCCCGTAGAGGTTGTCGGTGTCGGTGAGCGCCAGGCGCCTGTAGCCGAGCGCGCGCGCCCGGCGGCAGATCTCGCGGGGCGCCGCCGTGCCCCACATGAGGGAGTAGTGCGAGCGGACGACAAGGGGGGTCATCGAACCCCGCGGGGGGGCGGGCCGAGCGCGCCGCCGGTTTGCAGCGCCTCGCCGCCGAAGCGCCGGCGGACGGCGTCGACGGCGCCGGCGAGGCGCTCATGCTTCTCGTGCCGCCGGCGCTCGTCCCCGAAGAGCGCGAGCTGCGCCGGCGGGAACACCATGCGGTCCACGATCAGCCGCAGGCGGCGCACCCGCACCCGCCGGGTCCAGGCGAGCAAGAGGGTCCGGCGGGCGGTCTCGAAGAGCGCGCCGTCGTTCGCGGCGGCGGGCCGCAGCGCCATCTGCCGGGCGCAGCGGCCGCCGTCGGCGAAATCGATCGTGACGGCCATCCGCCCCGCCGCCCGCCGCCGCCGCCGCAGCTCGGCGCCGGCCCGCTCGACCAGGCGGCGCAGCGCCTCCAGCAGGACGGCGGCGTCGTTCGTGTCGGCGTCGAATTCGTGGTCCGCCGCAACCCGGGGCGGCTTTGCGCCCACCGCGAGCACCGGCGAGGGGTCGATTCCGCGCACGGCCTCGTAGAGGAAGAGGGCGCGGCGGCCGAAGGGCGCCTTAAGCTCCTCGAGCGGCAGGGCCGCCACCTCCCCCGCCCGCGTCAAGTTGAACTCCCGCAGGCGCAGGAGGTCCTCGCGCTCGATCCCCGGGACGAGGCCGAGGGGCAGCGGGGCGAGGAACGGGGCTTCGTCGCCGGCGGCGACGAGGCACTCGCCCTCGGGCTTGACGACGCGGCTCGCCGCCTTGGCGACGAGCTTGTTTCCGGCGACCGTCCAGATGGGGGAGAGCCCGAGCTCTTCCCGGATCCGCCGGCGCAGGCGTCCGGCGAGGTCCCGGGGCGGGCCGAAGAGCCTCCCGATGCCGGTCGCGTCGATGAAGAGGTGGCCGTCGTTCTCCCCGGCCTCGATCCGCGGCGAATAGGGGCGGGCCGTCTCGAGCAGGGCGCGCATGGCGCGCTCGTAGCGGTCGGGGTGCGGCGGGACCACTTGCGCGTCGCGGCAGCGGCGGAGCGCGAGCGCGAGCGCCATGCCCTTGCGCACCCCGCTGCGGTAGGCCTCCTCGCTCATGTCGTAGACCGTTGCCCGCGCCGCGCCGGCCGGGGCGACGACCACCGGCCGCCCGGCGAGCCGCCGGTCGAGCGTGCGCTCGACCGCCACGGCGAAGTCGGCGACGTTCAGGTGGATGATGCGGCGCTCCATGGCGTCAGAAGCGACGCGAGCCGCGCGGCGTTGCGCGGCGCCTGCGCGCGGACGTGGTTGTTGAAGAAGACGACCCCGGCGGCCGCCCGCGCCGCCATGCGCGCGAGCGGCCCCGCCACCCACTCCCGGAGCTCCGCCTCGCGGTAGTCGTAGTCGAACTGCTTCTGCATGTCGCCCGAGCGCCAGCCGCGGGCGTTGCGGCCGTGGAAGCGGACGTAGAAGAGCTCCGGGTTGGTGACCACGTCGAGGCGCGGGAAGAGCCCCGGCAGCTGCGGCGCGTCCACGGCGGCGAGCGTCACCCGGCGGCGCTCGAGCTCGGCGAAGACCCGGTCCGCGGCCCAGGAGGCGTGGCGGAATTCGACCGCGAGCGGCAGGCCCTCGAGCGCCTCGATCAGCTCGGCGAGGTAGCGCCGGTTGCCGGGCTCGCGGCCGAAGCCCGGGGGGAACTGCGCGAGCACCGCGATGAGCCGGCGCGCCTGGACGAGCGGCGCGATCCCGTCGCGGTAGAGCGCGGCCTCGCCGCGCCACCGGGCCGGGTCCACCTCGTGGGTGAGCGTGCGGGTGAGCTTGGCGGCGAAGCGGAAGCCCGGCGGGGCGAGGTGCTGCAGCCGGTCGATGGCCGGGGCCTTCGGCATCTGGTACCAGGTGAAGTTGAGCTCGGTCACGGCGAACCTGCGGGCGTAGAGGGGGAGCATCTCGGCGGCCTTGGTCCCGGGCGGGTAGAACCCCGCCGCGGCCCATTCGGCGAAGGAGTAGCCGCAGGTCCCCACGGCGATCGCACAGCCGGCAGGCGCCGCGCTCACGGCCGCATCCCCCTACCGGACGCCTTCGGGCCCGCGCACGAGCCCCACCACCTTGCCCTGCACGAGGACCTCGCCGAAGCCGTAGCGCCGGGGGGCGTAGGCGGGGTTCTCCGGCCGCAGCTCGATGTGGTCGCCCCGGAGGAAGAAGCGCTTCACGGTGGCCTCCTCCCCGCCGATCAGGGCGGCCACGATCTCGCCGGGGGCGGCGTACTGGCGCGGCTCGCAGATCACGAGGTCCCCGTCGCGGATGCCGGCCCGCTCCATGGAGTCGCCCCGGACGCGCAGGGCGAAGAGGTTCGGGGCGCGGAACAGGGCGGCGTCCACCGTGACCGAGCCGTCCCACTCGCTCTGGGCGTACATCGGGAGCCCCGCCGCGATCCGGCCGACGATGGGGACGTCGCGGCCGCGCTGCAGGGCCGCCGTCTCGCCGGCGCGGTTCAGAAGGTAAACCTCGCGGCCGTAGCGCCCCGCGCGCCGCAGGCGGCCCTTGGCCTCGAGCGCCCGCAGGGTCTGCGCCACCGCCGCGTGGCTGACCTTCAGGTCCGCGGCCGCCTCCCGCAGGCTGGGCGCCCGCCCGTCGGCCGCGATCCGGCGCCGCAGGTAGTCGAGCATGCGCTGCTGGGTGGGGGTCACTTTTTCCCGCATGGGGCCGCTCCCGTGGGTCTCGCGGCGGTCGCCGCCTTCGATGCTGGGGATATCCTATGCCCGGAAAATGTAAATGTCAATGTAAATGTTCATGTCAATATTTCCGCCGCGGGCCGGCGGGGCGTCAGGCGGCGAGGCGGCGCTCGCCGAAGCGCAGCGGCAGGACGATGGCGAGGACGGCGAGGGCGAAGGCGGCCGCGAAGGCGGCCGCGGACCAGAGCACCACCGCGGTCGAAAGCGGCCGGCCGTGGATGGCGGCCATGGCGATGTGGTAGACGGGGCCGGCCTCGAGCAGGATCACCAGGCCGATGAGCGCGGCGCTGGCGGTCATGAACATGAGCCCCCCGAAGCTGGTGACCGTCTGGGTGGGGTTTTCGGCCTTGAAGTCCGGGAAGGCGGCGCCGAGCCCGACGCCGAGCGCCACGACCCCCGGGACCAGCATGCAGACCGTGGCCGTCGAGAGGGCCATCATGAAGGGGGTGACCTGGAGCAGCAGGTTGGTCGTGACGACGAGGGCCTCGGTCAGGACGAGCAGCGGCAGGTAGTAGAACAGGAACTTGATGCGCAGAAACGCGCGGATCGACACCGGCGCGCTCTTGACGAACCAGATGGCCTCCCGCTCCATGCTGACGGCGGGGTAGGCGAAGCGCGCCGCGACGGCCGTCAGCACGAAGAGCGCGAGCGCCATGTTGAGAAAGGCGAAGAGGTTTTCGAGGTAGGCCGTCTGGAGCGGGGATTTGTCGAGGGGCAGCGCCTGGAAGTTGTAGATGTAGATGACGACGAGGGCCGCGAGCAGGAAGATTTGGGTCCATTGGGTCTGGTCGCGCAGGAAGGACTTGATCTCCTTGACGGCGAAGGCCCGGGCCGGTCCGGGCAGGCCGGCGAGCAGGCGCCCGCCCGCCCCGGCGGCGGCGGCGCGCTTGAGCCGCGCGGCAGCGGTCTGGGTGCGCGAATAGCCTCGGAAATAGAGGGCGTCGGCGGCGATGGCGAGCGCGCAGATCAGGGCGCCGGCGAAGCTCGCGGCCAACCCGAGGTTGATCAGGCTGCGCGCCGCATCCCCGGTGAGGGCGGCGTGGACGGCGGCGGAGGCCCAGGTGCTCGGCAGGAAGGGGGCGGCCGGCGCCTGCAGGGTCGCGACGTAGGCCATCACCGAGTCGAAGACCTCCGGGTTGACGAGCTGCTCGGGGCGCATCAGGCGGATGGCGATGTAGAGGGCGACGAAGAGCACCACCCCGATCAGCACGACGATGCCGCGGAAGCGGCTCGCCGGCACGAGCATCACACCGGCGAGCACCATGAGGGCGCTCAGCGCCGAGGCCGCCAGGGCGAGCAGGCCGAGGCTCGCGGCGGCGGCGGCGTAGTAGAGCGCCCCGCCGCCGAACACGACCCCGTAGGCGAGCAGGACCGGCAGCGCATAGACGGTCACCATCCAGGAGCTGTCGGCGGCGCTGTCGATCCAGCGGGCGAGAAAGAGGCGGTAGCCGGCGACCGGCAGCGCGTGGACGAGCGGCAGATCGCGCGAGAGGTAGAGCTTCGAGAGACTCGTCAGGATTCCGCTGAAGAGCAGCAGCGCGAAGGAGACGATCAGGATCATCGCGAGCAGCTTGAAGGCGAGGATGTCGCCGACGTCCTCGATGCCCTGGAGGTGGACGAGGACCCGGAAGGCGACCGCGAAAATCCCCGCCCAGAAGGCCGCCCCCACCAGCCCCAAGACCGCCGGCCGCAGCCGTCCGCCGCGCCCGCCGCCCCGGCCGAGCGCGCGCAGCCGCGGCCGCAGCAGGAGGCGCAGGTCGGCGGCGAGCCCGAGCGCCATGGCGGCGGCCTACTGGAGCGGCCCGCCGGGCGCGGCGGGCAGCGCGCCGCGGTCCGTCAGGCGCAGGAAGACGCTTTCGAGATCGGCCGCGCGGGTGTCGGCCGCGCGCTGCAGCTCGGCGGTCGTGCCGCTCGCCACCAGGCGGCCGGCGCTGATCACCCCGATCCGGTCGCAGATGTCCTCGGCCACCGCGAGCGTGTGGGTGGACATGAAGACGGTCGTCCCCCCCGCGGCCAGGCCCCTGAAGAGCTGCTTCACCATGCGGATGGCCGCCGGGTCGAGCCCGACCATGGGCTCATCCACGATCAGCACCTGCGGGTCGTGAACGAGGGCGGCGGCCATGATCAGCCGCTGCTTCATGCCGTGGGAGTAGGACTCGATCAGCTCGTTGGCCCAGTCGGCGAGCGCGAACATCTCGAGCAGCTCCGCGGACTTCGCCGTGAAGCGCGCCGCGGGCACCCCCCAGATGTCGGCGGTGAAGCGCAAAAACTCCATGCCGGTGAGCTTCTCGTAGAGGTAGGGGCGGTCGGGGATGAACCCGATCCGGCGCTTGGCCTCGACCGGCGCGGTGCGCATCGAGATCCCGCAGATGAGGGCCTCGCCGGCGGTGGGGGCGAGGATCCCGCCCATCATCCGGATGGTCGTGGTTTTGCCGGCGCCGTTCGGCCCGATGAAGCCGAACACCTCCCCGCGCCGAACGGTCAGGCTCAGCCGGTCGACGGCGGTGTGGCGGTCGTAGGTCTTGGTCAGCTCCCGCAGTTCGATCATGGGCGCTCTTCCGTGGCGGCGACGATTTCGAGCGAGAGCCGTCCGATCACGCCGCCGAGGTCGAGCTGCTGGGCGGCCGAGCCGCTCACCAGGCGCAGGTGGGTCGCGTCGGCGGGCATCTGCCCGAGGGCCGCGTCCACCGTGACCCAGCGGCCGACGTGGACGGCGTTCCAGGCGTGGTAGTAGAAGCGTCCCTTCAGGTAGACCAGGCCGGCCTCCACCCGGGCCGGGAGCCCCGCGGCCCGCGCGAGCGCCGCGTAGAGGACGGCATGCTCGTTGCAGTCGCCCTCGCGCTGCTCGAGCGTGGCGAGGGCGTCCGGCAGCGAGAGCACCGGGCGCTTGGCGATCTCGCGGTGGACCCAGTGCATCAGGCGCGAGGCCTTCTCGAGGGCGGAGAGCGGCTCGCGGCCGACAAGCTCGTCCACCACGGCGC
The DNA here is from genome assembly GCA_964573635.1 of uncultured Desulfatibacillum sp. Taxonomy (GTDB): domain Bacteria; phylum Desulfobacterota; class Desulfobacteria; order Desulfobacterales; family SpSt-501; genus SpSt-501. The sequence continues at coordinate 68,078 of CAZNKG010000001.1, read as the reverse complement.
GGATTTTGGCGTGGTCGGACTGGATGAAGGGCTCGGGGGCGAGGAAGGCGCGCTCCACGGCGCTGAGCGCCGTCGGCTCGACCGCGGCCGGCAGCCCCGCGAGCGACTCGCGCCGCACGGTGAGCACCCCGTCGCCGAAGCGCTGGCGGCCGCCGTTTAACTGGAGCACCTCGGGGCGCACCCCCTTCAGGCGCACGCTGAGCTCCGCGAGGCCGGCGGGCTCGCCGATCTCCCGGTCGGCCGAAACCGCGGCCGCCTCGCTGATCTCCTCGCTCGCCTCGAGCCCGCTCTCGTCCCGGGCCGCCTCCGGGCCGGACCGCTCCAGCCGCAGCCCGAGCAGGCCGCGCTCCCGCAGCAGGTCCCCGCGCGCGTCGATCCAGACCGTCTGGATCATCCCCTTGAAGTTGAGGGTGGCGCGCGTGGCCGCGACCCGCTCGCCGGCGACCTCGATCTCCTCCGTGCCGATCACCTCGGCCAAAAGCGGGGCCGAGGAGAGGGTTGCGGGGTCGAACACCTCGAAGGTGTGGCGCTCGCCGGGCGACAGCCGGGCCGCGCCCAGGGCGTGCACGACCGCGGCGAGCGGCGTCACCGGCCGGGAGATCGGCACCCGCACGCGGCGGCGGTCGCCGGCGCCCGCGGTCGTGACGGCGATCTCCCCGTCCCGGGCCTCGCCCTCGGCGCGGAAGTCGAACCGTCCGGAGCGCATTTCGAATCGGAAGCTGTCGAGCGTGAGGTCCGGGCGCAGGCGCGCCGTGGTGCGCAGGTGCAGGTCCTGGACCAGGCCGAGGGCGGTCAGCCGCATCCGCACCGCCTCCTCGAGCGCGTAGCCGCCCTCCTGCGCCGCCAAGCGGCTCATGGAGTGGCCGATCCGGCGGGCGTTCTGGAAGATCGCCATCCACGCCTCGCGCGCGGGCACCCCGGCGGCCACGGCCTCCCGGACGGCGGCGGCCGTCGACAGGCGCGAGAAGACCTCGAGCTTCACGAGCATAAGGGCCGCGAAAACGGCGGTGAAAAAAAGCCCTCCGACATAGAAAGGGCGCATGGGCGCAGGCGGCATCACGACGGCGTATGGTCCCGGGATCGGCGTTTTTCCCATTGTACCATCTCGGGCGGGGCGCATCAAATCGGCGCCGGGGCCGCCGCCCGGCTCCGCTCGCCGCGCCGCCCGCCCCCGGCGCCGGCGGCACGGGGGGACCGGTTGGTGCCGTCCCCCACGGGCGCCACAACATATGGGACCGGGCGCAAGCGAACCCGCGCGCTAGGAATACTTTGCTTCTTTTTCTATTGACAATGCTTCCCTATTTCGGGATAGTAGCATTCACGTGCGCTTCTTTTTTGTTTTTGCGGTCGGTTCGGATGCGGTTTCCAATCGAGATTCAGAGCAGGTTCTCTCGGCCGGTCGAAACGCTAGGGAGTTTACCTTGAGCAGAGCTGCCCGCAGCTCTGCTTTTTTTATTCTTGGCGCGCGGGCGCGCCGCGAGCGGCCCCGCGCCTTCGGGGAGAAAGGGAGGAGGTCTATGCCGGAGGGAGTAGTCAAATGGTTCAATGAGAAAAAAGGCTACGGGTTCATCAAGAAAGAGGACGGCCAGGACATCTTCGTGCACTACTCGGCGATCAAGGGCAAGGGGTTCCGCACGCTCGCCGAGGGCGACCGCGTGCGCTTCGAGATCCAGGAGGGGGCGAAGGGGCCGGCGGCCTCCGAGGTGGAAAAGGCCTGACCGCGCGGCAGGGGCTGCCCGCGCGCGCTTCGCAACCGCCCTCCCTCCCGGATCGCGCCGGGGGGGAGGGCGTCTATTTTTCGAGAAGCTCCCGGGCGTGCGCCAGGGTGAGCCGGGTGATCTTCTCGCCGCCGAGCATGCGGGCGATCTCCTTGACCCGCTCGGCCTCGGAGAGCGGCTGGATCAGGGTGCGGGTGCGGCCGCCGGCGGTCTGCTTCGCGATCCGGAAGTGCCGGTCGCCGAATTTCGCGATCTGGGGCAGGTGGGTGATGCAGAGGACCTGGTGGTGCCGCGCGAGCGCCTTGAGCTTGCGGCCGACCACCTCGGCGACCGCGCCGCCGATGCCGGCGTCGACCTCGTCGAAGACGATGGTCCCGAGGGTTTCGGAGGCGGCGAGAATCGACTTGAGGGCGAGCACCACGCGCGACAGCTCGCCCCCCGAGGCGATGGCGGCGAGCGGCTTCAGGGCCTCGCCGGCGTTCGGCGCCATGCGCAGCTCCGCCCGGTCGATGCCGCTCTCCTGGATGGCGTACGGCCCGGCGCAAAGCTGCGGCGCGGTCCCCTCCCCGGCCGGGCAGGCCGCGAGCGCCGCCTCGAAGCGCGTGCCGGCCATCCGCAGATCGGCCAGCTCGGCGCACACCCGGGCGGCGAAGCGCTCGGCCGCCGCCCGGCGCTTGGATGAAAGCTCCTCGGCCGCGGCGGCCAGGCGGCGATGCAGCTGAGCGAGCTCGGCTTCGCGCGCGGCGATCTCGCCGCTGAGGCTCTCGAAGCCCGCGAGCTCCCGGCGGGCCCGGTCGAGCCGCTCCAGCACGGCCTCGAGGCTTCCGCCGTACTTGCGCTTGAGGCGGTTCAAGCGGTCGAGCCGCTCCTCGACCGCTTCGCGGCGCGCCTCGTCGACGTCGATCGACTTCAAGCAGCCGCGCAGCTCGCCGACCAGCTCCTCGACGCGCAGCGCGACGTCGCCCAGCGCGGCGAGCGGCCCGGCGAGCCGCGGATCGAAGCGGCGCGCGCGCTCGAGGTCGCGGCGCACCCGGTCGAGCGTTTCGACCACCGCCCCCGGCTCGCCGTAGAGCGCATCGATCCCGCCCTGGACGGCCGCGAGCAGGCCCGCGGCGTGCTGGGCGCGGAGCTTCTCCGCCTCGAGCTCGCCGTCCTCCCCGGGCCGGATCTCGGCCGCGGCGATCTCCCGCTCCTGGAACTGCAAAAGCTCGGTGAGCTCCGCCTGCCGCGCCTGCCGGTCCTTGAGCGCCTGGAGCGCCTTGATCCGCGGGAGGACCTCGCGGTAGAGCGCGGCGAGCGCCGCGCGCGCCGGCAGGAGCCCCGCGGCCTGGTCGAGGATCAGCAGGTGCTCCTCCTCGCGGAGCAGCCGCTGGTGGGCGTGCTGGCCGGAGATGCTCGCGAGGTTTTCGGTCACGGCCGCGAGCGTCTGCAGCGTCGCCAGGCGGCCGTTCACGTAGACGCGGTTGCCCTCGGCGCGCGCGATGACCCGCCGGATGACCAGCCCCTGCCCGAGGTCGACCCCCATGGCCGCCGCGGCCGCGGCCGCCGGGGAGCCCGGCGCCGGCTCGAAGAGCGCCTCCACCTCGGCCGAGTCCGCGCCGGTGCGGATCATCTCGGTCGAGGCGCGGCTGCCGAGGATCAGGTTGAGCGCGTTGACGATGATGGTCTTCCCGGCGCCGGTCTCGCCGCTCAAAATCGTCAGCCCGGGGGCGAGGGCGAGGCGCAGGTCGTCGATGATCGCGAAGTTGCGGATGGCGAGCTCTTTCAGCATGGGGGGTACCCCGTGATCTCGCGGATGCGCTCGTAGAGCGGCTTGAGGTGCTTGTACATCCGGCGGTAGACCTCGTGGTAGAGGCGGTCGTAGAGCGCGTGGTTCTGGGGGTCGGGTTCGTAGACCTCGCCGGTGCGCGTCATGGCGCCGACCGCCGCCTCGAAGTCGCGGTGCAGGCCGAGGCCGACCGCGGCGTCGATCGCCGCCCCCAGGCCGGAGGTCTCGTACAGATGGGGCTTCGCCGTGGGCAGGCCGAAGATGTCGGCGGTGAGCTGCAGGGCGTTGCGGCTCTGGCTGCCGCCGCCCGAAACCCGCAGGCGGGTGATCGGCGTGCGGCTGCGCCGCTCGATGCGCTCCTTGCCTTCGCGCAGCGCGTAGGCGAGCCCCTCCAGGATCGAGCGGTAGAGGTGCGCCCGCGTGTGCACGTCCCCGAAGCCGATGACGGCCCCCTTGGCCTCGGGGCCGGGAAACTTGAGCCCGGGGGTCCAGTAGGGCTGGAGCACGAGCCCCAAGGCGCCCGGCGGGATCCCCGCCACCAGCCGGTCGAAGAGCGTCTCGGGTTCGAGGCCGTTCGCCGCGGCCTCCGCCAGCTCCGGGTGGCCGAACTCCTCCTTGAACCAGTTCACCATCCAGTAGCCCCGGTAGACCTGCACCTCGACCGTGTAGGCCCCGGGAACGGCGGCCGGGTAGGGCGGCAGCAGCGGCAGGGGTTCGATGTAGCGGCGGTGCGTCACGTTGATGGTGGCCGTGGTGCCGTAGCTCAGGCAGCCGGTCGCGGAATCGAGGCTCCCCGACCCGATCACCTCGCAGGCCTTGTCGGCGGCGGCCGCGACGAGCGGCAGCCCGGCGGGGATCCCGGCGGCCTGCGCGGCCTCCCGGGTCACCTCGCCCAAAAGCGCCCCCGGCGGCACGAGATCGGGCAGCAGCTCGCGCTCGAAGGGCAGCACGCGCCATTTCCAGTCCCAGCCGGCGGCCCAGCGGTGGCGCTTGTAGTCGAAGGGGAGGTAGCCCACCTGGCAGGCGGTGGAGTCCACGAAGCGCCCGGTCAGCCGGTAGGTCAAATACCCCGAGAGCATGAGGAACTTGTGGGTGCGGCGCCAGACGTCGGGCTGGTAGGTGCGGATCCAGTTGGCCTCCGCCTCGGCCTGCAGGTAGCTCACGGTGCGGCTGAGAAAGGCCGCCCTGAAGGCGAGCCCCCAGAGGCCGCCGACCGGCGCGAGCCCCCGGGTCCGGCGCTGGTCGAGCCAGAGCATGGCCGGCCGCAGCGGCCGGCCGTCGCGGTCGACGTTGACGACCGTGCCGCGCTGGGTGGTGAGCGCGGCCCCGGCGAGGCGCGCGGGGTCGGCGCCCGGCTGCCGCCACAGCCCCTGGCAGGCGCGGCAGAGGGCCTGCCAGAAGACCTCCGGGTCCTGCTCGGCCCATCCGGCCTGGGCCGAGAAGTAGGGGGTGAAGGGCTCGACCTGCTTGAAGAGCAGCCGCCCCTGCCCATCGAACACGAGCGCCTTGAGGCTCTGGGTGCCGTTGTCGATGGCGAGCAAGAGGTCCCGGCTCATGCTGCGCCCCATACCATGGCGGCCTCCCGGCATCAAGGCGGCCCGCGGGAAAGCACTTGAAAGCCGCGGGGAACGATACTAAGCTCTCCGCAGCCGCTGCGAACGCCCAAGTGAGAGACGCGACCGCCATGCCGATGGGACGCCGCCTGCCGATTCTCGTCATCGCCACCCGCAACGCGGGCAAGACCGCCGAAATCCGCGACCGGCTCCAGGGGTACCCGGTCGACATCCGCAGCCTGGCCGATTTCGGCCCGATCCCCGAGGTGGAGGAGGACGGGGCCACGTTCGACGAGAACGCCTACAAGAAGTCGAGCTTCACGGCGCGGGTCCTCGGCCTTCCGGCGCTCGCCGACGATTCCGGGCTCTGCGTCGCGGCGCTCGGCGGCGCGCCCGGCGTGGGCTCGGCGCGCTACGGCGGCCCGGGGCTGAGCGACCAGGCGCGCACCCGCAAGCTGCTCGCCGCCCTGGGGGAGGAGGCCGACCGGCGCGCGGCCTTCGCGTGCGTGCTGTCGCTCGCGGTCCCGGCCGGCCCGGCGCTCACCTACGAGGCCCGCTGCGAAGGGCTCATCGCCCGGGCCCCGGCCGGCGCCAACGGCTTCGGCTACGATCCGGTCTTCTTCTACCCGCCCCTCGGCAAGACCTTCGCCGAGATGAGCCGGGAGGAGAAGAACCGCGTGAGCCACCGGGGCCGGGCGCTCGCGGAGCTCGCCGCCGAATTCGACAAGGTGATGGTCTGGATCCGGCGGCACATGCCGCCGGGCGACCCCTGGAACGCCTAGCGCCGCTTTGATCGCGGCCCACCCCTGAAAGGAGGCGCGGAACCATGCTGCACGACCTCGTCCGCCGGACCCGCAGCGTCCGGCGCTTCGTTCAAGGCCGGCCGGTCGGCCTGGAGACCCTGCGGGGGCTCGTCGAGCTCGCCCGGCTCTCGGCCTCGGCCGCGAACCGCCAGCCGCTCAAGTACGTGCTCGCCGCCGACCCGGGCATCAACGCCCGGATCTTCCCCTGCCTCGGCTGGGCCGCCTATCTCAAGGACTGGCCCGGGCCGGCCGAGGGCGAGCGCCCGGCGGCCTACATCGTCATCCTCGGGGACCCCGCCCTCGGCCTGGACTTCGCCGACCGCGACCTCGGGATCGCCGCCCAGAGCATCGTCTTGGGCGCCCGGGAGAAGGGGCTGGGGGCCTGCATGATCGGCAGCATCAACCGCCGCGAGCTCGCCCGGGTGCTCGCGCTTCCCGGCGGCCTGGAGATCCTGCTGGTCATCGCCCTGGGAGCGGACGGCGAGGAGGTCCGGCTCGAGACGGTCGGCCCCGACGGCGACATCCGCTACTGGCGCGATGCGGCCGGCGTGCACCACGTCCCCAAGCGCCGGCTGGAGGACCTGGTCCTCGCCCAATACCCGGCCTGAGCCGCCCCGGGAGGCCCCATCCACCGCCCCCCCGCCACGCGCGCGGTGATCTTCAGCCGGCGGATGCTGGTCGCCCTGCTGATGGGGTTCTCCTGCGGCCTGCCGCTGCTCCTCACCCTGGGGGTCCTGCAGGCCTGGATGAAGGCCGAGGGGGTCGACCTCGCCTGGGCCGGGATGATCACCCTCGTCCAGTCCCCCTATTCCTGGAAGTTCTTGTGGGCCCCGCTGCTCGACCGCTACACGCCGCCCTTTCTCGGCCGGAGGCGCGGGTGGCTGCTCGGCGCCCAGGCGGCGCTCGCCGGGGCGATCGTGCTGCTCGCCTTCTCCGACCCGGTGGCCCACCCGGTGCGCCTGGCGGCGGCGGCGGTCCTGGTGGCCTTCTGCAGCGCGACCCAGGACATCGTCGTCGACGCCTACCGGCGCGAGGACCTCGCCGACGCCGAGCTCGGCCTGGGCGCCTCGCTCTACGTCTACGGCTACCGCATCGGGATGTGGGCGGCCTCCGGCGGGGGGCTGATCCTGGCCGACCGGATGCCCTTTTCGCAGGTCTACCTCGTCATGGCGGCCGGCATGCTCCCGGGGATCCTGACGACGGTGCTGACCCCCGAGCCGCCGGCGCCGGCCGGCGCCCCGGCGACCCTCGGCGAGGCCCTGTGGGCGCCGCTCGCCGACTTCCTCCGGCGCCGCGGCGCCGCGGCGCTCTTCGCCTTCATCGTGCTCTACAAGCTGGGGGATGCGCTCGCCGCGGCGATCAGCGTGCCCTTCTACCTCGAGCTCGGGTTCTCGAACGCGCAGATCGGCGCCGTCGTGAAGCTCTTCGGCGCCTGGGCCACGATCGCCGGGGCCTTCGCCGGCGGCCTCGTCATTCTCCGGCTCGGGATCCACCGCAGCCTGTGGGTGTTCGGGCCGCTGCAGGCCCTCTCCACGGCGGGCTTCGTCCTGCTCGCGCGCCTCGGGGCCGACCTGCCGGCGCTCGCCGGCGTCATCGCCTTCGAAAACCTGACCGGCGGCATGGGGACGAGCGCCTTCACGGCCTTCCTGGCGCATCTCACCCACCGCAAGTTCACCGCCACCCAGTATGCGCTGCTCTCGAGCCTCATGGGGCTGCCGCGGGTGCTCGCCGCGGCCCCCACCGGCTTCGCCGCCAAGCTGCTGGGCTGGGAGCTCTTTTTTCTCGCCTGCACGCTCGCCGCCCTGCCGGGCCTGCTGCTGCTGCCGCGCGTCGCCCCCTGGCGCGGGGCGCCGGGCCCGCAATTGCCTTGACGGTCCGACCCTGCTAAGTTAGTGCGACCCTGACGCCGGCAGCGGTCCGGAGTCGTCACCTGCGAGCGTCCCATGAGCGATCCGGTCATCGTACCCGAAACGGCGGCAAGCGCCCGCGAGCTCGAGGAGGCGCGCGCGAATGTCCTGAGGCTTCCGGCCGAAAAGGCGCTGGCGGCCATCCTCGACCACCCGCGCGCGGCGGCCCTGGTGCGCTCCTTCCCCGAGACCGACCTCTACCTCCTGGTGCAGGACATCGGCCCGGAGGACGCTCTGCCGCTGCTCGCGCTCGCCTCGGAGAAGCAGTGGGAGCACATCGTCGACCTCGAGGTGTGGAACCGCGACCGCCTCGACGGCGGCCGCACGACCCGGTGGCTGAGCCTGCTCATGGAGGCCGACCCGCGCCGGTTTCTCGCCTGGCTGCTCGCGGAGCGGCTGAACTTCGCCGAGCTCTACCTCTTCCACAACATCGAGGTGCGCCTGCGCGAGCACGACCAGGACCCCTCCGAGTTCGGCGAGGAGTTCTTCACGCTCGACCAGGTCTACTATGTGCGCGTCCTCAACCCGCCTCCCGGCCCCGGCGGCGCGGCGCTCGAGGATGAGGAGCGCCGGCTTTTCCTGACGCGGCTGCTCGAGCGGCTGGCCGACACCGACCACCGCATCTACCAGAACGTGCTCCTCGAGGCCTCCCACGTCATCCCGGCGGAGGCCGAGGAGGAGGAGTACCGCCTGCGGGGCGTGCGGCTCGCGGAGAAGGGGTTCGAACCCTTCGACGAGGCCGTCGGCATCTACCAGCCGATCACCCCGGCCCAGCTCGCCGCGCAGGCGCCGAAATCCGTTCCGCCGCCCCCGCCGGAGGAGGAGCAGGAGCGCCTGCCGGTGCCGGCCTATCCCCTCAAGGAGGCGCCGCCGGACGCGCATTTCAACCGCGCGCTCGCCCGGATCGAGCCGGGAGAGGTGCTCGGCCGCATCCAGTGGGAATTCGCGAACCTCTGCAACCGGCTGATCGTGGCGGACGGCAAGGCCGTCCGCGACCGCGAGCACCTGCGCGCGGTCGTCGCCAAGGCGTGCGGCTATGTCGGCATCGGCCTCGAGCGGCTCGCCGAGGGGCGGGGGCCCGCCGCCCTCGACCCCGCCCGGACCGCGGCGCAGCTCGCCCGCTACCCGCTCGCGGGGCTTTTCCGCCTCGGGTTCGGCGCGGCGCTGCGGGTGAAGTGGGAGGCCGAGCGCTGGCTGGCGGGCGCCTGGTTCGCGCAGGCGGGCTTGAGGCTCTCCTTCTGGGGCGAGCAGTGGATGGGGTTCCTGGGGGGGATCCTCCTCAAGCGGCCGCTTTTTTACGACAACTACCAAAGCGGCCTGCTCTACCGGGAGTTCCGCTCGCTCGCCGAGGTGGCGCTGGCCGAGCAGGCGCTCCGGCAGGTGCAGGCGGTCGACGGGCTGTTGGCGGCGATTCGGCCGCGGCTCGGCGCACCGGGGCGGCACCGGTTCCTCACCTGGAAGAGCCTGCTGCTCACCCGCTGGGCCGCCCGGCGCCTCGACCTCCGGCAGGAGGCCCTCGCCCCCGTCCCGCGCAGCGCCTTCACGCGTTTCTTCCGGGAGCTCTTTCCGGGCGATGCGCCCGCGGATCCCGCTGTGCCGCGCCGCATCTCCGAGGCGCTGAAGGCCGAATTCGTGCGCTGGCTCGGCGCGGAATCCGGCTGGCCGGAGGTCGACCTGTCGGAGCGCCTGGGGGCGGTTTTCGAGGAGCTCTTCGCCGAGGTCGAAGCGGAGTGCGGCCGGGTGGCGGCCGAGAACCTGGACCCCCGCTTCGTGCAGCTGTTTCTGCTGAAGGCGGACTGACGGTCGGGGGCTTCCGCCGGCCGCGAGGTGCTTCGATGAGAACGGCAATCGCCCTTTTCGCTTCCATCGCGCTGCTCGCCGGCCCGGCCCTGGCGCCCCCGGCCGGCGCCGCCGATTTCCGCTTCTCCTGGAAAGCCAACACGGACCCCGGCCTCCGGGCCTACGGCGTCTACCAGCGCACGGGGGATTCCCCCTACGTCTTGCTCCAGGAGGTAAGCGTCGCGGATCTCGAGGATCCGGCGCAGCCGAGCTATCTCGTCACCGGGCTCGCGCCCGGGGCGACCTACCGCTTCGCGGCCACCGCCGTCTTCGGCGCCGGCGAGGAGAGCGATTTCTTCGGCAAGACCTGCATCACGGTGAACGGCAAGGTCGTCGAGTGCCTCGACGACGACGAATCGGGCGCCGTCATCGCGGCGAGCTGCTTCATCTCCGCCGCCGGGGCGCGCCCGCCCCGGCCGGCGGCGCCCTGAAGCGGCCCGCCTCCCCGGCGCTCACCTGCCGCCGAGCCCGCGGACCGCGGCGATGACCGCGGCGGCCGCGCGGTCGATCTCCGCGGCGGTCGTCATGCGGCCGGTCGAAAAGCGCAGCGTCCCCTTGGCCCACTCCTCGGGCACCCCCATGGCGGCGAGCACGTGCGAGACCGTCACGCTGCCGGCGTGGCAGGCGGCGCCGGCCGAGGCGGCGACCTCGAGCCCCATTGCCTCGAGGATGCGGTTCGCCTCGAGGCCGCGGAAGGCGAGGCTCAGCGTGTTGGGCAGGCGCTTTTCGGGGTGGCCGTTCAGCCGCACCTCGGAGACCCCCGCGGCGATCGCGCGGTAAAGCCGCTCGCGCATCGCGAGGAGGTGGCGGCCGTTCGGCTCGAGGTCGCGGCGGGCGATCTCGCAGGCCTGGCCCAGCCCGGCGATCTCGAGCACGTTCTCGGTCCCCGGCCGCCGGCCCCGCTCCTGGCCGGCCCCGTGCATGAGGGGCGAGAGCGCCGTCCCCCGGCGGACGTAGAGCGCGCCGACCCCCTTCGGCGCGTAGAGCTTGTGGCCGGCGACGGTCAACAGGTCCACCCCGAGCGCCTCGACGTCGACCGGGATCTTGCCGAGCGACTGCGCGGCGTCGGTGTGGACGCGGACGCCGGCCGCCCGCGCGCGCGCCGCGATCTCGGCGACCGGCTGGATCGTCCCCACCTCGTTGTTCGCGTGCATGACCGTGACGAGGATCGTCTCCGGACGCAAGGCGGCGGCGGCCGCCGCCGGGTCGACGATCCCCGCGGATCCCACGGGGAGATAGGTCACCGCGAAGCCCTCCGTCTCCAGGAAGGCGAGGACGTTCAAGACCGCCGGGTGCTCGAAGGCCGTGGCGACGATGTGGTTCCCCCGGCCGCGCAGCGCCCGGGCGCTGCCGAGCAGCGCCCAGTTGTTCGCCTCCGTCCCGCCGCTCGTGAAGACGATCTCCTCCGGGGAGGCGTTCAGCAGCCCCGCGACCTGCCGCCGCGCGGCCTCGACCGCCTGCCGCGGTTTCACGGCAAAGAGGTGGGCGCTCGAGGGGTTGCCGAACTCCTCTTCGAGGAAGGGCCGCATGGCGGCCACGACCTCGGGGTCGTGGGGGGTGGTGCCGTTGTAGTCGAGGTAGACCGGTTGCATGCGCACCGCCTTTCTCCGATCGGGTCTCGCCGCGGCCGTTATTGACCTAGATCAAGGCGCGCCCGGGGCGGTCCGCGGCAGAATGGCTCCGGCCATTCCGCCCGCCAGGCGGGGGGCGTCTCGAGGACGCGATCCGGCGCGGCCGCGGCCCTGGTCACGGCTCACATATCATCGAATCGGCCGCGTTGCCAAATCGCCGCGCGCCTTGGCCGCCGGCCGCCCCGTCGAAGCTTCGGCCAGGAGGAGGCATGCGATCGGTCCGAATGTTGAGCCAGGAGCACGCCGTGATCCTGCAGCAGCTCGAGAACCTCGACCGCGCCCGCCGCGCGCTCGAGGCCGGCGGGCGGCCTCCGGTCGAGTTCTTCGAGGCGGCGCTCGCCTTCGCGCGGGAGTTCGCCGACCGCTTCCACCACTTCAAGGAGGAGTTCCTGCTTTTCGGCCTGCTCGCCCGCAGCCGCGGCGGGAGCCTGGACGCCGAGATCGGCGCGCTGCGCTTCCAGCACGAGCGCTGCCGGCAGGCGATCGAGGAGATCGCGCGGGCGCTTCCCGGCTACGCCGGGGGCGACGAGTTCGCCGCGACGGCCGTCGCCTTCGCGGCGGCGGGCTACACGACGCTCCTGCGGCGGCACATCCACCTCGAGGAGCAGCGCTTCTTTCCGCTCGCATCCGAGGCGCTGACCGAAGAGGAGGACGCGGAGCTCGTCGGACATTTCCGCGAGGAGGAGACGGGGCGGGCGGGCGGGCGCGAGGCGCTCGCCGATTACCGGGACCGGGCCGCGGCGATGGCCGCGCTCCTCAAGCCTCCGGGGCCGGGATAGGCGGATCGGGGGCGGCGGCATGACGGGGTCGAGGATCAACTGCTGGCAGTACATGCGCTGCGGCCGGGAGCCCGGGGGGGAGCAGGCCGCCGAGCAGGGGGTCTGCCCCGCGGCCGTCGACCGCAGCTTCGAGGGGATCAACTCCGGGACCTGCGCCGGGCGCTTCTGCTGGGCGGTCTCCGGGACGCTCTGCGGCGGCCGCCGCCAGGGGACCTTCGCCCGCAAGCGCGCCAGCTGCCTCGAATGCCCCTTCTACCAGCGCGTGCAGTTCGAGGAGGGCACCGCCAACCTGCGGACCAAGTTCCTGCGCTTCATCACGCCGGGGGGCTCGCTCCTCAAGGGGCTCGCCTTCCGCCGCATCGGGCGCGGGACGCGCTTCATCCGCCAGGGCGAGCCCGCGCCCCGCGCCTACATCATCCAGCGCGGCAGCTGCCTGGAGCTCGCGGAGCAGGGCGGGGCGCTCCACCCGATCGCCGCGCGCGGGGAGGGGGACATCGTGGGGATCCTCTCCCTGCTCACCGGCGAGCCGGAAACCAGCCACGTGGAGGCCGAAACCGACGTCGAGGCCTGGTCCGTCGACCCGGCGGCGTTTGCGGACCTGACCCGCCGCGGGCCGGACCTCCTCGCCTTTCTGACCGAGCTCGCCGCCGAGCGCCTGGACTCCCGGCGGCCGACGGCCGAGCGTGCGATCGGCCCCTACCTCGCGCTCGAGATCGTCGGCCGGGGCGGCTTCAGCCTCGTCTACAAAGGGATCGACACCCGCGGCGGCGGGCCGGTGGCGATCAAGATGCTCCGCCACCACCTGGCGCTGCGGCCCGAATTCCTCGCGGGCTTCCGCCGGGAGGCCGAGATCGTCGCGCGGCTGCGGCATCCGAATATTCCGCGGGTGTACGATTTTTTCGAGCGCTTCCGGACGGTCTTCATCGTCATGGAGCTCCTCGAGGGCCGCACCCTCAAGGAGATCCTCGCCCGCCAGGGGCGTCTCGCGCCGGCGGCGGCGCTCGCTTTTCTCCGGCAGGCCGGCGCCGCGCTCGCGCACGCCGCCGGCTTCGGGCTCGTCCACCGCGACGTCCATCCCGGAAACATGGTGGTGGGGCGCGACGGGACGCTCAAGCTGATCGACTTCGGGCTCGCCTGCCCGCCCGGCGAGGAAGGCGTCGCGGAGGAGGGCGCCCTCGCCTACCAGGCGCCGGAGCTCTTGGAGGGGGAGCCGGCGAGCGCGCTCTCCGACATCTACGCGCTCGGGGTCACGGCCTTCGAGCTGCTGACCGGCGCCATTCCGCACGCCGCCGCCGATGCGCGCGCCTTCATCGAACGGCGCCGCAGCCAAGAGGTGCCCGACCCCGGCGGGCTCGCGGCCGGGCTGCCGGGGCGGCTGCGGGAATTCGTGCTGACCGCCTGCCGCCGCGACCCGGCCCGGCGCTACCGCGACGCGGCCGCGGCGCTCGCCGCCCTCGAGGCGGCCGCCGCCCAGGCCGGCCCGGCGGCCGCGGCGGAACCGGCCGCGCGGCGGCGCCTCGCGAGCCCGCTCGTCTCGGCCGAGGTGCGCTCGCACGTCGGCCGCGTGCGCCCGACCAACCAGGACCGCTTCTTTCTCGCGGCGCGGCCGGACGGCGCGGTCTTCCTCGCGGTGGCCGACGGTCTGGGCGGCGAGCCTTTCGGCGAGGTCGCGGCCGACATGGTCTTGTCCGGGCTGACGGAGGCCGCGGCGCTCGCCGCCGGCGACGAAGAAAAAAAGCTCGACGCTGCGGCGCGCGCGCTCGACCGCCGGGTCGCGGCCGCCGCCCGCGGCGGCCCGGAGCGCGGGGGCATGGGGAGCACGCTCGTCCTCGCCTGGCTCATCCCCGGCCGGGCCTTTTGGGTCAACGTCGGCGACAGCCGGCTCTATCTCCTGCGCCAGGGGGTCTTTTCGCAGGTGACCCAGGACCAGACCCTGGCGCGCTTCCTGCTGGAGGAGGGGGCGCTCACGGCCGAGCAGGCGCGGGGCGGGCACTACTCCTGCCTCGTTCCCGACCAGTACATCGGCTGCGGCTACTGCGAGCCGGAGACCGGGAGCTTCGACCTCCTGCCCGGCGACCTCCTCCTGCTCGCCAGCGACGGCCTGCACCGCTTCGTCGCCCCCGAGCGGCTCGCCGCGCTCTTGGGGGCGCCCGGGGGGCCGAGGGAGAAGACCGCGGCGCTCGTCGCCGCCGCGCTCTCCGCCGGGGGCGAGGACAACATCACCGCGCTCGTCGCGCAGGTCGAGACCGCCGCGGCCGGCGCCACCGCAAGAGGCGCGCCATGACACCGACGACTCCGGAAGCCTGCCCCACCGACATCTCGGAGAAGGACGTCATCGAGGCGATGCGGGAGATCCCCGGATACCTCGACATCACGCCGGCCGATTTCCGCGCGGTCTACCTCGCGGCCTACCGCCAGGCCGTGAAGCGGCTCGGCATGTCGGTCCGCGCGGCCGGGATCATGACCCGGCCGGTCGTGAGCCTTAAGCCGGAGATGCCGCTCGCCGAGGCCGCGCGGATCCTGGCGCGGCACCGCATCTCGGGCGCCCCCGTCGTGGACGCCGCGGGGCGGGTGGCGGGCGTCCTCTCCGAGAAGGACTTCCTCGCCCTGCTCGGCTTCGGCCGCGGCGAGAGCTTCATGCAGGTCGTGGCCCTTTGCCTGGGCGGCCAGGGCTGCCCCGCGGCCGGCGGCCGCCAGCGCACGGTGGCCGAGGCGATGAGCGCCCCGGCCGTGACCGTCGGCGAGGCGGCGACGCTCGCCGAGATGGCGGCCCTCATGGCCGCGAAGGGGGTCAACCGCCTGCCGGTGGTCGACGACCGGGGCGGGCTCGTGGGCATCGTCACGCGCGCGGCGCTCGTGGGGGCGGCCTGCGCGCTCGAGGCCTGAGGCGGGCTGCCGGCCGCGGCCGCCGAACGGGGGGGCGATGGAGTACCTGCGCAAGATGAGGGGCGGCGGTGAGAGCCCGCCGCGGGTCAGGGCGGCGGAGATCCTCTGGTCGTGGGTCGGGGCGCTCATCGGGATCGCGGCGATCGCCGCCATCCACTACCACACCCTCGCCGGCACGGGGCTGATCCTGGCGATCGGCTCCTTCGGCGCCTCGGCGGTGCTCGTTTACGGCGCGGTGCGCAGCCCGCTCGCCCAGCCGCGCAACCTCGTCGGCGGCCACGTCGTCTCGGCGGCGATCGGGGTCGCCGCCTATCGGCTGCTGGGGGGCGAGGGGTGGGCGGCGGCCTCCGTGGCGGTGGCGACCGCCATCGCCGCGATGCACGCGACCAAGACCCTGCACCCGCCCGGCGGAGCGACCGCCCTGATCGCCGTGATCGGCGGCGAGAGCGTCCACCGCCTGGGCTTCCTCTACGTCCTCTGCCCGGCCGCGGCGGGCGCCCTCGTGCTGCTCGCCGTCGGGCTCGTCGTGAACAACATCCCCAAGGGCCGGCGATACCCGGAATTCTGGCTCTGAGGGGCCGGGGCGCCCGGCGTGCGCTGCGGCCGCGCGCGCCGCCGGGGCCGGCCGGCGCCGAGACGCTCGATGCCTGCGAGGTCCTTGTGCCGCCCGGCCGCCTGCTTTATGCTGAACGCAGACCGCCCGACCGATGAGGAAGACCGCGCGCAAGTCCTCCCGCGCGCCCGCATGCGCAACGTTTACATGTGGAGACGAGCCGATGGGCAGCCCAGGCATGCTCCGGAGCTTCGAGAAACGATTCCGCCGGGCTTTCGCGCGCGGTGCCAGGGCCGCGGGCACGCCCCGGGGGGGAGGCCTGCCCATCCGGCGCCGGCAGTGGCTGCAGCAGGCGATCGCCGGCGCGGCGCTGCTCGGCGGCGCCGGGGCGCTTTTCAGCGCCTGCGGCGGGGTGCGCCGGGGCGACCTCGACGCCGATGCTGCGCCCGCCGGAGCGCTGGCAAGCCTCGACCCGCGACGCCGGTCGATCCTCGAGCATGCCGCGCTCGCCCCGAGCGGGCACAACAGCCAGCCGTGGACCGTGCGGATCCTGGAGCCGGACCGCTGGGTGATCGGCGCCGACCCCGCCCGGCGCCTGCCGGCCGTCGACCCGGAAAACCGCGAGGTGATGCTCTCCCTGGGGGCCTTCGCCGAAAACCTGGCGCTCGCCGCGGGCGCCCTGGGGCTCCGGGCGCAGATGCGGACGCTCGCGCGGACGGGTTTCGACACGGAGGCGATCGAGGTGCGGCTCGCCGAGTCGCAGCCCGCGGCCTATCCCCTCGAGCGCATCACCCGGCGCCGCACCGTGAAAAACGGCTTCCTTCCGGAGGAGATCCGCCGCGAGGACCTCGCGGCGCTCGCCGGGCACCTGCCGGGCGCCTGCTTCTACTTTCCCCGGGGCTCGGAGCACGCCCGCTGCATCGCCGCGGCCGCCGTCGAGAGCTTCCGCGTCCAGGCCGGCCGCGACGCGGCCCAGGCCGAGCTCGTCCGGTGGCTGCGCCTGAGCGCGGCCGACGCCCGGCGGCACCGCGACGGGCTGACCACCGAGGGGATGGAGATCACCGGAGCGGCCGGCTGGATCGTGCGCACCTTCTTGGCGCCCGAGGACTTCATGCAGCCGGACGCCCGCCGCCGGGGCCTCGAGATGGCCGCCAAACAGGCCCAGGAGGGCGGCGGCTGGCTGGTGATCACCAGCCCCGGCGAGGCGGCCGGCGACTGGATCGAGGCGGGCCGGAAGTTCGAGCGCCTGGCGCTCCTCGCCCGCGAGCGGCGGATCGCCCTCCACCCGATGACTCAGGTGCTGGAAGAGCGGGTCGGCCGCGAGGCGATCGCCGCCGCGCACGGCGCCGGCCTTTATCCGCAGCTCGTCCTGCGCGTGGGCTACCTCGCCGACTACCCCGAGCCGGTCAGCCTGCGCCGGCCGCCCGCCTGGTTCGTCCAGACGGGCTGAGCGCGGCGCCTCACCGCGGCCGGGGCACCGACGGGAAGCGGGCGGCGTCGGTGTGCGGCAGGAACTTCGCGGCGCTGAAGCGGTTCATGAAGTCCTGGTTCACGTTGAGCTCGAGGTAGGTGACGCGGTCGCGGATGCGGTCGATCTCGTCGGCGGCCTCCGGGCTCGTGAGCGCGAGCGCCGCGCCGGCGAGCGAGGAGTTGCCGATCGGCACGTAGCGCGCGAGGGGCAGGTCCGGGAGCATCCCGATCACGATGGCCGCCCGCGGGTCGATGAAGGCGCCGAAGGTGCCGGCGACGTAGACGGTCTCGACCGCCCCGAGCTCCATCCCGACGCTCAGCGCGAGCGTCTCGAGGATGGTGTACATGGCGGCCTTGGAGCGCACGAGGCTGTCGAGCTCCGGCTGGCCGATGGTGAGCGCCCGGCCGGTCGCGGACGCCGCCGCCGGGACGACCGTGAGGTGCCGCACGCCGTCGATCTCCGCGAGCCGTTCGCCGCAGGCGGCGGGCACGAGCTTGCCGCGGACGTCGATCATGCCGGCGAGGAAGAGCTGGGCGGCGAGGTCGATCACCCCCGAGCCGCAGATCCCCCGCGGCGGCCCGCCGCCGATCGTGTGCAGCGTGAAGCGCCGGGTTTGCGGGTCGATGGCGACGCGGTCGATCGCCCCGGGTCCGGCCGCCATGCCGATCCGCGACATCCCGCCCTCGAGCGCCGGGCCGGCCGCCCCGGCGCAGCCGATCAGCCAGTCGCGGTTCCCCAGCACCACCTCGGCGTTCGTGCCGACGTCGACCAGGATGGCGGTCTCCGCGCGCCGGTGAAGCCCCGCGGAGAGGATCCCGGCGATCAGGTCCCCGCCGAAATAGCTGCCGATGTTGGGAAAGACGGTCACGCGGGCCGAGGGGCCGGCGCGGATCCCGATCTCGGCGGCCGGCAGCACCCCCGGCCGGTTGACGGCCGGGATGTACGGCTCGCGGATCATGCCCCGCGGGTCGAGGCCGAGCAGCAGGTGGGTCATGGCCGTGTTGCCGGCGACGGCGAGGCAGGCGATCTCTTCGACCGCCAGGCCCGCCTGCGCGGCGAGCCGGCCGATGCCGTCGTTCAGGCCGTCGACGACCAGGCGGTTCAGCTCGGCGAGCCCCGCCGGCGAGGCGGCGTGGTGGATGCGGGCGAGGACGTCGGGGCCGATCGGGGTTTGGGGGTTTTCGAAGGAGAGCTCGCCGAGGGTGCGGCCGGTCTCGAGGTCGAGCAGCCGCAGCTCGATGCGCGTCGTCCCGATGTCCGCGGCCAGCCCGGCGGCGGGCCGCGCGGTGTCGGCGGGGGCCGCCCCGGCGACGATCCAGCGGCCGCGGTCGCGGGCGAGCGCGACGCGCACGGCAAAGTCCGCGCGCCGCAGAAGCTGCGGCAGCCGCCTGAGCAGCGCGAGGTCGAGGTCGACCGCGGCGGCCTTCAGCTCCCGCCGGAGCGCGGCAAGGAGCCGGTCGGCGTCGGCGGTGTTGTCCGCCAGCCCGGGCGGGGGAAGCGCCAGCCGCCGCACGACCGGGGAGTCGCCGACGCTCACGGGCGCCCTTCCAGCCCGGCCACGATGCGGTTCATCACCTCCCCGGCCCCGCCGCGGATCAGAAAATCGCTGACCGCGCCGGTAAGCGGAGTGGGATCCGGGTTGATCTCGATCACCACCGCCCCGGACTCCTTGGCGACAATCGGCATCATCGCGGCCGGCTGCACCACCGCGGAGGTGCCGACGACCAGCATCACCTCGCAGGCCGCCGCGGCCTCCTGGGAGCGCCAGAGCGCTTCGGGGGGGATCATTTCGCCGAAGAAGACCGCATCCGGACGCAGGATCCCGCCGCAGGCGCAGCGCGGCGGGAGCACCGTCGCGTCCACCCGTGCGGTCTCGATGCGGCCGCTGCAGTCCATGCAGCGCTGCCAGGCGAAGGTGCCGTGGAATTCGATCACGTCGGAGTTTCCGGCCATCTGGTGGAGTCCGTCGATGTTCTGCGTGATCACCGTCTTGAGGATCCCCATCGCCTCCAGGCGCGCGAGCCCGAGGTGGCCGTCGTTCGGCCGCGCGCGGTCGACGACCGCCTTCATGTCCTTGACGAGGATCGACCACACCTTGGCCGGGTCGCGCCGGAAGGCGTCGATGTGGGCGATCTCCATCGGGTCGAACTTCTCCCACAGCCCGCCCTTGCCGCGGAAGGGCGGGATCCCGCTGTCGATCGAGATGCCGGCGCCGGTCAGGGCGACGGCGCGGCGCGCGCGCTCAAGATGGCCGACGGCCCGGTCGATCAATTGGTCCATGAGGCCTCCTGCGGGTCCGGCCAGGGGCCGGGCCCGTCGCGGTTGACGGCGGTGAGCGTGTGCCAGGCGCCCTCGGCGATCCGCTCGGAGACGATGGCGATGCCCGCGCGCGCGAGCATCTCCCGGACCTCCTTCGCCTCGCGGCGCATCAGGCCGGAGAGGATGAAGCGCTGCTTGTCCCGGAAGCCCGGGGCGCCGAGAAGGGCGCGCATGGCGGCGCCGTGAAGGTTCGCGACCAAAAGCTCCGCGGGGGCGGCGGCCGCCTCCTCGGCGAGGCCCTGGATGACGAGGATGCGCTCGGAGAAGCCGTTCAGGAGCACGTTGCGCCGCGCGGTGCGGGCGGCGAGGAGGTTCGCGTCGACCGCGAGCACGCGGCGGCAGCCGAGGCGCGCGGCCGCGAGCGCGAGGATCCCCGTGCCCGTGCCGAGATCGAGCACCCGGCGGGCGGGCCGGCCGGCCACGACCTCCTCCAGGGCCGCGAGGCAGTCGCGGGTCGTGGGATGGGTGCCGGTTCCGAAGACGACCCCGGGGTCGACGATCAGGGGGAGCGCCTCGCCGGCGCCGTCCGCCGGCGCCCCCCGCTCCCAGGGCGGTCGGATCGCGAACCGGCCGATGCGCCCGCACACCGCCGCCCCCTGCCACTGCTCGTAGGGCATGCGGTAGCTGTCGACCAGGCGCGCGCGCGGCCGGCGGGCGAGCAGCCGCGCGACCGCCGCGGCCTCCGGGGCGCGGAAGAAAAGGAACGCCGACTCCCCCTCCTGCCACAGCCCGAGGAAGCTCTCCACGCCGAGGTCCTCCTCCGGCGCCACCCGGCCCTCCAGGTGGTAGACGCAGAGCTCGCGGTAGGGGCGATCGATCGGGTCGGGCACGTCAGGGCTTCTTTTCCGGCGGTTCCTGCTGCTGCGGGAGCTGGTCGAGGTACCACTGCATCGGGTCGAGCAGGGTGTAGCCCATGTCCTGCAGCTTCTTTTTCACCTGGGCGACGTTCAGGGTCAATAGGTAGGGGAAGACCGCGCGCTTGTTCTCGTCCCAGTAGCGGGCGACCAGGACGCTGCCGAAGGAGACCCCCATCTCGGTGATGGCGTCGACGATCTTTTTGAGCTGGCCGACCTTCTCCTCGACGAGGATGCAGAGCAGCGTCCCGGGCTCGCCGATGCCGAGCACGTTGATGAAGGCGCGCAGCAGGTCGCGGACCGACAGGATCCCCCGGAGGCGGCCGGCCTCGTCGACCACCGGCAGCGCCCCGACCTTGGCGTTCTGGATCAGCAGCAGCGCATCCTGGATGGTGTAGGCCGGCGTGATCGTGATCACCTCGCGGGTCATGATGTCCTTGACGCGCAGCTGCCCGAGCTTCTGCTTCTCCTCCGGGCCGATCCCGTCCTGGAAATAGCGGAAGGGCAGCGCGCTGCGGATGTCGCGGTCGCTCACGATCCCGATCAGCTTATCCTCCTCGGCGACCACCGGGAGATGGCGCACCTTGTTCCGGGTCATGAGCTCCTGGGCCTCGAAGACGGTGGCCTCCGGGCTGATCGTGACGACCTTGCGGGTCATGGATCTGCTGACGAACATAACTCCCCCCTCTGATCAATTATCGGTGGCGATCACCCGTTCAACAGGATGCGGACGTGGTTGCGGGCGAGCTCCGGCAGCCGTTTGAGCGCATAGCCGCCCTCCAGGACCGAGACGATCCGCCCCCGGGCGTGGTCGTTCGCGAGCCCGACCAGAAGCTCCATGATCCATGAAAAGAAGTCGGTCGACAGCTTGATGTCGGACATGTCGTCGTCGCGGTGGGCGTCGAACCCGGTGGAGACGAGGAGCACCTCCGGCTTGAACTCGGCGAAGGCCGGCAGAAGGTCGCGCTCGATCAGCCGCCGGTACTCCTCGTCGCCCTGGCCGGGGAGCACCGGGGAGTTGCGGGTGAAGCCGTAGCCGAGCCCCTTGCCGTATTCGAACTCGCGCCCCGTTCCCGGATAGGCGAAGGTGGGGTGCTGGTGGATCGAGTAGTAGTAGACCGAGGAGTCGTCCTCGAAGATGTGCTGCGTGCCGTTGCCGTGGTGGACGTCGAAGTCGACGATGCCCACCCGGCCGACCCCGTGCGCCTGCTGCAGGTAGCGCGCCGCCACCGCGATGTTGTTGAAATAGCAGAAGCCCATGGCGCGGTTGACCTCCGCGTGGTGGCCCGGCGGCCGCACGGCGCAGAAGGCGTTGTCGATCTCCCCGGCCATCAGGAGGCGGCAGGCCTCGACGACCCCGCCCACGGCGAGGCGCGCCACCTCGTAGGTCTGGGCGCACATCTGGTTGTCCGGGGAGTCGAGCGTCTGCTTGTTGGTGCGGCAGGCGGCCTCGAAGCGCTGGACGTAGTCGGCGGTGTGGACGGAGAGGATCCAGCGCATGTCCGGCAGGACGGCCGGGATGTGCCGGAGCTTCTCGAGCAGCCCCGCCTGCGCGATGCCCTGGTGGATGGCGGTCAGCCGTTCGGGGACCTCGGGGTGGTAGGGGCCGGTCTCGTGGAGCAGGAAGCGTTCGTCGTAAAGGAATCCGGTGCGTTTCATCGGCGTCCGTCCTACAGGAATTGGCGTCGTTCGGCCGCGCCGCCGCCCGCCCGGTTACACGACCAGCTTGTCGAAAATCGCGAAGGCCGATTTCACCGCCGGGCTCTCCTCCGGCATCTGGACGGTCGGGCGGCCCTGGGAATCGAAGGCGTAGATCTGGCTGTCTTCGGGAACCGATCCGGCGTACTCCAGGCCCGCCCCCCGAATCAGGCCCCGCACCTCCTCGGATGGCGGCTCCTTGGCCTGGTTGATGACGACGACGCTGCGGCCGACGCCGATCTTCAGCTCGCGCGCGAGCTCGTCGATGCGCAGGGCCGCCTGCAGCCCGCGGCGGGAGGCGTCGGCGACGATCAGCAGCACGTCGACGTTCTTGGTGGTCAGCCGGCTGATGTGCTCCATGCCGGCCTCGTTGTCGATGACGATGAAGGGGTAGTTGTCGACGAGCTTTTCCAGGAAGTTCGCCAGCAGCGAGTTCGCCGCGCAGTAGCACCCGGCCCCCTCCGGCCGGCCCATGGCGATCAGGTCGAAGCCCTCCGCTTCGGTCACCGCCTCGGCCATCTTCATCGACATGAAGACGTCCTTGGTCATGCCGCTCGGCACCTGGCCCTTCTTCATGTCTTCGCGGGCGGCGCCGAGCGTTTCGCAGAGCGGCACGCCGAGCACTTCGTTCAGGTTGGAGTTGCTGTCGGCATCCACCGCGAGAACCGGGGTCTTGCCGTGCTTGAGCAGGTACTTGATGAGCAGGCCGGCGAGGGTCGTTTTGCCCGTGCCGCCCTTGCCGGCGAGTGCGATCGAATAAGCCATCGGTCGGGGTGAAGCTCCTCAGTTGCGGTTTGCGGTCTGCGGCGGCGATCCGCCCGCCGGGGATCGTTATAGACCCGGCCGGCTTCGCAGTCAAACGGAAATCGGCCGCCGTCGGCCGCGCGGCGGGCCGGCCGCCGGCGGCCGGCAAACGCCTTGATCCGGATAGCCGCTTGTGCTACTGGCTGGAGGCCGGCCCGCCGCGCGGCCAACGGCGGCGGGCAACGCCATCACGCCAGGGAGGAGCGCATGGATTTCGAGCTGAGCAAGTCGCAGAAGGAGATTCAGAAGGCGGCCCGGGAGTTCGCCAAGGGGGAGTTCGACAAGGAGCTCGCGCTCGAGCTCGACCGGCGGCACGAATTCCCCCGCAAGATCTGGCAGAAGGCCGCCGAGCTGGGGTTCATCGGGGTCCATTTCCCCGAGAAGTACTCCGGCCAGGGTCTGGGGATCCTCGAAAACATCCTGATCGCCGAGGAGCTCTGCGCGCGCGACTCGGGGATCGGCAGCGCGGTCGTGCTGGCGAGCTTCGCCTCCGAGTGCGTGCTGCGCTTCGGCAGCGAGGCGCTCAAGCAGAAGTTCCTGCCGCCCGTGGCCGAGGGCCGCATGCTCTCGAGCGGGGCCTTCACCGAGCCCGGCCACGGCTCGGACATCACCTCGCTCGAGACGACCGCCGTGCGGCACGGCGGCGAGTGGGTCATCAACGGGACCAAGACCTTCATCACCAACGGCGGGCTCTCCGGGTTCTACTGCACGCTCTGCCAGACGGAGGTGGGCGCGCAGCCCGCCTACCGCGGGATCAGCATGATCCTGGTCGAGGCCGACCGGCCGGGGCTCACCACCGCCGACGTCGGCCCCAAGATGGGCATCCACATGATGACGACCGCCGAGGTGAACTACAAGGACGTGCGCGTCCCGGCCGAAAACCTGATCGGCAAGGAGGGGCGCGGCTTCTACCAGGTGCTCGAGTTTTTCGACGAAAGCCGCATCCTGGTCGCGGCCCAGGCGCTCGGGATCGCGCAGGGGGCCTACGAGCGGGCGCTCGCCTACGTCAAGGAGCGCCAGCAGTTCGGCCGGCGCATCGCCGACTTCCAGGTGACGCAGCACAAGCTCGCCGACATGGCGACGAAGATCGAGCTGGCGCGCCTGATCACCTACAAGGCCGCCTGGAACTACGACCAGGGCCGCATCGACCCGAAGCTCACCTCCATGGCCAAGATGTACGCCGCCCGCACGGCCGTCGAGGTCGCCGACGAGGCGATCCAGCTGCTCGGCGGCTACGGCTACATGACCGAGTACGAGGTGGAGCGCTTCTACCGCGACGCGAAGATCACCGAGATCTACGAGGGCACCAAGGAGATCCAGAAGAACACGATCGCCAGCGCCGTGCTGGGAAGGCTGAAATGAGCCGGAAAGGGAGAGCCATGAATCTCGAGAAAACGTTGGTCGAGCAGGTGAAGAAGGCGCTGAGCGCCGGGGTCGATCTCGCGGTCAAGACCTGGGACGAGGTGGAGGCGTACGCGCGGGACCTCGCCGCCCGGACGAAGCTCTCCGAAACCGAGGCCGCCAAGCTGGTCGAGCGCCTGCGCCGGAGCTGGTCGCAGACCCAGCGCGAGGTGGAAAACCGCGTCAGCCGCACGGTCAAGGAGACCCTCAAGGCCGCCAACGTGGCGACCGGCGACGAGGTCCAGAGCCTGAAGCGCGAGATCCAGCAGCTCAAGCGGCAGCTCAAGGCCTCGCAGGCGGCCCCCAAGGCCGGCAAGGCCAAGCCGGCCGCCCGGGCGCGCACCGCGAAGAAGTCCTGAGCGCCGCGCCGCCGCCGCCGGCGCGGTCGCCTGGGGGTGAGCCATGCTGAGCATCCGCAAGATCGGGGTCATCAGCCGGACCTACCGCCACCTGAGCCGCTACCGGCAGATCCTGGCGGTCCTGCTCAAGCACGGCTTCGGCGAGCTCATCGAGTCGCTCAAGATCGACCAGACCCTCGAGGTCGGCCTGCACCTGATCTCCCGCCGGAAGGCGGCCGCCCGCGAGGAGCGCTTGACGCGGCCGCAGCGGGTGCGCCTCGTCCTGGAGGAGCTCGGGCCGACCTACATCAAGCTCGGCCAGGTGCTCTCGACGCGGCCGGACCTCGTCCCGCCGGAGTTCATCGAAGAGCTCGCGAAGCTCCAGGACCGCGTGCCGCCCTTTCCCTTCGAGGAGGCCGAGGCGCTGATCCGCCGCGAGCTCGGCGGGCCGATCGCAGAGCGCTTCGAGCACTTCGAGACCGAGCCGGTCGCCTCGGCCTCGATCGGACAGGTCCACCGCGCCCGGCTGAAGGACGGCGAGGCGGTCGCCGTCAAGCTCCGCCGCCCCGCCATCCGCGCCACCGTCGAGGTCGATCTCGAGATCATGCTGCATCTGGCGACGCTCGCCGAGCGCCACGTGGAGGAGCTCGCGCTGCACCGCCCCGTGCGGATCGTCGAGGAGTTCGCCCGCGTCCTCGAAAAGGAGCTCGACTTCGGCATCGAGGCCGCCAACATGGAGCGCATCGCGCAGGCGTTCCTCGACGATGCGACGGTCTACATCCCGGCGGTCTTCCGCGACCTCACCACCGCGGGCGTGCTCACCACCGAGTACATCGAGGGGATCAAGATCACGGACATCGCGGCGATCGAGGCCGCCGGCGGCGACCGACGCGTGCTGTGCGCCCGCGGGGCGGAGCTGATCCTCAAGCAGGTCTTCCAGCACGGCTTCTTCCACGCCGACCCGCATCCCGGGAACATCTTCGCGCTGCCCGGCAACGTCATCGCGCTCGTCGACTTCGGCATGGTGGGGGTCGTGGACCGCCAGACGCGCGAGCTCTTCGCCGAGCTCGTGGACAGCGTCGTGCGCCGCAGCGAACAGCGGGCGGCCCAGGCGCTGCTCAAGCTCACGAGCTGGGAGACCCCTCCGGAGATGCGCCCCTTCGAGCGCGAGCTCGCCGACTTCATGGGGCGGCACCTCTACCGCCCGCTCGGCGAGATCGAGATCGGGCGCCTGTTGGCCGAGCTGCTGCAGATCGCGACGCGCTTCCGGCTGCGGCTGCCGCCGGACATCTTCCTGATGCTCAAGGCGGTGACGAGCGTCGAGGGGATCGGCCGGACGCTCGACCCCGGCTTCGACATGGTCGCCGCCGCCGCCCCCTTCATCGAGCGCGTGATGCTGGAGCGCTTCGCCCCGCAGCGGATCACCGAGGACGTGAGCGAGATCACGCTGCGGCTGTTCCATTTCCTGCAGCAGTTCCCGCGGGACCTGCTCGAGATCGCCGGGCTCCTGCGCCAGCAGAAGCTCGTCGTGCCGATCGAGAACCGCGGCCTGGAGAAGACGCTCGCCACCCACGACCGCATCAGCAACCGCATCTCCTTTGCGATCGTGATCGCGGCCCTCGTGGTCGGCTCGGCGCTGATCGTCATCTCCCGCACCCCGCCGCTTTTCTACGGGATTTCGCTGATCGGGATCATCGGCTTTTCGGCGGCGGCGCTGATGGGGGTGTGGCTGCTGATCGCGATCCTGCGCAAGGGCAAGCTCTGAGGCGGCCGCTCCGGAGAGGCGCCGCCGGCGTTGGCATTCCGCCGTTCGGTATTATCTTCTGGCGCCGCCGGCTCCGCCGGCGGGCGGAACCGCCCCCCGAACCGCGAAGGAGAAGGCCATGAAAGCGATCGTCGTCGTGCTGCTGATCTTCGCCGCCGCCGGCGCGGCCGGCGCCGCCGGGCCCGTCACGGTCGAGATGCGCGCGGCCGAGCCCGGCGGGGCCGGGGCGCGGCTCGGCACCGTCACGATCACCGCCACCCCATACGGCACGCTGTTCACGCCCGACCTTAAGGGGCTCGCCCCCGGCGTGCACGGCTTCCACGTGCACGCCAACCCCACCTGCGACCCGCAGGCGCAGGACGGCCAGATGGTGCCGGCGCTTGCGGCCGGCGGGCACTTCGACCCCGGCCAGACCGGCCGGCATCTCGGCCCCTACGGGGAGGGCCACCTGGGCGACCTGCCGCCGCTCACCGCCGACGGCGCGGGGCGCGCGACGGTGCCGGTGCTCGCCCCGCGCTTCCAGCCGCAGGCGATCGCCGGCCGCAGCCTGATGATCCACGTCGGCGGGGACAACTTCGCCGACCACCCCCACCCCCTCGGGGGCGGCGGGGCGCGCATCGCCTGCGGGGTGATCCCGTGAGGCGCCAAGGAGCGGCATGAAGCTTTTCCTGTACAACACCCGCTCGCGGCAGAAGGAGGAGTTCGTGCCCATCCGGCCGGGCGAGGTGGGCCTCTACACCTGCGGGCCGACGGTCTACAACTTCGCCCACATCGGAAACCTGCGCACCTACCTCTTCGAGGACGTTCTCAAGCGGGTCCTCGCCTACAACGGCTACGCGGTCCGGCACGTGATGAACATCACCGACGTCGGCCACCTGACCGGCGACCGGGACATGGGCGAGGACAAGATGGAAACGGGCGCCCGCCGGGAGGGGAAGAGCGCCTGGGACATCGCCGCCTTCTACACCCAGGCCTTCCGGCGCGACATCGCCCGGCTGAACATCCTCGAGCCCACCGTCTGGTGCAAGGCGACCGAGGCCATCCCCGAGCAGATCGCGCTGATCCGGCTCCTCGAGGAGAAGGGCTACACCTACCGGACCGGCGACGGGATCTACTTCGACACGGCGCGCTTTCCGGGCTACGGCAGCCTCTCCGCCCAGAACCTCGACGCGCTCCGGGAAGGCGCCCGGGTCGAGAAGAACCCCGAGAAGCGCAACGCGACCGACTTCGCGCTGTGGAAGTTTTCCCCGGCCGGGGCCCGCCGCCAGATGGAGTGGGACTCCCCCTGGGGCGTGGGTTTCCCGGGCTGGCACATCGAGTGCTCGGCGATGAGCATGAAGTTCCTCGGCGAGCAGCTCGACATCCACTGCGGCGGCATCGACCACGTGGACATCCACCACACCAACGAGATCGCCCAATCCGAGGCGGCCACCGGCCGGCGGTTCTTCAACTACTGGATGCACGGCGCCTTCCTGAACATCGCCGGCGGCAAGAAGATGGCCAAAAGCCAGGAGAACTTCCTCACCCTCGAAACCGCCCTGGTCGCCCGCGGGATCCCGCCGCTCGCCTTCCGCTTCGCCGCCTGCCTGACCCATTACCGCAAGCCGATGGAGTACAGCGACGAGTCGATCCGCGCCGCGCAGAACGGCCTCGCGCACCTCGCGAACCAGGTGCGGGAGGCGGCCGGGGCCGCCGGGGGCGCCCCGGTGAACGCCGCCTTCCGCGAAAAGTTCCTCGCGGCGGTGAACGACGACCTCAACCTGCCGCGCGCCATGGCCGTGGTGCAGGAGCTGCTGAAAAGCGGGCTTGGCGCCGCCGAGAAGCACGCGACCGTTCTCGATTTCGACCGCGTCCTCGGTCTGGACCTCGACCGGGTGGACCGCCCCGAGGAGCTCCCCGAAGCGGTGCGGCGGCTCGTGGAGGCGCGGGCGCGCGCGCGCGCGGAGAAGGACTTCGGCGCCTCGGACCGGCTGCGCGACGAAATCCAGGCGCTCGGCTGGGAGGTCAAGGACACGCGGGAGGGGATGAAACTCGTCCGCCGATAGCCGCGGCCCCGTTCCCAAGCGGGGGAAATTGGGCTATACTGGATTGCATGGCGGCTTCCGGGCGGAAAACAGGGGCGAGGCGCGCAGCAGGCGGGCGCATCCTTGAGGAGCTCAAGCGCGCCAACCGGCGCCTGATCGCGCAGCAGCGCTCGGTGATCGAGGAGGAGCGGCTCAAGGTGCTCCTTCAGATGGCGGGGGCGACGGCCCACGAGCTGAACCAGCCCCTGACGGCGCTCATCGGCGGGATCGAGCTGCTGCGGAGCGGGGCGCCGGCGGGGGAGGCGGAGCTCGCGCGCCTGGAGGCCGCGGCGCGGCGGATCGCCGAGGTGGTCGAACAGATCCAGGCCCTGCGCATGGACCCCGTCCGGGTCCCGGACGCCGCGGCCGCGGTCTTCCACCCGCGCGGGGAGATCCGTGTCCTCTCGGTCGAGGACTCGGAGGCGGACTTCCTGCGGCTGAAGGCCTGCCTCGATCAGATCGGAAACATCCGGGTGCGGCGGGCCGCCGACCCCGCAGGGGCCTATCGGGCGATCGGGGAGGAGCGTTTCGACCTCATCCTGCTCGACTACGTCCTGCCCGGGGCCAACGCGCTCGACGTCATGGGCCGGCTGCAGGCGCAGAACATCGGCGTCCCGGTCGTCATTTTCACCGGCCAGGGAGACGAGATCATCGCCTCCCGCACGATCCAGGCCGGGGCCTACGACTACCTGCCGAAATTCCAGCTCTCCGCCGAGACCCTCGCCAAGGCGATCCACAACACCCTCGAAAAGCACCGGCTGCGCCAGGAGGTCGAGGCGATGACCCGGCGCCTGTCGGAGATGGCGATCCGCGATGAGTTGACCGGTCTTTACAACAAGCGCTTCTTCTCCGAGGCGATCGACCGCGAGATCGACCGCGCGGCGCGCTACGGGCAGAAGCTGTCGCTCGCCATGGCCGACGTCGACCACTTCAAGCGCGTGAACGACGGCTTCGGGCACGCCGCCGGGGATTTCGTGCTGCGCCGGGTCGGGGGGACGATCCTGAACAGCACGCGCAAGAGCGACATCCCCTGCCGCTACGGCGGGGAGGAGTTTGCGGTCATCCTGCCGGACATCGGCCTCGAGCAGGCCGTCGTCTTCGGCGAGCGCCTGCGGCGCCAGGTGGGTGCGGTCTCCTTCGAAGCGGAGGGGATCCCCCTGCGGGTGACGCTGAGCCTCGGGATCGCCCAGTACGACCCCGCGCGCCGCATGCGGCCCGAGGACCTCGTGCAGGCGGCCGACGAGCGGCTCTACCATGCCAAGCGCGCCGGCCGCGACCGGGTCGTCACCGCCGCGCCGGCCGCGTGAGCCTCCCGGCCCGCAGGCGGCGCCGCGGGCCGCCGGACGAAGCGCCGTCCCGAGCCCCCCTTTTTTTCAACCGCACTTGTTGAAGCCGCAGAAGTGGCAGATCATGCAGCCCTCTTCGAAGCTCACGGTCTGGCCGCACTCCGGGCACTTTTCGCCGAGCAGGCTGAACTGCGTCTTGTGGTGCCGCGGGGCGTTCTCGCCCGCGAGGTAGCGCCGCTCCAGCACGCGCGCGATCGCATCCGGGATCGACAGGACGAGCCCGCCGTCCTGGAAGATGGGGTGCTCGCCGCCGATCCCCTTCAGCTGGTCCACGATCTTGTCGACCGTGACCCCGGCCCGGAGCGCGAGCGAGACCAGCCGCCCGATCGCCTCGGTCTTGGCCGTGGTGGAGCGGCCCGATTTGCCGATGGTCGCGAAGACCTCGAAGGGCCGCCCTTCGAACTCGGTCACGGTGACGTAGAGCTGGCCGTAGCCGGTCTTGATCTTGGTCGTGAAGCCGAAGAGCGTCTCGGGCCGGTCGAGGACCGCGCCGAGCATCCGGTCGGCCTCCTCCTTCTTGGCGCCGAAGGAGAGCACCTGGTTCTCCTTGCTCCCGTCGCGGTAGATCGTGACCCCCTTGCAGCCGAGCCGGTAGGCGAGATCGTAGACCTGGCGCACGTCCTCGGGGGTCGCCTCCCGCGGCAGGTTCACGGTCTTGGAGACGGCGTTGTCGGTGTGCTTCTGGAAGGCCGCCTGCATGCGGATGTGCCACTCGGGGGAGACGTCGTGGGCGGTCACGAAGACCCGGCGGACATCCTCGGGGATCTCCTCCATCGCGGCGATCGAGCCCCGGCGCGCGATGCGGTCCATGAGCTCCGGGGAGTAGAACCCCCGCTCCCGCGCCACGCGCTCGAAGACCGGGTTGACTTCGGTGAGCTTGTCGTTGTCCATCACCGTGCGCACGAAGCTCAGCGCGAAGAGCGGCTCGATCCCGCTCGAGCAGCCGGCGATGATGCTGAGCGTCCCGGTCGGGGCGATCGTGGTCGTGGTCGCGTTGCGCAAGGGGAGGTTCTGCTCCTTGTAGACGCTCAGCTCCCAGTTCTTGAACACCCCGCGGCTCTGGGCGAGCTCGGCCGAGGCCGCGTGGGAGGTCTCCTGGATGAAGCGCATCAGCTCCTCGGCCGCCTCCAGGGCCCGCTCGGAGTTGTAGGGGATCCCGAGCATGAAGAGCATGTCGGCGAAGCCCATCACGCCGAGCCCGATCTTGCGGTTGCCGCGCACCATCTCGGTGATCTCCGGAAGCGGGTAGCGCGACATGTCGATCGTGTCGTCGAGGAAGCGCACGCTCCAGAAGACCGCCTCCCGCAGGGCCGGGTAGTCGACCGCCGGCCCGGAGGCGGAATCGGCGACGAACTTGGCGAGGTTGATCGAGCCGAGGTTGCAGGCCTCGAGCGGCAGCAGCGGCTGCTCGCCGCAGGGATTCGTGGACTCGATCGCGCCGAGGGCCGGCGTGGGGTTGTCGGCGTTCATGCGGTCGAGGAAGATGATCCCCGGGTCCCCGGTCTTCCAGGCCTGGGTGACGAGGTCCCGGTAGACCTCGGCCGCGTTCAGCCGGCCGGTCGGCTTCTGGTCGCGGGGGTCGAGGAGCTCGTATTCCGCCCCGGCGGCGGCGGCCTCCATGAAGGCGTTCGTGACCCCGACCGAGATGTTGAAGTTGTTGAGCTCGCGGCCGCTCGCCTTGCTGTGGATGAACTCCAGGATGTCCGGGTGGTCCACCCGCAGGATGGCCATGTTGGCGCCGCGGCGCGTGCCGCCCTGCTTCACCTGCTCGGTGGCGGTGTTGAAGATCTTCATGAAGGAAACCGGCCCGGAGGCGACCCCGCCGGTCGAGCCGACGTTGCTGTTCTTGGGCCGCAGGCGCGAAAAGGAGAACCCGGTGCCGCCGCCGGACTTGTGGATCATGGCGGCGTTGCGCAGCGACCCGAAGATGCCCTCCATGCTGTCCTCGACCGGGAGCACGAAGCAGGCGGCGAGCTGCCCGAGGCGCCTGCCGGCGTTCATGAGCGTCGGCGAGTTGGGCAGGAAGATGAACTGGGTCATCAGGCGGTAGAAGACCTCCTCCACCTCGGCCACCCGCGCGTCGTCGGCGCCGTAGTGGCGCTCCGCCTTGGCGATGTGCTGGGCGACCCGGCGGAACATCTTCTCGGGGGTCTCGATCACCTTGCCCTGCGGGTCCTTCTTGAGGTAGCGGCGCTTCAGGACCGTGAGCGCGTTCTCGGAGAGGGCGAGCTTGCGCTCCTTCACCAGGAAGGAGTCCTTCAGCCGGACCGGCGCGGGTTTCGTGAATCCGTATTCCATGAGCTTCGCCTCGATCATTTTTTCGATCACCGCCAGCGGGATGCTCGGGCCCTCCATCCGGGCGATCTCCTCGCGCACCGTCCGGCTGATCCGCAGGGCCTGGTCGGCGTCGATGGGGTTGTCGCGGATGAGGATGTCGGAAAACGCGCCGTCGTCCCATGCCGCGGAGTCGAGCACGTAGCTCCCCTCGGCCGTCACCAGGTACTTCTCCGTCGCTTTCATGGGGGGATCGATCCTTAATTAAACGCTAAAGAACTCCGGTTAGCCGGTTCAAGCGGCGGCCGGAAAGGCCGCCGCGGCAAGATGTCAAATGATCGCATACCATATCTTGTATGTCAAGCGGTATTATCCCCAACATATTCCAGTGCGTCCGCTGGGACGGGGGCTTTTTCATGGACAAGCGCGCGCAGGTGGGTTAAACTTATGATCATTCACCCGGAGATCAAGGAGGTTCTCATGGTCAAGGCGACGGCTTTGGCGCTGGCACTCCTGCTTTGCATCGCGCTCCCCGCGGCCGCCTCCCCGCTGCGGGCGGCCGGCCTCTACAACGAGTTCATCTTCGAGGATATCGAGCAGGAGGGGACCGACACCTGGGGACGGGTGGCGGCCGGCGGGAACGTCACCTACCGGCACATGTCGGTCGCCAGCCGCGAGGAGGTCGTCGACAACCCCGCCGACTACGAGCTCGTCGTGGGCGGCAGCCTCTATTTCGCCCACGGCAGCGTCGGCTACTTCCCCGAGGAGAACTCCGGGAACCCCCTCGCCAAAAAGGGCGACATCATCGTGGGCGGGGCGGCCGCCTTCGGCCTGGACGCCAAGGGCTACGCCACCGTGACCTACGGCGAACTGGCGGCCGGGGCGCAGACGCTGCCCGTGGACTTCGCCGCCGAGCGGGACTACCTCGAGCGCGCATCGGCCTTCTGGGCGGGGCTCGCGCCGAACGGCGAGACCCGCTACCTCGAGGGCGAAATCAAGCTGATCGGGGCCGACCCCGAGCTGAACGTCTTCGCGCTCGCGGCCGACAAGATCCTGCGGGACATCGGCTTGCGCTTCGAGGCGCCGCCGGGCGCGACCATCCTCGTCAACATCTCCGGCGGCTCCGGCGTCCTGGAGCATTTCGGCTTCTACTTCAACGGCCTGGATGCGAATCGGGACCATCTCGGGCTTTTCCCCGACACGCGCATCCTCTACAACTTCTACGAGGCGACGAGCCTGTCGATCGCCGGGATCGAGGTGCACGGCAGCGTCCTCGCTCCCCTTGCCGCCGCCCGGTTCGACGACGGCCACATCGAGGGAAACCTGATCGCCAAATCGCTCGTCGGCGCCGGCGAGGCGCACAACGAGCTTTTCGACGGCCGCCTGCCGCTCCCCGGGACCCAGCCGGTGCCCGAGCCGGCGACCGCCGCCCTCGTGGGCGCGGGGCTGCTTGCGCTCGGCGCATGGAAGCGCCGCCGGAACTAGGGGCGGCCGGCGGCGCGCCCCGGCTGAACGTCGTTCTGATCGGGATGCCGGGGGTCGGCAAGAGCACGGTCGGCGTGCTCCTCGCCAAGCGCCTGGGCTACGCCTTCATCGACACCGATCTGACGCTCCAGGTGCGCGAGCGGGCGAGCCTCCAGGCGCTCATCGCCGCCCGCGGCGCGAAGGGTTTCCTCGCGCTCGAGGAGGCCCATATCCTCGCGCTCGCCCTCGAGGGCCACGTCATCGCCCCCGGCGGCAGCGTCGTCTACAGCGAGCGCGCGATGGCCCACCTGCGCGCGGGCGGCCTCGCCGTGCATCTCGACATCGGGCTCGACCTCCTGGAACGGCGGCTGGACGACCCCGCCGGACGGGGGGTCGTGATCGCCCCCGGGCAGACCATCGCCCACCTCTACCGCGAACGCCGCCCCCTCTACCGCCGCTTCGCCGACCGCGAGGTCGCAACCGACGGCCTCGCCCCGGCCGAGGTGGTCGAGGCGGTGCTGCGGGTCATTCCCCCTTCAGCGTCCCCCGGCCGATGACCCCGTCGCCGAAGCGTTCGCGGATCCGGTCGACCGCGCGGTCCACCGCCTCCCAGGCTTTTCGCGGCCCCTCCGGCGCGCCGAAGAGCTCCTGCTGCCGCGGCGCGGCGGCGGCCGTCAAGCCGGTCGCGCCGAGGCCGACCAGCCGGACCTTCTGGGCCGGGCGGTGTTTGGCGAGCAGGGCGAGCGCCCGGCGGTAGAGCTCCTTGGAGGACTGGGTCGCGGGGGCGAAGGTCGTGCGCCGCGTGCGCACCGTGAAGTCGGCGTGCTTGAGCTTGAGCACCACCGTGCGGGCGGCGACCCCCTGGCGCCGGAGCGCCGCGGCGACCTCCTCGGCCTGCTCGAGCAGGCAGCGGGCGATCAGGGCCTCCTCGCGCGTGTCCGCGGGAAGCGTGCACTCGCTCGAGACCGAGCGGGCCGGGGTTGCGGGCGTCACGGGGGTGGGGTCGATCCCGCGGGCGAGCGCCAGGAGCCGGGCGCCGGCGCTGCCGAAGGCCGCCGCGAGGGTCTCCGGCGGGAAGGCGCGAAGCGCGCCGAGGAACTCCACCCCCATGGCCGCGAGCTTCGCCTGGGTCTTCGGCCCGACCCCGGGCACGCGGCCGACCGGCAGGCGGTCGATCACCTCCGCGACCGCCTCCGGGGCGATGACGGTCAGGCCGTCGGGCTTGTGCAGGTCGGAGGCGATTTTGGCGAGGAAGCGGACCGGGGCGACGCCGATCGAGGCGGTCAGCCCGAGCGCGGCGCGGATCCGCTCCTTGATCGCGGCGGCGACCGCCTCCGGGGGGCCCCAGAGCCGCTCGGTCCCCGCGAGGTCGACGAAGGCCTCGTCGATCGAGACCGGCTCGACCAGCGGCGAGAACTCCCGCAGGATCCCCATCACCGTCCGCGAGACCTCGCGGTAGCGATCCATGCGGGGGGCGACGACCACGGCCTGCGGGCAGCGCCGGCGGGCTTCGAACATCGGCATGGCCGAGCGCACGCCGAAGCGCCGGGCCTCGTAGCTCGCCGCCGCGACGACCGCGCGGCGGCCCCGGCCGCCGACGACCACCGGCCGGCCTTGCAGGGCGGGGTCGTCGCGCTGCTCGATCGCGGCGTAGAAAGCGTCCATGTCGAGGTGCAGGATCATGATCGCGGTTGCGTTTCGCCCCGGGCGTGGTATAGTCGACAAAAATGTAAAAAATGGACTTCAACCGATCGGATTTGTGATCGCATGAACACGCTCGAACGCGTCGAGAACATCGCCCTGCTCTACGAGATCAGCCAGGCCCTGAACGAGCACCTCGACCTCAAGCGCTCGTTGTACAAGGTCCTCGACATCCTTTCCAGCTCGCTGCACATGGTGCGCGGCACCATCACGCTGCTCGACCCGCTCAAAAACGAGATCTCGATCGAGGTCGCCCACGGGCTCACGCGCTCGGCGATCGAGCGCGTCAAGTACAAGCTGGGCGAGGGGATCACCGGCCGGGTGATCGAGACCGGCAAGCCGGTCGCCATCCCGCGCATCGGCGACGAGCCGCGGTTCCTCGACCGCACCGCCTCACGCAAGCGGCGCCAGGACCGGGACCTCGCCTTCTTCTGCGTCCCGATCAAGAAGGGCAGCCAGGTGATCGGCGCGCTCAGCGTCGACAAGTCCCCCGAC
The DNA here is from genome assembly GCA_964573635.1 of uncultured Desulfatibacillum sp. GTDB lineage: Bacteria > Desulfobacterota > Desulfobacteria > Desulfobacterales > SpSt-501 > SpSt-501. Next base: position 32,648 of record CAZNKG010000001.1, on the reverse strand, counting down.
GACGGGCTGGCGCTCGCGGACGGCGAGCGGCTGCTGTCGGTCATCGCGACCATGATCGCCAGCCACGTGATCAAGCTCGAGACCATCCGGCTCGAGACCCAGCGGCTGCGCGAGGAGAACCGCCGGCTGCAGACCGAGCTCAAGGGCAAGTACTCCATCAGCAACATCGTCGGCAGCAGCAACCGCATGCGGGAGGTCTACCAGATGGTCTCCCAGGTCTGCCGCAGCAACGCGACGGTGCTCATCCGCGGCGAGAGCGGCACGGGCAAGGAGCTCGTCGCCAACTCGATCCACTACAACTCGACCCGCGCGAGCGCCCCCTTCGTCAAGGTGAACTGCGCCTCGCTGCCGGCGAACCTGATCGAAAGCGAGCTCTTCGGCCACGAGAAGGGCGCCTTCACCGGCGCGATCAAGCAGAAGATCGGCAAATTCGAGCTCGCCCACCGCGGCACGATCTTCCTCGACGAGATCGGTTCGATCGACATGGACGTGCAGGCGAAGCTGCTGCGCATCCTGCAGGAGAAGGAGTTCGACCGCGTCGGTGGGCAGCGCACCATCGCCGTCGACGTGCGCGTCATCGCTGCGACGAACCAGAACCTCGAGCAGGCCGTCGAGCAGGGGACCTTCCGCGGGGACCTCTACTACCGGCTGAACGTCTTCCCGATCTACATGCCGCCGCTGCGCGAGCGCAAGACCGACATCCTGCTGCTCGCCGACTACTTCCTCGAGAAGTACGCGCGCGAGAACCACAAGGAGATCCGGCGCTTCTCGACCCCGGCGATCGACATGCTGATGCAGTACCACTGGCCGGGGAACGTGCGCGAGCTCGAGAACTGCATCGAGCGCGCGGTCCTGCTCTGCGAGGAGGGGGTGATCCACAGCTACCACCTGCCCCCGACGCTGCAGACCGGCAAGGAGTCCGGGACGCTGCCGGCGCTCTCCCTCGAGGAGGCCGTCGCCAACCTCGAGCGCGAGATGCTGATCGACGCCCTCAAGAACACCCGCGGCAACATCACGAGCGCCGCGAAGATCCTTAAGACGACGGTGCGCAAGTTCGCCTACAAGGCGAAGCAATACGGCATCGACTACCGCACCTACCGCAGCTGACAGGCTGCGGATGAACGTCGTCCTGGGGCCGCGATCCGGCGTGGCGCGGCGCTGGCCGATGCCCACGTCTGATCGCATGGGCTGGGTCGCCGAACCGCCGCGCGCAGCCGGCAGGCCGCCGTGGCGGCAAGGAGCCGCCGTCCCCCGGGCGCCCTCAGCGTCTCTCCGATCCGATCCGATTCGGCCCGGCCCCGTCTATTCGGGGTCCTCCGGAAGGGGCGTGCCGTGGGTCAGGTAGTGATTGAGCCGGGACTCCCAGGTCTGCATGAACCGCCGGTAATGCGGCTCGGTGAAGGCGGCCACGAACGCGTCGCCCCGGGGGCCGAGGCTCGTGTGCGTGTAAGCGATCTCCGCCTCCGTGCCCGGGCCGGATGCCCGCAGCCGGATCGTCAACCGGCAGGCCGTCACCCCGGGGGTGATCTTGAGCATCTCCACGAAGCCCGCCTCCGGCTCGTGGCGCGTGACGACCCACACGGACTCGTCCGGCTCGGCGCGGGTGACGAAAACGCAGTCGGGCTCGGCCGCCCCCGATGCGGAGATGACGAGCGCCGGGTCCCAGCCCGGGATCCACTCCGCCTCCCGGACGGGGCAGAGCAGCGGGAAGACCGCCCGCGGCGCGGCATTCAGGCGTATGGTGGCGGTGTGTCCGGCGCGGACGGGAGGCGCGATCTTCACGTGGCCCTCCGCAAGCGGCCGGCGCGGCCGCCGCAACGATGGAATCGAGCGAGGCGTCCCCGCTCCCCCGGGGGCGGGAGGCGGCCGCGGTCCCCGTGGATCGCGCAGCACCTCGGCGGCGGATGAGCCGACCGCCGCCCGGGGAAAGGTTCTACCGCAGCCCGGCTTCGGATGCAATCTCTCCGCGGCGCCCGTTCCGTTCGAACCGGGCGGCGGCCGGCGGGTGAAACCGAGGGGGGCGGTCGCGCGGCCGAAAAGCCGGCCGCTCAGCTGCGGGCGCCGAAGGCGGGGTGGTGGGTGACCGCGCCGGACGGCCGCCCGGCGCCGAAGGCGAGCGCCAGGATGACCTCCGGGGGGACCCCCGCCATCGTCAGCTCCGGGAAGCGGCGGAAGCCGAAGCGCGAGTAGAAGGCGGGCTCGCCCGCCAGGATGCAGCCCGCGGCGCCGCGGGCGCAGAGCGCGGCGAGGCCGGCGCGGACGAGCGCGCTGCCGATCCCTTGCCGCTGGCGGTGCGGGCTGACCGCCACCGGGCCGAGCGCGTACCAGTCCGGGGAGCCGTCGGCGATCGCAACCGGCGAGAAGGCGATGTGTCCGGAGAGCTCCCCCTCGAGCTCGGCGACAAGGGAGACGGCGAGCGCCCCCGCGCGCCGCAGGGCCGCGATGATGAACGGCTCGGTTTGGCGGCTGTGCGGGTGGGTGCGGAACGCAAGCGCGGTCACGGCGGCGATGGCCTCGACGTCGTCCGGCCGCTCGGGGCGGATGATCGGGTCCACGGGCATGCTCCTCCGGCCGGCGGAAGCGGGCGCGCGCCCCCAGGAGGGAGGAGGCGGGGCGTGCGCCCGCCGGGTGCGCCGCCGCCGGGGGGCGGCGGCGCGGTCCGCAGGGTCAAATGTCGAAATAGAGGAAGAACTCGTGCGGATGCGGCCGCAGGCGCACGGGGTCGATTTCGTTGGCGGTCTTGTACTCGATCCACATGTCGAGCGCGTCGCGGGTGAAGACGTCGCCCTTCAGGAGGAACTCGTGGTCCGCCTTCAGGCAGGCGAGCGCCTCCTCGAGCGAGCCGGGGGCCGAGGGCACCTTGGCGAGCTCCTCGGGCGGGAGGTCGTAGATGTTTTTGTCGAGCGGGTCGCCCGGCTCGAGCTTGTTCTGGATCCCGTCGATCACCGCCATCAGGATGGCGGAGAAGGCGAGGTAGCCGTTGCAGGAGGGGTCCGGCGTGCGGAACTCGATGCGCTTCGCCTTGGGGGAGGTCGAGTACATCGGGATGCGGATCGCCGCGCTGCGGTTGCGGCTCGAGTAGGCGAGGTTCACCGGCGCCTCGTAGCCCGGAACCAGGCGCTTGTAGGAGTTGGTCGTCGGGTTCGTGATGGCGCAGAGCGCGCGGCAGTGCTTCAGGATGCCGCCGATCGCGTAGAGCGCCGTCGGGGAGACCCCGGCGTATTTGTCGCCGGCGAAGAGCGGCTTGCCCGCGTTCCAGATGCTGATATGCGTGTGCATGCCCGAGCCGTTGTCGCCGTAGAGGGGCTTGGGCATGAAGGTGACGGTGTGCCCGTGGCGGTAGGCGACGTTCTTGAGCACGTACTTGAACCACATGAGCTGGTCGGCCATCTGGACGAGCGGCTTGAAGCGCATGTCGATCTCCGCCTGGCCGGCGGTCGCCACCTCGTGGTGCTGGGCCTCGATGTCGATGCCGAGCTTTTCGAGCACCATCACCATCTCGGTGCGCAGGTCCTGGAACTTGTCCATGGGGGGCACCGGGAAGTAGCCCTCCTTCGGCCTCGGCTTGTAGCCGAGGTTCGGCCCCTCGTCGCGGCCGGTGTTCCAGGTCCCCTCGACCGAGTCGATCTCGTAGAAGGCCCCGTAGCTCGTGGACTCGTAGCGCACGTCGTCGAAGATGAAGAACTCGGCCTCGGGGCCGATGAAGGCCGTGTCGCCGATGCCGGTGCTCTTGAGGTAGGCCTCGGCCTTCCGGGCGATGTTGCGCGGGTCGCGGGAGTAGGCCGCGCGGGTCAGGGGGTCGACGATGTCGCAGATCATGACGAGCGTCGGCTCCTGGGTGAAGGGGTCCATCTTGGCGGTCGCCGGATCGGGGATCACCAGCATGTCGCTCGCGTTGATCGGCTGCCAGCCCCGGATGCTCGAGCCGTCGAAGCCGAAGCCGTCCTCGAAGCTGCCCTCGTCGAGCTCGCGGATGGGAACCGAGAAGTGCTGCCAGATCCCCGGGAAGTCCATGAACCGCAGATCCAGCATTTTGGCCTTGTTTTCCTTGGCGTACGCCAAGACGTCTTTGGGTTTCATTGCGTCGTCCCTCCTGATGGAAGTGATGGGGATAATGATGGAATGGCATCGGGCCCCAAGCGCCGGGGTCCTCGCCCGGAGTGCGTCCTGATCGATTTCCCGCAGCGGGTCACACCGCGTCGGCCCCGGTTTCGCCGGTGCGCACGCGCACGGCCTGTTCGACCGGCAGCACGAAGATCTTCCCGTCGCCGATCTTGCCGGTGTAGGCGGCTTCGCGGACCTTGGCCACCACCTGCTCGACCCGGCCCTCGTCGACGACGATCTCCAGCTTGATCTTGGGGATGAAGTCCACCACGTATTCCGCCCCGCGGTAGACCTCCTTGTGGCCCTTCTGGCGCCCGTAGCCCTTCACCTCGGTCACGGTCATGCCCTGGATGCCGATTTCGTTCAGGGCCTCCTTGACGTCATCGAGCTTGAAGGGTTTGACGATCGCTTCGATCTTCTTCAACATGACCCGTTCCTCCTCTCGTTGTGCCGATGCGTGTCGCACCTACTGGATTTCAAAGCCGCGTTCGCCGTGCACCGCGTTGTCCAGGCCGGCGATCTCGTTGTCTTCATCCACCCGCAGCCCCCCGGTGAGCGCCCGGGTGACCGTGACCAGGATCAGGGTGGCGACCGCGGTGAAGGCGGCGGTCGCCAGGATCGATATGAGCTGCACGAGGAGCTGCCGGGGGTTGCCGAAGAAGAGCCCCGTGCCGTTGGCGTTCACGACCGGGTCGGCGAAGAGCCCGGTGGCGATGGCGCCCCAGGTCCCGCAGATCCCGTGCACGCCGAAGGCGTCGAGCGAGTCGTCGTAGCCGAGCTTGTGCTTCAGGCGCGCGACCGCGAAAAACCCGAGGCCGCCGGCCGCCGCCCCGATGACGATCGAGGCCGGCAGGCCGACGAAGCCCGCCGCCGGGGTGATGGCGACGAGCCCGGCGACCGCCCCCGAGGCGATCCCGAGCACCGTCGGCTTGCGGTTGACCGCCCACTCGATGAACATCCACGCCAGCGCGGCGGCGGCCGCCGAGGTGTTGGTCGCCAGGAAGGCCGAGCCCGCGAGCCCGTCGGCGGCGAGCTGGCTGCCGGCGTTGAACCCGAACCAGCCGAACCACAGAAGCGCCGCGCCGAGGGCCGTGAGCGCGATGCTCGAGGGGAACATCGCCTCGCGGCCGAAGCCGATCCGCTTGCCGAGGACGAGCGCGAGCACGAGGCCCGCCACCCCGGCGTTCACGTGGACGACCGTCCCGCCGGCGAAGTCGAGCGCCCCCATCTGCGCCATCCAGCCTCCGCCCCACACCCAGTGGGCGACCGGCGCGTAGACGAACGTGACCCAGAGCACGGTGAAGACGATCCAGGCGGAGAACTTCATGCGGTCGACGACCGACCCCAGCACCAGGGCGACGGTGATGCCGGCGAAGGTCATCTGGAAGAGGGCGAAGACGTTCAGGGGGATGGTCCCCTGGAGGCTCGCCGGCCCGATGCCGGCCATGAAGAGGTGGCCGAGGCCGCCGATCACCCCGCCGGCGTCCGGGCCGAAGGCGAGCGTAAAGCCCCACATCACCCAGACGACGCTCGCCAGGCAGTAGGCGACGAAGGTCATGGCGAGCGTGTTCAGGAGGTTTTTGTAGCGCGACATGCCGCCGTAGAAGAGGGCGAGCCCCGCCGGGGTCATCATCATCACGAGCGCCGTGGAGACGATCATCCAGGCCGTGTCGCCCGAGTCGAGACCCTCGGCCGCTCCGGCCGGCGCCGCGCCCAGCAGGGCGGCCGCGGCCGATAACATGAGGATGTTTCTGCGCATGACGATTACCTCGCTTCGTTGGATTTGGATGCCGTGGCCGGCGTCCGGCGGCCCGGCGCCGGCGCTCCGGCGGCAAGTGGCGGCAGCCGGTCGAGCACCGCCCGCTCGATCTCGGCGACCCGCTCCGGGGCGTCCACCTTCTGGCCGTTCAAGTCGCGCACGTAGAAGACGTCCACGACCTGGTCCACCTTCGTCGCGATCCGGGCGACCCAGATGTCGAGCCCGCAGCGGAAGAGGGCGTCGGTCACGCGGAAGAGCAGGCCGGGGAAGTCGTAGGTGAAGACCTCGACGATGGTGAAGAAGCTCGAGGCGGCGTTGTCGACGCGCACCCGGTGCGGCCGCGCGGCGGCGCGCGGCTTGGGCGCCGCCTTCTCGGCGAGCCGGGGGGCGAGCGCCGCCGCGAGGTCGAGCCGCCCGGCGAGAACCTCGCCCAGCTGGTGCGCGGCGCGGGCCCACTTCTCCTCCTCGAAGAGCGCATCCGGCGGCGGGCTGACTTCGAAGACGTCGAGGGCGGTGCGGTTCTTCCAGGTGAAGACCTGGACGCCCAGGATGTTGATGCGGTTCAAGGTGAAGACGCCGGCGATGCTCGCCATCAGCCCGGGCCGGTCCTGGGCGCAGACCGTCACGGTGCGGGTCGCGCCCTCGGCGGCCGGGCGCACCTCCCAGACGAACGCCTCGCCCCCCAGCCGGCGGAAGAGCCGCAGGTGCTCGACGATCGCCGCGGGCGGAACCGACAAGAGGTAGCGCGGGGAGAGCGCGGCGAAGAGCCGTTCGAACTCGGCGCGCTCCGCCGGGGCGGCCGCGGCCGCGAGCACCGCCCGGCGCTTGTCTTCGACGGCGGCGACGGCCGCCTCGGTGGCGAGCTCCCCGCGCTCGATGATGTTGAAGACCTTGAAGAAGAACTCGCGCAGGAGGTGCGCGGTCCAGTCGTTCCAGGCCGCCGGTCCGGTGGCGATGCAGTCGGCGACCGTGAGGATGTAGAGCATCTTCAGCCGCTCGGCCTCCCGGATGCGGCGGGCGCAGGCGATGGCGGTCTCCTCGTCGTGGATGTCGCGCCGGGTCGCGGTCTTGATCAGGAAAAGATGCTCGCGCACCAGGAATGCGACCGTCTCGACTTCGGCCGCGGTCAGCCCCTTGTCGGCGAGCAGCCGCCGGGCGAGGGCCGCGCCGCAGAGCGCGTGGTCCTCTCCCGCGCCGCCCTTGCCGACGTCGTGCAGGAGCGCCGCCCAGAGCAGCGTCGCCTTGCTCTTGAGCTCGCGGAAAAGCCGGGCGGCGAGCGGCTCGGCGGGGCGCTCCGCGGCGCCGAGCTCCTGGATGGTCTGCACGGTGCGCAGCAGGTGCTTGTCGACCGGGTAGACATGGTACTCGTCGTACTGGATGCGGTTTTCGATCGCGGCGAACGGCGGCAGGAAGGCCGCGAGAAACCCCGTCCCGAGCATGTCGTCGAGCACGTCGACGGCCGAGGGGGGGGCGAGCAGGATGCGCTCGAAGGCGCGCACGATCTCCGGGCTGCGGCGGAAGCCCGCGTCGACCAGGTGGCGGAATTCCCGCACCAGGCGCTTGGCCTCGGCGCTCACGGGGAGCTTGAGGGCGGCGCTCTCCTCGAAGAGGCGGATGAGGAGCTCCGGGCGCTTGAGGATCGCCTCCGGGCCGGTGAAGCCGAGCTGGCCGGAGGCGGTCGGCTCGATCCCCTCGACCGGGCGCGGGGGCGCCGGCCGCTTGCCCCGGCGCTTCTCCTCGAGGCCGAGCTCGCGCAGCAGGGCCCGGTGGTGCTGCTTGATCGTCTCCATGCGCCCGTGCAGCTCGCCGAGGAAGCGCTCGACCGGCTGCTGGGCGGCGTCCCCTTTGAAGTGCAGGGTTTCGGCGAGCGCGACCTGGCTCTCGAAGTTCAGGCGGTCGTTCTTGCGGCCCGAGAGGTGGTGGAGGTGGTTGCGCACGAGCCAGACGAAGCCGAGCGCCTCGCGCAGCGCCTGGAACTCGGCGTGGGAGAGCAGCCCCAGGTACTCGAGGTCGCGCGGCTGGCGCAGGTCGTGCGCGACGCGGGCCGCCCACAGCATCGTGTGGTAGTCGCGCAGCCCCCCCTGGCCCTCCTTGAGGTTGGGCTCGAGGAGGTAGGCCGAGTCCCCGTGCTGGGCGTGGCGGCTTTTGGCGGTGGCGACGAGCTCCGCCAGGACCGCGGCCGTGCGGCGGCGGATGACCTTCTCGCGCAGCTGGCCCATCAGCTCGGTGAAGAGCATCGACATGCCGCACAGGAAGCGCGCGTCCAAAAGCGGGGTGAGGACGGAGAGGTCCTTCGCGGCGAGCGCGAGACTCTCCTTGACCGTCCGGGTGGCGTAGCCGACGTCCAGGCCGATGTCCCACAGCGGGTAGATCATTTCGCGGATCAGGCTCTCGGCCTCCGGCGGGATGCGCTTGCCGAAGAGAAAGAGCAGGTCGACGTCGGAGTGGACGCACTGCTCCTCGCGCCCGTAGCCCCCGAGGGCCACGATCGCGTAGGGGTTCTTGTTGATCTCCAGCCGCGGGCCGATCATGCTCGCCTCGAAGGCCTGCTGGAAGTAGTCGTCGAGCGCCCGGGCGTGCTGCCGGAGGAAATCGGGCTGCCGGCCGCGCAGAAAGCGCGCGGTCAGCTCGGCGATCCGGCGGCGGAGCCCCTGGGAGGCGGCGGCATGGATGCTGGCGGTCGGTGTCGTCATGAACGCTTCCGGGCGCGGGGCACACGCGGTGCGCCGCGCCGCCCCTCCATGAGCAAGGGGTGTGCCAGGGGGGTCTATTCGATGGAATAAATTAGCATAACGGGAAGTTAACGCGGGCGCCGGCCCTGACTCGGCTTGGAAATTAAATACAAAATTGAAACAATATAATTTTAAATAATGACAAATATGTTTTACTTGTCGGGCCGCGGCGCCGCGTCGGCCCCCGGCGCCATGACCGCGCGCCAGATGTGCTCGATCCGCGGCTTGAGGCGGGCGAATGTTTCGCGCGGGACCCGGGCGGGCTTCTCCTGCAGGCTCAGCTGGTGGGCCGCGGCGCGGTAGATGAGGTAGGCGTGCTTGAGGATGTGCCCGGTCACCTCGTGGAGGACCCCCGATTCGATCAACGTGCGGATCAGCCGCACGGTGTCGGTCCAGCGCGCGAGCTCCGGGACGCGGTGGGCATAGGCGAGCGTCAGGTACTGGACCAGGAACTCGATGTCGACGATCCCACCGCGGCCCTCCTTGAGGTCGAAGCTTCCGGGATCGCCGCGCAGCCGCTCGCGGCGCATGCGCTCGCGCATCTCGGCCACCTCGGCGCGCAGCCGGCGGCGGTCGCGGCGGCGGCGCAGCACCTCGCCGCGGACGGCTTCGAAGCGCGCGGCGAGGGCCGGCTCCCCGCTCACCGGCCGCGCCTTGATGAGCGCCTGGTGCTCCCAGGTCCAGGCCTCGCGGAGCAGGTAGTCGCGGAAGGCCGCGAGGGGCTGGACCAGAACGCCGGAGATCCCGCTCGGCCGCAGGCGGGTGTCGATCTCGTAGGGCCGGCCGGCCCGCGTGTGGGCGGTGAGCAGGTGGATCACCCGCTGCCCGAGGCGGTTGAAGAACTGCGCGTGGTCGATCGGCCGGGGCCCGCCCACGGTCTGGCCCTCCCGGCCCGCGTGCAGGAAGACGAGGTCGAGGTCCGAGGCGTAGCCGAGCTCGAGCCCGCCGAGCTTGCCGTAGGCGATCACCGTGAACCCCCGCGGGCCGCCGTTTTCCGGTCCGAAGGAGGGCTCGCCGTGCTTTTCGGCGAGATGCTCCCAGGCGAGCGCGACCACCTCGCGGATGACCGTCTCGGCGATGTCCGACAGGTGGTCGCTCACCCGCATGAGCGGCAGCCGCCCGCCCACGTCGGCGGCCGCGACCCGGAACACGTTCACCTGCTTGAAGATGCACAGCTCCTCGATCTGGCACTCGAGGTCGCCGGCGGGGGCTTGGCGGAAGCGGCGCGCCAGCTCCTGCGCCAGCTCCTCGCGGCCGGGCGGCCGGGCGAGCGAGCGCGGGTCGAGGAGCTCATCCAGGAGCACCGGGTGCCGGGCGAGAAAGGAGGCGATCCAGGGGCTCGCCGCGACGAGCGCGACCAGCCGGCGCAGCGCCGCCGGGTATTCGAGGAGCAGCGCGAGGTAGCTCGTGCGCCGCTCGACGGCGCGGATGAGATCGAGGGTGCGCCGCAGGGTCTCCAGGGGCTGCGCGGCGGCCGCCGTCTCGCGCAGCACGAGCGGCACCAGCCGGTCCAGGCGCTGCCGCCCGGTCGCGCTGAGCGCGCGGGTTTCGGGGTCCGCCAGGAGCTCGGCGAGCAGCCGCCGGGCCTCCGCGGCCGGCGCGAAGCCCAACCCGGCGAGCGCCCCGAGGGACTCGGCCTCGTCGCCCAGGTTGAGCCAGGCGGAGGCGAGGCCGGGCGCCGCGTCCCCGGCCGCGCGCGCCTCCTCGGGGGTTTCGAGCAGCATGCGGAAATGTCCGTGGACCGCCCGGCGGTGCTCCGCGAGCGCTTCCAGGAACTCCGGGTAGCCCGCGAACCCGAGCCCGGCGGCGAGCCGCGCGCACCCGAGCGCATCCCGCGGCAGCTCGTGGGTCTGCTGGTCGCCGGCCTCCTGGAGGCGGTGCTCGACGGTGCGCAGGAAGAGATAGGCCCGGTCGAGCTCGCGCGCGGCGGCGGGGTCGATGTGGCCCTCGCGGGCGAGCGCCCCGAGCACCTCGCGGATGCGGCGCCCCTGCAGCGGCGGGCTCACCCCCCCGCGGATGAGCTGGAAGATCTGGCCGAAGAACTCGATTTCGCGGATCCCGCCCGCCCCGAGCTTGATGTCCCCGTCGAGCCCGCGGCGCGCGACCTCGCGCGCGATCATCTGCTTCATGGCGCGCAGCGACTCGAAGGCGCCGAAGTCGAGGTAGCGCCGGTAGACGAACGGCTTGAGCCGGCCGAGCAGCTGCGCGCCGGCCGCGAGGTCCCCGGCCACGGCGCGCGCCTTGATCCAGGCGTAGCGCTCCCAGTCGCGCCCCTGCTCCTGGTAGTAATGCTCGAGCGCATCGAAGCTCATGGCGAGCGGGCCGTTCTCCCCGAAGGGCCGCAGGCGCAGGTCCACGCGGAAGACGAACCCCTCGGCGGTCGCCTCGCCGATCGCCCGCACCAGCTGGCGGCACAGCCGGGTGAAGAACGCCTCGGCGGCTGCGGGATCCGGCCCGCCGCCGGGGTAGGCGAAGATGAGATCGACGTCCGAGGAGAAGTTGAGCTCGCCCGCCCCGAGCTTGCCGAGCCCCAGGACCACCAGCCGCTGGGGCCGGCCCCCCTCGCCGGCCGGGGGGCCCGTTTCGGCGGCCAGGCGCCGGTAGAGCCATTCGAGGGCCTGGCCGATGGCGGCTTCGGCGAGCGCCGAGAGATCCGCCACGGTCTCCTCGAACCCGCAGAGCCCGAGGAGGTCGCGGCTGGCGATGCGCACCATTTCGCGGCGGCGGAAGCGGCGCAGGCGCCGCCCGAGCTCCCCGGCCTCCTCGGCGCCGGCGACCTCCGCCGCGAGCGCGGCGTCGAGCTCGGAGCGGGGGCGCGCCGGCGGCCCGTCGGGGAGGCTCAGCATCCCGGCGGCCAGCTCCGGGGAGCGGGCGAGGGCCTCGGCCACGAAGTCGCTCAGGGCGAGCACGCGCACCAGCCACGGCGGCAGGGCCGCGGGCGGGGAAACGCCCTCTGGCGCGAGCGCCTCGAGCAGGCGCGCGGCCTTGCGCTCGGCGTCCGCGGCGAGGATAGCGGGCAGGGCGGGGGGCGCGATCATGGCGCCGCCGCCGGGGGCGCCTCAGCGGGCATAGCCCCACTCCCGCAGCCGCTGGTGGGCGTACTGGGCGTACTTGCCCTCGCGCACCTGCTGCAGGTAGCGGTTGTAGTCGCGGGCCGCCTCGGGGCGGTGGTTCATCTTCTCCTGGGAGAGCCCTTGAAAGAAGATCGTGTGGGGGTTTCCGGGCAGGATCCGCTCGCTGGCGGAAAAGTCGCGGTAGGCCCCGCCGTAGTCGCCGGTGTTCAGGCGGGCGAAGCCGGCGAGGTGGTGCCCCTGGGCCTCCTGCGGGTAGACCCCCTTCGCCTGGTCGGCGAAGCGCAGCGCTTCGGCGTACTGCTTCTGCATGAGCTGGCAGGTCGCCATCTCGACGAGCGCCGTGTAGTCGTTGGGGGCGGCCTTGAGCGCGCTGCGGAAGTGGGTCTCGGCCTCCTCGTATTTCTTTTTGGCGAGGAGCTTTTCGCCCTTCTGCATCTCCTCGATCGGCCCCTTGAGGGCGCGCAGCGGCGCGGTCTGGTCCATGTAGCGCTCGCGGTAAAGCGGCAGCCCCTTGGAGGCGGCGTAGCGGGTGCGCACCGTGTCGAGCGCGGTGCGGTAGCGCTCGTCGCTCATCGGGTGGGTCGCGAACATGAGCTCGATCGTGCTCGGTTTGGACTTGTTCAGCCCGTTCAGCATCTCCATCAGGCCGACCATGCCGTCGGGGCCGTAGCCGCTTGCGACCATGTATTCGGTGCCGAGCGCGTCGGCCTGGCGCTCGTTGTCGCGGCTGTAGGCGGCGAGCAGCGCGCCGCCGCCGATGCTGCCGAGCGCCGAGGCGATCTGGCCGAGGCCGGCGCCGTAGACGTCGGCCACGACGGAGATCCCGCCGACGATCGCCTGGGTGAGCATCCCCTTCGACAGGGAGGCCGCGGTGTGGCGCGCGTTCACGTGGCCGATCTCGTGGCCGAGAAGCGCGGCGAGCTCCGCCTCGCTGTCGAGGCCGAGCAGGATCCCGCGCGTGCAGGCGATGCTCCCGCCGGGGAAGGCGTAGGCGTTGATGTAGTTCGCGTTCACCACCCGGAAGGAGTAGGGCATCTGGGTGCGGTGGGAGCGGGCGGCGACCGCCTTGCCGACCCGGGAGACGTAGTCGTTGAGCGAGGCCTGCTGGACGGCCCCGAAGTCCGAGGAGAACTGCAGCGGCGCATACTGGCGGTCGATCTTGATCTCCTCCTGCTCGGAGACGAGCATGAGCTGGCTCTCGCCGGTGACCGGGTTCGTCGCGCATCCCGAGGCGAGCGCGGCGGAGACAAGCCCCGAGAGCCAGATGAACTCGCGCCGGGTCAAGCTGCGGCCGGCAATCCGCTCGAGATCGAATGGGTGCATGGGCTCCTCCTTGGGGTTCCGCCTCCGGTCCAACCGGCCCGCCCGGCGGCCTGGCGGGGCGTGGCGGGCCCCTCCGGCCGGCCCCGCGGGGCCATCGGCCGAACCCGCGCCGCCATCTTAACGAACTCGGCTCGAGCCTGTCAAACCCGGCCGGGGCCGCGCCGACCGGCCGAAGAGGGCGATACAATTTTGTAACATGCTCCGGTTTCGGCCACGGGCGTGTAATTCCAGTTGACTCCGCCCCCGATTTCATTCATAGAGATAGCCTCCAGTGCCGCCTGCCGATATCCCGTAAGGAATTCCAGGGGACTGCAGCCCCTCCGCCGGGGAGGAGATTTTTCGCATCGACGATCCCGCCGCCAGACGGTCGTGGATGATGCCGCGTTGATCCGCGAGGTGGATACCATGTGCCGATTGTTTGCCATCACCAGCGAGGAGCCCCTGTCGCCCATGGTGGCCGTCGAGGCCCTCGACGTCATGCGCGAGGGGCACGACGGCTCCGGGGTCGGGCTCTTCCTGCGGGACCTGAGCGGCCCCTTCGAGGAGATGCGCGAGGCCCCGATCCTCTCGGGCATCTTCAGCGACGAGGGGCTGAAGCGCCTGGACGCCTTCATGATGGATGTCGGCTTCATGACCAAGTACAAGATCTCGATCAAGGTCCCGAAGACCCCCCCGCCGGGCGTCCCGCGGCGGGACGTCTATCTCATCCGGGCCTACGAGTATCCCGAGGAGTGGGAAGGGCTCGAGCGCGCTGCGCTCTTCGAGCGCCTGATGCTGACGCGGCTCAAGCTGCGCGCCATGGGCGAGGAGCGCGAGGACATGATCGTCTTCTCCTTCTGGCCGGACGTCATCATGATCAAGGAGATCGGGGACCCGCTCGCGGTCGCTCGCCATCTGCAGCTCGACCGCAAGGAGCTCCGGGCGCGGGTGATCATGGCCCAGGGGCGGCAGAACACCAACTACGCGATCAACCTCTACGCCTGCCACCCCTTTTTCATCCAGGGGTTTTCCACCATGACGAACGGCGAGAACACGGCCTTCGTCCCCATCCGCACCTTTCTCGAATCGCGCGGGTTCCCCGGCTACGTCGGCTACCACTCCGACTCGGAGGTCTTCACCCACATCCTGCACTACGCCGCGACCCGGCTGGGCTTCGGCATCGAGGCCTACAAGCACCTCATCACCCCGCTCAAGGACGAGGACATCGCGGCGCATCCGAACGGCGACTTCCTGCGGCAGCTCAAGCACGCCTGCCGGCCGCTGATCATCGACGGGCCGAACTGCGTCATCGGCTGCCTGCCGGACCACAGCCTCTTCATGGTCCAGGACCGCAAGAAGCTGCGCCCCGGGGTGGTCGGCGGCAAGCCCGGGGTGTTCGCCTTCTCCTCGGAGATCTGCGGCCTGGACGCCGCGATCCCCCAGCGCGACAAGAGCCGCGATTTCCAGCCCATGTATCTCGACACGGTGGTCGTCGGCCCCGACCGCCGGGAGGTCCGCACATGCAGCCAGAAAGATCCATTACCCCCTCCACGTTGAGCGTGAAGGACCTGCCCTGGCAGGTTCTCTGGGACAAGGAGGCCTGCACGCTCTGCGGCAAGTGCACGGCCGTCTGCCCGGTGAACGCGATCGAGCTCGGCGTCTTCCGCAAGCGCCTCCTCGAGCCGCCGGTCGGCTTCGCCGCGCCGCCGGAGACGGTCTACCGCTCCTACTACGGGATCCGCCAGAAGACCGACCCGGCCTATGCCTGCGTCGGCTGCGCCATGTGCAACCTCGTCTGCCCCAACCACGCGATCGCGCCGGTGCGCGCCGACGAGGCCGACAAGCTGCGCTATCACGTCGACCGCGGCGGCCAGCCGCGACGCCGCGGCGGCCGGCGCAACGTCCCCGGCGTGCTCCTCGACCGGCTGAAGTTCATCCGCATCTCGATGCTGACCGACCCGGCGCTCGACGCCGGCCGGCACGAGTTCGAGCTGCGCACCCTCCTCGGCCGGGTGCTGCCGCCCGAGGAGAACCTGCGGCACCTGCGCGAAAGCGGCTGGATACCGCCGGTGCGCGAGATCTACCCGCTCATCATCGGCGGCATGTCCTTCGGGGCGCTCTCCCCCAACATGTGGGAGGGGCTGCAGCTCGGGGTCGCCTACCTGAACGAAGAGCTCGGGATGCCGGTCGCCATCTCGACCGGCGAGGGGGGCTGCCCGCCGCGGCTGCTGCGCTCGCGCTTCCTCAAGTACGTGATCCTGCAGATCGCCAGCGGCTACTTCGGCTGGGACGAGATCCTGCACGCGATCCCGGAGATGAAGGCCGACCCGCTCGCCATCGAGATCAAGTACGGCCAGGGGGCCAAGCCCGGCGACGGGGGGCTGCTCATGTGGTACAAGGTGAACCGCCTGATCGCGGCGATCCGCGGGGTCCCCGAGGGGGTGAGCCTGCCGAGCCCGCCGACCCACCAGACCAAGTACTCGATCGAGGAGTCGGTCGCCAAGATGATCCAGTCCATGTCCATGGCCTGGGGCTTCCGCGTGCCGGTCTACCCCAAGATCTCCGGCACCTCGACGGCGCTCGCCGTGCTGAACAACTTGACGCGCAACCCCTACGCCGCGGGGCTGGCGATCGACGGCGAGGACGGCGGCACGGGCGCGGCCTACAACATCTCCATGAACCACATGGGGCACCCGATCGCGAGCAACATCCGCGACTGCTACCTCACGCTCGTCAAGCTCGGGATGCAGAACCAGCTGCCGCTTTTCGCCGGCGGCGGGGTCGGCAAGACCGGCAACCTCGCCGCCAACGCCGGGGCGCTCATCATGCTCGGGGCGAGCGGGGTCCAGACCGGCAAGTACCTCATGCAGGCGGCCGCCGGCTGCCTCGGCTCGGAGTCCGACCGCTGCAACATCTGCAACCTCGGTCTGTGCCCCAAGGGGATCACCGCCCAGGACCCGCGCCTCTACCGGCGGCTGAACGTCGACGACGTCGCCCAGCGCGTCGTGGACGTCTTCCTCGCCTTCGACACCGAATTGAAGAAGATCGTGGCGCCCCTCGGCCGCTCCACCTCGCTGCCGATCGGCATGTCGGACGCGCTCGGGGTGGACGACCATCACACGGCGGAGCGGCTTTCCATCAAGTACGTGGTCTGATTCAGGAGGGGGCGCCCCAAGCGGTTCCATGACGACACCCAAACCCAGCGATGCCAAGTCCGTTCTCGTGATCCACGGCCGCCGCGACGGGGAGCGCGTGCGCTCGCGGGTCCTCGAAGAGGAGATCCAGGCGGCGGTGGCGGCCGGCCGGCGCCGCATCGAGGTCGAGGCCTTCGGCCAGCACGGCATCGGCGGCCGCCTCTGGCGCGCCGGCGCCGAGCCGGTCTTCGTGCGCATCACCGGCCACGCCGGCCAGCGCGTCGGCGCCATGGGGTTTCCGAACACCGCGATCGAGCTTCTCGGCCCGGCGTCCGACGACTTGGGCTGGCTGAACGCCGGGGCGGAGATCGTCGTCCACGGCCACGCCGGAAACGGCGCGGCGAACGCCATGGCCCAGGGCCGGATCTACGTCGGGGGCAACATCGGCGCCCGCGGCATGACCATGACGAAGCACAACCCGCGCTTCGCGCCGCCGGAGCTCTGGGTGCTCGGCTCGGCCGGGGACTATTTCGGCGAGTTCATGGCCGGCGGGGTCGCGGTCGTCTGCGGCCACGACGCCCAGACCCCCGACAACGTGCTCGGCTACCGGCCGCTCGTCGGCATGGTCGGCGGCAAGGTCTTCCTGCGCGGCCCCCACGGCGGCTTCAGCCAGGCCGACGCCCGCCAGGCGCCGATCGGCGACGCCGACTGGGCCTGGCTCGAGGAGAACCTCAAGGTCTTCCTCAAGAAGATCGGGCGCCTCGAGCTGTGGCGCGAGCTGTCGCGGCGCGAGGCCTGGCAGCTGATCGTCGCCCGCCGGCCGAGTGAGAAGGCCGGCCGGGCGGTGCGCTCGCCCGCCGCCTTCCGGCGCGAGGTCTGGGAGGCGGAGCTCGGGGCCGGCGGGCTGATCGGGGACCTGACCACCATCGAGCGCGGCCCGATCCCGGTGATCGCCACCGGGCGCCTCCGGCGCTTTGTCCCGGTCTGGGAGAACCAGAAGTACGCCGCCCCCTGCGAGGCGAGCTGCCCGACCGGCATCCCGGTCCAGCGCCGCTGGCAGCTGATCCGCGAGGGCCGCGTGGACGAGGCGGTCGATCTCGCGCTCGCCTACACCCCCTTTCCGGCGTCCGTCTGCGGCTACCTCTGCCCCAACCTGTGCATGCAGTCGTGCACGCGGCAGGCGGCCGCCATGGCGCCGGTCGACACGACCCGAATCGGCCAGGCGAGCATCCGCGCGAAGCTGCCGGAGCTGCCGCCCCTGAGCGGCCGGCGGATCGCCGTGGTGGGCGGCGGGCCGGCGGGGCTTTCGGTCGCCTGGCAGCTGCGGCTCGCCGGCCACGAGGCGGTGGTCTACGAGGTCGCCGGGCGGCTGGGCGGCAAGTTCGCGCGGGTGATCCCGGAGAGCCGCATCCCGGCCGAGGTGATTTCAACCGAGCTCGAGCGCATCCGCGCGGCGCTCCCGCACGTGCACCTCCAGCAGCCCCTCGGGCCGGCGGAGGTCGCCCAGCTGCGCGAGGAGTTCGACTTCCTCGTGATCGCCGCCGGCGCCCAGAGGCCGCGCCTGCCGCCGATCCCCGGGATCGCGCGCGCGGTCCCGGCGCTCGCCTTCCTCGACGCGGCCAAGGCCGGGACGGCCGCCTGCGGCCGGCGGGTCGTCGTGATCGGGGCGGGAAACGTCGGCTGCGACGTCGCGACCGAGGCGGTGCGCCTGGGCGCCGCCGAGGTCGTGCTGATCGACGTGCAGCGGCCGGCCTCCTTCGGCAAGGAGCGCGCGGCGGCCGAGGCCGCGGGCGCGATCTTCCGCTGGCCGGCCGCCGCCGAGGCGGTCACCGATTCCGCCGTGCGCCTGGCCGGCGGCGAGGAGCTGCCCGCCGATACGGTCGTCGTCGCGATCGGCGACGTCCCGGACCTCGCCTTCCTTCCCGAGGGGATCGCGGTCGAGCGCGGCTTCGTCAAGGTCGACGCGGACTACCGCACGAGCGACCCGCGGGTCTTCGCGATCGGCGACGTCGTGCGCCCGGGGCTGCTCACCGAGGCGATCGGCGCCGGCCGCGAGGTGGCGCGCCGCATCGCCGCCGAGCTGGACGGCCGCACCCCGGCCCCCTTCCGCCGTCAGATGATCGAAAAGCGGCGGGTGAGCCTCGAGTACTTCGACCCGCGCATCACGGTCTTTTCCGACGTCTACCAGTGCGGCTCGCAGTGCCTCTCCTGCGGGGCCTGCCGCGACTGCGGGGTGTGCGTCGCCGTCTGCCCCCAGGGGGCGATCTCCCGGCGGGACCTGGGCGATGCGCGCTACGCGTACGCCGTCGACGAGAACCTGTGCATCGGCTGCGGGTTCTGCGCCGGCGCCTGCCCCTGCGGGGTGTGGAACCTGGAGGAGAACGTCCCGTTCGAGTAGCGGCCGCACCGCGGACTGCCGCTCAGGAGCGCCATGCCGACCATCGACACCGCCGACAAGCCCCGCGAAGCCTGCGGGATCTTCGGGATCTGCGGCCACCCGGACGCCGCGGCGATCACCTACTTCGGGCTCTACGCGCTGCAGCACCGCGGCCAGGAGAGCGCCGGCATCGCCGTGGCGCGGCGGGAGGCGATCGCCGCCCACCGCGGGATGGGGCTCGTCTCCGATGTCTTCGACGCCGCGCACCTCGCCGAGCTCTCCGGCTGCTGCGCGATCGGCCACGTGCGCTACTCGACGACCGGCAGCTCGATCCTCACCAACGCTCAGCCCTTCATCGTGCGCCACCGCCAGAAGGCCTACGCGCTCGGCCACAACGGCAACATCGTGAACGCCCACCGGATCAAGGAGGAGCTCGAGCAGTCGGGCTCGATCTTCCAGTCCACGATGGACAGCGAGATCATGCTGCACCTCTTCGTGAAGAACCTGAGGCTCGGCTTCGAGGAGGCGCTGCTCGCCTCGGTCGCGCAGCTGGAGGGGGCCTTCTCCTTCGTCATGCTGACCAGCCGCGGCGAGGTGGTCGGCATCCGCGACCGCTACGGGTTCCGGCCGCTCTGCCTCGGGCGGATGAACGGCAGCCATGTCCTCGCCTCGGAGTCCTGCGCGCTCGACCTCGTCGAGGCCGAGTTCCTGCGCGAGATCGAGCCGGGGGAGATCGTCGTCATCGACGCCGAGGGGGTGCGCAGCATCCGCACGCCGCCCGCCCGGCGCCGCGCGTTCTGCATCTTCGAGTACATCTACTTCGCCCGGCCGGACAGCACCATCGACGGCAAGAACGTCTACCTCGTCCGCAAGGCCCACGGACGGCGGCTCGCCCAGGAGGCGCCGGTCGAGGCCGACCTCGTCATGCCCTTTCCGGACTCCGGCACCTATGCCGCGATCGGCTACTCCGAGGAGAGCGGGATCCCTTTCGAAATGGGGATGATCCGCAACCACTACATCGGCCGCACCTTCATCCAGCCCACCCAGAGCATGCGCGACTTCGGCGTGCGGGTGAAGCTGAACCCCGTGCGCGAGATGCTTGCCGGCAAGGAGATCGTCATCGTCGACGACTCGATCATCCGCGGCACGACCGTCAAGACCCGCGTCAAGTCGCTGCGGGCGCTCGGCGTGCGCAAGGTCCACATGCGCATCGCCGGCCCGCCGCACCGCTACCCCTGCCACTACGGGATCGACTTCTCGACCCGCGGCGAGCTGATCGCGGCCGGGCGCTCCGAGGAGGAGCTCTGCCGGCTGCTCGGGCTCGACTCCCTGCACTACCTCAGCATCCCGGGGCTTCTCGAGGCGACCGGGGTGCCCGATCCGGAAAACCGGTTCTGCAAGGCCTGCTTCGACGGCTGCTACCCGGTGCTCTTCGACGAGGCGCTCACGAAGTCCTGCCTGGAGACCCCCTGACGGCCGGGGCGGCGGCTTGCCCTTTTTCCCCCGGCATTATAAAATGAAGGCATGGCGCACGGCCTGCGGGCGGCCCGGCCCCCGGGCGCCCCGCGGCCTGCGCCCCGGAGGGGTGCCATGATCGAATCCCGCTACCTCAAGGACAACATCCAGAACATCCAGAAGCTCCTGTCGATCCCGGCGCTGCGCCATTTCGAGACCCGCAGCCTCGGCAACCTCTTGAAGCTGAGCAAGATCCGCGAGTACGAGGACGGCGAGGTCATCATCCGCGAGGGCGACGTCGACCCCTGGCTCTACTTCCTGCTGATCGGCAAGGCGCGCATCACCAAGGAGGGGCACGAGATCGGGGTCGTCGAGAAGCGCGGCGAGATCTTCGGGGAGATGCGCATCATCGACAGCCGCCAGCGCTCCGCCACCGTGACCTCCTCCGGCAAGACCGTCTGCCTCGCCGTCGACACCTCCGCCCACAAGCGCCTCGGCGCGAACTCCACGACCGAGGAGAAGCTCGACTTCCTGCTGCTGCTCTACCGCATCTTCGCCGAGTACATGGTCGTGCGCCTGCGGGTCACCAACCAGGAGCTGATCGAGGCGAAGAAAAAGATCAAGCACCTGATCTCGAAGCTGTGAAGCCGGAGCGGGGGGAGGCGGCCATGGCTTCGAAGACGGTGGCCTTCCGGCCGCAGGCGGCGAACGTCTTCCTGCACGTGCTCACGCGCTGCAACCTGCGCTGCCGCCACTGCTACATCAACCCGGCGCAGCACGGCCGCCAGCGGCTCCCGCTCGCGCGCATCGAGCGCTGGCTGGCAACCCTCGCCGCCCGCAGCCCGGGGGCGAACCTTGTCCTGCTGGGCGGCGAGCCGACCCTCCACCCGGAGCTCCCCCAGGCCGTCGCCGCCGCGCGGCGCCTCGGCTACGCGAGCGTCACGATCGACACGAACGGCTACCTCTTCCACGACATCCTGTCCAAAGTGAGCCCGGCGGAAGTGGATTTTTTCAGCTTCAGCCTCGACGGGGCCACGGCGGCGACCAACGACCGGATCCGGGGCGCCGGCGCCCATGCGGCCTGCTTGGCGGGCATCCGCCGGGCGCGCGCCCGGGGCTTTCGGACGAGCCTGATCTTCACGGTGAGCCGCGCCAACCTGCCGGAGCTTGCGGCCATGGGCCCGCTGCTCGAAGAGTTGGGCGTCGCGCGCTTTTTCATCCAGGTGCTCGGGCTGCGGGGGAAGGCCGCCTGGACCGGCTGCGAGCCGGCGTCCGACGAAGTCCTGAGGGTGGGCGCCTCCGAGTGGCTCGGCGAGGTCCCGGCCGCGGCGGCGGCGATCGCCGCGCGCGGCATTCCCGTCACCTACCCGCCGGTGTTCCTGCGCCCGGGCGAGCCCTTCGCCTGCGCCGGGCTCGTGGCCGACAACTATTTCATCTTTCCGAACGGCCGGGTGTACCGCTGCCCCCTCTGCGAGGACGCCCCCGTCCACAGCCTCGAGTTCCAAGGCGACCGGCTGGTGGATCGGCCGCCGCTGAACGAAGCCGACTTTTTCCGCCTCCAGATTCCCGAGGGCTGCGTCATGAACCAGCTGATCCAGCCCGGCGTCGTTTCCTACGACTCCCACGGGGTGCCGGAGCACCGCATCGCCTGCTGCCTCATCAAGGAAGAGCTTCGTCCGGCGGCCCCGCGGAACTGAGCCGCCCGGCGCCGATTATTTCTAGCCGCGGCGCCTTGATAGTCAATCCCCATCGCCTCCGAAATACCTGCGAGACACACCCGCGGCGCCGCAATTCTATGTGATCATTGATTTTTGCATGATTGCATTATTGCACTAGGATTGCATCAAACGATATTCTCCTTGACAGGCGGCCGATTTCGAGTAATTTGTTGCGGCAACAGCGCCGATTCTCAGGGCGGGGTGGAACTCCCCACCGGCGGTAGCCCCGGGACCACCCGGGGGAGCCCGCGAGCGCCCCTTGCCGCGCGGCAGGGGGGTCGAGCAGACCTGGTGCGAAGCCAGGGCCGACGGTCACAGTCCGGATGGAAGAGGATGCGGCGAACCGACGCACGCAAGCCCCCGCGGCCGCAACGCCTTGCGCCGTGGGACGGCCGGTGCGCCCCCTTCTCCGCACGCCCTGAGTCCGACCGCTGCCCGATGCCCATATCCAACGGAGGAATCGTCATGTCGCCGTCTTTGCTATGCCCCTTCGGCGCCCCGGCGGAGCGCGTGCGCCGGGCCTTGGAGGCGCTCGCCCAGGGCCGCGGGGTTCTCGTCACCGACGACGAGGACCGCGAGAACGAGGGGGATCTCATTTTTCCGGCCGAATCCGTGACCGAGCCCCAGATGGCCATGCTGATCCGCGAGTGCAGCGGGATCGTCTGCCTGTGCCTCACCGAGGAGAAAATCCGCGAGCTCGAGCTGCCCATGATGGTCGCGGACAACACCAGCCGCTACCAGACCGCCTTCACGGTCTCGATCGAGGCCGCCCGCGGGGTCACGACCGGCGTCTCGGCCGCCGACCGCGTGCGCACCGTGCGCGCGGCGGTCGCCGACGGCGCAAAGCCCTCCGATCTGAGCCGCCCGGGCCACGTCTTCCCGCTCAAGGCCCGGCCCGGCGGGGTGCTCGAGCGCCGCGGCCACACCGAGGCGACCGTCGACCTCATGCGCCTGGCGGGCCTGAAGCCCTGCGGGGTGCTCTGCGAGTTGACCAACCCCGACGGCACCATGGCGCGCATGCCGGAGATCGCGGCCTTCGGGCTCAAGCACGACCTGCCGGTCGTGACCATCGCCGACCTCGTGGCCTATTTGAAGAACGGCCATGCCTGAGAGGCGGCCGCCCCGGGCGGCCGGCCGCCGGAGGGACCATGGAGCCCCGCACGCTGCGCCGGGAGATCGCCGCGATGCTGCGCCGCGAGGAGATGGACGCCCGCGAGCTCGCCGACCGCCTCGGCCTGGAGGAGACGGAGGTCGCCGGGCATCTCGAGCACGTGCGCCGCTCGGCCGCGGCCGCTCGCGAAACCCTCCTCGCCGCCCCCGCGCGCTGCCTCCTCTGCGGCTACGAGTTCGAGGAGCGCCGCCGCCTGAACCGGCCCGGCCGCTGCCCCAAGTGCCGCCGCTCCAAGATCGCCGGCCCCGCCTTCCGCCTCGTGCCCGCGGCCCCCGGCCGCCGCGGCGGACCGTTTTGACCCCCGCGCGCCGATTATGCGGCTCGACCGACTTTCTAATGGGCCGATGCCAGCCATCGCGGTTTTATGCGTTCGGGCGTCCCTAAAACGTGACGCGATCGCCGGCGGGCTTCGCGCGCCATCGTTTTCGCCGTTGCGAAAAATAGGCGCGCTGGTCTTTTCGGCTGGCCGACGACCGCCTTCGGCAGGCCGAGGGGGTCGCAAGCGCCGACACGGATTAAACCCGCCCGGCCGCCGGCACCCGGTCTATCGCCCGCAACCGCTCAACGCCCTCCGGCCGCCGGAGCCGGAGCCCTCCCCCGGATACGCCGCCACCTGCCGCCGCCAAGCCGACCGCCCCTGCCGCCGGCCCCTTGCGGGCGATGCCCGGCGCGCAGCGTCCCGAATCGATCCGCGCGCTCCGGCATCGAAACCTGCCGCCCATTAAAACAGGCCGTCACGAACCCGTGCCCCCATAGCCGGCATTCGCGGCACCGCGGGCAACAACCCGCACGATCACCACGAGCTCCCCCGCGGCCGGGGTTTCCAGGAGAACACTCCCAGAGGACCGGTTCGGCCACCTCGGCTGCGGGAAAGGGGGCGGGATCGGCTTTTGAACGCGGCCGCCCGTTCCCCTCTCATGTTCGTGTTGCCCCTTGACAAGCGTATGATCCAGTTGAATGGTAGTGCAATCACCATTCGACCTGATCTGAAGCGGACTCTGACTTCGCTGAACGGTTCGGACTTCGTTCGGGCTTCTTTCGGATTTATCTCTTTCATCCTGGATGTTACCCAACCTTCTGACCAAGGGGCGGCGGCATGGAAAAGAACGTTTTTCGCCGCAAGCCCGCCGCCGTTCTCAGCGCCGATGCCGCCGGGTCAAGCCGTCTGATGCGGGACGACGAGCCGGGCAGCGTTAAGAACCTCGAATCAAACCAGCAGGCCTTCTTCGACCGGATCAGGCGGTCGGGGAATGCCATACAGCGCCCGCACACATGCAGGTGTTGATCAAGGAGGCGCCGATGAAAGCCACTGCGGTTGTCCGGTTGTTCATTCGAGAATCCGGTGCGCCTTTGCCCGGGGTGGAGTTTGCCCTGTATGCGGGTGATCCGATGAAAAAAGGCGTCCCCATGGCGAAGGGCATGACGGACAGGCGCGGCAAGGCACGCCTGTCGCTTGGAATGAGGGAAAGTGGGGGCCGCGGAGGCGCATCGGACTTCGCGGTACCGGGCGCCTCACGCTTCTCCCAAGCATCCGATCTGCGCCTCGCCGTATACGATCGCCAGGGCCAGGAAGTTCAGACGACTCGATACCCGATGCACCGCGCGAGCGGGGCCATGCGGCTGTCCGTGCCGATCGCTGCGATGCTGGCGTTTAAGCATCGGCTGGTAGGCCGCAAGCCGCGGCCTTCTCAACCGGACAAAGAAACGCGTCTGCTTGCCACCTGGCGCGATCGGCAAGCGAAGGAGCCCGGCCCGGGACCCGGGATCGATCTGTGCATGGCCAAGCTGCTCCTGGAAACGCTGGGCGGCACCTCCAAGCCGAAGACCAAGCTGCAGAAGCAAGCCGCAGAAGCATTGAAAGGCCGAGTTCCGGCCGCTCAGCTGGAGCCGGTGCGAGGCTTGGCGAAGCAGGCGCACAAGCTCCTTGAAAAAGTTGAACTGCCGCCTGGTCTGCCCTGCAAGCCGGGCAGCAACCCCGCGGAAATCGCCAAGCTGCTGATGTCCCCCGGCGGGCCCCTGAACACGCTGACGCAGGCCCTGACGGAGTCGGCCCCGCCGCCGGATCAAGACCTGGGTGCGGCCCAGAAGGGTCTACCCTTCACGCGGCCGTTCTCCGACTGGGTCAAGGACTGCGTCGCCGCTTTCGAGAACGGGGAGCTGACCGGCGACGCAAAACAACAAATGGAGGAATATTTCCCGGATGGTCTTGAGCTTCTGCAGGCGCCGTCCATCAATTTGATCGACGTGTACGATGTGGGCTTGAGCAACTATGTGCGGCACAGCCGACCTGCCGACAAGACGTTGGAGATCAGGCAGCTTGATCCGGTCGAGGGTTGGCTCAGCGCGACGCAGCCGATGGGAGTGCCGCTGGAAGACGAAAGCGTGTTGGTGCTCAAGGAGGACCCGGCAGACGGTGGAAATCAGATCCTCGCCACGGATGTTGTCGCCGGCCAGAAGGTCCGCCTGCTCGGTTCGGGCTTCATCAGCGCCAAGGCGACGGTAAGGGCACGCTTCGCACGCTGGAAGGAGACGGACGAAAATGGCCGGCTGATACCCGAAGAGGAGTTCATCCCGGTCTTTGGCTGGGATGGAACTGAGCTGGAGCTGCACGGGGCAGACGCGCACGAACCCGGCGACACCGCGGAAAACTTTCTAGGGGATCGAATCGTTTTCGACTGGCCCGAGACGGCGCGCGAGGCGGGGCTTTATCGTCTGCAGATTGTCATCCCCAACGATTCGGGTTTGCCGGCCGGTGCGGTGCAAGATCCCGCAACGTGTGAAGTAACCTTTGAAAGGCAAACGGATTTCACGCTGACGCTGTGGTTCGCCGTCCTGCCGGCCCTTGATGCGCGGCGCGTGCGCGTGCGGGCCACATCGGTGGAATGTGTGGACGAGACCAATCCCGAGGCGGCCCTGGTCAACCTGTTCGATGACGTGACGTATGCGGCCACCGGGCAAATCAGCCGGCTCATCGTTGACCAGGCCAACCCGGAGAACCTGGCGCTCGAAAACAGCATGTCGAATAGCGTCGAAGGGAATCATTGGTTCTGGGATGACGGCGACGAGTGGCATCCCAACCTGCGGGTTCTGCCGGCCGGAGATGATGCGTTCCGCTTTCTGCGGCTGGACGAGATCATCAACCTGGCGCTTCTGGCCAGTGAGATCGAAGGGGAGACGGATCGAATCGTGATGCGCAGCTTGGTCATTGCGCTGATCGTCGTGCTGCTCATTCTGTTGGTTGCGATCGCGGTCGCGGTGGTGGTCATTCTGGTGGCGCTGGAGGTGATCACGGCCGGGTTGGCGACACCGATTATCGGCATAATCGCAGCCATTGCCGGCGTGCTTTTTGGCACACTGCTCACGGGGGCGATTGCGGCGGTAGAGGCGGTTTTCGCATCCATGCCGGCCGGCGACCCGCTGGGCATCATCATGCCGGTCTTCAGCGGCAACGAGATCGCCCACCGACTGTCGCCCGTGCGGTTTCATCGGGTGCTGTGGCTACAGGAGCGGCCGGCGCTGCCCACGACGTCGATCCCAACGACACGGACTGTGCAAATCACCGATGAAGAAATCCGCGAGCGCTACCGCTGCGAGGCGACGTCTCTGGGCGGCATCTACCGGTTCCGCTTGGTGGTCGACGTGGCATAAACAAACGATGGCAGCCTATATCCAGGAAACGCCACCCGGTCACAAGAAGTCATTAAAGCCGAGGTTGACAGTGAAGCGGCTGACAATCGAAGGAGGCAAAATTTACGGATATCGACCGGCCAAAGGGCATATTCACGGATTGCCGCCATGTTAGTGTTTTTTTCGACGTATCGGCGATGCGCCGAATCGGTGGTATTGGGGTTCGGAGGGCAAGCCATGATAGAAAGGTTCTTATGCGGGTCCGGATAACATGCCGTGCCAAATGGAGCGTGCAGCCCAATTGCTCGGTTTCTCAGATGGTGAAGCCATCTTTGAGAGAGTACCTGCAGGCGTTTTATACGGACCCAAACCAGAAATCCCGCATCTTTTACCGGCCAGTCCAACGATGGTTGGGCGTCTTGAACGGAAAGCATTTCCCACTCGAATGCCAAGGAGGCCGTCATGGGCGTCAAGAAAATCCTGATGCTGGTAGGGGATTTCGTGGAGGACTACGAGGTGATGGTGCCGTTCCAGGCGCTGAAGATGGTCGGGCACGAGGTGCATGCCGTATGCCCGGACAAGAAGGCGGGCGATAGGGTGCGGACTGCGGTGCATGACTTCGAGGGTGACCAGACGTACAGCGAAAAGCCGGGGCACCATTTCACGTTGAACGCGAGCTTTGGCGAGGTCAAGGTCGAGGACTACGACGCGCTCGTAATCCCCGGGGGGCGTGCGCCCGAGTACATCCGGCTGAACGCGAAGGTGCTCCAGGCGGTGCGTCATTTCGCCCAGGCCGGAAAGCCCATCGCCGCCATCTGCCACGGCGCGCAGGTACTCGCGGCGGCGGGCGTTTTGGAAGGGCGCTCCTGCTCGGCCTATCCGGCCGTGGGTCCGGACGTCGCGCGCGCCGGGGGGAAATACGTCGACATCCCCGTCGACCGGGCCCACGTGGACGGAAACCTCGTAACCGCCCCGGCCTGGCCCGCGCATCCGGAGTGGCTCGCGAAGTTCCTGGAGCGCCTGGGGACCCGGATCGTGCCGTGAAGGGGTCGGCTCGAAAAATTGACTCAAGTCAATTTTCCGATTCCCCCGGTTGGGGTATGAAAGCGCGAGGTTCGGTCCGCCGGCGCTAAAGGTGATCCCGTTCGCCTGGGGCGTGAGCGGGCCTGGCTGGTGAGTGTTTCGGCCGTCATCTGATCGGGGAGACGCCGCATTATGGGGCTGAAAAAGCTATTCGGCTGGAAACTCCTCCTGCTCGCCGGCGCCGCCGCCGCGGCGGGGCTCTTTCTCGCATTCGGCCCGCCGCAGCTCATGGCCAAGACCGAGACCCCGCTCTTCTGCTCCTCCTGCCACGTCATGCAGTCCCAGTTCGAGGCGTGGTTCCATACCGGTGCGCACCGCACCATCCGCTGCGTCGACTGCCATCTGCCCCACGACAACCTTCCGGCCTACTACGCCTGGAAGACGATCGACGGGATGAAGGACGTCGCGGTTTACTATTCCGGGCGAACGCCGGAGGAGATCCGGGTGTCCGCGCGCGGCAAAGGGTTCATCCGCAACAACTGCATCCGATGCCACGCCGGCCGGGTGGAGATGATCGATCAAAACCGCAACTGCTGGGAGTGCCACCGCTTCCTGCAGCACCTCCGCGCCGGGGCGCGGCTGCGGCCGTAGCGGCGGTTGCGGCATGAACGCCCATCGGACCTTCGGGCGTTGACGACAGACCACAAGGAGGGAAGACGATGCCTTTCGGCGCCAAGAGATTCGCGGCGGTTTGCCTGGCGGTTGCGCTGGCGATGGGTCTGGCGGCCTGCGAGCCGCCCAAGCCCCAGATGCGCCAGGTGGTGCAGATCCCCGACGGCGAGCTCGACCCCGCCGCGTGGGGCAAGGCCTACCCGGAGGAGTACGAGCTCTGGAAAAAGACCGAGGAGCCGGTGAGCGCCCGCAAGAGCAAGTACAAGACCGGGATGGACAGCGGCCCCATCACGGTCGACAAGCTCTCGCAGTTCCCCTACATGGCGCTGCTCTTCAACGGCTGGGGCTTCGGGGTCGAGTACAACGAGCCGCGTGGCCACGCCTACATGGTGCGCGACCAGCTCGAGATCGACGCCTCGCGCATCGGGGCGGGCGGGGTCTGCCTGAGCTGCAAGAGCCCTTACGCGGTCGGGCTGCAGAAGCAGCTCGGCGTCGACTACTATCGCAAGCCCTTCAAGGAAGTGCTCGGCATGATCCCGGAGAAGACCCGGGACCTCGGGGTCGCCTGCATCGACTGCCACGACAACCGGGACATGAGCCTCAAGATCTCGCGGGGCTTCACCCTGATCGAAGCTTTCAAGTCCATGGGGGTCGACCCGGGGAAGCTCACGCGCCAGGAGATGCGCTCGGCGGTCTGCGCCCAGTGCCACGTCACCTACAACATCCCCAAGGACAAGGAGAACAAGTCCGTCGGGCTCTACTTCCCCTGGCAGAACAGCAAGATGGGGGCGATCACGATCGAGGACATCATCGCGCAGATCCGCAAGGACGAATCGGTCAAGGAGTGGAAGCAGACGGTGACCGGCTTCAAGATGGCCTTCATCCGCCATCCGGAGTACGAGTTCTGGACCTACAACAGCACCCACTACAAGGCGGGGGCCTCCTGCGCCGACTGCCACATGCCCTACACCGTGGTCGGCGTGCACAAAGTCTCCGACCACCGCGTCATGAGCCCGGTTCAGGCCGACATGAAGGCCTGCAAGCAGTGCCACGCCGAGAGCGCCGAGTGGCTGCGCGAGCGGGTCTTCGCGATCCAGGACCGCACCGTGTCGCTCATGCTGCGCGCGGGCTACCAGACGGCGACGGTCGCCAAGCTCTTCGAGATCACCCACAAGGCCCAGGCCGAGGGCAAGACGATCGACCCGGCGCTCTACGACCAGGCGAAGGCGTTCTACGAGGACGCCTTCTACCGGACGCTCTTCATCGGGGCCGAGAACTCGGTCGGTTTCCACAACCCGCCCGAGGGGCTGCGGATCCTCGGCGATTCGATCGCCTTCGGCAGCCGCGCGGAGGCCTACCTGCGCCAGGCGCTCGCCAAGGCCGGCATCGACGTGCCCCTCAAGGTGGATCTCGAGATCATGAAGTACGTGGACGAACGCGGGGCGAAGAAGCTCAAGTTCGAGCCCAAGCTCGAGTTCAAGGATCCCTTCGGGCTGCAGGACCGCTTTTTCTGATCCGGCGGCCTCCGCCATGATCCCCGGCCCCCCGGCGCGACGGCCGGGGGGCCATTTTTTTCGGGCCGCACCCGCCTTGACCCGCCGGGCCCGATCCGGTAGTCAGTAGGCGCGATGGCGGCGCATCCGTTTTTCACCGTATACGGCCGGGTGCTCGGCCTGCTTCGGCCGGTGAAGGGGCTCGCCGGCGCCCTCACGCTCGCGAACCTCGTGCTCGCGGCGATCCCCTTCCTCGACCCGATCCTCTTCGGCCGGGCGGTCGATCTGTTGACCCACGCCCCCGAGCGCGGGGCCGCGGCGACTCTCGCCGACGGGGCACGGATCTTCGGGTTGTGGGCCGCGGTCGGGGTGGGCGGGATCGGCGCACGGATCCTGGTCGCGCTCCACGCCGACCGGCTCGCCCACCGCCAGCGGCTCGACGCGATGGCGCGCTTCTTCGAGCACGTCCTCGGCCTGAACCTCGCCTACCACCGCCGCTCCCACTCCGGCAGGCTCCTCAAGATCATGCTCCAGGGGGGCGATCAGCTCTTCGGCCTGTGGCTCTCCATGTTCCGCGAGCACCTCTCGACGCTGGTCGCACTCCTCGTGCTCCTGCCGCTTACGCTGGCGCTCGAGTGGCGCCTGGCGGCCCTGCTCATCGTGCTGATCTTCGGCGCGGCGGTCCTCACCGCGGCCGTCACGCGCCGCACGCTCGCCGCCCAGGGCGAGGTCGAGGCCTACCACACGGCGCTCGCCGAGCGGGCTGGGGACGCGATCGGCAACGTGGTGCTCGTGCAGAGCTTCGTGCGGATTTCGGCCGAGATGCGCCGGATGCGCGAGGTGATCGAGCGGTTGCTCTCGGCGCAGTTCCCGGTCCTCAACTGGTGGGCGGTGGTGAGCGTGCTTCAGGGCGCGGCCGCCACCATCACGGTGATCAGCATCTTCGCGCTCGGCGCCTGGCTGAACCTGCGCGGGGAGATCACCGTGGGCGAGATCGTGACCTTCATGGGGTTTGCGACCCACCTGATCAGCCGCATGGACCAGGTCGTGGGATTCGTGAACGGGCTCTTCATGCAGGTCCACAGCCTGGGCGAGTTTTTCGAGGTTCTCGACACCCGCTCGACCGTGGTTGACCGTCCCGGGGCGCGGCCGCTTGAAAACGTGCGCGGCCGGGTCGCCTTCGAGGGCGTGCGCTTCAGCTACGACGGCAGGCGCGCGGCGCTCGAAGAGATCGATTTCACCGCCGAGCCGGGGGCGACCGTCGCCCTCGTCGGCGAGACCGGCGCCGGAAAGAGCACCGCCATGGGGCTCCTCCAGCGCCAGGACGACCCGCAGGCGGGCGCGATCCGCATCGACGGCGTCGACATCCGCGACGTGACCTTGGACTCCCTGCGCGCCAACATCGGGGTCGTCTTCCAGGAGAGCCTGCTCTTCTACCGCAGCATCGCCGAGAACTTGCGCGTCGGCCGGCCCGAGGCGAGCGACGCCGAGCTCGAGGAGGCCGCGCGGCTCGCCTGCGCCCACGACTTCATCCGGCGCCAGCCGCGCGGCTACGACACCCGCATCGGCGAGCGCGGGGCGAACTTGAGCGGCGGCGAGCGCCAGCGCCTCGCCATCGCACGGGTGCTCCTCAAGAACCCGCCCATCCTGATCCTCGACGAGGCGACGAGCGCCCTCGACGCGGCGACCGAGGCTCAGGTCCAGGCGGCGCTGAAAAACCTCAAGCAGGGGCGCACGACCTTCGTGATCGCCCACCGCCTGGCCACCATCCGCGACGCCGACTTGATCCTCGTCTTCCAGGACGGCCGCATCACCGAGCGCGGCAGCTTCGAGGAGCTTCTGGCCGCGAAGGGGTTCTTCGCCGAGCTCGTCCGCTCCCAGTTCCAGCCCCCGCCGGAAGGGCGGGCGCCCGACGGCCAGCCGGCGGCCTGGCCGTCGGACACCTTCTAAGTAAAGAACAAGGAAAACAAGGTGTCAGATCTAAATGATCAATTTTATGTCGGCCAGCTGACCTTGGATGGATGGGTCTGCCGCACATTTGGATTTCATGAGAGCAATTCGTTGGCCGACAGCCGCACCGGTCAGCCCGAGAGCCTCTCCAATCTGCCTGTTGGTGAATGCGCCAAGCTGCCAGAGAATGTAAATCAGCACATCCCGCTCGGCCACGTGTCTTGCCGGCACCCGCGGTGACTTTTTGAAATCACCCAAATCGCAACCTAACAACCCGCACGCCTTGGCTATCACCTGCTCAAGATCAACGTCCCGGGCAAGACGTTTTTGCTCAGGGATATCCGCATGGGCGCATTCGGGCAGAAAGCGGCTGCGGATATGCTCGACAAATGACTGGCTCCCCAGAATAAATCCGTGGCGTAGATTCTCCCAGAGTCCGGCCTCTTCCTTGGCATGCCGCTGCGCGGATTCTCGATAGGTTCTGTACCGGTCCTTCGCATGGGGCATTTGCGACAGCAGCCTCTCGGTCTTGAGCCACTCCGGCTTGGGTTTACCATATGCGTAGGCCAGGTAGCTGCTCCAGGGGTAGTCTCCCAGACGTTTGACTAACCCCGCCCGCAGCGGATTGCGATGGATGTAATGCGACACCGCTATAAGATAGGCGTCGTTTTCCACGACCATGCTTTTGAACCGGCCTTGAAACAAATGCCCGCTGCGGGCGTGTATGGCGTTGAATCGATTGGTGTAGCTGACGCCGAACCAGTGCATGGCTTTTGACAAGTTGGCCCGGTGCGTGCGCATCAGGATGTGGTAATGGTTGGTCATCAGCACATAGGCATAAACGTCAATCTCCAGTCGCTCGGCCATTTCGCCGAGTGTATCCAGAAATAAGATTCGATCACCATCGTTGTAAAATATCTCCCGCCGCTCGTTGCCGCGCGATAGCACGTGATAGAGAGCCCCCTCAAACTCAATTCGCCATGCCCGTCCCATAGCCTGAGATGGCTACACGAACCATCCGATAAAATCAAATGAAAATTTATTATTTAGATGTGAC